>UBZP01000011.1 GCA_900469965.1 Hyphomicrobiales bacterium | reverse complement strand
GCGATGACGATCACCATTACCGCCTTTGCGAATTCGCCCGACCGCGGCCGGGGGCTGGCGCGGGACATGCGGGTGCGCTGGGCGCTCGAGGAGGTGGGCCAGCCCTACGCGGTGCGGCTTCTTACGTTCAAGGCGATGAAGGAGCCGGCGCATCTGGCGCTGCAGCCGTTCGGGCAGATCCCGACCTATGAGGAGGGCGACCTGGCGCTGTTCGAATCCGGCGCGATCGTGCTGCATGTCGCCACGCGCCATGCCGGCCTCTTGCCGGAGGATGCCGATGCCCGGGCGCGGGCGATCGCCTGGATGTTCGCCGCGGTCTCGACGATGGAGCCGCCGATCGTCGAGCGCGAGACGGCCCGGTTCCTGGAGGGCGGCGAGAGCTGGTACGAGCAGCGCCTCGCCATGGTCGACGCGCGCATCCGCCGACGGCTGTCCCAGCTGTCCGATCGCCTCGGCGAGAACGAGTGGCTGGACGGCCCCTTCAGCGCCGGCGACCTGCAGATGGTATCGGTGCTGCTGCGGCTGAAGGGATCGGGGCTGCTGGACGACTTTCCGACCCTTTCGGCCTACATCGCCCGCGGCGAGGCGCGGCCGGCCTACCGCCGCGCCTTCGCCGCGCAGCTGGCCGTCTTCACCGCCGCGTCTTCCGCCGCCGAGGGCGGAGCGCGGTAGGTCGACCGGCGGGGCCGCGAAACCGGGACGGTTGCCGGCAACGTTCGAGCGCCGGGCGACCGATGGGCGACCGCGGTGGCACGGAAAGCAGGAGGCGAGCCTCTCTCCCCTGCGCGGCGTTTCCCGCTTCCCGCACCCGTTGATTGCACGCAAGCGAGCGCTAGTTCTTCGTTGACGACCGGACGGTTGCGGGCGGCGGCGGGCTTGTTGGCCGCGGCGGTCCGCGCCATTCCGCCCCGCCCGCATCCATCGGAGAACCCGCATGCTCCTCGTCCTCACCGCCCTCCTCTTCGACCTGATCGGCATCGCGCTCGTTGCGGGCGGCGGCATTCTCGTGGCGCTCGGGGGCAGCCCCTACTACGTGATCGCCGGGATCGGCTTCCTCGCAACCGGGATCCTGCTGTTCCTCAAGCGGCCGCTGGCGATCTGGGTCTATGCGGCGCTGATCCTCGGTTCGCTCGCCTGGGCGGTGTGGGAGGTGGGCTTCGACTGGTGGCAGCTCGGGCCGCGCGGCGGCATCATCGTGCTGCTCGGCCTGTGGCTGATGCTGCCTTCGATCCGCCGGCCGCTCGGGTTCACGAGCCCGACGGGCCAGGCCTATCCGGCCTCGCTGCTGCCGCTCGCCGTCGCCACCATCGCCGCGATCGGCGTTGCAGCCTATGCGATGACGCAGGACGTGCGCGACATCCGCGGCAGCCTGCCGGTCGAGGCGATGAACGCCGCGCCGGCGCTCGGCGGCGACGTGCCGCCCGGCGAATGGCACCAGTACGGCCGCACGCCCTACGGCCAGCGCTATTCGCCGCTCGACCAGATCAACACCGGCAACGTCAATACGCTCAAGGTCGCCTGGCAGTACCAGACCGGCGACGTGAAGCTGCCCGACGACGTCGGCGAGACGACCTATCAGGTGACGCCGCTCAAGATCGGCGACACGCTCTATCTGTGCACCCCGCACAACTGGGCGATCGCGCTGGACGCGGCGACGGGCAAGGAGAAGTGGAAGTTCGACAGCAATTCCGGCATGAACCCGGACCGCCAGCACCAGACCTGCCGCGGCGTCACCTACTGGAAGGACCCGGCCGCCCAGCCGGGCGCTCCCTGCGCCGAGCGCGTCTACCTGCCGACCTCGGACGCGCGGCTGATCGCGCTTAATGCGGCGAACGGGCAGCTGTGCACCGGCTTCGCCGACAACGGCGTGCTGCATCTGGAGGCCGGCATGAAATACAACCCCGCCGGCTACTACTACTCGACCTCGCCGCCGGTCGCCGTCGGCGGCAAGATCATCGTCGCGGGCGCGGTCAACGACAACTACTCGATCCACGAGCAGTCCGGGGTGATCCGCGCCTTCGACATCGATACCGGCGCGCTCGTCTGGAACTGGGATTCCGGCAATCCGGACGTGACCACGCCGCTCCCGGCGGGCGAGACCTACACCACCAATTCGCCGAACAGCTGGTCGGTCTCCTCCTACGACGAGGCGCTCGGGCTGATCTTCGTGCCGCTCGGCAACCAGGTGCCCGACCAGCTCGGCATGGGCCGCAGCGACAGCGTGGAGAAATACGCCTCCTCGATCGTGGCGCTCGACATCCAGACCGGTCAGGTGCGCTGGGTGCGCCAGACGGTCCACCACGACCTCTGGGACATGGACGTGCCCGCCCAGCCGGCGCTGCTCGACATCACCAAGGCGGACGGCACGGTGGTGCCGGCGCTGGTCGGGCCGACCAAGCAGGGCGACATCTACGTGCTCGACCGGCGCAGCGGCGAGCCGATCATCCCGGTGACCGAGTTCCCGGCGCCGTCCGGCGCGATCCCGGAGGACTTCACCGCGCCGACGCAGCCCGTCTCCGACCTCACCTTCATGCCCGATCCGCTGACGGAAAAGGACATGTGGGGGGTGACGATGTTCGACCAGCTCGCCTGCCGCATCGACTTCCACCGGCTGAAATACGAGGGGCGCTACACGCCGCCCTCGATCGAGGGCACGCTCGTCTATCCCGGCAATTTCGGCGTGTTCAACTGGGGCTCCGTCGCCGTCGACCCCGAGCGGCAGATCATGTTCGGCATGCCGACCTACCTCGCCTTCACCTCCAGGCTGGTGCCGCGCGACCAGATCCCGCCGCGGGCGCAGGACGAGAAGGGCTCCGAGCAGGGGCTGAACCGCAACGAAGGCGCGCCCTACGGCGTCTACATGGGGCCGTTCCTGGGGCCGCTCGCGATCCCCTGCCAGGCGCCGCCCTGGGGCTATGTCGCCGGCGCCGACCTGCGCACCGGCAAGATCGCCTACAAGCTGAAGAACGGCACGGTGCGCGACATGTCGCCGATCCCGCTGCCCTTCAAGGTGGGCGTGCCCGGCATCGGCGGGCCGATCATCACCAAGGGCGGCGTCGCCTTCCTGGGGGCGGCCGTCGACGACTACCTGCGCGCCTATGACGTGACCAGCGGGGCGGAGCTGTGGCGGGCGCGGCTTCCCGCCGGCGGCCAGTCGACGCCGATGACCTACACCGTGGGCGACAGGCAATACGTGCTGATCGTCGCCGGCGGGCACGGCTCGGTCGGCACCAAGCCCGGCGACTACGTGATCGCCTATACGCTGCCGTAGGCCGGGCTCCCCCCGGCTGCAAGGCTCGCATAAGCTGTACAACCTAGCGTCTCCCCGATCCCGCCGAAAGCGCGCGGGAATCGTAACCAAGCGATCGCGCGGAGCTCCCGCGCCACGGGGAGACGTCCGATGAAGATCGACAACGGCCGCCTGACGGCCTACGCCTATTCCTTGCAGCAGCCGCGCAACTTCACCCAAGGCGGCGACACCTCCGGCTCCGGCCGCGGCAGCACGACGGCGAGTGTCGCCGCGCCGACGATCGGCCCGTCGCTCGGAACTTCGGGCTTTGCGAGCTCGCTGTGGACGCTCGGGGCGACGGAGGACAGCAGCGTCCCCAGCCCGCGCGACGAACTGCTCGCCTGGGCCGAGATGGACCCGGCCGAGCGCCTGCGCGCGCAGATCCTGCAGTCGATGGGGATTTCCGAGGACGACCTGGAAGCGATGCCGCCCGAGGAGCGCGCCGCCGTCGAAGACGAGATCCGCAAGGCGATCGAGGAAAAGCTCGGCGTCTCCGAGGAAGCCGCGGAGGCCGCAGACGAAATCGCCACCACCGAACTCTGACCCGCAGGCGAGGCGCAACGCCGGTGCCGCAGGCGCGGCCCCGGGCAGCCGCCTGCCAATGGAGCCCCTCCCCCGGACACCTGCGGGGAGGGCTCAACCCGCACCCTTCGCCGCGGCTCGGTCAAGGCCGGTGCGCGCGGCCCGGAATTGCCGGGGGCTCGCATTGCGTGCCAGGCACAGGCGTGTGGGCATGCAGATTTACATTCGCCCTGTACAGGAGCGGTGACTGACGTCTGCATCTGGCCGGCCGGATCGGATGCAACCGGTCTACGCCACATGGCGTATTTCCCTGCACGGAAAAGTCGCTATAGATCTTGCCGACCACCAAGGGGCGAGCCGCCGCCGGTACGGGAAAAGAGGGATGGATGATGATCCCTTACTGGACCGGCGGGGGAGCGCTGGATTTTCCGTTCGCCCAGGCGCGGGGCAGCCCCACCGGTTTGAGGTGCAGTCAGACTGACTGCCAATTGGAGCTTTTTTCAAGGAACTTTTTCGATGTCCATTTCTGCCGGCTCAGAGTCGAATTCAACCGTCAACACCGATCCCACATCGAACGGGACAACGACATATTTGCCAGATGGAGGTTTCGTCACCGTTTTCGTGGGCGATGACGGCAGTTCCTTCGGCGTCTTCCAGCAGAGATACGCAGTGGACGGAACCGCCATCGGCGGCCAGACACGGGTCAACACCATTACCGAAAACGATCAGCGAGCGCCGAAGGTCGTCGCCCTTGCAGACGGTGGCTGGGTGGTGGTCTGGCAGACACGCGACATTGCGAGCAATACCGGGTGGGACATCTCACAGCAGCGTTACAGTTCCAACGGCGAGAAAGTGGGCGCGGAAACGGAAGTCGTTCCCAATTTCTGGTTTGCAGACGACGAGGTCTCTCCACAAGTCACGGCGCTCCCCAACGGAGGCTGGGTCGTCTCCTACTTCGACGAAGCGGACCTGGGCCTCAGCTACGCCCGCGCGTCCTTCTACGGAGCGGACGGGGCATTGGTCAACGACTGGCAAGCCGCGTCCGATGTCGTAGGCTATTCCAGCAGAACCCTGGCTTTTCCCAACGGCGGATGGGTGACGATCTCCGAGGTCTACCGCGGTTCCGCAACCAAGGTGGACATCGTTGTGTCGGGCCAGACCGCCAGCGGCGATGTCATATCCTGGCAACCGGGCTACTCCACCAACCACCAGCAAGGCGCGGATGCAGCGCTGCTCCCGAACGGCGGGTTCGTTCTGGTCTGGATGTCAGAAGACGACGACGGCGACAAGAACACCGTCTATCAACAGGTCTTCGATGCCAATGGCCATGCCAGTATCGCAGACGCCAAGGTCAGCACCGACGCGTCCTTCAGGAAGGATGACGCATCCGTCACCGTCCTCGCTGATGGCGGCTGGGTCGTCACGTGGACGTCCTTCGGCCAGGACGGCTCGTCCGGCGGCATCTACCAGCAGGTGTACGATGCCGGCGGCCAGCGTGTCGGTACCGAGACGCTGGTCAACCAGACGACGGTGGGCGAACAGTCAGACGCACGGAGCGTGGCGCTTGAAGATGGCGGCTGGATGGTCGTATGGACCTCGCAAGGCACGCTCAACCAGCGCACGTTCCACATCGTCAACGACGCACCCTCGGGATCAGACGCGACCTTCACCATCGAGGAAGATGGTTCCCACAGGTTTGCGCCGGCCGATTTCGGCTTTGCCGACAGCAATGGCGATGGCCTGAAGTCGATTGTCGTCGCCAGCCTGCCGCAAAACGGCGTCCTCAGCTTGTCGGGGGTCGCCGTGTCCAAGAACCAGTCCATCGCGGCGGCCGATCTGGCGAATCTCGTCTGGAAACCTGCCGGTAACGCCAATGGCAGCGCGCTCGCATCGTTCACGTTCAAGGTCGTCGACGACGGCGGCTCCGAGAATGGCGGCGCCGATACCAGCCAGGCCGCCTATACCATCACCTTCAATGTCACTCCCGTTGCTGACGCGCCTTCCACGCCAACGCTGTCGGGCACTGCCGTGAACGAGAACGTTGCGATCGGAACCACGGTCGGCACCTTTTCGGCGAAGGATCCGGATGGAGGGGCGCTGAGCTATGCACTGACCGACACGGCCGGCGGTCTCTACAAGCTGTCGGGCAACAAGCTGGTAACGGCCCGGGCCATCAACTACGAGGCCCTGGCGTCGAAGTCCGATACGGTGACGCTCAGGGTCACCGACCCAGGCGGTCTGAGCACGACGAAAACCTTCACCATTCGCGTGCAGGACGTCAACGAGACGCCAACATCATTGGCCCTTTCGCGAGCGACGATCGCCGAAAACAGCAAAGCCGGCACGACTGTCGGCACGTTTTCGGCGAAGGATCCGGAAGGAAAAGCGCTGAGCTACAAGCTAACCGATACGGCTGGCGGCCTGTTCAAAATCTCCGGCAACCAGCTGCAGGTTGCCAGGGCGGCCGACTTTGAGAAACTCAAGTCGGACAGCGTGACGGTACAGGTATCCGATGGCGCAAATACGCTGTCGAAAACCTTCGTCATCGCAATTACCGACGTGATCGACCAGATCACCGGCACCTCGAAGGCCGATACGCTCAAGGGCGGCTCTGGTATCGATCTTATCAAGGCCGGGGCGGGCAATGACTTGCTGTACGGCTACTCGGGCAACGATACGCTGAAGGGTGAGGAAAACAACGACACGCTGCATGGCGGTGCGGGTGCCGACCGCCTCGACGGCGGCGCAGGAACCGATACGGTTTCCTATGCAGACGCCTCCAAGGCGGTAACGGCGAGCCTGGCCAAAGCTTCCATCAACACCGGATACGCCATGGGCGACAGCTACGTGTCGGTCGAAAACCTGACCGGCACCATCTACGCCGACAAGCTGACCGGCAACAACAGCGCCAACGTCCTGAACGGGAGTTCGGGCAATGACGTACTGAAGGGCGAAGGCGGTGCCGATACGCTCCTTGGCGAGAAGGGCGCCGATGATCTGTACGGTGGCAGCGGCAAGGACCTGTTCGTATTCAAGGCGCTCACGGACTCGACGGTCAAAAGCTCCGGTCGCGACACGATCTTCGACTTCCAGGCCGGCAGCGATCTCATCGACGTTTCCGGGATCGATGCCAACGCCAAGTCATCAGGCAACCAGAAATTCTCCTTCATCCACACGGACAGCTTTCACGGCAAGCCCGGCGAGCTTCGCTTTGTCAAGAATGGCTCGGAAACCTATGTCCATGGCGACGTGGATGGTGACAGGAAGGCAGATCTCGCCATCCATATCGACAGCCTCGTGACCCTCAAGACAAGCGACTTCCTGCTCTAGGGTCGGTCGCCGGCCACAGGAGGCGGCAACAGAGATCACGACGGCGGCGCTGATCGTCTCCGTCCGCATGCGCGACACCCGCGACCACAGCCTGATCCACGAGGATTGAGGCCCGCGCAGCGGCGGCGGGCGCGGGGTCGGATCCAAACGCGCAAGCCCTGCGCGGACCGCGCATCGACTGTCGATGGCAACCGCAGGCGCATCGCTGCCCCTCACCCCAGCCCTCTCCCCGCAAGCGGGAGACGTCCGATGAAGATCGACAACGGCCGCCTGACGGCCTACGCCTATTCCTTGCAGCAGCCGCGCAACTTCCCCCCGAACACCTGCGTGGAGGGCTCAACCCGCACACTTCGCCGCGACTCGGTCAAGGCCGGTGCGCGCGGCCCGGAATTGCCGGGGGCTCGCACTGCGGGCCAGGCACAGGCGTTTGGGCATGCAGATTTACATTCGCCCTCTGCCGCTCATAGCGCTTCATCTGGCCTGGTTTTCATCTGATCGAACGTCGGTTCCGGATAGCGCTCCAGGAACAACACCTCCTGCGGGGGACAAGGTGAGTACACCCACTTTTCCCAGTTCTGCTTGAGCCACTCAACCGACAGCATCCGCGTGCCCTTCATCAGCGCTTCGCCGGGAAGGTGGACGAAGGTATGGCCAGCGCTGTAGCCTGTCGCGACCATTATTCCGAGCGGACGCTCTGCGTCAGTCGTTTCGACCAGCATAAAGTCGACGACCTCTTCATACGGGTATTCAGCCTTCACTCTGAATACCGCTCCTCGAGCAATTTTCTTCTCCTTTAGTTCGGTCAATCGCTGCACGCAAAGTCTCCCACAGCATTTTCAAGTCTGGCGCGGATCTTTGGTGAGGTCCAGCCACACAGACGCGTCTATCAGAAGTTGAGCTGCATTTCACCCCCGCATAAAATCATTGCGCAGGCCAACGGTTTCCGAGCGCTCGGGCTGCTGGTGGGCGCAAAGCCGACACCGTCGCCGGTTGGCGGTCCTTTCGACGAGGCGCAGAGGCGATCATCGCGCGTCGTCCAGCCAATCGGGCAAACGGTCAAACAGGCAGGCGCGTCTGAAAATAGGCCCCGACGTGATCAATGACGGCGCATGTCAGTTCATCGGATGCCAGATGGCTGCGCCGCAAGGCTATCTCGAAATAGCCGACAGCGGGGAGCCCGTCTTCCGGCCCCAATGATGTCACGCCGGACGGCAAGGCTGAGCACGGCAAGGGTGCGACCGCCAGCTCGGCGAGCACCGGCGCAAGCTGGCCTGCGTAGTTTTCGCTTGTGCAAGCGAGACGGTACGAAATACCCGCGGCATCGAGCGCATCGACGGCAGCCTTCCGCCACATGCAGCTCGGAGGCCCCACCGCGATCGGGAGGGGACGACGCAGGTGAGCCGTCCCCTGGGGAGCCGCCGCCCAGACGAGCCGATCACGAAAGATCCCACCGGCGGGCGGCCCTGCCCGGCCCGTGGAGTTCGCCGTCACGAGAGCCACATCCAGTTCGCCGTCGTCGATCATGTCGGACAGCACAATGCTCGACCGGCAAGTCACCTGGATTTCCACCAACGGATGGGCGGCCGCAAAACTGGCCAGAACGGAGGGGAGGAACGCAATGGCATACTCGTCGGTCATTCCCAATCGCACGGTGCTTTTCTGCGATTGGCGGTTGAACCGCATGATTGCCTCGTCCGCGATCCCGAGAACGCGCCGCGCATATGTGAGAAGCACTTCACCTGCCGGTGTCAGCACGACCGATCGTCCTTGATGGGCAAAGACCGGCTGTCCGACCTGCGCTTCAAGCCTCTTCATCTGCATGCTGATCGCTGACGGTGTGCGGTGTACTATCCGCGCGCCGCCGACGAAACTGCCGGTTTCGACGACTGCGATGAGACTTCGCAGAAGCGAACTGTCCAGCCCCAGAAGGACTGCAGAATCCGGCTTTGAACCTACGTCCGTCGGCATGGTGGCACGCGCCCCAATCGCCAATTTCGCTGACGTTCAATGTAAGCCCTATTCGTTTGTCAAAGCAATCGAACCTGAGCAAGCTATGATTCAGGCGAGCGCTCTGGGGATCGCGGATCGATTTGCTCATTCCCGGTTCAAGGCGCCTTCGCATATCTGCGGATGAGAGGTGCGAAAATGGATAGGGTCATTGCACCGAGTTGGGCAGCAACGACAGCACTGGTCTGTTCATTGCTTGCCGGCGGCGGCCTGGCGCGGGCCGAAACATGTCCATCGATAGACTCCCTGCTCGAACTCGTCCGGGAACGCGGCGGTCAGCACAGACTGCTCGATTCCGCGGAACTCAGCCGCAGCATGGACACATTCGAGGGATCGGCCACCGCCCGGCACCGCTCATGGACATCCGGGATCATGGCGGTGTTCCCCGATGGCAGCGGATTGCTCCTTCTCACCGTGAACACCAGCGTCTGCGGCATCATCGAGATTCGACCATCGGCGCGAAGGTGGATGCCGCTGCCAAGTTGAATGCCTGTCGATGGCAACCGCAGGCGCATCGCTGCCCCTCAGCCCAGCCCTCTCCCCGCAAGCGGTGAGAGGGGGGATCGGGACGCCGCGGCATCCGCGCTTCTCCCCGCCCGCGGGGAGGAGGTGCCGGCAGGCGAATGAGGCGCAGGCGATCGCGACGAGCGGCTTACCCGACTGCGGCGGGCGAACGCGCCCGGCCAATGGGCCTTGGCCGCCCCCTTGAAGTGCCCCCTGCCCCCTTGCCGCATTTCCCGATTGACATCCGCACGGATTTGGAGAATATCGCCGCCATGATCACGAACGCACCCATCGCGCATACGTATTTTTGGCTGTTCCGATAGGAGCGGCCTGTTCGATCATCACGTCAACAAGCCGCCATCAGGCGGCTTTGTTGTTCTAAGGCACCTGGTGGCACGAAAGACCCGAAGGAGCCTTGTCATGAACGCCGTCATCAAGCTTGAAACACCGCCCGTCGAACGCCCCGCCGTGCTGACCATCCGCGCCGCCCGGCCCGGCGACCTGCGCCAGCTGCTCGACATGATCGCGCTGCATGCCGAATGCCATGGCGACGCGGCGAAGATCACCGCCAACGACCTCGACCGCGACCTGTTCGGCAGCTCGCCCTGGATCTCCGCGCTCGTCGCCGAGGCGGGCGGCCAGCTGATCGGCTACGCCATCCTCGTGCCGCTGTACCGGGCGATGGAAGGCCGCCGCGGCATGGAACTGCACCAGATCTTCGTGCGCGAGGGGCACCGCGGCACCGGCATCGGCCGCCATCTCGTCGCCCGCGCCCGCGAGCAGGCGCGCATCGCCGGCTGCAGCTACCTGTCGGTCAGCGCCGCCACCGGCAATTTCGGCGCGCACCGCTTCTACGAGCAGATGAGCTTCAAGGCCGGCCCGGTCACCGGCATGCGCTACATCCAGCAACTGGTGTGACGACGGCCGGTGCCGCGCCCAGGCTCCGGCGCGGCACGCCGCCCCGTCCGGTCCGCGCCGCCCGGTACGCGCCGTCCGATCCGTGCCGCCCGGCGTCTCCGCCGGGTCCACTGACGTCAATGGCCGGGGATCGCCTTCAGATAGGCGGCGATCGCCTCGCGGTCGGCAGCCGGCAGGCGGGCCATGTTCTTCTGGACCGCCACCATCGCGCCGCCGACCGAATCATAGTCCGGGGTGAAGCCCGTCTCGAGATAGGAGGCGATGTCGGAGGCGCTCCAGCCGCCGATGCCGCCCGCGCCGGAGGTGATGTTCGGCACGCGCCCGGCGCCGCCTTCCGGGTTCGGCGCCCCGGCGAGCCACCGGTCGGTCTCGAGGCCACCCAGGAGGGTCCGCGGCGTGTGGCACTCGCCGCAGTGGCCCGGTCCCTCGACCAGATACTGGCCGCGCTCGATCTTCGCATCGCTGTTGGCGAGCACGACGCGCGGCGCATCGTTCAGATACAGGAATTTCCAGGCGCCGAGCAGCGGCCTGAAGTTGAACGGAAACGGCAGCTCGTGCGGCGGGGCGACGTTGCCGCTGGCCGGCAGCGTCTTCAGGTAGCCGTAGAGATCGTTGACGTCGCGCGGCGTCATCCGCGCATAGGAGGCATAGGGGAAGGCGGGATAGAGATGTTCGCCGCGCCGGCCGACCCCGCGCAGCATGGCGTCGCCGAAGTCCTGCAGCGACCAACCGCCGATGCCGGCCTTGGGATCGGGGGAGATGTTGGGCGGATAGAACGTGCCGAACGGGCTCTTCAGCGGCGCGCCGCCGGCAAGGACGAGCCGGCCCTCCTCGCCCGCCCCGGCGGCGGCATGGCAGCTGGAACAGCCGCCCTCGGAAAAGACGCGCTCGCCGTTGGCGAGATCGGGCTCGCCCAGCCCCTGCCAGCTTTCGGCCGCACTGCGCGCCGGCGCGGTGGCCCAGGCGAAGGCGCCGATGCCGGCAGCGCCGACGACGAGAGCGGCGAGCGCAAGACTGCGAAGTTTCATGGTCTCATCCCAGGCTCATGGCGCCGGCCCGCAAGCTGCGGCCAGGCGCGCCCTCATCGTCGCACGGCCGCCACAAAAGGCAACCTCGCACCAGGCCCCGATCCTGTGGTCGGGGCCTGATGCTGCCGGGACGCGGTCCCGGAAGGGCCGTGCAGGCAATGAAGGGCCGCTACTTCTTCAGGCGGTAGGTCTCGTGACAGCCGCCGCAGTTCTTGCCGATCGGGCCGATCGCGGCTGCGACCGCGGCCTGGTCGCCCGGCAGGGCGGCGAGCGTGGCATCGACATCCTTGCCGAGCTGTGCCGCCTTGGCGCGGAAATCGTCCGTGTTCTCCCAGATCTTCGGGCTCGCCTCGGTCTCCGCCCCCGTCTCGGAGCCGGCGGGGAACTGGTCGGGGAAGGTCTTGGAGACCTGGCTGATCGTCGTGAGCGAGACGCGCACCACCTCGGCGTCGTAGGGCTTCTCGCCCTTGGCGATCGCCGCGAGCGCGCCCATCGAGCGGCCGACGTCCTTCATCATCTGCTGGCGAACGGCCTGCGGCTCCTGCGCCATTGCGACTTCGGCGGCGCCGGCGGCACCAAGACAGAGCAGGGACGCCGCGGCAAAAATCTTCAACTTCATGAATCACTCCCGGTCAGATCTCGTGCCCGGCGGTTCGCCGCCCAGCACAGGCGGCGGCATGATTGCATGCGGACGGCCCAGTCCAAGTAACATTATGTTGACCTGCCCGGACGTTGACCGCCTGGCGGCGGTGGCGGCGGGCGGGACGACGCCCTGCCCCCGCCGCGCCGTCCCGCGCGCCCGGTCCCGCGCTTACCAAATCTTGACTGTCGGCGGGCTATGAAGGGGCGACAGGCCCGGCCGATCCGGGCGGCGTGGGGCGGGGTGATGTATATCCGGTCGATCGTGAACGAGACATGCGCGGGCATCCGCGGGCTCCTGCCGTTCCACGGCTTCGTGGCGGCCTATACGGCGATCGTGCTCGGCTTCAGCTGGTCGCTCGGCAAGCTGGATGCGACGGCGCACGGGCAGTATTTCGACCGGCTCGGCGGGCTCTACCTGATCACCCTGCCGGTGGTCGTGCTGCTCTGCTCTTTCGTGGTGCTGGTGGTGAAGACGAACGACTGGCCGGCGCGCCGCAGCATCCTCGCCCGCAGGCTGGAGCCCGTGGCGGTCGGGCGTCTGCTCTCCGGCTTCCTGGCGCTTGCGGCCTTCATCGTCTTCATGGGCTCCTTCACCACCTTCAAGACGCTGATGCCGGAGCTCATGGGCGGCTTCACCCATGACGCGATCCAGGCCGATATCGATCGCGCCCTGCATTTCGGCTACGAGCCGGGCAACGTGCTGTTCCGGCTTCTCGATGCGCCCTATGTCCGCGAGGCGATCGAATGGAACTACAGCGTCTTGTGGTCGCTCATCGGCTTCATCCCGGTCTATTTCATCGCGACCTCGGCCCGCGGCGACCGGTTGCGGCTGCGCTACCTGCTGACGACGATTGCGACCTGGGCTGCGATCGGCAGCGTGCTGGCCTGCCTCTTCCTCTCGGCCGGGCCGGCCTTCTACGGCGCGGTCACCGGCGATGCCGTCCGCTTCGCGCCGCTGAACGCCTTCCTCGGCCAGTCGGCGTCGAGCCCGGCCGCCGCCTTCCAGGCCTATCTCTGGAAGAGCTACAGCACCGGCACGGCCAGTCTCGGGACCGGCATCTCGGCCTTCCCCAGCATGCATGTCGGGCTTGCGATGATGCAGGCGCTGTTCCTGCGCGAGATCAGCCGGCCGGCCGGTTTCGTCGGTTTCGGCTATGTCGCCCTCGTGATCGCAAGCTCCGTCTATCTCGGCTGGCACTATGCGATCGACGGCTACGTCTCCGTCCTCGTGGCGCTCGGCATTCATGCCGGCATCAGGCGCCTGTTCCTGCGGCACGCGGCGAAGCGCGCCGCCATGCCGGAGCCCGCCGCCGCCGAGGCCTGAGCCGCCCCGCCCCCTTCCGCCGTCACACCGATCCCCAGCCGCGCCACAGCGTGACCGCGGCGATCGCGACGAGCAGCACGCCGGCTGCGCGGCCGACGAGGCGGGTGGCCGCGGGGCTGCCGACCAGCGCGTCGCGGCTGCGGGCGGCGGCGAGCGCCAGGCCGCCATAGACGGCGAGCTGCGTGGCCCAGATCATCAGCAGCATCACGAGCGTCTGGCGCCAGAGCGGGCCGAATTCCGGGCGCAGGAACTGCGGGAAGACGGCGAGCATGAAGAGATAGGCCTTCGGGTTCATCAGGCTGGTCAGCGCGCCCTGGCGGAAGCGGGTGGCAAGGCCGCGCCGGTCGAGGGAGCCCACGGCATCGACGACGATCGAGGAGCGGAAGAGCTGCCAGCCGATATAGGCGACATAGGCGGCGCCGGCGAGCAGCAGCGCATTGAACAGCTTCGGCGCGAAATGCAGGAGCATGCCGACGCCGAGCGCGGCATAGAGCGTGTGCACCAGCCCGCCGGCCATGATGCCGAAGGTGGCCGAGAGCCCCGCCTTGCGCCCGCCGGAGAGCGCGCTTGCCAGCACGAAGACCATGTCCATGCCCGGCACGATGATGATGCCGGAGACGAGCAGGAAGAAGAGCCAGAGGTTTTCGCTGTAGGTCATGTCAGTTGTCCGTTGTCGCAGATCGCGCGGAAGCCCCATGCTTCGTTCTGTTTCAAGCGCTTGAAGCCTGCTATAGACGAAGCCAACTGACAGGGATGTGTCAGTTGCGAAAGGACGACGACCCCATGCGCAAGGCTTCGCGGCTGTTCGAGATCATCCAGATCCTGCGCCTCGCCCGCCAGCCGGTCACGGCGGCAGCGATCGCCGGGCGGCTGGAGGTGACGGTGCGCTCGATCTACCGCGACATCGCCGCGCTGCAGGCGATGCGGGTCCCGGTCGAGGGCGAGCGCGGCATCGGCTATATCCTGCGGCCCGGCTTCGACCTGCCGCCGCTGATGTTTTCGATCGAGGAGACCGAGGCGGTCGTGCTGGCGCTGGCCCTGCTCGAGCGCCAGGGCGACGCCGAGCTGAAGGCCGCCGCCCGCCGGGTGGGCGACAAGATCGCCGGCGCCGTGCCGCCGCCGCTGCGCCAGACCTTCTCGGCCCGCGCCCTGCACGCCTGGGGTACGGCACCGCGCCAGCCGGACGGCATCGACCTCGCCTCTGTGCGGCGCGCGATCCGCGACGAGGAGAAGCTCCTGATCGACTACCGGGACGAATACGGCCGCGCCAGCGAGCGCACCATCCGCCCGATCGCCCTCATCTACTATTCCGAGACGGCGAACGTCGTCGCCTGGTGCGAGCTGCGCCAGGCGATCCGCAACTTCCGCGCCGACCGGGTGGAGGCCTGCACGGCAACGGGCACGCATTTCCGCGGCGGCGGTGACGCCTTGCGGCAGTTGTGGATCTCCGGCTGGGCGGAGAGGCGGCGCGATGCGGGCTAGGCCGGCCATTCAGTCCGGCCATCCCTCCGCCGGCCATGCCTCCGCCGGCCAGTTCCGTGCCGTGTGGATGACGCGGAGAATGAACACTCCGCGCTGAGGCGGATCGTCATCGTCGTGCTGCCCCTGTCCGTCGCCTGTGCTCGCTCGTGACATGTGAGCACAGACCGCCCGACGCCTCCAGGGCACGAAAAACCCCGGCCGTTTCCGGCCGGGGCTTCGGGCATTGCGAAGGATGAGGCGCGCGCCTTACTTCGTCGCGGCTTCGTACATTTCCAGGACGTAGTCCCAGTTGATCAGGCTGTCGACGAAGGCTTCCAGGTATTTCGGGCGGGCGTTGCGGTAGTCGATGTAGTAGGAGTGCTCCCAGACGTCGACGCCGAGGATGGGCGAAGCGCCGTGGACGAGCGGGTTCTCGCCGTTCGGGGTCTTGGAGATGGCGAGCTTGCCGTCCTTGACCGAGAGCCAGGCCCAGCCGGAGCCGAACTGGGTGGTGCCGGCGGCGACGAAATCGGCCTTGAACTTGTCATAGCCGCCGAGGTCGCTGTCGATCGCCTTCTGCAGGGCGCCGGGGAGCTGCTTGCCGCCGCCGCCCTTCTTCATCCACTTCCAGAAATGGATGTGGTTGTAGTGCTGGCCGGCATTGTTGAAGAGGCCCTGGTTGGTGCCGTAGGACTTCTTGACGATCTCCTCCAGCGTCAGGTTGGAGAGACCGGCTTCCTCGGCAAGCTTGTTGCCGTTGTCGACATAGGCCTTGTGGTGCTTGTCGTGGTGGTATTCGAGCGTCTCGCGCGACATGAAGGGAGCGAGCGCGTCGTAATCGTAGGGAAGCGGCGGAAGTTCGAAGGCCATGGGGTATCTCCTCTTAGGCGCGGAATTTTAAAAGAAATCCGTGCAGCGGAACATAGGGGGACGGCCCTCTCCAGACAACCGGCTGGATGCCAAAATTTGCGCTTGGTCAGGAAATTCCTTCCCCGCAAAGGTTGCGGGCGCTGCCTTGGAACCGCCGCCTCGGCCGTCCATTGCTGCCGGCGTGATTCGCAATCAGAAAGGCCATCGCATGCGCTTTCCCATCGCCGCCCGCCCTCTCCTCGCCCGCCCGCTTCCGGCCCGCCCGCTTTTGGCCCTGCCGCTCGCGGCCGCGCTCGGCGCCGGCCCGGCGTTCGCCTCCTCCCCCGACGCCTGGGCGGAGTTCAGGGCCGATGTCGAGGCGAAATGCGTCGCCGCCCTGCCGGAGACACTGAAGAACCAGACCGTCTTCGTCGACGAGACCGGAACTGCGGCCTACGGCGTGGCGCTGATCGCCGGCCGGTCTGCGAGCGAAAAGGCGCGCGTGACGTTTGCCTGCGTCTACGACAAGGAGACGAAGGAGGCCCAGGTGACCGGCCCGATCGGCCGCGAATTCGTCCGCGTGCTCACAGAAAGGCAGCGCGCCGCCGTCCTGGAGCGGCAGAAGGCCGGCAAGGCCGCGCCGGCCGGCGACGACGACGCGGAATGAGGCCGGCCGCACCGCCGCTCGCCCCGTGGTCTCGGGCCTGATCCGGCATCCAGGTGCCGCGGCGATGGGCAAAGTCGCGGCGGCACCGCCACTTCCCCCGTCATGCCGGACTTGATCCGGCATCCAGCGCGCGCAAGTCCTTGCGCGCGAAAGGGTCCTCTCGCGCCGCCGACGCGGCGCGGCTGGATCCCGGCTCGGGGGCCGGGATGACGGAGTGGGTGGCGGGACGGCGGCGCAGGGCCGCCATGCCCGGCGCGGGACCAGGATGACGGCGGGGTGGACGGCGAGCCGGGCGCGGGGCCGGGGCGGGACGGTTCCCCCTCAGCCGTTGGCGCTGGAATGGGCCCAGTCGAAATAGAGTTCGCGGGCCTTGGCGGTGACCGGGCCGGGCTGGAGGCTGCGGTCGTCGAGGCGGGTGACGGGGACGACCTTGGAATAGTTGCCGGAGGTGAAGATCTCGTCGGCGGCCCCGAAATCCTCGACCGTCAGCGTCTTCTCGACGACCTCGAAGCCCTGCTCGCGCAAAAGCTTGATCACCCGGTGGCGGGTGATGCCGGCGAGGAAGGTCTGGTTGGCGGCGGGCGTGAAGACGACGCCGTCCCGGACCATGAAGATGTTGGAGGCGCCGGTCTCGGCGACGTTTCCGAGCATGTCGCGCACCAGCGCATTGTCGAAGCCGCGGCGCTTGGCCTCCATGATGATGCGGGCATTGTTCGGATAGAGGCAGCCGGCCTTGGCGTCGGTCGGCATGCACTCGATCGTCGGGCGGCGGAAGGGCGAGACGGTCAGCGAGTTGCCGGCATGGGCATCGCCCATCGGCGCCTCGAACAGGCAGAGCGCGAAGCGGGTGGAATCCGGATCGGCGGGGACGACGCCATAGGCGCCGTGCTCGGCCCAGTACATCGGCTTGACGTAGAGCGCGGTGCGGCCGTCGAACTTCTCCACGCCCTCCCAGGTCAGCGCCTCGATCTCCTCGGCGCGCATGGTCGCCCGCAGCCCGAGGCTGACGGCGGAGCGGTTGACGCGCTGGCAGTGCAGGTCGAGGTCGGGGGCGATGCCGTCGAACCAGCGGGCGCCGTCGAACACGGTCGACCCCAGCCACATGGCATGCGAGGTCGGGCCGATCAGCGGCGGATTGCCGGAGAGCCACTCGCCATCGACATAGGTCCAGGTGGGGGTGCGCGGGGATGTATCGACTGCCATCTTGGTGCTCCTTCTTTCCGGGCTTTCGCTTCGTCCGGCCTGAACCAAACGGCGGACGCTGTCCACTCACGATCTTAGATGGATGCATCAGCCATTGTCATGGGTCGGCCGGTGGCGGCAGCGGCGCGTGCGTGGCATAGAAGCAGATACGGCAGATCTTGAGGAGCGGCGATGAAAGCGATGTACTACGAGGCCTTCGGGGCAACGCCGGAGATCCGCGTGCTGCCGGATCCGGCGCCGAGCCGCAACGGGGTGGTCGTCAAGGTCGAGGCGACCGGGCTCTGCCGCTCGGACTGGCACGGCTGGATGGGGCACGATCCCGACATCCGCCTGCCGCACGTGCCCGGCCACGAGCTCGCCGGCACGGTGCTCGCCGCCGGCAAGGGCGTGTCGCGCTTCAAGCCGGGCGACCGGGTGACCGTGCCCTTCGTCTCCGGCTGCGGCCATTGCCACGAATGCCGCTCCGGCAACCAACAGGTCTGCGAGGCGCAGTTCCAGCCGGGCTTCACCCACTGGGGCTCGTTTGCCGAATATGTCGCGCTCGACTTTGCCGACCAGAACCTCGTGCCGTTGCCGGACAGCGTCTCCTTTGCGACCGCCGCAAGCCTCGGCTGCCGCTTCGCCACCTCGTTCCGCGCCGTCTGCGACCAGGCGAAGGTCAAGGGCGGCGAATGGGTGGCGGTGCACGGCTGCGGCGGCGTCGGGCTGTCGGCGATCATGATCGCGGCGGCGCTCGGCGCCCGCCCGATCGCGATCGACATCTCAGAGGAGAAGCTCGCCTTCGCCCGGACGATGGGGGCGGTGGCGGCCGTCAATGCGCGCGCGGTGGCCGACGTCGCCGAAGCCGTGCGCGAGATCTCCGGCGGCGGCGCGCATGCCTCGATCGACGCGCTCGGCTCGCAGGTCACCGCCTTCAATTCGATTGCGAACCTGCGCCGGCGCGGGCGGCACGTGCAGGTCGGGCTGATGCTCGGCGCCGAGGCGACGCCGCAGATCCCGATGGCGCAGGTGATCGGCCATGAGCTCGAGATCTACGGCAGCCACGGCATGCAGGCCTGGCGCTACGACGCGATGCTGGCGATGATGGCGGCGGGCACGCTGAAGCCGGAGCGGCTGATCGGCCGCGAGATCAGCCTTGCCGAGGCCGTCCCGGCGCTGGTCGCGATGGACCAGGCGACCGATCTCGGCATCAGCGTGATCACGCGGTTCTGAGGCCGGCGCGGCGGCCGGGCCGACTGCCTTCTCGCGGATGCGGTTGGCGATCGCGACGGCACGCCCTAGGATGCACCTGCAACCGGGAGGAGCAGACGATGGGCAGAGAAACCACAGGCGACGCCGCGCGCAAGGGCGCGAAGACCGGTACCGTGAGCGGGGACGGCAAGTCCGGTGACGGGCCGGCGCTGCTGTCGGGCGGCAATCCGCAGATCGCCAAGGGCCATGGCGACGGCCCGGTGCAGGCCTATATCGCCGCCATGCCGGGCTGGAAGAGCGCGGTCGGCCGGCGCCTCGATGCGCTGATCGTGGCCGCCGTCCCCGGCGTCGGCAAGGCGGTGAAGTGGAACTCGCCGTTCTACGGGCTGGAGGGAGAGGGCTGGTTCCTCAGCCTGCATTGCTTCACGAAATACATCAAGGTGGCCTTCTTCCGCGGCGGCGCCCTCCATCCCGTCCCGCCGGAAGCCTCCAAAAGCGGCGACACACGCTATTTCCACATCTACGAGGGCGACGACCTCGACGAGCGGCAGTTCACGGACTGGGTGAAGCAGGCGAGCCGGCTGCCGGGCGAAAAGATGTGATCCCGCCGGCCGCGGGCAACGGCAGCGGCAGACAGAGACAGAACAGACAGCCGGGACGGCAAAGCAGAGGAGGACGAGGATGACGGGCGGCAGTGCGAAGACGGCGGAAACCGGCGCGGATCCCGCGCGGCTGATCGATGCGCGGATCGCCGAGCTCGGCGACTGGCGCGGCGAGACGCTGGCGCGGGTGCGGCAGCTTGTCCGGGAGGCGGTCCCCGACGTGGTCGAGGAATGGAAGTGGCGCGGCGTGCCGGTGTGGTCGCATGGCGGCATCCTCTGCACCGGCGAGACCTACAAGGCGGTGGTGAAGCTGACCTTCGCCAAGGGCGCTTCGCTTTCGGACCCCAAGGGCCTCTTCAACGCCAGCCTCGAGGGCAACACCCGGCGCGCCATCGACATCCGCGAGGGCGAGGCGATCGACGCGGACGCGCTAAAGGCGCTGATCCGCGCCGCCGCGACGCTGAACGCGGCGCCGCGGAAGAGCAGAAGCGGCTGAGGTGCCCGCGGGGCGACTGCCAACTGCGAGGCGGCCGGCGCCGGTGACGGCACGGCGCTTGACCGGTGCAGCCGGGATTTGTGCAACGCACCCGATATTGCTATGATCCGGCGCTAATGATCTGGAATGCCAGTGCTTTCGGGAAGTTGAGCCGTCGCCGTGCCCCATGCCGCCCACTACGCCGCGTATGTCTTCGACGCCTATGGCACCCTGTTCGACGTGCATGCGGCGGTGCGCCGCCATGCCGGCGACGTCGGGCCCGACTACCAGCGCTTTTCCGAACTGTGGCGGGCCAAGCAGCTCGAATATTCCTGGACCCGGGCGCTGATGGGCGCCTACCGCGACTTCTGGCAACTGACCGAGGAGGCGCTCGACTTCACGCTGGCGCGCGTCCCGGGCGTCGATCCCGGCCTGCGGAGCCGGCTTCTGGAGGCCTACTGGAAGCTCGACTGCTATCCGGAGGTGCCGGCCGTGCTGAAGGCGCTGAAGGCCAGGGGGGCGCGGATCGCAATCCTGTCCAATGGTTCGCCGGCGATGCTGCGCTCGGCCGTCGCCAACGCCGCGCTCGACACGGTGATCGACGACGTCTTCTCGGTCGACGCGCTGCGCACCTACAAGACCGCGCCTGCCGTCTACGACATGGTGACGACGCGCTACCGGCTCTATCCGGATGCCGTGTCGTTCCAGTCCTCCAACCGGTGGGACGTGGCCGGGGCGACGAAGTTCGGCTTCCGCACCGTCTGGATCAACCGCAGCGGCATGCCGGACGAATATGCGGACCTCGGGCCGTCGCTCATCCTGCCGACGCTGGAGGCGCTGGAGTGACAGCGGCCGGCGCCGGGCCCGGAGGGCGGCGATCGGGCAACGGACAGGGAGGAGCGCATGGGCTGGTCGGCCGCGCAGTATCTGCAATTCGAGGATGAACGGACGCGGCCGGCGCGCGACCTGCTGGCGCAGGTGCCGGGCCTGCCGGCAGGCGCCGTCTACGATCTCGGCTGCGGCCCCGGCAATTCGACGGAGTTGCTGCTCTCCCGCTTTCCGGGCCATGCGGTGGTCGGCATCGACAGCGACGCGGACATGCTGGCCGCCGCCCGCCGGCGGCTGCCGCAGCTCACCTTCGAATGCGGCGACCTCTCCGCCTGGGCCCCGCCGGCGCCGGCGGCGCTCTTCTACGCCAACGCCGTGTTCCAGTGGGTGCCGGAGCACCTGGCGGTGCTGGCCCGGCTGATGGACCATCTGGTGCCGGGCGGAGTGCTGGCCGTGCAGATGCCGGACAATCTCGGCGAGCCGAGCCATGTGGCGATGGATGCGACCGCGCAGGACGCCCGCTGGGCGCGGCACTTCTCAGGCGACCATCCCCGGCCGCGCGCGCCGCTGCCGGCGCCGGCCGGCTACTACGACGCGCTGTCGCCCAGGGCCGCGCGCGTCGATATCTGGCACACGATCTACAACCACCCGATGGCGGATGCGGCGGCGATCGTCGAATGGGTCAAGGGCACCGGCATCCGGCCCTATCTGGCACGGCTTCCGGAGGAAGAGCAGGCCGGCTTCCTCGAAGCCTACCGGCAGCGGATCGACCAGGCCTACCCGCCGGCTGCGAACGGCCGCAGGCTGCTGCGCTTCCCGCGGCTGTTCGTGGTGGCGGTCAGGGGTTGAGGCGCGCGGGCGCGGGCCTCAATCGAAGGGGCAGGGCCAGCTGGACGGGGCGGTGAAGCCGGGCGGCAGCTTCGTTTCGGCGTTGCCGCAGGCGAGGTTGACCTGCTCCTGCTCCAGCCCCGTCGAGGACGACAGGTCGAGGCCCTCGATCCGGGTCAGAAACAGGAAGGCATGGGAGAAGTCGAGGCCGCCCTTGAACGTCGCCTTGCTGAGATCGGCGCGGGACAGGTTGGTGTAGCGGAAGCGGGCGCCGGTGAGCTCGGCGCCGGAGAAGTCGGCGCGGCCGAGCTCGGCCTTGTCGAATACCGCATCGGTCAGCACCGCGTCCTTGAAGCTCGCCCGCTGCAGCTCGGCGGCGGCGAAGGTGGCGCCGGGCGCGCTCACCTTGTCGAAGCCGGTGCGATAGCCCTCGACGCGGTTGAAATTGGCTTTTGCGGCGGTCGCCCCCGTCAGCCAGGCGCGCGCCATGACGGCTTCCTCGAGGTTGGCGCCGTCGAGATTGGTGCCGCTGAGGTCGGTCAGGGTGAAGTCGGCCTCGACGAGAACGGCGCCCTTGAAGTCGTTGCCCTGCAGCATGATCATCTTCTTGGCGCAGCTGGTCCAGTCGACGCCGGGCGCGGGCTCGTTTGAGCAATCGGCGGCCGCAGCGGGCCGGGCCGGGCCGAGAACGAGCGGCAGGAGGAGGACGGCCGCGGCGAGAAGGCCGGCGCCCAGGCAGAGGCCGGATGTCGCCGTCGAACGATCACGAAGCGCGGCAAGAATGCTCATTCCAGACTTCATTTCGACGCACGCTCCCGCATTCCCTGTCGAGCCTCGTGCCGCCGGGTGCGCCCCGCTTTTGGCCAGGCTGCCGGCGGCTTCCGTTTTTCGCACACGGCGGCGGAAATGGAAAGGCCGGACCGGCCCCCGGCACCCCCGTCCGGCCGACGTGCCCATAGGCGGACGTTCCCTCCCCGCTCTCCAAGCGTGCGCAAGTCTTGTCCCGCAAAGGGTTTCCCTCGCGCCGCGGACGCGGCGCGGCTGGATCCCGGCTTGGGGCCGGGATGACGGAAAGGGGGCTGCAGGCCGGGACGCGCACCGGATGGCCACCCGTCATGACCCTCGCGGACGAGCGATAACGCTGGCCCCACCGCTCAGCCGCCGATCCGCGCCACCAGAAAATCGATGAAGGCGCGAATGCGGGCGGCGAGATGCTCGTGGCCGGCGAAGACGGCGTAGACGGTCTCGATCTCGCCGGGGTGGAACGCCTCCAGCAGCGGCACGAGCCGGCCGGCCTCGAAATCCGGCTCGACATGGAAGCGGCCGACCCGGCCGATGCCGACGCCGTCGAGGCAGAGCTGGCGGATGATCGGACCGCTCGAGGCCATGACGTTGCCGGAGACCGCGTGCAGGACCGGCGCGGTGCGGCCGGGCAGACGGAACGCCCACTCGTCGACGCTGCGGCGGAAATTGAAGCGGATGCAGTTGTGGGCGGCCAGATCGTCCGGCGTCTGCGGCGTGCCGTGGCGTTCGAGATAGGCGGGAGCGGCCATGACGACGGGCGCGGTCTCCATCAGCTTGCGCGCCAGAAGCGAGGAATCGCGCAGCGGCCCGGTGCGGATCGCCACGTCGGCACGCTCGCCGACCACGTCGATGACGCTGTCCGTCAGGGTCAGGTCGACCCGGATCTCGGGATAGAGCGCCAGGAAATCGGGCAGAAGCGGCAGGATGAAGCGTTCGCCGAAGGCGACGGCCGCATTGACGCGCAGCGACCCGCGCGGCGTGGCTCGGGCGCCGTCGGCCACCGCCTGCTCGGTCTCCTCGATCTCGGCGAGGATCCGCCGCGCCCGCTCCAGATAGACCTCGCCCTCCGGCGTCGGCTCCAGCCTGCGGGTGGTGCGCACCAGCAGCCGTGTCGACAGCCTGTCCTCCAGGCGGCTGACGAGCTTGCTGACGGCGGACGGCGACAGGCCGAGCCTGCGGCCGGCGGCCGAGAAGCTCTTCATGTCCACGGCCGTCACGAAGACTTCCATTTCACCGGCGCGGTTGTCCATGGCCCTTCCGCTTATGAATTGTGCTCAAAGATACTTATCCCATCAGGCCGATTATCGAACAAGTCCGCTTCGGCCATATTCGGCGCAACCATCCGTTCCACCCGTTCGACCGCCCGGCCCGGAGCGCTGTTCCGGCGCCGGCTTGCGGAAGGAGAAAGCCATGCCTCTTGCCATCTTCGCCCTGACGATCGCGGCCTATGCGATCGGCACCACCGAATTCGTCATCGTCGGCCTGCTGCCGACGGTGGCCGCCGACCTCGGCATCACCCTGCCGCTCGCCGGCCTCATCGTTTCCATCTATGCGCTCGGCGTCACCTTCGGCGCGCCGGTGCTGACGGCCCTGACCGGCCGGGCGGGCCGCAAGCCGCTCTTGCTCGGGCTGATGGCGCTGTTCGTGGCCGGCAACACGCTCGCCGCCTTCGCGCCGTCCTACGAGATCCTGCTCGTCGCCCGGGTGCTGTCGGCCTTCGCGCACGGCGTGTTCTTCTCCGTCGGTTCGACGATCGCCGCCGAACTCGTTGCCGAGGACCGGCGGGCGTCGGCCATCGCCATGATGTTCATGGGGCTGACGGTCGCGATCGTCACCGGCGTTCCGCTCGGCACGCTGATCGGCCAGACCTTCGGCTGGCGCGCCACCTTCGCCGCGGTCGCGGCACTCGGCGTCATCGCCTTTATCGGGATCGCCACCCTCCTGCCCGCCAACCTGAAGCGCCAGCAGGCGACGACGCTCTCCGAGCAGGTGCGCGTCCTCGGCTCCGGGCGGCTGCTGATCGTCTTCGCCATGACGGCGCTCGGCTATGGCGGCACCTTCGTCACCTTCACCTATCTCGCCCCGGTGCTGCAGGAGATCACCGGCTTCTCCGCCGGCGCCGTCAGCCTTGTGCTGGTGCTCTACGGGCTTGCGATCGCCGCAGGCAACATCGCCGGCGGGAAGATCGCCGACCGCGACCCGGTGAAGGCGCTGACCGTCCTGTTCGCCGCCCAGGCCGCCGTGCTCGCGCTCTTCACCTTCACCGCGCCCTCCCCTGTGCTGGCGCTGGTGACGCTCGCAGCCCTCGGCTTCCTGTCGTTCGCCAACGTGCCGGGCCTGCAGCTCTACGTGGTCCAGCTCGCCAAGCGCCATCGCCCGGCCGCCGTCGACGTCGCCTCGGCGCTGAACATCGCCGCCTTCAACCTCGGCATCGCCGCCGGCGCCTGGATCGGCGGGCTCGTTGTCGCCTCGCCGCTCGGCCTCGGCGCAACACCTTGGGTCGGCGCGCTGCTCGTCCTCGGCGCGCTCGGTTTCACGGTGCTGAGCGGCACGCTCGACCGGCGGCAGGCAGGCCCGGCCGAAGCCGGCGCCGAGCCGGTGCGCGCCTAGCCGGGCCACCGCGACGGTCGCGGCCCGGCAACCCGCCGCGCCCCCGCGCCGTGCGCGCCGCCCCTCATCCGGCTGCCGCCACCTTCTCCCCGCAGGCGGGGAGAAGGACGGATGCGGCGGCGGCGCGCGCTCCCTCTCCCTTCGTGCGGCTGCCGGCCCATTTCCTTCCGTGGCGGCCTCGGATAAGGATGGGGGGCCGCAGACCGCGGCACCGGGAACCGTTTCATGCAGACCAACCACAAGCTTGCGGCACAGGCGATGCCGGACTGGCCGGCGATTGCGGCCGTCGTTCTCGGCGTCACCGCCTTTTCGGTGGCGCAGGGGGTGACCTATCCGCTGATCTCGCTGGTGCTGGAATCGCGCGGCGTGTCCTCGACGCTGATCGGCATCAACGCCTTCGGGTTCGCGCTCGGGCTCGCGGCCGCGACGCTGATGATCGGGCGACTGACGCAGCGCTTCCGGGCGCAGCACCTGATCGTCGCCGGCCTTGTCGGCTGCTCGCTCTGCCTTGCCACCTTCGCCGGCTTCTCGTCGATGAGCGTGTGGTTTCTCGCCCGCTTCGTGCTCGGCTTCTGCGCCAGCGTGATCTTCATGCTGAGCGAGGCCTGGCTCAACGTCGCCTGCCCCGACAGGCTGCGCGGGCGCGTCTCGGGAATCTATGGCGCCGCGGTCTGCGCCGGCTTTGCCGCCGGGCCGCTGGCGATCCCGCTGTTCGGCACGGCCGGCGGCTTCGGCTTCGCGTTGACCGCCGTCTATCTCGCGCTCGTCGCCTTCGCCACCGGGCTGCTGCTGGTCTCGACGCGGACAGTGCCGGAGCCGTCGTCGACGAAGGACGTCTTCTCCTTCTTCCGCCACGCGCCGATGCTGGTGGCGATGGTTTTCGCCTTCGGCTTTGCCGACATCGCGGCGATCTCGGCCATGCCGGTCTATTTCGTCAAGAGCGGGCACTCGGAGGCCTTCGCCGCGCTCAGCGTCACCGTGCTGGCGCTGCCGACGGCGCTGGCGCAACCCTTCATCGGCTATGCGCTGGACCGGCTGCCGAAGCACGGCGTCGCGGTGGCGACGGCGGCGGCTGCGGCGGGCGGCTTCATCGTCCTGCCCCTGCTCGACGCGCCGGCGCCGATCCTCGTCGCCTTCGGCCTGATCGGGGCGGCGAGCTTCTCGCTCTACACCTGCGCGCTCGCCATGCTGGGCGAGACCTACCGCGGCAGCATGCTGGTGGCGGGCAGCGCCGCCTACGGGCTGACCTACGCCGTCGGCAGCGGCGCCGGCTCCAGCCTCACCGGGCTGGTGATGGAAGTGGCCGGACTGGAGGCCGGACCGCTGATGGTGGGCGCGGCGCTTGCCGTCTTCACGGCGATGTTTGCGATGGGCGGGCGCAAGCGATAGGCGCCGTGGCCATGCCCTGCCCTGCGACCTGTGTCCGGCCGGGCCGGCCCGCACCCTGGGGAGCCTGCGGCAGGGGATGCGTCTCGACCAGAAGGCCGACGATCCGCCGGACGATCGGCAGGACGACGAGCGCCACCGGGAAGGCGACGACGTAGGAGACGCTCCAGGCCTCGAGGATGCGCCAGTGGGTATCGGCGGCGAAGCCGACGACGCGCAGAGTCGAGATCGCCGAGACGATGCCCGACATCAGAAACGACAGGATCATCGGCATCACCACGACCTGCGCCCGCGCGGGAAGCTTGCGCGGACGCGGCATCCGCAGGTCCTTCGTTTCGTTCATCGCCAGCATGTCCATGCCCTCCGTTGATGACCGCTTGTTGCACGGCGGGGCCATTGTGCGCTATTCCCGAAGACGGCACATCGGATGTGAGTTTCTGCACAATGCTGGACTGGGACGACCTGCGCTACTTCACCGCCCTTGCCGATGACGGCTCGCTCTCGGCCGCCGCCCGGCGGCTGAAGGTCGACCATGCGACGGTGGCGCGGCGGATCGCGGCACTCGAGGAGAAGACCGGCGTGCGGCTGGTGGACCGGCGGGCGCGGCGCTACCAGCTGACGCCGGAGGGCGTGCGGGTCGCCGAACATGCGCGGCGCATGGAGGTGGAGGCGCTGGCGGTGGAGCGCTCGCTCCATCCACGGCCGGGCGAAAGGCCGATGGAGGTCTCGGTCAGCGCGCCGCCGGTGATCGCCGTCGGGCTGATCGCCCCGCGCCTTGCCGCCTTCCGCAAGGACCATCCGAACATCCGCCTGCGCCTGCTCGGCCACATCCAGACCGTGTCGCTGACGCGCCGCGAGGCGGACGTGGCGGTGCGGCTCAGCCGTCCCGCGGACACGACGCTGGTCGTGCGCAAGGCGGCGACGATCCGCTACCGCCTCTACGCCGCCGCGTCCTATCTCGCCGGCCGCGCGCCCGCGGACTACGAGTTCATCGGCTTCGACGACAGCGTCGGCGAGATCGCGCAGCAGACCTGGCTGATGGAGATCGCCGGAAAGCGGCCGCTCGCCCTGCGCAGCAACGACCTGGCGATCCAGGCGGCCGCAGCGGCGGCCGGGCTCGGCATCGCCGCCCTGCCGGAGTTCGCCGCGGCGCGGCTGGGGCTCGTGGAGATGGACGCTTCCACCGGCGCCTATGCCCGCGACGCCTGGCTGACCTATCATCACGACCTGCGCGACAGTCCCGCCATCGCCGCCGCGGTGCCGTTCCTGGCGGACTGCCTGAAGCAACGGCCGGCGGCTGCGGCGTGATGCGGCCGGGCCGGGGTCAGGTCCGGCCGCGGCGCTCCCCGCCCGGCGCCGCAGTCTTCACTTCATCCGTCATGCCGGACTGGATCCGGCATCCAGCCCGCGCAAGTCCTTGCGCGGAAAGTGCATTCCTCGCGCCGCGGACGCGGCGCCGCTGGATGCCGGCTCGGGGGCCGGCATGACCGTCGAGAGGGGGACGCGGGCCGCCGGGCGAAGCGGGCTGGGCGAGGGTTCGAAGGTGCGGCA
>UBZP01000013.1 GCA_900469965.1 Hyphomicrobiales bacterium | reverse complement strand
ACGGCGCGTGCTGTGCCTATGAATCGGTTGCTTGCAGGCCCCGCTTGCTTGCAGCTTTACGACCGGGATGGGGTCGAAACAGCTCCTTCATCAACGCGCAAAGGCTCGTCCTGGTCGGTGCATTCATGCCATCAATCAAGCAGCGATAGTTGTCCGATCGTCACCCTTTGAGGGGCGAGACGCCCGCCTGGACCAGCGCCTGGCGCAGGGCTGCGATGAAAACACGCACCTTGGGTAGGACAAGGCGGGCGGTCGGATAAACGGCCCAGATGTTCAACGTTTCGGGTTGCGCGTCGGCCAGCTCGATTTGGACCAGCCTGCCGGACTCGAGGTCGTCACTGACGTTCCAGCGGGACAGTAGTGCGATGCCGCCACCGGCAAGGCACACGGACAGGCAGGCGGCGATGCTGCTCGATGAGAAGCGCGCATTGACGCGGATATGCCTGTCGCTCTTTGCGCTTGAGAACGTCCAGTGCGTGACGCCGTCCAGCGGCAGGCAGTCGTGTGCCGAAAGCGCGTCGAGCGAAGCAGGCGTTCCCCGTGCCGCCAGATAGCCGGGGCTTGCGACAAGGAGACGGGGGTTGTCGGCAAGCTTCTGCGCAACGAGGCTGCTGTCGCGAAGCCTGGCAATGCGGATCGCGAGATCCGTCCCGGTGGCGACGAGATCGGGCAGCGCATCGCTAAGGTGAAGTGCGATGCGCAGTTCGGGATGGCGGGCAAGCAGGCCGGGCACGACAGGTGCGACGAAGCGCAGTCCGAAGGCGACCGGCACGGAGACGCGCAGCAGGCCGGCGGCGCCGCGGCTGTCGGAGCGCATCCTGGCGAGCGCTTCGTCGCCGTTTTCGACGATCGCCTGGGCGAAAGGCAGGAAGGTTTCTCCCTCCGGCGTCAAGGAGAGGGCGCGCGTGCTCCGATGCAGCAGCCTAACGCCAAGCGAAGCCTCAAGCGCGGCAAGACGCCGGCTCGCCATCATGGCTGTGATCCCAAGCCGACGTGCGGCAGCCGCGAGGCTGCCAGCCGAAACAGAAACGCAGAAGACGCGCACATCGTCGAGGTTCACTATCATATTCCGTTATACAGGCCGAACGGACCAGAGCAGTACATCCTGTTTCGATAGAGTTCTAGATCTGTCACATCGCTTTCTTCAACCAGAAAGGCATGAAAATGGATATGAGAATCTCGACCGCGGATGCGGACGCCTCGCATGGTGACGTCGGGCGGTTTGGCCTTCTTGCCATGGCAACGGCTGGCGGTATCGCGGTGGCAAACATCTACTACAACCAGCCCATGCTTGGCCTTATCGAAGCGGAGTTCCAGCATCAGACCATTGCGGGGCTTGTTCCCACAGCGACGCAGCTGGGCTACGCGCTGGGTCTCTTCCTGCTGCTGCCGCTGGGAGATCACGTTCACCGCCGCCCGCTGATCATCGGCCAGTTCGTGCTGCTGGCGGCGACACTTCTGCTTGCGGCGCTGGCGCCGACTGCCTGGCTTCTCGTCGCCGCATCGTTTCTCGTCGGTGCGGCCTCTACCGTCGCACAGCAGATCGTACCCTTTGCCGCTTCGCTTGCCGTTCCTAAAAAGCGCGGCGCCGCGATCGGCACCGTGATGGCGGGCGTCCTGTCGGGCATCCTGCTCAGCCGGACGCTGTCCGGTTTCGTCGGACAGCATGCCGGATGGCGCGAGATGTTCTGGATCGGAGTGCCGATGGCGCTTGTCGCAGCGGCATTGATGTTCCTGACGCTACCCCATCATCGCCCGGCATCGCGCATGCGTTATCACATGGCGATGCGATCGCTCATTCAGTTGTGGAAGCACCAGCCGTCCTTGAGAACGGCGACGCTGGTCCAGGCGGCGCTGTTCGCCTCCTTCACTGCGTTCTGGACGATCCTTGCGCTCTATCTGCAGGGGCCGAGATTCGGTCTCGGCGCGGGCCTGGCGGGTCTTTTCGGGATCGTCGGCGCCGTCGGCATCTTTGCGGCACCTCTGGCCGGCAAGGTCGCCGATATCCGTGGCCCCGGCTTCGTCGTCTGGATGGGCGCGGTGCTGGCCGCCATCGCCTGGATCGTCTTCGGCCTCTGGTCATCGCTGGCAGCCCTCGTCATTGGCGTGATCATTCTCGACTTCGGCATCCAGAGCGCTCTGGTCGCAAACCAGCACATCATCTACGCGATCGATCCCGAGGCCCGCAGCCGCCTCAATACGATCTTCATGACGGGGATGTTCCTGGGCGGCGCATTTGGTTCCGCCTCGGCCGCGGCTGCCTGGGCCTATGGCGCATGGGTGGCCGTCAGCGTGCTCGGCGTGGTGTTCGCGCTGGTTGCGATCGGCATCAAATTGGTGGCGCACAATCGGTCCGCCACCGTCGGAAAGACCCGTTGAGGAGCGAGCGATGAGAAGACTACGCGTGCGGGTCGTCGGCGACTTCCTCGGCGGGCTCTTTGCCGCCATCCTGCTCCCGCGCGACGGCCACGACGTCATTGTCTACGAGCGCTCCACCGCCGAGCTCGGCGGCCGGGGCGCGGGCTTGATCGGGCAGCACGACCTGTATGACGTGCTCGGGCGCATCGGATCGCGCGAACTCGCCCAGGTGGGTGTGGAAGCCTTCGAGCGCATGTATCTCGATGTCGACGGGCGGGTCTCGGGACGAATCCGCGCACCGCAGACGCAGATCTCGTGGGACGTTCTCTATGAGGGCGTCTTCTCGATGCTGGCGCCGGGCAGCTATGTACTCGGGCGCAAGGTGAGGCGCGTCGTCGATGACGAACGCGAGGCGTCGAAGATGTTTGCGGATGGTGCGACTGAAACCGTGGATCTCGTCATAGGTGCAGACGGGCTTGGCTCGGTCACGCGCGCTGCCGTCACCACGCTGACGCAGTACGACTATGGCGGTTACGTCGCGTGGCGCGGGCTCATTCCGGAAGCAAAGCGTCCCTCGGCAGCGCGATCCTGAAGGACCGCTTCGCGTTCTTCGTGACGACCGGCTCGGCCCTTCCCAAGCTCATGGCACATCTGCCCTAGCCTAGCCCACGCCAGCGAAGTATCGGCCGGCGTAGGCAGCAAGACCGACGGGATCAGGCGAGAGGACTACCGCACCTGTGAGCCCAACTCACTGCCGGCGGCTGGGCCCCGGCTTTCGTTGTTGAGATCGTACAGCAGCTGTGCAACGTCCTCGTTCGAGATGCTGTCGCCGATAAACCAGCTGAGGCTTTCATGAAAACCGAGGAAAGAGCCGCGAACTTTTTCCGTGATGTTCCTCGCTTCATCGGCGGAAAGGGAGAGCTTCTCGGCAATGAATGCTCGCACGGTCTCGGTCGCGCCCGCGTCGGCCAGGATTGTCGAGGTTGGAGTATGCGCGGTGAAGACGGGCGGGCGGAGTGGCTCACTTCGGCAAGGGACAAGCTGAGACAGCCGAATGTCCCGCGATGATGCCGCCGCCTCGATGACAAATGCCTCCGCCTGCAAAACCCAGCTACCGCGCGACGGGTCGAAATACTGGAAATCACGGGGCGCGAGGCAAAGCGACACCGATTTGCATTCCCCCGGCTGAAGAGCGATCTTAGCAAACGCCTTGAGTTCTCGTATGGGCCGCTTCAGGCCGGGTACGACGGGCTGCACATAGATTTGCACGATCTCCTTTCCAGGCATCGGGCCTGTATTGCGGATCGTCAGCGTAACGCTGCAACTGCTGCCGGGCGAGATCTCGGTGGTGTCTATCGCCAGATCCTCGTAGGCGAAAGCCGTGTAGCTCAGGCCATGCCCGAAGGGAAAGGCCGGCACAACTTTCTTGAGATCGTAGTAGCGATAGCCGACGAAGATGCCCTCGCTATAGAGGTGACGGCCGTGCTCGCCCGGATAGCTGTGCCAGCCTGGGATATCCTCGATCCTGACTGGCATCGTCGCCGACAGCTTGCCGCAGGGGTTCTGTTCTCCAAAGAGAATGCGCGCAATGGCTTCGCCGCCCCCCTGGCCGGGGTAGAAGCAGGCAAGTGCGGCATGCACCGTTCCCAGCCACGGCATCTCAACGGCATCCGGCATGGTGAGCACGACGACGAGCTTGTCTGCGACACCCGCCAGCGTTGCGGTCACCGCGTTCTGCGCGGCCACGATATCCAGCGTGTCGCGGTCGTTACCCTCACCATTGCGCCCCTTTTCGTTTTCGGCAAAGACGATGACTGCGTCAGCGTCCCGGGCGCGCTCGCAAATCCGGGCGACGTGCGCCTCGATTTCCATTGCCGTCCCGTCGGGCGAGGGCAGGTGTTCAACGACAAACCGCCCGGCCGCCCGTGCCTCGATCTGCGACAACGGGATATCGACGAGATAGGGATTGGTGGTTGCCGATCCGGATCCCTGGATCTGCGGGTTCACGGCGCCGTCACCAACGATGAGTAGGCGCCGCATCGTGGCCGGGTCAAGCGGCAGCACCGCTTTCTCGTTCTTCAAGAGAACGATCGACTCCGCCGCAATGTCGCGTGCGAGCGCATGATGTCGGTCGAGGTCCGCACCGGGCACGGTTGGCTTTGCAGCGAGACATTTGCGCACGAAATCGAGCATCCGCCCGCAGGCGACATCGACAGCCTGCCGGTCGACCTCACCGGTTTTCAGGGCGGCCAGCAATTGCCCCTTGCGCGGTTTGCTTTCCGGCATGTCCAGCTCGGTTCCCGCTGCCAGCGACGCCGGGCGATCCTTGATCGCATGCCAGTCGGAAACGACCAGCCCTTCATATCCCCATTCCTGACGCAACACCTGCGTAAGAAGCCAGTGGTTTTCCGCCGCCTGCACGCCGTTGATGGGATTGTAGGCGCTCATCACGGTCCATGGCGCGCTCAGGGCGATCGCCCGCTCGAACCCGGCGAGGTAGATCTCGCGGAGCGCCCGCTCGCTGACGTCCGAACTGGTGTTGGTGCGGTCGATTTCGGAGTTGTTGCAGGCGAAATGCTTCAGCGAGGCGCCGATACCGTGGTCCTGCAGGCCGCTTATCAGGGCTGCGGCAAGATCGCCGTTGATGACCGGATCCTCGGAGTAGTATTCGTAGGCGCGACCGGCCAGCGGCGTCCGCCGGGTGTTGATCCCCGGTCCGAGGAGAAGCTGGACACCCATCTGATGGCACTCCGCGGCGAGAGCTTGTCCCATCCGGTAGGTCAGATCGTAGTCCCACGAGCAGCCGATCAGGTTGCCGTTTGGAAAGCAGGTCGCCGGAAGGGTCGTGCCGAACATTCCCGTGTCGTCGTCGGCATCCTGGTTCACGACCGCGAGAAACTGCTGCAAGCTGTCTTCGTCGTCGTCACCCGCGTCGATCTGCGTCGTGGAATAGCGCACGCCGTAGGTTCCATCCGTCATGATGACCGACGGAATGTTCAGGCGCGCGATCGAGGCAGTCTTCCAAAGCCCCCGTCCACTGAGAATATCGACCTTCTCCTCGTCGGTCATGGTCGCAATGACATCCGCGACAGTGACGTTGGCATCTTGGAACATCACGATTTCCTGCAATTTCTGTCTGTCGGCTTGGCGCTCAGCTGATCTTCCGCAGCAATTCCATCAACATCATCTGCTCTGCCGTGCTCAGAGGCCTGAGCGTTTCCCGCGATATTTCCAGGGCAACCGAAAGGTTGCGCTGGACGATGGCGATGCCCTCCTCCGTCAGCGTGAGCACCAGCCGTCGCGCGTCGCTCGGATCGGGGGCGGTGTTGATCAGATTGCGCTTTACCAGCCTATCCACCACGCCCTTGATCGTCGCCATGTCCATGGCCGTTTCCCGTCCGAGGCTGCCCTGGGAACAGGGCTGCATTTCCTTGAGCTTGACCAGAGCCGCCCATTGCGTGGTCGTCAGCTTTTCCGCCATGAGTCCGGCGAAGATCGAGACGTGACGCTGGTTGGCCTGGCGAAGGAAAAAGCCTATCTGTTCGCCGAGCGCATACTGGTCCGATCCCGCAGGCCCGGTGCCGTTTTGGGTTGGCTTGCCGGACAGGTGCTGCTCGTTCGAGCTTATGTCCATCCAAAGGCTCCTCAATGGTTGGGCGGTCTTCTATGCCGGGCCAACGCGTCGCTACCGTTTCCACCGCTCAAGAATGGCGGCGGTGGTCATGAGTTGGATTTGCTCAGGCAGTCGTGGCACAAGATGCTGCAACACGGCGTCATGAGCCAGGGGGTCGGCACTTCCGAGTGCATCGGTTGCCAGCACCACCCGATATCCGAGATCGACTGCTGCCAGCAGGCTTGCGTAGACGCACACATCCGTCTCGACGCCTGACATGATAACCGTGTCCACCCGTTCGCCAGCAAGCCTCTCTGCGAAACCAGGGACTGCGAAGATCGAGTAGGTGGACTTGTCGACGACCCAACCCCTGGCGGCGATCGATGAAAGCGGATCGACCAGATCGAGCATTGCCGGATCGAGCACATCTCCCGTCATCATGTTCCAGCGGTCGAAGTAGGACTGCCAGCTGCCGGAAGCTTGCTGCGCATTGGCAGGCACGACGAATCGGGCATAGATGGTCCTTTCGGGCCACGCCTCGCAAAGGCGAACGACGTTTGGCAAAATGAAACCAAGCGAGGGCGTGTGCCAAGGCGTGTCCTCCGCAAAGAGCCGTTGCATGTCGATCGTGACATGCAGCGCATTGTTCCAATGTCCACGCCCGGGCATCTGGTCAGTTCGCCACAGCGATCGTGTGCTCCGGCGACCAGCTCAGGCTGACGGTTTCGCCTTCGCGCAGGACACGGCCATCGCGATTTTGCGCAAATAGCTTCAACGGCAGCCCATCCGGGGTCTCCAGGATGTAGGAGAGAACAGGGCCGGCATAGATGACCGTCGTAATGCGCGCCGAGAGCCGGTTGGGCTGGCTGTCCGCTGTCGCCAGCGACATCTTCTCGGGGCGGATCGCCAGCGTGACGTCCGCACCGTTGCCAGGCAGCGCGCTGTCGCTGCGCACGACCGTGCCGTTGGAGAGCCGGACTGCGCCGTTTTCGACCTTCCCGGAAAGAAAGTTGGAATCGCCGAGGAACTCGGCTGCAAAACGCGTCAACGGCCTTTCGTAGACCGTTTCCGGCTCGCCGATCTGCACGATGCGGCCACGATCGAGGATTGCGACCTTGTCGGAGAGCGTCAGGGCTTCTTCCTGGTCGTGCGTGACGAAGATGGTGGTCAGGCCGCTTTCGCGCTGGATCCGCAGCAATTCCACCTGCATCTCCTGCCGCAGGCGACGGTCGAGTGCGGAAAGCGGCTCGTCGAGAAGCAGCACGCTCGGCTTGATGACGATGGCCCGCGCCAGGGCAACACGCTGCTGCTGGCCGCCGGAGAGCTGCTTGGGCGTGCGATCGCCGAAGCCGGACAGGCGCACCATCTCCAGGGCCCGATCCACCTCCTTGCGGGCCGCCTCTCCCTTGATGCCACGACGTTCCAGGCCGAAGGCGACGTTCTGCGCGATCGTCATGTGCGGGAACAAGGCGTAGGACTGGAACATCATGCCGATGTTGCGGCCCCAGACCGGCACGTTCGTCACGTCGTTGTTGCCGATCATGATGATGCCCTCGTCGGGCTTGATGAAGCCCGCGATGATGCGAAGAAGCGTCGTCTTCCCTGAACCGGAAGGGCCGAGCAGGCTGGTGAATGATCCTTCCTCAAACTCGGTGCTGATATCGGTGAGAACCGGGATGGGGCCATAGGTCTTGGCGACGGACTTGACTTTAACGTTTGTCACGGGTGTCTCCGGGTTTGGCAAAGCGCGCAAAGATCAGGATGGCGGCCATCGAACCGAGCAGCAGCAAGGTCGAGATCGCATTGATTTCGGGTGTGAAGCCCTTGCGGATTGCCGAGTAGATTTGCACCGGCAGGGTTGTGTACCCGGGCGTTGCGAGGAAGTAGGAAATGACGAACTGGTCCAGCGAGACCGCAAAGGCGAACAGCGCCGCACCGAGGATGCTCGGATAAAGAAGCGGCAGCGTTACCGAGAAGAAGGCATGAACTGGCGTGGAGCCAAGGCTCATGGCCGCCTCCTCGAGATCCGCGCGCACCGTCTTGAAACCCGTCCCGACCACGAGAACTACATAGGGAATGGCAAGCGCGACGTGGCCGATCAACAGGGCGTGCATGCCGCGCCCGATGCCGCTCCAGTAAAAGAAGATCAGCATCGCCGTGCCGGTGATCAGCCACGGAATCGCAATCGGCGGCAGAAGCAGGATCTGCAGAAGGCTTCTTCCGCGGAAGGTCCGGCGCGAAAGCGCGACGGAAGCCATCGTACCAAGCGTGGTGGCAATCACTGCCGTAGTCAGCGCGATGATGATGCTGTTCGCGCCGGCCTTCAGCAGGGGCTGGTTTGCAAGCAGAGCCTCGTACCAACGCGTCGAGAAGGTAAAGGGCAGTTCGTAAAGTGGCGACTCGTTGAACCCCATCGCCATCATCACAATGATGGGCGTGTATAGGAACACCAAAATCGCGATCAGGTAAAAGCGTCCGATCTGTTTCATGGCGTGATCCTCAACCCGCAGTGCCGCGGCGCAGGATGCCGGAGAACGTTGCGAAGATTGCCAGTACGACTGCGAGGAGCGTGAACGAGAGTGACGCGCCGAGCGGCCAGTTGAAGGCTTGCGTGAACTGGTCCTCGATGACTGTTCCCATCGTGACGCCGACGCGCCCGCCGAGAATGCGCGGTTCCATGAAGGAGCCAATGACCGGAATGAAGATCAGCACGGCGCCGGAGATCAGGCCGGGCGCGGCCATCGGAATGAGGATCTTGTAGAGGATCGTCCACCAGCGCGCGCCGAGGCTGGCGGCAGCTTCGATGATGGCGTCGTCAATCGTCACGAGCGCGATGTAACAGGTGAGGATCATATAGGGCAGATAGCCATGCACCAGCCCGAGCACGACGGCGTAGCGCGTGTAAAGGATGCTGATCGATCCTGCATCCGGGGCAACCATGTGCAGCAGATTGTCGAGAAAGCCGTTTTCCCGAAGCACCATCGTCCAGGAGAAGACGCGGACCAGGCCATTGGTCCAGAACGGCAGCAGGATCAGCACAAGGAGCGCCTCGCGCGTCTTGCCGACCGTCGCGCGCACCAGCGCAACGGCTGCGAGAAAGCCCAGAATGGCGCAGAACAGCGTCGTCCAGAAACCCATCATGAGCGAATTGAAGCCGATCCGCAGAAGATAAGGCTGATCGATGAAGGCCCGGTACTGCTTCAGCGTGAACTCGACCGGCGTCTTGCCCATCGGGGTGGCCGACATGAAACTGAAGGCCAGCATGGTAAGCAGCGGCAGGAAGACGGCAAGCGTGAGCCAGCCGTACGTCGGCAGCAACAGCGCCGTCGTCGAGACCCAGGCGGGAAGGGGGCGCTTGACGCGCGGATCGACGGATCCGCGCGTCTGCGCCAGGGCGAGCTGGTCATTCTGCATAGAAGGCTTTCACTTCCTGCCAGACATTGTTGAAGGCCTCGCGGCGGTCGTCGGGCAGTGCCGACATGATGCTCATCGTCTTCAGGTAATCCGGGTTGTGGACCTGGCGGCTCAGATCGTCGGCCGGCAAGCTGTTCAGTGCAGAGGAGTTCGAGGATGCGGGGGCGCCGACCTTGGTTGCCCATTCGACATAGAAGGCCGGGTCGATCATCCAGTTGGCGAAGGCAAGCGCGCCCTCCGGGTTCGGTGCGGTAGCGGGGATGCCAAGACCGTCGACCCAACCCACTGCGCCCTCTTTCGGAACGACGAATTCGACAGGCAGTTTCGAATTGCGCTTCGAGCGGACCGAGCCGCCCGACCAGAAGATCGACAGATCAAACTCGTCGGCGGCGAACGACTTGTTCCACTGGTCCTCGGTCGACCAGAGGAGCTTGACGTTCGGCTTGATCGACTTGAGGGCCTCGGTCACCGCAGCCAGATCCTGCGGATCGTTCATGTTCTGGCCGGTCATCAGCGCACCGATGCCGACATTGATGATGGCGTCGTCGTCCATTGCCACGCGACCCTTGTAGGTCGCATCAGCAAGCGCGTTGTAGCTCTCCGGCTTCGGCTTGCCCTCGCGGATCGCGAGCGCGGTCATGCCCCAGACCCACGGAACGGCAAAGCCTACGCCGTCCTTGGAGAAATTGGGGTTGCTGCGCAGTGCCTCATCGACGGTCGCGGCGTTGGGCACCTTCGAGAAATCGATCGGCTGCAGCAGGTCTTCGGCGACGGCCTGGGCGCAGCGTGCGGCGTTGAGGACGACAAGATCGTACGCGCCGGGATTGGTGCGCATCTTGGTCAGCATCTCGGATTCTGAGCTGTAGTAGTCGTGCACCACGGTGATGCCGGTCTTTTCGGTGAACTGCTTCAGCGACCAGGCCTCGTCGGTGCCGTAGCCCTGCCAGTTGAGCACGGTGATCTGACCTGAAGCAAAGGCCCTGCGCGGCAAGAGTGAGAAGCTTGCCCCGGCGGCCAGTGTAGCCGTCATGAGCTTCAGCGTATTGCGTCTTGAAAATTCAGCCATTGTTGCACCCCTCTGGTGGACCTGCTGTTGTTGACAATCGCGGCGGCAGCCATCGATTGCGGTTGTTCACCACACCATCCGGAATTGGCGGACAGTGGGAAAAGAGTCGCCGAATTTAATTCGTACACGAATTAAATGTTCAGGGTGCTGGAAGAGTAAAAAAGATAAAACGCGCGCAGGCAACCCGCCTCTGCTACCGAAACAGAGAGCCTGCCTACCACTGATGCGCATTATCCCAGTCAGTTGCGACGCGGCACATTTTGCGCTCGGTCGAAACTCCTGCTCAAACCCTCTGAACGTCGGCTGTACGTTTGTTATTTTTATTTGTGTACAAATTAATAAGACAGAATTTCCTTCTGTCAAGTTCTTCCTTATGAAGGCGCGGTAAGCGCGGTCGAAAAATGAACGTCAAGCGTCCGAGCAGCACCCGCAGGCCCAACCTCGATCTGCAGGTCGCCGCCAACGAGGCTCCAGCGCGCTTCCGCTCCGTTCAGGCGGACGGCCACGACTGACATGGCTTCGACATCGACGATGCGGATGCTGCCGGCCGCATCATCCGCACCGATGACGCAACTGAAACCGCGGGGCCATAATGCGATGTTTGACAGGCGCGTCTGGAGGTCGGTCGCGAGCCTCGGCTTTCCGTCAAGTTCCAATGTGAGAAGCTTGTTCTCGACACGGATACCGAGTTTTCCCATCGGCGACAGCATCGGTCCGATGCTTGTATCGCGACCGGGATTACGGATTTCCCATCCGTTCCAGGGATCGAAATCGACCACCTCGCCGACTGCCATCAAAGGCAGCAAGGCCGCCCATATGTAGAAGGGATCCGTATCGCCCTGGTCCATCGCCTCGCCGGTCGTGGCGTTGTAGTTCTCGGCGGCGATCCGGTCCTGACGCCAGGACTTCATGAAAAGCGCGTGGCTCATCTCCGCGAGGCTCGTCGCTTCAGCGTAGAAGCCGTATCGCCGCAGGCCCAGCCAAACCATGTAGTTGACGTTCGGCCAGATGCGCCCACGCCAGTAAACGTTGTCGGCGAAGGCCGGATCGTCGCGCGTGACGTTCGGCAGGCCGAATGTCCCCGCAAAGGTACGCTCGTCCGCAAGGTGCTGAAGCAGGAAGGCGGCCTGCTCGTCGCTGGCCGCACCGCAGAACAGCGGATAGAAGCTTGTCGGCGACAGCGAGCGGACGAAGCCGCCGTTGCGCTGCCGGTTGGCAAAGATCTTGCGGCTGTCGTCCCACAACTCCTCGCGGATCAGCCTGCGGCTGTTTTCCGCGATCGCCGCGAACTCGCGGGCATCCTCAGGATGGCCGAGAATTTCGGCCACGCGCGCCAGTATTTCCGCATCGAGCGCGGCGGCGCAGTTCAGGCCGAGATCGAAGGTTGAAAGCGTCCGCGTCGCCGGATCGTAGATCGCCTCGTCATGGGTCGGCGAATTGTCCATGCCCGTTTCGTTGCGGGCACCGAAGGCGGTGCCCTTGTAGAGCGCCTCGCCGACGTCGGATGTGCCGCAGGAGAGAAGCCCGCGCTTTTCGGGGTCGCGGCTCTTCCTCCACCAGCGTTGATTGCGGGCGAGGGCCACATAGTTGGCCTCCAGAAGGGACCGCTCGCCGGTACGCTGATAGAGCTGCCAGACGGCAAGGGCGCCGTGCGGCGGCTGGCTGCGATCCACCCAGGCATCGTTCGACGTCACGATGCAGGCGATGTTGCCCTGCGGTGTCGCTCCCGCCAGCGCTGCAGCCAGGTTCTCGCGCGCCAGATCGGCGTCGAACGTTCCTGCCAACTGCGCGGCGAAAATCTGGTCGTTGTACCAGACGGCGAACTTGCCGAGATTCCAGATCCGCGTGACTGCCGTGTAGGGGCGGGCGTTGGTCGCATCCCAGATGGTGTTCCAGGCAACGACGTCGCGAATGGCGTCAAGCGATCCGGCAAAACGGCCGGCATGATCATCCGCACGACCGGCCGCGGTCTTTCGCGTCAGTTCGCCCCGTGCTTTTTCGATGGCAAGTTCGGCACTATCCGCGACGGCCGCCGCATATGCACCATGGCGCATCATTTCCAGATTGAAACGAAGCGCAAGCACAGGAGCGTCGTTGCTTCGGCTGCCGAGATAGAAATAGCCATTCGTTTCGAGGTCGGCCCGCAGGGCATCGAGATCGTCATGCCCCGTCACCTGGACCGGAGCATCGGCGCTCGCCACCGCGACGTAGCGCGTTCCAACCTTGACCAGGGCCACGCCATCATCGACACGATACTGCACGCTTTCGCCGCCCTCGGACGAAATCGCCAGAGCGATCCAGAACCGGAGCCCCCATTCGCCGCTGGCCTTGCCGTGCCACTCGCCTCTTATGGCGAAGGGATCGGCCTTGTCCCAGGAAAACGCAACCGTTGTTCCGGCGTGATCGGTTTCCAGCTCTATGAGCGAACCGTCGATGGCGTGCCGGCCCAACCTTACGGCGTCACGCCGCGGCTCGATCGCCGAGGTCGTTCGCGTCCGCGTCGAGTAAAGGATGGGCGTCACGCGCACGCCAAGCGGCAAGAACACCATTTCGGCGGGCCGATCGGACCAGGTATTCCAGGCGCGTTCGATCGGGACTGTCGCATGTTTCAGCATGGTCGCTCAGCTTTCCTGAAGAAGGACGAGGCGGGGAGGAGCGGTCAGTCCGCTCGGGTCCTGCATGTCGCCCTGATAGGGTGTGTTGCGGTAATAGCGGTTGGCCGCCGTATTGGACACGGCAATTTGCAGGCGGTGGCCACCCTTGGCGAGCCGGCCCAGTGCGAAACGGTAGGGGCGCCAGCCACGGCGCCCGCATAAGCGTCCGTCGACCCGTATCGAGACCGCCGTATGCGCCTCCGGCACCTCGAGCAACCATTCGCCTTCCGTGTCGATCGCGATCTCGCGGAAGTAAATGCCGGTGCCCGAGAAGGAGGCAAAGCCCTGCTCCTCCCATCCGGCGTCGACGGAAAGCGAAGCGGATGCAGGGCCTCCATCGACGGCGAAGTTCCAGACCCCGTCCAGAACCGTCGAGATGCCATCAGCCGATGGCAGGGACGACAGAGCCGAGGCGCATTGGCCAGCGGCCGCGCCTGGAAGAAAGCGAAAGCATCGCAGCTCCTGCGCCTCCAGCGCCACGGAGAGCCTGTCGCAATCCGCAAGCGCGGCAATGTTCCCGTCCGCCGGAGACCACATCTCGCACCGCATCGCCGAACCGAGCGCGATCTCGCAACCGCCGGGGTCCTCGCCGTCGTTGAACAGCACCACCCGCCAACCGCCATCGGGTTCGGCGCCGATCCATGTCCAGGGTCTGCGCGGCATGGTCGCGCTGATCGTCACTCCGCGATCCGGCAGGTCGGACACAAGTTTTGCGAGTTCCTGAAGTGTCGGCGCGTCTGCAGAATGCGTCGACGGCAACACGGTGGCGGAAGGGGTGGTCGCTTCGCAACATGTGCGCGGCAGATCGCCCGAGGACCAAACGCGCCCGCCATCCTTGCCGAAGCGGTCGAGACTTTGCAGCACGGCGACCGATTTGAGGACCGTCACCGAAGGCAGGACGACCGCATCGAATGTGAGGCCCGCAACCTCGATTTGTCCGTTGCTCACCTTGCCTGCTGCAAGATCGCTTTCGCTGACGATCGTGAAGTCGCAACCGAGCTCCAGAAGACCTTCGCACCAGGCGCCGACGTGTCGGGCATGGCTGTGGCGCGGCCCCTCCGCCCAGGCCGTGTGCAGCGGATAGAGAATGGCGACGGGCGCAAGCGGCTTCGCCGGCTCCATGAAGGCCGAGAGCCGCGCCGACTCTTCTGCGAACAGTCCATGATAGGGCCACCAGGGCTCGAAGTTGATGCCTGGCGCAAAGTCGAAGCGCGGATTGGTGAACGGTGTGGGATCGTCGTCGCGGCCGTCTGTCTGGTAGACCCCGTGCCAGACATGCTGGCGCATACCGAGGCAATGAAGGCGGATGATGTGGGCGCGCAAGGTCTCGAGCGTCAGCTCCCATTGTCCGGCCCCCCGCACCGGGGTGCGCAACGCGCTGGCATAGGTTTCGACGGCGCAGCGGCTCCGGCCGTTGGCCCGGGCAACGGAATCGCCGAGCTTCGGAGCAAGTTGCGGGACGAAATTGTTGGCGTCGACAGCGGTCCCGTCCCGGAACGCATCGATACCGAAGAAATCGACAGCGGGTGCTACGCGTGGATCGATGCTGGTGAAGCCGCCGTTGAGCGACCAGGAGCTGACATGCGGCAGGATCTCATGTCCCGTGAGGGCGATCCCGGTCCGCTCACACCACTTGCGCAGCGTACCGAAGAATGCCTCGTTCATTCTGCTGGAATAGGCAGCGAAGAATTGCGCACGCAATCTCGCCGTTTCCGCCCCGACCTCATGTACCTGCGCCGCCAGGGCCTTCGCAAAGGAAAGCCCGGTCTCCGCTTCCACCGCTGACGGCAGTGCCTGCGAAAAGAGCAGGCTGTTTCCGAGGTGTCCCGAGATCTGGTCCCACCGATAGAAGCCGGCGGCGGGCTGGTCGTAGAAGACGAAGCCCAGCGTATCCGGCACGAATGCCCGCAGCGGCTCGATCAAGGGTTCAAGGCCGACTTCGATAAACCGGCTGGCGGCCTCGGGAAGGAGATAGTTGATCAGCCGCGAGGTCGCCGAGCGGGCGCTGACGAAGACGGTGAGCACATGTCCCTCCGGAACCGCGCCGTCAAAGGCAAAGCGGCAGCCGGTGGCATCGCTGCTGACGATGTGCGCCTCACGCGTCACCTCGACGATCTGCTCAGGGTCATGAGGGACGGCCGCAGCGCTCAGGATCGCCGCCTCGATCCTCCACTCGCACCACTCGACCCGGCCTTCCTCATACTGCCAGGCAAGAATGTCGGGGCCCATGCCGTCAACGAACGGCGGGCGTATGCCGCTGATCTCGCCGTCGCGATCGCTGCCGGCGGACCAGAACAGGTGGCGTTCCCGCAGATGGTCGTGCCCTGCGACGGTTCTTCCGCCCGCATGGCCGCTGATCCAGTTGTAGTCGTCGTAGATGCCGGTCTTGAGGCCGAGCTCAGCAGCGATCGCAATCGCGCGCCGGTAGGCGGCGATGAAGGGAGGAGACAGGTAATCCGTAACCGGCATCGCCAGCCGTGCCTGTATCAGCACGGTACCAAACCCCTGCGCCTTGAAGTCCGCAAGCTGCGCGCGGCAGGTCGCCTCGTCCGGCACCGAATGCCAGAACCAATAGGCCGACGGCATGAAGGCGTGAGGAGGCTTGCGGAAAATGTCCTCCCCCGGCCGCTCCAAGTGCCACTGCTGGTGCACGACAAACCTCTTCAATGCGATGCCGCGTTGACACGCTGCATGGCCGCTGCAAAGTCGTCCCACGCAGGCTTGTCCGGCGCAAAGCGCGCCCGGACATAGGCAGCGAGGTCTTTCAGTTGCCGCTGGTCAAGTGTCTGCCTGAAGGACGGCATCGACATGACCTCCGGAGCCTCGCGACCCGTCGTCTGCGCCAGGATCGCGGGCGCCTCGACACCGTTCAGCAGGGCCTGCAGAAGGTTGTCCGGCGTGTTGGCATGGAGATTGGAATTCAGCGCCAGCGACGACAGAATCTTGTCGTCGCCGTGGCAGGAAGCGCAGGCGCCATTGAAGAGGCGCTCGCCCCGCGGCGAGATCCGCGCCGCCTCAATCCTGGCGGCGTTGGTGGCGGCAATGGCCGCCTCGCGCTGCGTTTCGGCCTTGTCCGGGGTGGCGTCGGCGTTCAGGCTCGCAAGGTAATTGGCCATTGCGCGTATGTCGCTGTCGGGAAGCGGCTGCATCGCCTTGACGACGTCGGCCATCGGCCCTGCGGCACTGCCGTGCTGGCTCGAGTGCCCCTTGCGCAGGTAGTCGAAGAAGGCGTCCTCGGTCCAGCCGACGGGCCCCTTGGCGAGGGCATTCAGAGCCGGTGCTTCCCACCCGTCGGCGAAGCCGCCGGAAAGATGCGCCGCACCGCCTTTTTCCGCACCGAGGACATTCCGCTCGGTGTGGCAGGCCGAGCAATGGCCCAGCGTTTCCACCAGATAGGCGCCGCGGTTCCATTGGCTGTCGCGGCTCGCATCGTACTTGAACGGCTCGGCCTTGTGGAACATGGCGTTCCATCCGGCCATCATCGGCCTGAAGCTGTAGGGGAACTTCAGCCTGGTTTCCGGCGCGGGCCGGGCGACCGGCTGCTGGGTGGTCAGATACGCATAGAGTGCTTGCAGGTCGGCGTCGTCTGCGCCGGCGAAGGACGTATAGGGGTGGGCGGGGTAGAGGTGGCGCCCGTCGCGGCTGACGCCTTCGCGCATGGCACGCTCGAAGGCAGTGTATGACCAGCCGCCAATGCCGTTCTCAACATCGGGGGTGATATTGGTGGCATATACGGCGCCGAAGGGCGATTCGAAACGACGACCTCCGGCAAATGGGGTCCCGTCGTTCCCGACATGACAGACGCTGCAGGCGCCGGCCGCGGCCGCAAGGCGCCCGCGCTCGATCGTGGCCGCACTGTAGACGTCGCTGCCGGGACGCTCGATGCTCGGGATGGCAGGCCGCCAGGGCGATGCCATCGTCGCCAGCCCGGACAACGCCGCGACGCCGCCAGCCACCGAAAGGCCGATGTTGCGCCACCACCGTTTCCGGGAAGCAACTTGCGGACGGCGCGGCGCGTCGGCGTTCAGCCCTGCGAGAATTTTCTCCGGCGTGAAGGGCAGCTCACGGAAGCGGATGCCGGTCGCGTCGTAGACGGCATTCGCAATGGCGGCCGCACTCGGGACGGAGGCGGATTCGCCCACGCCGAGCGGCGGCTCGTCCTGCCTTGGCATCATCAGCACGTCGATATCCGGCACCTCCGGGAACGTGATCAGCGGATAGCCACCCCATTCCTTCGAGGTCACGGCGGTCGACGAGAAATCGACCTTCTCCTTCAGTACGCGGCTTGTCGACTGGATGATGTTGCCGTGGATCTGGTGTCGGACCCCGTCGGGGTTGATCATCAGGCCGGAATCCTGGCCGCAGATGACCTTGGTCACCGCGACCTCGCCGGTCTTCTTGTTGACCGCGACGTCGGCCACCCAGGCCGCCCAGGCGGCGGCGGTTCCCGGAAACTTGCCGTGCACGTAGACGGCATAGGCGAAGCCCCGCCCATAAAGCAGGTCGCTTTCGCCGCCCAGCGTGCCGTGCGTCGTATGCGGAACCCACTTCGAACGCTCGGCGACCGCACGCACGAGGTCGACCGCGCGCGGGTCGTGCAGATAGCGCAACCGGTACTCGATGGGATCGACGCCGGCTGCGGCTGCAAGCTCATCGACGTAGCATTCGTGCGCGAACGTATTCGGCATCGCAGAGACGCCGCGAAACCACGAGGCGCGCGCGATCGGCGGCATGTCATGGACGGTTACCCGCAGATTGCCATAGGCGTAGGGCGGGATTGCTGTCCGGTCCCCCATTTGCACGACGTCTGCTATGGGGGGCACCTTGCCCGTAAGAAGGAGCGGCAGCGTGGGTGCGAGGTTGGAGGGGTAGCGCGTCTGGAAATCGTAGGCCGCCGGCCCGCCTTCCAGATCCAGACCTCCGCGAACGTCCATCACCTGGGCCGCACCTTTCGGCTCCCAGGCATGCTCCTGCTCGCGGGTCAGCTGGACGCGCACCGGCGCGCCGACCGCGCGCGACAGAAGGGCGGCATCGGCGGTCACGTCGTCAGCGCAGTTGCGCCCGTAGCAACCGGCCACCTCGAGCCTTTCCACCACGATGAAGTCTTCGGGGATGTCGAGCAGGAGGGCCAGATCGCGGCGCATCGGAAACGGATTCTGCGTACCGGACCACACCGTGAGCCGACCGTCGCGATAGTCCGCGACCGCGCAGGAGGGACCGATCGAGGCATGCATCTGGTACGGCCAGATATAGGTTCGGTCCATCGGCTGCGGGCTGGCCGCCAGTGCGAGATCGACATTGCCCCTGTCGGCAAGCTTGCGTGGCGTCGCCGGATTGGCGCGAAGGGCGTTCTCGGGCGAATTCAGGTCCGGCTGATGGGGAGCAGGGCGCCAGTCGACCTTTAGGCTCCGCGCTGCTTCGGCCGCATTCTCCTCGCGCGTGGCCACCACGCCGACGAAGTCCCCGATCGCCACGACTGCGACGAGGCCGTCGATATGAGCGACAGATGCCTCGTCCACCGCAATCAGGCTGTTTCCGACGTGGTCGCCGTGATCGAAGCCGGCGTAAGGCGGGCGAACAACCCGGCCATGCAGCATGCCCGGCACGCGCACGTCGTGCACATAGGTCCATTTTCCGGTCGCCTTGGCGGGGATATCGACACGCGGCCGCGACGCGCCGACCAGCCGATAGGACGAGACCGGCTTGCCCGGAGCATCCGGGTCGATCTCCAGCCTTATGTCCTCGCCGGCGATCAGGTCGCCGATCGGAATGTTCCAGTTCTCGCCCTCGCTCCCCCGGATCACCCCTTCGTCGAGGATGATCCTGTCCCTTGGCGCGTCGAGGTGCGCAGCCGCCTTGTCGAGGAGATAGGCTCTGGCCGTGGCGCACGCCTGCCGCAGCGGGATCGCAGTGACCTGAATGGTTTCGCTCGCGATCGTGGCACCCTGGTCCGGGCCAGTCCGGGTATCGCCGAGGATCATCTCGACATGGCTGAACGGAACGTCCAGCTCTTCGGCCACGATCTGGGCCAGCGAAGTGCGTATTCCGGTGCCGAGGTCGACGTGACCGTTGAAGGCACGGACGACACCGGCATGATCGATCGAAAGATATATGCGGCCGTCGGCGCCGGCAGCGTACACGCAGAGCTGCCCGGATGCCTCTGCCGCAGCGGATCCGTGCTGTTCTTCGTCCCCGATCATGCCTGCTTCTCCGCTTCCGACGTCGGTACGGCTTGACGCTCGGACTGCGCATAGCGCACTGCCCGCCGCGCCGCCGCCAAAATTTCCATATGTGTTCCGCAGCGGCAGAGGTGATGCCGCAGAGCTTCGCGAATATCGGCCTCGTCGGCGTTCACCTTCGCCGCGACAAGGGCCGCAGTCGCGATGATCATTCCGTTCAGACAATAGCCGCATTGCGCGGCGGCCTCCTCGATGAAGGCACGCTGCACGGGATGGAGTTCCTGGCCCGTGGCCAACCCTTCCAGTGTGACGACCCGGCGATCCCCGATCGCGGAGAGCGGTATGGTGCAGGAGCGCACTGCACGCCCATCGACCAGAACAGCACAGGCCCCGCATTCGCCGAGCCCGCATCCGTATTTCGGCCCGTTCAGGGCCAGATCGTTCCGCAGGATGTAAAGAAGAGGCGTCTTTGGATCGGCCTCTATGCTGCGGGCCTCGCCGTTGACGTTGATTTGCATCGGTATTGCGACCACCGAATCATCCCCGGTTGCAACAGCAGGGTGCCCGGTCGTCCGGCTGCGCGAGCGTTAGCCGGCGCAAAATGGCAATAGCGGCCATAGTCACTCCCATTCCCGCGACGGAACGGCCGTCGACGTCAGATTTCGATTTGCACTCCGATGCTGCGCGCGATCTTCCGTCACGCGTTCTCCGGGTGCGCCCCTTATATTTATAACCAGCGTATACGCTATAAATTGACGAATGGCAATGACGAATAAGGATGACAAAACAACAGAATCGAGCGCATCAAGTTGAAACATATGCGCCATCCGTCGCCCGCTCCGCCATTTTGCTATTGTCATTTAAAGCGTACACGCTTAATATCGCGCCAACAGCAAAAGCCAAAAAGGCGGCATTCGGTTCGTCGCCGCGAGGGGTCATCATGGCGGAAAGAAAAGAGAAAATCGCAATTATCGGCGCCGGTCTCGGCGGAGCTGTCGCCGGCGCGCTGCTCCAGCATTCCGGGTTCGATGTCGATGTCTACGAGCAGGCGCCCAGCTTTTCGCGGCTCGGAGCGGGTATCCACATGGGTCCGAACGTGCTCAAGATTTTCGAGCGGTTCGGCGTAGACAAGCAGGTTGTCGCAATCAGCAGCACGCCGAGCCACTGGTTCAGCCGCGATGGCCTTACGGGTGACTACCTGTCCCGCATTCCCCTCGAAGGCTACGGCGCGACCTATTGCACGGTCCACCGAGGCGACCTGCAGGCGCTGCAATGCGATCAGTTGAAGCCGGGCACGCTGCATTTTGGCAAGAAGCTGGTCCGCATCGACGACAACGGCACCGACGTCATGCTGGAATTCGAGGACGGAACGTCGGTGCGCGCGGACATCGTCATCGGTGCCGACGGGATCAATTCCAAGGTGCGCGAAACTTTGCTCGGCTTCGAGAGGCCGAACTACAGCGGCTGGGTTGGCCATCGCGCCCTGATCTCCGCCGACAAGCTGAAAAAGTTCGAACTGGAGTTCGAGGACTGTGTGAAATGGTGGGGTCCGGACCGTCACATGATGGTCTACTACACCACCGGCCGGCGTGACGAATACTACTATGTTACCGGTGTCCCACATCCCGCCTGGGAGTTCGACTCGGCGTTCGTCGAAAGTAGCCGCGAGGAGATGGCGTCCGAGTTCGAGGGCTACCACCCCGTCATTCAGGCGCTCATCGAATCCACCGACGAGGTGACGAAGTGGCCGCTCTTCAATCGTAATCCGCTGCCGCTCTGGAGCCGCGGCCGCCTGGTGATGCTGGGCGACGCCTGCCATCCGATGAAGCCGCATATGGCGCAAGGCGCTGCCATGGCGATCGAAGATGCCGCCATGCTGACGCGCTGCCTGGAGGAGACGGGGATCAGCGGCTACGCCACCGCCTTCAAGCTCTATGAGGTCAACCGCCGCGACCGCGCCACCCGCGTTCAGACGGTGTCCAACGCCAATACGTTCCTGCTGCACCAGGAGGACCCGTCCTGGGTTTATGGGTATGACGTCTATGCGCAGCCACTGAAGAGCGAGAGCGCAGCATGAGCGGGCAGTTCCTGTACGGCGCGAATATCTTCGCCAACGGTATCCGCCAGCACTATCTTCGCTATGGCGGCAAGGGGAGCCCGGTCGTGCTTGTTCCGGGCATCACGAGTCCGGCCATCACCTGGGGATTCGTCGCGGAACGGCTTTCGGCAAACCACGATGTCTATGTCCTCGATGTACGCGGCCGGGGACTTTCCTCGACCGGGCCCGATCTCGACTACGGCCTCGACTCGATGGCCTCCGACGTTGTCCACTTTGCGGAGGCGCTGAAGCTTAACGCTCCTGCGCTGCTTGGACACTCGATGGGTGCCCGCATCGCGATCCGCGCGTCGAACATGAAGCCTGAGGCGTTTTCTCGTGTCGTGCTCGTCGACCCCCCCGTATCCGGTCCCGGACGGCGACCCTATCCGAGCAAGCTGCCGTGGTACGTCGATTCCATCCGGCTTTCCCTGAAGGGTATCGACGCCGAAGGCATGAGGGCTTTCTGCCCGACCTGGACGGACGAGCAGCTGAAGCTGCGCGCCGAGTGGCTGCATACCTGCTACGAGCCGGCGATCGTCACCGCCTTCGAGGACTTCCACAAGGACGACGTCTTCCCCGACCTGTCGACGCTTTCGGTTCCTGCGATGCTGATGGTGGCGGGACGCGGCGGCGTGATAGAGCAGGCGGATATTGACGAAGCGCTTGCGCTCAATCCCGCAATCGAGATCGCCCGCGTCGAGAACGCCGGCCACATGATCCCCTGGGATGATTTCAACGGCTTCTTCGCCGTACTCGGTGACTTTCTCTCCCGCTGATGATGACGGCTGCGGCGTTCTTTGGACGCCGCTTCGTTCGAATGAAAGCCTGATACCAGAGGACAAATTCCGTGCAGAACATCTATAGAATCGGCCAGATCGTTCCGAGTTCCAACACCACGATGGAAACCGAAATCCCGGCGATGCTGACGGCGCGTCAGTCGATCCGCCCGGAGCGCTTCACCTTTCATTCAAGCCGCATGCGCATGAAGAAGGTCGTGAAGGAAGAGCTGGCGGCGATGGACGCCGAGTCCGACCGCTGCGCCGTGGAGCTGTCTGACGCCCACGTCGATGTCCTGGGCTATGCCTGCCTCGTCGCCATCATGGCCATGGGTCTCGGCTATCACCGCCAGTCCGAGGCGCGGCTGAGGGGACGCACGCAGGAGAACGACACGAACATTCCGGTCGTCACCAGTGCCGGTGCACTGGTCGAAGGCCTGAAGGTGATGAACGCCAAGAAGATCGCGGTCGTCGCGCCCTACATGAAGCCACTGACCGAACTCGTCGTGAATTACATTCGCGAGGAAGGCTTCGAGGTCATGGATTGGCGGGCGCTGGAAATCCCGGACAATCTCGACGTCGCCCGCCACGATCCGGAGAACCTTCCGGCAATCGTCCAGACGCTCGACCTCTCCGAGGTGGACGTCATCGTACTGTCGGCATGCGTGCAGATGCCTTCGCTGCCGGTGATCGCCAAGGTCGAGGCGATGACTGGAAAGCCGGTCGTGACCGCAGCGGTTGCGACGACATACTGCATGCTGAAGGCGCTTGGGCTCGAGGCTGTCGCGCCAGGTGCCGGCGCGTTGCTCTCCGGCGCATACTGAGGAGCCCGCCATGCAGAGCGCCGAAGCCAACTACAAGGGTGTCTGGGGAAACCGCATCGGCTTCGGCCAGCGCCCGGCCCTTCTCGTCATCGATTTTCTCAAGGGCTACACGATCGAGGGTTCCCCCCTCTATGCACCCGGCGTGGTCGACGCAGTCGCCCGCACGCCACACCTGATCGAGGCGGCCCGCCGCGCCGGCATCCCGGTGATCCATACGCGGATACTCTATCTGGCGGAAAATTGCGCCGACGGCGGCATATGGGTGCAGAAGGCGCCCGTGATGAGAGCCATGGTCGAGGGCAACGAACTGGCCGAGTTCTGCGATGAAGTGGTGCCGGCTGCCGGCGAACTGGTGATCGTCAAGCAATACGCCAGCGCGTTCTTCGGCACGAGCCTCGCCTCGCATCTTCATGCACAGGGTATCGATACGGTCGTGCTCGCCGGTTGCTCGACAAGCGGCTGCATCCGGGCCAGCGCCGTGGACGCCGTCCAGCACGGTTTCCGCACGATCGTCGTCGGCGACTGCGTCGGCGACCGTCATCCCGATCCGCACAACGCCAATCTCTTCGACATCGACAGCAAATACGGCGACGTCGTCTCCCGCGAGGATGCGATGGCGGCGTTCGGCGGCGCGAACTGTCCGTAGCCCTAGACACAGCGTTACGAACGAAAACAAGAACAGCCAACCAGAGGACCGACAAAGATGGACAGAAGTGTATTCACGGAACTGTGCCTTGAGCAGTTGAAGCAGAGCGGCGTTCATGAAGGTGAAAAGGTCGTCGTGCTCTCGCAGGGGGACGAACGGCTCGACTACGCGGATGCGTTTTTGGCAGCCGGCCAGCGCCTGGGCGCGCGCATGTACCACCTGCGCCTGCCTGCGCCGCTTCCCGGCGATGGAAGCTGGGCCGTCGGCCAGACCGGGCTTGCCGGAAACCCCGAAGCCGTCGAAGCGCTGAAAAAGGCGGACATGGTGGTCGACCTGATCTTCCTGCTGTTCAGCCCGGAACAGATGGCGATCCAGGCCGCTGGTGCGCGTGTGCTGACGGCGGTCGAACCGGCGCCGCTGCTCGGCCGGCTCATGCCGACAAAGCAGCTTCGCGAGCGCGTCGAAGTCGGCGTGGAATACATGAAAAAGGCAAAGACCCTTCGCATCACCAGCAAGGCGGGGACCGACGTTCTCTACAAGATGGGCGTCTATCCGACGGTCGGCGAATACGGTTGCACCGACGAGGCGGGCCGCTGGGACCATTGGCCGGCGGCCTTCGTCTTCTCGGGTGCTGCCGACGATGGCGTCGACGGCCAGATCGTCCTGGCACCCGGGGATGTCCTGCTTCCGCTCAACATCTATGTCCGTGAGCCGGTCATCTACACGATCGAGAAGGGGTTCATTCAGGACATCCGTGGCGGCCTCGAGGCCGACCTCATCAAGTCCTACATGAAGACCTTCAACGATCCGCGCGGCATGGGCATGTCGCATGTCGGCTGGGGTCTGGACCACCGCGCCAACTGGCACGGCCTTTGCGATTTCGGCGGCGGCATGGGCATGGAACTGCGCTCCTTCTACGGAAACGTCATGTTCTCAACCGGCCCGAACAACGAGCTGGGTGGCCCGAACGACACCGCGTGCCATCTGGACATCCCGATGCGCGGTTGCAGCCTCTTCCTCGATGACGAGCCGATGGTGCTCGACGGCGACATCGCCGTGAAGGAAATGCAGCACAACTTCGGCTGAGGCGAACTGGCCGAACAAGTCCCTGGCCGCCCGACGATGGCGGCCAGCAACGTGACGATAGATCACGGCACGCGCACAGCGAGGCGCGACAAGAAAATCTGGCATCAATCGACATGAGGGGTCTCCATGCAAACACCAGTTTCAGTAGAACAAGCAATCCAAACCGCCGGCGTCGGCACGTTCCAGCGTCGCCTGTTTGTCATCTTCGGTCTGGTCTGGGCCGCGGACGCCATGCAGGTCCTGGCAATCGGCTTCACTGCGCCGTCGATTGCTGCAAGTTTCGGCATTACCGTTCCGCAAGCTCTGCAGACCGGGACGATGTTCTTTCTTGGAATGCTCATCGGCGCCTTCGTATTCGGTCGCCTCGCCGATCGTATCGGTCGCCGGCCGGTTCTTTTTGCAGCCATTATCCTGGATGCCGTGTTTGGCGTCGCCTCGGCCTTCGCACCCGACCTGCAGTGGCTCTATGTTGCGCGCTTTCTGACAGGTGTCGGCGTCGGCGGCACGCTGCCGGTCGACTATGCCATGATGGCCGAATTCCTGCCCGCCGATCGTCGCGGACGCTGGCTCGTGCTGCTCGAGGGCTTCTGGGCCGTCGGCACGGTCGCACTTGCCATGTTGGCCCTCGCTGCAGGAAGCCAAGGCGGTGAAGCATGGAGAACGATCTTCTTCGTCACCGGGCTTCCGGCCCTCATCGGTGTGGTGCTGCGGTTCTATGTCCCAGAATCGCCACTTTACCTCAGCCGAAAAGGAAAGTCGGCCGAGGCCCGTCAGGTCCTCCAGCGCGTTGCGAAGGCCAACGGCAATGCCACGGAAATTCCACCGCTGATGCCGCAGAAGCCCGAAAGCAAATCACTCGCCGCCCTGCTATCGCCTGAACTCCGTCGCCGCAGCGTTTTCTTGATGCTGGCCTGGTTGCTGATCTCGGTTTCCTACTACGGCGTGTTCGTCTATCTGCCGGTCAAGCTGGCGAATGACGGGTTCGGCTTCCTCCGTGGTCAGCTCTTTCTGGTGCTCCTGGCAATCGCCCAGTTGCCCGGCTACGCGCTGGCTGCCTATGGCGTCGAACGGTGGGGCCGCAAGCCGACCCTGATCGGCTTCCTTCTGCTGAGCGCCGTCGGCACATTGGCATACGGGCTGGGGCAGACACTGGAAGTGGTGGTGAGCGCGTCGCTCCTCATGAGCTTTGCGCTGCTTGGGACCTGGGGTGCAATCTATGCCTTCACACCAGAGGTCTATCCGACGGGGCTGCGCGCCAGCGGCATGGGAACCGCAGGCTCTATGGCACGCTTCGGCGGCCTGCTTGCACCCTCAATCGTCGCACCAATCATGAGCAGCAGCTTCGGACTGGCGCTGGGTATCATTTCCGGACTTCTGCTGCTGGGGGCGCTCAGCGTTTGGCTGATCGATGTCGAGACGAAAAGCCAGGCACTCGAATGACCCGGTGATTCAGCCGCGGTGGTGCCGTACACCATCGCGGTTAAGCTAGCTCAGGAGCCGCTCTGCCAACGCTTGTAGAGCCGTTACGCCTTTTTTGGAGGTCATGTGCCTCGGGCCGATTTTATTGCGGCGTTTCGGCGTCTAGAAGGAACGATTGCGACATTGCTGGATCGGCAGACGAAGGCTGTAGGTAAAGACATGGACGAACATGATGGGCAGGACCGCTATCGCGTGACCGAACAGGTGGGGCACCTGTTGCGGAAGGCTTACCAGCGGCACCTCGCCATCTTCCAGGACAATGCCACCGATCCCAGCCTGACATCGGTGCAGTTCGTGACGCTTTGCGCCCTGCATGACCTGGGGCCGGTTTCCCAGGCCGAGCTGGTCAAGGCGACGGCCGTCGATCAGGCGACCATCCGCGGCATCGTCGACCGGCTCAAGGCGCGCGGACTGATCGACATTTCGCGCGATGCCAATGACGGCCGGAAAGTCATCATGTCGCTGCTGCCGGCGGGCGAGGCCGTGCTCGAAGAAATGTATCCGAGGGCAAAGCTGATTTCTGAAAGGACCATGTGCAGGCTGAACGTAGCCGAACAGGTGGCATTGCTTTATCTCCTGCGGAAAATCGGTGAGGACGAGGTGCCCGCCGAGCGCGCCGACAACAGCAGCGATACGACAGGACAGACTTGATAGCGGTATGCGGCTCCATCGCCATGGATTTAATGGTCCTCACGCGCAGGATGCTGCGCCCCTGGAGAAACGGTAGCCGGTCCAGTCCTCCACGTCGCCCAGCGGCAAGGGCACCGATCAGGCACTGGCGACCCGTCCCACCGGTGCGGGGCGCACGGCCCTGAGGGTCGGAAGGATCGCATCCATGGTCTTGGCCTCAACAAGCACTCCAAGCACAAAGGAAGGAGCTGTGAAGTTCGAGGTTTTCCCGGCGCGCCCACCGTGGGACGAAGTGGTGTTTGCCGGACGGTAGAGTCGCGCGATGCGGGCGCTGTCGGGTCGACAATGCAAGATGACGGCTTCTGGCGGTTAGACTGTGACTCGTGCTGGGCAAAGCTCGACCCAAAAACTTACAAAACTTTCGTCCAATCGTCATTGCAATGATTGCAAGTCGCTGCGACTGCTTGCAAACATGTACGGATCGACACTGCGCTATTCCGACTACAACTTTTTCATTTGTCCTTTTGCGAGACAAGCGGTGAGTGAGCTACATTTCGGACCGTTCACGATCGTCCCAGGCCAGCGGATGCTGCTGCGTGATGGCCAGAGGGTGCCGCTTGGCAGTCGGGCGGCCGACATCCTCATCTTTCTCGCCCAGCATCCCGGAGAGCTCAAGACAAACGCGCAGATCATTAAGCACGTTTGGCCGGATACCTTCGTCGAGGAGGCAAACCTCCGCGTCCATATTTCCGCGCTGAGGAAGGCTTTGGATGATAACCAACGCGAATCCAAGATCATCGCGAACGTTCCGGGACGAGGCTACACGTTCGTTGCGAAACTGCCCGTTGAGAAGGCCGAAGCACCTTCTGGTATAGTGCCGCTCTTCCGCCCGGCGAGCGGGCCGTCCGCACCTCGCATCTTCGGGCGCGAGCAGTCTATCGTTCAGATTGCCATGCAGTTGCGTCGTTCTCGGCTGCTGACGATCGTCGGGCCCGGCGGCATTGGCAAGTCCACCGTCGCCCGCGCCGTTGTCGCGGGCGAAGCCATGCCCGCGGCCGTCTGGATCGATCTGTCGGACGTCAACCAGACAGGCTTGATCCCGACCACGATCGCCTCGTCGCTAGGCATTCTCACCAGGAGCGAGGACATCGTCGGCGATATCGCCGCCCATCTGGCCGGCCGCGAGTTGATCCTTGTTCTCGACAGCTGCGAGCAAGCCGTCGACGGGGTGGCACCGACGGTCGAGGCCATCATAGCCATGTGCCCGAGCGCCCGCATCCTTGCCACCAGCCGCGAGCCTCTCAGGGCCGAGGGCGAACGAGTTCATCGGTTGTCGCCATTGGAGCTGCCGACAACGGTTGGCGGGGCGAGTGAGGCTTTGGCATGGCCCGCTATCCAGCTGTTCGTGGAGCGCGCAGACGCCTGTCTCGGAGACTACGAACTCACCGACGAGGACGCGCCCTTCGTCGTTGAAATCTGCTCGCAGCTGGATGGAATCGCGCTCGCCATCGAGCTTGCCGCGGGCCGCTTGGAGGCAATCAGCGTACGAGGCTTGGCAGCTTCGCTGGCTGACTGCTTCCGGCTCCTGACCCGTGGCCGCCGCACCGCCTTGCCCAGACACCAGACCCTCCGGGCCACCCTGGACTGGAGCTACAACACGCTGTCTCCGCAGGAGCGGACGGCGCTACAGGAGCTTTCCGTCTTTCGGGGATGGTTCAGCGGCGAAGCCGCGCACAGGCTGCTGTCCGGGGACCTTCCCGAAGACGATCTGGCTTCGCTGGTGTCGAAGTCTCTTGTGAGCGCGGACACACAGTCGGCCGGGACCCGCTATCGCCTCCTCGATACGACACGAATCTACGCCGCCGAGAAGCTGGCGGAATCCGACGGCACGAACAGAACAATGTCCCGCCTCGCAGCCTATCTCGAAGACAGACTCGCGCGCGCCGAGCAGGAACTCTACGTCGCCGCCGTCGACGACTGGTCGGAGGACTACGCCTCGCTGGTGGCGAACCTGCGGGCGGCGTTCGATTGGTCGTTTGGCCCGCAGGGCGATCAATTGCTCGGAGTGAAGCTCACCGTGGCGGGGCTTCCGCTTCTGTTCCGGATGTCTTTGCTGGACGAATGCTTTGTGGCCGTCACCAGGGCAATCAACTTCCTGGAAGAGCGGCCGGGGCTCGACGAGCGCAGCCGCATGAAACTGTACGCCGCACTCGGCTGGCCGCAGATGCGAGCGACCGACGCGCCGGAAAACGGAATCCAGGCATGGTCCACCGCACTCAAGATCGCCGAGGAAATCGGAGATGTCGACCATCAGCTTCGCGCCATCTGGGCTTTGTGGGTCGACGCCATCAACCGTGCCCAACCCGCCACGGGCATGGAGTTGGTCGAGAGGTTCGCTGGGCTAGCGGTGTCCTCGACCGATCCTACTGACGGGATCATAGGTAGGCGCATGCGCGGTGCCACACTGCACTGGCTTGGCCGCCATGCTGAATCCTGTGCCGAGCAGCGGCGAATGCTGAAGGAATATTCGGCCCTGCGCGGCGGCCAGCATTCCATACGCTTTCAGTTCGACCAGCGTGTCACGGCGCGCATCATCCTTGCCCGCGCCATGTGGGTCCTCGGCGAGGAGGAGGATGCGTTGCAGGAAGTGCGCGAAACCGTGGACTATGCTCTCGACATTGGACACACGCTTTCCCTCTCCAATGTTCTGGCGGAGGCCGCTTGTCCGATCGCGCTTCTTTCCGGGCGCGACGATCTCGCCTCTGTATACATCTCGCAATTGAGGGAGCAAACCAAGGCGCTTTCGCTCGACGTCTGGCACTACTACGCCGACTGTTTCGAGGCTGAATTGATGCTGCGGGAGGGCAGGGCAGAGGAATGCATCCGGAGCCTGAGGATCGGCATGGAGACGCTCTCGTCAGCAGGCTTCACTTTGTTCATGACCCACTTCCGATCGGTCGCCGCGTGCGCCATGTCCAAGCTCTCGCGCTATTCCGAGGCGCATAGGCTCATGGATGACGCAATAGAGCATTGCCGTGGCTCCGGCGAACGGTGGTGCTTGCCGGAGCTTCACCGGGTCAAGGCGGCGGTCGTTCTGTCCGAGGGCTGTGATGACGCCATTCCCCGCGCGATGGAACATCTTGCGCTCGGAGCCGAGCATGCACGCCATGACGGCGCTCATGCCTGGAAAAGGCGGATCGATCGGGACTTGGCCGCGCTGTCGTCGAACGACACCGAAGTGATGTCGGTCGCAAAGAGCGGTTCGTCCATCCCCTGAGTGGCCAGGGAAATTTACACGGATTTACAACTCTAAACTCGTTCCAAGCCTCCGCGCGCGTGATGATCGCGCAGAGCAGGAGAATGCCATGAACGAAGAAGCCGCCATTCGCTTTCTGATAGTGATTGTCGAAGGCGAGAACGAAGGGGCCGGAAATCCCGAAGTTGACTTGGCGCGAATAGCGACCCCTTATTATGCGTTCAAGGACTTCGGTTCGGAGGTCGTCATAGCCACAGATCAGGGCGGTCCTCCGATGCTCGCGGAAGCTACGCGGTGCGCCCACGCCTCCGCAGACGCCGCCGGCGACGCGGTAAGGCGGTTCAGAGGCGACCGAAACGCCCGGGACGAACTTGCCGATACCCTCGGCCTCGCCCAGATCGTCATCGAGGACTTTGCTGCAGCCTTCTGCGTCGGCCTGTCCGGAAGCATCTGGTCGGATGACGACCAGGGCGTGGCAGCGCTCATCAGGAAATTTCTCGACGTCGGCAAGCCAGTGGCACTGGTCCCGGGGAAGCATTTGTTCGTCGCGCCGGAGGGCGCGGGCAATGGGCTCCTGATCCTCGGAGACAACGATTGCTCTCCGCTCTGCGCCGCCTGTGCGCTGATCAACGTCGTCGCTGACCGGCGCCGCGACGGCGTCGTCTGATCCGCGGGGCTTTCATCGATTTACGAAGCTTAACTCGCTCGTGTCACCAATCGCACCTAACCTCTCGACGTCGCCACCGATGATCCGCACTGTCGATGAAGGCAAGGAGGAACAGGCCATGTCCAACTTCGGAATCTTGAATGCTCACGCAACCAGAAGGCAACTGCTCGTTTGCACGGCCACTCTTGCCGCAATGGCCTTGCCCCGCGATATCTTCGCTGCGCCGTTCTACAAATTCGCGCATGGATCATTTGATATCTCAGTCGTGAGCGACGGCTTCATAACCCTGCCATCCGAAGTCCTGCTTCCGGACGCCGAACCGGAGGAGCGCGCCGACTTTCTCATGCGGCTTGGCGGGAGCGCGGAAAGCGCTGCCGTGCAGGCGAACATCCCCTTGATACGCCATGGCGACGATCTGATCCTTATCGACAACGGGTCTGGCACGAACTTCCAGCCGACGGCCGGCAGGCTCGCGCAGAATCTTCTGACTTTGGGCGTTGCTCCGGAACAGATCACCAAGGTGGTGTTCACCCACGCTCACCCAGACCACTCGGGGGCCACCACCATCGACGGCAGCGTTCTATATCCCAACGCGCGGTACTATGTGAGCCAGGCTGAATGGGACTTCTGGATGGACAAGCAGTTCGAGGCCCGGAGGCCGGCGGCTCTGCACGGCTTTGCCAGGGGCGCGCGGCGCGATCTCCTGGCTGTCGACGACCGGATAACGTTCGTAAGGGACGGCGACGAGATAGTGCCGGGCATGTCGATCGTCAGTACGCCCGGCCACACACCTGGCCACGTCTCTGTCGAGCTGGAAGGCCGTGACAATCTGCTGATCACGGGCGACGCATGCACCAATGACACGATCTTCTTCGCAAGGCCGGACTGGCACTTCGGTTTCGACACAGATACCGAAGTTGCGCTCGCGAACCGTCGGAAGTTGCTGGACCGTGCGGCCACGGAGAAGCTGAAGCTCCTCGGATTTCACTGGACTTATCCCGGTGTCGGACATGCCGAACGCCGAGGCGATGCTTACAAATTCGTCCCCGCCTGAAATATCGAGGGTTTCTCATGAAGGGGCTGGAGGTTTCCGGCCCCTTTTTTGCCTGCCCGCACGATGGCGAGATTTCTGATTTTCATCAATTTGCGACGCTTAACTCGTTTTACGTCCATCCGTCGGGCACGGTTCTCTTCGTCAACAGAGGCACAGCTCCACATGAACAGCACCGTCCTCGCAACACAACGGAGCGCCACACGGCGCGACTTCCTCCTCGCCGCAGCGTCGCTTCCGAAGTGGGCCTCCGCTGCCAGCCAATCCACTGCAACCGAACAAGGGACCATGACCATGGGCTACTTCACCACCGCCGACGGCACCGAAATCTTCTACAAGGACTGGGGCTCCAAGGATGCCCCGCCCATCGTCTTCCATCACGGCTGGCCGCTCTCGGCCGACGACTGGGACAATCAGATGATGTTCTTTCTGGAGAAGGGCTTCCGCGTGATCGCCCGCGACCGCCGCGGTCACGGCCGCTCGACGCAGACGGATACCGGAAACGAAATGGACACTTACGCGGCAGATGTCGCGGAATTGGCGGAGAAGCTGGACCTCAAGAATGCCATCCATGTCGGTCACTCGACCGGCGGCGGCGAGGTCGTCCACTATGTCGCTCGCTCCAAGCCCGGCCGCGTGTCCAAGGCAGTCATCATCGGTGCTGTCCCGCCGATCATGGTGAAGTCGGAGAAGAACCCCGGCGGCCTTCCGATCGAAATCTTCGACGGCTTCCGCGCCGCCCTGATTACCAACCGCGCCCAATTCTTCCGCGATGTACCGGCCGGCCCGTTCTACGGCTTCAACCGCCCGGGTGCGCAGGTCTCCGAAGGCGTCATTCAGAATTGGTGGCGGCAGGGCATGATGGGCGGCGCCAAGGCGCACTACGATTGCATCAAGGCCTTCTCGGAAACCGACTTCACCGAAGACCTGAAAAGGATCGGGCTGCCCGTGCTCGTGATGCACGGTGACGACGACCAGATCGTGCCCTATGCCGACTCCGCGCCGCTCTCAGCCAACCTGCTGAAGAACGGCACTCTTAAGACCTATGCGGGCCTGCCGCACGGCATGTGCACCACCCATCCCGATGTGATCAACGCTGACCTCCTGACGTTCTTCAAGAGCACCGCGTGACGGTCTGCCCCAAGTCGGCTTGATAGGAGAACTTGCTGGCCGTCTTGTCCAGCCTGTCCGGGAGGGTGGCTCAATCAGTGACTGCAAGTTCGCGCGCCGGCAGGTCATCAGGGAAGTAAGGCGCACTTTTAATGGCGCGTTCGTACGAAGAGGACCAGCCAATACGGAGAGATGCGATTGACGGCTCGGAAGTCGCATCTTCGGCGTTCATTGGGACACTCGAAGGAAAGAACTTCGGTTGATCGTAGTGTTGTGCAGGTTGCACATCTGTCCCCTCCTGACGCTACGGTGGAGCTCCAACAGTGTGGCTGTCAATGTGGAACCCACGCGTCGTTCCAACGTTACTCCAATCCTCGCAACAGCGAGGTCTTCACACAATTGAGGAGTATTAAAATGGGAAATCAGCAGCCGCAGCGTCCCGATCAGAAGAAGGACCAGCAGCAGCGGAACCCGCAGCAGCAGGACCAACAGCAGCAGCGTCAGCGTCGCGAGCAGGACGACCGACAGGGCCGTGAGCGTCGCGACGATCAGGATGATAAATCCTCCAAGGATCGGTAGTCCAGCTGACGAACATGAACGGGGAGGCAATTGGGCCTCCCTTCCTTAACCCTTTACATCCCTCCAGACCGGCACCCGCACACTCTTTATCTTCACCAGATGCCGTACCGTCATCTTCACACGATCGGCCGCGCTCGGCATCACGTACTTGAGGTCGATCCATTCCTTGGAGTTGCAGCGGCTACAGTGGAATCGACCTTCTATGTCGAGGATTGTGACATCGCCAAACAGCTGCGCGACATCGCCAGGCCTATAGAAGTGGGTAACACGGCAAACGCCACATCTCACCTTAAGAAGCTGGCCGATCTCGTCCGCTTTGTTGAGGGTGTGAGCCCCCATCCGAACTCGGGGATGCACTAAGCCCCGTTGATGGCTCTCCGGCACAGTCAGGGCCGCCAGCCGCGTGTGTATCCGCTTCCCATGATGACGACGGCAGTCGCCAGCCGTTCTTCCAGACGGGCTCGCTCGGCGAGCAGGCTGCGGATGGCTTCGATAGGGTCGCCCTTATGGAGCGCGAGAACTTCTGCGGCTTCATCTCTCTGCGGCGCCTCTCTCTTTGCTTCGGCGGTCATTGTAGCGGCAGCTCCATCTGTGCCTTCTTGTGAGCCAGGACGTACACTGGACGAGGGGTTTCGATCTGCCTCTGCGCCTCGGCCCGGCGCGCAAGCGTACGTTCGCGTAGAGCCTTGCATGCGGCGACTTCGGCGAGGGCATTGACAATGACGGTGTCAGTCTTGTGCATAAGAGAACTCCGCGTTTCGTTCTCTTTATGTTCTCATTTGAGCTTGAGGGAGTCAAGGCGGGTGAAGCGCGCCGAACTCAGGGAGGCGACGGGCGACTTCTGCGAAGCTTGAGGAATGCCAGGAAGGGAAGGGTGCATGAGCAACATCGGCGACTTCCATTCGCCCCAGCGCGTTGAGCAGATTCACGACGAAGCGGCCTCAAGTAAGACGCTGATGACTGCCAGCCGAACGTGCTCTGAAGGCGCGCCAGCTTGGGCCAATCGACCACGGAACGCTCCGGGACCGCCAACAGCAGCTCCGAGATGACGTTGGTGTCAGAATGATCATGCAAGTGTTGTTCAGGCCTTTATCAGAGCGATGCTCGACGGCGGGCATGACCCGGCGTCGACCGCGAAGTCCGGCACACTCCTACATCCCTTGTCTGCAAGGAACTACGGAGGCGAGCCATGAGCAATGTTGCACAGAAGAGAGCGATCGAGAATTACCGGGCGCGCCTGACGCAGCGTGGTTTCAAGCGCTTCGAGGTTCTGGCGCTGGAATCCGACCGTGAGCTGATCCGGTCGCTTGCCCGCCAACTGGCGGAGGAGGGGCCGGAAGCGGAGCAAGCGCGAGCTGCAGTCAAGGCGGTCCTTGTTGCAGGGGAGCCGCCAAAATCCGGCGGCATCCTGTCCGCCCTTCGGCGCTCTCCCCTTGTCGGCGCCGACCTCGATCTGACGCGCCCGCGCAAGAAAGGGCGCCGGGTCGATCTGTGACGCGCTATCTTCTCGCCACCAACATCATCAGCAATATCGTCAGGCCGCAGCCATCGGAAGCGCTGCTGGCGTGGTGGGCAGATCAGCGCGACGAAGACCTGTTTATTTCGGCGCTCACCATCGCAGAAATACGGCGCGGCATTTTGGAGAAGCCGCGGGCAAAAAAGCGCAATGCGCTCCATACCTGGTTCGCCGGGCCAGAAGGGCCGCAGGAACTGTTTGCCGGCCGCATTCTCTCGTTCGACGACAGGGCGGGCTTGATCTGGGCGCGCTTGATGGCGGAAGGAAAGGCAGCGGGACGTCCACGTAGTGCTCTCGACATGATCATTGCGGCCATCGCCGGAGCAAACGACTGTGTGGTCGTTACGGATAACGAAAAGGATTTCTGGGGGCTTCAAATTGTAAACCCATTGCGCCGTGGAGCAGAGGGGGAAGCGAAATGACAGCAGCGGCGCCTGTGGCGATAGAATACGAGCTCATCGGTCTTACGGAGGGCGGCGGCGTTGGCGATCTGCTGGTTGGCGTGGATCAGAGGCAAGAGCCATTCGCCTTCAGGACCTGATCTCGGAATGGCTGCGTATGGAGAATCTCGTGATCTTGACGGGATCGGGCACCTCGTCTCGGCGGGCGGCAAGACCATGGCCAATTAGAGAAGGAGGTGCTCGCAACCGCTAGAAGCGCTGCCCGATCTCCCGCGTTCGATCGCACCCATCATAGAATCGCGGAAGAATGCTGTGGCGTTTTCCGATGTTCTGCGAGCCAATCGACCACGGAACGCTCCGGGACCGGCAGCAGCAGCTCCGAGATGACGTTGGTGTCCAGAACGATCATGCTGCGGAAAAGTCCGGGGTGTCACGGATCGGCTCGCGCGCGGGGATTTCCAACTCAACGCCGCCGAGCGGTTGCAGGCGGGCGCGAATGGCGCCGGCGAGATTGCCTGAAGTCGGCTCCTGCAGCGCCAATACCGTCTTGAGAATGTCACGGGCTTCGTCCTCCATAGCGGCCGTGCATCGCGGCGCGAACCCGCAGCCCTCTGCTTCAGCCGATCGTCGCGAATCGTCATGCTGGCCATCGTCTCCGGCGGCTCAGTCATCAATGATTGCAACATAAGCAATGATGCAAATTATTCTCAAGGCGATACACTTCTGTCACGGGGCAACCAGCCGGATATAGCCGTTCCTATGGCCCACATTACCGCCCTTCCGCCGCCAAAACTATCGCTGTCGGCACATGGTTCTATCGGAAGTGAGTGCGCGCACCAAAATCCGCAGGCGTGACGGAAGTCATTTCCTCGAGCTTGAGGAGTGCCAGGAAGGGAAGGGCGCATGAGCAACATCGTCGACTTCCATTCGCCTCAGCGTGTCGAGCAGATTTACGACGAAGCGGCCTCAATAGACGGTGATGACTGCCAAGGCGTGCCGGTCTAAATACCTTCCAGACGGGTAGAGAGTGCATCCACCACAGACTGCAGAAACTCCTTGCGCCGGGGATCGGATGTCGCATCCGCTGCGATCTTAAGCGGTCCGCGAATGTTCTTCATAAAACCTGAGTGATCGAACTTGTCCGCTGCCACGTTGACCTCAACTTCGTCCATAAAATGCTGCACCAGCCGCTCAAGGTCGAGATTGGGGTCTATCTGGTATCGTGTGGCCATCTGCTCAGCCAGCCTGCCCATCTGTACGTACGGGCCGAGTTCGGGGTTCATTCAGTTCTCCTGTCGCCACTGCTCGGCGCGGCTCAACGACGTTGTTTGTCGCCGGAGCTCTTTCCATCTGAGCTGCGCGAACGTTCTTCGACCCTATCCGCGCCTTTGGCAAGACCTGAGCCTTTTTCGGCTTCAACTTTGCGCTCATCTGCGGCCGCAGCCTTGCGGAGTCCGCGTGCCGCTTTCTTCCCTTTTTCCGTGGGTGCCTGCTTGATGCCCATTGTGATCTCCTCCGCGGTCATGATGCCGCATTCCTCAAATGGGAAGGTTGGCAACAAGGTTCCGACCGATGTGGCGAAGAGGGCGGATACATGATCCTTCTCGAGATTATCAAGCTCCGCCTGCGCCTTGTCGCGCGAAAAGGAAGCATCCAACAACCTACGTCTTCCTAGAGTTCCTCGCGCCACTACGCGAATATCTCCGCGGGCAGGGCGTCGACGTGAAAAGCTTCGTCAATGCCCGTCAGTCCGCGTTCATGGCACAGTAGCTTATCGGCAGCTACGGGAAGTTCCAGCCTCAGGGCCAGGACATGACGCCGACGCTGTTGTCGATCCAGTAGGCAGTAACGGATCAAAAAAAAAGCAGGCACCGGGAAGGTGCCTGCAATACGTGCTGCATCCAGAGGGGTACCGGAGCGCACGAGAAAGTAAGCTAGCAGGCGAAAAGTTCCCGTACAGTGCAACTTTTCGCGTGGGCTGCACATCTTCTGCGATGGCGCCTCGGAGCCTGACCCCGCTGCCGGCGGCTGGGGAGTTGCGATCTATCGAGACGGCACTGAAGCCGCCCAGGCGGGCCTTGTCGAAACCACGAACAATGCCATGGAACTCACCGGCATACTCAAGGCCATCGAGTGGATTCGCCGGCACTGCCTCAGGGACGAACCGATCACGATCTGGTGCGACAGAATGTACGTGGTCAACGGCTGCAACGACTGGCGCCACAAGTGGAAGCGCGATGGCTCGAGCGAAAAGGTCCGAACGCCACGGAGCCGGATACCGGCGTCGCGGACAGGCTGAACCAAGAATGCCAAATTCGGCTTCTGACCCCGGATTGCCTCGTGTCCGAAATTCAGCCAGATATCGCGTCAACAACGGTAACGCCCGGAAATTGCGTGAGAGTTTGGAGCGCACGGGACCCAAGGCCGCTAGTCGACCCTGCTCTTGCATCGCTGCGCGTAATCGAATCCCGGCGTGCCCGGGTGCGGCCATCTACGCGATCAGCATCGTTGAAGGGGAATGGAGAGACGTGCCCTGTCAACGATGAACGTGATCTCGGACAGAATAGCCGTTGAAGGGTGGAACCGCGCCTTCGCAGCTTTTTCAATCTCGTCCAGCACACCCTGGGCACGATCGCCGAAGATCTCGACCAATATTCGCAGTGCGTTTTCGGCGATTTCATTGGCGGCGGTCTCACGGGCCCAGTCACCGCCCCTGTCGGGTGCGGTAGCCGACCGCCCGAGGTCTGAATCGAAATGCTGTGTCATCTGATGGTCCTGGTAAAATTTGCGCAAGGAAGGCGACGCATTGGCGGTAAGAGATATATATGTTGCGGCCAACCTTGCTTGCAGCTGACGTTCGCGCAATGGCCCCGCTTGAGCGGCCTCACCGAGGGCACACGCGTGGCACTTAATCCGGGTCGACGACGCTTTCGGATGGATCGAGTGTTCCATCAGGCTCTGTGACCGGGAGGCTGGCGAGATAGACCAATGTCACCAGGGCAGCGGACACGGCGAGTACGGCCAACATGGCCTGCCTACCTGTTCGAACGGTCAGACGCTTCATCGTGGCACAACGCGACTGCACTTGCATCAGTTCCGCATGCCGGGACGAACGTCCCCGACCTAGGTAAGGACCTCCGCGGAACATCTAGCCGCCTTTCCAGTTCACTCTCCTGAAAGGAGAATGATCATGGGTATTGAAAAACCAAAGGACGGCGCACCGGGCACAACCGACCAGTCGCCGCGGTGGGAGGGCCCGGAGGCGAGCCGGCCCCGCGGTTATCTGCAAGCGGAGGATAGCCCGGACACTGATCGTAATGCGGGCGGTGAGACCAATCGGGAACCTGAACGCAACACGCCTTCAGATGCTCTCAAGGTCCGAGAAGACGCCAAAGGACAATTCGCCAAATCCCAGGGGGACCGTCACAGCACGGGTGTGGCGAGCGCGAAGCCGACGGTGATTACGGGTTCGGAGGACGCGACAGCCCATCGTACCCCGCCCGGACGAAAGGGGCCCGAGGAAGACTGGGACGTGAACTTCGACGAGACGGAGCCCGATCGGTCCAGATAGCCAAGGATGCGCTTATAGTCCAAGGGCTGTCGGCCAGATGTCGCTCAAACACACGTTTCTTGCATGTTCGATTGCTCTGAATTCTCTTCATGATCAATGATCCAAACGATGGTCAGGTTCGAACACAAAGCTCGTGCAGAGGAATCCGACGGCGAAGGGCAGTCCAAAACCATACACCTGCAGAGCAAGGCCCAAGTAGTTTATGCCGTGCGTGTGTCCCAGATGCTGCGGGTGCACATAGATGAGGACTGCCAGGGCCGCGCAACCTATGACGAAGCCTATGATCATGCGGGTAGCAACTTTGAGAATGAGCGTATCCATCGACATTCCTCCCTGGCTGACCCAACACTCAGGGATGCCAAGGGTTCCTGCAGATTGCCTGCATTTCAAAGTTCGGAAGCGCGTGGCACAGAGCGGAAGCTGGGACCCCAGTGACCGGCGTGTAAAGTCCAGCCTCCGACCAAGATCGCCAGCGGCCAAACCGGAAGGGTAGCCCGGCACCCAGTAGTCGCGACTTCACGGGTTACCGTCGTTGGCGGGGTGTTCCAACAGTCGGAGTTCGCACCCCGCGTGTAGGTTTCAATCCTCGGAAGATGGTCATTCATTTCGATGAAGGGCAGTTTTTCTTGCCAGTATCCATGAGCTTGAGGCCGAAAGTGTTCTGGAGCGTCCATAAAGCCGATACAGACGTAGACCTCATCTGGCAGCCCTTCGTCCTGGTAGCTGATGGAGCTCCCGCACGTGCTGCAGAAAGATCGGACGATCCCCGGCGTTTTTGAGAAGGTCGCAGGCTTTCCCCGATCAAAGGCTACTTGCTCGGCCAGATAGCCCACCCATATTGTCAAAGGCGCGCCGATTGCGCGCCGACAGTCGTCATCGTGGTCGAAGCAGATCCAGAACGGATCGCCGACAAAGCTGGCCTCAATAGCGCCGCAGAAACAGTGCCCGCGCTCGGTTCTCATGAAGCATTCTCCGCAACGAGTTGTTTGTGGCGGTTTCGGCGGGTGTGAAAGCCAACCGGCGGACAGTCGCCAAGGTTCCCTCTTTGGAACCTCAGGGCTTGGTTGTTCGAAGGCGCTACTGCGACCGGCGCTTGTAGGGCGGCAACAATGTTGCCTTGATCAAGGTGGGGTCGCGCTGGCCCTGTGAATAGAGTCGAACGATCGCGCCTCCAAGGGACTTCGCCAGTGCACTGTCGGCTTTCATGCCGCACTCGGCGAGGCAGTCGTCGAAAATCTGCTGGAGGCGTTTCAGATCGTCGGGACTGAACATCCGCGTGTTCGGCCCGCATGGAAACACCGGATAACCGGCGGCGTCGTACTCGAAGGACTTGGACATGACTCCCTCCCTCAGTTGAGGCGGAAGCTGCCATCTCCCTGTCGTCCCTGCCATGGATGTGGAAACGATGAGACAGTGTGCGCTCCTGCCGCCGACCCGTCTATAAAATTTGACGTAGTACGCGAAGCAGGGAAGGCACTGTGTTCGGCCGAGCGTGCGGTGGTCTGCTGGCCAGCCTCCCGACGAGCAGCGCAGGAAATTTGGGGATCAGTCTAGCCGTGAGCCTGACGGCGAGTGTACCTCAAAATTGGGCTCATCCATGCGAGGTAGCCTAGCCCACACGTTCGTGAACGGTTTAGCAAACGTTCGCCGCCTGTTCGAAGTTGGGCAACTGAGGCCAGGTTATCCACAGGCCGCCCTGTTCACCCAGGGCGGGCTTTGTCATTATTGCGGCCAGGTCTGGCCTCCTCTTCCGCCAAGACGCGCAATGTCTCGTTCGATTCCCTAGTTGTGAAGTTTCAGAACCTGCTCGCCTTCCTCTGACAGCACGACCACCAACAGCAAATCGGCACCGTCAAGTTCGACAAGCCCACCCTCGGCATCAAAATCGTGGCTCTGGTCTGGGGCCGCCCGAAATGAGAAAACGCTCTGTTCGACCGGGAACCTTTCGTGAGGAAGAGAGTTAAAGCGCCGTCGGCGGGCACATCGTGTGAGCCCGGCGACGGAGCCGAAAGATACCGGCATCTCCCCTGGTGCCGGGGCGGGCGCATAGCCCGCGTGTCAGCGGGTGAGGGCTAACCGCTCCCGCTGGCAGTGGTCTCTACGCAACAACGGCGTAAACTGTCGGAACGAGCTCGCAGGATACTTGCAAAGTGGCGCGGATGGCGAGCATCGCATCACAACGTAGTCTTGCGCCTCAGCTCATGGGTGGCTGTTCGGCAACTGGTGGGAAGTAGCTGTGCGGCATCAGCCAGTGTATTCTTGTTAAATGCTGACCGCTAGGGACACCAGCCATGTGCTGATGTGGTTGGCGGCCCCGCACTGTCCCCCAGGCGGGGCCTTCTCTTTGACGAGCCCTAATCCTTACATGACAGTGTGCTCGTTGAGGGCTACCCTGCAGGCATCATCGTCAGGACGGTAAGTTCGGTATCAGGCAGCGGGCGCTGCAAATGCTTGGCTTCTTCCCACGGCGCTGAGAGCCAGATTTCGACCTCGTCTCCGGGCCGCAATACGACCGGCATCGCCTTCTGATGGATGGGGCCGACGATCCCGTTCGGATCCGTTGTCAGGAAGCCGAACAGATCGGTCGTGACCAATCCTTCTTTGACCTTCCGGACGCTTTCCCATTGCGGCACCCAGATCCCTGCGAAAAACAGGAGCGCCTGGTCGTCATTGGCCGCGAACCAGGCGTTCGGTGTCCTTCCCCCTTCGGATCTGCTGGCGGGATCCGGCTCCGCGAAACGCGTGAACGGGACAACGCACCTGTTCTCGATGCCGAGCCAGCGCGTCCAGTGCTTGCTTGAGGTGTTGCGCACGTTGGTAACGCCACTGTCGGGTTCCATGCGAATGAGTTCGACGAAGTCGACGTCGTTTCCCTTGGCGCGCAGTTTCTCGGCGCGCCTGGTGGCGGATTGGAATAGCGCCTGCCGCGAGGTCGGCAGCCCCCACCGCACCATGGCAGCCTCACGGCCGGCAGGCGTGTTGCGAACGATCGGTGCTTTGTAGTCGGGGTAGATGTCGAGCGAAGGCTCAAGGTTGCCCAGGCTGTCGATCATGGCACGTGTGGCCTGAAGGATCGCAATCTGGTTGGTCGTGATGTTGTAGAGATTACACATAAGCGGCTTCCCCGGCTGTGACGCGCTGCCTGCCTGATTCTGCTATATTAGGCGCTTTCAGTTTATCCAGATACTGCACGACCATCCGGGCGGCACCTGCTGCTAGGCTCCCATCCAATATTCGGTACGGCTATGGTTACGCCTCCGGTAGAACCCCGGACCCGTTCCACTTGCCCCAAGTGCGCATCCATGCCAGGCCATCGGTCGGGCGCGCTTGGCTGCTCGATCGCCTTTCGGATCGCCCACTACGGCAAGAATATGGGATCCGCAGGTAGCAATCGCCGTACAGGCCTCCACCTCATGCCATCCCGCCTTCACTGCGTCCCAGACGAAGTCCTGCAGTCGCGTCTCTATGGCCGCCTCGCATCCAAGCAGACGGTCCATGCTGATCGGCTTTCGAGGTGGACGTATACCGGCCACGGTCTCCTCCATCGTGCAGAAGGAGGATAGCGCAGCCGAACAGTCGCGAAAGGCGATGCATCCATGGCCACTCAACCTGGCGGACGATGGCGCGGCAGGGCAAGCTGGTTCTGCCTGCTCAGGGCACGAAGACGGACATACGGTCTGACGTCGTCGATGAGGCGGGCTGTAATGGCAACTGTGACTGGAACAGTAGGGAGTCCAGACCTTACCAGTAGAGTAGGTTTGGAGTGAGCGGTAGCGTACGTAGCTAGAGCCGACCCTTTGCCTCGGTCGCGAGGACTTGCAGCGCTATGCTATGTATCAGACACGAGCACGATTTTCCTGCGTCGCAGTGCCTGCACTTTGGCATCTATCGCAGCCAACAGAACTTTGTAGATTTCCTGAAGCGCTTCCGCGGCCTCAATATACGACGGGCCAACTCCCGCCTCAAGCATTTGGCTGGCCAGCCCATCGGCGTATCGGGCGCCCTTGTCCACAATGCGACCGAGAAGAAGAACCTGATCCACGGTGAGGGATTCGCTCGCTAGGATGATTTGGACTTTAGCATGGAGGTGCTGAACCGTCTCTCCATGCTTCTGCAGTATCTGCATCCAATCAGGACTCATACGCTACCTCCCGCTGGGGCAGTGGGTGCCAGCGCACGATGTGAAGTCAAGAGAGTTTCGAGGCCGAGTTCCTATCGAGCCGTGACCTCCTACCTCTCCAGCGTGCCGCCAAAGACCGGTGCTTGGAAGAATCGCGATCATTGCCCCGCCAGTCGCGGGGCAAGCCGAGAGACTATGCCGAGGTTTTTTCTATGAAACCAACTACCCGCTTATCATAAATACACTTCCGCTTTAAGGGCGTTAACTGAGGGACGGTAGAGCCCTTTGCCTCCAGCTTCGAGCAGAGGGCCGGGCAGTTTAAGCCGCGGCTGAGATTTTACACTGGTGACATCTGTGGCGAGTGCCATAGGCCCCGGGCGTCAATCTGACGCTGCTCTGTCTAGTGGCAGTTTGGACCTACCATCAAGCCGTTCCCTCCGTCTTACTGTCCTCATCCAAGATATGCACCCGTAGGTACTGGTGGCCTATCAGCCAATCTCGAAGGATCGCTCGCACAGCGTCTTGGCGCGTCCATCCGAAATCCTTACGGGCACGCTCCAGTGCTTCGTCAACGTCTTCTTCAAGAATGAGGCGATCTGTCACTCGGATCTCTTTCCGCGGTAAGTGGTGGGCGGCGGTAAAGCCTCGTGTGCCTGCGCGAGCGCCTCAAGCCACGCGGCGAGACCCGCTGGAATTTCTTCGTTCCCAGCCTCCATTGCTTCAACCCAGGACAGCTGGCATTGCAGCGCAGACGCGAGGTTGATCGGCGTCCATCGGATGTGAAGAAGGCATTCGGTGAAACGGGCAGGGGTCAAGCAGTTGTCCTCGTCGATAGCTGTTCGACTCACAGTGAAGTGCAAATTGCCATGGAGCGGTTAGGAGTCAAGCGACTGCCTTCGGCTCATGGAACGGCAGACGTCTAGGCCGTTGCCAATAAATTGCCGCACGAGCCTCGAAGCTCTACCCGGCTCACTTCAAGCCGACCGTGGACGCTTTCCGTAAGCCCAAGCAGCAGGCCAGCCGGGCACGGAAGGTCCCGAGGGCGGCGGCACCGCCGCCGCCCTTCCACGGGAACCTGAGGGTGTCTAATCGAACCGCTTGCCGTTCGCAGCGCCCGCTTGGTAGCGCCATCGCGACCTTCCGGTGAACCAGTTCGTTACAGCAGGAAATTGCCTGCGCTGCGCGAGTGCAGCCTGTGCGCTGATCGTCTGATCATCGTCCATGTATCCAGACCCAACGGATGTAGATGACTGTCTTTCACAGTTTTCGAGCGCTGCATGGGTCGCTGGAGCCAGTGCCGCTCTGCGCGGACTTGGCACGCCTTAATGATCAGTCGCAAAAAGTCTCTGGCGAGCGAGAGTAGACCGCTCGTCAATGCGCACACTCTCAAATCTTATCGGTCCAAAGGGGATAGATACCCAGTCCGGTAAGGCCGCGACGACCCGCCTGGGGAACTGCCCAAGCGGGTGTTGCGGCGCTTCGACCTGGAACATCGCGCGTCGGAGTAGCTTGGCCGGCCAGTAGGGAACTTTCTTGACCTTCAGCTGTTTAAAAACGGGGCGATGTAAGTTGGAGGGAAAAATGGAAACCGTCACTGTGCTTGTCGTCGAGGACGAGGGGCTGCTGCTGCTTGAGTTCGAGGAAGCATTGGTAAACGCTGGGTTTAATACGGTGACGGCATCCTCGGCACGGGACGCCTTACGGACGTTGAACGCCACATCCACACGCATTCATGGCGTCGTTACGGACATTCGGCTAGGATCCCCACAGGATGGATGGGAGATCGCGCGCGCCGCGCGAGAAATCGATCCGCAAATTCCCGTGGTCTACGTTAGCGGAGACAGCGCGCTAGACTGGGCTTCAAAAGGTGTCCCGAACAGTATCATGCTCCAAAAGCCCTTCGCCATGGTTCAGTTGGTGACGGCGATCTCCCAATTGCTGAACGAAACGAGCACCAATCAGCCTTCGGACGGCTGAGGCATGATGACTGCGCGCACCAGCGCTTAGTAACGCCGGTTTGGTTGCGACGCATCCTTCTGCAACGTTTGTGCATGCCGATGAAGGTTGCTATCGTGGAGGTCACTCGCTTTGGACGGTCCCGCAATGAAGTGATTGGCACGATTGCGATGGAGATAGATATGAAGACGGGCAACGGGCACGCGAGCAACGGTGTCGAGCGCGATCTGCTATCACCGTCTGCTAAAGCGGCCCTGCTGAACAAAGAAGCCGAGGGTGATAAGCAGCGACCAAGGGACGAGGACATTCTCAAAGTACTTCCGGAGGCAGTCTATGTAACCGATGCAGACGGCCGGATCACATTCTTCAACGAAGCGGCCGTGTCGCTTTGGGGCGCTCGTCCGGAGCTCGGCAAGAGCGAATTCTGCCGCACCTGGAAGCTCTATCGGCCGGACGGCACGCCAGTTCCGCCTGAGGAAAGTCCGGCGGCCTTTGCTCTGAAGCAAAAATTGCCTGTGCGAGGAGATAAGACGGTGGCCGAGCGGCCCGATGGAAGTCGGGTGGCGTTCATTCCTTCCTCTACTCCACTTGTTGGCAACACCGGTACGATTGTCGGCTCCGTGAACGTTTTGATGGACGTGACTGAGCTAGAAGCATCCGAGCAGCGTCGCCCCGGACGATCATCTGGGCGAGGAATTCGACATACTGGCGCGGATCCGCGCTGGCGATCGGGTCGCTCATTTCGAAACTGTGAGGCGACGCAAGAACCGCGCCGTAATCCCGGTCTCGCTTACGATTTCGCCGATCCGCGACAATGCTGGGATCACGGTCGGCGCCTCCAAGATTGCGCGTGACATCAGCGAACGCAAGCAAGCCGAACAACAGAAGGATCTGCTGATCCGTGAAATGGCTCACCGGGTCAAAAATCTGTTTGCTCTAGCGAGCAGCGTTGTAAATCTGAGCGCGAAATCCGCGCGTTCTGCAGATGATCTCGCTACGGCCGTCGGGGCTCGGCTGGAATCTTTGGCGCGAGCTCACGAGCTCACGCTCCCGAGAGCCGCTAGCGCAGGGAAGGGGGAAGGCGGCGTAATGCTGCAGGAACTGCTGGGCACGTTGTTGTTACCCTATGCTGGCGAAACGGATAGGGGAAATCGAGTGGTGATCCGCGGGTGCGACGTTTCGGTGTCGAATTCTGCGCTGACCGGACTCGCTCTTGTGGTGCATGAATTTGCAACGAACGCTGCTAAATATGGAGCGCTGTCAACTAACAGTGGCCGGATCGACATTGAATGTTTCGACCGCGGCGAAACGCTGGAGTTGGTCTGGACGGAGCGAGACGGTCCCGCCGTCGTTGAGGCCGGAACCGAAGGTTTCGGGACGACGCTTGGTCAGCTCACTCTTGAAAAACAGTTCCGCGGAAAGATCGTGCGGATTTGGGATCCGCAGGGGCTCATCCTTCGGCTGATTGTGCCAAAAGATCGGTTGCAGCAGGAATAGACATCTGCGTGGCCATCTCGGAAAGCTCGGCGGTGCTCGTGCTGGCCGGGCCCACGCGCCACTTCTCGCGAATGGACGACCTCGCCAAGTGGTGGCGGGAGTATCAGGCGCGTTGGATGCAGGACCGTACAGTCCGTGAACCGTTTGGGTCACGGCGTTGCCTCGCGAAAGAAAGCGGCTCCCGCGACGGCGAGGGCGACGATCGAACGCCTGTCGACACTCCTGGCGTGCTAGTACGCGATCTGGCCGCCCACGATCTGCCCGGTCGACGGCGACAACTCGCGTTTCAGCACCTCGCGTGCCTCGCCGCTGATGACGGCGACGGGGGCCGCAACGGCCACGCGTGCTGTCGAGCCGGCGAAATTGGCGGCCGCCACCCCGACGCGATCCGCGAACGTTGCCTCTCCGCCACTCAGCGATTGACCAGCTAACCGCCGTCCAAGCAAACGGACGATCTCCGGGCTACCTGCAAAGGTGTTATGGCCGAGCGGATCGCTTGTCGCCACGGCGCTCGTGTCGATCACTGAAACACCGAGCTCTTCGAGGACTGGCTCATACGGTCTGAGATCGGTTCCCCCCACGCGGTCAATACCGCCGGACAGCCAGCGGGATGCGCCCAAGGCTTTGTCACGTGTGGACGTCAGGATCACAAAATGCGGCCGTTGGGGGCCCATCTCGATGAACTGACGGCGAAACACATCGATATCGATGTCCGGCGATGCCAGAACGACATGCTTGACCTTCGCGGGATCGATCTTTCGCGCATGGCGACGCCACGCAGCGCCTCTGCCGCGAGCCAGCCGCCCATGGAATGAGCGAGAATCGTCACGTCTTGAACATCGGGACTTCTTGCCGCCTGGAGGATCAGATCTTCCAGGGCCCGGCGCGAATAGTTGGTGCTCTCTTTCCCATTCCAGTCTTTTGCATTGGGATGGAAAATTCGATCGGCCTTGGGCGACCTCTTTGCTTAACGTCTCACATATAGCGTACCGTTGTCCTGGAGCACGCTGATATATAAACAGCTTGACGTGATGAAGGATCGTTCTTGCGCATGCTCATACCATTTCCCACTGCCGAGGGAGAGCGGAAGTATGTAAGGAGGCATCAGCCTGCCGTGTGTAAATGTCTTAATGATATGTAAGTGGACCATGTTTTCGGGAATGATCTGTATCGTTGTCTTTTATTTTGACTGCGACCAATGATTTTGATAATCTATCCGCCAATCCAATGAAGACCGGACGGAGAGATATGATGGCACGCTCCGAGTCAGATGCGCTGCTAGATATCGGACAATTGCTGAAGACTACGCGCAAGACCAGGCATTTGACCCAGGAGCAGGTCGCCGCCATGGCAGGCATATCACGCCCTCGCTATCGCGAGATCGAGGCAGGAAGCAGGTCTGCACGTACAACGACGCTCATCAATATCGCTCGTGCTCTTGGACTCGAATTGATGCTTATCCCGCAGGCGATGGTCCCTGGTGTCGAGGCATTTCTGCGGCCGCACGACGATCTCGACGATCTCCCGGCATTCGTTGCTCATCCAGACGGTGATCGTGGTGCCTGAGTCCTTTCCTCATCCAAGGTCCATCTCGTCACTCAACGTGATGCTTAACGACGTGAAGGTCGGCACGATTGTGCGGACGCCCGGCGACTTCAACGCGTTCAGCTTCGAGGATAGCTATCGCGCGACAGGCGGAGTTCCCGTTGTGAGCCTCTCTTTTCGCGCAGTCGGCGGCGGCTTGCGCAAGGACCCGAAGCCAGTTGCCAGAGCCTTGCCGGCGTTCTTTGCCAATCTTCTCCCGGAGGACAAGCTGCGCGAGGCAATGGAAAAACACCACTCCGGTAGCGTTCGCGCCGGGAACGATTTCGATCTGCTTGTCGCACTTGGCTCGGATCTGCCGGGTGCAGTCCGCGTCGTGCCGAGTGGCGGAACATTCGCTCAGCACGAGGACATTTCCGCTCTCAAGCCGAAAGCCAGGTTCTCGCTCGCCGGTGTGCAGATGAAGCTCTCAGTCATGAAGAACAGTGGGAAAGGTGGCGGCCTGACCTTGCCACTTGGAGACGAGCAGGGTTCGTACATCGCCAAGTTTCCGTCCACTGCGTTTCCCGGCGTGGCGGAAAACGAATATGCCAATCTCGCGTTAGCCGAAGCGATCGGTATGGACGTGCCGGAACGGGAACTTGTTGAGCAGTCGGAGTTCGAAGGCATTCCAAAGGAATTCGAGACGCTGTCGGATGGAAAAGTCCTGCTCGTTGAACGCTTCGATCGTGGCGAAAACGGTCGACGGATCCATATTGAGGATTTCGCGCAGGTCTTCGGTGTCTATCCTTCGCGGAAGTACGAAGGAGCGGCCTATCACGACGTTGCTGCGGCCTTGAACGTTGCCGTGTCGTCCGCCGCCGCACTCGAGTTCGTCCGCCGGCTGGCTCTGGCTGCCTTGACCGGCAATGGTGACATGCACCTGAAAAACTGGTCGTTGATCTATCGCGAGGCAGGCGACAACCCACAGCTTGCGCCGATCTACGACGTGCTTTCAACAATCCCCTATATCCCGGCGGATGCCATGGCTCTGTCGCTCGCCGGCGAGCGCCCCTTCAAGGCATTGAATGCGCAGCGATGGAAAGCCTTCGCCAATCGCGCACGACTGCCGGAAGCTGCAGTTCTCAGTTCAGTGGTCGACACGATCGAACGCGTAAACGATCGCTGGTGGTCGCTGCCGGAGCGCGAGGTCGTTCCGGCAAAGGTTCTCGAGCGGATCGATGCCCATGTCCGGGTGATGACGCCGATCCTCGGCACGTGTGCGAACTGAGAGGCCGGCAGCGCGGCGACGAAACTCTATCCTAGCCCGCTTGACAGTGTTCGTCGCGCCTTCTCACACGTTGCCATAAGATCAGGCTGGGTTTCAATGATTTGACCATCAGCACAACGCCGCCCTTGCTCGTCCAGCAGGCGACTGTGATGCCGGCGCCAGAGATCCCGCCCCGGAAGATAACTCCTCAGCCCAATCGCGTCTCGAAAGCGGTTTCCCACGTTCGGAAACCAGTGCGTCAGAGGATGAAGTCGGACTTCGTCAGGTTGATCACGCCGGCGAGCTCGATCTGGAAGTCGGCGCGGCCGTCGTGGTCGGTGTCGCCGTAGACGATAGTGCGGTCGTTTTTAATGCCCTTCTCGTCAAAGATGCGGAAAATAAGGTCACCCACCTTGCCGGTGAAGTCGTTCTTGCCGCGCCAGGTGAAGGCCTGGTCACCGAAGAGCTTGTCGTTGGCGTCGATCGGAGACACATCCAGCTTGTCCACGCCGTGGACGAAGTCGGTGATGAGATCGCGCTTGCTGGCTCCGGAGTGCGGGCTGTAGCCGCCGTTGTTGACGAAACCGGACTGACCGGGAGCGCTGTCTTTCTCCGAGTTGAAGACGAACACGTCCCGCCCAGCCCCGCCCGTAAGCGTGTCGGCGCCGGTGCCACCCGTCAGGTGGTCGTTGCCCGCGCCGCCCAGGATCGCGTCCTTGCCGCCTTTTCCGTTCAGAGCGTCGTTGCCGGACGTGCCGACGAGCTTGTCGCCGCCGGAGGTACCGGGTTTCGTTGTGCCCTCGGCCACCGAAACGGCGAAGGTCTTGGAAGCCTCGTAGCTCTTGCCGATCGAGGGATCGTCGACGCGGACGGTCACGTCCAGCGACGGATTGCCGTCATGATCGAGCTTTGCTCCCTTCTTCAGCCACAGCGCACCGTTCTTTATCTCGAAGAATTTGGCGTCAGCGCCCTTTAGCGACAGGCCGTTGTCGCCGCCGTCGGGATCGGAGATGGTGAGCGTGGCCACCTTGCGTGCCGCGGCGGTCGAGGCATCCTCGCCGATCGACTTCAACACCTGCTTCGTCATCAGTTTCGGCGCGTCGTTCACCGGCGTCACTCCGAAGTTGAAGGTCGAGGTTGCGGGCATCGAGCCGTCCTCGTTGCCATCCTCGACGGAGACCTGGAACGAGGCCTTGGTCATCTCGGAGCCGTTGTGGACGAACGTCACCTTGCCGGCGGCAAGCTCGGCGCCGGTGAAGCTCGTCGCAGCTTTGCCATCCACCTGGATCTTGCCTGCCAACTGGCTGGAGACGGTGAAGCGCACACCGGCAGCACTGTCATCGGTATCGGTAAACGAGAGATCGGACTTGGCCAGCGTGTAGCTGCCGCGCTCCTTCACCGTCGCCTTCAGATCGCCGATCAGCTTCGGCGCGTCGTTCACAGGCGTCACGCTGAAATCGAAGATCGAGGTCGCCGGCGTCGAGTCGTCCTCGTTGCCGTCCTCGACGAGCACCTTGAACGAAGCCTTGGTTGCCTCGGAGCCGTCATGGAAAAACGTCACCTTGCCGGCTGCAAGTTCGGCGCCGGTGAAACTCGTCGCAGCCTTGCCGTTCACCTGGATCTTGCCGGCCGACTGGCCAAAGACGGTGAAGCGGACGCCGGCGGCGCCGTTGTCGGGGTCGGTGAAAGACAGATCGGATTTGGTCAGCGTGTAGCTGCCGCCCTCCTTCACCACCGCCTCCAGATCGCCGGTCAGCACAGGCGGCTGGTTCGGCACAACGCCCAGATCGACCGCATAGTTGTTGGATTTCGTCGTGCCGAGGCCGGCATTGCCGAAGAGATCGGCGACAAGGCTGTTGTGGAGCGTGATGACGTTGGTGGCGTCGGAAATACCGGCGGCAGGCGTTAGCGTCGCCGTCCAGGTGATGCCGCCATCGGTCGAAGTGAGCCCGCTGAGCGTGCCGTTGGCAACGGCGAAATCGCCACTGGAGAGGTCAGCGACGGCCTCGCTGAAGGTGATGGTGACAAGCGAGGTCTCGCCCGGTGTCAGGACCGCGTCGGCGACATCGATCGTGGCCGTCGGGCCGCGAGCGTCCACCAGGACACCGCTTGTGGAGGACACATTGTTAAGCGCCAGGACTGTGTCGTTACCGTCGGCATCCTTGATCGTGCCGCCGTTCAGGCTAAGCCCCATCAGAGAAATGCCGTTCGTGTCCTGCTGACCGGCGCTCACGGTCAAACGGAAGACCAGCGAGTTGGTACCGCTGCCAGACAGATAGGAGGCATAGGCAGTCCCTCCCGTGTCGAGCGTTACCGCAAGCTGGGGCGTGCCACCACCCGTGTTGACCGTGACGGCTTCGCTCAGGTTGACGATGAAGTCCAGGTTCTGGTTCGCCGAATAGGTGCCATTCAGGGGAACGCCCACCGACGTCAACACCGGTGCAGTTGTGTCGATGGAATAGTTCAAGGAGGTCGTCGTGCCGCTGCCGGCATTGCCGGCAAGGTCGGCGATACCGGAATTGTCTATCGCGATCACGTTGCTGGAGTCTGTGATGCTCGCAGTCGGAGTGAACGTTGCCGTCCATGTGATACCGCCATCGCTGGAGGCGAGCCCGCTCAGTGTTCCGTTTTCGACGGAAAGATCAGCAAGCGTGAAACCACTGACAGCCTCGCTGAAGGTGATCGTCACCTGCGAGGTCTCGCCGGCGGCCAGGGCCGTATCCGCCACCACGATCGTCGCCGTCGGCCGCAGCGTGTCGATGGCGTAGTTGTTCGAAGTCGTCGTGCCGCTCCCGGCATTGCCGAAAAGGTCGGCGATGCCGGTATTGCCCAGGGTGACCACGTTGCTGGTGTCGGAGATGCTCGCAGACGGCGTGAACGTCGCCGTCCAGGTGATGCCGCCATCGCTGGAGGTAAGGGCGCTCAGCGTTCCGTTTTCCACCATCAGGTCGTCGTTGGTAAGGCCGGTGACGGCCTCGCTGAAGGTGATCGTCACCTGCGAGGTCTCTCCGATCCTAAGCGCCGTATCCCCTACGACGATTGTCGCCGTCGGGCGCTGTGTGTCGATCGCATAGTTGCTCGAGTTCGTCGACCCGGTCCCTGCATTGCCGGCCCCATCGGCAACGCCGGTATTGTCCAGCGTGATCATATTGCTGGCGTCGGTGATGTTCCCTGACGGCGTGAACGTCGCGGTCCAGGTGATGCCGCCGTCGCTGGAGGAAACGGCGCTCAGTGATCCGTTTTCCACCGTCAGGTCGTCGTTGGTAAGCCCAGTGACAGCCTCGCTGAAGGTGATCGTCACCTGCGAGGTCTCTCCGATCCTAAGCGCCGTGTCCGCCACCACGATCGTGGCGATCGGGCGCGCCGTGTCAATCGCATAGTTGTTCGAGGTGGTCGTACCGGTGCCGGCATTGCCGACCCCATCCCTAACGCCGCTGTTGTCCAGCGTGATCACGTTTGTGACGTCGGAGATGCTCGCGGATGGCGTGAACGTCAGGGTGTAGACGATGTTATCGTTCGTCGAAAGACCGCTCAGCACCCCGCCCTGCACTGCCAGGTCTTCAATGGTGAAACCGGTGACAGCCTCGCTGAAGGTGATCGTCACGAGCGAGCTCTCTCCCGCCGCCAACGCCGTGTCCGCCACGACGATCGCCGCGGTCGGTTGAACGCCGTCGACCACCAGGCTTGTGTTGCTCCCAAGCGAAATCGACGACGCCGCCCAGGACGAAGGCGTTGCGGCCGAGATCGAACTGGCGGTCGCATCCGGCTTCCACGCCGCCTGCGATCCCCCCGTCGTCCGTGCCGAAGGTGTCGTAAGGAGCACCGGCCGCATTCCAGGAAAAGCCGCTGCCGCCGTAGGCCCCGTCACGGAAAGGCGCGTCCGTCACGTCGGAATCCGCGCGGGCGTAGCCGACATTGGCGCCGACATAGCAACCCGACCAGGAAGCCGCAGGTGCCGAAAGCGTCTGCTCCGCAGCACGCACACCCGACGACAGCACAACCCCGAAGGCGACCGAAGCTGTCAGAAGAACTCCCTTTGTGAACACGCGCACCCCCAATGCAAGAACTAGACGCCTTCCTCACAGACGAGCATTATTTCCGCGCTCTCACGGAGCCAAGCGCAATGCACGCCCCGCGATGCATCTCGAGTTATTCTCGTTTGAGATGCGGTAAAAATGACACTCCTGAAAATTGAAGTCGCACTTTCTGCTTCGCAATCCGCGCAATCGGCCTGCGTAAGCCGCAACCATTTTTTAGCCTTCGTCGCTGGTTGCGTAACGACGATGCCGGGTTCCAGAGCACTCTTCGGCGAGCCACAGACACACGGGCAACTGGAAGTACGCCGTACCGAACAGGCAGGGCCTGCAGGGAGTGATCCGGTTGGAACGCCTTAGCCACGATTGCTTCCGTTGGAGCTGCCCTAACGCGGAAGGTCGGCAGATGAAGTCCGCACAGCGGTCTTGGGCCAGCGCTGCGAGCGAGATCGAGGATCGCGATCGCTGAACGACGTCGAGCGATCGCGCTGCTTGGGCGACGGCCGACATAACGGCGAAGAAAGCCGTGGGTGGAAACGCCGTTTGCCGGCTTGGTCTGTCTGAGAGAGCTGTACGACGGGAATTGGCGTGTGATCACAGATCTGATAGTGAGGGTGAGCAGGCCGGACGCGATGTCGCCTGACCCTGCTCCTGCTGGAGCACCGGCGTCAAGGTCATCGTCGACCGTTTGCCAGCGGATGCTCGCCAGTCGCCACGGTGTTGAAGCAGTATGCGGCAGACATCGCCCCGGAGAGGATCGCTATGATTGCCTACCGCCATTCTCGATCGCGTGAATGGATCTTTGGCGGAATCACCAAAGAGATACTGAAGCAGCCGCCTGCCATGCCGGTGCTTATCCGGCATTGAACTTGGCATACTGCTGGAGTTCGAGCTGCACGACGCACGATCAACTGCCTGTCGGACACAGTCAGCTTTCCTCGAGCGCCCTGCGGCCCGTAATGTTAACTATTTCAATGAAATAGAATATCGGTTTGGTCCCGCCGGCCTGATCCTTGGGGGTGCAACTGCCTGGTTCCCACCAGTTTGGACGTCTTTGAAGCAGCTCCCAGGCTTTCATATGTTCCGCGTGGGCGTGCTCGTTGTCCGGAAGTTCTCGGTAGAGCCCGTGGACGACAACGCTCCTCCAGTTGCACGCATCCTTTATGCTGTCGTGCTGAATGCAAACCTGGGGATTATCCCGCATCCAGGAAATCTTCATTCCCGGCATCGAAAAGCTGTAAATTCGACGCCCAGCCAGAACGTAGTGCACAGGCACCACATACGGCTTTCCCGCATTCGCGCATGCAAGCCGCGCCACGTGCCCTTCGCTCAACAGTGCCAAGCATTCGTTCATGGTCATGTCGGCGATGCGCATCGAAGTCCCCTTTCCCTACGGGGTCCCACCCACCTTGTGGTGATGATCTTCATTGACATTTATACATGGCGGTCAGCCAATTTGGAAATGTCCCGCACAATGGCTTGCCGGACGATCATCGATCTTCGGTTCTAGATCGGAAGCAACAGTCCTGAGAGAGTTGCAGGAAATGTCCGACGGCCTGGAAATCCGCCGGCCCCTCAACCCGAAAGTCGCGCTGGAACTCTCGTGGATGGGCTCCTGAGTGGCGCACAGCAGCTATCCTTTTCGGCTGTCCGCCCTTGCAGGCTCGCGGCCCGGAGGTCTCACTCACAATCGCTCTGGCAGGAACCAGTGCATGGTCACCAGGTAGCTGGCGGTGGCGGAGCTGGCTGTGATCACCATCCCCCAGACCATGTCGACGAGGCTGACCTGCAGCGACCATCCCTTCAGTGTCGCGAGGTTGGTCATGTCGTAGGTGCCGAAGGCGACGACGCCAAGAATGGCGCCGGAGAGGAGCGCGGTGGTCCAGCTTCCGGCGTTCAGGGCCGGAACCACGGCGAAATAGACGATCCCAGCCACATAGAGCAGGTAAAAGGCCGCCGCGGCGGCGTAATTCGGCTGCGCCAGCAGCAGCTCGCCGATGCGGCTGCGATAGAATGCGGGCGAGATGCGCGTCAGCCAGACAACGTCGAGGCCGAGAAAGACAAGCGCAGTTGCCAGATACGAGATCAGATAGGTCATACCGGTCCACGCTCCCGAGCGTCGCTCATATGCCGAGCACCGGCTGGACCAGTCGCACGAGCCAGCTTTTGAACTTCAGGGGCGCATCGGTAACGGCGAGGCAGATGCAGTCTTCACCGGGCGTTGCCACAGGCTGGTGCTGGACGTTGGCGTCGGCCTCCTCGAGGTCGCCGCGCGCGAACAGTTCTTCGCCGTCGTAGAAGCTGCCGCTGAGGACGAGCGTGAGTTCACGGCCGCCGTGGCCGTGTTCCGGCACCGGCTTGCCGGCCGGGATGCGCAGCAGCCGCACCATCGTCGTTCCGTCGGCAGTCTTGACCGGAATGTGGTAGGCGCCGCGCCCGAGCGATCTCCACTTCAGCGTTTCGACATCACCTCCGACATAGGAGCGAAGCGGTTCCGGCAGGACCGGCGACGCGACGTGGTCCGACGCGGTCGGGCGCACGCCTGCAGGCGCGGGTCGGACGGGCGCACCCTCGTGCAGAATCCGCTGACGCAAGCGCTCGAAAGAGGTCGACATCGCCAGCTCCGGGGTGATGTCCTCGAGCAACTGGCCTCCCGCGTCCTCCATCACGGAGAGCCGCTTGCGGCAATCGGGGCAGAGCGCCAGATGCGTTGCGACAGCGAGCCGCCAGCCTTCCTCAAGCGTGCCGGCAGCGTAGGCGAGCAGCAATTCGTCGCTGACATGGTGGCGGATCGTCACTGTCCGTCCTCCAGTGCCGCGCGCAGCTTGGCGAAGGCGAGCCGGATGCGGGATTTCACCGTGCCGAGCGGCAGGTTGAGCCTCTCGGCGATTGAACTGTGCGAACAATCGTTGAAGAAGGAAAGGCGAAGCAGCTCCAGCTGCTCCTGCGGCAACATCGTCATGGCGTTGCGCAACCGCTCGGCCTCCTGCCTTTCCTCGACGGCAGCGTCCGCCGGTGGGCTGTCGCCCGGCACGAAAGCGGGGTCGTTCGGATCGAAATCCGGCCGACGGGTCTTGCGGTAGGCATCGATCCGAAGATTGCGGGCGATGGTGAAGATCCAGGTCGAGACGTTCCCGCGGCCCGGCTCGAACTGGGCGGCCTTGTTCCAGACCGCAATCATGGTTTCCTGCATCAGTTCCTCGGCAATGCTGCCGTCGCGGGCCAGGCGAGCCATATAGGCCTTGATACGTGGACCGTAGTGGCGAAAGAGAGCCTCAAAGGCCGCCATATCCCGATGGCGGCCGACCGCTTCGAGCAGTGCGCGGGCTTCGTCCTTTGTCAGTTCCCTGGCGGTCTCGCTCATCCGTGCACGCTTCATGTTGACCCGAAGTCCTGCCGAATCGCGCCGGGGCTTCGGGATCGGGATGTCGTGGCACGCGGGCGCCGTTGTGGGGACTGCGATTGTCATGCAGGCCGATACGAAGACGACTGTGTGCCGGATCACCATTGTTCAAAAATCTGCGCCGGTATCAATCCGGTCGTGCGCTTCCTTCGTATTTCAGACGAAACTGTTGCTGACGGAAGGGGATATCATGCGCGTTGACCGCGATTTAGCCGACGTTCCGCGCCGACGGCGGGTGGCCGTGATCGGCGCGGGCATATCCGGAATGTCCGCTGCCTGGCTCATCGATCGCAGCATGGAGGTCGTGCTCTACGAGGCGGCCGACAGGCCGGGCGGCCATGCCAACACGGTATCGGCGCCCTCCCGTTCCGGCCCGATCCCGGTCGATACCGGGTTCATCGTATATAACGACCGCAACTATCCGAACCTCGTGGCGCTGTTCGAGCATCTGCGGGTGCCGACCCAGGCCTCGGACATGTCGTTTGCGGCATCGCTCGATGGTGGTGCGTTCGAATATTCCGGCTCCGGTATCGGCGGCTTGCTTGGCCAGCCTGGCAACGTATTGCGGCCGCGCTTCTGGCGCATGCTGTCCGACACGCTGCGCTTCTACAAAGAGGCGCCGACTGCGCTCGGGCGCGAGGATCTGGCGTCGACGACGCTCGGCCAGTACCTTTACGAAAACCACTACAGCCCCGCCTTCGTCACCGATCACCTCCTGCCGATGGGAGCAGCGATCTGGTCGACGACGGCGAGGCAAATGCGCGACTATCCCCTCCATGGGTTCATCCGCTTCTTCGAAAGCCACGGCCTGCTTGCGCTTTCCGGCCGGCCGCGCTGGCGCACGGTGACCGGCGGCAGCCGCGAGTACGTCACCCGGCTGCTTGCGGACATTCCGGGGGAAATCCGCCTGCGCAGCGCCGTCCGAGAAGTCCGTCGCGAGATGGGCTCTGTATCGGTGATCGACTGGCGTGGCAACCGCGACACATTCACCGACGTCGTGATCGCGACCCATGCCGATCGCGCGCTCGCCATACTCGCCGATCCCCTCGGGCAGGAGCGGGAGTTGCTGGGCGCGATCGGGTACACGGCCAACACTGCCGTGCTGCACACGGACGAGCGGCTGATGCCGAGGCACAAAAAGGTCTGGTCGAGCTGGAACTACATCGGCGAGCCGGAACGGGACGGCGAAAGGCCGCTCTGCGTCACCTACTGGATGAACCGGCTTCAGGGCATCGATCCGGCCACGCCGCTGTTCGTCACGCTCAATCCCCATCGCGACATCCCTGAGGAACGGATCATCGCCGCGGTCGACTACGACCATCCCCTGTTCAACCTGGCGGCGCTTGCGGCGCAGAAGGAACTATGGCGCCTGCAGGGGCGCGGTGGCGTGTGGTTCTGCGGCGCCCATTTCGGCAATGGCTTCCATGAGGATGGCCTGCAATCAGGCCTTTCGGTCGCTGAGGCGATCTGCGGCCAACGCCGCCCCTGGTCCGTCGAACATGAGACCGGTCGCATCGCTTCCACCACCAGTCGTGCGATCGCGCAATGACAGGCGGATCAAACCTTTATGTCGGGGAGGTTATGCATGCGCGGCATCGTCCGCGCCGACACCGGCTGCGCTATCGCGTGTTTTCCATGCTGCTGGATCTGGACGAACTGCCGGCGCTGGACCAGGGGCTGCGGCTGTTCGGTCATAATCGCCGAGCACTGTATTCCTTCCAGGATGCCGACCACGGCGACGGCACGGCCGGCGGGCTGCGTGCCTGGGTCGAGCGCCAGCTCGTCGACGCCGGTGTCCATGTCGACGGCATCCGCATCCGTCTGCTCTGCTATCCGCGCATCTTCGGCTTCGTGTTCAATCCGCTGACGGTGTACTTCTGCAGCGGGTCTGACGGGGCTCCGCGGGCCGTCCTCTACGAGGTCTGCAACACCTTCCGCGAGCGGCATACCTATGTAATCCCTGTCCCGGGCTCGGGAGATGGCACCATCCGGCAGTCCTGCGCCAAGGAACTCTATGTTTCCCCCTTCGTGCCGATGGATTGCCGCTACGATTTTTGCATTGAGCCGCCGGGCGAGCGGGTGCTGATCGCGATCAATGAACGTGACAGTCACGGGCCGCTGCTGATCGCCACCTTCTCCGGGAGGCGGGTCGAGATGTCCGATCGCCGGCTGCTTTCCATTCTCTTCACGTACCCGCTGATGACGCTGAAGGTCATGGGCGGCATCCACTGGGAGGCGCTGCGGTTGTGGATGAAGGGCGTTCCTGTCCATCGCCATCGACCGGCCGGCGTCCCCGTCGCCACCACCATCGTTTCCCGCTACCCATCGGAAGAACCACAGCATGAGCCAGGCTGAACAACAGGCACCGACTTTGCTTGCGCCGCACCGGACGTTCTGGCAGCAGCTTGTTTGCCGCTGGGCCGACCGCATCGAACGCGGGCGTATCCGGATTCAGTTTCCCTGCGGCAGGGAGTACATGGCAGTCGGCGAAGAGGCCGGCCCGTCCGCCGCCATACGGTTCAACAATGCGCGAACGTTCTGGCGTCTTTTGACAGGCGGGAGTCTCGGCTTTTCGCGTGCCTATCTGGACGGCGACTGGGATTCCCCGGATCTGGGGGCGGTCATGGAACTGGCGATCGCCAACGAGCCGGCGTTGCGGCCGGTGCTTGCGTCCTCGCCGCTGGTCGGCAAGCTTGCCTATCTGCGCCATCGGCTGCGGCGCAACTCGCGCGCCGGCAGCCGTCGCAACATCGCCTTCCACTACGACCTGGGCAACGCCTTCTACGGCGCATGGCTCGATGAAACGATGACCTATTCCGCCGCTGTCTTCGAGCATGAAGCACAGCCGCTGCCCGAGGCCCAACGGGCGAAATATGACCGGATACTGAAGGCGCTTCGCATCGGCCCGGAAGACCACGTGCTCGAGATTGGCTGCGGCTGGGGCGGGTTTATGGAACATGCCGTTTCGCGCACCGGTTGCCGGATTACGGGACTCACGCTGTCGACTGAACAGGCGCAGTATGCGCGGGCTCGGCTGGCAGCCGCGGGTCTGTCCCACCGGGCGGAGGTAAGGCTGCAGGACTATCGCGATTGCGAGGGACGCTTCACCAAGGTCGTCTCGATCGAGATGTTCGAGGCGGTAGGTGAGGAAAACTGGCGGCTCTACTTCGATCGCCTGCGGCGGTTACTCGCGCCGGGCGGTCAGGCGATGATCCAGGTCATCACCATCGACGAGACGCGCTTCGAGCACTACCGGCGCAATGCCGATTTCATCCAGACCTACATCTTCCCCGGCGGCATGCTGCCGTCGCCGACGATCTTCAGGGAAAGGGCGATTGCGTCCGGCCTGGCGGTGAGCGATTCATTCTCCTTCGGTCGCGACTACGAGAAGACGCTTTGGCACTGGGAGCGCGCGTTCGTCGAGAACTGGCCGGCGATACGGCCGCTCGGCTTCGACGAACGCTTCTTTCGGATGTGGCTCTACTACCTGCACTACTGCGCCGCAGGGTTTCGTACCGGTAGGATCGGCGTGTACCAGTTCCGCCTGGAAAGGCAATGACGTCACGTGTCCTTGCGCAGCATGCGCCGGGTGAGCGCGAAACGCAGGCTCGAAGGCAGCGCTTTCAATAGCTTCATGGCTACCTTCATCTTCCACGGAAAGGCGATTTCGAAGCTCCCCCTGTCGAGCCCTCTCAGGATGTGGTCCGCCGCTTCCTCCGACGAGATCAGAAAGGGCATGGGGAAGTCGTTCCTTTGTGTGAGCGGCGTGTCGACGAAGCCGGGGTTGACGACTGTCATCCGCACGCCGCTGCGATCGAGTTCGGGATAGAGGGCTTCGCACATGTTGATAAGCGCCGCCTTCGTAGCGCCGTAGCCGGCAGCACCTGGCAGGCCAATATAGCCTGCAACCGACGCCATGACGGCGATCTGGCCGGACCGGCGTGCAACCATCGGCGGCATTGCCGCTTCCAGGCAGTTGACGGTGCCCATGATGTTGAGCGCGACCATTTCGCCGATTTCTCCGGCGTCGAAACTCGCAATCGTCTCGCGCCGGTAGGTTCCCGCACCGAAGACGGCGAGTGAGACGGGTGCCAGATTTGCCTCGATCGCGGAGAAAGCCCCCACAGTCGCCTCGCGGTCGGTGACGTCGAGCGGATAGGGGTGGATGATGCCGGGCAGCACCGTCGCGAGTTTTCCGAGTGCGGCCGCGTTGCGTGCGCTGGCAGCCACCGTCCACCCGTTCTGCGCCAGCCGGATGGCAACCGACCTGCCGATGCCAGAGCTTGCCCCGGTGATCCAGGCCACTCTGCGCGGCGTGTGCTCCCGGGTCGGTTCTTTGTTATTGACCAATTTGAGCCTCCCGTTTATGGCGATCCTCCTCGACTACGGGGCGGGAGTGCTTTCGGATCAGCCGGGTCCGGCGTCCTACTTGTCAGTCGCCCTTCCTATCCGGCGAAGCAGCTCCCGTTGCGCCAATCTGTCGATGGGAAAGCGCCACATCATCCGGATTGCAGCAAGTTTCGGGACGATCGGTAGCCAGGCATAGAGCATCGCAAGCCCCTCCGACGAATTCGTCGCGCTAGGGCCGGCCTGCGGGTCGAAGCCTGTTAAAGCGAGCAAAGGAAATACCAGCCCTACCGCAGCTGCGAGCGACAGCTTCGTTGCAAGGCTCCATGCCGCAAAATAAAGGCCGGAGCGCTGCGCGCCGGAACGAGCGGTGTCGTGATCGATCACGTCGGCCTGGATGGATGGCGGAAGGGCTAGGTCGAAGCCGAGCAGAAGGCCTGTCAGCATGCAGATGACGCCGAACGCGATCACGTCGCCGGGGCCGAGAAAACCCGAGAGAGCGAAGATCGGGCAGGTCGCCAGCATCGCGCCGCACCATGCGCGGTGCTTGCCGAAGCGGTTGGCGGCCCTCACCGCGAGCGGCACGCCGAGCACCGCGCAGGCGAAGTAGGCGAGAAGCAGCGGACCGCGCCCGTCTGATGCCTCCAGCCGGTCGGATACGAAATAGAGGAACAGGGTGGCCGGAATGGCATTGGCAAACCCGTTGAGCAGGAAAGCAGCAATCAACCGGAGGAACGGCCGGTTTGCGGCCATGAAGACTGCACCCTCGAGGATGCCGAGTTCTCTCGACGAATGGTTCTTCGGCTCCGGCACCAGGATGACGGCAGCGAGACCCGTTATCGGCAGCAGGATCGCAACAAGGATCGCCATCGCCTGAAGCCCGCGCACCCCTTCTCCTCCAGTCAGCCCGATCGAGAAGGGCAGGCTTGTGGCAAGCAGGATCCCGATCAGCGTGGCTCCCTCGCGCAAGGCGGAGATGCGCGTGCGTTCCGAGTAGTCGCCGGACAGTTCAGCACCCCAGGCAGTGTAGGGCAGGGACGTCCACGTGAAGCCGATTGAGACAAGCGCGGCCCAAAAGGCGAGATAGCCGAGGCTCGCCTCTCCGGAGGGCCAGAAGAGCATGAACGCGGACCCTGCGGTGAGGGGCAGCGAGGAGAGGAAGAAGCCGCGGCGACGGCCGCCGCGCCCGCGCCACCGGTCGGCAAGCCAGCCGAACATGGGATCGGTGGCCGCATCGAGCAGACGGATAGCGAGGAGAACCGTGCCGACGGCCGCGACCGGCAGTCCGACCGCTTCCGAATAGAAGGTGGGCACGATGACGTAGAGCGGCAGGGCCAATGCCGCCAGCGGCAAGGCGGGGAGGGCATAGGCGATCAGGACGAGGGCCCGTGCACCAAACACCCTTCCGCGCCTTTCCTCACGGCTACCCCCCGCTCCCCGCATCGCTCAGCGCCTCCTGAATTCCACGCGCGTCCATGCGACTGGCAACCCGAATTTCGTGACGTAGGCGGAATTGAGCACCGTTCCGTCGTTCCTCAGTGTCATCGTGTCGTGGAAACGGACCTTGTTTCTCCGGTTGGCCGCATCGAGGTAAACGAGGTAGGTGAAACGCGCCACGTTGCCGTCGATCGTGACCAGCGTCGCGCCGACCACGTCCTCGCGCGTGCCGCGGTAACTGCCGGGTCCGGTCTTCACGAAGCGCCAGATCTTGCGGTCCCGGGTGCCGTCGCCAAACTTGAAGTCTTCCCTGAGCGCGAGCGTACGCCCGTCCCATTTTCCGTGGAGCGTGACTGTGAATGTCCTTTGCTCGCCGGTAATCGCTCGAAAGCTGCCCGTGGCGTCGGTCCTGCCGGTAAAGAAACCTTCGAGCGAGAAGCCGCGTGCCTGTGCCGGTACGATCGCGAAAATCATATTCGTGGCAGCCACGACGAGGAATGCTGCGAATTGGGGCATCCTTCATTCTCCTGATGATCCTGTAGTCGCAATGCCTATCCCCGCAACACCGCAAGGGTCTGAGCCGTGGCCATTACCAGTCTCAAGGCCGCTCACAATCGTGGCCCAATGCGCGCCGTGCCGGCCTTGCCATCATTGCGGATCCATTTCAGACGCTTGTCATCGATGCGGTAGAGATCGAAGCACATGGGTGTGCCGCCATACCAACTGCGGAACCTCTGGCAGAGACGGTCGGCTTCGATCCACCAGTTGCCGGTGTCGTTCGGTTTGGCGAAGCGGCCAAGGCCGAGCGCCTCGCCGCTGCCGTCCACGCGGCCGCCCTCTCTGTAGTTGAGCGGAAACTCACCACCAAAGGGTACGGCGAGGAAGATGCGCCGGCCTACGATTCCGTCCCTTATGTCCTGGGCCGTGTAGCGCTCGGCAGCAGCCTCCAAAGACGTCGCCGCGAGCACGGCAGCAATCATGACGGTAATTGAACGCATGATACGTCCCTAACGCGTTGCGATCTATGCGCTCATTACGGTCGGGAGGTTCCTTTGGATCAGCCCGCTTTTTAGTTTGCCGGTTCGGCGATTTTGCTGGGGGCCCAATATCTACTGCGAACCCGCCCGCGTATAACGCGGTTTGGAACGTCGCCGCGTATAACGCGGTTTGGAACGTCGTATGAGCGAGGCTATCCGGTTGCTGAGGTTTCGCAGCGTTTGAGTGATCACGCAGTCCGCCGCTGCATTTGCCATGCTAGGGGGCTTTGCGTTCATCGTCAGGCGACCAATGAGTGAACCGGATCGCTGACAAGACGGTCCGGCCTATGGGGTCGATGCTTGGTGGTTCTGCGCGGCTAGACGAAGGCCGCCCCGTCGGAGACTCGTCAACCTCACTGCGGGCGGCACCTCCGCGATTTACGGGGTAGGTTACACCGGGACAACGCGTTGGCGGGCTTCGAGTTATTGTCGAACGGTACAGGCAGGTTTAGTCTGTCCCTACTGATGGCGATAGCGAGGCCCTTGCCGGAATTGGATTCCCATGCGCGCCAAAGATGTCATGACGGTGCAAGTCGTCCGACTGTCGCCCGACAACAGTGTCAGGCAGGCCGCCAGAATCATGCTCGACCATCACGTCAGTGGCCTGCCGGTCGTCGATGATGAGGGAAGACTTGTTGGCGTCCTCAGCGAAGGTGATCTGATCCGACGGACGGAACTGTGCAGTGGTATGACAGCGTCGCCGGAGGACCAGGCCCTTGCCACGGACGCGCGGGCAAGCGCCTATGTCCGGAGGTCGTCCTGGAGGGTCGGTGATGCCATGACGGCCGATCCTGTCACGATCGACGAGGATGCGTCGGTCTCGCGCGTCGCAAGGCTCATGCAGGAACGCGGTATCAAGCGGATTCCTGTCACGCGCGACGGTCACCTGATCGGCATCGTCAGCCGTGCGGACCTTCTGCAGGCGATCCTGGCGGCAAAGCCCGACGAGACATTGGCGGACGATGAGGCGATACGAAGATGCATCGTCACGCGCCTTGGCGAAAACACAGGTCTTGAAAGCCTGGACATCACCGTCGCGGTCACAGACGGGGTCGTGCATCTTTGGGGCGTGGTGGAGACTGCCGATTGCCGCCGCGCCGCGCGCATCCTCGCTGAAAATGTGCACGGTGTCAGAGGCGTGGTGGAGCATTTTCCGAATCCGTCTCCGCAATAGCATCCGAAGACGGGCACTCCCGTCGGGAGGCCCGCTCTCAGTCGATGCCAAGGGAGGAACCGGGAATGGCACAGACAATGAGGGCGGCTGTCGTTCGACAGTTCCGCACGCCGCTCGCCATTGAGGAAATGCCCGTACCAACACCGGGGCCGGGTCAGATCCTCGTCAAGTTTGAAGCGACAGGCGTTTGCCACACGGATCTCCACGCGGCAAACGGCGACTGGCCCGTAAAGCCGAGCCCGCCGTTCATTCCCGGGCACGAAGGTGTCGGTTATGTCGCAGCCACGGGCGCGGCCGTGAAGAGAGTGAAGGACGGCGATCGGGTCGGCGTGCCCTGGCTGCACAGTGCCTGCGGTTACTGCCCCTATTGCCGGACCGGCTGGGAGACCTTGTGCGCCTCCCAGTCGAACACGGGATACTCGGTCAACGGCACGTTTGCCGAATATGGCCTGGCCGATCCGGACTTTGTCGGCCATCTCCCCGATGGACTGGATTTCGGACCCGCAGCACCCGTTCTTTGCGCCGGCGTCACTGTCTACAAGGGCCTGAAGGAAACCGAAGTCCGGCCCGGCGAATGGGTGGCCATATCAGGTGTTGGCGGCTTGGGGCACATGGCCGTTCAGTACGCCAAGGCGATGGGCATGAATGTCGTTGCCGCCGACATTTTCGATGACAAGCTGGTTTTGGCAAAGAAGCTGGGGGCCGACATTGCCGTCAATGGAAAGGCCAAGGACGCCATCGAGCAGGTGCGTGAGGCGACCGGCGGGGGTGTTCACGGCGCACTCGTCACTGCGGTTTCCCCGGCGGCAATGGAACAGGCCTACGGTTTCCTGCGCTCGAAGGGAACGATGGCGCTTGTCGGGCTTCCGCCGGGGATGATTTCCCTGCCCGTGTTCGAAACGGTCCTGAAGCGCATCACGGTGCGTGGGTCGATCGTGGGCACGCGGCAGGACCTGGAGGAATCGCTGCAGTTCGCCGCGGAGGGCAAGGTGACCCCGCATTTTTCCTGGGAAAGCCTCGAGAGCATCAACGACATTTTTCACCGCATGGAAGCGGGGCAGATCGACGGCCGCATCGTCATGAGGCTGCAGTAGTTCGCGGACCGCACAATTGTAACGACATTTGCTCGGGAGGATCGGATGGCATCGCGCGAAACGCCAGCGGCAAAGGACGCGGGATCCGGTACCACGCGTGCGCGGGGACCGTTGTCGACAGATGAGCTTCGATTGATGGACGCCTACTGGCGTGCGTCGAACTACCTCTCGGTGGGACAGATCTACCTGCTCGACAATCCGCTGCTGCGCGCGCCCCTGAAAAGGGAACACATCAAGCCCCGGCTGCTCGGCCACTGGGGCACGTCGCCCGGCCTGAACATGCTCTATGTGCACCTGAACCGCGTGATCAAGCGCGACGATCTCGACATGATCTACGTGATCGGCCCCGGGCATGGCGGGCCTTCGCTGGTGGCCCATGCCTACCTGGAGGGAACCTACAGCGAGTTCTATCCGAACATCAGCCAGAATGCGGAGGGCATGCAGCGGCTGTTCAAGCAGTTCAGCTTTCCCGGCGGCATCCCGAGCCACGTCGCGCCCGAGACGCCCGGCAGCATCCACGAGGGCGGCGAGCTCGGCTATGCCTTGAGCCACGCCTATGGCGCCGCCTTCGACAATCCGGACCTGATCGTCGCCTGCGTCGTCGGCGACGGCGAGGCGGAGACCGGGCCGCTTGCGACCGGCTGGCAGGGCAACAAGTTCCTCAACCCGGCCCGCGACGGCGCTGTGCTGCCGATCCTGCACCTGAACGGCTACAAGATCGCCAATCCCTGTTTCCTCGCCCGCATTCCCAAGGATGAGCTGCAGAAGTTCTTCGAGGGCATGGGCTACAGGCCGCATTTCGTCGAGGGCCACGAGCCCGAGCAGGTGCATCAGCGACTGGCGGAGGTCATGGATGCGGCGATGGCCGAGATCCGCGCCATCTGGAAGGACGCGCGCGAGAACGGCAACCTCAAGCGTCCCGCCTGGCCGATGATCGTCTTCCGCACGCCGAAGGGCTGGACCTGCCCGGCGGAGATCGACGGCAAGAAATGCGAGGACTATTGGCGCTCGCACCAGGTGCCGATGGGCGACATGGACAAGCCCGAGCATGTCCGCATCCTCGAAGGCTGGATGAAGAGCTACCGCCCCGACGAACTGTTCGACGAGAGTGGCGCGCTGAAAGCGGAGCTGGCGGCACTCGCCCCGGTCGGGCGCCGGCGGATGAGCGACAATCCGCACGCCAATGGCGGTCTGCTGCTGCGCGACCTCAAGATGCCGGATTTCCGCAAGTACGCCGTCAACGTACCAAGTCCCGGTGCTGCAACGGCGGAATCGGCGCGGGTGATGGGAACCTTCCTGCGCGACGTGATGAAGGAAAACCTGGGCGACAGGAACTTCCGCCTGTTCAGCCCGGACGAGAACAACTCCAACCGCTGGCAGGACGTGCTCGAGGTCACCGACCGCTGCTACATGGCGGAGATCTATCCCGAGGACGACCACCTCTCGCCGGACGGCCGCATCATGGAAGTCTTGAGCGAGCACCAATGCCAGGGATGGCTGGAAGGCTATCTGCTGACGGGCCGGCACGGATTTTTCTCGTGCTACGAGGCCTTCATCCACATCATCGATTCCATGTTCAACCAGCATGCCAAGTGGCTGAAGGTGTGCAACGAAATCCCCTGGCGCAGGCCGATCGCCTCGCTCAACTATTTCCTGTCCTCGCATGTCTGGCGGCAGGATCACAACGGCTTCAGCCATCAGGATCCCGGCTTCATCGATCATGTGATCAACAAGAAGGCCGAAGTGGTCCGGGTCTACCTGCCGCCGGACGCCAATACGCTGCTCTCGGTGACCGACCATTGCCTGCGCAGCCGCAACTACGTGAACGTCGTGGTGGCCGGAAAACAGCCGGCGCCGCAATGGCTGACGATGCAGGAGGCCGTGCGGCATTGCGCCATGGGCATCGGCATCTGGGAATGGGCCAGCAACGACCGAGGCAGCGAGCCGGACGTCGTCATGGCGTGCTGCGGGGACGTTCCGACGCTGGAGACGCTCGCCGCCGTCCAGTTGCTGCGCGAGCATCTGCCGGACATCAAGGTCCGCGTGATCAACGTCGTCAACCTGATGAAGCTGCAGCCGGAAACGGAGCATCCGCACGGGCTTTCGGATCGCGACTTCGACGGGCTGTTCACGACGGACAAGCCGATCATCTTCGCCTTCCACGGCTATCCCTGGTTGATCCACCGGCTGACCTACCGTCGGAGGAACCACAAGAACCTGCACGTCCGTGGCTACAAGGAAGAGGGCACGACGACGACGCCGTTCGACATGGTTGTGTTGAACGAACTCGACCGGTTCCACCTTGTCGGCGACGTCATCGACCGGCTGCCGCAACTCGGCTCGCGGGCCGCCTACTTCAAGCAGGCGATCCAGGCAAAGCTGATCGAGCATCGCGAGTATATCGAGACGCACGGCGACGACATGCCGGCGATCAGCGGGTGGACTTGGGGCGGCAGGAGCGCGGACAAGGCCCGTGGAACGACGTCCACGGAGGGCGACAACACCTAGCTGGCGCCGCACTTTTCGCATCAATTGAGGGATCTGTGCATGGTCCGACCGGTTGACACAATCGCGAATGCCGATGCGACCGACACTCCGGCAGCATTGCCTGAGATCGCTTTGCTTTCAAACGGGCGATACAGCGTCCTCGTCACAGAGGCTGGAGCAGGATACGGATCCTGGCACGGCCTCGACGTGACGCGCTGGCGGGCAGATGCCACCCGGGGTTGCTGGGGCCAGTTCTGCTACATTCGTGACCTTGCGAACAATCGGGTCTGGTCGATCGGCCGGCAACCGATCTGCAGGGGGGAGGGAACCTATGCGTGGGACTTTCACGGTGACAGCGCCGAGTTTCGCTGCACGGTAGAGGATATCGTTGTCACCTGGAATATCTTCGTCGTCTCGGACTGTGATGCGGAAGTGCGTTTGCTTCGGCTCGTCAATACCGGCACTAGAACCAGAAGGCTCGAACTTACGAGCTACGCTGAGATCTGTCTGAACGGCCGGCGCGCCGACAGTGCCCATCCGGCATTCGCCAAACTCTTCATCGAGACGCGGTTCGATGCAGACACCGGGGCCTTGTTCGCAAGGCGCCGTCTGCGCAGCGCCGCCGACAAACCCCTTTGGGCATGTCACGTCTCTGCATCAAGCGCTGACGATGACCATCCTCTCCAATTCGAAACGGACCGCTTACAGTTCCTTGGCCGCGGGAATTCGCCATCGGATCCACAGGCCCTGGAGCCCGGGGGCAGGTTGTCGGGGACAACAGGGCCGGTGCTCGACCCGATATTCAGCCAGCGGAGAACTCACTCCCTGGAGCCATCCTGCGAAATATGGGTGGCCTTTGTCACGGGGGCGGCCGACAACGAGAACGAGATTCAAGCCGTTGCTAAACGCTTTGCAAGTATCGACGCGGCGGGAAGTGCGCTTTCAGAGGCACGGTCAGGCTTTGCCACCGTGCTTGCTTCCACCAGTCTCACGGCGAAGAAGGTGGCGCTTTACAATGAAATAGCCGGAAACCTCGCCTTCTCGCGCCGCAACGTTTCAGCCGCGGTGGCGCTCGGAAAAGCGCCGCCGAACAGGGGAGCGCTCTGGTCGGTCGGGATTTCCGGTGACGTGCCTCTCCTGCTTCTCCATGTGGACAGAGCCGAGGACAGATCTCTTGTCGGCGAACTCATCGACGCGCATGCGTTCATTTCCGGGCGCGGTCTTCCCTTCGATCTTGTCCTCCTCGATGAACATGGCGCGGTCGAAGACAGCATGCTGAAGGTAGAAGGAGGGGATGTGAAGCTCGCCGGGCCAGGCGGTGTACACGTCCTGTCTGCGGCCGCAGTTTCGGCGGACGCGAGGGATGCAATCCTTGCTGCTGCCTGCGTTGTCCTCCGCTCGGGTGGAACGGCGCTTGCCGATCAGTTCGTGTCCGGACCGGCCGTCAGACAAAAATTCTTACGCCATGTCCAATATCCACGAAGGGCCAGCAGGAGGTCGCGGGGCTCGGTACGGCCCAACCTGTCGTTCTGGAACGGTCGTGGCGGGTTCGCAAATGAAGGGCGCGAGTATGTCGTGGCGATCGACGACGACAGAGGGACGCCGACACCGTGGTGCAACGTCATTGCCACCCAGGCGTTTGGGTGCCTGACGAGTGAGAACGGACTTGGCTACACATGGGCGGGCAACAGCCAGCTCAACAGGCTCACGCCCTGGTCGAACGATCCGGTTTGCGACGCGCCGGGCGAGGTCGTCTATCTGCGCGACGAGCAGACCGGAGAACTCTGGTCGCCAACGCCTTTACCCCTTGGTCGGGATCTCGCGACCACGGTGACCCATGGACAGGGCTTCAGTCGCTATGAGAGCGCTCGCGGAACCCTGCATCACGAAATGACGGTCCATGTCGCCGAAGCGGACCCCGTCAAGATCGTGCAGCTTGCCATTCGCAACGACGGATCTGAGCAGCGCACCTTGACCGCCACCTATTTCGTCGAATGGGTTCTTGGAACGCTGCGCGAAGAGGCATCCGGACGGGTCATATGCGAACGGGATGTCGAGAGCGGTGCAATTGTCGCGCGAAGTGCCTGGGACGGGGATTTCGCCAGAAAGGTCGCTTTCATTGCGGCAAGCCGCCTGCCGCGATCCTTTACGTGCAGCCGGCTGGAATTTCTCGGCAGAAACGGCTCCGTCGCTCAGCCAATCGGTCTAGCCGCCGCGAATTTCAGCGGGAGCGTTGAAACGCAGGGTGATCCTTGCGCCGCAGTCATGGTCGAGGTTTCGGTGTCGCCCGGTCAGGCCGCCGAGTTGGCGTTCGTGCTCGGTGAGGTCGACAGCCTCGATGAGGTTCGCAGGCTCGTCCGAAAATACGCCGAGGCGGGGAGCGCGCAGCGGTCTCTTTCAGGCGTCTGCAAGCAATGGGACCGGGTGTTGGGTGCAGTCACCATTCGGACGCCTGATGCCGCCTTTGACCTAATGATGAACCGATGGCTGCTCTACCAGGTCCTGGCCTGCCGTGTCTGGGCACGAACGGGCTTCTATCAGTCCGGCGGCGCATACGGCTTCCGGGACCAGCTACAGGATGTAGCAGCCTTGGTGCACGCCGCACCCGACGAAACACGCAGGCACATTCTTCGTGCGGCCGCGCGCCAGTTCACCGAGGGAGACGTTCAGCACTGGTGGCACCCCCCGTCCGGCGTCGGCGTGCGGACCCGCATGACGGACGATCTCTATTTTCTGCCCTTCGTCGTCCAGCACTACGTAACGGTGACAGGCGATCGCGGGCTGCTCAGCGAACAGGTCCCGTTCATCACGTCGGCCGTTCTCAACGACGAACAGGAAGAGAGCTTCGGTATTCCCAAGGTCAGCGAGGAGACCGGAACCGTCTACGATCACTGCTGCCGTGCGCTCGAGTACGGGTTCCGGCTCGGCCGCCATGGACTTCCGCTCATGGGAACCGGCGACTGGAACGACGGCATGAACAGGGTTGGTGCGAAGGGTAAGGGCGAGAGCGTCTGGAATGGCTGGTTCTTTCTCTCCGTGCTCAACGGCTTTGCCGGGATCGCGTCGGCCACAGGCGACGAAAAGCGGGCCGCTTGGTGCCGAGAGCGTGCCGAAGCCTTGCGGAACTCGCTCGAGACCTATGGCTGGGATGGAGCATGGTATCGCCGCGCCTATTTCGACGACGGCACGCCACTCGGTTCGTCGGTGAACGACGAATGCCAGATCGACGCCATTCCCCAGGCCTGGGCCGTCATCTCCGGGGTTGCCGATCCCGAGCGCTCGCGCGGTGCTATGCAGGCGGTATGGGAGCGCCTCGTTCGTCCGGAGAGCAAGCTGATCAAGCTCTTCGATCCGCCGTTCGACAAAGGAGCGTTGCAACCTGGCTATATCAAGGGCTACGTTCCCGGTATTCGCGAGAATGGTGGCCAGTATACCCATGCGGCTGCATGGGTCGTGCTTGCGACCGCACTGCTCGGCGACGGCGACCGCGCCTTCGCACTCTGGAGCCTGCTTAACCCCGTCAATCACGCCCTCACTCCGGAAGACACGGAACTCTACATGGTCGAGCCCTATGTCGTGAGTGCGGATGTCTATGGCGCGGTACCCCATGCCGGCCGTGGAGGCTGGACCTGGTATACGGGATCGGCCGGCTGGCTCTATCGGGTCGGCCTAGAAGCCATCCTCGGCATTCACCGCCGAGGTCATCAGTTGCACGTTGAGCCATGCATCCCCACCGACTGGCCAGGCTTTGAGGTCGACTATCGATATGGCGCTGCGACCTATCGCATCACTGTGAGAAGGGCGCCTCACGCCGGGCGCGGTGTTCTGAGCATCGACGGGATGCAGTCGGCCGAAGGCCACATTCCACTCGTGGACGACGGTCGCATTCATGATGTCCAGATGATGGCTGGCTAGCCATGGAAGAGATGCTCTCGACTGATCCGGAACTGAACCGCATGCCGACAGACGAGGATCTCGGTCGACTGCAATTCACGACGCTGCTGTACTACCTGCACTGCACCAATCCGGACAATGGCCTCGTGCGCGACAAGACGGCCTCCGACGCGCCCGCAAGCATCGCCGCGGTCGGCATGGCGCTTGCCACCATTCCGGTGCTGGTGGAGCGCGGGATCATCATCCGCAAGTTCGCAGGCAAGATCGCCCGGCGCCGTTTGAAGTTTCTGCTGGAATGCCCGCAGGGGCCGGAGCCCGACGCATCCGGCTATAAGGGCTTTTTCTACCATTTCCTCGATATCGAAACGGGCCGACGGGTCTGGAACTGCGAGCTGTCGACGATCGATTCCGCGTTCCTGTTTGCCGGGGCCCTGACGGTCGCCGCCTATTTCGACGGCGACGATGCGGAAGAGGCCGAGATCCGCCGCCTTGCAAACACGCTGTACGAGCGGGCCGACTGGAACTGGGCCTGCGACAACGGCTTGACGCTGACCCATGGCTGGCGACCGGAGAGCGGCTTCATTCCCTATCGCTGGCGCGGTTACGACGAAGGCCTGCTGCTCTACATCCTGGGCCTTGGTTCGCCCACCCATCCGCTGCCGCCGGAATCCTATGCCGCCTATACCGAGAGCTATGACTGGCGAAACATCTATGGTCGAGAACTGCTCTATTCGGGGCCGCTGTTCACCCACCAGCTTTCGCATATGTGGATCGACTTCCGTGGCATTCGCGACGAGTTCATGCGCGAGCACAACAGCGACTATTTTCGCAACAGCCGTCACGCCACCTTCGTCCACCAGCAATATGCCATCCGGAACCCGATGAACTTCGTAGGCTACGGCGAGTACTGCTGGGGATTCACGGCGAGCGACGGACCGGGCTGGATCAAGCGCACCGTCGACGGCACGGAGCGGGAGTTCTTCGACTACATCGCCCGCGGCGCCCCCTTCGGGCCGGACGACGGGACCGTGTCGCCCTGGGTGGTCATCGCCTCGCTGCCGTTCGCGCCAGAGATCGTCATTCCGACCGTCTGGAACTTTGCACGCATGAACCTCGGCATGTCGCGGCTCTACGGTTTCAAGCCGTCCTTCAACCGTTCTTTTCCGCTCAAGGACAGCGAGACAGGCTGGTGGGTCAGTCCGTGCCACTTCGGCATCGACCAGGGACCGGTGGTGCTGATGATCGAAAACTACCGCACGGGTCTCCTGTGGGAGATCATGCGCGGCTGCGAGCCGATCGTGGTGGGCCTCAGACGCGCCGGGTTCGAGGGCGGATGGCTGTAGCCGTTGAAGCGTGACACAACGCCGGTCGCATCTGCCTCCGGCAGGGAGGAACTGGTCATGAGGAAATGCGTGCCCTCCAGTCAACCCGACGGACTGTCCAGACGCGATCTCCTGTTCTTCGCGGGGGCTGCCACCGCCGGTCTCACAGTCTGCAGCCATCTTGCAAAGGCGGCCACCGACGGCGGCACGATCGCGATCCGGGACGTGACCCGGGGCGAGGACGTCTTTGCCTACATCGGCAGGACCAGGGGCGGGTTCGAACAAACGGCCTACCGCCAGGTGATCGGTGCCGCAAATGAGTTCAAGGAAGGTGACCGGGCCACCGGAGTAGGTGCGGAGGATGCTGCGACACGTGCGAACGCCCGTACTCTGCTGGCGAACACGACGATCCGGGACCTCCACGACCATCCCTTGTTCGAGGACGACCTGCGGAAACTGATCTGGCAGACCACCGACCAGACCCAGTACGAGAAGGTCAAGGGCTGGACGATGGGGCAATTGAAGGAATTCCTGCTGGCCGGATCCGAGGAGGACATCAAAGGCGTCATGCCCGGTCTGACCAGCGACACCATCGGCTGCGTGCCGAAGCTGATGAGCAACGAGGAACTCATCATCGTCAGTCAGAAGATCTTCAACGTCATGCCCGGCACGAAGCTCGGGGCGAAAGGGTACATGGGAGCCCGCATCCAGCCGAACTCTCCGACCGACCATCCAGAGGACATCGCCTGGCAGGTCTTCGACGCGTTCGCCTATGCGACCGGCGACATCGTCATCGGCACCAATCCGGTCGACAGTACGGTCGACAGCGTCGCCACCGTTCAACGCGCTCTCAAGGATATCGTCGACACTTTCCAGCTCGGCGAAACCATCCCCTGGTGCGTGCTCGCGCATATCGACGTCCAGGGCGAAGTGAGCGAACGCTTTCCGGGCACCGTCTCGACCATGTTCCAGAGCCTCGCCGGCACGGACGACTGCAACAAGATCTTCGACATCACGAACGAGAAAATCGTGAACTATGCGCGTTCGAAAGCGGGAGAGCGATACGGTCTCTATTTCGAAACCGGGCAGGGTTCGGAGTTCACCAACGGTGCGGCAAACGGCGTCGACATGATGGTGCTCGAATCCCGAAAGTACGGTTTCAGCAGAGCGGTGGGCATCGAACTGGCGAAAGTGCAGCCCAGGGGCGCGTGGCTCCATGTCAACGACGTCGCCGGGTTCATCGGGCCGGAGGTCTTCAAGAGCCGCGAACAGCTCGTGAGGTGCTGCCTCGAAGATATGGTCATGGGCAAGCTGCACGGGCTTACCATCGGCCTCGACATCTGCACCACGCTGCACATGACGGTCAGCCTGGAAGACCTCGACTGGTGCCAGGACCAGATCATGCCGGCCAATCCCGCCTATCTGATTGCGCTGCCCACCAAGAACGACCCGATGCTGAGCTATCTCACGACCGCATTTCAGGATCACGTGCGCATCAGGGACAAGTTTGGCTTCAAGGTCAACGATGCGATGTGGGACTTCTACAGGCGGATCGGGATCGTCGGCCAAGACAACACATACACCGAGCACTATGGCGACCCGCTCTGGGTCTACTACCAGTATCGCGTGGCCAAGGGCGATGGACGATCTAGGGACACGATCTACGCGGAAGGTCGGCAGAAGATGGGCGAGGTCGAAGCAAGGGGTGTCGACCTCGCCACGGGGCATGGAGCGAACATCTGGGATCTCAACCCGGCGCTGGCCGCCAAGGTGAAGGGCCTCTATGACGACGCCAAACTGTCTCTCTGGGCAGAGCTCACACCCGACTTCATTGCCAGAGTGCCCGACGTCGTCCCGATCCGGACCCTGTCCGCAGACCGGAACGACTACATTGCCCATCCGACGACCGGCGAAACGCTGAGCCCGGAAGCCACAAGCGAACTCGAAAGACTAAGAGCGTCCTGGGGAAGCAGTATCCCCAAGGGGCAGATCGTCATCTCGGACGGCCTGAACGCGAAGGCCATCATGGACGACGGACACCTTGCACCGTACCTCGACGAGATGCGTCGGCTGCTTGCCGAGGCCGACGTCAGCATGAGCGACCGGAACATCCTCGTCACCAGCGGAAGGGTACGGGTCGGCTACCGCATCGGCGAAGTCCTGTTCGCAGATGCCGATCCCAACAGCTTCAGGGGGATCCTCCACATCATCGGCGAACGTCCCGGCACCATGCATCATGCCTATTCCGTCTACATCACCGTCGCCAAGGGCAAGCGCTGGTCGGAGAAGGACATCGACCACGACATCACCAGGCTTGTAAGCAATGTCGCCGACACGGCCCTGCCGCCGAAGGAGGCGGCACGGGAGACGCTGACCATCATTCGGGAAATCGTTGGCAGGAACGTCAACGGCAGCCGTCGCTACGGATGACGGCAAAGGCATGTCGGCAATGGTTCGTACGCAAGCGAAAGGCGATGAGGAATATCGAGGGAAACGCAGCCAGGGCCGGCGAGGACTGGTCTGCGTGCTCGCAGCCGTCTGCGCTGCCGGGATTCCCTTGCAATCCCTGGCGCAATCTCCGCTCGGCGCGGACCTGCCGGATGTTGAGTTCGGAGCCCGCAAGATCTTCCTCATGCTTTTCCTGATGCTCGGCCCGATCAAGATACTGGTGCCATTCAAGGTCCTGGCAGGCGGGCTCGATCGCGTCTCGCGGCGGCGTATCGCCACCAGGGCGATCCTGTTCTCGGCTGCGGCGCTGGCGATTGCCGGGTTGCTCGGGCGCACCATGCTCGAAAATCTGGAGATCTCATTGCCTGTCCTGGCGATGACCGGCGGGATTATCCTGTTCATCGTGGCGCTGCGGACCGTCCTGCAGCCGAGCGCTGATCTTCCGATCCGATCGTCGGTGCCGAGCCAGACGGATCTGGGCATCGCGCTCACGCCGCTGGCCTTTCCAACGATCGTGACGCCCTATGGTATAGCCGCCGTGATCGTCTTTTCCACGTTGGCGGGCAGCCGCCAGACGGAAGGTCTCACCGTGGCGGGCATCGTGCTGCTGATCCTGGTGCTCAACTGGGTGGCGATGATTTTCGCGGAGACGATCCTGAGGTGGATCGGGACATCGCTCCAGGTCCTGGCGGTCGTGCTCGGCGTTACCCAGGCCGCCTCGGGTCTGCAGGTTATCCTGCATAGTTTCAGTATGATTGCCTGGTGGCAATGATGCTGCCGGAGGTCATGGCAGCCAGGACGTGGGCTCGCGAATTGACGCGATCGAGATGCTTGGAGCAACCGGTCTCAGGGCGGATAGTTGCCAGCGCACCATTGGACATCGCCAATGCGAGTCACCGGAACAACAACAACAACAACAGAGTCCGACTGATTTGCTGGGCCAATGATCCAGCGCTCAATCGCGAGGCGTTGTTTCGATGGCGTCGAAACGGTCCGGGTAAAGCGCGAGCTATCCCTGGCCGCGCCAACTCGCTGGCTCTGCAAGCGTCCCGCCCTGTGTTTATCAGTCACGCCGATGATGATGTGTGATACAGATTACTTAGCACGATGGTGCGCTTTTTCGGGGGCTGACGAGGCACCACCTTGGGAGGTTAGCGTGGGTGACAAGGCTATCGAGCATCTCGTAGGTCAAGTCGAAGGGCTCAGAGCGATAGCACAGGCCGCCCTTAGTGCCCTGACGGACTATACTGCTCACGACGCTTGCGTTCTGGAAGAGGTCCGTGCCGCCGCGCATGAGCTCATCAGGCGAGACAGACTGACCGCACCCGGATGCGACCCCGTTGTCATAAGGTCGGTAGCTGAACTTGTCGTCGACAAGATTGTCGCCAGCGCCGCCAATAAAGACACATAGAGTTCGGTTCAGCGCTCCGCAACGACAGTCAAAGATAGCACCAGGCCGACTGACCCGCGAAATGCTCGCCGACGAGAAGTGGATGACCGTCGGCAGAGAAGGCGGCGTAACGCCCTGAACTCAGACATTCCACACACCATACGTCAAATGACATAGACAGGGCGCATAACTGGCCGCACAATGTCCCATCGCTTCCATATGCATGGCAGGAACGACAGGGAGATGGCAGCTTCCGCCCAAACAGGGGAGGAAGTTATGTCCACGTCCTTAGAGTATGATGCCGCGGGTTGTCCGGTCTTCCCATGCGGGTCCAGCACGCGGATGTTCGGTCCGGATGATCTGAATCGCCTCCAGGAAATTTTCGAAGATTGCCTGGCTGAATGCCGGATAAATTCCGACAGCGAGCTGGCGGCATCCCTTGGTAGCGCAATCATCCGCCTCTACTCCCGAGGAGAGCGGGATCCTACAGTTATTAAGGCGGTTCTATTAACACCATACAAACGGCGATCACGTTAGCGCATTTGATCGTCTTGTCGGCGTTCAAGCGATGTTCGATCCCAACAGCGATCTGGTTCCCCCGGCGAGCGCGTGAAGCTTCTTGATGCGGTGATTTCAACGTGCTGGTCTGTAATTCCGACGCGCAAAACTATCCCATCCTGATCGGGGCGGGGGATCTGCGAAGATGTTGCGAAGCGAACTTCTGAGATCGGTGGCGATTCCACATACATTATGAAGCGCGTCAACCATCGAATTCAAAAGCGTTGCAGGTGATTCAACGGAACCTTACTCGCACACACAGGAAACTAATTCCGCAAGTGGGCTTCAGCGCGAGACGCACAAGGCAGATACCCTGTTGACCCCGCTGGACACGTCATCTCGAAAACGAGCCCGTTGATATCGGAGCCCTCAGGTTGTTGGCGCAACGCTCTGGATCGACTTCCGCCTCAGCGGCGGTGATCCGGAACTCACGATGGCGGCGGCCCAGAGCGGGATGAACTATTGCCCGAGGTCAGTTTCGAAGCTGCCTTGTCGGAATCAAGTTACCACGCGTGTCATCACCAACGTTTCGCAAACAGGCAGTTGTGGCGACCTTGCCTGGGGAAACGGTGGTCTTGACGCTCTCGCTCCGTCACCCAGGTCACGTTCAACCGAGTTTCGAGTGCGACCCGCTACCTGCTACGTTCCTGATATCGAGGACTCTATCGTTGAAGGGCCGCCGGCGCTGTGGTTTCATGGTCACGTCCATTGGACATGCGTAAACCGGGTCGGTGAGAACAGTGGTCGCCAAATCACGCTGCTATCCAGGAGAGGGGCTACGGTCGATCAGTGGCTTGTCGAAATCTGTAGCATGCCTATCCAACGTTCGGCCTGCGGTTCAGCACTTGGTGCATGAGCAAACCAAAGAGTATGGCTGGGCGAGAGATTTGGAACTTTACGGCTTTCCTTGCGTCCTGTGGGGGGCGACCTGACGAACGGAGGCAGTGGTGTCAAAGCGTGAACTCATCGATATCGGGACCGACAAGCGCTGCATGCGGCGCGACGAAAGAAGGAAGTTCAAACAGTGTGTCGGCCGTTCCCTGTTGCCGGACAGGAAACCAGAAGGCGAAGCACGACGCGAAGCCGGGCCACGGCGACAAGGGTGATCGCAAGAACTACGACCGTGAAGATAGCCACGTATAACGTCAACGGGGTCAATGGTCGCCTGGCTGTCCTGCTGCGATGGCTGGAAGAGGCGTCACCCGACGTCGTCTGCCTTCAGGAGCTCAAGGCACCGGACCCGAAGTTCCCGGTCAAGGCTATCGAGGCTGCGGGATACGGATCGATTTGGCACGGCCAGAAGAGTTGGAACGGTGTGGCGATCCTCGCCAGAGACACGGAGCCAACGCTGACGCGCAAGGGCCTTCCCGGTGATCCGGAAGATCTCCATAGTCGCTATATCGAGGCAGTGATCAATGGGATGGTGATCGGTTGCCTCTATCTGCCCAATGGGAATCCCTATCCGGGACCGAAGTTCGAATACAAGCTGGCATGGTTCGACAGGCTGATGGCTTACGCGGCCGAGTTGCTGGAACTCGACGTGCCGGTGATCCTCGCTGGCGACTACAACGTCATGCCGACGGAACTTGATGTCTACAAACCCGAGCGTTGGGTGAACGACGCGTTGTGCCGCGTCGAGGTTAGAGACGCTTATAGTCGCCTGCTTGAACAGGGCTGGACGGATGCCCTTCGGCAGCTTTATGCCGGCGAACGCGTGTACACCTTTTGGGACTACTTCCAAAATGCGTTCGCGAGGGATGCTGGGCTTCGCATCGATCACTTTTTGCTCAGCCCGGATGTCACCAGGAGGCTTTCGGCCTCGGGGGTCGACAGGCATGTCCGGGGATGGTCGCACACAAGCGACCACGCACCGACCTGGATCGAACTTTCAGATAGGCCCATGGAGGAAGGTCAATGACGAATGATTGGCGCGCCGAGCTGCGCCTCGCACTAGAAGAGCTGGTTGATGCCGCCGTCGTCGTCGGCGCGCGCCAACAGGATGTCTACGCCGCCATTCTTGACGAGATCGGACAGCTTCGCCTAGCCTATCAACGAGACCCTGACCCCGCCGACGATGTCAGCGAACAGGTCATTGAAGAACCGGCCAACGATTGGCCCGCGGCCGACAAAGGCTGAGTGAAAATCCAGAATGATCCAGCAAGGCCCCATACCGGTCATGGCCGGTCAGAGGGGATTGTAGAGCCGCGCGGGCAAAACCAGGAGAGGCGATGTTTGCAGCCAACGGCCAACTTGGAGGAGTTTGATCGCGAGCAAGATCCGACGCGTGAACGACTTCTTCGTCTTCGCCTCCTGCCGCACCGCGGAAGCCAGGTTCCAGTCAGCCCTATCGACGTATTCGTGCCAGAAACCGGCGCTTCTCTAACCCGAAGTGTGTCGACGACAAGGCGAAATGTGACTGCATCACCTGCGTCCCCAAGGTGTCGAAATGTCGGCAGTTTTGGTCTGTAGGCCGAGGATGCGGGTCGCAGCTATCGTTTTAGACGATTAGCGGCGTTGTCAGCGGCATCCCTGTCGCCACCATGCTGTTTTACAATGCGTCTTGCATCCTCAGCCGAGATGCCGTGCTTCTTTGCGAAGTATGAAATTTCATAGGGCTGGCTGGTTGCCACATGCTCACGGTCTGGTTTTCCCACTTTTTTCTTGTTGTCCGACATTGGAACCTCCCTGAGTGACACGACCGTTAACGCATTGCAGGAGGCTCGGTTCCTCAAAACTCGTATTGAGGCCAGGCGGCGGGGGCAGCTTTCGGAATAGCGGCCGTTGAGCGCTTCTCCAAAATGCTTGACCCCGGTGTACAGCGCCGAGAGACAGCCGATCTCGACGCGCGCCTGCCGCCCCAAATACATACTCAATCGTTGGCCGTGGCTGATTCATGTCTTCGCCGATCGCAGTTATGCCGGACCGAAGATGAAGGGCGTATTCCAAATCATCGCTGCGTTCTCGCTCCGGTCTGTCAAGCGGACCGACAAGGGCAAGGGCTTCGAGCTTAGCCCGGAAAACCAGCGCATCAGCCGGACCCGGATTGCCGTCGCCCACATCCTGAACCTGACACGGCTTTGGCAGGGTACCGATATTGTGGAAAGCGTTCGCGTCACGCATTGAGGAAACCTCTCAAGGCCATTTTGCGCTCACTCGCACTGAGTTCTTACCGGTTGCTGAGAGGACCGCCCCTTTGGATGGATGAACGGCTGAGAAGCGGGGCCTTAGCGGAGCTCGTTGTGAGCCATAGTGGAGAGCTCAAGTAAACGCAGCGCGCCAATCAACACGACTACTGGGGTGATACTCATGCACGTTCCTTCGTGCTCTCACCCTCGCTACAACAGCCTTTGCTCATCAGCCACAGCCGATCACCCTGTCGGCGTCAACGGCTGGAGAACACCCTTCTCAAAACTGACTGTAACATTGTCACTGTTCCGTGCGGTCGTCCTAATCCGTTTCGATTTAGAAGCGAGATTCTAGCTCGACGCGACCATCATCGCCAGACGACTTCCCAACTGCCCGTCTGGGTCCGCCAGGTCCAAAACGACGTTCATATGGTTGAGACCTGGTATGGGCAGCAGTTCCGAAGCGCAACCCTGCACGTTGAGGCGCATGTCAAAAGCCGACGCCTGTTCGTTGAATGGTCTTGTTTCCTCCCCTCCAAAGGCAATGATCCGCATCGGACACGGGAGCTGGGTGGATGTAAGTGGCGACCAGGCTGTCGCTTCCGCAACCGTCATCTCGGCTTCGTTGCGTAGGAAACTGTGAGGAATATCCGAAAGATCATAGATCCCGCTCAGGAGCAGAAGCCCACGCGGAGACGGAAGCAAGGTCGCGGCCGTCTCTTGCGGGCCGATCGCCGCGAGAAATGACGCAAGATGGGCGCCAGCCGAGTGACCGCTGACCGTCAGCCTGCGCGGATCCGCGCCGAAATCACCAGCATGCCGCTCGAGCCAGAGCACCGCCCGCCGCACCTGATCGACGAGCACGCCAAGCCGCTCGCCCGGCATGAGATCGTATTCGACGATTGCGGCAACAGCCCCGGTTGCGAGCACCGGGGCGGCCACGAAGTGGTAGTTCTCTTTCTCACCGGAGCGCCAGTATCCGCCATGGACGAAAACATGAAGCGGGGCACCGGTTTTCTGATTTTCCGGCAGGATGACGTCCAGGATCTCCCGCGGGCGTGTGCCGTAGCGCACGTCCGCCAGTACGCTGGCATTGGCCGAGAACGCTCGGCTTCGTTCGACGAATTCCGCGGCGATGGCGTCGAAATCGGGAACGAAGTCGCGAATTCGATAAAGGTCCTCTGGTTTCATATTCATCCCCCGTAGTTCAGTACTGTACTGCGTAATACTTCGCCTCCATGTACTCCAGAATTCCCGTCACGCCACCTTCGCGGCCAAGGCCACTCTGCTTCACGCCGCCAAAGGGTGCGGCCGGGTCCGACATAAGGCCTCTGTTGATGCCGAGCATGCCCGTTTCGAGACGCTTGCCAACCCGCATCGCACGTTTCAAATCGCCGGTGTAGATATAGGCGGCAAGGCCGTATTCGGTGTCGTTTGCGAGACGGATGGCCTCGTCCTCGCTTTCGAACCTGTAGACCGGCGCGACGGGGCCAAAGATCTCCTCTTTCGCAATCGCAGCGCCTTGGGGAACGTTGTGAAGCACCGTCGGCGGATAGAAATAGCCATTTTCCGCGAGCGGCTTGCCGCCGGTCGTCGGGCGGGCGCCCCCGGCGATCGCGTCGGAGACCAGTCGGTCGATCTTACGCACAGCGTTCGGGGTGATCATCGGCCCGCATTGCGAGGCGGGATCGTAGCCGGGACCAATCTTCAAAGCAGCCATGCGGCTCGTGAGGCCGGCAACGAATGCGTCATGTATCCCTGCCTGAACATAGAAGCGGTTGGCGGCGGTGCAGGCCTCGCCGGCATTGCGCATCTTTGCAACCATGGCGCCGTCGAGTGCCGCTTCCAGATCAGCGTCGTCGAAGACGATGAAAGGCGCGTTGCCGCCGAGTTCCATCGAGCAACTGACGACCGACTTGGCGGCTTCTGCGAGAAGCGTTCGTCCGACAAGGGTCGAGCCCGTAAAAGAGAGTTTTCGCACGCGAGGATCGGCGAGCATGGCGTTCGTCACCGCAGCCGGCCTGTTTGTCGTGAGCACGTTGACCACGCCGGCGGGCACGCCTGCCTCCTCGCCGAGGCGCGCCATGGCGTAGGCCGTCAACGGCGTTTCGGAAGCGGGCTTCAGGATGACAGTGCAACCGGCGGCAAGGGCCGGACCAATCTTGCGGGTCGCCATCGCGGCCGGAAAGTTCCAGGGCGTGATGAGAACGGCGATGCCGATGGGCTCATGGTCGACGATGATGTGGTGCGAACCGGAAGGCGTGTGGCGGTATTCGCCGGGAATGCGTGCTGCCTCCTCCCCATACCAGCGGAAAAACTCGGCGGCGTAGGCGACTTCGCCGCGTGCGTCGGGGAGCGCCTTGCCGTTTTCCAGCGCGATAAGCGTGGCCAGTTCTTCCCCGTGCTTTGTCATCAGTTGGAACCAGCGATGCAGGATTTCCGAACGTTGCCGGGCAGGGGTGGCGCGCCACCCGCAGGCTGCGGCTTCCGCGGCGCCGACGGCGCGCATGGCATCTTCGACGGAAGCATCTGCGACCTCGGCCAGACTATTGCCCGTCGAGGGGTCTTTGACGGTAATGCCGCCACCTCCATGCCATTTGCCGCCGATATAGAGGCCCTCCGCGTGCAGTGTGGGATCGGCATAGCCGGAGAACTTGGTGGGGGACGTCATGACGGGTCTCCTTTAATTTAGGTCGGCTGTATCGCCGTAGTAGGCGGCGGCGACGAGATTGCGGATTTCGCTCGGGTTCAGGGGACGGGGGTTGTTTTGGATAAGGCGCGTGATGCCCGAGCTTTGCTCCGCCACCCAGTCGATCCGCTCCTCTTCTAGACCAAGATCGCGGAGTGTTGCGGGAATGCCGATCCGTTCGAGCAGGGAAGCCAGCGCCGGAATCACTGCGTCAGGTCCATCCAGTCCTGCGGCCCGAGCGATCTGCGCCAATTCGTTTCTTATGAGGGGTGCATTCCACGTCATGACGTATGGCATCAGGCAGGCGACACCGAGGCCGTGTGCGGTGTGGGTGAGGGCGCCAACGGGATACTGGATGGCGTGGGCGGCTGCAGTGCCTGCAACTCCGAAGGCAAGGCCGGCAAGCGTCGCGCCGAGCATCACCTTTTCACGCGCCGCGTAGTCGCCGCCATTCTTGCAGGCAGCTTCCAGCCCCTGCCAGAGGAGCGAAATAGCGCTCAGGGCGAAGTGATCGGACATATCATTCTTACCGACGAAAACGCGCTGCTGCGCAATGCCGGATACAGGATCGCGCCGGATGGCCGTGAATGCCTCGATTGAATGCGTCAACGCGTCCGCGCCCGCGATAGCCGTCAGGGTTGGCGGGCAGGAAAGGGTCAGTTCCGGGTCGCAGATTGAGACCGTCGGGATGAGGTACGGGCTCGAAATGCCGACCTTCAGGCTGCGCTCGGCATCCGAAAGCACCGCGACAGGGGTCACCTCCGAGCCAGTGCCGGCGGTGGTGGGAATGGCGATCAACGGCATGACCGGTCCCGGTACGGCTTGCTCGCCGTAATAATCCTGCGGCCGCCCTCCATGCGCCAGGAGCAGGGCGACGCATTTCGCCATGTCGAGGCATGAGCCGCCGCCGACGCCGATGACAAGGTCGGGCGCAAAGCTCCGCGCCCCCTCTGCGCTGGCAATGGCGGATTCGACTGGAACGTCGGGCAGGGTGGAACTGTCCACCATTACCGCAAGCCCAGCCTCCTGGAGCTGTCTGGCGAGCGCCAGAAAATCGGCATCTGTGGCGAGGCGCCTGTCCGTGACGATGAGCGAGCGCCGGCCCAACCTCGATGCGATGGTACCGAGAGCATGTCGCTGGCCGGCGCCAAAAAGCAGTTCGCGCGGCGCTCTTAATGTGCCGAATAGGTTCATCCCGTATATCCTCCGATAAGTTCACGCGGCCTCGAGGGCCATAAGCTGTTCGAAAAGCTGAGGGGGAAGGTCGATGCCCGATTGCATCGTCCCTGCGCGACGCCGGCGCGCGCCGTCCCCTGGAACGGCGACGGGATTTTGGGCGTCAACGGCAGGGGAAAGTCGCAGTTGCTCGAGATATCCCGACAGCGATGTTGCACGACCGTTCCCCGCCGCCGCGTCGATCAAAATCAGGAGATCGCCCTTGTTTGAAGGATGGATGTCGTCGAGCGTACCGTGCACAGCCGGCGCGAGATCGGAACCGGCCAGCGCCGCGACAAGAAGTTCGATCGCAAGACCCAGGCCATAACCCTTCGCGCCGCCGAAGGGCGCGATCGCCCCGGTCTTCGCGGCCTGGGGATCCGTCGTCAGGTGACCTTTTCCGTCCACGGCCCATCCTAAAGGGATCGGCACGTCGCGCATGGCATGGTTGTTGATCTTCCCCATGGAAACGACACTGGTGGCAAGATCCATAACGAAAGGCCGGTCGGCCGGAATGCCGATTGCGATCGGGTTCGTGCCGAGCATGGCCTTGGTGCCGCCGAATGGATGCACGAGCGCCTCACTAGTCGACATGACAATGCCGATCAGACCTTTGCTCGCGGCGATTTCTGCGTAGTAGGCGAGCATACCGATGTGGTTGGCGTTGCGGATCGCGGCAATCGCAATCCCTGTCTCACCGAGCGCGTTCTGTAACGTCTGCATTGCATTCATCAACACGACCGGTCCGAGTCCACGCTCTCCGTCAACGCTGAGAAAGGCCTGTCTCCGCCAGGTTCCCGTTCCACTCTTTCCCGCATCCGCCAATCCCCTGTCCAGCCTGGACAGCAACATCGGTAGCCGCTGCAGGCCATGCGACGGCAGGCCGCGCAGCTCGGCCTCCAGAAGCAGGTCGGCCTGCAGGCGCGAGTGATCGGACGGAACGCCCCGCCTCTCAAGAAGGGTGGTTGCCAGGTCTCGGAGGCGTTCGGGTCGAACAATCATTCCAAAATCCTATATCAGATCGTATATGATATTGTATTTGACATACGATATCTTATTTGCAATAAATGCCGGCGTGTCAAGAAGCGTTCGGAGAATGGAAGTGGCATTTGCGGCGGAACGGGAAGGCAGGGCAAGCGTTCGCCCGAGCAGCGTGGTCGACAACGTCTACGACAATATCTACCACCGACTGATGTCCTTGGAGATCGCGCCGGGGGCCCGCATTCCGATAGACGTGTTCGCACGTGACCTTGGAGTATCTCAGACGCCCGTCCGCGAGGCCTTGAGCCGGCTGGAGCGCGAAGGCCTCGTCTGGAAGGAGCACTTAATCGGTTACAGCGCGGCGCCACAGTGGACGCGCAAGCAGTTCGAAGACCTTTATGCCTTTCGCTTGCTGGTCGAGCCGGAGGCAGCACGGCTTGCAGCAATCCGTATGACGCCCGAGGCACTTCAGCAGCTCGAGGAATCTGCCGCGGACATGGGGCATGGAGAGGCACCCGTCGACCGAAACACGCGCTATTCCCGTTTTGCGCGAGCCGACGCGCAATTTCATGACGCCATTCTGAAGATTGCAGGCAACGAAATAATCCGCAGTACGCTTTCGAACCAACACGTCCACCTGCATATTTTCCGGCTCATGTTCCACACGCGCGTGACGCAGGAGGCGCTCGAGGAGCACGAGAACCTGCTTAGCGCCTTTCGTGCCGGCGATGCACAAGCGGCATTGGATGCGATGCGCATCCACGTCGAACGTTCACGCGACCGACTGCTGTCGGCTTTCGAATGAACGCGGTGCCCTCTCCCCAGATCGTGCCGACGCCGGAAAATCCGACCGTTGCCGCACTCCGCGCCGAGAACATCGGCAAAAGCTATGGCCAGATCACCGTCCTGGCGGACGTCACGCTCGATGTCCACGCCGGAGAGGTTCACGCCATCATCGGCGAGAACGGCGCGGGCAAGTCGACGCTGATGAAATTGCTGTCCGGTCATGTCGTGCCAACAACTGGTCACCTGCTGGTGGCCGGCCAGCCGATCCAGTTCCGCAATGCGGTGGAGGCGGAAGCCGCGGGCATTGTGCTCGTGCACCAGGAAATCCTCCTCGCCGCCGATCTGACAGTTGCGGAAAATCTGTTCCTAGGTCGCGAGGCGGGTCGTGGCCCGGTAGTGAACGATGCGCTGATGAACAGGCGTACGGCCGAGCTGCTAGCACGGGTCGGCTCGACCGCCCGGCCGCGCGACCGGGTGGGCGAGCTGTCGCTTGCCCAGCGTCAGCTGGTTCAGATCGCACGAGCGCTCCTGGATGACCGCAAGGTCGTCATTTTCGACGAGCCGACGGCCGTCCTTGCCAATGACGAAGTAGCCGCGCTGTTCGACATCGTGCGCGGTCTGCGCGACCATGGGGTCGCCGTGCTCTACATCTCCCACCGTCTCGACGAGGTGCAGGCGCTTGCCGACCGCATTACCGTGCTACGTGACGGTTCCATGATTGGCACTTGGCCGGCGGCCGGTCTTGGCCAACGTGAGATGGCGGAATTGATGGTCGGGCGAGAACTCGACATGCTGTATCCGCACAAGCGGCCTGCCGTCCACGGCGCGCCAATCCTAGTCGTGAGGGATCTTTCAGTAGATCATGGAGTGCAAAAGGTATCCTTTGCCGTCAGTTCGGGCGAGGTCTTGGGCATTGGTGGCATGATCGGTGCGGGCCGTACAGAACTGTTCGAGGGACTGATGGGGCTTCGTCCGTCCGACGCGGTAAGCGTGAGCCTCGACGGCCAGGAGATCGTGAACCGGTCGGTCAGGACGATGATGGACGCCGGTCTCGTCTACCTGACGGAAGATCGCAAGGGGAAGGGACTGCTTCTGGAGGACAAGCTCGGCCCCAACCTCACCCTGCAAGCGCTCGACACGGTTAATCCCGGCGCCGTACTTGATCGCAGAATGGAGCTCTCCCGCCTTGAGAAGGCGGTGACTGACTATGACATCCGCGTCCGGTCGCTTCGGCTTGAGGCTGGCAAGCTTTCGGGCGGTAATCAGCAGAAGCTGCTTCTCGCCAAGATAATGATGGCTGCCCCCTCTGTCGTCATCATCGATGAGCCGACACGCGGCATCGACATCGGCAATAAGAGCCAGATTTACGACTTTATCGACGTGATGGTGCGGTCGGGCAAGGCCTGCATCGTCATCTCGTCGGAAATGCCAGAGCTCGTTGGCCTCGCCGACCGCGTTCTGGTGATGAGGGCCGGTGAAATCGTAGCCGAACTTCGGGGCAGTGAAATCAATGAGAAGAATGTCGTCTTTGCAGCCACGACGGGCGGGCGTGGGGACGTCAGGGAGGAAGAATATGACGACAGCCGCAGTAACAGTCTCACCGACTGATGAGGGAATTTGTATCCGCTGGGCCGATCTGGCACCCTTCATCGCGCTTGCCGTCATCGTGCTGTTCGGCGCGTTGGTGAACGCCAATTTCCTCTCGTCGGCGAACCTGATCAATGTGATCACGCGTAGCGCCTTTGTTGCGATCATCGCCGTCGGGGCGACCTTCGTGATCTCATCAGGGGGGCTGGACCTGTCGGTGGGATCGATGATGGCCTTCGTTACCGGCATCATGATCATGGTGATGAACCATCTCACCCCCTCCTACGGTGCCTGGGCCATTCCCATGGGAGCAGGTGTCGCCTTGGTCGTGGGCTCGCTTTGCGGCCTCTTCAACGGACTGATCGTGACCCTCGGGCGAATAGAGCCGTTCATCGTCACGCTCGGTACGATGGGCATTTTCCGCGCCTTCATCACCTTCATGACCGATGGCGGCTCGCTGCCGATCGACCGCAGCCTGCGTGAAGCCTATCGACCTGTCTATTTCGGCAGTTTGCTCGGCATTCCCTATCCGGTCTTCATCACGACGGTCGTCGTTCTGCTTGGCGCGTTCCTGCTCTACAAGACCAAATATGGCCGCCGTCTGACTTCTGCCGGATCCAATGTCGAGGTGGCGCGCTTTTCCGGCGTGAACGTCGCCGCCGTGCGCACTATCGCCTACGTGATCCAGGGATTGTGCGTCGCGGTAGCGGCCATCTGCTATGTGCCCCGCCTCGGCGCCGCAACGCCGACCACCGGACAGCTGTGGGAGCTGCAGGTCATCACTGCCGTCGTGATAGGTGGCACGCTTCTTCGCGGCGGTCGGGGGCGCATCGGCGGCACCGTTGCCGGTGCCCTCATCCTCGAGGTGATCGCCAACGTAATGGTGCTCTCGGACATGGTCTCCGAATATCTCGTCGCCGCCGTTCAGGGCGCGATCATCATCATCGCCATGCTGGCGCACCGCTTTACTGCAAACCGCTGAGAACAGCGCTGACTTCAAACAGGAGGAGAAAATGAAGTCTATTATCCGCAAATCTGGGTTATTGATATCGACTGCCGCGTTGGCTCTTGCGCTGCCCTTCGTCGCTTACGCACAGGACAGAAATGTGACGATGGCCATCTCGATACCGGCTGCAACGCATGGATGGACGGGGGGAGTTGTCTACCATGCAGAGCAGGCCGAAAAGGAGATCGAGGCCGCGTTCCCGAACATTGATGTCGTGATTTCGACCGCATCATCCGCCACTGCACAGGTTTCCGCGCTGGAGGACCTTTCGGCAAGCCGCAAGCTGGACGCTCTGGTCATCCTGCCCTTTACCTCAGAAGAGCTCACCGGACCGGTCGAGCAGATCAAGCGGAACGGCACGTTCATTTCCGTGGTCGACCGCGGCCTTACAGATCCCGACGTTCAGGATCTCTACGTCGCCGGCGACAACATCGCCGTAGGCGCCAATACGGCGCAGTGGCTTGCCGACAAGCTTGGTGGCGAAGGCCAGATCGTCGTGCTTCGCGGCATTCCGACCGTCATCGACGACGAGCGGATCAAGGGCTTCTCCGACGTCATCGAGAAGACCAATATCAAGATCCTCGACATCCAGTACGCCAACTGGAACCAGGACGAGGCTTTCAAGCTGATGCAGGACTATCTTGCGAAGTATCCGAAGATCGATGCAGTCTGGGCCAATGACGACGACATGTTGCTTGGTGTGCTGGAAGCCGTCGATAATGCGGGCCGCAAGGACATCAAATACGCCCTTGGGGGCAACGGCATGAAGCAGGTCATCGAGATGGTGAAGGAGAAAAACGAGCGTACGCCGATTTCAACGCCCTATCCGCCTTCGATGATCAAATCGGCCATGTATATGACGGCGGCGCAGTTCAGCGGTCAGGCTCCGGTGCGCGGTTCTTTCCTGCTCGGCGCGCCCCTGATCACTCCCGACAATGCCGATCAGTTCTATTTCCCCGATTCTCCATTCTGATCTGAAAAGGATGCCCCGCGGATTGCCGGGGAACCACCGAGTTCCATGACAACAGGAGATCTGACATGAGTGGCAAGAAAATCCTCATGCTGACAGGCGAGTTCACCGAGGAATATGAAATCTACGTCTTCCAGCAGGGGATGGAGGCTGTCGGTCACACGGTGCACGTGGTTTGCCCAGACAAGAAGGCGGGCGATCGCATCAAGACATCACTGCACGACTTCGAAGGAGATCAGACTTACACCGAAAAGGTTGGTCACTACGCCGATATCAACAAAACTTTCTCTGAAGTCAGGGTTGACGATTACGATGCGGTCTATGCCGCGGGCGGCAGAGGTCCGGAGTACATCCGCACCGACAAGCGCGTCCAGGACATGGTGCGGCACTTCCACGAAAGCGGAAAGCCGATCTTCACGATCTGCCATGGAGTGCAGATTTTGATGGCAGTGCCCGGTGTACTGAAGGGCCGAAAGGTCGCTGGCCTAGGTGCCTGCGAATCGGAGGTCACAGCGGTTGGTGGCATCTATGTCGACGTCAAGCCGACAGAGGCCTACGTCGACGGCAATATGGTCTCCGCCAAAGGTTGGACCGGCCTTGCCGCATTCATGCGAGAATGCCTGAATGTGCTCGGAACGGAGATTACGCACGGCTAGAGCGTACGCTCGAATACTTGTTGCCGGGCCATAATCCCGGCAGCAGGTTTTCGCGCAGGATTCGGGTCTTGCGGATGGCCTGCTTTCTGCGACTGGCTCAGGCGCGCGGCCGGTCTGCTACCAGATCGGCCTCATACTCACGGGCGGCCGCATCAAGGGATGCCAACCACCGTCCTCGACCTCTTCAAAACAGACGCGAGCGTGTCCTGCCGAAATCATGCCAATCTCCTTGGCGGCCGCCTTTGAAAGATCAAGCACCCGGCCGCGGATGAATGGACCACGATCGTTGACCCGAACGACAACGCTGTGACCGTTCTCTGGGTTGGTGACCTCAATCTTCGTGCCCAGCCTCATTGATTTGTGCGCGGCCGTTAGTTGCGCCGGATCCATCCGTTCGCCGGATGCCGTTTGTGAAGTCAAAGCATACCATGAAGCGCGGCCGCAGCCGTGACCGGCCTCGGCGCCATTGGGCAGGATGACAAAAGCGGCGACCAGGGCCGCACTAAACAACCAATGCATCTCATGATCCTCCAACGAGAGTGGAGGCCCTCCTTACTTTAGAGAACGCTAATTTAAAGGACCGGTTCCGCTATGCCTTTTGAATTTCATGGTGGTCCCGTACAGGAAATAATTGCCTTCTGGAAAGGGCCGCCTATGTATCCACCGATAACCCCAGGAAGGAAGCGCCATGATACGTAAAGTTGGCATTGCACTGGTCGCAACAGCACTCGTCGCCGCATGCGCTTCGTCGGAGCAAGAGAGACGAGCGGGAACCGGAGCGTTGGTCGGAGCAGCTGGTGGTGCACTGGTGGGCCAGGCGGTGGGCCGCAATACCGAGAGCACTCTCGTGGGAGCAGGCGTGGGTGCGCTCGCGGGAGCAGCAGTTGGGACCGCAACGACGCCTACGGGGTCACGCAACGGCGACTTATGCCGCTATCAGGATTCGCAGGGGCGCATCTATACCGCCCCCTGCCGTTGACGCTCAGTCCGCTTTTTAGAGTCGGACTCCAAAAGAGATCAACGATAGCGATATCTTGCAAGCCGCCTAGTGAGTATGCGGGGGTGGCGTGAGCTGAAGCGATGAATCCATGTCTACAGCCAGCCTGCGGCATCGCCCTGCTTCGCGAACGTGCGCTCGACAACCCACCAGCGGGATTGGATTTCAGACGCATTGGTCTTATCGGAGCGCTTGATGATCTCGAGTGTCCACTTGCCGATTTTCTTCAGGTGGCTCTTCAGCTTTTCGCCCGCGTAGTCACCGTCGGCAAAGCACCCAAGGCTATCTGTGACGGAATGGACTTCAAGAGATCGGGCGCTCCGTAGGGATCCTGAACATCAGCCCGTGCACCTTGAGGCCGACCATCAGGCCAAGATGATAGCGCGCTTGCGGCCCTTGATCTCCTTTCCCGCATCAAAGCCGCCGCTTTCGGTGGTTTTGACACTCTGACTTGCTTTCGAGGGCGGCCGTTGCGGCCAAGAAGACGCACCTGCAGTTCAGGGGCACCTACATCCATGACTTGGTGTCCGCCCATCCTTGGATGGACATTTCATGCCTTGGAGCACTGCGCTTCAGATGGCGCACAGAAATTGGCGTTTACGGTTCTCAGACTTTTTCCAATCGTCACCGTTGTGGCTTTGCCGTACCAGTCACCTGTTGACCTGTCAGGTCCGTTTCATCTCCGTGACCATGTAGAATCCTACAACTGCCAGCGGGATCTGAACTGTGCTCATCTGCGCCGATCATGTTGGCCAGGAGAAAAGCATGCGAACTGTCGCGATTTCTGAATGCATGGATTCCCGTACAAAGCAACTTCTTGAGCAACATCATCGTTTGCGGGCACGCGTCTTTGCCAATCGACTGGGCTGGGAGGTTAACGTTGTCGACGGCCGCGAGACGGATTCCTTCGATGAGTTGAGGCCGACCTATATTCTGGCAACTTCCAATAGTGGACAAGTGGCAGGCTGCGCCAGGCTTCTTCCGGCGCTTGGTCCAACCATGGCGGCAGACGTCTTTCCCTCACTCCTTCCAGGTGGACGGTTGCAGGCGCACTCAGCGATGATCGAAAGCTCCCGATTCTGCGTAGACACGACCCTTACTGAAGCACGGGGAGGAGGGGCAGTGCATGAGGTGACCGTCACCATGTTCGCTGGGATCATCGAGTGGTGCATGATCAACGGATACACGGAGATTGTCACCGTAACGGACCTTCGCTTCGAGCGGATACTTGCTCGTGTCGGCTGGGCACTGCAGCGATTGGGCGAGCCCAAGAAGATTGGCGTGACGATGGCCGTAGCGGGCATTCTGCCCGCCGCCTCCGATACATTCCAGAGGCTTCGCCCCCGCAACTATTGCTCCGAATTCACCTCTGCCTGCAAAGCGGCGTAAGGAGAAATCCGTGAACCAGCCCCGTTCTCATCCCCGGCTCGTGCGAAAACTTCAGGAGGCGCTCGGCGATCAGCTTTGCGTGGCGCTCGAGGACGCAACCGTTGTCGAAATCATGCTCAATCCAGACGGCAGGCTTTTCATCGAGCGGCTCGGGCATGGCGTCGCGCCGGCCGGCGAGATGTCTGCAGCAGCAGCCGAAGTGGTGATCGGCGCGGTTGCGCATGCCCTTCAGTCCGTAGTCGACACGGGACAGCCTATCATCTCCGGCGAGCTTCCGATCGGCGGCCACCGGTTCGAGGGGCTGTTGCCGCCAGTCGTCGCCAAGCCTGCCTTCACCATTCGCCGCCGGGCTTCGCGTCTGATCCCGCTGGACGACTATGTGCGCGCCGGCGTGATGACGGAGCACCAGGCCTCAACGATCCGCAGCGCAATCGCCTGCAGGCTGAACGTCATCATTTCCGGAGGAACGGGCTCTGGCAAGACGACGCTCGCGAATGCTGTCATCGACGAGATCGTGAAGAAAGCTCCAGAAGAGCGGCTCGTCATCCTGGAAGACACTGCCGAAATCCAGTGCGCGGCCGAGAACGCCATCGTCCTGCACACCAGTGACAACGTCGACATGGCCCGCCTTCTGAAGAGCACCATGCGTCTGCGCCCGGACCGGATCGTAGTCGGCGAGGTCCGCGACGGCGCGGCCCTGACCCTCCTGAAGGCCTGGAACACCGGCCACCACGGAGGCGTGGCAACCATTCACTCGAACACCGCCATGGCGGCGCTGCGCCGCCTCGAGCAACTGACCGCCGAGGCTAGCCAGCAGCCCATGCACGAGGTGATCGGCGAAGCGGTCGATCTCATTGTGTCCATCGAACGGACGCCGCGGGGTCGGCGCGTTCGCGACATCATCCAGGTCGAGCGGTTCGCAAACGGTTTGTATCAAATAGAAACCGATCAGTTCACGGAAGAACAGGAGACGCGCCATGTCGCGTAAAGCTGCAATCATCGCTGTCGCGCTCATCGCAGCGTCCAGCTACCTTTCCGCTGTGGCGCCGGCGCTGGCGAGTTCCGGCGGTGGCGGTCTCCCGTGGGAGGGGCCGCTCCAGCAAATACAGGAGTCGATCACCGGACCCGTGGCCGGCGCCATTGCGCTCGCCGCAGTCGCAATCGCAGGCGGCATGCTGATCTTCGGCGGCGAGCTCAACGATTTCGCGCGGCGGCTCGTGTATATTGTCCTCGTCGCCGGCATCCTGCTCGGGGCCACCAACATCGTCGGCCTTTTCGGGGCGACCGGCGCCACTATTGGCCTCCCCGACGAGCAAAAGTCGGAGGAGCAAAAAGCAGGAGGGGAGGGGCCGCATGGCTGAGTCCCTGTCCGGCCTGCAGCGCAACCGCATCCACCGTGCACTTTCTCGTCCAAACCTCCTGGTGGGCGCCGACCGGGAGTTGGTGCTGCTGACGGGTCTCGCCGCCGTCATCCTGATTTTCGTGGTGCTGACCATCTACTCCGCTCTTTTTGGAGCTGCCGTCTGGGTCGTGATTGTTGGACTGCTCAGGATGATGGCGAAGTCGGACCCGCTGATGCGGCAAGTCTACATGCGGCACATTTCCTACAAGCATTACTACAAGGCGACCACCTCGCCGTGGCGGCGGTATTGAGGAGGCTGGAATGGTCGCACTCAAACACTTCCGGGCCACGGGTCCATCCTTCGCGGACCTTGTCCCCTATGCGGGCCTGGTCGACAACGGGGTCCTGCTGTTGAAAGACGGAAGCCTGATGGCCGGCTGGTATTTTGCCGGGCCGGATTCCGAAAGCGCCACCGACCTCGAGCGCAACGAATTGTCGCGCCAGATCAACGCGATCCTGTCGCGCCTTGGAAGCGGCTGGATGATCCAGGTCGAGGCCGTCCGTATCCCGACATACGATTATCCCTCGGAAGACCGTTGCCACTTCCCCGATGCTGTCACGCGCGCGATCGACGCGGAGCGGCGGGCGCATTTCGCGCGCGAGCGCGGACATTTCGAGAGCAAGCACGCGCTGATCCTCACTTACCGGCCGCTCGAATCCAAGAAGACGGCGCTCAGCAAATACATCTATTCGGACGAGGAGAGCCGCAAGAAAACCTATGCCGACACCGTCCTCTTCGTCTTCAAGAACGCCACTCGCGAGATCGAGCAATATTTCGCGAACACGCTCTCGATACGGCGCATGGAAACGCGCGAGACTACAGAGCGGGGAGGTGAGCGCATCGCACGCTACGACGAGCTACTGCAGTTCGTCCGCTTCTGCATCACCGGCGAGAACCACCCGATCCGGCTGCCGGACGCCCCCATGTATCTTGACTGGATTGCTACCGCGGAGCTCGAGCACGGGCTGACGCCGAAGGTCGAAAACCGCTTCCTCGGTGTCGTGGCAATTGACGGACTGCCGGCTGAGAGTTGGCCTGGGATCCTCAACAGCCTCGACCTGATGCCGCTCACCTATCGTTGGTCGTCTCGATTCATATTCCTCGATGCGGAAGAGGCGCGCGCGAGGCTGGAGCGAACCCGCAAGAAGTGGCAGCAGAAGGTGCGCCCATTCTTCGACCAGATATTCCAGACGCAAAGCCGGTCGGTCGATCAGGACGCCATGACGATGGTCACTGAGACCGAGGATGCGATCGCTCAAGCATCGTCGCAGCTTGTTGCCTACGGCTACTACACGCCTGTGATCGTTCTCTTCGACGGGGGTCGGGAAGGGCTGCAGGAAAAGGCCGAAGCGATCCGCCGGCTGATCCAGGCTGAAGGTTTCGGCGCGAGGATCGAAACGCTCAACGCCACCGACGCCTATCTCGGCAGTCTGCCGGGCAACTGGTATTGCAATATCCGCGAACCGCTGATCAACACCAGCAATCTCGCGGACCTGATCCCGCTCAATTCGGTCTGGTCGGGAAACACGATCGCCCCGTGCCCTTTCTATCCGGCCAGTTCTCCACCGTTGATGCAGGTCGCGAGTGGCTCGACTCCGTTCCGCCTCAACCTGCACGTCGATGACGTCGGCCACACGCTGATCTTCGGTCCGACTGGCTCGGGCAAGTCGACACTGCTCGCCCTGATCGCGGCCCAGTTCCGGCGATATGAACATGCCCGGATCTTTGCCTTCGATAAGGGAAGCTCACTGCTGCCGCTGACGCTCGCCGCGCAAGGCGATCACTACGAGATCGGCGGGGAGGGGCCTGAGCCGGAACCTGCTCTCGCGTTCTGCCCGCTTGCCGCCCTCGAAAGTGAGGCAGACCGGGCCTGGGCGACAGAATGGGTAGAGATGCTCGTCGCGCTGCAGGGTGTCACCATCACGCCCAATCATCGCAACGCCATCTCCCGCCAGATCGGCCTGATGGCCAGCGCGGCCGGCCGGTCGCTGTCAGATTTCGTAAGCGGCGTACAGATGCGCGAGATCAAGGACGCGCTGCTTCACTACACAGTTGATGGCCCGATGGGTCAGCTTCTCGACGCCGAGCAGGATGGCCTCACGCTCGGCGTTTTCCAGACCTTCGAAATCGAGAACCTCATGAACATGGGCGAGCGGAACCTCGTCCCGGTGCTGACCTATCTGTTTCGGCGCATCGAAAAGCGCCTCGATGGATCCCCGAGCCTAATCTTGCTCGACGAAGCCTGGCTGATGCTCGGCCATCCAGTGTTCAGAAGCAAGATCAGGGAGTGGCTGAAGGTACTGCGCAAGGCGAATTGCGCCGTCGTCCTTGCGACCCAGTCGATCTCCGATGCCGAGCGGTCCGGAATAATCGACGTCCTGAAGGAGTCCTGCCCGACCAAGATTTGCCTCCCGAACGGCGCCGCTCGAGAGCCAGGGATACGAGAATTCTACGAGCGGATTGGCTTCAACGAACGCCAGATCGAGATCGTCTCAACCGCGACCCCGAAACGCGAATACTACGTCGCCACGCCGGAAGGTCGTCGCCTGTTCGACATGTCGCTTGGACCCGTCGCACTGAGCTTCGTCGGAGTATCTGGGAAGGAAGACTTGAAGCGCATCCGCGCGCTCAAATCCGAGCATGGCCGTGACTGGCCGATCCATTGGCTTCAAACGAGAGGAGTTCACGATGCTGCAACGCTGCTCAGAGTTTAGTTGGGTCGCGCGCCTCACGGCCACCGCGATGACATTCGCCGCAGTCGCACCTGCACACGCCGGAACCGCGACTGGCGCGGCAACCGAGTGGACCCAGGTGCTCAACAACGGCGAACTGGTGTCCCTCGTCGGCCAGTCCGGAGAGCAGATCCAGAACCAACTCACCCAGATCGGCCAGCTTGCCCAGCAGATCGAAACGCAGCTGAACATCTACCACAACCTGCTCCAGAACACTACGACCCTCCCATCTCACATGTGGGGACAGGTCGAGAGCGATCTCAACCAGCTCCGCAGCATCGTCGATCAGGGTCAGGGTATCGCTTTTTCGATGGGCAATGCCGACGATGTGCTTCAGCAGCGCTTCCGGAGCTATACCGATCTCAGGACCAACTTGCCGAGCAATCAGACATTTTCGACCACCTATCAGTCCTGGTCCGACACGAACCGCGAGACGATCGCCAGCACGCTGAAGGCTGCCAGCCTGACTGCGAATCAGTTCGACAGTGAAGAGTCCACCATGTCGTCGCTTCGAAGCATGTCGGACACCGCGGACGGCCAGATGAAGGCCCTGCAGGTCGGCCACCAGATCGCCACTCAGCAGGTGGCGCAGATGCAAAAGCTTCGCGGTCTCGTCTCGCAACAGATGACGATGATGGGAACTTGGTTGCAGGCGGAACAGACTGAAAAGGACCTCGCACAGGCGAGGCGGGAAAAGTTCTTCAACGCCGAGGTCAAGGGCATTCCGGAAGGTCAGAAAATGGAGCCCCGCTGGTGAACCGTGCCGCCCACATTGCCGTGCTTCTCGCTGTCGCGGCTGCATCATCCGCCGCAACAGGTCTGATCATCAACTCCAGCGTCACGGGCAAACATGATGTCCGGGAAAGAGTTCTCTGGCCCAAACAGAGAGTTGCCGTCGACAAAGGACGCCCTGGAGATGCGGCCGCGATGGCGAAGGCAGCTGTAGAACGGGCGATTCTAATTGTGGGCCTCCTTTGCCTCACGTGTGCCGGCTCCGCCTTCGCACAGGCAGGCCAGGTCCTTACGGAACTGGAAAACCAGGTCTCCTCCGCGGCCAAGGGGTGGGAGACCACAATCATGGATGCTGCGACATCCCTTTTCTGGACCCTCGCGACGATAGAGATTGGCATTGCCGCCGTCTGGCTTGCAATCCGGGCTGCGTCGCTGGATAGCTGGTTTGCCGAGTTGGTCCGGCGAATCATGTTCATTGGTTTCTTCGCATTCGTTCTTGACCATGGTCCGAGCTTTGCGCGCGCGGTGGTCGACAGCCTTTTCCAGATCGCTGCAGGCGGCGGCTCGGCGTCTCCCGCCGAAATCTTCGACGCAGGGATTCAGGTCGCCTCGCAAATGTCGCAGCAGGCACAATTCGGCCTCTTTGAAGACAATGCCCAGGCGATCGCCGCGGTGCTGGCAATGGTCGTGGTCGTCATTTGCTTCTCGCTGGTCGCAGCGATTTTCGTGTCGGTCATGGTGGAGATGTATGTCGGCCTGCTCGCCGGCATGATCATGCTCGGGCTAGGCGGCGCGTCCTTCACCAAAGATTTCGCTGTCCGTTATCTCGTCTACGCTTTCGGCGTCGGCATGAAACTGATGGCGCTGGTGATGATCGCGACGATTGGATCGCAGATCCTCCTGGGGCTTGCGAAGGCTCCGACCGCTTCCTCGGAACAGTTTGTCACGACGCTGGCGATCGCGGGCATCTCGGTCGTGGTCTTTCTTATCGCCATGTACGTACCGAGTATTATCCAGGGTGTGGTTCAGGGCGCCTCGGTTTCCGGAGGAATGGAGTCGATACGTCATGGCGGACAGGCAGCATCCATCGCCGCGGGCGCGGGGTTCCTCGCGAGTGGCGCCGCCCGAACGGGCCTTGCCGCCGGTCAGTCCGCACGAGCGGCGGGTTCATCACTCGCGGGCGCTGCGCTGCGGGGCTTCGGCGCGGGGTTCGGAGCCGCCAGCAGTGCGGCTGGATCCGCGGCGAAGGAGAAGGCGATCGGCTCTCCCGGCGCCTATGCCGGGTCTATCCTGGGCCTCGCCAACGCCAAGCTCGATGGGAGCCGGGGCAGTCGCAGCGCGCAAAAGCCACCTCCCGAACGCAAACACTAACAGCAATCAGAGAGTGATGGACAATGGCAGCGAACCGCGCCCCCGAGAACCCATATCTTGCCGCGCGGCAGGAATGGACGGAACGATACGGGTCCTATGTGCAGGCGGCCGCCGCATGGCGGATCGTGGGCATATTGGGCCTGACCATGGCCGTGATCGGCTTCGGTTATGCGATGTATCTGAGCACGCAAGTCAAGCTCGTGCCCTACCTCGTCGAGGTCGACAAGCTTGGAACGGCCGTAGCGGCCGGCTTCCCCGAGCAGATTGAGTATGCAGATGTGCGGGTGGTTCGGGCAACGCTCGGCAATTTCGTGACGAGCTTCCGTTCGATTACGCCCGACGCTGTAGTGCAGAAGCAATATATCGACCGCACTTACGCACTTCTTCGCACCTCCGATCCGTCGACAGAAAAGATCAATACCTGGTTCCGCACCAACTCACCTTTCGAGAAAGCGAAAACCGCAACGGTCGCCATCCAGGTCAACAACATCGTGGCGCTCTCGAACCAGACCTACCAAATCGACTGGACCGAATATGAGCGGGATCGCAAGGGCAAGGAAACCGGAACGCGCCGGTTCCGCGGGATCGCGACGGTCGCTCTGACCGCACCGCAGGACGAGGCGACGATCCGCCTCAACCCGATCGGTCTTTATGTCCGGGATTTCGACTGGACCGCACAGCTTTAAGGGCGGGGGATTATTTCATGCACAGTACAGGGTTGATCGCAGCCGCAGGCTGCATAACCGGGCTCCTCTTTGCGATGGGCGCACACGCGCAAAGCATGACGACCAACGAGGCAAAAGGCACCAGGCTTTCAAGCAAGTGGCGTGGCACGCCGGGTCTCGTCACCACAGGTCCGGAGGGTAAGGTGATATTCCTGTTTGGCCAAACCCAGCCGTCGGTCGTCTGCTCCCCGCTTCAGGTCTGCGATATTGAACTGCAGGGCGGTGAGATTGTTCGCGACGTCCTGGTCGGCGACACTGTGCGATGGAAAGTCGAGCCGGCGACATCAGGCGCGGCCAGTGGGCAGGCGATCCATCTGATCGTCAAGCCGTCGGAGCCCGGCCTCGTCACGTCGATGGTCGTTACGACCTCTCGGCGAACCTATCACATCCAGCTCAAGTCTCATCACAGCCAGTACATGGCGCGCGTCGGCTTCGAATATCCGGAGGACGCATCGACCAAGCTCGCCGACATCAATGCCCGCCTCGAAACTGGCGGAGTGTCGGGTGCCGCGCCCGACAAGCTCAACTTCTCCTATTCGATCAGTGGCAGTGCGCCGTGGAAGCCGAAGCGGGTCTATTCCGACGGCACGAAAACCTACATCCAGTTTTCCAGTTCGGTCGGAAGCCAGGATGCACCCGTGCTCTTCGTCGTCTCCGGCGGCCAGAACCGCATCGTCAACTATCGCATGAAAAACGACATGATGATCGTCGACTATGCGCTCGACAAAGCGATCCTCGTTTCGGGTGTAGGCTGGCGCCAGCAGAAGATCACTATCCGGAGGGGAGATTGAATAATGCGGAAGCTCCTCCCCTTCATTCTCGCCACGGCGGTTCTTTCCGGCTGCCAGACGGCTGATGATCCATTGGACGCCCCCACTCCTGTCTCAGTCACCGGACCTGTTGCAAGCGCCATTGCCGGCGATATGGCAAGCCGCCTTGCCGAACAGGTCGGTCCCGTCGGGACGAGAACCATCAAGATGGAGCAGGACAAGTCAGAATTCGGGATTGCGCTCGAGGCGGCGTTGAAGGGCTGGGGCTATGCGGTCATCACCGACGGGAAAGTCGGCAAAGAAGCCAAGCCGATCGAACTTGCCTACTCGATCGACCGTTTGGACGGCCAGGTGTTTGCACGGCTTTCCACTCCGTCGATCGCCCTTGGCCGAGCCTACAGGGCGACGCCTGCCGGCGCCACGCCGGCAAGCCCGCTTTCGGTCATGCAGCGCAACTGACCGGAGGAGAAGCATGGTCCAGTCGCTGCAGCTCGGCGCGCCGAACCAGACCGACGATCAGAAGGGCATGCGTCGCCTCAATCGCCTGCCGATCGTCGTCGCCATCATCGTCATCGTTCTCTTCATCGGCATCGTCGTGATCGGCCTGTCATGGCGGGGGCTTCATCTCAACCGCAGCACTGATATCGGCAGCGCTTCAAATACGCCCGCCACCAGTTTCGGCGATCAACTCAAACGCGGTGTGACGGACGGAATTGTTGGCGAGCCAGTCGAACGGGAAGTGTTCCAGCCGACGCCGATCTCTGAGCAGAAGGTCGAGAAACAGGAGCCGGCTGTCGAGCGCCGCCCCGCCGAACGGGAGGAACGACGGCCGAGTCTCGAGTCCGAGGAGGAATGGAAAGCCCGACTGAAGCGCGAGCAGGACGAGCAGTATATCCGAGAGGCCCAGCGCCAGCGGATGGCGCGCCTTCAGGCCCGCGCGACGGCGCTCGATTCACCGCTGAAAGTTGACGTCTCGGACATAGAGGAGACGCCTGCCGTGGGTTCCGACCGACAGAACGCGACGGCGACCACAAACAGCGCTACGGACCTGTACGCGGCCGCCATGGAATCCGGGCTCATGGGGCAAGATACCGACCGGAACGGTCAGGTCTCCAAGGAGGAGTTCTTCAACCAGGACATAAAGGATCTCGGGTACCTGTCGAACCAGGTCGTGCAACAGATGTTACCTTACGAATTGAAGCGCGGCTCGATCATTCCCGCGACATTGATCACCGGTCTCAACTCAGACCTGCCTGGACGCATTATCGCGCAAGTCAGCCAGAACGTCTATGACAGTGCGACGGGACATCGGCTCCTCATTCCGCAAGGCGCCAAGCTGTTCGGCCGGTACGATTCGAGGGTGACATTCGGTCAGGAGCGGGTGCTGCTCGTCTGGACCGACCTCATTTTTCCAAACGGTTCAACGTTGCAGATCGGTGGCATGGCGGGTTTAGACGCCGAAGGGTATGGGGGCTTCGCGGACAAGGTGGACCGCCACCTGTGGCGAACCTTCGGATCGGCGGCGCTCATCGCGATGATCGGAACCGGGATCGATATGTCCCTGCCGGAGAGTTCGACGCTCGCGACACAGGAGACCGCCTCCGACGCCGCCAGGCGCAATTTTGCCGAGATCTTTGGACGCGTCGCCGAAGAGACGATCTCGAAAAACCTGAGCGTGCAGCCGACGATCCGCATTCGACCAGGCTATAACTTCAGTGTTCTTGTGGATCAGGACATCATCTTTCCGTCCACCTATCGCGACTAAGAAAGGATCCAGGCATGGGCTACCCTCCTTCCGCAGGTTGATTTCGGTTTGACATTGCAACCTGCAAATATAAACTGGCGGCAAAGGTCAGCTTAGGCCAGCTGAGCGGGTAGGACCGCGCCTAGCATGCCGCGGTTCAAGGTGAGCGTTGCATGTGGCGGTACTGAGAGTTTTATTTCCGGATCGGGTCAGGCTCCCCAGCCTCCGCGCGGGATGCGGATGCATATGGGTGGATCGCTCAGTCAGGAAACGCTCCCAGATCGAGAGGTAAGGAGAGAGGCCGTGGATCTAAAAGTTCGCTCACTCATCGACATGCTGGAAGCAGCAAACGACGTGCAGACGGTCAAATGTGCGCTCAGGAGCTTCGCCCATTCCAGTGGATATGACTGGTTCGCCTATCTGCAAAAAGAAGCATTCCAGGTGAAAACCTTCAACTCATATCCCGGGACATGGGAAGGCATTTATCTCGGCAGCGACTATTCCATTATTGATCCGGTTGTCACGGAAGCAAAACGCAGATGGAACGCATTTTTCTGGAAGGCCGACGATTGGCCTGCGCGGGGATCTACACCTCTTCGGAAGTTTCGCGACGAGGCGATCGATCACGGCATTCGCTGCGGAGTCACCATCCCCGTTGAGGGAAGTTATGGATCCGCGATGATGTTGACTTTCGCATCGTCAATGCGAAGCATTGATATCTCGGACGCGCTGGACCCCAAGAAGGCGGTCCAAATCGTAATGACGGTCCACTACCGGTTGACGATGATTGGGGCAAAGACTGCGGTCAATCCCAAGCAGGTGCTGTCGCCGCGGGAAGTGCTTTGCCTGACCTGGGCTACGAGAGGAAAGACTGCGTTCGAAACGGCGACGCTGACAGGGATCAACACAAGGACCGTGCAGCACTATCTCGATAGAGCGCGTGCAAAGCTTGGTGCGCAATCTTTGCCGCAACTCGTTGCCATTGCCAAAGACCGCGGCCTGATCTGAGATTTAGTTGTGATCCTCGTAGGGCACATCGGGCACGAAACCAAGAGCGTCAAGCATATCCGAAAGCTGCTCTTGTTGCTCCTCAGATCTTTTTTGCCGCCTGAGATACTCATTCTGGAGCGAGTGCAGAACCGAACTGGAGATCGATGGATCTTCGCTCACGCGCAACCACTCCTCATAAACCGATTGATCGGCTTCAAGTAGCTGCCGATGTTCGTGGATCGCGGAAACAGCTAATGCCACCAGCTCCGATTTTTGCATGTAATCGTAGCGAGACGGGTTTTCCCGTCTTTCGGACTCAGATGAGCTTTCACCATCCATTCGTATCTCCTCCAATTTCTTTTTATCGGTCGCCAAGAATTGAGGCTTAGTCTGCATCATACGCGCTTCCAATTGGATACTAGGTTCGATTGCCTGAAGGGAGTTGAGGCCTCAGAGCCCTTCACCCCTCGCACGAACAGGAGCATTTGCCGATACAGCATCACGTTGATTCTACGCGCAGAATTGATTTGTCGAGTATACTCCGTGGTGAAATACTCTGCAAGCCGATGGTCTCTCGGTCATGGAGATTCGAGAGGTATTTGCGCGAAATCTGAAAGCCGCGCGTCTGGCCAGAGGCCTGTCGCAAGAAGAGCTTGCTTTTCGAGCAGGCATCGATCGCACTTACATCAGTTCTCTGGAGCGCAGCGTTTACAATGCGAGCATCGACGTCGTGGATCGCTTGGCAGTGGTTCTAGAAGTAGAGGCGTCCGAACTGCTGAAACGGCCACCAGAGAAATAAACCGCCTTGCTGACCTGATCAGCAGTGAGATCCAAAAGCCCGGTCGACTTTTACGGCAGACGTCCCTTGCATTATGTATTCTCCACAAGGAGAATGATTATGACCAGCACATTATGACCAGCACATCATATGCCTACACGCCCGCCGAGGCGGCGGCTGTCAGCGAGATCGCTGTGAAGGCGGTGCACTATGCGATCGACAAGCGCATCATCGAGACTCATCTCGTTGGTAGCAGGGGGCGAGCACTCACCAATGATGATCTGCTTCGGTTGAAGCTCTGGTATGGCGTCGGATCGATCTTGTCTGCGGAGCGGCGCAAGCGCCTATTCGATACGATCGACCAGAACCCCGATGCCGAAACCGTGAGGGCAGACGATTATCTCATTATCGACGTTGCGCGGGCACGAGAACAACTGGCCGCGCGGGCCGAGGCGCTTCGAGAAGCCGAACGAATGATCGAAAGCGTGAAAGGGGTCGTGGGCGGCGAGCCGGTTTTCAAGCGAACCCGTGTTCCCGTGCGAGCGATTGCCGCGATGAAGACCCAAGGCGCAAGTACAGCGGAAATCGTCGAGGGCTATCCTTCGCTCACCGAGCGGATGGTGGAACTTGCCGAGATCTGGGTAGCCGCCCATCCCGCCAGAGGACGTCCGAGGAAGCTTTCGGAGCAGGGCCTGAAGGTGAAATCCGTGAAGCACCTGAGCCTTCGGAACGAGAACGTCTCCAAACCGTCTGGGTCGACCTCGTGAAGTTTCTTATCGATGAATGCCTTCACACGTCTCTCGTGGCCGTGGCTCAAGCGCACGGCCACGATTGTTTCCATGTGAATTGGCTGGGGCTGAGCGGCGAAACCGACTGGGACCTGATGCCTCGGATCATCGAGGAGGATTTTACGTTCGTAACGAACGATGCCCGCGACTTCCGGTGATCATTGTCTCGCAGGTACTGCCCATGCTGCAACGAGAATTGTTTGCTCTTATACTGCAGGATTTGGCGGACACGCAGGACATGGTCAACGAAGTCATCGAAGTGACCCTCGATGGCGGAGACGCTGTTCTCACGCGCTATTCGCTTCCGGAGCATAGCAACCGTCCCAAGGGGATCATTTTCCTCCAATCCTCGACAAGTCGATCCGCATTTCTGCCGATCCAACGCTCTCGCCTTTCTCGACGCGTTCAGTGCTTGTGTCCGCAGGCGGCATGTCCACGCCGGCCTTGTCCTGGTCTGCCGGCAACACGTTGTCGATCATGACGCTTTTTCCGGGATCGTCCGCCTGGAAAACATTCACGCCCTCGAACTCACCCGTCTTCCAGGCATAGACCGCATCCTCGAAAATCTCCTGGAAGACATCGTCGCTCCTGGGGTTGCCGTACCACTTGGCGACGATCCGCAGGATCTTGGCAAACATGGTCGTTCCCTTGCGGAGGTTTTCGCATGGATCGACGAGGTCAGGTTTCAGTTCGGACGCGTCCTTGACGCCGACACCCGCCGGGAACTGCGTCAGGCCAACACGAACCACGGCCTGGCCGACATACTGGCGGACGACCGCCATTGCCTCGTCCGGCGTCGTCGCCTTCGGGACGAGGATCAATCTGCCACCCGATTTGACTGCGACGGCAAGCGGATCGTTCGAGCCCGCGGCGGTCACGAACTGTTCGACGATCGCCGGCTTCAATGAGGGGGCGGCGCATTGTTGGATGAGGGCAGCATCGAGCATCGCGGGCTCCTTGGCATTCAGGTGTTGAAGGAAATCAGGAGGGGCTTATCGAACAATCGCGCCCAGGCTTCCGCACTGGCGCGTTGGATGGCGACGATGGATGTACCCTTGGTCCACCAGCCGTTACCGATGGCGACAATGATGTCCGGCCCCCGCAGCATGGATTGGAGAACGGGCCAGACGATCAGCTGCTCGTAGCAGATCAGCGGTGCGATCCGACCGTCGGCGACGGTCGCGACCTGACTTTCGAAGAAGTGCGCCCTCGCGCCGACGCTTGCCCCAAGTAAGGGACGCCACGGCTGCCACATGGAACCTGGGACCGGCATCCGCTCGCGATAAAGGATTTGGGCGCCGGCGGACGAGATGGCGACCAGCACATTGTCGTATCCGCCTGCATCGACGACCGCAGCGCCGGCGATGACGGTGGTGTCAGTTCCCTGCAGGGATCGTATCCAGAGCCGCTCGACCGTCGGCGTCCAGAAGCCCAGCGCGCTCTCGGGAAGAACAATGGTCAGGGCGCCGCCGGATGCTCGATCCTGCACCGTGGCAATCAGATCACGGTGGCGCTCAATGCTGGGGTCGCGCCCCAGCGAAGCGCCCATTTCGAGGTCGATCCCCTGCCAAGAATTCGGTAGTTTCGGTTCGTCCCAAGTTGCGGCGGACCAGATCCAAAAGCCTGCCAGGACAATCGCGACAGCTGGCCGCATGCGGGTTACGAGGCCCATGAGGCCGGCTGTCGCGGCAAGCAATCCCCACCATCCCCATCCCGGAAACAGCACGCCCGCGGCCGTGATCGGATGTGCCCAACCGGTGATACCGAATGGCGGAATGGCCATGAGCAGGACTGCCGTGAAATAGCGAGACGGCCGCGTCGGTTCGCATCGTGTCCAGAGCATCGCGTGAACGCCGACAAACCCGAGCGATGCGCTGAGCCAGAGCAGCAATCCCGGCCACAGATCCGACGAATAGAAAGTTGCAACGCCCTGCGGCAGACCGCGCGACGCAGCGAGGAAGTAACCGGCCGAAACAAACACCGCCGTCAGTCTCGATCGCGCAAGTGCCCAGAGGATCGGAAACGAGAACGCGGTCGGAAGAAGAAGGACGTGGCCACTCCACGCGACCGTTCCGGCGATGATGGAAGCTGCAATCAACAATGCCGGTCGAAGGTATTCACGGCGCATAGGTTAGCACCGGCTGCGCCAGGCCGAGAATGCCGGATACGGGCAGGGGACCGAAATAGCGGGAGTCATAGGAGCCCCTGAACGATGAATGGAGGAAGACGCTTCCTGCCGGCACGACACCGCCTGAATAGGGGGCCATCGGCCGACCCCTGCCGTCCCGCTCGACCAAATCGGAAAACGGGAGCGGGCGCCCATCGATCGTCACGCCGGCGCCGATTTCGACATGCTGCCCGGCAACTGCGACAACCGTTTTGATGAGCGGCGCGACCCCACTCGGGCAGATGCCGGCCGGGAGATAGCCACGCTCTCGCGCCTCTCGCATGACAGGCGTCTGCGGTGGACAAATGAAGACGAGATCGCCGGCCGATACCGGACGATCGAGCGCAAGGATGCGCCAGAGGCCGAGGGGTTCGCTTGGCGTCAGGTTGATACGATAGCCGCCGATGATGGCCGCAGCAACACCGCCCCCAAAGACGGATGCCGCCACCAGCAAGAGCGCGACCGCATTCGATCGTTGCGCACTGCCCAACCAACGTGCAGAGACTTGCGCCGTCATTTGAGAGAGAGCCCCTGGCTCTTCGTCTGACGCAGGGTTTCGGCCTGTTTCAACGCCTCGGTCGTCCGCTCATGCGCAGCCAGCTGCTGTATCGTCCGCATCGCATTCCACGCCGATTGCACCTCGGCCTTCTGTGCGGCCGTCATCCCTGCGGTGACAGTGCTGAACGTCTGTCCATTGGCGTCCTTGGCGGCCAAAGGCAGGAAGGTTCGCTCGCCGAAACGCTCCGCTACGGCTCGCGCAAATCCCTCCAGTTCCACCTTCACCATCTTGTCGGCAAGCGCATATTCGAGACCGGCTGGCAGGTCGTTGCGGTCGATCGCATCACGCACACGTTCGAGAGTCTGTTTTGCGTTGACCGAGAGCGCCGGAATATCGACCGACACCTTCAGACGGACGGCACGTTCCTCGACCTCATATTTGCGTTCCGCGTCCGCCCGCTGCCGCAGATAGCGCTCGAGATTACGCGCGAGCGCAGGCGCATTGGTCTCAGCCTTCTCGCGCTCCTGCTTGTCGGTGCGGCTCGCGAACATCCCGGTCTTGCCCTTCAGCCCACCGAAGTGTTCAGGGTTCGATCCGATCGTCGCCAGCGTGGATTTCGCGACAGTCTCGTCCTTCAGCATCGCTTCGACGTTGATTGTCTTGAAGGCGCTTTCCGGCTGCGCGTAGACGAGGTGGAAGCGGGTCGAGACCTCCTCCCACTGCTTCTTCAATCCTGGATCGGCGGCGACCTTGTCCTCGACCGCTTGCTCGAATGATTTGGCGAAAGTCGTGACGCCCGAGACCATGGGCTTTGCCTCCTTGGTGGTGTTTTGGGTTGAGGATTGCGAGACGCCACGGACGAGACCGAGCTTGCCGGCAATGGCGGCAAGGCGCGCACCAAGATTGGCGAGCGTGTCCTTCTGTCTGACGGTCCATTCCAGGCGATCGCGAAGCAGCGTGCGGGCGACGCTGACGATGTTGAGACCGCGCGCCTCGGCAAAGCGAAGTGCCTGGCGGTAGAAGACGCCCTTCTCATAGTCGAGCGTCGTTTCTTTCGCATTGCGTCGCGACAGGATCTGGATCAGCCCACCGTTCTTGGCGAAGGATCTGCGGCCATAGTAAACGGCCAGGTCCTCACGATGACGCGTCATGGCAACATAGGTCAGATGCCGATCAAGCGACAGCGATGCCAGGACCTTGACCCGATCGACGGTCGCGCCCTGGCTCTTGTGAATGGTGGTCGCATAGCCGTAGTCGAGGTTGTTGTAGAAGCGTTGCTCGACCAGCACCTGGCGGGCATGCTCGCCATCGCCGACCTGCGCGGTGATGCGTCCCGCTGCCGTCTCGACGACCTTGGCCAGCATGCCGTTCTTGACGCCGAGCGACCCTTCGTTCTTGAGGAATACGATCTGGTCGCCGACAGCGAAGTTGCGATCGCCATCCGCCGTCTTGAACATAGTTCCTTTGTCGAGAGCCCCGCGTTCAATCAGCTTGATGCGCGCCATCTGGTTCAGCATCCGCACGTCCCTGCGCAAATGGGCAAGGATCAGCGACGTCTTCGTCGGATCGTAATCGCGGTCCCAGGCGGCGATGAGATTGTCGACGGCGTCGGCCTTCAAATCCCAGCCGGTCACCTTGCCATTGGCACGGTAGGCGTCGACCGCCTTGCCGACCTTGCCGCGCGCTAAATCAAGCGAGGCCTCGCGCATCCATTGCTCGCGCTGGCGATAGATGGTTTCAAGTTCCGCATAGCCGATGCGGTCTGCAATGGCGCGGAAGGCGGCGCCGGCTTCGATCGGTTGAAGCTGTTCGGGATCGCCGATGAGAACGAGCTTGGCGCCGGCCTTCGTCACCGCTTCGACGAACAGGGCCATCTGCCGCGACGACACCATGCCGGCTTCCTCCAGGACAAACACCGTCTTGCTGTCGAGCTGATCGCGGCCTTGGTTCCAACGGAGCTCCCAGGACGAGAGTGTCCGAGAGACGATCCCGGCTTCCTTCCCCAGACCCTCGGCCGCCTTGCCGGCAAGTGCACCACCGACAACACGATAGCCAGCCGCTTCCCAGGCTTCGCGCGCTGCCCTCATCATCGTCGTCTTACCGGCGCCGGCGCGGCCGACAACGGCAGCGATCCGCTCGGCTCCCACTACATGCTCGATCGCGGTCATCTGCTCATCCGACAGCCGGTCGTGGCGCTTGAACGTTGCGGCGAGCACCGCGTCCCGCACGCCGTGCGACGAACGCTGAGACAGCCAGATAGCGCAATTGGCCATCTCGGCTTCGAGGCGGATCATGTCGCGGGTCGTATATTTGGCCGGCATTCGGGAACCGGACGCAAATTCGATCCGCTCACGCTCAACGCGAAGCGTATCGGGGTGCAGGATGATCCGGACCATGAGGCTTTGGAACAGGGCGGGATCGTCGATGTAGCGGTACAGGATCTTGGCGACATCACGCTCGTCGAAGACGCTCTTCTCACGCGTGATGAGATCGAGCACGAGCTTCGGATTACGGTCGATTCGTCTCGCGTTCTCGGCCCTGCGAGCGTGCTGCAGTTCGAGACGCTCGAGTTCCAACGGCTTGGAGGCGCTATCGGCTTTGCGCTCGACCGCTTTGGTCCCGACGCCAAGGTGAATAGTCGGTTCGAGATCGATCCCCTGGTTTTCGAAGGAGCGGCCATCCACTCGGATATCGAGACCGGCCAGCGCCAGGTGCCGGTTCTGGCAGGCAAACCAACCATCGCGGAAACTGTTGAAGTCGTCGGTGCTGCCGGCCCAGAGTTCATAGACGATCTTGCCGGCATCATTGCGAACGGCATTGCCGTCCGGCCCGACCACCGCAACCTTCTTGGCACCGAAACCGTCCTCGGTCAGCGGCCGCAACGTCGTCATCAGATGAACGTGCGGATTGCCGGATGCGTCGTGATAGACCCAGTCTGCCACCATGCCCTTCGACCTGATGTGCTGCTCGACGAAATCCCGCATCAGCGCGATGTTCTGCTGGTCAGTCAGCTCGAGCGGCAAGGCGATCGTCACATCCTTGGCGAGTTGCGCATCTGATCGTTTCTCGAATGCCTCCACCTTGTTCCAGAAGGCTTCCGACGCGCCGGCGACCGAACGATCGGCGATCATACTGCGGAGCCACTCCGGCGCATCGGCAGGGATCACGAATTCCTCATGCAGGAGGCCCTGTTTGGCGCGATAGTCGATGGTCCTTGCTTCCCGCTCGTAATCCATCTTGGCACAGTGCCGATAGGCCGCCGACAGGACGGCGCTGTGGCCGGAGCCGCGGGCGACGACGCTGACGGAGAAATGGGGGACGGCCACGGCGGAGTTCTTTCCCGGTTGCGAACGAAATCAACAGGTTCGGTCTAAGAGCGGCAGGCTCGGCCTAAGGGCCTCAAGCAAGAGCGTCGCATCAGCGACGTATAATTGCGCCCTTCGGATCCGCCCCTTCGGAACGGACGGGATCATTCATCAAAGCTTGCGCTTTGGCGATTGCAGGATTCACAGTAGTGCGTTCCGCACTCACCTCCCTGAAACTGAGTTCGAAAGACAAGCTTTCTCACCCAGGGGAGACAAACGGAATGAAGAAACCATCCTCCAAGATCCGCGACGAAATCGCCAAACTCCAGGAGCAGCTCAAGGCCGCCGAGACCCGTGAGGCCGAGCGCATCGGCCGTATCGCTCTCAAGGCAGGTCTCGGCGAGATCGAAGTCGACGAGGCAGTGCTGCAGGCGGCCTTCGAGGACCTGGCAAAACGGTTTCGCGGAGGAAAGGCGGCTACGACCGGAGGGAACAAGGGAGGTAACGCCGGTGAAAGCAGCGCACCGTCCGCGCAGAATGGGGCTGGCGCGGCTGCGAGCGGGACTGCTGAGGCTTGAGCGGATGGCGCGCACGATGACATCCGACGCCCGCAAAAAGGACACGCGGGAAAAGATCGAACTCGGCGGCCTGATCGTCAAAGCAGGTCTTCGCTACGAGAAGCGGGCGCTTTTGCTGGGCGCCCTCATCGATGTGAGCCGGCGCCTGAAAAGCGACGACACGGAAAGATCGCGGCTGCTTGCGATCGGCGCGGAGGCCTTCGGGAAAGGCGATGGATAGGATCATGCTCTTCATCGCGCCCGTCGCATTGATGATCCTGGCCGCCGTCGCCATCACGGGGGTCGAACACTGGCTGTCTGCCTTCGGGAAGACGGAGGCGGCACGACAGGCGCTCGGCCGAACCGGCATCGCTGTGCCCTATCTGACCGCAGCGCTCATCGGCATCGTTTTCCTGTTCGCGAGCGCCGGCGCGATCAGGGTCAAGACCGCAGGGTGGGGCGTCGTCGCCGGCGGCGTGGCGACGATCCTGATTGCCGCGTTTCGCGAAACGATCCGGTTGTCGGCACTCACGGACCAGGTGCCAGTGGGCAAGTCCACTATCGCCTATGTCGATCCCGCCACGTTGATCGGAGCGGGGGTCGCGGCAATGGCGACCTGCTTTGCGCAACGCGTTGCGCTCGTCGGCAACGCCGCATTCGCCAGTGCCGAGCCAAGGCGTGTTCGTGGCAAGCGAGCGCTGTACGGCGAGGCGGATTGGATGAAGCTTGCCGATGCCGAAAAGCTGTTTTCGGACGCCGGCGGTATCGTGCTCGGCGAACAATACCGTGTCGATAGGGACAGCGTTGCGGAACGCTCGTTTCGAGCCGACAATCCCGAAACATGGGGCGCCGGCGGCAAGTCGCCGTTGCTCTGCTTCGACGGCTCGTTCGGTTCGTCGCATGGTATCGTGTTCGCCGGTTCCGGCGGTTTCAAGACGACGTCGGTGACAATCCCGACCGCTCTGAAATGGGGCAGCTCGCTGATCGTGCTCGATCCGTCGAACGAGGTGGCGCCGATAGTCACTGCCCATCGTAACGGCGCGAACCGCGACGTCTTCGTCCTCGATCCCAAAAAGCCGGAGACCGGCTTCAACGCGCTGGACTGGATCGGGCAATTCGGCGGCACCAAGGAGGAGGATATCGCATCCGTTGCGTCCTGGATCATGAGTGACAGCGGCGAGACACGTGGCGTCCGCGACGACTTCTTCCGCGCCTCGGCATTGCAATTGCTCACCGCGATGATCGCGGACGTTTGCCTGTCCGGCCATACGGAGAAGGAGAGCCAGACGCTTCGCCAGGTGCGCGCCAATCTCTCCGAGCCGGAACCGCAATTGCGTCAGCGCCTGCAGGAGATCTACGACAATTCGGACTCGGATTTCGTGAAGGAAAATGTCGCGGCCTTCGTCAATATGACACCTGAAACCTTCTCCGGCGTCTATGCCAATGCGATCAAGGAAACCCACTGGCTGTCCTATCCGAACTACGCCGCGCTGGTTTCGGGCAAGACGTTTTCGACAAGCGACCTTGCAGCGGGAAACACCGACGTCTTCATCAACATCCATCTCAAGACCCTGGAGACGCATGCGGGCCTGGCACGCGTCATCATCGGCTCGTTCCTCAATGCAATTTATAACCGCGATGGCTCGATGAAGGGCAGAGCACTGTTCCTCCTCGATGAGGTTGCCCGCCTTGGCTACATGCGGATCCTGGAGACCGCGCGCGACGCCGGCCGGAAGTATGGCATCACGCTTCTCATGATCTACCAGTCGATCGGCCAGATGCGGGAAACCTACGGCGGCCGCGATGCCGCGAGCAAGTGGTTCGAGAGCGCGAGCTGGATCAGTTTCGCGGCGATCAACGATCCGGAAACCGCGGATTACATCTCGCGTCGCTGCGGCATGACGACGGTCGAGATCGACCAGGTCAGCCGAAGTTCGCAGATGAAAGGATCGTCGCGGACGCGGTCGAAGCAGTTGGCCGCACGACCGTTGATCCAGCCCCACGAAGTCCTTCGCATGCGCGCTGACGAACAGATCGTCTTCACGGCGGGGAACGCGCCGCTTCGATGCGGCCGCGCGATCTGGTTTCGGCGCGACGACATGAAAGCTTGTGTTGGCACGAACAGGTTTCGCAAGCTTGGAAGCCCACCCTAAACCTCTCTGATCGAGCCGGCCCGCAGCGCAGTGAGCAAGGTCGATCCAGAAAAATGAAGAGTATCGGAGAAATCAGCGTGAGCGGCGCACGAAAGGGCGGGATTTCGGGAATTCTCGTCGTGCGAGGAGCGGGAAACAGCGCAGCCGCAGGAGCCTCAACAAAGTGGCCCGAAGGGGAGGCGGGATCGACTGTGCCTCGCCACCGCACACCGTCTGATAACACGCTTGCCCATAAACGCGGATGAAACCGAAGCCGAGATAGGTTGGGGCAAACAGGAGAGGACCGAGGTGACGAAATCGAATGTGGTTCCGTTCAGAAAGCCGCGGAAGTCCGGCAGCAGGAACGATCGGCATCACTGGCAGGGGAAGTCACCCCGATCGGGACCGAGCCGCCCGCGCAAACCCCTGATCGCGATCCTCTACGCCATGATCATTGCTGCGGGAGGCTGGCTTGCCTTCGGAGGTATTAATAATCTTTCAGGGCTTGTGGCTGCGGCCAGGACACCGACAGGGGATTCATCGTCAGCGGCATTTTCATTCTGCGGTGCAGATCGCCATGTGAACTGCATCGTCGACGGCGATACGTTCTGGTTCGAGGGCGAGAAAATCCGCATCGCGGATATCGACACCCCGGAGCTCAGCCCGCCGCGCTGCGAGGCGGAAAGGATCAAGGGCGAGGCTGCGAAAGCACGCCTGCTGGCGCTGCTGAATGCCGGCAAGTTTTCGCTTTCAGCAGGGTTGCGCGACGAAGACAAGTATGGCCGCAAGCTCCGTACCGTGACGCGGGCAGGGCACTCACTCGGCGACACGCTCGTCAACGAGGGCCTCGCCCGGCGCTGGGACGGTGCTCGACATGGATGGTGCGGCTGAGAGCCGCGAGAGGATCGTCACCGATGGGCGTAGACCGTGTGCGGGCTCCGTGAGCACCGCGAATAGAGCCGTGCGCCGAAGGCGTCTCGCCCCAGCCTGTCATGACATTTCCGATATCATCACCGATGTGAATCGATCCACCCCGACCGATTCATAAGTGTCGTTGGACGCGATTCCCGCGATCGGCGATTCTGGTCTCATGATCGCGCAACCCTACCATCTCTATATCGAACGCACGGACGTGGCGAAGAACATGGCACGCTACTACGCCATGTCGATCGAACCGAACCTCTTTGGCGATGTTTGCCTGCTCAGGAAGTGGGGCCGCATTGGCGCGAAGGGGCAAATGATGATCCATCATTTCGGGCGGGAAGAGGAAGCTGTCGAACTGTTTCTCGATCTGCTTCGACAAAAGCGCAAACGCGGTTACCGCCCGCGCGCCTCTGTGGCAAGCTGGGAAAGGCCCGCCGAAGCGGGCCAAGAGGGCGCTTCATCGACGCCGGTCCCAGCCGGTCTCGAGGGACACTTCGATCTCGACGAAGAAGGGGATCTTGATCACGAGCTTCAAGCCGAGCTTACCCTTGCGGAAGAAGTGGCTGATCACCTTGCAGAGAGTACGGAGCCGACGGCCGGTGGCGGCGAGGAATTGGCCGAGCTGTTGCATGTTGTTTCTCCTTTCGAATTGCGGACATCGCGGGGATAGTCGGCAGACCGGAAAGGAGGGACGCACCCCGGGGTCCCCGTTGCGTGAGCGCAATGGGGTGGCGCGTAGGGCCGAAACGAATGTGGAGGACTTGCCGGCGACTGAATTTTGATCCGCGAGGAGCAGCAGTGCTGTGGGAAATTTCTGGCGGCGGCAGGTTGCGTCGTGACGAACGGGCTGCAACATCCCCGATGAGAGATGACAGCAGGATTACAAGGAAGAGGCTCAACTGGTCACCATCGCTATGATCGCGATGCCTCCTCGACATCCCTATTGAGAGGCGGCGCACGCCGCCCCTCGGACAAAACCGCACCGCAAGATTGATTATGATCCTGCGCGACCGTCGTAGCTGATATGGGACGCATTTACCGGGATGCCGGTTTCCCGGGTGATCGCCGTGATGATCGGCCCAAGTGAGCCGAGTTCGTCGTCAGTGAGCGCGATCAGCTCCGGACAGTCGATATCAACACCGGTATAGTCCGCCGTCAAAGCGATGGCCCAATCGCCGCCGTTGATGCGATATTCGTGCGTGTCGAATTCGAATTCGAGATCGTCCAGCAAGTTGATAGTAAACCGCCCGAGTAGGATGGGAGGTCATAGAGAGAAGAGACCCGCGGACCCGTAGGGGACGCGACCGTATCCGGCGGGAGCCGGGGGAGCATTAAGAGGTGAAATCCCTGACAGCCGGGAGTCCGGTCGAGCCGGCGGACCGGCCCAAATAACAGGGAGAACGAGCCGCTCAGAATGGCGGCTCGGGTTCGACGGCGCCCTCCTGTTCGGCAAGCATGACGGCCAGATCGGCCTCGGCAAGTTGGAGCTCCGCCTTGATTTGACGCCGCTCAGCCGCGTCCCATGCGTTCCTCAGTTCGGCACGCAGTTCTTCGATGTGCTGTTCGATCGTCATGGTCTCATCTCCTTGAGTTCGTGAAAGACGAGCTCGCGGGGCGGGACGGGGTGGCGGGGTCAGGGATCGCGCAGGCGACCGCCAGCGGCGGCGAGTGGGGGAGCCGATTTTGTCGGAGCGCAGGGAAACGGAGTGGAGACAAAATTGGGGGAACCGCGATGTCCTTGACGCCGTCAGGCCGGCCCGGCGCCCTCGGTCGATCTGAGCGGCTATCCTCAGTTTCCGTATGGCACCGATAAAGCCGGAACCAGGCTCAACGCCTGGTGCCGGCTTCTCCTGTTGTCGGGAGGAGGCCCCGCCCGGCGGGCGGAGCCTCGAGGACCTCAGTCGCGGTTGGGGCGGGACCAGATGAGCTGGAGGCCGTCTTCGCCTTCGACTTCGGAGAGCGTTGCGTAGATCGGAGCGGGGAAGCTCGGATCGTCCAGCTTGACCGAGAGGTAGTCGCGGCCCTGTTCGGAGGTCTTCTGCCAGGCAGCACCGAGCTCGACATTGCCGGCGTAGATGCGGTAGTGCGGGCCCTTGTCGGAGGGGTTTTCGAGGCGGGCGATGCGGGCCTTGACGTTGAGGGCAAGCGTGCGGATCGAGCCGGAGAAGCCGTTTTCGATGGCGGCGAAGGTGCCGATGGTAGCCATGTCCAAGTTCCTTTTGCTGTTTCGGGCCGCTCCATTGCGGCCTCGATGGCTGTCGCAAGGATCGGGGACGATCGGACCGCACCTGATAAGGCCAGAATGGAATGGAGGGCGGCCGGGAGGAACTTTGTTGCTGCGCGAGGAATGCGGCACGCCGGGGTCCCCGCTCGGCCTGTCGAGTGGGGTTGCGTCCGCAGGGGAAGAAAGTTTCGGATGGCCGTTGCGGGAGGACGATCGAGGCGAAGCCGGTCTCCGGTCAGACATGCCTCATCGAGCCCGCGAATGGAGCCCCGCTATATCATGCAAAGGCACGTGGCAAGGGCGGCTGCGCACAATTGGACCATAGCTCCGATTTCGGCTGATCGGCGGACGCTTCGCTCCGGCGTCAGCTTAAGCCGTACCAGGTCCCACGACCGGCTCCGTGGAGGGTCAGATGTCCCTGCTCGGTCAGCGCCCGAAGATGATCCTTGACGGTGTTGCGGCTCGCGCCTGTCGCTTTGGCCACATCCATCACCGTGACGCGCCCGCGTTCACGCGCCAGTTCGAGGATCGCGACGGACAATTCCGGCAGGTCGCCGAGGAGGATGCGCTCACGCTCGATCTTGCGTTCGAGACGCTGCTTCTGGCGTTGCAGGCTCCGCAGGAAAAACTCGACCCACGGATTCCAATCCTGTTGGTCCGTTCGTATCGTGCCCTGCGTTCGGCGAAGCGCGAGATAATAGGTTTCCTTGTTCTGCTCAATAACACTTTCCAGTGAGCTGTACGGCACATAGGAATAACCCGCCCGAAGAAGCAGCAAAGTGGTCAGAGCGCGCGACAGTCGGCCATTGCCATCCTGGAAAGGATGGATTTCCAGAAAGACGACGACGAAGACAGCGACGACGAGCAGAGGGTGAAACGTGCCATCCTTCTCCTGAGCTTGTTGCCAGGCCACTAGTTCCGACATTCGGCCCGGCGTATCGACAGGGGAGGCTGTCGCGAAGACGACGCCCAGACTTCGTCCATCCTCGTCGAAGGCTTCGACGTTGTTGGCAAGGGTTTTCCAGTTTCCCCTATGTCGTTCATCTTTGATCGAGTGCGCGAGCAGATCCCGATGCAGTTGGCGGATGTGGTTTTCGTTAAGCGGGATTGCGTCGAAGGCGGAGAAGATCGTCTCCATCACCTCGGCATAGCCGGCAACCTCCTGTTCGTCTCGGCTGGAGAACGAGCCGATACGGAGGTTCGAGAGCAGCCTTTCGACCTCGCGGTTGCTTAATTTCGCGCCCTCGATACGTGTCGATGATCCGATGCTTTCGATCGTCGCAACCCGCCGCAAGCTGGACAGCCGATCGGGTGCGATGCGACCAAGCGCTCGCCAGGCGCCTTTGAATTCGTCAATCTCGGCGATCAACGACAGGATCTCAGGCGTGATCCGCAATTTGGAGAGATCGAGCGCCGTCATCCATTATTTCATCCGTTTCCATCCAAATGGGATATGACATAGCGAGATCCATTTTTCCATCCATTTTCATCCAATATGGAAGAACGGACGGAAAAAGCGGCGGCACGAAGGAGGCCGCCCTGTTGTCGGGAGAGGCCCCGCCCGGCGGGCGGAGCCTCGAGGATCTCAGTCGCGGTTGGGGCGGGACCAGATGAGCTGGAGGCCGTCTTCGCCTTCGACTTCGGAGAGTGTTGCGTAGATCGGAGCGGGGAAGCTCGGATCGTCCAGCTTGACCGAGAGGTAGTCGCGGCCCTGTTCGGAGGTCTTCTGCCAGGCAGCACCGAGCTCGACATTGCCGGCGTAGATGCGGAAGTGCGGGCCCTTGTCGGAGGGGTTCTCGATGCGGGCGATGCGGGCCTTGACGTTGAGGGCAAGCGTGCGGATCGAGCCGTTGAAGCCGGTTTCGGTGGAGATGAAGGTGCCGATCGTCGCCATTGTGGTGTTCCTTTCGTTGGTTTCGGGCCGCGCCCTTCGCGGCCTCGATGGCTGTCGCAAGGATCGGGGACGATCGGACCGCACCCGCAGGGACGGAATGGAATGGAGGGCGGCCGGGAGAACCTTTGTTGCCGCGCGAGGAATGGTGGCGTAGCCGCCAGGGGAAGAAAGTTTCGATGGCCGTTGCGGGAAGACGATCGAGGCGAAGCCGCTCCCCGATCAGACATGCCTCATCGAGCCCGCAAAGGACGTGGCCTATGCCGACGGGTCAAGAGGAACACGCTGACGGCAACCTGCCACCGCCTCACCCAGCGGAACATTGCTGCGGTCGAACCGTTTCTCTGTCGCAATGCCAGAGCAAATTCAGTGGCGACCGACCGGCCGGCCTGGGAGTTGCCTCCAGTAATCAACCCGGTATCGTGTGCTCGCGATTCGTCGCCTGGAGGATACATGCGTCAGCAGACAAAGCCGTTTACCGTCGAAATCAAGCAATCCCGAAAGCTCAAACCGACCGACCGCAAAACCTCGATCTGGGGCAAGCTGGACCTGACACCAGATCAGGGCGCGCTCAAGCAGAGAGAGCCGAGAGAGGTGTCGGCCGTTGGCGGCGACAACGACCGACGCTGATTTCTAAGCCACGACTTTCTCCTCGGCTGCATCAGGCTGCAGATCATGCAGGAAGGTGACTGCCCGCTGCGCATGAGCGGCCGCCTGAAAAATCGCCCGCCTGTCTTCGGAAAGTACCGCGAGCCATGAGGCAAGGTACGATGCGTGATCGGGCCGTGGCTCGAGCTCCGGTACGATTCCAAGGTCGGCGCATAGGAAGCAGCTGCCGAGCTCGGCAATGAGTTCCTCGCGGGCGCGCTCACTCTTGTCCTTGGCATAACGGCTGAGATCGCGGCCCACGCGCCGCGGGTTCGCGGTCCAGTGCGTTGCCTCATGACTCAGCGTTGCCGTGTAGGAAGCCGCATCGCGGAAGGTCTCGAACGGCGGCATCTGGATGTGGTCGGTCACCGGCGAATAGTATGCTTGCGACCCACCATGCCGGATGACGGCGCCAGTATTGCGGAAGAAGCGATCGGCATTCTCGATCCGCTCGACCGGTTCGACAGCCGGTTCCGGGCGATGATAGTAGTGGTCGGGCAGACCGTCGATTTGGTCTACATTGAATACCGAATAAGCCTTCAGGAAGGGAATTTCCCGGTCGACCTCGTTGCCGTTGCCGTCGACCTCCGACTTGGTGAAGCGGCTCGCAAACACCACAGTCGAGCCGGTCTCGCCCTTGCGAACCGCGGCTCCGAGTTCCCGCGTCTGCTTAAAGGTCATCCACATCGGAGAGGCGAAACCTCTCGCCATCCCCTCGGACCATAGAAGGAGAACGTTCATGCCCGAATAGGGCTGCCCGTTGTGCCGTAGCGGCCGCGTAATCCGGCCTTGAGTGTTGGCTGCGTTCCACGGCTTCATCCAGGGACGAACCCCTTTTTCCAGATCGGCGACGATCCGGTCGGTGATCCTCGTGTAGATGTCGGCGCGCTCGCCTTCGGTTTTCCTGCTCACGTCTCAAACCTCCTAATCGGAGCCGCGCCTATCGCGGCCCGTCGCGGAGGTCCGAGGGCAGGAGCGGAATGGCTTGGAGGACACCGGAACGGCCGAAACAGCGTGGAGGACGGCAAAGCCGTTGTACCTCACAAGCCGGCTCCTGCAGGACCACCGACAGGGATGGGCCGCGATAGGCCGGTTCCTTATCAACCTGCCTGTTTTCCCCGGGGCGGCGCGACATGCGGAAAGGCCGGCCCCTTTTGGGAGCCGGCCGATGGAAGCTGGAGAGATGAGGGTAGGGCGGCACGTGGGCGCCGCCCGGGCCGCTTTACCCGAGGGCGGCCATTTGCGCCTCGGCCGCCTTGCGGTCGAGATTGGCGCCGGGGTTTTCGACCGGGCGATCGAAGGGCTTCCAGGTCTCGCCGACGACCTGCTCGTAGGCCGCGACGGCGCCCTCGGCCGCCATCCTGAGCGCATGAGCCTGGATGCCCATGTCGGCCGCGAATTCGCGCTTGCGCTGGGCGGCACTGTCGTAGCCGACCGGGCCGTCGAGATCCTCGTCGCGGGCATCATTGGATGCCTTGGCCGTGGCGTCGCGGGCCTCGGTGACGGCTCGGCTATAAAACTGTCCGGCGCCATGCGCCGATCCCACATAGGCGCCGACGACACGCTGGAGATGGATCTGCATCGCCCGCTCGCCGAGGCCTTCCGCCAGGCTGTCGGCGGTCTCGACGATCAGTCGTTCATGCAGGCCGCGGATGCCATCGCTGTCGACCAGTGCGGTTCCGAAGCTTTCGGCGATCTTGAGCGCCTGGGCGCTATCGGGGCAGGTGAGGCGGACCATTTCGAGGGTCGCCCCCTTGCGGAGTTGCACGACGCGGGCGGAAGAGCGGTTGGGGGTCGCGGGCTTGGCCATAGCGGTTTCCTTTTCGGTTTGGTCCGAAGCGGTTCCGGCCCCGTGCCGGTCTGCCCTTCGGTGCGGTAAAAAGGAACCGGCGAGGGAAGGGCGATTTCCAGGTCCGGAGCGGCTGAGCGAGCGGAGCGGGCTTGCGGACAAGCGAGGGCACCCTGCGCGGGACGCGGGTTCGCTTTGCGCAGCGAGGCTGTTTCGGCCGCCCCGCGGCGCGACAGCGACCTTGAAACGACCGGCCGCCGGTTCACACCGCAACGAACACGAAGGGCGGGCCGACACGGTGTTGAGATTCTCCCCGAAACCGAATTTGGGAAACAATGGGCCATCCTCGCAAAGCCCCTCGCTGCTGCCCCCACCGTCGTCGAGGAAGAACTGGTCGATCTCACAAGCGCGAGCAGCCGGATGAACAGCTGCAACCGAATGGCATCAGCTCCCCAATACGCCGCAGGCGACGCTCGAAGAATAATCGAAAACGAACCGGGGGCGTCAGCTTTTCTCAGACATGGAACAGCTGACGCTGCCGCGCGAAATAGTGTTTGGTGACGTCACTTGACGAAAACCTGCCCGTCGAAAAGCTTGCGGGCGGTGCGCAGGAACGAGCATTCGCCGAGCCCGCCTGGCGCATCCTTGTCGAGGCGCAGCAGGATCTCCATCTTGCCGGTCGGATGTTCGACGGCTACGGTCTTGTCCTCGCCCGCTGGCAACACCGCCATGGAGGCTGCCGGGCTTTCGGGAAACATGCAGGCCGTCGCCACGCTCAGCGCACCGAAGACGCCGATCGAGGAGTGCACGCGGTGCGGAATGAAGCTGCGGGTCATGATGGCGCCGCCGCCGAGCGGCGGGGCAATGAGCGTCATCTTGGGCACGGATTTCTTCGCGACGTCGCCGAGGTTCATCAGGGGACCTGCCGCAAGCCGGATGCGCTCGATACGAGCCTTGACCGCTTCGTTCGCTTCCAACTCCTCACGACTTTCATAACCCGTTAAACCAAAATCCGTGGCACGCATGACAACGACGGGCATGCCATTGTCGATCAGCGTGCATGTCACACCGTCAATCTCGGTTGCAGCCGTCCCGGTCGGCAGCAGCGCGCCACAGCTTGAGCCCGCAGCATCGGTGAAGGCGAGGTAGACGGGCGCTGCCGATCCCGGCACGCCGTCGATGCACGCCTCGCCGGCATAGACCGGCCGGCCGTTCTCGGTGCGAATCCGCGCCACGGCGGATTGTGCCGTATTCTCCATGAAGATGCGGATGGCAGTCTCGCCCTCGTCCGCCTGGACGAGCCCGCGCTCGATTGCAAAAGCGCCGATGCCGGCCAGGATGTTGCCGCAGTTCTGGCTGTCACTGACGAGTGCCTGATCGACGAAGACCTGAAGAAACAGATAGTCGACGTCAAAACCCGGCCGGGTCGAGGCGCATACGATGGCGACCTTGCTGGTCAACGGGTCCGCCCCACCGATACCGTCTATCTGGCGCGGGTCCGGCGAGCCCATGATGCGTAGCAGAAGTCGATCGCGCTCCACAGGGTCCGACGGCAGGTCATCGGCGAGGAAATAGGCCCCCTTCGACGTACCGCCCCGCATCATCATGCACGCGATGCCATCCGGCGTCATGTGTGTCACTCCTATCGATCTCTATTCAGGTCAGGGAAGCGGGAGTTCGAGCAGCTTGCCGAACAGCCCATAAGCAATCGCCCAGAAGCCGACACCCGTCGCGATCGCGCGGATAAATGGCTTCTCCCCGGGGAAGAGCAACGTCGCCACGCCCGTTCCGATGCCAAGGCTGAGCGCAAGGCCGATCCAGTTCGCGCTGAGCGCCACGGCGACGAAGAGGCCGAGCAAGCCGACGACGCGGGGCACGTCAACGCTGTCGCTTGAGCCGCCGAGGTCGAGGCCCCGCAATACCTGCACCAGATAGACTGCCGAGACGATGAGGCCGAAGACCGAGACCTGCATCGGCAGAGCACCGGGCCCGACATCACCGCGCGAATGGCCGACGGGAAGCGCAAGGCTCATGACGAGGAAGCTTGCATTCCAGGCGATGGATATGCAGGCGGCGAAAAGGTTCTGCCAGAAGTGCTTGCGGGTGGCCTCTCCCCGCGGTGCGGGGGAGAGGTTGGAACCCGGAACAACCGAAACCTGGTTGGTCATTGGGCGTATCCGTTCGCTTTCAGGAATTCGAGCTGATTGGCGAGGTCGCTTTCAGCGCGGTTGGTAAATTCCTCTTCCTTCCAGTCGGGGCTATCCTGGAACTGCTCGGTCTGGAACTTCTTCCAGTCTGCCGAGGCCGTGACCTTGTTGACCGCCGCCTGAATGGACCCGACCACGTCGTCGGGCGTTCCGGCCTTCACGGCGATGCCACGCCAGACCGCACCCTCGATATCGTAACCCTGTTCCTTAAAGGTCGGGGTGTCGGGCAGGAATTCGCTGCGCTTGTCGGTGGAGACACCGAGCAGTCTGATCTCGCCGCTCTTGACCTGCGCAAGACCGGTCGACGGCGTCATCATCGCCGCATCGATATGCTTGCCGAGCAAAGCGAGCGTCACCTTGCCGGAGGCGTCATGCGGGATCCATCCGCTCTCGAAGCCGCCCGACTTCATCAACTGGTAGAGCATGTACTGATGGAAGCCGCCGGGCGCATGGCCGCCGACCTTCAATCCGCTCGGGTTTTCCTTCATGTATTTCACGAAGTCGTCCACCGTCTTGAACGGGCTGTCGGACAGCACGGCCAACGAGGACGGCTCCGACTGCATCGCGCGCAGCATGCGGAAGTCCTTGAGCTCGAAGGGAATGAGGCCCTGGGCAATGCCGAAGGTCAGCGTTCCGGTGAAGACGAGGATGTTGTAGCCGTCCGCCGGCTGCGTCATGATCTGCGAAACGCCGACCGCACCGCTGCCTCCCGGCCGATTGTCGACCTTGACGCTCCAGCTGGCTTCCTTTTCCAGAAGCTCGGCGAGCTTGCGGCCATAGGTATCGAGCGCTCCCCCGGCACCCGCCCAGACCACGAGCGTCACGGGCTTTTCCGGGAACCCGGCTGCCATCGCCGGAACCGGCAACGCGACGCTCGAAAGGGCGAGTGCCAGTCCCAGGGCTGCCCCTACTATGCGCGTACCGAACGTTCTTCTGTTGATCGTCATGTGTGTTCTCCTCCTGTTGATTTTTTGATCACCGCGCAGTGCCGTTCGCCGTGTCGTCGGCATCGACCTGCCGCACGCGGCGTTTCTGGAGCAATCGCCACAGCGGCGTCATCAGGCTGACGAGGCTGAACACGAGGAACAGCAGGCTGACCGGATCGGTGATGAAAATCATGTAGTCGCCCTGCGAGGACACGAGCGCCGTGCGATAATTGGATTCCACGAGATAGCCGAGCACCATGGCGAGTACGATGGGCGCGACGGGGAAGCGCAGCTTCTTCATGAGATAGCCGACGACGCCGAAGCCAAGCATCAGATAGACGTCGAACATCAGGTTGCGGATGGCAAAGGCGCCGAGCACGGCAAAGGCCATGATGCCGACCGCGATCACCGCATCCGGCAGGCGCATCACCCGCGCCATCAGCGGCAGGAACAGCGAGCCGGCGGCATATTGCACCAGCGATGCGATGATCGTGCCGAAGAGGATCGCATAGACCAGTGACGGAGCCTCGGTGAAGAGTTGCGGACCGGGATGAAGGCCATGCATGATGAGAGCGCCGACCATAATGGCGGTCGTTGGCGAACCCGGCACACCGAGCGCGAGAAGCGGGACAAGGGCACCACCGACGGTCGCGTTGTTGGAGGCCTCGGGCGCGGCGATACCGTTGGCCGAGCCATGGCCGTATTCCTCCGGATGGGGATCACGCGCCCGGGCATAATCGCGGGCGACCCAACAGGCGATATTGCCGCCGACGCCGGGCAGAATGCCAAGCAGGGTGCCGATGACCGAGCCGGACAGCATGGAGCGCCAGGTTTCCTTCCATAGCGCGCCGGACATGAAGACATGGCCGACCTTGTCCTTGATGACGGGGGCTGCCGCCACGCGGTTCTCGATCATCACCAGCGCTTCCGACACGGCGAAGAGACCGATGAGCGCGGCAAGGAACGGCACGCCTTCATAAAGCTCGAACAGGCCGAAGGTGAAGCGCGGCGTGCCAGCGATAGGATCGATCCCGATCGTTGCAAGCGCAAGGCCAAAGGCTGCGCAGACGAGGCCCTTGACCAGCGAGCCGCCCGAGAGTGCTGCAACCGAGGTGAGTCCGAACACGCCAACGGCGAAATATCCAGCCGGGCCGAACGCAAGGGCGAGCGATGCAAGCGGCATTGCAAGCAGCAGCAAAGCAAGTCCACCAAAGACGCCGCCGACCGTCGAAGCGGTGAGCGAGATCGAGATGGCCTCGTTCGCCTTGCCCTTGCGCGCCATGGCGTAGCCGTCGATGGCGGTGGCGGCAGCCGCCGCCGTGCCGGGCGTCGAGAGCAGGATCGCGCTGATCGAGCCGCCATATTCGGCGGAGGTGTAGAGCGAAATCATCATCAGCATGCTGAGCTCGGGGCCGAGATTGTAGGTGAAGGGGATGAGCAGGCTCAACCCGATCGACGGGCCGAGGCCTGGTAGCGCGCCGATGACGATGCCGAGCAGCGCACCAATGATGAGGACCGCCAGGCCCGAAAAGGAGAAGATGACGCCGAGCGACTGGAGTATGCCATCCATCTCAGAGGTCCTTTGCCAGGCGGCGTGCCAGCACAGGCACGAAACCGCGATATCCGTCCGTCACGGCTAGGCTCTGATCCTTCATCGCCGCATGGGCGCTGGCGATCGTCTCGCAGGCGGCCCGCGACATGGAAGCCTTCAGCCCGAGCGACTCGATGGTTTCAGCCGCCTCAGTCATCTCGGTCACGCGACGCGCGCCGTGTTCAAAGGTTCGCGACAGGTAGTAGTCCGCGACATGCCGCCAGTCGAGCCCTGGAAAGGTTTCCCCGACGGAATCGAGGATGCGTTCGGTAACGCCGGCCCGTTCCGCCGAAGACAGCGCCTCGATCAACAGTGCTTCCACACCCTTGATCATCACCGAGCGGATCATCTTTAGCGAAGAAGCCTGGCCGGGCGTGTCGCCGACGGCCTCGAGGTTCATGCCGAGCGCGTTCAGCCGCTCGGCGGCCTCGCCCGCCCGCTTGCCGGCCACCAGAATCGGCACCTTTTCCGCGTAAGGTGGCACCCGTGCCATGACGGCACCCTCGACGAAGCTACCATTGCCGGCCTCGATTTCCTTCGCAGCAAGCGCCTTCGTATCGGGGCCGACGGAGTTGAGATCGATGAAGATGGCGTTTGCCGAAAGATAGGGAGCGGCCGAGGCCGCAACGTCCTTGGTCGCCGCGCCGACGACCAGTGACAAGACGACATCCGCCGAAGCGATATCCGCAATGTCGTCGAGTGGCCGCACACCCCGTTCGGATGCAATGCCGCGCAGGCCAGCCGAGGCCGCCGGGTCACGGAAGCGCAGGTCGTAGGCGGCAAGCCGCGCAGCGCTGCGGCTGTTGAGGCCGCCGGCGATGGATTGTGCCGCCTCGCCGAAGCCGATGAAAGCAATTGTGGTCATTCGTCCTCCCGTGCGGAAAAGATTCCTCCACCTTTCCCGCCTTTCGATCAATCGATGTAGGTGAGCCCCTTCGCGGCAAGCGCCTCGCGCATCTTGTAGATGTCGAGACCCAGTTCGCCCGCAGCAAGGCGCTGGCGCGTCTGCCGCTCCTTTTCCAGCCGCGCCATGGATGCCTGGAGCGCGATTTCGACCTTGGCTTTCGGCACGACCATCACACCATCATCATCCGCAATGACAACGTCGCCTGGCGCGATACTGGCGCCGGCGCAGACGATCGGGACGTTGACGGAACCGAGCGTCGCCTTGACCGTGCCCTGCGCGGAGATGAAACGCGACCAGACGGGAAAACCCATCTCCTCCAGCTCCGCGACGTCGCGAACGCCCGCTTCGATGACCAGGCCACGCACGCCGCGCACCTTGAGCGATGTCGCGAGCAGTTCACCGAAATAGCCGGCATCGCAAGGCGAGGTCGGGGCGACGACAAGGATGTCGCCCTCCTGGCATTGTTCCACCGCCACATGCAGCATCCAGTTGTCCGCCGGCGGGACCGACACCGTCACCGCCGTGCCGGCCACACGGGCGCCACGCCAGATGGGACGCATATGGGATTGCATCAGGCCGATACGACCCATGGCCTCGTGCACGGTCGCCACACCGCATTCCGCAAGCGCATTCACCATATCGAGCGGCGGTCGCTCGATGGTCCGGTGCACAACGTTCATGCCAGCGCTCCATGGCCGAGCGTGCCGGTGACGTGCGGGAAGACCGCCTCATAGGCCTCGCCATAGGTGACCTTGTAGTCGGAATTGCGTGCCGCCTGCACACCGCGCTGCAGGGCGACGCGGGTATAATATTCCCAAAGATGTTCCTGGCCCTCCATGCACTTGATGGCGGTCAGCTTCTTTTCCCAGACAACGCTGATGTCGAGAAGGAAATTGGGTTTCCAGTTGCACTGTTCCGGCTGATGCGGCTCGAAGAGGTAGACCGGTGGCGCACCGAGCACCGGCACGTCCGGCCGATGGCCATGGGCCTGCGCGATGACTCGCGCATGCTGCGCGAACTCGGTCGCCATCGGATGGTCGAAGTTATAGGGATCCTGGCGGGAATGGGTCAGTATGAATTCCGGACGGATCTCGCGATAGAGATCCACCAGCCGGTCAAAGGCCTCCGGTGTAATCTGCATGGGATAGTCGCCGAGATCGTAGAACTGGATATCGTGGACGCCCAGAGCCCTGGCGGCATTTTCCGCCTCGCGCTTGCGATCGGCCTTCACCGCTTCGAGTGTCATACCGGGCTTGCGCCACAGCTTGGCTGATTCGCCGCGCTCGCCGAACGACAGGCATACGACGGTGACGTTGTAACCCTGCTCTGCGTGGGCCGCGATCGCGCCGCCGGCCCTCCAGACGAAGTCGGCAGAATGGGCGCTGACGACGAGTGCGGTTTTCTGATGCATATCCATGCTCCTCCATTTTCGAGGGGCACACTCGCACCGATCTGGCTCCTGGCGCTAATACGAAAGCCGTGTCGTGTTATAGTTTTTTGCGAATCAGAATACGAGATGGGAATGATCGCGACCGACCTCAATCTTCGCCATCTGCGCGCCTTCATGCAGGTTTGCGAAACGGGCAGCCTCAATCGCGCGGCGGCGGAACTCAATGTCTCGCAGCCCTCCGTCTCGGTGGCGCTTGCAGGCGTCGAGACGTATTTCGGCGTGAAGCTCCTCACCCGCTATGCCGCCGGCAGCCAGCCGACGGCCGCCGGCGAAGTGCTTCTCGCGCGGTTGCGCCGCATGGAGGATCAGCTCGCCTCGGCGCTTGACCAGGCCCTTGGCGCCAGTTCACAGCGCGACCCCGCGCTGATTTCCAAGACCCTCGCCCGCATCGGCTTTCGCCAGATCGGGGCGCTCGTCGCACTTGCCGGCAGCGGCTCGATCACCGATGCAGCGCGCGCGGGCGGTGGCTCGGCGGCCGCCCTCCACCGCACACTGCACGAGTTGCAGGCCAATGTCGGCAAGGCGATCCTCATTCGCAGTCCGAGCGGCGTGGCGCCGAATACGGTCGGTCGCCGCCTCGCCATGCGCTGGCAGGTCGCCCTCACAGAACTGGAACAGGCGGTCGACGAGATGAAGGAACTCGAAGGCCGCATGGAAGGACGGATCAAGATCGCAAGCCTGCCGCTTGCCCGCACCCTGCTTCTCGCACGCGCGCTCAATCCGCTGCTGGCCGCCCATCCGAATGCTCGCATCGAGGTGATGGACGGTTCCTATGAGCTTCTGTCGCAGCAGTTGCGCGTGGGGGCGAGCGACATCCTCATCGGGGCGCTGCGCTCGGGAGGCGATCTGGCGGGGCTCAGGACGGAGGCACTGTTCGACGATCCCTATGCGATCGTCGGCCGAGCGGCACATCCGCTTGTTTCTCGCGACAAGGGTGCATCGCTCGATGACCTCGCGCGGCAGGAATGGGTAGCGCAGCGGCCGGGAACGCCCATTCGCGCGGCCTTCGACGCGCTATTCGAGAAATGCCCCGCTTCGCCGCGCGCCAGCATCGAGACCAGCTCGCTCGTCCTCACCCGCGCTATCATCCTGGAAAGCGATCGCCTGTCGATGCTCTCGCGCCGGCAAATCGCCATCGAGGAACGCGAGGGCCTGCTGACCTCCGTACCTGTTGCACAGGATGTGCGCGAGCGTCTCGGCACGCGCACCATTGGCATCACCATGCGCGAGAACTGGCTGCCGAGCAGGCTGCAATCCATTTTCTTGGACCACATCCGCATGGCATCGTCGTCTTAGAACGCCGCCATACTCTGATTGTCCGGCGGCTCGGCTGCGATGCCCTAGACGGCTTGTTCCTCGTCGGCGGCGCCGTCACCGGCTTCCGGATCGGCGACAGCAAGATCGGCCTCCTCGCCGGCGACGCTGCCGTCAGCAAGTTCGCCTTCGAGGCGATCCGTTGTTTCCTCGGAGGTCACCGTATCGTCATCCTCCACTGCCTCGCCCTGCTTGATCAGTTCGGCGAGATCCTTCGGATCGGGGGCAAACAGGGCGGCCGGATGGACGAAATGCCCTTGCTTGAAGTGCTCGACCAGCGCGGCACGGGTCTCGCGGGCCCTCGGGCGGGGGAGAACCGAGGTGCCCTTGCACGAAGCCTCGAGCGCCTGCCGCGACAGGCACAGCAGGAAATCTTCCGTGCCCATGTTCGAGAGGTACCCATCCGCGCCGATTGTTGCGCCCGCTATGCGCGAGACGATGCCACTGTTCGACATGCCGCGGCGGCACGACAGCACATCGACCAGCATCGAGCGGGCGGCAACCCGCAAGGTGTCGCGGTCGAAGGCGAGCTTGCCGTCAGCGTCGAGCAATCGAGCCGCATGACGGGCATACCGCTTCGCACCGAAGACGTGGTCGTTTGCCCCGGTATCGACCCGGACATTCAAGCCGGCAAAGGCGAGCACCAGCAGCGCCGTCAGCGTGTCGTCCTCGATCGGTGCTCGGGCGAGCGCCTCGTGCAGCGCGTCGGTCCTGAGGTCCCCGATCATGTCCAGGCCCTTCTGCGTGACGTCAGGCCGCTGCTTCGGCGCGTCGATCGCATCCTCGCCACCGATGTCACCACCTTCGACGATGGCTCCCTTGCCCTTGTCCTTCTTCTCCTCGGGCAGCCGGTAGTGCACGGTTTGTACCTTGCCGTTCCGATCCAGGTACATGGCGGTGTGATCGCCCTTGCCTGGCTTGCCGTAGACGCGGCTTGCCTTCTGCGGCAGCTTCGCTTCGCCCCATTGCGTGACCTCGACGATCACGCCCTTCTTGGGCAGATTGCTCGTCATCCACTCCTGCTGGGCGCCGAGATAAGCTTCGACATTGGTGGTGTAGCGGCTGTCCTCGTCTGCGGGCGCGAACAGATCCTCGATCCATTCGATGCCATAGGCTTCTCTGAGATCGTCGCCGAAGCTCGCATCCTTGGCATACATGCGGGTCTTGCTCAGCGCGTTGGCGATCTGCCACCACTGGGCGGGCTGACCCTTCTTCGGCTTCTGCGCCTTCCACACCTCCTTCTGCTCATCGAGGTGTGCTGCCGCGATCGTGCGGAGCTGCTGCTCGTTCGGCATGTCGCCGAACGCCATCTGGTCGAGCATTGCCGGTAGGACGTTGGCGAGCAGGCGCAGCTTGCGGATCTGCCGGACGGGCAGGGCAAGTGCAACCGCGATCGCTTCCTCGGTCCAGTCGAGCGCGACCAGGCGTTCGATGCCGCGCCACTGGTCGACCGGGTTCAGCGGTTCGCGCGCGATGTTTTCGACCATCGACCGCATGGCGCCATTGTCGTTTGCGGCTTCGACCACAAGCACCTCGATTTCCTCGAGGCCCGCGGCGATCGCCATGCGGGTGCGACGATGACCGGCTTCGATGACGTAGCCGTTGCCACCACCAACTTCCGGAAAGATGACGGGCGGCTGGATGATGCCGACGGCCTTGATGGTGGCGAGCAGCAGCGCATCGGCCTGCGGGGTGGATTTTGATTGCCGGGTATTGTCCGGATTGTCCTTCAACGAGCGCGGATCAACCTTCATGATGTGCATGGGATTTTCCTCTTCCGGGATGCGGGACGCGGCCTCTTGCCGGCCCTTCCTGTCTTCATTTGTTTTCGAAGACACTTCCCGGACCGCAGGACGGACGGACCGGCGCAACTGCGGCCGAGCATCGCTGCTGCGAAGGACAAGCGGGGCTGAATGCCCTGCGCAGGACGATTAGCCGGGATGCGGAGGCGGCGGTTGAGCGCAAGCGGCGACGGGACGACCGATCTGCGACCGGTTCTCCTCCCGGATTTCCCTCATCTTTTTCCCACAACGACAAGCTTGATTTGACACCATTAAGGTGTCATATGAAGGAATAGGGGAAATGCGTCCGACATACGATCTTGAGGCCGTTAAAGCCGTTTTGGGGTCGATTTCGACGCTTGCCCTCACGACGACGGCGCTGCGGGATGCCACCTCATTGGGCTACGACCGCTCCGGCATCGTCGCGACCATCGACACAATCGAGTGCCGTATGTTCTACAAGTCGATGACAACGAACGGCGACCATCGGGTATGGCAAGATGTTTATCATGTGCCGGTCCCCGAGCACGGCGTGGTGCTTTATGTGAAATTCCAGGCGGACGTGATCACTGCATTCCGGGTCATGTCATTCAAGGAGAGATGATAATGGCGGTTGCGGCAAATATCCTGCCCGAAACGATGATCTCACCGGAAACCGGAGAGACGCTGCGCCGGGACGTCCGACCGTTTGTCGTGACCTACAAGGGCAAGAGCAAAACGGTCAACCTGCCGGGATATTATCCCGATAGCAGCAACGAAGGTGTTCATGTCGGCAACGACATGGAGGTAACGGACGCGGCCTTGCGGGCGTTGAAGGAAGAGGTTGAAGGCATTCCCTCTCCGTCGACAATCCGCAGAGTGCGTAAAAAACTAAAACTGTCGCAACGTGAAGCAGGCGGCATCCTGAAGGTTGGTGAAAGCGCGTTCGACAAATACGAGCGCGGCTTGGTCGAGCCAAGCGGCCCGACCAGCCAATTGCTGCGCCTTCTCGACCGGCATCCGGAACTCATCGAAGAGTTGCGGCAACAGGCAAGCTAAGCGGCAACAGCAGTGGCTTCGTCCGTATGCCTCGCATCATCGGCGAGAGCCTGATCGATGTCGCGGAGCCTCAGGCGCTTGTCGGCAAGCTCATCCATAAAGGCGAAAGCGCCGCCTTCACGCAAGCAATAGGAAGCAAGCCGCCGACGCGCTTCGTCCAGACGATGGCGATAGCGTTCCCGCTCCTCCTCGAACCCGTCGAGCGCATGTTCGAGGCGGGAAATCGCGCCGAGAGGCGTCACTGTGACCGAAAGATCTATCTCGTAGTCGGCGCCGGTGCGCTGGAGCGTGGTGGCGTAACGATAGCCATCGCCTTTTCCGAAGCGCTCGCCCCTGTAGACAAGATCGAAACCACCGATGCTCGCCAGATGAACCTCACCCTCCTGCTGCAGCTGGAGAAGAGTGAGGATTTCCTTCATCAGCGCGCGGCCGGCGTCCTTGCGCTCCTGGTAGGCTTTGCCGAGAACGGTCATCGCGAACGCGTCGCCCGCCGTCGGAACCAGCCGGTCGATATCCCGGCCGATCTCCGCGATGCGGCGGCTCGAGACCTCGATCTCGCGCTCCGCATCGCGCATCTGGCGGCGGACCGCATATTGGTCGTCGTCATGGGCGGCGCGCAGTCTTTCCAGCCTGGCGATATCGGCCTCCAATCCCGCTTTCTGCATCAGCCGTTCGTCACCGGAAGCGATGGCCTTGGCCATGGCGAACTGGTTGGCCTGCCCTTCACCGAGATCCTCGAGCCGGCGGATGGATGTATCACCGCTGAGCGCGGCCGCAATGAAGCGGGCCTTGCGCTCGTTGTTCTGCCACATGGAAGCATCGAGCGAGCCTTCGGTGGCATAGGCGAAGATATCCACCACATCGTGCTGATTGCCCTGCCGGACAATGCGGCCCTCGCGCTGCTCGATCTGCGACGGCAGCCACGGCACATCGAGATGATGCAGTGCTTTCAGCCGGAGCTGCGCATTGACGCCCGTTCCCATCGTCTCGGAGCTGCCGATCAGGAAACGAACCCGACCGGCGCGCGCATCACCGAAGAGCCGCTGCTTGGCCTCGGTCTTCTTGAAGTCCTGCATGAAGGCGATTTCCGAGGATGGCACGCCCAGGCGGACCAGCTCGTCGCGGATCCAGCGGTAAGCCGAAAAGCCGCGGGTTTTCTCGACATTGATGGTGCCGAGATCGGAGAAGATCATCTGCGCCGCACCTGGCAGTTCGTAAACCTTGCCGTCCGGGCGAAGGTATGTGGCCGCGCTGGTCTCCTGCCAGATCCGGAAGGCGTTGCGGACGAGGAGATTGAGCTTGTTGTCCTTCTCGTTGTCGTTGGCCGGCATGACGAGGCGGAGATCAATCGCTGCATGGCGGCCGTCGGTGATGACGGAGAGCAGGATATCGTCGCCGGGCTGTGCTGGACCCTCGCGCATTTCGATGGCCTTGATGCGGGCATCGAGGATCTCCTGATAGGCCTTGAAGGCCGGCGTCGGTTTGGCGGTGAGGATCTGCCGCCGGCCGGTGGAGATATCAGGCACCTTGACGAATTCGCGGAGATCCTCCGGCATGACGACGTCGGCAAAGGCCCGGAACATCGCGATCAGTTCCGGCACGTTGACGAAGCTCGCAAAGCGGCTGACGGGCTTGTATTTGCCGGAGGGCTGGATTTCGAGCTCGGTGGTCGTGTCGCCGAAGCACGATGCCCAGGCGTCAAACTCGTGCAGGCCACGTTCGGCTAGCGCTGCGTGCCCGAGCAGGCGTTGGATCGAGAACATCTCGCCGAGTGTGTTGGTGATCGGCGTGCCGGAAGCGAGCACGAGCGCCCGCCCAGGATTCTTGGTCTCGATAAAGCGGGATTTGACGTAGAGGTCCCAGGCGCGCTGCGAGCCGTTCGGATCGATGCCCTTCAGCGTCGACATGTTGGTGGCAAAGGAAAGCTTCCGGAACTCCTGCGCCTCGTCGACGATGATCTGGTCTACACCGATCTCGGAAATGGTGAGCAGATCGTCCTTGCGGGTCGCAAGACCTTCCAACCGTTCCTGCAGACCTTCCTTGAGCCGTTCGAGGCGCTTGCGCGAGACACGATCCTCACTGTCGACCTTGGTCAGCATATCCTCGTAGAGTTCAAGCTCGTCCTGGATCATCTGCTGTTCGAAGGCCGACGGCACGGCGATGAACCTGAAGGCCGAATGCGTGAGGATGATCGCATCCCACGTGGCAGTCGCCGCCCGGCTCAAGAACCGCGCCCGCTTGTCCTTGGTGAAGTTGGTCTCGTCCGCCACCAGGATGCGGGCATTGGGATAGAGTGCGAGGAACTCACGCGCCGCCTGCGCCAGGCAATGGCCGGGGACGACCAGCATTGCCTTGGCGATCAGCCCGAGCCGGCGTTGCTCCATGATGGCGGCCGCCATGGTCATCGTCTTGCCGGCGCCGACGGCGTGCGCAAGATAGGTCGAGCCGGACGAGATAATCCGCCAGATGCCGCGTTTCTGGTGCCCATAAAGAACGAAGGCGCCTGAGGCGCCCGGAAGTTTCAGATGAGAGCCGTCGAACTTACGCGGCGCGAGGTTGTTGAAGCGATCGTTATAAACGCGCGCCAGCCGGTCGGTGCGATCGTGATCGGTCCAGACCCAGTTCTGGAAGGCCTGCTTGATCTTCTGCAGCTTGTCGCGCGCGGCTTCAGTGTCGACGACGTTGAGCACGCGCCGCTCGCCGCCGGCGTCCTTGAAGACATCGAAGATCTGTGGAACGCGGCTGTTCAGCGCATCGGCGAGCAGCTCTCCGGCATCGCGGCGGCTGGTACCCCATTCCGATGTGCCGGCTGCACTATAGCCAAGCTGCCGTGCCTCCACGGTCCAGCTCCCGAGCTCCGGCATATGGTGAATCTTGATGTCGGCGCCCATCATCTCCTTGACGAAGGCGACGACGTCACTGGCCGGAATCCAAGGCGCACCGAGACGCGCGGTAATGTCGGAGGGGCGAAGGTCGGCGGGCTGCACGGCCTGAAGCGCACGAACGTTGCGCTCATAGGCTGGATCCAGTCCTGCGGCCGCTTCGGCAACGGCGAGCTTGGTACGGACCGGGCCGGCGAGGTAGGCATCGGCCGTCTGCCAGGACCCGTCGGCAGGATCTCGGAAGATCGCATCGCCAAGTTCGTCGATGACGCCATCGGCGTGTTTGTGCAGCAGCTCGGCGATCTGGTCGATATCGACGTGGCCGCGCTCGCTGAGCACGACGGCCAGTGCGTCCGCCGCGCTGGTGATTTCGGGCGGGGCAGGAGGCGAAATCACCCGCTCGGAGAAAATCGGCCCTGGTTTTGCGGTGTCGGTGTCGAGATCGTAGTCCTCGATCGAGGCGACCAGCCAGCAATCGGGGTCGTCCAGGAAGGGCTGCAGGTTCGGGCGGCGATGCGTTTCGCGCACCTCACCGGGTTCCTCGTCCTTGCTGATCGCCACCGTGGTGCGATTGATCGGGCCAAAATCGCGCACGAAGCTCGACCAGGCGATGCGCAAGCGGACCTGCACGTCGCGCCACGGCCGATCCTGTTCCTGGGCCTTCAGAACATCGCGCACCGCGTCGCGGATCGGGATCAGCTTCTTGATGATCCGGGCGTGCTTTTCCGGTATGCCGTCACCGGTGCGGCTCTTGCGCACCTGGACTTCGACCGGCGCGCCGTCGACCATCTGCATCAGGCCGCGCCTCGTATCGATGAAGAAGCTACCCTCCCGAACCTGTCGACTGTCGGGGCGAAGATCGACGCTCTCAATGAGCTCGGTCTCGAGGTCGATGTCGATCTCGGTGGGCTCGCCGTCATAGCGACCTTCCGGAAGCAGGAGGATGAGCCGCTGCAGAGCTGCCTCAAGCTCCTCGCCAACACGTGGTCGGCAGGTGTAGGTCTCCCCGAAGGGGCCGGAGGTCAGGGCATGATCGCCGAGGACGAAATCAGGATGCCGCGCAAACCAGCGGTTCACCAAAATCGCGCCGTCGTCCGGCGTCGCCGGCCGCACCTCCTCGACTTCCAGCCAGGAGAGGTCTCCCTCGGCCTCCCCGGTCTTGCGCTTGCGGAAGAAGAGCAGGTCGACCACGACATCCGTGCCGGCGTCGCGGCGGAAGCTGCCTTCCGGCAGGCGGATCGCGGCGAGCAGGTCGGCCGTCTTGGCGATGTGCTCGCGCGCCGCCGCATCCGCCTTGTCCATCGTGCCGGAACTGGTGACGAAGGCGGCGAGCCCACCGGGCTTCAGGAGGTCGATCGAACGGGCGATGAAATAGTCGTGCAGCCGCAAGCCCAGCGAGCGATAGGCCCGGTCGGATCGGACGATCCGGTCGGAGAAGGGCGGATTGCCGATGGCGAGATCGAAGGTTGGTGCCAGGTCGGTGCGCGCAAAGTCGCCGCTCATGATCCGCGCCTTCGGCTGCAGCAACCTCACAATGCGTACAGTGACAGGGTCAAGCTCGACGCCTGTGAAGAAGCTCTGCTCGCGCAATGCTTTGGGCATCAGCGCCGGGAACAGGCCGGTACCGATGCCAGGCTCGAGCACGCGGCCGACACGCCAGCCAAGGCGCTGCAAGCTCGCCCAGATCGCGCGGATGATGAACTCCGGTGTGAAATGCGCATACTGGGTGCATCGGGCAAGGGACGCGTAGTCTGCCTCCGAAACCGCACTCTCGAGCGAGCTGCCGAGTTCGCTCCAGCCGGCGCGGAAGTCGGGCTCGCCAGGGCGGCGGAACATCGTGTTCGCGAGCTCCGAGGCGCCGAAGCCTGTGAAGCGGATCAACCGCTGCTGCTCTTCGCGGGTGGCCGGCCGGTCCTGCTTCTCGATGTTGTTTGCGATCAGGATTGCGGCGACGTTGATGCGCGCCCGGTCCTTCCACGTCGCCGCAAGATCGCGATCGGCATCATCGAGGTAGAAGTTGGACCGGCTGCCCTGTCGCCGGGGCGCCGGACGCTTTTCCGTCGCGACCGGCAAGGCCGGGGCAGAAGAGGGCGGTGTCGGTTCGGGGTCGTCATTGGCCGCGACGGCATCGAAACCGCCAAACGCTGTGACGCCGAGGCCAAGCCCGGACGACAGCGCGCTGCTGCCGAACATGGCGAGAGTGAAGGGATCGTTGCTCATTGAGTTCTCCTAGGAAACGGCGAGCATCATCACCCCCGCGGGAAACCTTGCGGGCTCGAGGTGCGCTCAGGGTTCAGGGATTGGTGGCCGGAGGGGCCGGTGGTCGCAGTGTTCAGGACTTCGCGATCAGGGTGAGCTGCATCGAATCCAGATGAAATGCGATGCGAAGGTGCGTCGCCTCCGGAGCCGCCGCTATCATCGGTTCCAGCTGTTCCGCGTCGATGAAATCGACGCCATCGTCGCCGCCGAATGTCCGGCGTTTGACGTCGAACCAATCGTCATTGGTGCGGGGATCGCACCCCTCGGCATAGACGACCAAGGGCTTGGCGCCATCGAGCAGCTTGCCGTTGGACATCAGATAAACGCCGTGATCGCCGACGAGCCAAAGGCCCGGCTTTTCGTCCTTGCCAGGGCGCAGGCCGTAATAGGGATCACGAAAGCCACCATTGGCCTCCGCGTCGGTTCGACCGCGGGCAATCACCGCGCGGACGGATGTGAGGGGGAAGGAAAGCATGGTCTGGCCTCCGTCACGCAGCGATCGGCGAGGGGAGGTGGCGCAGCTGTACCGGGAGCTTGGCTGCGATTTCATCGTCAGAGAGATCGTCCAGCAGCTTCAGGGTGCTGCCCGTCTGGCCGCCGTAAAGCATGATCGTGCGCTTGCCGCGCGACTCCTCCGGCCAGCGATCGCCTGCATAGCCGCGATAGTCGTCCGCCGTCGAACTCCAGATATGCTCAAGCCGTTCCTCGCGCGACATGGCGCGCACCGGCCGGCTCTCGCGCTCGATGATTTCGACCCGCATGCGTTCAACGGCCTGGCGGTCGGAAAGATCGCAATAGCCATGGAAATGCCGGATGACACCGTCGATCCGCAGCGCAAAGAACACCGATGTCACCGATCCTGTCAGATACTCGCGCATCGCGAATATCGATCCGCGGATCCAGAGCGGCGGCAGGATTTCGAACATATAGTCATGCTCGGTCTCGACGATCTCGAACCATTCGCCGGCATAGAGCAGGCCAGCGTCATCCTCCCAGCGGTTCGGACGCTGGGCGTGGCGATCGAACATGCGGAACATTTGCTGGCGTGAGGCGACGCCCTGGAAGACCTTGCGGATTGCGGAAGAGGGGTTCATCTGCGGCTCCTTCGGAGTGGTCCCGGACCGAAGCGCGGCACTGTCCTTCCGACCTTGCCATCCTCTTCAGTCCTTCATGACATCTCCGGGGCCGCCGGCATCGCGGCCGGGCGGGTCAAGGGCCGGCTCCGCCGGGCGAAGCCTCCCTTGACGCGGGCGGCGCGCATGCGGCACGCCGCCTTCCTTCCTTTCCCTCTTTTCTTTCTCCCTGATTTTCAGGGCCTCGTTCCAGTCGTCCGCCGGCGGGCGAAGGCGAGACCAGTTGCAGCCGACGTCGTCAGCGAGCGCCCGTAACCGCTCGGCAAACATCTCGCCTTGCGGATTGGCGTCTGTCGCCGCAACCAGCAGAGCCTCGGGCCGCGATGCCATGTGCCGCAGCGCCGCCTCCGTCGACGCCGACCATCCGCCGCCGGTGCTGAGATAGAGCGTTCCATCCCGCAACCCCTCGATGGCGGCGAGGCTCATGGCGTCGATCGCAGCTTCCGTGACAGCCATGCGCAACGCCGTGTCCTGCCCCAGGCGGAAGAGAACCTTCGTCCCTCCGGAGGCAAAACCGCGATACTCGGGACCCCGCGCCTCCCAACCGGTGACGGCTCCGGCGCTGTCGGTATGCGCTGCCCACATGCTGGCATATGGCCCCTCGCGCAGACGATCTTGCCGGATCGCGGCGCGAAGCAAAGACGCCGGCAGGAAACGCTGACCATCGAGATAAGCCCAGGTCGACGAACCGGGCCATGGACGGCGGCGTGTTTGCCATCGCTCGGATAAAGAGAGGTCGTAGTCTTGCTCCATCTTTGGAGACCGCCATTCCGGTTCCGTGATCGAAAAACCGACGAGCGCGGCAACACGTCCGGCGCATTCGGGAAAGTCGACATGGTCGAGATGCGCGACGAGACCGAACACGTCGCCCTTTGCATCGCTGAGCGGATCGAACCATCCGCGCCCCTCATGGGTGACGATGACGATCTCGCTCCCCCGTCGAAACTTCACTGCCCGCCGCGTGCTTTCCTTCATATCGATGGCGAAGCCCGTCTGCTCGAGAACGGCAGCACACTTCACCCGTTCGCGGAGCGCCTCTATTTCTCTTCTGTCCATGCCTCTTCTTCCTCGCATTTCCTTGCCCGTCTCTTCTCGGGCACGCTTCCACCAGCCGCGAAGAGCAAAGGCCGCCAGGGCGCGGCTGACAATTGTCGGATCATGCAATGCCCGGGTCGGCCGTGGCGAAGCCTCCCTTGCGGCCTGCCGCTCGCAAGCGGCACTCAGGAACGGCGGCTCAATGAGCCGCCCATGGGAAAAATTCATGGACGATCTCCAGATCGTCGTCGGCGTCGATTTCGTCGGACGGAAGGACGCCGTATTCGCCGTCGACCGTGAACAGAGTGACCGGGACCATCAGGTCGCGGGAAGGCTGGAATGCGTGGGACTGGGCGAGAGAAAGATCGTGCGACATTTGAAGTGGCTCCATCGGGAGCGGGCCAATTCCCGCTCGATGGCTCCTCACAAGGCCCGGGGACGGGCGCGATCACCGCGAAGCGAAGCCGGAGCGGCCGCAGCTTGCTAGCGGACCCCCTGCGGGTTGATCGTGGAAGATCCGGCACCGGGCCAGGACGCCATCCAAAAGAGCGGGATTGGTTTGCTCCAGCTGGAAACGCTTTGTTGGGTACGGCATTCGCACTTGAGCCAGATGCTTCCCGCGGCTCTCGGCAACAAGATCGCTTCCGTTTTCAAGTCAAGAGCGGGCGTCGGGAGTGATTTGCCCCTCAATCGGGGTTAGGGAGGTTCGCCTTCTGGAGCGCCTCCGCAATCGATTTTGCCTCCAGCGTGCGTAAAGCGCTTCGCAGGCAGTTTTCGATTTCAACAACGCTCTTACCCTCGAGGGATGCGATCTCGGCGACGGTTCTGCCTCGAGAAATCCATCGGATGGAGGTCTTTTCAAGCGGCGAAAGTATCCATTCCTTCATGACAAAAATCGCGGTTGGTTGCGCCGTGGTCGGCGGAGGGTGTGGCACCGAGTGCCCCCATTGAAACATCGGTGGGAGGCGAGTTGGCGACGCCCCAAGAAAAAGGGCTGCCGCCGGGACCTGGTCGACGGCAGCCAGTTGCCTCGGGAGGAGGCTGGGAATCTGAAATCTCTTCTTCGGCCCCTATCGTGTTATGTTATAACAGATCACATAATGCGATTTATGGAACTTACACGGTTTCGGAGGTGTTGCTGTTGTAAAAAGCAGGTTCAAATTTCCCACAGCAACAAAACATCCGCAAAACGCAGCCCGAAATTCCCTTACGAACCGCCTCCCCATCGGGCCGTCGACGACGGCGCGGCCTTCGATCTTTCGGAAAGTCTGGCGTGCGCGGCTTGGGGTCGCCGCGCAGGCCTTGCCGCAATTCGAATGTCGATGTCGGCACGTTGCGGCCATAGTTGCGACTGCGGAGTTCGTGCTGGAAATGTGATTCACGCTCCGCCATGCTGAGGCAAAGCGCGATGCTGTTGTCGTTCCCATGTCTCAATCAAAAAGAGGCTTAGAGACCCAGCCGCGTTTACAGCGAAGCGGGCAATCCGAGGATCAAGTCGGGCTGCTCCTTTGTCCCTACCATGCGCATCGCCCCCATGGGTGCGCAGCGCACCGATACCTTTGGCAACTGACGTCAGTCCGCCCAATATTTGGCGGATATCTTGTTCTATTTCGACAGGTAGATCGGCACGGCCAGGGGATAACCCTAGTGGTTCTTGAACAGCTCGGATAAGTCCATCGATGTCCTTCTTCGCCGGCAGGGGCAGTCGAAGTTCAACGAGGATAGAGCGGCACACCGCTTCGATTAGCGAACATGCGGCCGTAACAGCATCCTCTGGATCATCGGAAACATTTGGTAAGGCACGAGCTATTTCGATTTGAACTGCATCGAAATCCAAGGTTCGAACTTTGCTGATGAATGGTTCAACAATCATCCCTGTCGACTGGCGTTGCACGAGGTGGGCCTTACCAGAGACAATGGTTATTGCCAGACTGTCAGCCTCCAACGCCCGGTTAAGATGGTCCCGCACCGCAGCTGCTTTGTCAGGCTCCGACAAGTACTCTCGCGGATCGCTGACTTTCAGGATGACCTGCTTAATGCGCTCATCACCATCCCATTGCCCGGCGGCCTGGCGTAGAAAATCTGTCGTGGCAGGAACACGTGAACTCGTGCCGATACGCATGTCCAACCCGCAATTGAGGAAGAACTGTTCGATCTTGGGACCAGAACGGTAGATGCCAATCGGTGGTGCCATATCTGGTCCTTGGCCAACCCCACCGGTGATAACATCCACGAGCGCCTTGATGACGAAAGGTGAAAATCGCTGACTCATCGGATGTCTCGAAAATTCATGATAGTGGCGCGAGCGTAATTAGGGACATCCAAGAATGCCAGCCAGGCCTTTTTCCCCAAAGTACCCCGCAATATTACGGTCGTCGGTAGAGACGGAAACGCGTTGTTTTCTAGCTGTTGCGTTTCGACCGTTATTTGCTCCGCATGAATAATCTTGTTGCATGCTTCACGAAGGTTGAGATCGAGTTCCCGTTCCTGCTTCCCACCAACGTCATCGGTCAATCGACCACAGGTTAGTGCGACTGGAACAAAAGCAAGTTCCGCCTCGTCTTTTCTCGGGCCATCCATGTGATCATCATGCGACCTGTTCATGACAGCCGTCCCGATAAGAAGGTGAATTAATTCATCTTCTACGAATTGATCTCTCAGCGAAACAAGAACGTCGCCATCATCTACAGCAAGGTGCGCAATCGCCGCATCTGCCATTATGACATTGAGCAGTCGATAGAGATCGCGCAATACGGTATCGGAATTCAAAACGTAGTTGTGTCTGCCGATCCACGCTTTCTGCACCTCAATATTCGCCGCAGTTTTCGCAGTGGCCGTCTTAGTCTCATTTTTTATTTTTCGCTTCGCCGTCATTCTACCTCCCTGTGTTCGGGCATACGAATCTCCCCGCATGTTCGACACTACATGCGCCACTTTTAGCGGCAACTCTCTCAAAGGTTGTGTGGATGTCCGCCGCACCAGCGCCCCCAAATGCCACATGTACAAGGAACCCGAGACGCCTCATACGATAGGTCGACCTGAAACCGCGTCCACACCACGTTTCCAGCGCGCATTGAGGCTTCAAAAATTGCTAAAGTTCTCTTGAGAGATACACCGCTTGCCGAAACCGCAAGCTTCAAGGCTTTGCAAGCGCTAGAGAACGGCAACCATCCTCCAACGGACGGCCCTTCGCCCAGTAGCGTTGGCGTGATCACATGTACCTCGTGTAGTCCAAACTGACCTTTCCATCGCCGACATACTTCAGGACTTCACCCACCTTGCGCGCCGCCCGGATCGGGATCGGCAGCTTCTGGTTCATCTGGGTGGAATTCCAATTGATCTTCGTCATCGACAAGACCTCCTTGGCGATCTGCGCAACAGTGCTATCGCTCGTCTTGTGCGGGCACAGCAGCAAGGGCCGAGGGTCGTACATTCCGGGATATGTGCCGTAATAGGGGATGCTGCCGTTCGTGTAGAGAAGCCCCTTACCGTCCAACTCGACGAAAGTCCCGCGCATCACGGGATAATTGCCGTCTCGCAGCACCTTAATGGATGACGTTTCCTGTACCCAGACGAGGTCCTTCATCTCGGTACCGACCTCTTCGAGCGCCTCCATGATGCCATCAGCTTCCTCGTCCCGGAACCGTGACGTCTTCAGGACAATGACGCGCGCAGGAAAGTTCTTGTGATGGTTCTTGTAGGCGGCCAGAACTTCGGCGACCAGCGCCTTGGCGTCGTCCTGTGTCATGTAGGGGTGCCGCCCCCGGCTTTCGGTTTGGGCCCGTCGCCCTTTCAAGATGAAGCCGCGCCCCCGCTCATCAAACATCTGGGCGGCGCTGGTGAAAAGCTGCTGTCCGCCTACCTCGCGGTAGAAGCTGATACCGATATAGCAAGCAGAGAATTCGCCTTCCTGAGGCATGCGCCGCCATGGAATACGTCCCGACCCCTTGTAGTAGAGGGATGTCATGATGTTCCAACTTCTGCCCGCCTCGTCTTGGATTTTACGAGCGCTGCTTTCCTTCACCTTGCGTGGGATGATCGCCCTCTCGTCGAGGACGTCTTCCCACACAATCTGAATCGGGAACCTCAGGTGCATCGCCCTCGCCTTCAGCATTCCACGGAAATTCGGGGCATCGGAGCCGCCGTCGTCCTCTTTTTCGACCGTGCCGTCGGAATCCACTTTGGCGTTCCAGACTCGTTCGATCAGGGCGACCGGAAGCGCGACGATGGCAACGTCGGGGCGGCTACTGCCTTCCTCGATAGCCGTCAGCAACTGCATGACTTCGTCGACTGCCATCTCCACAGCCTTGCCGTGGTGAGGCTCTTTCCTGATTTTTTCGATCTTTGCCTGTGGGATGGCGGCCGTCGCATCCTGCGCGATCTCGAACTTGCACCGATACGGATTTTGGTTGCCGAGCCCCGGGAAATCGGGATGCATGTTCGGATGCTTTTCGGACTTTCCGGTGAAGCCGACTGATGCGGCGGCGAGAAACTTCTCCGTATCTTCTACCGTCTTCGCGCTTCCGACAACGGCAATCTTGATGGCGTCGCCACTCGCAGTCTGCAAAGGACCAGCGATGAAGAGCCCCCGCCGCGGATCGGGGTCTTGATGCTTGTCGCCGAACTCGAGCTGAGGCTCTTCGAAGATGGTGGATGTAAACTTCATGACCAGGCCAGCAAATCCTTCTCGTCGTCGTTCTGGTCTGCCTTCTTCGGCGACCCCCATACATCTTCTGGAACCCTCGTAGGCAGTTCCAGCGAGGGCGGAGGCCCAAAGGCGAGCCATGGGTCGGTCGAAGCGAAAGCGAAGAGGTCGTCGGACTTTGGCTCGAGGGTGGCCAGGAAACGATGCCACATGATGACCTGGCCTCGCAGCGACGCGCTCTTGTCCAATCGCTTCTTCCCGGCCAAAAGCGCGTCGGGATAGGTGTGTGGCGTGAACCCGTCGGTTGTGAAGTGATACGTTGGCTCGATGACCAGGAACCATTCGTCGTAGAAGCTTTCGAACCGCGGGACGAAGGCGTGATGTCGGACGAACTCCACCCGACCCTTTTCGCTCTTGCTATTCACCACATTCACAACGTCGGCCTCGGTGGCCTTCCTTGCGGATTCGTACTTGAAGGTTCGCGCCGTGTTCCGGGCCTTGGCCTTGAAGTAGAACAGCTTCTTTTCCTTGTCCCAGGAAAGCTCCTGCCTGACCTGGTGCGACAGCGCCTGCCTCAGGAGAAACGCGAAGTTGTTGCGCTCATCCATGTCGTCGTGGAACGCGAGAGCGCCGACATCGATGGCTTCGACTTGGTCGATATCGACGATATGCCGGCACACGGAGGACCTTGGGTCGTGAAACGACCAGAAAGCGTCCCCCATGATCGCCCAGTCGAACCGTGACTGCTCTTCGGCATCGAACAGGATCGCCGCCGCCTGCTTTCGAGAATATGGTGTCGTGGAAACATATACCTCGTGGGGAAGCTTGATCGGCAGCATGTTGACGAGTGCTTCCTCGCCTCCACCAAGCGGCGGCACGTAGTATCCGAACCCAGCTTTGGGAACTGTCAGTGCCCCAAGACGGTCAACCGCACCTTCGTCCAGGACGTCGTCTCGCTTGCTGAAGTTAAGACGACGATCCTGGAACTCCTCGCCTCTCGGTATTTCCTTCCAAAAGAAGGTGTTGTCCGACTGTCGGTGCAGGACGATGATGATCGGCAGATTGCTGCCGCGCCAGTAAGCGAGGTCTTCGCTCTTGAGAAGGTAGTGGAAGCCTTGGCTGTCCTCGCTAGGATACTTTCCCGCCGCCGTGGTCTTTACTTGAACGGCGATCATCTTCGCCAGGGGCTTACCGTGGTCCATGACTTCCACGATTGCATCGATACCTGCCTCTAGCCGGGACCGTGGGTCGAACTGGAAGCCGATTTTGAGGAACTGCAGCTTCGCGGCCGTTTCACCGATCTCGCCGACTAGCTGATTCTGCGTAACGTTCTTTGCCATGCCAGAATGATAGGCAGACGATTGTACAATGCCAATGCTTGCAACCGACTATCCGGCCTTTTTTACTTCAAGCATTGGATCGCTTCGGCTGATCGAAGACCTGCTAGGACGCAAACAGCATACCCTTCCGCTGTCGTGCGATCCCGATTGGCCTGCTCATCGAACTCCGTATTTAACCCTTCTACGATCAAGGAAGCATGCTTGGCGGCATCCATCGCGAGATCGAGGAGCAGATTGAGATCGGCGTACATCGGTAAGGCGTCGGGTTCTTTGTCGAACAGCGAGTGCGCCAGCCGGCGATTACGGAAGTCGCGAATGCGCTTGATCGCGGCCTCCTCCTCTGATCCTACCGCTGAAAGGCGGGCGGCTACCTCGAGATAGGCTCCTATTGTTTTGCGACTGGTCTCACGGTCTCTGGCCCGATGGTCGGCTTCGATTTCCTCCATGATCGCCGCAATTTCGGGAGAGGATGGCCCCCCGACCCCATCGCTCCTGAGGTCTTCGATCCCTGAAAGCCAATTCGACGCCTCAGCTTCTAGCCGCTCCTGTACGCCAGGTACTCTGAAAAGTGCCGCCAACACTTGCACAGAGGCTTTGTCTTGGGTCTCCGGAGGGAATTTCGGGTTTTGGCCAACATCGAAAATGCGGGCGATATCCATCGCCAGTTTCAGGGCAAGAGCATTCTGAACAATGCCATATGTATCGTTGTAAGCGGTATGGATGCCTTTCATGCCCGGCGGAATCACGTCGTTGCAGGCTTCCATCACCGAATGCGAAGCGACTGCGGTCCCGACGTCCTGCCTCAGCATCGGCGTAATCAATCTGATCCTTCTCAAGGCCTCTTCCACGTCCATTAACTCCCCCCGATCGCAATGGCATTCAAGCAGGTCGCATAAGCGATCCTTCGCGCAAACCAACGTTTCCGCATGGGCGGCGAGGAAATGCGTTGAAGTCCTTCAGATCAAGAAGGAGACCGACTCCATCCACGGTTAATCTGGTGCCGCGTGGGATCAATCTGGGCTTCTTCAGCCGAGAAAAAGTCGCGAGTATTATCGGCCCCCTAAATTTCTACGGTGAACGCGGGATCGAAAATCGGCCCCTTAGACGGATAGCCGCGGGAGTTCGAGACAATCCGGCTTCCCCCGAGGAAATAATCGTTCCTATGATGGATATGACCATGAACCCACAAATCCGGTTGCTCTTCGATAATGAGGCTCTCCAGATCGGAGGCATAGCAAGCCGCCAGCGGGTCGTTCCGGAACTCGGTTGGAATGGAGCGGATGGACGGCGCATGATGCGTGACGACAACGGTTTTTCGGCCTCGTGCCTTCCCCAGTTCGGATGCCACAAACGTCCGTGTTTCCATATATTTGCGATAGGCGTGGATCGGCCTGAACTTCCGGTACGGAATCTTGGCGTATTTGATCTTCCGGTAATCGTTCATGCCGGACTGGGCAGCAGTCATAGCAAGGTGGGGGTCGCCGCCGAGGACACGGAAGTCCGTCCAAAGGGTCCCGCCGATGAATCGGACGTCCTCGATGTCCACCGCGTTGTTTTCGAGGAGGTGGATGTTGGGATAGCGGTCGGCGAGTTCCCGGGCGTCTCTGAGCCCCTCTTGAACGGCCCCCCCATAGAACTCGTGATTTCCGGCGACAAAAATGACGGGGAGCGAAGCGCAGATGTTATTCGCCAGCCACTTGATGCTCGGGGCAACGCCCTTTGTCAGCAGGTCGCCGGCGCAAACCAATACATCTGCTTCCAGAGAGGCTGGACGCACGAAGGGAACGCCAAACTCGAGATGCAGATCGGAAATGACCCAGACCCTCATGTTTCCGATCTCCTTCTTCGACCGCGAGCTTTCCGTGCAATCCGCCCCAAGACGGCCGCGCAAGCCTCCCCAACGTCCTGCGCGCTCAGTTCTAGGCATTGAGCTAGACGGACGGCGAGGCCCTCTAACTCGGTCCGCCTCGCCATGAGAATTTCACTCGCACGCCTGTACTGCACATCCAATCGGTGACGGACATCTCTACGGAGCTGAGGATCGCTCAGGCGCAGGCTTTCCAGCGGTCGTCTTCCCGACCCCATGTCGGTAAGCAAACCATCGCCAAAACCGAAACTCCTCTCCATCATGGTCGCAAAGTCGGTTGCAACCGACAGATCGGCCGCCGCATCCCCTCCCGCTCCAGTGAAATGGTCGCCGAACATGATGCGTTCCGCCGCCATGCCGGCTAGGTAGATGGCGATGATGTCTTCGAAGTGCTTTGCCGTTGCCATAGGCGGTAGAGGTTCGTTGAACCGCGTTGCGCCGATGGGGTTCCAACCCGATCTGGCGGGCCTGCCGCTGTTGATCGATACCTTGCCGAGGCTCATGGGACGGAGGACATGTCCCACGATGGCGTGGCCGATCTCGTGGACCGAAAGCCGGAAGCGTTCCTCGTCCGTAAAGTCGACGACCGGAGGCATGACGTCCATAAGATCGGACTCCGTCACCCTCCCCTGCCTTCCGGCGTGCCGTGCGGCCCGGCGTGCGTCGCGGGCAAGTTTCTCGATGTCCGCACCGGACCAACCTTCCGTACGCCTGCCGAATTGGCTTAGCTCGGCCGGGCACGCTTCACGAAGATGAAACTCCAGAATGGCCTTCCGAGCGTCTTCATCCGGCATTGGGATATCGATGACCCGTTCCAATCGACCCGGTCGTAGGAAAGCCGGATCGATCGCGCTCGCCTTGTTAGTAGCGGCGATCACGACAACCCCTTCTCGCCCGTCCCCCGGATCAAGGCACTCGAGGAGGCCATTGATTACCTGCACCTTGTAGTCATGGTTCGAGCTGTCGTTGAAGACACCGCGGTGGCCGAAGCTGTCGAACTCGTCCAGAAAGAGAATGGCTGGGCTGGCAGCGCGAGCCGCTTGGAAAGTCCGCCTCATCGCCTTCAGCATGTCGCCCAGGTGCCCCTTTGATTGCCACGACGCCGCGGATTCGGCGACAAGCGCAACTCCGCAGCTGCTCGCCAACGCACGGGCATAAGTTGTCTTGCCAGACCCCGGCGGGCCACTGAGAAGAATGCCGCGATCGACGTCCCTCCATTCGATCTCACCACGCGTCCAGCGCTTGATATCGTCGGCCAGTTGAAGGCCCCAGTTCTTCGCGTTCCCATAGCCCTCCATGCACTCGAGCAGAACGGTTCCAGGCTCGTAGGACCGCGGGGGCAGCTCGACTTCTGCCTTTGGCAACGCCTTCAGTTGCCGTGCAAGACGGCTAACTGACCGTCCGGGACGGATTGCCAGGCGAACATCCCGTAGAGGCCTCGTGGCTAAGTACGCGGCGTCATCGTCGGTGATTGGCACTCCTAGCGTCTTAGCGGCGGCCCTGAAGTGGGTGGCACTCGGTGCCGCAATTTCCAACCGATGATCGATCATAAGCGCGAGATCGTCCGAGATTTCACTCTCATCCGTGTAGAATAGGACAGCACGGTGGACACCTCGAAACCGCGAAACCAGGTTCCAACCGGTCTGGGTGATGTCAGACGCCTCATCGACTAGCAGGGCGAACCTTCCGTCGTCATCGATCAGACGATCCGCGTCCAGCAGTTCACGGGTTGCTAGTTCATACTGCTCCACGTCGGCCGCGTTCGGGAGCTTGACCGCGACGACAAAACTCGACGCCGACAAGAATGGTCGGATGGTGCTTCTGATCAACATAATGGCGACAGCAGTGGCAAGGTTTAGCGGGGGTTTAACCCGCTCCGGAAAATAGGTCATGGCTAGCCTCAACAACGATGGGATGGAATACGAGCGGGCTTAGGCGCGTATTCGTCGCACCATCGTCTCGGGACCAATCAGCGCCTCATCGAGTTCAACCTCGACAAAACCTTGGAGAATGAGGGAAGCGAGGCCCGCAACGGGCTGAGTTTCGCGAAGGATGCGGAGGCAGTCCGCAAAGGACAGCGGCCCATTCTCGTCCAGAACGGAGAGAAGACGCACCCGGTCGCCCAACGGAACGTTGTGGCCCGCGTACCGCAAAAGGTCGCTGGCATTTCTCAAGCGGAAGCCATCGTAGATTTCCGATCTATCAACGATGCGATACCGATGCGCCGTCGCAGCGGCGGCGTCCGAGATGACGTCTGCATCGAAGGGGAGCCTTCGGTCGAATGCGTCAAGCATCCACCAGCCGCCCTCAGTGTCCTGCATGCGAATGTCCGGAACGAATGTCCTTCCCGCGACTGCCAGCGGGGGCGGATTGCATGTCCATAGGAGAACGCCGGGATTCAAATCCAGAATGCAGACCAAGTCGCGGACGACTTTAGAGCGGAACGTCGGACTTTCCGGTCCTTTCACTGGACGACGGGAACGGGAGGGCTGGGAAGCTTCGCCAACACTGCGAAGCGACTGGTTATGATCCAGGGACGCCATACATGACCTCAATACAAACCGAGTGGGAACCTCCGCTTTTGCGCGGCTGTGCTCAACGTATTCGTATTGGGAACATGGAGACTTGGGTCATGATCGGAACATATAGAGAACGTATTCGAGGGAGTCAACTACCCCTCGTCGAGTTTCAGCAAAGAGACAACTTTGATTTACGCTGAATTAATGACAACCGGCGATCGTACATGAAACTTCGGCGAACGTTGGCAAACATGGCTGATATCTTTCTGCTCGATACCAACATAATCAGTGATTCTAGTAAGGTTCGACCGAACCCCACGATTTCCGCGCGGCTCAGACGGCAACATCGGGTCGCCATTCCATTTGCAGCCCTTTTGGAAGTCGAAACGGGGATAGCGGAAAAGTACCGATCCAACCCGAACAAAGCGGAGGAGTTGTGGTTGTGGATGGACGAGCTTCTCGAAATGGATTTCGAATACCCATTGCCGACCCCTCTCGTGGCTCGCCAATTGGCGAAGCTCGTTTGCTGCAGACCGCTAACGCATCTTTGGTTCGTCAACGAGTATTCCGATAAGAAGAAACCCGGGCAAGACCTCTTCATAGCTGCCACTTCGATCGTATATGACATGCCGATCGCTACGTTGAACGTGAAAGATTTCGAAATGATCGATCGGTTCTTTCCGCTGCCTGGCGTCTACAATCCAGCGAATGGGCTGTGGGCGAAACCCAGATGCGACATGTCTGCACTGGCGAGCGAAGCGACACCGACTATGGTCGCCTGACGCATCCAGGCCCGGTTGCAACGGCAGCATTTTGAGGCAGCGCGGCTCGGCAGCTGGACTTCTTACCGCTGCTCTTTGTCTGGACCGCCCCGCGCAAGAAACTCTCCTGCACCTTCCTTCTTGGAAAGTGCCACGAACCGGATTTCGAACGATCCATCGGCGTCCTGGATCGTCTGCGGATTGCCCGCCCGAGCACTCTCGAGAAGTTCGCTGATGCGGCGCTCCCCCTCGACCCTGCTCCACTCGTGCGCCTGACGAATCAACATCGAATTCCTTATTTCTTATGCAAATTGTAGTACGCCCGACCTCCCGTGAAAAGAAGACTTCAACCCAAACGTTATCATTCCGCGGTCGGAAAATACAAAGTGCACCCCATCTGCCCGAATACGTGTCGAAACCGCGTCGCCATTGGGGGCGGCTTCGACATTAAAAACCAACCGGCTTCCGGGGGCGCGGACGCTACCGTGAGCCGACGTGCCGCTCGCAAGGTCTAGGGTTTGTTGGTTTTCGATTTCCGGAGATCGACTCGAACTCGCGCAACCAGCTTTCGTTGATTCTGGCGCGGCTCTATCAAAATGCGCTTGCCGAGCGGCTTAAAGTCCGAACCTAACGCCGAGCCGAATGAGGCTTCGGGTTTCGGTGACCCATTTTCACTCTTCTCATCGGGCATCGTCGGCACACTCCACCACTCGCGGTAGCAACCTACTCGCCCTAGACCTGCCTGTCCATAAGCCCCGGAGATGGTCATCACTTTGACACGGCCTTCGCAAATCAACGAAAATTTCCGCAGCTGGTGGGCATATCTTCCCGCCCCTCCTATACCTTGCAACGGCGAAGCGCCTCCGACACACGTCCGATTTCGCAAGTTCGGACGGGTGCCGGAGGCGTCTTGAAGGGAATGGTCGGAATTTGGCCGGTTATGACCTTGGGCGTACCGCCTGATACACACTGCGGGCACCGTCCTTGCCCACTGCGAACACGTCGTAAGACGCACCTGGATCGTCCCCCATACCGAGGGAGCCCGATGGCATACCGGGAACGGCTAGCCCGGCGATGTCCGGACGCTCGACAAGCAGCCTTGTAATCGCCTCCAGTGGAACGTGGCCTTCGATGAAGTACCCCGCCAGGATCGCGGTGTGGCACCCTTGCATGTCCGCTGGTGCAGCGAAGCGCTTCTTGACCGCGTCCATATCGTCGACGTCTTTGGAAACAACCGAAAAGCCTGCGTTCTTCATGGCGTTTGCCCATTCATGACAACAACCGCAGCTCGGGTCCTTGTACACCACCATACTTTCACCTGATGCCAACGCCGGCTGGATCATGAGTACTGAACTGATGGCAGCGCCACAAAGCAAAAAGTCTCTTCTTCTCATCTTTGAATTTCCCTGAGTGTGTATCGCGACATCGAGAGGCCGGGTACATGCCGAAGCCTCCAATCGACAATGATCGCGTCCGTCCTGTGAAAGATACCAGCTGCGCTGGTCGTGGACGGGTTAAGCTCTGGGAGGCGGTGATGGCGGCTCAACGAGCGCGGACGATAGGTCGCTGTCGTCGGCGACCTGGTGCGACAGCTCACAAGCCGAGCGGTCAACACGCCAACCGCTCTCCTGGTTCACACATGCCGGCACGGAGGCGGAGCAAACCACCAAAGGCAACGTGCAGGCTGTACCGCAGCCTTCCTTCGGTTTCGTCTGCTCTTCCGGGCAGCAAGGTGAGTGATTGGCCATCCCGGAAGCGTCGTCCATCATCATGTGCGATGAATGGACCATAGCCCCTGCAGCCGTGCCGACGCTGAGAGGACTGGTGACAATCCCCAACAATGCAAGCAGATACAGGATGCGACCAAGCGCGGCGAAAGCAGACATGTTCTCAGGCTCTCACAAGGCCGTGCACATTGGAAGCGCCCAAGCAATATTGCGACCGACTGCCACACGTAGACAAAGATTTCCGCCCAACACTATTGACCTTCCCATCGTTGGAAGCCCCATCTTCATTGAGATGAAACCAGCAGGAGACCCTCCAATGATCCATCTTAATGTTCCGGATATGACTTGTGGCCACTGTGTGGGCGCGGTCGAGAAGGCAGTAAGGTCCGTCGATCCCGAGGCCAAGATTGCAGTCGATCTCGAGGCAAAGACGGCATCCATTGAATCCACGATCGGAGCAGAAGCCTTCATCGCCGCAATCGAAGACGCCGGCTATGGGACCACCTTCAAGAAATCGTGCTGCAGCCACGTCGCTTGAGCACGTAGCATATACACGCGCCGCAGGCTGCGGCGCGTGTCGGCAGCGAGTTTCAGATTGGGTGATCGGAGGTTACACCAACAGCGATGTTGATCAAGCTGCCAGCCGCTGCCTTGGCTCGTCAATCTCTCAGCCGATATCGGGCATGACACGATGTGCACGTCTCTAGCATCATATGGAACGTGTGTTCGGCCGACATTGCGGCTCGGTTGGATTCGTTCCGGGGGCGTTTTGCGAGTGGCCCGCCGCTTACCTGTTCGCCCACCCGCATTCGCATCTCATCCGGCATGGAGCCCGGGCTGTCGGAGGCTGCGTCGGCCACTCCCTCGGCGTATCTCTCGAGGTCGTTTGATAGCTGCGCGAACCGTTCCCGTTCTGCGGCGATCAACTCGTTTGCCTCGGAACCCTTCACGGCCGTTACCGTCGCGAAGTCGGCGACGAGCCTCGTACCTGAGTAACGCTTGATCGCTTCTGCGGCGTCCCTGAAGGCCGTTGGCGAGTAGGTATCCGGTGATTTGAACATGGTCGAAATTGTTTTCGCGGCCGCAGCCATGGCTTTCATGTCTTGCTGACGCTGCGCCACCACTTCATTGATCGACTGCCCAGTGGACGGAAACGCGAAAAGGATGACCGCGGCAAAGGCTGAAATGAAAACTCCCGACCGCACTTTGCTGCTCCGTATCCTGATAGGCGTCTTCGGTTTATATTGATGAAGATCAAGGCGTACATGAGGAAGGCGACTATCGTTCTGTAAACGGCGACAATGAGCTGAGAGAATGGCAGTTCACAACAGGTTCGCGACATTGTTGAAGTTCATCATGGCTGCTGTCGTTGCGGGCCTGCTGCTTAACGCGCCCATTCAGGCCATGGCAGCCGATTGCCACACGGAGGGAGTGGCGGTCGGAACCGTTCACGCACCTCCGCAATTCGCACCCGCCGATGGAGATCATCATCAGAACAGCGCGCTGAAGGACAAGCTTTGTTGCGCCAAAACGTGTGCTGTGTGTATCGGGAGCATCCCTTCTCCCGCCTCCGTCGCTTTGGGGTACGAACCCACGCCGGCATACTTCACCGACCGGCTTGTCAGCCTATCGGGCCAAGACTCCCCTGCCGTTTTCGAGCCACCTCGATCGATCCTGCTTTGACGAACCCAGCCCGACCAGTCTCGGGCCGAAACATCAGCAGGTCGATTTTCGACCGGATCGAAAGACATCACTATGCAACGCCGAGAATTCTTAAAGACGCTGGCCGTTGGCACAGCGACCTTCGCGCCTATTGCAAAATTCCCTTGGCTGAACAACGCCCAGGCAGCCACCAACGGAGCAACCGATGTATCCATCTCCAAACGCGTCCTCGAGGTGAACGGGAAAGCCGCAACCGTGTTTGGACTTGGTACGGCGGATGGAAAGCCGGGATTGGTCCTCAACTCTGGAGGCGATTTCGACGTCAACCTGTTGAACCAAACGAATGAAGATACGCTGATCCATTGGCATGGATTGACGCCCCCATGGGGCATGGATGGGGTACCCGACAATCCAGCCAAGCTGCTGACCGCAGGCGAAACCCGGCACTACCTCTTTCCCGTTGGTCAAGGGGGGACGCACTGGATGCACGCGCATACGCTTCAGGAGCAGACGCTCCTGGCGGCCCCGCTGATCGTGCGTACCGCAGCCGACCTAGCGCGTGACGAACAGGAAGTCGTCATTTTGCTCCATGACTTTTCCTTCAAGACACCGGAGGAATTGCTGAGTGGATTGAAGGCTCCCGGCTCTACCGATGCCATGGGGCATGGCGGAGCCGCCGGCCATATGAGGACCAGGATGCAGGGCATGGAGGGAATGCATCAACAGCACATGTCGGGCATGGCGATGCAAGGCATGCCCTCCATGGACCTGAACGACATCGAGTACGACGCCTACCTCGCCAACGACCGCACCTTGGATGATCCCGAGGTCGTCGCCGTTGAAAAGGGAGGACGCGTCCGCCTGCGGATCATCAATGGTGCGACGGCAACTGCCTTCACGATCGACACAGGCACCCTTCCTGGCGACCTGATTGCGGTCGATGGAAATGACGTAGTCCCTGTATCGGGCGCTCGCTTTCCGATTTCGATGGGGCAAAGGCTCGACATCCGGTTGCAACTTCCGCCTGGTTCCGGAGCATTCCCCATTCTGGCGTTACGTGAGGGAGCGAAGGAACGAACGGGCATCATATTGGCCACCCAAGGCGCAGACATTTCGAAGCTCGATGCGAGCGGGACCGACAGCGGCCCCGTGCTCGACCTCGCTGTCGAAGAAATGCTGTTGGCGACCCAATCACTCGCCCAGCGCGCACCGAACAGGACATATGCACTGACACTCACAGGAGACATGGCCTCCTACATCTGGGAAATCGGGAGCGCGGACGGGCCGATGAAGGTGGCGACCGGAGACCGCGTCGAACTGGCGATGCGGAACATGTCCATGATGGCCCATCCGATGCATCTGCATGGACATCATTTCCAGGTCGTGGCGGTAAATGGCAAACGGATCAACGGGGCGGTCCGTGACACGGTGCTCGTGCCGCCAATGACCGAAGTTGCTGTTCAGTTCGATACAACCAATCCAGGTCGCTGGCCATTCCATTGCCATCACCTCTACCACATGGCGACGGGCATGATGTCGTTCGTAACCTATGAAAACGCAATCTAGGCCGGAGATGAGTATGGAACACGAACTTCACAAGCATGGGCAAGAACGGTCCGGAGATGGACATCACGGCCACCATCACCACGGACAACATCTGGGCTCCGGGCAGCCCAGCACGCAACCAGCGCCGGCCGTGCCCGAAGGTACGGTCTACACCTGCCCAATGCACCCGCAGATCAGACAAATCGGCCCGGGCAACTGCCCCATCTGCGGCATGACTCTGGAGCCGGTGATCGCCACCGCCGAGACCGGACCCAGCGAAGAGTACCGGGACATGCAGCGCCGCTTTTGGGTTGGTCTTGTGCTCGCGTTACCGGTTCTCGCCCTGGAAATGGGTGGCCATCTGACAAACCTTCACATGCTGCTGGGGGCGCAGACATCGAACTGGCTGCAGATGGTCCTGGCGACCCCAGTCGTTCTCTGGGCGGGCTGGCCGTTCTTCCAGCGGGGCTGGCAGTCAATAGTGACGCGACACCTCAACATGTTCACATTGATTGCGATGGGCACTGGGGTCGCCTGGATTTACAGCGTCGTCGCCACGGTATTTCCGAGCATCTTTCCCGCCACATTCCGTTCAGGCGAAGGCTCCGTTGCCGTCTACTTCGAGGCCGCCGCCGTCATCACGGTTCTCGTTCTATTGGGACAAGTGCTGGAACTGCGGGCACGCGAACAGACGGGCGGTGCGATCCGCGCCCTGCTCGATCTGGCTCCAAAGATCGCTCGGAGGGTGAATGCGGACGGCTCGGAAGAAGACGTCGGTCTTGATCTCGTGGCGGTCGGAGACCGACTGCGTGTTCGTCCGGGAGAAAAGGTTCCCGTGGACGGCACCCTTCTCGAAGGACGCAGTTCGGTGGACGAGTCGATGATCACCGGAGAATCGATGCCCGTTACCAAGGAGATAGGCGCGAAGCTGATCGGTGGCACCATGAACCAGACTGGTGCCTTCGTCATGGAAGCCGGCAAGGTCGGCCGTGACACCGTGCTCTCCCAGATCGTGCAGATGGTCGCGGACGCCCAACGCTCTCGCGCACCTATCCAACGCCTCGCCGATGAGGTCTCGGGATGGTTCGTTCCGCTCGTAATCGTGATCGCGGTCATCTCCTTCGTCGCCTGGATGTTGTTCGGACCCGAACCGAGGTTCGCCCATGGGCTAGTGGCGGCCGTTGCCGTCCTCATCATTGCATGCCCCTGCGCGCTCGGCCTCGCGACGCCGATGTCGATCATGGTCGGCGTTGGACGCGGCGCACGCCTCGGGGTGCTGATCAAGAATGCCGAAGCGCTTGAGCGCTTTGAAAAAGTGAACACGCTCGTGGTCGACAAAACGGGGACCCTTACCGAGGGGCGGCCCAAGGTTACGGCGATCATCCCTGGCCACGAACTGTCAGAGACGGAGTTGCTTCGTCTGGCCGCAACCCTGGAGAACTCCAGCGAGCACCCGTTGGCCCTCGCCATCGTCAACGCCGCTCGTGAAGGCGGCGTCCCGATCGGCAACGCTCAGGACTTCGACAGCCCGGTGGGCAAAGGCGTCACAGGCAAGGTTGACGGCCATACACTGATCCTCGGAAGCCATCGGATCATGGAAGATGAGCGGATCGACGTCTCGTCCATGACGGCCAAGGCGGAGGAACTGCGCAACGATGGCGCTACGGTTATTTTTATGGCCATGGACGGACGAGTGGCTGGGCTGTTTGCGATCGCCGACCCGATCAAAGCCACCACCCCGGACGCCGTCAAAGCGCTTGTGGACGCGGGAATACGCGTCGTCATGCTCACCGGCGACAACAAGACGACGGCCCAAGCGGTTGCCCGGCGACTGGGAATTGCTGAAGTCGAAGCAGAGGTTCTTCCCGAGGACAAGAGCAAAATCGTCTCGCGCCTGCGAAGTGAGGGACGGATCGTCGGAATGGCTGGCGACGGTGTCAACGACGCGCCAGCGCTGGCGGCCGCCGACGTCGGCATCGCCATGGGGACCGGAACAGACGTGGCGATTGAAAGCGCCGGGGTTACGCTCCTGAAAGGTGATCTTCAGGGCATCGTGCGAGCTAGGCAGCTTAGCCACGTCACCATGGCAAACATTCGCCAGAACCTTTTCTTTGCCTTCATCTACAACGCCTTGGGAGTCCCGGTTGCCGCAGGCGTTCTCTACCCGGCCTTCGGCATATTGCTTTCCCCGATCATCGCGGCTGCGGCAATGGCGCTGTCTTCGGTCAGCGTCATCGGCAATTCCCTTAGGTTGAGGAGCGTCAAACTATGACATCGTCACGAACCTGGACGCTTATGGGCGCATCTTTGGTCGTCATCGTCCTGTTCTTTATCCTGCGGGAGCATTGGGGCCACGCCCTCGGATTCTTGCCCTATCTGGTGCTGCTGGCGTGTCCCATCATGCACCTCTTTCACGGACATGGCGGGCATGGCGGCCACGGCCACCATCGAAGTGCGTCGGACGAAGAAAAATGAACCACCAGTACTCGGCCAACTCCAGGATTCGCATCCAGGCGTCGGCCGAGACACTCTTTTCGTATTTGGATGATCATCGTCGTCTTGCCGGACATATGTCACAACCGTCGATGATGATGCTCGGCGGTCGAATGTCGTACGAATTCGATCAGACCGAGGGCCGGGAAATTGGCGGGCGCGTACGTATGACCGGCGCAATCCTCGGCATGAGGCTTTACGTAGAAGAAGCAATCGTCGAGCGGCGACCACCGACTCGCAAAGTCTGGGAAACAACGAGCGAGCCCCACCTCCTGGTCATCGGTTCATATCGGATGGGCTTTGACATCGAGCCGATGCAGGAGTTTTCCAATCTCAGGGTGTTTATCGACTACAACCTTCCAGTGACGCTGACCGGACGTCTGATGGGCGGTTTCCTTGGCCCGATGTATGCGAGTTGGTGCGTAGGTCGAATAGCATCGGCTGCCGCCATCCGCTTCCAAGACACCGCGGGTCTTTGATCAAGCACAAACCAGCCCTCACAGGGGGGTGTATTATTGAACTGTATCCTGTCGAGCAGTCTTTGGGAGCAAAAGGAGAACGCAAATGGTCCCGGGAAAACTGACACGCATGACAGTAGTCGCCGCCTTACTTCTTTCAACAGGCCCCGTAACCTCGGCATTGGCCCAGTCAGGCACTGACACCACTCAAGCCCAAGGAACCCAGACAGAGCATAACCAGATGCCTGGGATGGCAATGGGCGGTAGAATGCAGGGAATGATGGGCGGCATGCCCATGGCTCCGATGCGCGGTCACATGATGAAAATCATGTTCGCTGTAGCGGACACCGATGGCGACGGCGGATTGTCTTTTGAAGAAGTCACGGCGGTCCACAAACGAATATTCGACAGCGTAGACGCGAACGACGACGGCAAGGTCACACTCGAAGAGATGCAGACTTTCATGCAAGGCCAATGACATCTGCGCCATTGAGTGATGGCAACCAGACACGCGCCGCTTAGGCGGCGCGTGTTGGATTAGGTCTCGCTAGGCCGACATTTCTTCGCAACTTTTCGCGCAGCGCCGACACGCGTCTACGCAACTCTGCATGTCGCCGACACGCTCACAGTCATCCGCACATTGAAAACAGATTTCTGCACATTCCCGGCATACATGCCTGTGATGCTCAGACCCCAGGAGCATGAAATGTGCTGAGGTCCGGCAGATTTCCGCGCATGCCATCATAAGCTGGAAATGGCGCGGTTTTGTATGTTCACCGCCCATCTCCAGGCAGTGATGCATGGCTGTCGATAGACATTCCCGATAGCAGGCCAAACAGTTGTCGATGCAAGCCTTCATCTCAGGTGACTGAGTATGATGCATAGCTCTTCTCCCGCTTTGCCAGTGCGACTACTGGGCGTGCTCATTGATCCACGTGTTCATATCCTCGATTTCCTTTTTCTGGGCGTCGATGATCTTCTCAGCCATCGATTTAGCCTCTGCATCGTCGCCGAATTTCAGTTCGACCTCAGACATGGAGATCGCGCCCATGTGATGGGCGATCATCCCGCACACGAAAGCGACATCGGGGTCTTTCGCCATCATTCCCTGCATCATCGCTGGATGCATTTCCCGCATACCCTCCATCATCGCCTTTTGATGTTCGGCCATGTCGCCCATCGGCATTTCCGGCATCTGCATGGCCTGGCTCATTGCCATGTCTCCTTTGCATTTATCCGGTAGCGCCATCTGCGCGGAGCTGAGGCTGGGAACGGCCAAGACGGCCAGGGGAACGGCGGCGGCAACAACCATTTTTGTCCAGGAAGTCATTTGAATCTCCTTCGCTTTGCAACGGGGCATCAAAGTCAACCAGAACCCGGCTTGGGCGGAGGATAGAGGCTCCTAGTGATTACATAAGGATGCTGAATCCCGACGGGATGCGGTCCATGCTGAAGAGCGAAAGTGTTCGGCAAGACCGGAAGGACGGGAAAAACCCAAACGCACTGAGTAGGTTGGCAACAGTTGCCCGTCACATATCCCTCTGGGTGGTGTGAGGGGCCATTTTCGCACTGATGCGCACTGCCGGAGACTGCCGCTAGTCCAGAATGGTGTGAGAAAGTCACCATGAGGACCAGTAGAACCAATGAGCAGATTCTGACAAATGCGTGGGAGAGCGACATTTTTGGCAACCCACCTGTTTTTCCAAGAACAGATTGGGTGCCAAGGAAGTTCCGTCAAAAACGCAATCAACCCGCGAATTCCACGGGCTGATTGCGTTTAGAGTGATTGTGAGAGCGATCAATGGGAACTGTGCGCGTTCTGCTCCGATTCATCGGCTTCGGCCGACACCGCCTCGAAAAGTGCTGGCTGACTTTCGCCTTTTACGACCAGCTTGCCTACCAAGCCGCGCGCCGCCCGGGACAAGGCATGGTCAACCAGAACGTATTCACCGGGAACGACCAAGGTCATGTCGACCACCGATGCACCGCCTGGCGGGACGGTGATCGTTTGCACGTCTTTCAATGGCTCCGTCGTCAGCGACGCAAGCTGGTACGCCTTGTCAAAGATTTCGCCGATCACGTGGAAACTCGATGTCTTGTTCGGCCCGCCGACGCCGAAGTAGATACGAGCTGTCTCGCCAACCGTGGCCGTCAGGGCATTGTTGCCAGTCAGCGCATTGGCGGCTCCGTTAAACACATAGTACTCCGGGGCTTCCGCCATCAGCTTGTCGACGCTCTCGGTCAACTTGCCCTTCGAGCCGTATGCTTGCGAGGTGTAGACCTCGCCCTGCATGACGTAGAATTCCCGATCGACAGGAGGTAGTCCCTCCTCCGGTTCGACGAGGATCAATCCATACATGCCGTTGGCGATGTGGTGCGCGGCCAGCGGAACCGCAAAGTGGTAGACGTATAGACCGGGTTTCAATGCCTTGAACGAGAACTTTTTTGTTTCTCCTGGTGCGGCGTCTGTCGCGACCGCTCCACCGCCGGGCCCCGTCACCGCATGGAAGTCGACGCTGTGGCGCTCACTGCTGTCGGCAAGGTTCGTGAGTTCCACCTGGATCGTGTCGCCCACCCGTGCACGAACGAATGGGCCAGGGACCTTCTTGTTGAACGTCCAATAGTGATAGGTTGCTCCGTCGGCTAACCTTCCGGTCACCTCGACGGTGTCCAGTTTGACCTTGACTGTTTCGGGACCGCTCCTTGCAATCGGCGGCGCTAGGTCCGTGGCCGCCCGGACAATATCGAGTGGGTCGGCAGCGGTCCCGTTCTCGGACGGATGGTCGTGGGAACCTCCGGCAAAGGCAGGCACTATTGTCACCGACATCCATGCCAGTGCAATGCCCAAAGAGAAACGTCTGTGGAAGGCGGTCATCGGATGAAGCCTGAACGTTGCCTGTACTGCAACCATTCAAGACCTCACCCGTGCTGCTATCTTTGAGCTATCGCAAGCAAGGCTAGCACTCTCGAATTCGTGATCCGAGCCGTAACGGCTCTTCCGAGAGAAGGAGACCATGAGTTCGCAGCGCACCGCCCGAATTACCGATCGGCGTAGGATTCAGCCGATCGGCAATGAAGGTCGACGGGGCTACATAGCATGGCCGACGGGTAGGCCAGTGGAAACCGCCGCCATCCAAATCGCCATGCCGATCATCATCAGGTTTTCCGTGAGCGAGATGAAGCCGAGCGGAACGTTGCTCGATCCGCCTACGCACGCGCACTTCAGCTCCCGCTTGTCGATGTACACGGCCTTAAATACCGATGCTGCTCCCACCGTGCCGATGAAGAGCGCGACCGGGACCGACAACCAATTCAGCGCGCCCGCGATCATCAAGACGCCAGCCAATCCTTCGGCATATGGGTAAATGTAGCTGTACGGAACCCAACGCTTCGCGAGCAGATCGTAGTTCAGGAACATCGTCGCAAAACTCTCGACGTTCTGAAGCTTCAGCATGGCAAGCACGACCATAGACAAGGCAATGAACCATTCCGCCGCACGCAGGGTGAATGGGTTACCGCTGACCGCGTAGCTCGCCGCCATTGCCGTTAGGGCGGTCAAGGCGAACAAGACGATGACAGGGCGATAGCTCGTGGCCTTAGGGTCGGCGACGGGCTTGCCAAGGAACCTGCGAAGGTCGTCATACCCGCCGATCCTATCTTCCCCGATGAAAACCTGCGGTGTGGTCGCCACGTCATGTTCTGCCTTGAAGGCGTCCGTCTCTTCGCGGGTCGACAGGTGGCGGTCGTCGACTTCATAACCAGACCGCCTCAGCAGGTCTTTCGCCTTCAATCCGTACGGGCAAGTGTGGTCTGGCATTACCATGCGGTAGAGAACCGCCTTCCTCGCCAGATGTGCGGGGTTTGTCTTGTCCAACATTTCACGTCTCCTTCATCTTGTGAAACCGTTGGCAAGACCATACGTTCCGTACCATGGTACGGAGTCAACAGCCCATGGAAATGACCATCGGAAAACTCGCAGCGGCTGGACACGTCGGCGTGGAGACCATCCGCTACTATCAGCGCCGGGGGCTGTTGGACACTCCCCGGCGGTCGCAGGGAGTTCGTCGATACGGCGAGGAGGACGTGCGGCGTCTTATGTTTATCAGACAGGCCCAGACGGCCGGCTTCACGCTTGAGGAGATCAAGGAGCTTCTCGACCTGGATTCCGGAGAAGACAGGGAGCGAGCGCGGACTCTGGCGAGAAAGCGGATTGATGCCCTGGACACCAGGATCGCCGAGCTAAAGCGCGCGCGTGAATCCCTAAGGCGGCTTGTTGGGGAGTGTACCACGGGCAAGCCAGGGCCTTGTCCGATCTTGGCATCTTTCGATTTGTAGCCGCGCCGGTCAGAGATGAATCGCAAAGGAACTTTCGATATCAGCAGCTCGTGTCGACCAGTCTGAACGCAAGACCTCATCCACGCGTTTGGAACAGGTGGATGCTCGCCGCGAGAATTTCCCCTGCTTGGCTCTCGGCGGTGCCACAAGCAGCCTTCGTCCGCTTTGCGCCAACAACAGAAGTCTAGCTTGGCGCTTTGGGGCAGGTTGAGGCTGTCTCGAGCTTACTTGAACTCGAACAATTCGACGATGTTGCCGGACGGGTCTTCGACCAGAATGGCACGACCGGCACCGCCGTCACTTATCTCGCCCCGGAAACTAGCGCCAGCCCGGCGCAATCGCTCAATCAGCGCATCGAGTTCGCTCGTGATGATCATAAACCGGTTCCACCCACCCGGCATCGGATTGCCGCCCGCCTGGCCACCGCTTCCTGCACCTGGGGCGCTGAGATAAAGCGTTAGTTCGTCGCGCACGAGCGCGGCAAATTTGCCCGGATTGTGCTTGTCGAGCTTGAAATCGAGGTTGTCTCGATAGAATGCAACCGCATCGTCAACGCCGATGACGATGTATCGGACGAAGACCATTTGGGCTGTCCTTTGTCTGGTAGCGACAAATTAATGCGTCTCTTTCCCAATCTATACCAAATGTCGACAAGCAGACAGTGCTACTTGAAGCATTGCATCACCGCTTTGCGCCCAATAGGAGACATTCGAGACAAGTCGCATGAACGGCCGACTTGGGGCCGATTGCCGACCGTCCATTCCCAGGACACTCAACACGAAAAGCAGACAGCAGAACTCTCACCGCCGAGGGCTGGGATCGGCCCAAAGCGGACACAAATTCTGGACAATCCCTAAACAGAAACTGCTAGGAAGCGGACGCCCCGAAAGGCGTCCGCTGCAGTGTTTTCACTCACCTGCTCGATGAGACGACCGCATCGCCTTAACCTGCTGCATGACCTGCTCCAGATTGTAGCTGGCCGGGTCCTGCATCGGGGGAAAGTCGATGTAGCTTTCGAGTTCCTTCAACCAAAGCGCCTGGCCGATCGGCAGCATGTTCCAGTCGTAGATATAGGCTGTCGATGGAGAGCCAATTGAGCCGCCCTGTCCCATGAGCGTTTTGATCTGCTCTCCGACAGATGTTTCAAAAGGGTCTCGTTTGATGTTGACGACCTGTGTCCAGTGGTAGGGAACGACGCCTGTCAGAAAGCCCTGAGGCGCATCGGACACCATCGCGAAGTACATTTTCCAGTTCTTATAGCGAACGGCCGACGGGTCCTTGCCCGAATAGTAGAAGAACGTGTCACGCGCCGACGTGTCGGATTTTCCTTCGAGATAATCGCGCTGATTGACGCCGTCGAGCGTCGTCTTGGCAATGCCCGGATAGGCACCCTTCTCGATCTGCGCCTTCAACTCGTTGCCCTTCGGGCCGCCGGCGATATCGACCAGCGTCGGCAGCCAGTCGAGCGAGGCGAACATGTCATTCTTCACCGTGCCGGGTTCGATATGGCCGGGCCACCGCACGAGCATCGGAGCACGCATACCGCCCTCCCAGGTCGTGAGTTTGCCACCCTTGAACGGGGTCACGCCGCCATCCGGGAAGGTGATCGTCTCGGCACCGTTGTCCGTCGTAAACGCGATGATGGTGTTGTCGAGTTCGCCCATTTCCTCGAGCTTCTTCAGGACGTAGCCGATGTTGTCGTCCATCTGCTTCATGCCGGCCTCGTTGAGACCCCAGTCCTTGCCGCCGGGCTCGCCTATCATGTTGAGGTACTTGTCCGGCAGAACAGTCGTAATGTGCATGCGGGCGGGGTTGTACCAGACGAAAAACGGCTTGTTGGTCTTCTCGGGATCATTGCGATCGAGGAAGTCGATCACCTTGGCCGAGATTTCCTCGTCCACGGTTTTCGAGCGTTCCAATGTCAGCGGTCCCTCGTCCTTGCAGCTCTGGTTGGCTGCAGTCCCGTCGGACGAGGTGCAATGCAGAACGGGACGCGGTGGCGTCAGGCATACCGTCGTTTTGGGATCAACCGCTGCCGGGTCCTCAGCAATGCCCGGGATGGGGGTGTTCTTGCAGGCTGGCGCAACTGTCTGCTCGGTCGGCGTCTTGTTGATGTCGGGGAAGCTCACGCCCTGCATGGCGTCGAGATGGTATAGATAGCCCCAGAACTCATGGAAACCATGCGCTGTCGGCAGAGAATCCGTGTGATCGCCCAGATGGTTCTTGCCGAATTCACCCGTGTTGTAACCGAGATCACGCAGGAACCAGGCGAGCGTCGGCGTTCCGGGCTTCAGGTAGGATGGGCTTCCCGGAAGCTGTGGCGGGATCATGCCGGTGCGCAACGGATGCATGCCGGTGATGAAGGCGTTACGCCCGGCCGTGCAACTCTGCTCCGCATAGTAGCTCGTGAATTTAAGCCCCTCCCTGCCAATCCGGTCGATGTTGGGGGTTTCGCCCACCATCAGGCCCTGGTGATAGATTCCTGGCTGCATCCAGCCGATGTCGTCGCCCATGATAAACAGGATGTTCGGCTTTTGTGCCTGTTGAGCACTCGCAGGGCTCGCTCCAGCCAGGAGCGCCGCGGCAAAGGATGCCAATACCGCGCCACAACGTCGAATAGTGCGCTGCATCTGCTTTCTCCCTCAATGAAGCCGAGAACAACCGGACGCGCTGCATGACAATAGTCCGCCGAACCGGAAGCTCGGTGTTGGATGTCGGATTAGATTTATTTGATATCCCTGCGCCCCTCCTTCCCACCGCAGGTAAAGCAAAGAAACGGCCCCCACGCCCACTGCGGGTTCCGTCAAAAACCAGTGCGTTGTCTCGCATGCATTTATGGATCGATGCTCACATCCCTTTACGTTAGCAATATCTCATAAAGCGACTTGTGCCTCCAGACTAATCGGGGCAGAGACTTCTCGGTCGGTGTGATGGGCTGAATCCACCTGACGACCGCTATTGGCGCGATCAAGTCGTATGGACTTGTCGCTGGCGACGGGGCATCCATGATAGCAGAAGTTACCAGCGCCCAAACCTTCGGTACAAGCCTTCTGCTCTTTGCAACTGGGCCTCCTTGACGGGAAACCAGGACTTGTCTCGGTGTCGCTCGATGTAGCGCCCCAAACCCCAGTTAACTGCAGCACCCAAGACGTTGCCGACGCTTGCAACAAGGATCAGTCGGACAGGTGAAAAATCACCCGAGAGCAGAAGGCCCACCAAAACAGGTTCGGACTGAAAGGGCAGAATCGTCGCGGCTCCGAACGCCGCGAGAAAGAGCCCCAGATACGCACTCCATTCCAGCATCTCGCTTTGCCGATACAATAAGATGGTTGCCGAGAGCCGCAGGTAGATGAAAGCTGGACGAACAACAATCCTGTGCCCACGGTGTTGACCTTGCCATGGTGGCAAGGTGTAGAGACTCGATGCTTTCCACAGGTGATCAAACTTTGCGAACCTGCCACACTGTCGACGGAATGCAATGTTGTGTGAAGCTGACAATTGACAAGTATTAGGGCGATGGTAGTCCTCAGGCATGGGTATGTTTCGAATCACATTGTCGAAAATGCTGGTTCTGCTTCGCTTGGTGATCATTGCGTCACTGGCGGGATACTCGTTGCCTTCGGCTTCCGCTGCCATGCATGGAAGCTGGTCTGCCGTCGCGCCGGATCAGACCGACGATGGTCACCACGCGTCATCCGATGCCCACCAGGAACACGGCGACCACCACTCCAGTCCTGATGACGATCAAAAGCTCTCCAAACAGGAGTGCTGCAACGCGTTCTGCGTCAGCCTGGCGATCGTCGTTGAGACGGATATCATCGGCGGCCCGCGCTTAGCTGTCCTCCATGAATTCGTCGATGACGCACATATTCAGAGCGGAGTTCCTCCGCTTCAGCGTCCCCCCAATCTCTGAGTAGGTCTGTCCCGCTCCAGCGGGTCTGAGCGTGCGATTGCGAGCGTGACTACGCTGCAGCCGCCGATGCCATTTCCTATTCGGATTTTACCATGAGACCATTTTATTTCGTGGTCGCATTGCCGCTCGCCGCGAGCGGATGCGCTACCACCTTGCCCCCCGATGTTATCGACTCGCACCAATCAGAGTCCGCGCACCTATCTGGACGCCCGACGGGCTACACGAGCCCGTTCGCGGGCTACACCCATCGCGTACCGGTTCGTCCCAAACCCTGGCGTCAGCAAAACGACGCGCAGTCTCCCGAAGGAGACGCGTCATGAGCAGAACGACATTCAAGATCGCCGTAGCGGCCGCATTTCCTCTGATGCTCGCTGGTTGCGCGTCCACAAACGAGTATGCCGCCAAGGACGCAGGCTTCTCGACCGTTTCGGCAAAGAGCGCCGAAAGCACAGGAAAACAAACGGTCTGGGTGCAGAACCAGCAGCAGGCGCGAGCTGTGTCCGCACAAGTGAAGACATTGATGGCGAAAAAGACCATCGATGTGGAGACTGCCGTACAGGTGGCCCTCCTCAACAACAAGGGATTGCAGGCAGCCTATGCCGATCTCGGGGATTCGGCCGCCGACGCGTGGCAGTCGACCATGCTGCTCAATCCGACCGTGGGGATCGGCTTCAACGGAATCGGGACCCCGGGCCTGGAGGCGTTCAATTCGATCGAGGGGGTGATCGCCACCAACATCCTCGCCTTGGCAACCCACCAGCGGAACGTCGACATCGCCGACACCAACTATCGCCGCGCCCAACTCGCCGCGGCTCAGCGGACGCTACAGCTCGCGGCAGACACACGTCGCGCCTGGATCAATACCGTCGCGGCATGGGAGATGGTCGCCCAGCTGAACCAGGCCCAGGCGGCTGCCGATGCTGCGTCCGAGCTTGCCCAGAAGCTCGGTGAAACCGGTGCGATGACAAAGGGAAATCAGGCGCGCGAGCATGTCTTCTACGCCGAACTCGCCGGTCAAACTGCGAGAGCTCGGCTGGATGCGAGGCTTGCCAAGGAAGAACTTACGCGACTGATGGGCCTCTGGGGCTCTGACATCGACTACCAAGTCCCCAATCGCCTCCCTTCTCTGCCGAAGGGCCTCATGAAGAAGGACACGATTGAGGCCGAGGCGCTTCAGCGCCGTGTCGATCTCCAAATGGCGAAGCTCGACCTTGATGCGACGGCAAAGTCGTACAAGCTCACCGAAGCCACGCGATACGTCACCGACCTCGAACTGATCGGCGGTTTCGAAACCGAGCGCGAAAGGGAAGACGGAAACACGAAGCACGAGACGACGGCGATCGCCGAACTTGAATTCGTCATTCCGATCTTCGACAGCGGCAAGGCGCGAATGCGCAAGTCCGAGCTGGCCTACATGCGGGCGGCAAACCTCCTTGCCGAGAAATCGGTCAACGTTCGCTCCGAGGCGCGCTCCGCCTATCAGGCGTACCGCGCCAACTACGACATCGCCCGCCACTACCGAAATAATGTGGTGCCACTGCGGACCAAGGTCGAGGAGGAGTCCCTCCTCACTTACAACGGCATGATCACCAATACGTTCGAACTGCTCGCCGACAGTCGGGAGAAGGTCAATTCGATCCTTCTCGCCGTGAATGCAAAGCGCGACTTCTGGCTCGCCGAGGCAAACCTTGCTCCCGCGATATACGGCGGTGGCGCTGGAGCTTCATCCGGCGCAACGGAAGTTGCCGCAGCCGCCGACAGCGGCGGTGGCGGACACTGAGAAAGGGAACCAGCATGTTCAACAGAAGACAAATCCTCGGCGCTGGGGCGGCCCTCGTGTCCTCCACGGCCTGGGCAAAGACCTCCAACATGGGCCTGCCCGAAGCCGCAGTCATGGAAACCGCGGAAACGCAATTCCCGACGAGGCCGAGCTCCGGCCCGGACTACACTCCGGTGGTCACGCTCAACGGCTGGACCCTGCCCTACCGCATGAACAACGGCGTCAAGGAGTTCCACCTCATCGCCGAGCCGGTCGAGCGGGAAATGGCCGAGGGCATGACCGCCTACCTGTGGGGCTACAACGGCCAGTCGCCTGGTCCCACGATCGAAGCGGTCGAAGGCGATCGCGTGCGCATCTTCGTCACCAACAAGCTGCCGGAACACACCACCATCCACTGGCACGGAATGATCCTGCCTTCAGGCATGGATGGCGTCGGAGGCCTCAGCCAACCGCACATTCCGGTCGGCAAGACGTTCGTCTACGAGTTCGACCTCGTGAAGTCCGGCACCTTCATGTACCACCCACATTCCGACGAGATGGTACAGATGGCAATGGGAATGATGGGCTTCTTCGTCGTCCATCCCAAGGACCCGAAGTTCATGCCCGTCGACCGCGACTTCGTCTTCCTGCTCAATGCCTACGACATCGATCCCGGCTCCTATGTGCCGCGCATCATGGAAATGACCGACTTCAACATGTGGTGCTGGAACAGCCGCGTGTTTCCGGACATCACGCCTCTCGTCGTTTCCAAGAACGACCGAGTACGTGTCCGGGTCGGCAATCTGACGATGACCAACCACCCGATCCACATGCACGGCTACGACTTCGAGGTGACCTGCACCGATGGCGGTTGGGTGCGTCCCGAGGCACGTTGGCCGGAGGTCAGCATCGACATCCCGGTGGGCGCGATGCGGGCCTACGAGTTCGATGCCAAATACGTCGGGGACTGGGCGATCCATTGCCACAAGTCCCATCACACGATGAATGCCATGGGCCACGACATCCCGACGTTCATCGGCGTCGACAAGAAGCAAGTCGCCGAGAAGATCAAGAGAATCCGCCCCGAATACATGCCGATGGGGACCGCGGGCATGGCCGACATGGGCGAGATGGAGATGGAAATCCCCGAAAACACGGTCCCGATGATGACGGGATGGGGGCCACACGGCCCGATCGAAATGGGCGGCATGTTCTCGGTCGTCAAGGTGCGCGAGGGCATCTCTGCTGGCGATTACGCCGATCCCGGTTGGTACGAAAATCCTCCCGGCACCCAGGCCTGGGAGTGGACCGGTGAACTGCCCGACACGACCAAAGCCAAAGACGCAAAGACCCAGATCACACCGAAACACTCGAACCACGGGTGATCTCGCATGCCAATGTTCAACCACTCAAAGGAACAAGCAATGAAAGCTGCACTATTCGGACTACTTCTCGCCGCCGCCGCCTCCCCGGCGCTGGCTTCAGGCAGCCACGCCGGCGGCCATGGTGAAATGGCGGTCGGCGAACCCGGCATCAAGGCCAAGGCTACCCAGACCATCCGAGTCACGATGAAGGAGACCGACGATGGGAAAATGGTCTTCACTCCGTCGACGTTCAAGGTCCGCAAGGGCCAGACCATCGTCTTCGCCATCAAGAACGCGGGCGAGCTGGATCACGAGTTCGTTCTCGATCAGGAAGACAAGATCATGGAGCACAAGGCCGTGATGGAGAAGTTCCCGGAAATGGAACACGACGATCCCAATGCGATCCGCCTCGCTGCCGGTCAATCGGGCGAGATCATCTGGAAATTCACCAACGACGGCACCTTCAAGATCGCCTGCTTGGTTCCCGGCCACTACGACGCGGGAATGCATGGCGACGTGACCGTCTCCAAAAGGTAATCAATCCGAAGGAGTTAATGTAATGAAGCTGATCATCAAAGTGGCCCTAGCCTCCGCTCTTTCCCTCGCTGCTGCTTATGGAACTCTGGCGGCGGAGTTCACCAAGGGGACGGTCAAGAAGGTCGATACCAAAGCCAAGAAGGTCACCCTGATCCACGAGGAACTGAAGGACCTCGACATGCCGGCGATGACGATGGTTTTCCGTGTCCAGGACGAAGCCCTTCTGGAGAAACTCACGGAAGGCGCGACTGTCGAGTTCGTGGCGGAACGCGTGAACGGCAAGCTCACCGTGACACAGGTGAAATAGCCTTAACAACGAGGCGCGGCCATCGACAGCCGCGCCTCGTCCCGCCTTGCAGCGGTTCCGCCTTCAATTTCCACCAAACGAAGTCCGCAGACATGAAGTCTTCGCTCCACCCCGACTGGGATTCAGATCGGGAGACACGTTCGATCCTGCTGCGGTTCGTGGCGTTTGCGATTCTGGTTGCCAACCTCGTGCTGGGCGGGAACGAGGGAGCCATGACCACACATCTGGTGGTCGTTGTCGTCTACCTTGGCATCAGCGTGGCTTCTGTAGCCACCACCCGTTTCCTGCCACGCAACAGCTGGCTGAACACTTTGTTTGTCGTGCTGGACGCCCTGCTGGTTGCGCTGCTGCTGTACGCGCACATTTTGGGCGGCCCAGTCAGCGAAAACCACAATCTGACCACATCCGGTCTCGTCGTTGCATTTATCCTGCTCGTTCACATCGGCCTGAAGCTCGACCGGCGGCTGGTGCTCGTCTTCTCGGGGATCGTACTCACTTCCTGGGTAGTGATGTTGGCGATCACAGCTGCCCGCCACCCGGCTGATGACGCCGCGTCCTTGCTCGCCTCGTTCCTGAACCAGGACCTCGGGCTGACGGTCAGCTTTGGCTTCACCGCGTTCGCGATCTATCTTCTGGCCCGGGATCACGACCGAACCCGGAGGGAGGCGATAAAGGCGGATCGACGACGCCTCAATCTCTCCCGGTTCTTCTCGCCGTTTGTAGTCTCGGAATTGCAGGAGCGTGGCGAGGCCCTCGGATTGCACCGCCGGAAAGCGGCGATCATGTTTGTCGACTTGCGCGACTTCACAAGCTTCGCCGAGACCGCTCCCGCTCCCGCGCTGGCATTCGTGCTTGGAGAATATCGACAGCTTGTTTCACAAATCATTTTCGAGCACGGCGGGACCGTGGACAAGTTTATCGGAGACGGCGTCATGGCCGTCTTCGGTCATCCGAAACCAACCGAGGAAGACGCGGACCGCGCACTCGCATGCGCCCTCGAGCTCGTAGATGCCTTGAGCGACTGGAAGCGCCACAGCAACCGAAACGGCCTTCCGGCGCTGCATGCGGCTATCGGCCTCTACTACGGCACCGTTGTTGGCGGGGTTTTGGACAGCGGATGTCACAGCGAGTTCACCGTCATCGGCGACGCCGTCAATGTGGCGCAGCGTCTGGAGACGATGGCGAAGTCGCTCGCGACGCCCCTGGTTGTTTCCTCCGATGTGATTGCTCACCTGCATTCAGCGGTTCCGCACGCCGCCTGGGTGCAGCAGCCGCTTGCCATGCTTCACGGCAGGCGGGAACCGATCGATGTCCGGTAAATCGATCCTCGCGATGCTGGGCGCGCCCATCATACCTATGAGACGGAAGGGCTGCAGACAGCAATCCAGAGATCGGACTTCCAATCGGTCCCACGGGTCACCGATGTGGACACCGCATAGTCCACTCCTCTGATCGAAACTTTGGCTGGATCGGAACACTTCACAAGTGCCCGATGCCGTCCGGGATCGCTGTAGACGTCGCCGCTGTTGTAGTGCCTTTGCGACAGCGAAATCAGCACGTCGTAGTCATAGTCGGCCTGGTCGGAGAGGCGTTTGCCAATGACGCCAAGGCTTACGACGGTGTCGTCACCGAAATTCGCCGTGTGGAAGATAAGGGGCTCCTCGGCCATAGCGATCGAAGCCGAGAGCGCAACTCCGGAAAGGGTGAGCAAAAAGCTACGCATTCCCACCTCCCTTGGTTCAGCGGAGTTGATCATATCATAGCGGCGATAGGGCCACCGACATCATTTGCTCGCTCATCTCGCCGCTGCTGTGACTCCGCCGAGCATCCTTCCCGCCGAGCATTGATGGGTTGCAAAAGTGCGTGTGATTCGTCTCGCGGGGTGTGCGATCGGGCTCTTTTCTAGGATTTGAAGAGCGCTCTCGCACTCAGGAGGATAACGTTTTCTATCAGAATTTAACTTTGCGTTATCCGACCTCCCGCGCCTGGTCGGGTCATTTCTCCGTAACTATTTGACTTTGAATCCGTGTGCCTACAGCCATCGGCGGCCGCCGCGGTGCCCGCTTTAGGTGTGACCTCGGTTCTTCCGCCAGAAGCGTGAGTTCTTCTAATTGAACGCCAAAAGTCCATGCCAAGAACGTCGGCAGTTAGCTCGGCTGCTTGCCAAAAATAGCGGACTTCGCCAGTCCAAGAATCGGTGGGTATTTCAAGACGCCGCTTCCGAGCGGCGGACAGGGGCAAGCGATAACGACCTATATCTTTTCATGACTTCAGAACCTGCGAAACTTCGCACGAAGTCTTTCGATCCTGCTCTGCGAAGACTTCGATATGACTTTTGGCGCTGAACAGTCGAATGCGGAGGCGACATCGTCGCGATGACAAATTTAAGGCTCCGTATCTCCAGTGGCCTATCCATCAAAATGGACCACCGCACTCCTTCTATTACTGTCGGATGGAGCAAACTGCGACGCGAAAATGAAGAACTCACGGAACAACTACATTTAGTTGTAAATTTAGATGGCAATGTGCCAAGGCGAGTGTGGAAAACGCCTGGTCTATCCTAAGAATGACTCTCCGCGACAATGTAGATTAGTAATCAAGGCATGATTTGATATGTTATAACGTACTAACACCCATATTCACTAGGCGCGCACAACACGCCGAAAAAAATTCTTGAACATGTAGTGAAAGACGAGTCTAACGAAAGCACGGCGATGAAAACTCGCCGCCAAAACGAAAACGGGCCGTTTTAGCAGAACGACCCGCTTTCTAACGGTGGTTGGCACTCCAGAATGAGTGTTCAACCGATGACCATCCAAGGATTAATGGCCATGAAACAGAACTAAACTTATTCCCTGGCGAAATCAACGGAAAAACACCCGCGTTCCGACAGCGAGCAGCTTCGCGTGCGCCGTTGAGATGGGTGCCGTTTTCAGTCCCAAGAATGATCAGTCCGATTCCGATCCGCTCTCCCGGCTATCATTTGCCAGGGGGGCGGCGCGGGGATTCTGGATTCGCGGCGACTTGGTGTCCTCGCCTCCGTTAACCATACCTGCATTTTTGGCTGGAAAAGCCCGATCGCTGATGTAAGCGTCACGTGCCAAAATAGAACGGATGTTCTCATGCGCGTGATAGTAGACATAGCGATCTCCAAGATGGCTGCCGCTCGTCAGCGATAGGCAAGGCTGTTGGCCGCGCCTTAGACTGGCGGCACCTCGGAAAATGTCTTCCCGAATTTCCAGAGGTCTCGTCGTGTCTACTCATCCATGCAGTGCCAATTCATGTCCTCTCGATTATCTGTCCTCCACCCGATGCCCGTCGCGTGGACCGACTCGAGATATGCGGACACGACCCTTCACTCATGTGAGGATGGTCGCCAAAGTGGATTGCAATAGCGATCACGGTGAAAGGCTCCGATCGGAACTCTTCAAATGCGCCGTCTTCGACGAGGCTGAACCAGGCCTCGAGCGTAAACGTCGGAACTCGCTGGTTATGAACGCCAGATACGGCGCGCAAATATCCGCAAAGCCTCGAATAGCAGGCTTCCAGGCTTAGCCACCCACACAGCCACCTCAATCCACAGCCGCATACGACCCGGAAAGCGAATTTCCGGGAACGCGTCCTCATGTCCTCAAAACCCTCAGGAGAGCGAAATGAATTTCAAGGCAGTACTCGAATTCATGAAGGAATTGGCTTTCGGCGTCGACCGTCAGAGCCTGTGTGAAAAGGAGCTAGCCGCCCCTCTTCCCGATTTGTTCGAAGACGAAACCACAACTCTGGAAGAAGACGACGGTGGGAACATCGTGGAGATCAAGACATGGACTCCACCCGCCCGCAGTACCGCAACACGAATGCCGCCCGCCCGGACAAAGGGCCACAGTCGTGGCGCTCTTGTCGACCCTAAAACCAACCGCGCGGTGACGTTCGCCAGCGCGCACGAAATGCGATGCGCGATGATCCTCATCGCTTCGCCTCACATCGCGGAGGTGTACGATCAGCCTCCGGCGATCCCGTACGTCGATGCGAAGGGCAAGAGGCGAAAGCATACTCCAGACTATCTTGCCGTCGACCACCAAGGACGAAAGTGCGCAATCGCGGTCAAGCCATCGAGGCTCGTGAAAAAGAGCGGGATCGTGGACACGCTTGATCGCATCAGGCCGGTCCTGGGCGACTACGCCGAAGACATCATCCTGTTGACCGAGTATCAGCTGACGCCCGGCCGTGCCAACAACGCCGAAAGCGCAATCCATGCCCAGCAGTGCCGCATTCAGGAGCATTGCGACCAGGTCCTGGAAATCGTGCGCGACTCGGAGGGCGAGTTGAACGCCTATCACGTCGCCGGCCTGTTCGGGGACTTCGCATTGGGAATGAATGCGATCTGGTGCCTTGTCTACGACGGCATCCTGGAACTGGCGAACTCCAAGCGGATGCTTTCGGACCACCCCTTCGTCATCGTCTCCCCCCGCCGCGGGGGGAACCGCCTCGTCGCCGCGTAGACCGTACCCACACGCATCGACGGCGGGCTGAGAGCGCCCCGCCGTCGATGCCCCCCCACAGGAAAGGAACTGCCATGCGTAACGACATCCACGGTCTCAACGAGTTTGATCTCAGCGAACACCGTCCGCGCCATACCCGCCGCCCTGCCCCGACATTAGGCGAGGCCGAAGAGACGCTCTGCGCAGAATTCGTCGAAGCCTACTTCACTCTGACCCGGCCAACCATGACGCATCTCTACAGAAATCTGCTTTCCAGGTTGTCTCGAGAGAATGAACACCGGGCTCGAACCGGACTTCCTCTTCTCCACTGGCCTTCGATCAGCACGTTTCGCCGTCGCATCAGGGCATTTCCCGTCGCCGCGATGCGGGCCGCCCGCCATGGCATGCGCCGCGCTTAGTCATCCTCGTTCAAGAACCCAGAAAGGAAAATAACATGACCGCACACTCAATCACCATTGAGAATGCAACGCCGATCTTCGGCTTCGAGCCTTCCGACGGCGGCCGCATCGGCGACAAATATTACAAGTGGTTAAAGACCACGCAGGACCACCAAGTGTTCCGTCGTGCCGACACAGGGATCGAGGAGCGTTTTACCCACGAGACGTTCGCAGCGTTAATCAACAGCAAGGTTCGTCCGTTCGAACATCTGCCGCGCTTCTATGCAGATGGAATGATCGACGATGAGAGCGGCAACCTGTTCCTCGGCGACCTTCCTGAAGCGCGGCAGACAAAGGCGGACTTCAAGATCACGGTGGTCGAGAAGTTCCTCTCGATGGAGCAGAAAAGTATCGAACAGAAGCTCCCTCGAAAAGACCGTGTCACCCGCTCCGATGCCAAGATGAAAGTCGCGCTCGAGGAGATCGCAAAAGAAATTGGAAAGGACGCGGTCGGCGGAAAAAACTGGAGCACTTACACCACAAAACGGAAACGCGGCGGCCTGGAAATGCCGCACCCGCGGACAGTACGTGAGTGGATTCAAGCCTACGAGCAGGACAACAACCCGCTCAATCTTGTTGAAACGCGAGGAGGGTTCCGCGGAAATAGCTACTTCACCGCCGAGGAAGCGACAATGCTGGATTCTTTCGTCCGGCAGTACGCGTCCATCGACAAGCCCACCATGGTTTCCCTTCACGAGAAGATGAAAGCATTTATCGAAGGGTTAAACGAGTCGCGCCGAGTGGCTGGGGACGAGCCACACGAGCCCCTTCGGGTGCCGTCCCTGAGGACGTTTCAAAATCGGGTCAACGCGCTGAATGAATCGTTCGTCGAACTCGGAAGGGAGGGAAAGGACAAGGCGTCTGCAAGGCATCGGCCCATCGGCGCGGGCATGTCGGTCAAGCGGGCACTCCAGCGCGTGGAGATGGATGAATGGAGGGTCGATTGGCGCACATTGCTCACCATCATGGGCGTCTGGCAAAAGCTCACGAAAGAACAGAAGAAAAAGGTTCCCCGCGAGCGCCTGTTCATCACTGCCGCGATCGACTACGCCTCCAAATCGTTGCTAGCACTCCGCGTTTCATCGCGAAGCCCCGTCAATCATGACAGTGCTCGCAACCTTGGAAATGGTCTGCATCGACAAGAGCGACATTGCGGTCCGCTATGGCTGCCGCGAACGCTGGAGCGAGTGCGGCACTCCGGAGACCTGCGCCGCAGACTCCGCATCCTGGTACGCGAAACAGGCATTCAGGGTCACATTGAATGACCTTGGCACGAAGGTGTTCTTGCCGCCCGCCGGTGCCGCGTCGGCAAGGGGTACCATCGAGCGGTTCTTCCGGACATCCAGCGGGAAAGCATTGGAGGCCTTTTCTGGCAGGACATTCGGCTCCATCGCGGCCCGAGGAGACTACGACTCCGATGCACTGGCAAACCTTCCATTTGACGAAATCAGCGCGTGCCTCACGCGCTTCTACGTGGATGTGTACCAGAACAGCCCGCACGAGGGTTTGAACGGAGAAACTCCAAGGGAAGCTTGGAAACGGCTCACACGTACGCATAGACTGCGGCCACCACCTACTGGGCGACGTAGGCGGCACATTTTCGGGATCAACGTCTATCGTACACTGGGACGGCACGGCGTGCGGTTCCTCGGTGTCCCATACCAATCCGCGGCTTTGCAGGCGTTGTTCCGAAGGAGGAAGCAGCGCGTGCTCATTCGCGTCGATCGGTTCGATCTCGGAGAGATTTCCGTCTGGAATGGCGAGGGCTGGACGTCCGTCCCGGCGGTGACCGATGACTTCAAAGGCATGAGCGTTTGGACATGGAGGGCACTCTGTATCGCCTTGCGTAAGCTCAATCTCAAGAAGGCACAAGTCTCGTCCGCCAACCTCCGCAGCGCAAAGGCTGACCTCGACGCAAAGGCCGAAATCCTCCGCCTCGAAGCCGGCTTGGATAGTCCGATCCTGTCGGACGAGAAGTTCCAGGCATGGGACAGGGAGATGGACCGCTGCGTGGAGATCGTCAAGGACCACGGAAACGTGCCGGGCAACTTCGTCGAGAAGCTGGTGTTCGCGCCGGAATTCTATCGGGAACTGGGCATCGAATTCGTTCCGCCGACCGAAGAGGAAGAAGGTGGCCCAGACCCGCTCAAGGGTTGGATCGATCCACTTGGTCCGGAAGACCAAGCCGCTATCGCCGCTCAGTCATCAGCAGTTGAAAGAGCTTCTCGCTTCGATCGTTAAAGGAGGGCGGAAATGAACTGGTCTGAAAACCTGTCAGATGTCGTCGGCCACGTACGGTCGACGCTCGACGACAACGAATTGGCGCTGGCGGATTTCCTGCAGGGCATGCAGGATCGATATTTCGGGCTGCCTCGGGATGAAATTCTGAGCCTGACGGCACGTTCGCTTCTGAGTTCGGTCGCCGCGCAGCGCGGCGGCAGGATTCACGTTCCCGGTAAACGCCGGATCATCACGATCACGGGCGAAAGTAACGCCGGCAAAACCCGAGCTTTGGTCGAACACTTTGTCCGAGCAAAGGAACTCCAGCCTTACATCGATGAGAACGGGAACGAGATCAACCCCATCCTCATTTTCGACGCGCCCTCACCTTGCACTCCCAAGCTGCTTGCGATTGCGGGGCTCAAGGCACTGGGGATCAGGGTCAATGCCAACATGGGCGAAGGCGATGCCTGGGAAGCGTTCCGGACAGCACTGAAAGCGCACAAGATCATGGTGCTGTGCATTGACGAGGCACAGCACGCGATCGACACGGCGAACGTGCTGGAACGGTATAAAGTCGCCAACGCCCTCAAGCTGACGGTCCAGATGCCGGACTGGCCATTGCGATTGGTGCTAGCCGGGGTACCGCCTTTGGACTTCTTCGTGGCCTCGCACAAGCAGTTGAAAGAGCGCAACTATCCGATCCGCTTCGACCCGTTGGAGTCGGCCGAAGCCATCGCGATCGTCACGGACAAGCTATCCAAGGTCATCCGCGACCAGGGAGGACTCGAAATGTCGCCCGACCTTTCGTCTGCCGATTTCGTTCCGAAACTGCTCCACGCGGCTTCAAGCGAGTTTGGGGGCGTCATTCAGCTGATCAGGGACGCAACCGAAATCGCCCTAAGAGACGGCAACGAGACCGTGACGATCGACGAATTCGCCACCGCATACAAGGCGAGTTCCGGCTGCAGGCCGCAAGAGAACGTATTCAAGGCCCTCAGCTGGTCCGAAATCGACGTGGCTTCCGCGTCTTTAAGGGAAGAGGCCCCAGCGCAGCGGGGGTCCAAAACGAGAAGGACCGGGGAACTCAGCTATGGAGAGCGCCCGTGAACCGCAGTCCATTGAGAATGACGCTTCACCCCTGTGAGTCCTTGCCGAGCTATGTGTCCCGCTTCGCTGGCCTATTGCCGCACCCGACGCCGCGACTTTCGTCTCCTGGTTCGGGGCGAGTTTCAGGGAAATCTGTAGGGGGACAAGCCGCGATCTTGAAAAAATCGCAGAAATCGTGAACTGCGAACCTGAGGAAATGAGGAAGCGGGTAGTCATGGGGAAACGCTCGACGCGCCACTTCTGTGATTTCGAGTTCCCAAAAACATTCGTTCGCCAGTCCAAGCAACGGGTATGCCCGCAATGCATCCTGGACGACGAGGCGAACCGTACGGGGCAACTCGACATCCGGCCATACGCCCGGTTGACTTGGGCGTTTGCGCATCACTCTGTATGCCCAAAGCACCGTAGGCGTCTGGTCTGCCTACCCAGCCTTCCATGGGACCTTGGTGATGACTTCCGTCTGAGGCTCCGGATGGCGAAGGAAGAATCTCAAGGGTGGGTCGGCGAGGACGAGGAGCCCACGGCAATTGACAGATACCTTGTTGGCCGGTTTGAGGACATCGATCCCCAACCTAGTTGGCTCGATGATCTTTCGCTGCCTGCCGCCCTACGCCTTTGCGAGGCCTTTGGGCTCGACCATTTTCGAGACATGGGTGTGGAGCCGCCGTTCAACGGCAAGATCAATGACGGGTTCAACCGTATCGCTGCGAGTGAAGACAAGTTTCGGAACGAGGTACGGAGCGTGATTGCCAGGAACTATCCCAAGCGGACTTTCAATGCGTTCACCGTATTCGCTGACCTCACTTATGAATTCATTGACGACCTGCACAAACCAGAATTCTCCAAGGCCGCGAGCATTATGCGCGAAGTCGCGTCTGAAATGCTGCCTCTCGGCCCTGGAGATGACCTGTTCGGACCGGTCGCAGAGCGCCGGTTCCACACGGCAAAGACCGCCGCGCGAGAGTACGAGATACCCGTCAGCCTGCTGAAAGCGGATTTAAGGAATGACCCCGACATCAACCAGAATGGCCGAGTCCTGCCGATGCTTTACGACAAATCGCTTTTCGAAGGCGTCAATCGGCGGCTCTCCGCTGTCTCTGTTGACATCGATGCCGCGAAGACACGGTTCAAGGACATGATCGCGAGGGAACGGGTGAGCGCGGACATCGCGGTATCCAGACCTGCCGAGTCCTTGCCGCTGCATGTCGCGTCGGGCGAGTTGAAGACAAGCTACGACGTCGTTTGGTCCTTGGCGGACGAGGGATACCTGGCAATTTTCGCAGCGGAGAAACCGAAGCCTCATTGGCGAATATCGAAGACCGATATCGCTGAGTTCCGCCACCGTTACATATCAGGTGTTGAGCTGCGACAGCTTCTCGGCCGGCGAAAATCGAAGGGCAGCCTCCTCCCAGTGCATGACTTCACTCCGATCATACGCCGATCAGACGTGGGAGAAGATTTCTTTAGTCGACCCGAAACAATGCGAGCATTCTAATTTTTATTTGTGCCGGGCGTCAGTCCGGTTTTTTATTGTCCTTAGAATTGGGAAATTTTGGTCTTCATTTTGGGAATTGACGCTTGCTTCGCTCCGAAAATGGGCCCTGAAATACAGGTGGTTGAGCGCCGGATTTCCTCGATTGGGAAATTACAGTGTGCCGATCACAGCTGTAAAGAGCAGGTTCCGAACGCCATCCGGCTGGCCGCCGGAGCTTCTGCCACTGCGACGCCGGCATGCACGGCATCGCGAACGGAGCGTTGTGCCGCCGGTTCATGACGATCCGTTGGGCCGGTAAAAGCACTGGCCTTCAGGACGACAATCGATGATCCAATCCGGTTCCGACGAACCAACGACGGCGGCGCACACCCCGGTTTGACGCTACGCCAATATCAATCCGGGGAGATTGATGTTCGCGGCCGCATAAGTCGGTCTGGGACGGATTTGCGCGAACTGCGCTCTTCACCGCGGCGCACGTGATGTTGATGGATCGCGCCAATGGACCTCGGTAAGGTCGTGGTGAACGCGGATCGGGCAGAGAAGTAACCTGAAGAAGGCAAAAACTGCCGTCGCGTGCAAGCCCGCGGTTGTGATGCACCGCAGTGGCGCGAGGCAACCCCTTTCCTATGGGGAGCGACGGCATGATCTTTAGCCTGATGCAATTCGAGCGCGGGTGTCCACGATCGAACTAGTGTCCATGAGACGAAGGCCGTCCTAGTGTCTGGTGCTGCTCCTGCGCGCAATCGCAAGCCCGCCGTTTAGCGTGGTCCGTCTCCGACTCTCATCATGCGGCCGACAGGACCGCGGACAGAAGCATGATCCCATGGGGACCTGGTTACGTCACGGCTTGACGCCGAAGGCCCACAGGTCAAGGTCGCGGGACTGGAACGCGACCTCCGACATCAATTCGCATGTGCATCGCGTCTGCAGCCTACAGCTCCGCTACCCGGACTCGATGACAAGGCTCATTGCTGAACACGGAGCGATAATCTCGGCCCTCGACGCCCGGGACGCCGAAGCTGCGGCAGGCGCAATGCGCAATCACCTTAACGGCATTCTTGCAGACCTGCCTCAAACTGAAGCCGACAATCCGAACCTGTTCGACTGACTCAAGCCGCGCTTCCAGTGCGGCGCACATCGCCGTGGAAGGCGCTTTTGCAAGTTCCTGCTGTTCGACTATGCTTGCTGCCCAAGCCGGATATGCACGACCAGGGGGAAACCTATGGCAACCCGAGCGAGGCGAGGCAGCGGACGACCGACGCTTGCGGATGTCGCAAGTCGAGCCGGTGTGGGTACCATTACGGTGTCGCGCGCCCTGCGAGATCCCGAGCGTGTCTCAAGCGAATTGCGGGAACGGATCGCTGTTGCAATCGATGCTCTCGGCTACGTTCTCAATCCCAACGCCCGAGCACTTGCTTCCGCAAGAGCAGACGTCATCGGCGTCCTCATTCCCTCGCTGACGAACAACGTGTTCGCAGAAGTCCTGCGCGGCATCCATGACGGCCTGGGTGACAGCGCGCTTCAGATCCAGTTCGGTAACACCCACTACTGCGTGGACGAGGAGGAGAGACTTCTTCGCGTCTTCCTTGGCCAGCGTCCCGCTGCACTGATCGTCTCAGGCATTGATCAGTTACCGGCGACCCGACGGCTGCTCGAGACCGCCGGCTGCCCTGTCGTGCAGATCATGGAGACGGGTCCCAATCCGATTGACCTGATGGTTGGCTTTTCTCACTTCGACGGTGGACGGCAAGCTACGGAACATCTGTTGCAGGTCGGATGTCGGCGCATTGGGTTCCTCGGCGCCCGCATGGACCCGAGATCGCAACGCCGCCTCGCAGGATACCGTTCCGCGCTCCATTCAGCCGGCACGGTCGAAGAATTGCTCATCACCACTACCCCCTCACCGTCCAGCGTCTCGATGGGAGCATATCTTTTCCGCCAGGCCTTGAGCAAATCGCCGGACCTAGACGGCGTTGTCTGCAACAATGACGACCTGGCGCTTGGCGTACTGTTCGAATGCAACCGTCAGGGCATTTCAGTTCCCCAGCGCGTCTGCATTGTCGGATACAATGATCTGGAGATGATGGCCGTTGCCTACCCCTCGCTTACCAGCGTGCGCACACCCCGCTACGAGGTAGGTCGGCAGGCGATCGCCATGATCCGCGCCGCGCTTTCCGGGGAGCGACCTGAGCTGGCGGTCGTCGATCTTGGCTTCGAATTGAAAGTCCGCGAAAGCACCACACGAAGACAACCGAAGGAACGTATTGCAGGGCTTTCGGCCCCCGCTTTACAATAACCCTTGGTAGCGCTACCATTTTTGTGTGACGCTGAGGGAGGAGCTCGAGAAGCGTCACCGGAATCGCGTGTCGAGATGAAGTGCCGGATGATTCCTGAAATGCAGGTTTCGGCCTGCGGCGCATGCTCGATGCCTACCGGCTTTCCATTTCGAAGTCGCATCCCGCACCATTACAACTGGGAGGGAATTCGATGCACAGGTCATTTGTAGGTGGCCTTCTGGCCGCTGCTGCAATTACGCTTGCCTCCACCACTGCGCTCGCCGACCCTGAAGTCGTCAGTGGCCCGGCTGCTGAACCGGAGTGCTTTGCGCCCTGGAACGCTGAAACGACGTTCTTCAAATTCCCCAAGAAGGACGGTCCTTTTCGGGTAGCGCTCGCCAATGGGTACATTGCCAACACCTGGCGCATTCAAATGATCCAGACGGCGAAAGCTTACGCCGCCCAGCCGGATGTCGCCGCCAAGCTCAAAGAATTCAAGGTCGTCTCCACCGGGGAAGACGTCCCGGCACAGATTTCTGCCATCAACAACTTCATCGATTCCGGCTATGACGCAATCGTCGTCAATGCGCAGAACCCTACCGCATTCGGGCCCGTGATCAAGCGAGCCAAGGAGGCTGGCGTCATCCTCGTCGCCTTTGATAACATTCTCGACACGCAGGACGCGATCAACGTCAACGTTGATCAGAAGGGTTTGGGCGTCCTTTGGGCCAACTGGCTGGCGAAGCATTTGCCCGATGGTGGGAAAGTCTTGGAAGTACGCGGTGTCGCCGGCACTTCCGTCGATACAGACCGCCACAACGGCATTCATGAGACGCTTGATGCAACCGGCAAGAAATGGGATGTCGTAGAAGTCGTGGGCAAGTGGGATGACCCGACGGCACAGAAGGCGACGGCCGACGCGATTGCCGTTCACAAGAAATTCGACGGCATCACTGCACAGGGCGGCGACACCGGCGTCGTGCAGGCAATGATCGACGCCGGCCATCCCTTTGTCCCATTCGGCGGCGAAACCGAAAACGGCTTCAGGAAGTTCTGCGCCAAATACGCCGGCGAAGGGCTGAAATGCTCTTCCGCTGGGACCGGCCCTGCCCAGGTTGCGGTGGCGATCAAGACGGCGATTGCAGCGCTTGAAGGCCAGGTCGTTCCGCAATCAATCAAGCTCCCGCTTGCGATTGTCGAGGACCCCAACTTCAAGGAAGGGCAGGATTTCTATCCCGACCAGTCCGACAACTTCTTCGTCGGAAATTCCTTCCCCACCTGCGGCATAAATTTTACCGCGCAGGAAATCATGGGGCAGACACAGGAAAACCAGTAGGGCAGGCAAGACTCTCCCCTGCCCCATCCGGATGCCGTGGGCAATGTCCGCGGCATCCAGACCATCAGAAAGTCAGCTCGACGCCACGGATGCATCGAACAGCATCCGGCGCACGATCAGAACGCAGTCTTGAGGTTTCATGGCCGCTCCGCAGAAACAGTCCGACGGACCTCTCTTCCGCATGAAGGATATCGGCAAGCGTTACGGCGGGGTGCGCGCGCTCGAGTCTGCTTCGCTGGTTGTCGAAGCAGGGCGAATTCACGCTATCCTTGGCGAAAATGGCGCCGGAAAGTCCACCCTCATCAAGATCATGGCCGGGGTCATCGCTCCTGACGACGGCGAGATGTTGCTGCAGGACCAGGTTGTCTCATTTCGCTCGCCAGCACAGGCTGCCGCGGCCGGCGTTGCCTGCGTCTTCCAGGAGTTGTCGCTGATCCCGGATCTCAGCGTCGCGGACAACATATTAATCTCGAATCCGCCGCGCCGCTTCGGTCTGATTGACCGCAGGGCACAGCGGCGTTTGGCTGAGGAAGCGCTTGCACGTGCCGGTGCTGACGATATCCATCCCCGTGCTCTTGTGCGGGATTTGCCGCTGTCGCGCCGACAACTGGTCGAGATTGCAAAGGCGCTCGCTTGGAAACCTAGGATTCTCATTCTTGACGAGGCTACTTCCGCTCTGACCGCGGGTGACGTGACAAAGGTGTTCGCGGTCCTGAAGCGGCTGCGGGCGGAGGGCCTCGCGATTCTGTACATATCCCACCGGATGCATGAGATTGCTGAGCTTGCCGATGAATGCACCGTGTTTCGAAACGGCCGCAACGTCGCTAGTTATGCCGCAGGCACCCGCTCCAACAGCGAAGTGGTGGAAATGATGATCGGGCGCGAAGTAAGCAGCGCGTTCCCGTCGAAACCAGCAGCGAGAAACAGCGTGCCACCCGTCCTCGAGTGCAAGAACCTGAGCTGGACTGATCGGCTACGAGACATCTCACTTGACGTTCGGCCCGGGGAAATAGTCGGGCTGGGCGGGCTCGATGGACAGGGACAACGCGAATTGCTCCTGGCATTATTCGGGGTCTTGCGGGGCACGTCTGGCACGATCAGCATCGATGGGGTTCCGCGGACGATTGCAAGTCCGGGGGTCGCGCGCGCTGGCACGATCGGAATGGCGCTGATCCCCGAAGACCGCAAGACCGAGGGGTTGATGCTGCCGATGACGGTGCGCGAAAATCTCTCTCTTGCCGCACTCGACCGTTTATCGAGCCGCGGCGTTGTCGACCGGAAAAGGGAGAGCGCGAGTATTGACGAGATGGTGCGGCTTTTGGCGATCAAGACGGCCGGCCCTGACATCCCCGTGGGGGCATTGTCCGGCGGCAATCAGCAAAAGGTGGTCATCGCCAAGTGGCTGACACGTAGGCCGCGCATCCTGCTTCTCAACGATCCGACCCGCGGCATTGACGTCGGGACCAAGCAGGAGATCTATCAGTTGTTACGCCGGCTCGCCGATGGCGGAGCGGCCATCCTGTTTTACTCAACGGACTATGACGAGTTGATTGGCTGCTGCGATCGGGTGATCGTGCTTTACGATGGGCGGATCGTTAAGGAGCTCACAGGTAGCGAGATCACCGAACGCGCTCTGATCGCGAGTGGCCTCAACGTCCAGGCAGAGCCGGAGGTAGCGGCATGACCGAATGGCGTTATTGGCTGAACGAACAGCGCGGCACGTTGATGGGGCTCGCCATCTTCGTCATCATGTTTGCTGTCTATATTGTCAACCATCCTGCAGGGTTAACTGCCAACGTTGCGCAAACCGCAGCCAACAAGGGCGTACTGCTTGCCTTTGTTGCGATGGCGCAGGCCATGGTCGTCATTACCGCAGGCATCGACCTTTCGGTTGGTATGATCTTCGTCCTGACAAATTGCCTGGCCTCCTGGATCGTCGTCGGGACGCCTATGCAGACGACCTTCGGAGTGTTCGGCGTTCTTCTGGCCGGCGCCCTTTGCGGCGCGATCAACGGCCTTCTCGTCATCAAGGGCCGGCTCCAGCCCATCGTGGCGACGATTGCCACCGGAGCGATCTACTTCGGTATTGCCCTCCTTCTACGGCCGTTCCCCGGCGGGGCCGTCAACGAGGATCTGGGGGATGCCATGACCGGCCAGTTCTTCGGGATCATCCCCTCGAGCCTAATCGTCCTGCTCGGAGCCGTGCTGCTTGTCTGGCTCCCGTTCAGCCGATCGGAAACCGGGCGGGCGGCCTATGCCGCAGGCTCCGCAGAGGCGGCGGCGTTCATGTCCGGGGTACCGATCCGGCGGGCGAAATTGGCCGCCTATATCCTTGCGGGCCTGCTCGCCGGCATGGGAGGGCTGTTTCTCACATTTTTCACCTATACGGGCGAGGCGGCCTATGCCAGCGGTAGCGGCTACACGTTGTGGTCGATTGCCGCCGTCGTTCTGGGCGGTGTCTCCCTTTATGGCGGTCGAGGTAGCGCGATCGGCGCGATCTTTGGTGCCTTTGCCGCCCGCACAACCGGAGACATGCTGTTCGTGTTCGACGTCGATCCTTTATGGCAGCCCCTGCTGCAAGGCATCGTGCTCCTGATTGCCATCAGCATCGGCGCCGTCGGACTGCTTCGCGTACGCAATCGACTGGATTGGTTCCTATGACAGAAGCGACAGAAGGCCGTTTGCCATTGCGTGCCCGCCTCTCCGGCCCTTTTCGACGCGCCGATCCGGCGGTGCTTACAGCGTTTTGCTGCATTCTGTTGCTGCTCTTTCTCGGCAGTCTTTACTCGAGCAATTTCCTCTCGCTTGAGTATCTCCTTCAGCAATTGAAAGTCGCCTCGTTTCTGGGCGTGATTGCCGCAGGCATGATGCTGGTGATTCTGCTCGGCCACATCGATCTTTCCGTACCCTGGTTAATGACCATGGGCGCCATGATGGCCTGCGCGGCGGCCGGCATGGGCGTCACGGGAATGGTCCTCGCCATTCCGTTCGGCATCCTCTGCGGGGTGTTGTTTGGTCTGTTGAACGGCTTCGGCGTTGCCTATTTGCGCATCCCTTCGATGATCGTTACGCTCGCAACCAATGTTGTCGCGCAAGGGCTGATGGTTCTCTACACCGGGGGATTCTCGCCCCAAGACTCGGCCACTGCCGCGATGCGCTGGCTGGCGACGGGGGTCATTGTCCCCGGCGTGCCGAACGCCATCCTGGTTTGGGCGACCGTCAGCGCGGCCATGGTCTTCCTTCTGGCCCGAACGACCTTCGGACGCTCGATCTACGGCATCGGCAATAGTGAGCGCGCCGCTTACCTTTCCGGCATAAACACGCGGCGTGTCGTCATGATCGCGTTCGCGGTATCGGGCGGCCTGAGCGCCTTCGGCGGTGTGCTACTGGCGGGCTACGCCTCCAAGGCAGCGCAAGCCATGGGTGATTCCTACCTTCTTCCATCAATCGCTGCCGTCGTTCTCGGGGGCACCTCGATTCTTGGCGGAAGGGGCTCCTACCTCGGAACGGTGGCCGGCGTCATCCTGATCACCTTGCTGCAATCGATCCTGTCGGTCATGCAGATGCCCGAGGCCGGGCGCCAGATCGTCTACGGCATCATCATCATCGCCATGCTGCTGCTTTATGGCCGCAGCCCCGCCAACCGGTAACTGTTGTCGAGGACCATTCCAAGGTCATCCGCGACCAGGGTGGTCTTGAGATGTCCCCCTAGCGTTCATCTCCCAATTTCGTTCCTAGACTTCAGCGCGGTCGGCTGTGCATCCGGCTATGTCCGGAATACCCTCAACCTGTCTGGTCCTACCACTTCGTCGAGGATCTCACACACAACGGCAGGAAAATCCGCATGCTCAATGTGATCGACGAGTTCACGCGAGGATGCATCGCCATCAAGGTCGAGAGGAAACTGAAGGCTGCGCTGCTCGTCATACGCCTAGTATCAGATCCCGTGCGTCGGACACGTCCAATGTGTTCCATGAATTGGATGGCTGCAATCGTGGCGCAGCGAAGTCGCCGGTCTGCGCACGGAGCAGCTGACGATCGAGGGCACCGGTCGCCGGCGAGAACGGAGATCCCCTCCCCTCACTCGCCATCCATCTTGGCCGCACCAAGAATTCCGGCGCCAACCTGGATGAAGTGGTCTATCTCACCGGTCGGCCGGTGGACGCCCTCAATGCATGGCTGGACGCCGCCAAGATCGACAGCGGCAGCGTGTTTCGGGCGATCGATCGCTGGGGCAATGTTTCGCGCCGCGCCCTCGATCTGAAGGTGGTCAACGATATCATCAAGCAGCGGGTGGCGAAGGCCGGGCTCGAGCCGAGGGAGTTTCGGCGCATGGGCTACGGTCGGGCTATCTGACCGAGGCTGCCAACCGCGCCATTCCCCTTCCCGAGGCCATGGAGCAGTCTCGCCATCGCTCGATCCAGCAGGCATCAAGCTACTATAACAACGCGACGCGTAGAAGCGGGCGGGCCACTCGAATGCTCTGGCTGTTGCTCACTGACATGAACCTGCCCTTCCGAAAAACGCGGCGGGCTTATATGGTCCCTGCTTTGCGAACGATGGCCGCTCAGACCTTTGAACCCTGACGCGAGCGCTCCGCGATGCTGGAAAGATCAACCTTCTTGCCCGCGACGTCCGCGACGATCTTCAACGTGCCGCCGAGGGATTCGACATAATCGCGAAGCGTCGACAGCTTCATGTCGGCGCGCTTCTCCAATCTTGAGACGTTGGTCTGCTTGAAACCAGTCGCCGCAGAAACGTCTTCCTGCGTCCGTCCAACAAGTGCCCGCAATTCCCGCAGATTTTGCGCTGTCACGAGCTCGCCGGCACGCTTAGCAACGGCGCGCTGTTCATCCTCAGGCAGCGTCTGTATCAGCTTGTCGAGATCATCCATGTCTCTTCTCCAGCTCGCTCAAATGCTCGTCGTACTGTTTGTCCGCCAGACCGATCAGCCGCTTGTAGAAGAGCTTCTGGCTCACACCGCTCTTCGCACCACCGCAGAGAACCGCAGCCTTTCGTTCCGGATCGAAGGCAAAGGCGAACCGCCATTGCACCTTCAACACCTTGACGCGCAGTTCCTTCATGTTCGCGTGTCTGGAGCCTTCGAAGGTGTCGACCTCAGGTCGTCCCAATCGAAACCCCTTTTCGCGAAGCAGCACCAGATGCGCGAGCAACTCGACCCGAACCTCGGCTGGAAGGTCTGTGATCTCGCCCTTGAAGCGGTCATGAAACTCGACCTTCCATTCCGACACTTCATATCCTGAATGATATAGATACTTTGGGATATGTAATTCATCTCTCCCTACAGAGCAATAGGTGGCAGTCCCTTGAGAAACGCCAAAGAGCGAGCGGCTACATCCTCGTAAACAATGCCGGTGTGGCGGTGAACGCCCCTCGCGTCTTCCTCGCGAGCCCGGTGCGGCGTTCGTCATTGGCGCAGACATCGTCGCCGATGGCGGCCTGACCTTCTGATCCTCCTGACAACGGAACGCATTTCCTGCTGGAGCAACCGGGGGTGCAAGGCTTTATGGGCACGGAAGCGTATCTGGCGCACAAGAAGCGACGCGTCCCGAAACTCGACGATCCGGCACCAACCGCGATCCGGGGTTCAGCCTCTCCGACCCCGGTACATTCCGGCTTTACGAGCGCGCCTACGAGCGGACCGCGGCGCTTTATTATCACGGCAGGCACCCAGTCATTGAGCGTATGCGCCGAGCAGCCGATCTTGGTGGCTATGGAAGAGACTGCGGCCAACTGCGACGGATGTTAGCTTTCATGATCCGTCACCATTCGGACGGCGCGGGCGCGGACCACGAGAGAATTTGTTCGTGTCTTGCTTGCCATAGAGGCTACTGTCTCCGGCAAAGCCGGGGCGGTTCAATCTCGCTGTCCAACTGCTTCGAGAGTATCTGCTTCGTCCTGTTGACACGGCTTTTGATGGTGCCGAGGGGGCAGTCCAATTCCCGAGCAACATCTTGATACGAACGACCCTCCAAAACCACGTTTTGGAAGATAGTTCGGGCATGCGAAGGTAGACGAGCTACGGCCTGCTCTAATTCCCGTCCCCTCACGTGCCACTCCTGGGTGGGAGGGACAGATATCGAACGCGAGGCACAGTCTTCGCTGTCTCCCGTCCTTTCTCTCTGTGCATGAATCCAAGCCGTGCAGAAGCTATTTTTCATGATGGTGAACAGCCAACTCCTGAGGTTGGTACCAGGCTCGAACTGGTGCCAGCATTCAATGCCTTAAAAAGGGTCTCTTGCAAGAGATCCTCGGCATCAGCAGGATCATGACAGAGAGAACGCGCAAACCGGTGCAGTGCCGGCATGTGTTCGATTACCGCATGATGGCGGTCTGAGTGCTGGACTGTCATGAGCCCCTCCCGATTTGCTGGGATACCCGTCAATGGGCGTCAGAGTGGGAATGCGAGTGCCTGTATTTGGTTCCCGTGGTGGCCAAAGGATTGAGCAGGAGTATCTCACTGGCAGCGGGTCTGATGTTCACCAGCTTGGGGAACAGCTTCGCTCATCGAGGTGACCGACAAAAGCAGCCGATCGCTCGCGACGCGCAAGCTGGCGCACGGGGACTCGCTTTGGGTTTGCGTGCCTGCCCGGCATTCGGGGAACTTTCCGCGGTCCGAGGACTTGTAGATCATGCGAATAGGCAGTGAGCAATGCGCGCGGATGATATTATCCAGGACCTGAGATTTGCGGCTCGTGAAACGCAGAGATTGCCTAAGATTGAACGGCGCGCGCTTCTGGAGCGCGCGCTCGACGCAATCGAACGGGCCCAGTCTGCCTCGGGGACATCTTTGTCAGTGTTGCAACGCGCGCGGATGCAGGAAATCCGTCTGGTCGCTTCTTCCACTTCGATCACTCCCGATATGCTTGTGGCACACGCGATGTCGACCGCAGCCGACCTGCTCGAAGAGCTCAAAAACTGATGCGCTCGCTTAAACTAGGCGGTATGGGATTTTTTGATGTCTGCTTTCTCCACAGGCGGGAGCTGGATTGCCCGTCCCGCGAACGGCTCAAACAGTTTCATCAGATCGCGGATTGTGAGATTGCAGTTGCCGCTCAAGAACAGCATGGCACAGAGCTGAGCTTCAAGCTTGCCGACCTCTGCAGCGTAACCGGTGTTTTACCCCCACATTGTCGTCAACCGCCTGATCTGTGATCGAACATTCCATGGATGAGCGACAAGGAGTTTCTCCATGGAGTCTACGTTGGAGGTTCTCACAACGCGGCGGAGTAGGCGTGAGGCGCACCGCCATTGGCCTGACGAGGTCAAGGCACGGATCGTTTCGGAGAGTTTGAGACCAGGCGTAACGGTGAATGAAGTGGCCGAACGCTACGGGCTGAAGGCCAACCACCTGTCATCGTGGCGGACGTTGGCTCGGCAGGGCAAGCTGGTGCTGCCAGAGCCGGAAGACGCAGTCGAGTTTGCGGCCATCGTTGTCGATACTCCAGCGCCGGAGCCGCAGACCGTCAAGGTCGCTTCCCGCGCCGAGATCGTCGTCGGTTCAGTTACGATCCGTCTTGAGGAAGGGGCGTCGGCGTCCAGGATCGCCGCTATCGCGCGTGCCTTGGCTGCGGCGACATGATCTTTCCCTCGAACCGCGTCAGGATCATGGTGGCGACTAAACCCGTGGATTTCCGCAAGGGCCATGCCGGGTTGGCGGCGCTGGTGAAGAACGAGCTGCACAAGGACCCGTTCACCCGAACGGTCTTTGTATTCCGCTCACGCAAGGCGGACCGTTTGAAGCTGATCTACTGGGATGGCTCCGGGATCGTCATGGCCTACAAGCGGCTGGAGGAGCACACCTTCACTTGGCCAGGCATCAATGATGGATTGATGACGCTCACCCACGCCCAGTTCGAAGCTTTGTTCGCAGGCCTCGATTAACGGCGGGTCCATGCCGTCCAGACGAGAGCGCCGGAAGCCATCGAATAGCTGCGGCACGATGACTCAGCACGGCAGATTCCAAAGGCAATTCGGCTCCGGATGATAGTTTCCGGCCATGCCTGATGCTGCCGATCTTCCCGATGATGTTGCCGCCCTGAAGGCGATGCTGATCGCGGCGCAGGCTCGCGAGGCGGCCAAGGACGTCGCGATAGCAAGCAAGGACGAGCATATCGCCCGCAAGGATGAGCGGATCGAGCGGCTTGAGAAGCTCGTCGCAGGCAGCCTTCGGACGCAAATCCGAGAAGACCGATCCTGACCAATTCGACCTGGCGCTGGAAGACCTGGAGACGGCCATGGCTGCCATCCATGCCGAGGATGAGGCGGACGTGCCTGCTAGAAACAGGATTGCCAAGCCACGCGCGATCAATCGCGGTTCCCTTCCAAAGCATCTTCCTCGTGTCGAAGAGGTGATCAAGCCGGAAAGCCTGATCTGCGCTTGCGGCGGTTGCCTGCATTGTATTGGCGAGGACGTTTCCGAGCGGCTGGACGTGATCCCGGCACAGTTCCGCGTGATCGTCACTCGGCGGCCCAAATATGCCTGCCGTGCCTGCACGGACGGAGTCGTTCAAGCTCCGGCACCAGCACGGCTTATCCAGGCAGGGCTGCCGACGGAAGCGACCGTCGCCCATGTGCTGGTCTCCAAGTATGCCGATCACCTTCCGCTCTATCGGCAGGCGCAGATCATGAGCCGCCAGGGCATCGATCTCGACCGCTCCACGCTGGCCGATTGGGTCGGTCGGGCAGCCTATGAATTGCGGCCCGTCTTCGATGCGTTGATCGCCGATCTGAAGCGCTCGACCAAGCTGTTCATGGATGAGACCCGTGCCCCAGTTCTCGATCCTGGCTCCCGTAAGACCAAGACCGGATACTTCTGGGCGCTGGCGCGGGATGATCGCCCATGGGGCGGTGGCGCTCCGCCCGGTGTCGCCTTCACCTATGCTCCTGGTCGGGGAGGCATTCATGCCGAACGGATACTGCAGGGCTTCTCCGGCATTTTGCAGGTCGATGGCTATGCCGGATACAACAGGCTGATCGTCCCTGAGCGTGTCGGCCCAGACATTCAGCTCGCCTATTGTTGGGCTCACGCTCGGCGTAAGCTGATGGAGATCACCCGTATCGGCTCAGCACCGATTGCCGAGGATGGCCTCAAGCGGATGGGCCAACTGTATCGCATCGAAGCTGAACTGCGCGGTCTTGATCCGGAGGCCCGCCTCGCCGGACGGAAGGAATGATCAGCGCCACTCGTCGCAGACCGGCATAACTGGCTCGTCCATCACCGCGCACGCGTTGTATTGAAGTCTCCACTTGGCGAGGCTTTGGCCTACATCGCCAAATACTGGGATGGCCTGCAGCTATTCCTGATCGACGGCCGCGTCGAGATCGACAATAACAGCGTTGAGCGAACTATCCGGCCGATTGCCCTCAATCGCAAGAACGCGCTCTTCGCGGGTCATGATGCCGGAGCAGAGAACTGGGCAATTATCGCTTCGCTGATCGAGACGTGCAAACTCAATGCTATCGATCCAAGTGCGTACCTTACACGCACGCTCACCGCGCTTGTAAATGGTCATAAGCAGCGTCAGGTCGCGCGCCTCCTGCCTTGGGCTTAGGTGACTGACTAGACTTGCCCGTAAGCCGACGGGCGTCTGCGCCCTTCCAATTGGCTTGCCGTCGCTTCACCCTCCTCCACAACGCATCTGAGACGATACGCAGTTGCGGAACCTCCTGGACGATGTGCTGCTCTGGCGAGTTTAGCCGGGATACCCGGCGTTCGCTTATCGGGTTCTTTCGGTATGCGAGCCTATTGAACACCAAGCGGCCTATGTACAACTCGTTGTTCAAAATTCCAGTCCCTCTTCGCCGGTGGCCTCGGATCGCCGTTCCTCTCCAAGCCTGCCCGCGAGGGCCAACTACACCCCTCTTGTTGAGTCTGTCGGCGATTACGTCGGGACTAGAGCCCTTTGCATACTGTTCGAATATCCAAACGATGACATCGGCCTCGTCGGGATTAATATCCCTCAGGCCTCGGATGCGCTCACCGTCTGCTCCAAGGACCTTTTTGATCGCGTAGCCGTAGCAAATGCCGCCGGGCACTCGTCCCTTTTTTGCTACCGTCTTCATTCCTTCTCTTGTGCGATATCGGACCTGTTCCAGCATTTCGCTGTTGAGGACGGCCCTAAGGCCAAGCTCCATTGACGACACCTGCGAGCTGCCATGAACGGTCCAGAGTTCGATTTCATGAAAGTGCAGCAGCTTCAGCACTTTCGCGCTGTGCTCAAGGTCTCGCGACAGGCGATCAAGGGTCAGGCAGAGAAGGACGTCGAATGCGCCTTCTCGCGCCTCCTTCAAGGCGGCCTGAAGACCTGGCCTTGTGTCGAAGCTAGCGCCGCTTACCCCTGCATCGACAAATGTCTGATAAAGCGTCCAGCCACGCTCCAAAACAAATGACGTTCCCAAATCGATCTGGGTTTCAATGGACGCAGGGTTCTGCTGATCTGTTGAGTAACGCGCATAGATGACCACTCTCTTGCACATGTCGGCCTCCCAAAGACGATGGAGGCGGAAGGTATCACGACCTGCGCTCTCAGTTGTCGGCCGAGAACAAGCTCATTGGGGAGGTCAAGGTGATGAGACAACAGCGCTTACTCTGCAGCCAAAAGCCTCCTGCACCTTCTATAAGAGCGCCGGTCGGGTTACTGGCAGCGGACTTTGCTTCTTCCGCCTCAACAAGCAGTGACTTGCCTGATCTGCCGAGCGTCCAGGGGATTGTGCTGTCAAATTTCCGGATTTCGGCGACAGCAGGCCGTGCCTGGTGACCGCAGCCCAACCCCCATGTTACCGCCGTGGCCGTCGCTTTCGGGGTAAGGCGCGTCGCGAAGGCGGTCGATATACTCGCTCAAGCAGCCGCCTGGCGTATCGCTTCCGCCACGATCGAGATGCACCGCCTTTCAGCCAAGGCTGCCGCGCAAGCCGCAATTTCACCTTCCGCTGCACGCGCCGCGGCAATCGTCGACTGGGCCGTTGTCGTACCCGTCGCCACATCAAGCTAGCAGAACCAACATAAGCACGAAAAAGACCGCAGCTCCGAACGTCGACAGTTCCACAAACCAGCCAAACATCGCAGCATTCCTCTAAAGCGTCACGGGCCCCACCACCAGCAGAGCGGTGAGCAGGAACGTCAGGGCTGAAAATACCCAGATACCGATATCTTCCATGGCGGCGTCTCCATCTGATAGCGCGCCTTAACGCTCAACCGCGGGCCCAAGTTCCACCATACTAGGGACACGACTATGTCCACTGTCGTTGCTGGACCTCCAGGAGCGCTTACTCGCGCTCGCGTTCTCTCTGCCGGAAATCGGCGGTGACGGCGATCCCGGCAGCTCGTCGGCTGACACGCCGATTGTGAGCGGCGACGGAGCGGACGATGCCGGCATTTACGCTGGCGCCCGGCTTGCCGCGGCGCGACGACCTCGCAGGATATATGCAAACGGGGCGCGGATGGCGAGGAGCCGAAGATGGAGGGGTGATTTCGCGAACCTCCGGTTAGATTGCTCTGGGTGATGGCCGTCCGCGGGCGACGATTTTCACTTAAGATGAAGGTCGTGCTCTTCCTGCCAGCCCTGTTCCCACAGGTCATGAAAAGGGGAACCGGGCGGATAGGGATTCGCCTTTTTGAGCGATTTTCCGTCTCGAAAAGCACTTTGCCCGGCCTCTAAGGCCCGTTGCTCGGCGATACGTTGCGAAGGCGATTTTTCTTCCATGGTGCTTTCCTCGTTGGCAAACGTCTTCTGGCCGCACATCATCGCCTTCGGATGTGGATCCCGGCTTCCTCGGCAGCATTGCAGGTATGCTTTACGTGCGTCGCTCCGCCGTGCTCCGTTCGTGAGCGCGGCGTGACAGCCTCGGCGAAAGCGTCGCCATCAAGCATTCTTCTGCGTGCTTGGTGCTCCGTATGCGCCCATAGGTGCCGGGGCCGTCGGCCTCAACCTCTACGCATTTCGTCCAATATGTGGGATCGGTCACGCCTAACCGCCTCCGCGCGGTTGTCCCGACCGAACAAATGCTGCGCCGTAAAGTTCCGGTTGATGAGCGGTTTAGCCAGGGGTCTCCAAGCCGCGAGATCCGAGCCGGGAGAACTGTCTCCGGTCGTGCCGGAGGGTGCGGGCTCTTCGAAGGGACCCGCATCAGCGGTGGGCTTCAATCATTGCTGGCGCCATTTCGTGGCATGGACTAACTCGATTTCTGCCGGCTCGAATGGAAAGTCGCTCTTTGCGCTCTTCTATCCAGATCTGACTTGCATATTTCACGAGCTTCCTCCTCGCCTGAAGCGCACTGTGAACTGACTGATTGACGGAGATGATCCGCATGTCCAAATGCCGACTTCCTGCTCTGCGCACTCATCGTAGGCCTCCTTCACGGCCCGAGAGGTGGCGGTACCACGCCAAGTGGCGGTCGGGATATAGCTTGAGTCCGTCATCGCGAACCGTCTAAGGCCTATTTTGTTGCCGGAGTGGAACCGGTCTGCGACAACGCGGCAACATCGAAGTCCGACATAGTAATGGTCGGAATGCTGCCATCATGCCTCGATCGTGCTCGAGCCACGTGAAGAGCCTCGTGCCTGTCTGAAAGGGAAAGGTGATCGGAGTGCCCCAACGCGGCTTGCATTATGCGGTAGCGACCGCAGGCGGGACAGGCAAACTCACGTGTGCCAGGTAGAATGGATGGGAAGAACTCCGTGGCGGAATGGCCGCTTATGGGGCAAGTTGTGCTTTTCCATTCCATGATATGTCCTTAAAAGTCACGGCCCTTCGGCGAAAAACGATCGGCTGCGATCGATGTTCCGGTGCAGAACAAAACTGCCGTGCCAAATGCCATTGGGCATGGTGGACCTTAGTTCTCACGATGTACTCGGCCATGACCCGATGCCCGCTCGAGCAAAGAATTCGTCTGTGTCGGCGGCGTCGGAAACCCGACACACCGCTCGAACAGTGCCGTGTTACGCCGCCAGTTGGAGGTGGTTGCGATTCCGAAACCTGCCATTGATCTCGGATAGCGAAAAGGTTTGGAAAGCCGGTGCTCCTCGCCGAGGTAGAGGTTCGCGCCTGGAACAATGATAGGATGCTACGTCATACATCGTTCAAAGGCCCCGGGGACGAAGCGGACGAGGCATCGATTTTCCGCATTTTGGACTGGCTCTTTTATGAACCATCCGCCAGTCCGGCTCGCGTCAAGTCTCGCGGGGCGCTATTCGGCAACCAGGAGGACGTAGCTGTGGGGCATCTGTTAGAGTATTATTCTTAAACGTCGACTACTAGGGACAAAGCCATGTGCTACGGTCGGCGAGACTGAGCCCCGCTCTTTCCCCAAGGCGGGGCTTTCTCTTTGTCCCGATTAGGATCGGTATTGCTTGCGGGCTTCATCGACGATCGCGCGCGGAGACTACCCTGCCGGCACATCGTCAGCACGGTAAGTTCGGCATCGGGCAGCGGGCGCTGCAAATGCTTGGCTTCTTCCCACGGCGCTGAGAGCCAGATTTCGACCTCGTCTCCGGGCCGCAATACGACCGGCATCGCCTTATAGTGGATGGGGCCGACGATCCCGTTCGGATCCGCTGTCAGGAAGCCGAACAGATCGGTCGTGACCAATCCTTCTTTGACCTTCCGGACGCTTTCCCATTGCGACACCCAGATCCCTGCGAACTCAAGGTTGCCCAGGCTGTCGATCATGGCACGTGTGGCCTGGAGGATCGCGATCTGGTCGGTTGTCATCGCTTCGTCCGTGCATGCTTGGCTGTTCGATCGCCTTTCGCCAATACGGCAAGGATATGGTGATCGGCCAGGGTACCAATCGCCGTACAGACCTCCACCTCAACCCATCCTGCGCTCACTGCGTCGCAGATGAGGTCCTGCAGTCGCGTCTCTGCGGCCGCCTCGCATTCGAGTAGGCGGTCCATACGATCGGCGTTCGAGGCGAGCGTATTTCCGCCATGGTCTCATCCATCCCGGAGAAGTATGGAGCAGCCGAACAATCTGGATCGGCGATGCTTGTTGGCTACTGCTCTGGCAGCGTTCCATTCACATCCGGCTTCGCTTGCCTGATCCGCGCCCCGATCCCCGTGCAGCCGATTCCGAGCCGCGCACGTCGTCCGCAAGACCGACATTGGTGGTAGTGCGGAGCGAAATAGTATCGATTGAGGCAAACGGAATGGCGCCCTAACTTCTCCTCCGTCTCTTCACGGGAGGATAGTGACATGGTTCGAAGGATCGGCACTTCTGCAAGCGAAACGCTCAAAGGGACGGGAGGCGAAGACCGTCTCGAGGGACGGGGAGGAAATGACAAGCTATTCGGTTTTGATGGCAGAGACAGGCTTCAGGGAGGGGATGGGAACGACTTCCTCTATGGCGGCGGGAGTGCCGACCGGCTGCAGGGCGGTGACGATGCAGATACGCTATACGGTGCCGGCGGTTCCGACCGGCTGGAGGGCGATCGCGGCGACGATTTCCTTTATGGGTCCGACGGTGCTGATGAATTGCGGGGCGGTCGAGGAAAGGACCGGCTGAGCGGTGGCGAGGGGGACGACAAGCTTCGTGGAGATCTCGGCCAGGACAAGCTCTACGGAGGCGGCGGCGCCGACAAGTTCATATTCAAGTCCGTTGGTGAATCAACAGTCGCCTCCTCGGGACGAGACACGATCTATGATTTCAGCCTCGATGGTGGCGACAGAATTGATGTGTCCTACATCGATGCCAATGCCAACGCGTCCGGAAACCAGACATTCAAATTCATCGGAGGCGCTGATTTCCATAACAAGGCTGGTGAGCTTCGCTATGAATTCCGCTCCGGTGACACCTTCGTCTATGTCGATCGCAACGGAGATAGCCAAGCCGACTTTTCCGTCCGACTAGACGATAAGTTGCATCTGCTTAAGGGCGACTTCATCCTCTGAGCACCCCTGGTAGATCGCCTCCAAACCACTCAGCAGATCACGTGGGAATATCGCGCGTTGGTGTCTGGCGAGCACGTATCGTGCTGATTGCAGAAGCTCCTCAGCTTTTTCAGCTAATGTGCAGATCCCTAAAGATTTAACGGGTTGCTGCCGTAAGGATTCACAAATCATGCCCAAATGTTCGCCGGCCCAGACTTTGCATACGGCACAACGCGAACTGAGGAAGCGCCATGAGAAGGAACTCCATTGATCTGATCGAATCCTCGCTTGAAAGCAGGTTTCTTACCAAGCTGGAGAAGCGAAAGAAGGGACATGACGACAGCGACGAGGACGGCAAGGATGGAACGCACCTGCGTGGAGAGAAGGGTAGTGACAAGCTCAAGGGGGGCGACCGCGACGACGACATTGGAGGAGGTGCGGGCCACGACGTACTCCGTGGTGGCGCAGGCGACGATGCACTCGTCGGGAACATCGGCAACGACAAGCTCTATGGCGCCTTTGGGAACGACACGCTTTCCGGTGGTGCAGGGAAGGACTTGCTGAACGGCGGGGTCGGCGATGATCTGCTGAAGGGTGATGATGGCAATGACAAGCTCTTCGGTGGAAAGGGAGCAGACGCGCTCGATGGAGGAGCCGGAGACGACAAGCTCGCGGGTGAGGCTGGTGACGATGTCCTTGTGGGCGGAGCCGGCGACGATCGTCTGGACGGGGGCAAGGGTGACGACACGCTCTTCGGCGGCGAGGGGAACGACGAACTAAAGGGCGGCGCGGGGTCTGACGTCTTCCTCTTCGCAGCAGCCGCCGGGCGCGACCGCGTGAAGGATTTCAGAGATGGGATGGACAAGATCGACTTGACCGCGTTTGGCTTTGCCTCGATCGATGATGTCCTCGCCCTCACCAAGGTTGTCGATGAACGGGCTACGATTGAGTTCGGCAACGGTGACACGCTCACATTCAAGCTCACTTCGCTTTCGAATCTGGACAGCAGCGACTTCTTGCTGTGACCCTGTCCGGCCGCGAGGAAGACACTCGCGGCCCGGATCTATCGATGGGACGGTTAGGATCACTCGTCGCCGTATGTCGCGGGAGACCAAGTCGTCCCTTTCGTCTTGCTGTCCTCGTCAGGAGGTGGACCCCGAGTACGAGGAAGGCCGATCAGCCAATCTCGAAGGATCACCGGCACGCATCCTGCCGCTGTATCCGCAACTTGCCATGGCGTCAGAAGGAGCCACGTCGGCCAGACCGATGCGACAAGGGCGAAGTGCCTGCAAATTGCCCGGTAAGAGTGGGCCCGCTTTCGCCAAGCGTGGTTCGCCTTGACGCATCTCCGGCTACTGGTCCGTCCCCTCCGTCTCCACACCCCCCATGGTCAGAGCCAGCTTAAAAATCGCATCTCGAGCAGTCTCGTCAGGCAGGCGATCATACAGAGCAGCCAGTCTGACGGCTCGCGCGCTCAAAACGGGGATTGGCTCGTCGTGCCTTTCATCGGCTATACCTGCAAACAGGGACGACAGGTCGCAATCAAGCGCCTCGGCAATCAGAACCAGCTTGCTCGCCGAAATGCGGTTGACGCCCTTTTCATATTTCTGAACCTGCTGAAACGTTATGCCTAGCTGCGTCGCCAGCGCTTCTTGACTCATCTGCCGAAGGCTCCGAACTCGGCGCAGATTTGCACCGACGGCGACATCAATTTGATTGGCGCGGGTCTTGTCATTCATGCTGCTGTCCCTCCGGTCCCGTTGCATTCGGTATATTACTTCAGGATGCAGACAGTCGCCCTGTAAGTTTTCAGAGGAAGCGTGTCATCGCTGTCTTCGTTCAAGATGGGCTGATCGCTCACTCGGATATCTTTACGCAGTAAGCGGTCGGTGGCGGCGAAGCCTCACGTGCCTGCGCGAGCGTTTCAAGCGCCGCGGCGAGGCTCGGTGGAATTTCCTCGTTTCCAGCTTCCAGCGCTTCAAGCCAAGACAGCGCCGGAGAGCTGGCTTGGATACTTACCTGCACGGGCGCTCCGGGTTCAGGTAGGCATGGCGATTTCGACCGCCGCTCGCGTGGCATCTTCTTTACCCAACGCGGGCGAGAGTACAGTCCTGGAGGATCGCCAGCTGGGGAAAGAGATTGAACTGGCAGATACCCTGCCGGCGTCGCGAAGAACGGCGTCCCCCTTGCGCTACTTCAAGTACCAACCTAAGGCCGCCGCTTCAGATCCCCTGATGTCGGCTTGAGCGCAGCTTCTATTTGAAAGTGTTCCACCATCGCACTTCAAAGTGCATGAGAAGGCTCGCGGAGTTTCGGCGTCCGAATCGACTGGAATGACGCGGACGCCATCCTCCTTCAAACGGGTATGACAGTGAGGGTCCGTTCAATGGCTGTCAGCGCAATAGACTTTGCGGGCTCCGCCTGAATGGCGGACTTTTGGGAGGGGAACCTTTCACGAGCGACTGGAGTTGTTCTACCCGCAGGAATTGTCAACGTAAGGTTCGTTATGCAAGTTTCATTCACTGCGATCGCGTTGGTGCTCGGGTGCGCGGGATTAATTGCTTTCTTTGTAGTGGAACCCCTATTGCGCACATTTGGGGTGTGGTGAGGGCGAAGCCCGACTACCCGGTTGTATGCAGAAGCACCCTGTGAAGGGGCTCTGCCCCTTCACAGGCATGCAAATCCAGTGAGTCAATGCGGTTTAGTGGCTTCGCCTCCCATCCCCGGCTCACTCCGTCCTTCAGACATTGACGACGCCGAGGTGCTCGTTTTATTGCTGGCACCGGACGACGACTGCGGCGCGACACGAAGGTTGTTCTGCACGTTCTTTACGCCAGAGACGTCTTCGATGCAGTCCTCCGCACGTCGTTTCTGATCCCTGCTTTCCACAGTGCCACTCAGTGTGATTTCGCCTTTTTCGACACTCACCTCAATCTCCGTGGCGTCGATACTCGCGTCGTCACACAGACGATCGCATACATCTTCGCGAATGCGGCTGTCGGACCGTTCATAGCCCTTAGGACCGCGGCCCTGAAATTGTCCGCGTGCCTGCCCACTATAGCCGCCTTCCCGACCACTTTCGTTCCAACCCACGTCTCGGCCGCGGTCGCGTCCCTCGCCACCGAACCGGCGCTCACCATAGCCTCCACGCGTTGTGTCACTCTCAAATTCACCAAAGCCGCGGCCTGGATACTGTCCGCCAAAACCGCCGCCGACGCGCTCACCGAAGGAGGTGCCACGATACCCCCCTTCTTCGCGTTCCCTACCGCCAAATTCGCGCCCTGACCTGCTGTCATCGTCCCAGTCGGCGCTGAATCTGCGGGGTTCTCTGTCGTCATCCTCGGACGGCATCCACCGCGAGTGCCGTCGACCGCGGTCATCATCCTGGTCTCGGCCAAATCGCCCTGCTTCACGTTGTTCCTGACGACGATAATAATCGTTTGCCATAGCCGTTTCCTTCCGCAAGGGGTTGCTTGAGGTCTTTTGCGGACCCATGATGCGAACGGTTAACGTCTGCGCCTGTTCCCGCCCTTGATAGAAATTTTTCCCGAGACGGTGGCTTTAAAGCGATGACGTTCGTTGCAACGGGAACAGCTCATGGTTTTCTGCGTTTCCCGCCCGACAGGAGGATTCGTCATGGCGAAGAACAAGATTCCGAAAAAAGTCGGTGGGTACAAGGTGCCAAAGGTCATCCGAAAATCATCGATCCTGAATGCTTTGCTCAAAAGTGATATTGGGCGCGGGATTTTGGCGAATGCACTCACTGCAGGCGCAGGAGCCGCAGCTGCAGTACTGCTAAGTGAACGTGACGAGATTGCCGACGCCACCGGAAAAGGTGCTCGAAAGGGCGTGAAGGTGGCAGGATTGGCCGGAGAGGCGATGCGAAGCGCAGCACATGCGGTGAGCGACGTGGTGCGCAACAGCGCAAACGATGCACTACCAAAAAAGATGAGAAAAGCGGCGAATGAGCGACGGAGGGAGCTCCGAAAAAAAACGGGCCCTCGCCACGGCGCCGTCGTACATTAACTACGGCGTCGCCCGCTATCCAAACAAGTTGGGTTGAGACTTTCATCGTCAGCCGTCTCAGCAAGACCGTGAAAAGTCGAGCAGTGACTGCAGCAATTGCACGGGTCATCATGCGCCTTGTGAAGCGGCATCCCATGATCGCAGTAGACCTGCTATCGGCTGGCGTACGCCGCGGGGGGATAGTAGGGTTACGAACACTCTTGGCGAGGTCAGAAATTTCAGATGTGCCCACCTCGTCCTCAGAACGAAGCCCGCGTGTCCCCTCGATACCTCGCGAGTTGCCATAGATGGTCGCGGCAAAAACAACCGTTGGAAAAGCGCTCGGAAGGAGATCGACTCGTTTCTACCGCGTTGCCGCCGCAAAACCTGGCCTGCCTCGATGGGGCAGACGATGGAATCGGGACCAAGCCGATACGACAACACGGCAGCTGGCGGGAGATTGCGGTGGCTCGGCCGCCGCCGGACGTCTCTTCTGCCGAACTGCATCATTTTTAAAGGTCGAGCATTACGCCTTTGGAGGAGATGGAGGCAAGCATGTCGCGCAGACAGAGTGGCTCACGCGATCGTGCAACCTTGGCCTTGATCGGGCTTTCCGTCCTGGCGGGCGCGCTCATTTCGGGCCGCGCCCTTGGCGGGCGTTCTCGGCCGGGTGTTGCCAAACTTGATGCCGGCAAGGTCAAAGACCGCGGACGGTTGGCCCAGAGACCAGCAGAGATTCCTCCGCGAGGACTGCGGGATGTATTCTGGAGGGTCATAGATTCGCTATCGACCGACCGGGTTACACTGGTCGCGGCAGGCGTTACCTTCTACCTGCTCCTCGCCTTTTTTCCCGGGCTAGCCGCCACCGTTTCGCTGTACGGCTTGCTTGCAGATCCGACCGACATCAGCCAGCACGTACAGGCAATGGCCAGCGTATTGCCGGGGGAGGCATACGGGGTTTTTTCGGATCAACTGCATTTGCTCATTCAAAGCCGGCAAAGCGCCTTAGGAGCAGCCTTCCTCGTCGGACTGGTTGTGGCCCTGTGGAGTGCCCACAATGGCACGTTGGCGATGTTCGATGCAATGAACGTAGCCTATGACGAAGTAGAGAAGCGCGGGTTCGTTCGGCTGAACGTGATTGCGCTTGCGTTCACCTTTGGCGCAATGCTGGCTGCACTCGCTGTGATTGCTGCCCTTGGGATCTTGCCAATCGCCTTGTCGTACGTTTGGCTCGATCCCCTGAAGGAGAACTTAGCGCTCTTTGCAAGATGGCCCTTCCTCTTGCTGCTGATGTTCGCGGCATCGACGGCGATCTACCGATTAGGGCCGAGCCGGGAGCCAGCCAAAGTCAGATGGCTGACTTGGGGTGCCGCTCTATCCACCTTCGCTTGGCTTGTGATGACATTGGGCTTTTCCTGGTACCTCGACAACGTCGCCGACTACGAAGCCACATATGGTGCCCTCGGAGGCCTTGTGGGCGTTTTGATCTGGATGTGGCTCTCAGTCTTGATCATACTGGTCGGCGCGGAACTGAATGCGGAACTTGAACACCAGACGGTGTGCGATTCAACCACTGGGCAGCCACTGCCCTTGGGTGATCGTGGTGCGTTTGTGGCGGATCACATTGGCAAGCCCGTGCCTTAGTGCGCGAGTGCTAGCCTTATCGCCTTTGATGGTGGCCATAACCCCCAGTGAGCGTGTGGGCGGCGTGAAAAGCTAGTTGGCTCCGGTCTCCCAAAATCTGGCTGGGCAATAAAAAACGACCCACCGTCCACGTCGACTTCGGCCGCCGAGCTCACGCCTGATGGCGGCGCGAGGGCGATAGTTGCCGAAGGCGGCGGCTCCCCGCGCGCCGGGCGGACTCGGAAGCTTGCAAATCGTACGGACGCCCATCCGTGCACCCGCCAAGGCACCGCGCATCGTTGCTCCAGTTGATCTCAAGCCTGAAGTGCCCGCTCAGTCCGATACGTGTTCCGGTTTGCCCTTCCGCTTGGTCGAGGCAAACTCCTCCAATTCTTTCTCGGTCATGGATTCGGCCATCTGCTTGGAGGCGCCCCTTAGCTTGCTCTTGGGCGTGTCTCCACGCTTCGCAGAAAGAGCCGCACCTGCTGCTTTTTGCTGAGCTTTCGATTTTGCCGGCATGTTGTTTCCTCCTGTTTGGGGAGATAACTTTGGGCGAGCGCGGTGGTTCCCCCACTGGGCGACTCCTTTCCCCCTACGGAACGCCAGCCCCCGTCGCGCTCGCAGCTGGGCGACGGTCCGGACAACATACCGGGGCTCATGATGCGCGCGGCTCAAGCGCTGCTGCCGGAGGTGACGGTAATCCGCACGCAGCGTCTCCATGGCTGCGTTGGCGTAAATAGTATCTCTGGGGCTCCCCATCTCACAAAAATGGCCCGCCGAAGCGAGCCCATGCAGAAGGTGAGCGTACGTAGTGACAGGCCGGCGCCCAACCAAATATGCGCCCAAGCTCTGAATATTAGGTGAACACGACCGACTGAAGTCCCATTTTCGGCTCCGCAGGAAAGTTCCGTAACTTGATTTTTCGCCTCCCCACACGCCGCGAGGAGGAGAGGCGCCCATTTTTCTCAGCTGGTCCGGCGTATCGATATAGAGTGGAACAGTCCAGCGCCAAGTTCCATCGATTGAAACGAGGGCCCCCACAACATCCTCCCTGCCGCGACAAATTGCGTATGTCCCCTGTCGCGCGGGGACGCTGAAGGAACAGGGTAGCCTGCTGCCCAGCTTTCTATCTTGGCGACGCCGGCTCGCGCAAAAGCCTGCCACAGGCTTCGGCTGAGTTATTTCTCACCAAAGGTGGACAACACCGAACCAATCAAGCCTGGGAAACGGGTCTCCAAATCCTCGCGACGGAGCGTAAGGCGGCGACCACGCCCGAGGGGCTCGTTGCGGATAACACCAGCTTCTCGCAGCACCTTCATGAGATGCGACTTTGTCGACTTCGGCATCGAAGGGTCTGAGAGGTGGCACTGTGCCATTTCCAGCGGACCACCCGCCAGTTGGCGTACGATCGCCAGTCGCTCGGGGTCGCTCAACGCAAAGAGCACGTCGGTCAGCTTAAGCTCGCTGCGAGCGGGATGTGGGAGTTCTGCAACCTCAGACGCCATGGTTCGAATTTAGTTGAACCCTTAGAGAAAGGATAGTACTAATTGGTTCGAAATTATTCGAACAATCGGGTGACCCATGTCTTTCACGACGCTCCCCCTACCGCTCAGCGGCCTCGCGGGCTTTCGCGTCACACTCGCCGGCATGGCCGTGATGATGGCCGGTGCTAGCGCACCCTCGCCTTTTTATCCCATTCTTCAGCAGCAGATCGGCTTTTCCGCGGCGACCCTGACAAGCATCTTTGCCGTCTATACTGTAGCGCTACTTGCGTCGCTGCTTGTTACGGGATCTTTGTCGGACCATGTCGGCAGGCGTCCAGTCATATCGGCAGGCTTTGGGTTGCTGGCATTGAGCATGCTGCTTTTCTGGCAAGCAGATGGCGTGGCAGGCTTGCTCGCCGCGCGTACATTGCAAGGTGTGGCGGTTGGGCTAACGCTCTCCGCACTCTCGGCGGCAGTGGTCGATTTCGAGCCTAAGGACAGACCAGGCAGCGCTTCGGTATGGAATTCCGTCGTTCCCTTGAGCGGTCTTGCGATGGGTGCTCTTGTGGCGGGCGTGCTGATGGACGTCACCGAGTTGGCGGAAGCCGACGTATTTGGCACGCTGGTGGCAACCTATGCATTGTTTACCGTCGTGATCTGGTTCATTCCTGAGACCGCGCCGCGACACGAGGGTGTGTGGGCCTCCCTTCGCCCGAGGATCGGCGTACCGGCGACGGCAGCCAGGGCATTCTGGCGCAGCGCACCGGCCGTAATCGCGGGTTGGTCAACGGGCGGTCTCTATCTGTCGCTCGGAGCACCGATTGTCCGGCACATCTTCAATGCGGAGGATCACCTCACCCAGGCAAGCGTGATCGTATTGCTCTGCGCCTCAGGTGCCACCGCCTGCCATGCCGCGCGGGGCCATTCCTCGCGGCGGGTGACACTTTACGGCACCTTGGCGCTCTCGATCGGCACAGCGTTGACGCTTGCTGCAATTGTCTGGCCGTCCCTGCCCGCATATCTGGCAGCACTGATGATCGCCGGAACGGGCTTTGGAACATGCTTCTATGGCGTGCTGCGCTCGATCGTTCCGCTGGTGCGCCCGGATGAGCGTGGCGAGCTGTTCGCTTCGCTATTCACGCTCAGCTATCTCGCTTTCGGATTGCCGACCCTGTTGGCAGGGGTGATGGTCGGTGCTGTTGGCCTGACCCTGACAACGCTGGGCTACTGTGCGTTGATTGTAGTGTTTTCAGCAATTGCGGGTCTGTTGCGGAAGTTCGGAACAGTAGACTAGAGCTGTCCAGCCACAAGGCCCGGCGTCGAACACGCCGGCCAGATCAGCGTGGCACGGCCGGTCGAGTGGGAATTGGAAGACCAGCCTTGCGCAGCGACCCGACAAAGCGCTCCCGATCTTCCGTCCTTGCGTAACGAAGGGCCGTCCATGTCCAGATATTCTCGACGAGGCCGCGAGCGTTGGCCATCAGCCAGTCCCGCTCCCATTCTGCCGCTTTTCCCGTGGGATCGGCTTCCGCGAGCACGGCAGCCGCAATCAGGTGATAGGCGGGATTGTCAATGGCGCCCGACTTTCCTATCCACATCGCGGCAGTCTTGTAGTCGTTACGAAAATAGGCGCAAACCGAGAGGATAGCCTCATAGTAGCCGAGCGGGCCCGGATTGCGGCCGCGCGCTTCAGCGATGAGCCTGCAACCTTCGTCCCAATGTCCCGACACGGCGAGGCGCGAACCGTACTCTCCCATCAGTTCTGTGTCGTTCGGATTGGTCGCGAGGGCGTGTTTGCCCAGAGACAGGCTCGCGTCAACCTGTCCGCTGAAGTAGAGTGCGAACATTTCGGCTTCTAGGGCGCGCACATTTTGTGGGTCGATCTCCATGGCACGACGCGCAGCGGCCAAGGCACGATCAAGAGATGTGGGTGACATCGACGAACCAACGGGGTAGCCGAACCGGATCTCGTCGATATAGGTCTGCGACAGAAGTGCCCAGGCGGTCGCATAGCTCGGAAAGCGCGCCACTGCATCTTCGAGACATTGGCGGACGGCGGGATGGGTCCTGGCATCGATGTTGGCACGGTAGGCGTAGTATGACAGTGTGCACGAATAGGCAGCCCAGTCGTCGGGTGCATGTGCCACCACGCGCTCCGCATCGGCCCTGAATATCACCCCGTAGGGCTGTCCGAGCGCTGTGGCAATTTGGTTCGCGATCTCCTTTTCTATCGTGATCACCTGTGAAGGCTCGAAGTCCGCCTCGTAAGACTGCGCCCAGAGAACACTGGAATCTTCTGTTTTCAAGACGCGCGCCTGCAAACGGACTGTATCCTCGCCCAGGCTGACATTTCCCGAAAGCTCATAGCGCGCCTTATCGCCCGCGGAACTGGTGGCTTCCCGGCCCTCGACGGTAACGATGTCCTTGAATTTCGCCACCTGACCGATGATCTCGTGCGTCAGACCTGCAGTGAAGGCGGCCGAGTTGCCCGACCGAGACAGATCCTCGAACGGCCGGACGAGGAGGCGCGGCACGGCAGGTACAGTGGGATCACTGCGCCAGGGCGGCGACATGACCACGGATACCGCGCTTGCCAGGCCGAGCGCCGCCACGGCCCCGAGTAAGATGGGCCTGGGCTTGGCCAAAGCACGCCGCGCACCTGTTTCCACCTTGGTGCGGGGCAGAATAAGCGGGACATACCCCCCTTTGGGAATCGATATGATGAGCGGGTCTTCGCGCCCCGCCTTGAGGTAGTACTGTTCGAGCGCACGGCGCAGCCGGCCGGCCTCAAGGCGAACAATGGGGTCGGAGTGGGCGTCGAAATCAGAGCCGCGGCCAAACACGTCCGTGGCGATTGAGAACGACTTGATGCGCTCGGCACGGCCGGCAAGGGTCTCTTCGACCACATAGGTAAGGAAGCGGCGAGATCGCGGCGTAGCATGGAAGTCCGGGCTCTGCAGGATGCGATCGAGCGCCTCCCGAGCCGAACGTCCAAAGGACGTGGTATCCTTCGCCGCCGTCTGTTCCCCACTCGTCGTCCCGGCGAGACCAACGAGCGGCACGCGTGACCCACGAACGCTCCGTACGCTTCCCAAATAACTGCTCATGGCGATGTTACCCCAAACTTTGCGTAATGTTACGCAGAAGTTGCGAGCTGTCACCCTATAAAACCAGCCAAGGGCGACACTGAGGTCGGAGTTGGTCGTGGCAAGCATTAGGACTGATGGATGCTGGCAGCGGTCCGGCACTTTCCGGACAGGACACGGGACACTGAGACACTCGCCGAGGTCAGCGAGCGCTTCTTTACGTGTGCGACGAACTCGTCCTCTCTGCGGCACCGGTGCTCACAAGCCCCAGATGCAGCCTTCGCTCATCGTGATGAACGCAACCGGCGCGAAACTGCAAGCCGGCAAGTTGATCCTGGACGGCGCCGCGCCCAACGCAATCATCTTGGCCGATCGGCCGGTTCCAGCGGCAGGCCACGCGCTGAGCGCGCATCTACTGGAGCCGCGGGACGAGGGGTCCGACAGTTCTTCAAAGGACCGAGCGCGGCCGTCGCGATGTTCGCAAAGGACGGCCCGAGCGTGAAGGTCGAGGTGGCGATGCTGAAGTCGCCAAGGCCGCCGGCGGTCGCATCAACTTCGATGTCGCTGTGCTCGAAGGCGAAATTCCGGCTAATGCCGACGGGCAGACCTCTGTCTTCATCGACATCATTGAGTTGCCATGTACGCCGGTGTCCTTTGCGGGCGCCGCCCGACCCAAACTACCTGCCCCTTTTGCCCTACTAGCCAACGAATGAGGGAGATCAGCTATGAATATCACACGCCGCGCCGCGATCGTCGGCGGCACCAGCCTTCTCGCATCCACGGCCGTTCGCCCAGCAAATGCCTTTGACGGGCCGCTCACAGATCTGGTCACAGGTTCCGAGGACTTCTGGACGGCTGTCGACGCCTATATCTATGGTTATCCGCTGGTGACCATGGAAATGACGCGACGCGTCATAACGAATGTCGCCGAGGTCAAGGGGACGCGCGGACCAATGGGACATCTCATCAAGCTCCGCGAATACCCGAATGCGTCCTTCCGAGACGTCACGGCCCCCAATGCTGACACGCTCTATACGACAACATTCATCGACGTCGGCGACGAGCCCTGGGTCTTTTCCTTCCCGGACATGGGCGATCGGTACTTCCTTTTCCCGATGCTCGACGGCTGGACCAATGTATTCCAAGTGCCGGGTTCGAGAACCACTGGTGGGACGGCACAAACCTTCGCCATCACCGGACCAGGCTGGTCCGGCTCCCTTCCGGAAGGTGTCACGGAATACAAGTCACCGACCGCTATCGTCTGGCTCCTTGGTCGCATCTATTGCACCGGCACGCCCGATGACTATGCCGCCGTACATAAGATCCAAGACGCCTGCAAGCTGCAGCCGCTGTCGACCTGGGGTACGGACTACACTCCGCCTGCGGGAAAGGTCGATCCGTCCGTAGACATGAAAACGGCGGTCCGGGATCAGGTCAATCGCATGACGGCCATCGAGTATTTCACCCTGCTCAGCGAGCTCATGACGCGAAATCAACCGGCCGAGGTCGACGCACCAGCTCTCGAAAGGTTCGCGGCGATCGGTCTCGTTCCCGGCCAGCCTTTCAACAAATCCAAGTTCGATCCCGCCTTCGAAAGACATGTCCCCGAGATCGGCTTCGCGCGCATCATGCTGCACTTCAAAATGAGCGATGGGGATGTCCAGAACACCAACGGCTGGGGATTTACGACCAAGACCGGCGTCTACGGCACGAACTATATTCAGCGCGCGCTCGTTACCGCCATCGGACTTGGTGCCAATCGGCCGCAGGACGCCGTCTATCCGACGTCTCGAAGGGACGGCGACGGCGTCTTCGCTCGCAGCTACAATGGCGCAAGCGCCTATATCGTGACTTTCAAGAAAGGGCAGCTCCCGCCGGTCAAGGGCTTCTGGTCGATCACCATGTACGACGAGAACTACTTCTTCGTCGACAATCCCATCAATCGCTACTCGATCAGCGCCCGCCAGGACCTCAAGGCGAATGCCGACGGGTCCGTCGACATCCTCATCCAGCACAAGTCGCCTGGCGCGGGCAAGGAGGCAAACTGGCTCCCGGCGCCCAAGGGAAAGTTCTACCTGATGATGCGCCTCTATTGGCCCGATGAAAATGATCCGTCCATCATCAACGGCTCCTGGACACTTCCACCGGTCAATAAGGCGGACTGAATTTTTAATCGCATACATTAGGGCCGAAGGCACGGCATGAAAGTCGGACCTCTCATCGAGGCAGTGCCACCGCAGCCATGGGAATGCAAGTTGCTCGCCATTGGGTGAAGCGATCCGTGTCTTCTGGTGCGACCCCAAGCTTCGTCTTCGGCCCGTTGCGGTAAACTCTATACGGCTGCCGTATTCGGACACGGCTATAGAATTGAGAACCAGGATGGGGCCTTGCAAGTTATGCAAGGTCGCGTCGGACCCTCAGTACGATGGGCAACTATCTCGCAAGTGCGATCGCGATCGCAACCCGCTCGGACCTGGATCTTGATCGCACCGCCATGGCTGACGCCACGGTATTGCTGAAGCGTCTTGGGTTAACATCCTGATGGACGCAATGCGACGGGCGCCCGACCGTCGAAGAGCTCGACGCGCCGATGCTGCATTATGACGATCGCGAGACGCGCCACCCGAACGCGCTGCCCATGCGTCGCGTCGTCGGACCTTCTCGACCAGGCGTTAGGATGAAATCACGCGTATGAAGTGCGCGAATCTCGTTGCCGAGCATGGCCGCGTTCTCGCCCGGGATAAGTACCCAGGTGAGAAAATCGGCAACCACGTGGGCGCGATTTGCCCATCGAGGCTTTGCGGGTGGCTAATGCCATGACGCGTGTGATACACCGATATTCCCTTATGACAGCAAATCGATCGGGGTTTTCATTTACGCTGTCCTGCCTCTTGCTCGACATCAAAGACCCTGCACTTCCACGGCCTTCCACACGATCGAGTGCCCCGGCTGTTCGAGCTCTGCGGAACTTTCCGAATGTCGAAGCCGTATCCGGCCACAGGCCGTGAACCTCGCCGAAACGCTATACCCAATGTAAGGGCTTGGGCCATGACAACGTCGGGCTTTGCGGTTTCAGGAGCCCTCTCTGGAGGCATTGAGCGTTAAGTGCCGAAATCTTCGGTTGACCAACGCTTGCTGGGACGGCAACTCACTTTTTCGAATGTGGCTCGCGTCCCATGGCAGCGCAGAGACGACGATAACAGGTCCCTCCCATGTTGGGGATACGAAGGATTTCATAGTTGGGCATGTCGATCATGTCAGCAACACGATCGAAACCTCTTTGATTAAGCTCCGCCACGAGACCGGGTCTCAGGCCGATGTCTGAAATTCTCGCGTTGAGATTCGCCATGGCGGAAATTGTACACACGTGTGTTGGGGCAGCAACCCAGCCAAGACCACTGTCCCACGGTTTTCAAAGCACCGACACCCCGCCATGCGCAGGCCACTCAACGTGCAAACTGCCAGTGCTTCCGGAGCAAGCAATGTACCAGCATTCCGCAGTTCAATTCGGTGCGACGATAGCCGAGAAGCTAGACCACACATTTTTTCTGTGGCGGAACATCTGTGCCAGAGAAAAGTTTCCCGCTTTGGGCCCGATGCCCCCGTCCGGCCCACCGGCGCCCTTGGCGTCGGCGCAGGCGTGATGCCCGCGAAGCCAGCGGAGGACCAACACCGGGCCTCCGCTGGCCACGTGTGGCGATAGAAAACTGCGCCGAAGTTTGGTACCCCGAAGGCGGAGTGCTGATAGAGACATGCAGAAGGTCAAAGGCGTTCCGCACGTCAAGACTGCAGCGGAAAAGCGCCCGGCGCACGTCTCGGCGGAAGAGCCGTTCCTGGCGAGGAGAATGCCACGTTGACAACGCTCCCGTCATCACAGTTTTATTTCGTTGTGTCTTCCGGGCGTGAGCGCATAGTACGGATATCGTCGGCAAACTATAGGGGCGTCGACGACAGGGAGGTGGCTTCTTCCCCCCACGGGAGGAGATCGTAATGCACTCCCAAACTCATCTCATCATTGATGCACGCGATCGAGATTCCGTTCTTGCGGTTCTAGTGCACGAGATTGCCTCACAGGCCTGGTTTGGATCTTTACCATCCGAGCGCCTTTGGCTGCGCCATTATCTCAACGACCTCTATGATCGAGGGCTCGTCTACGGAGACCAACTGGCGAGCGTCGGCTTGGCGGCCGCCAAGCATCGAAAGCGCGCGGCACCGGCTGGGAACAGCAGACGTCGGATAGGGGTCTTCACGTCGGAGGATATCAGCGTGATGCGAAGTGTGTTTAGTGTTGCGAATAAGGGCGCACGGCATCCGGTGGACAGCAATGAGGCACGGGCATTGGCTCGCCGCGTAATGTTTGTATTCCGAAACGGTTGCGAGGACCCGCTAAAGGCGCTCGACATCATAGCGGCAGCGCAACGCAGGAGGCCGCCGACCTCCTCTTACCGATGATCTGGCGGACGAGACCGTGGATTGACCACACGATGAGCGACAAAAAGACAAACGGCGGGAAGTCAACCAGCGACCACAAACAACACTGGTGCCAGCACCCGGGTTGCAAGAAGTGGGCCCCCTACGGCTACGATGGAGGCCAGGGAGCGATTGACTGGTTCTGTATGGAGCATCGGCCGAAGTCCCGAAATACGAACGGCCGAGAGGGTGCCTTGCGTGATGCGTGGTGGCTCTACGCCGTGTTGATTGCCGGTGCACTACTGGTGGTGGCAAGTCTCATCGGGGACCTCGATTTGATCGCCGATCTCTCCTGACTTTGCTTCTGCGGCGTCACCCTCAATAAGTGGCGGAGAGTAACACATGAGCAATGAATGGATGCAGGTACTGCAGAAACAAGGAGAGACAGCTCAGCACCTCCAGGCCCAGGCTCAACATATTCTCGGGCGCCGGGAACTGACTTTAGACCAGGCACTTCTCCTTGGGCGTATTATCCAGAAGGGGGCTCAGAATATCGAGGATATCAGTCGACAAATGCGAGATGATGGCATGGCACAGCCATATCTGGAAGCCGCTGATGCACTTCGGCAAATCTACCGAATCTTGTCGGATGAGGTGGAAGCCAAATTGCAGACGCTACGACGCAGAGAAATTGTGCTCGTTTCAGATACCTAGCATAGCGTTTCAAGCTTCTACCGAAAGATGCAAGTCTCGCTAAGCATGCTGGGGCTCACCCGGATTGGCCCAGTACATGACGTCTGGATTCATCTAGAGGACCAAGTAGTTGATCGCAAGCGTCGTTGGATCGTCGAGGTGGACGGCGAGGTCAGCTTGGCCGTCGCCATTGATATTCCCATAGAAATGGGTGTTCGACAATTTCTTGCTATAGCGCAATTCTCCCGCCTTCTTGGACAACTTCTCTGTGCCGATAAAGGTGAAGGCGACGTTGTTCGCCGTCTCCGAGATCGCGTCGATCTTCGAAAGATTGATCCGGTCACCAGCCTTTCCGTCAGAACTGCCCCCACTTTCGACCAGACACTCTGAGCTGCCCACTTCCGACCAGGCACTCAGCATAAGCAGGAAGGCTCAGGGCTCGAGCATAGGCTTATGTCTAACGAGTTTCGACAGGTTGATCTGATGATCGGTGACGTTGATCGCCAGTACCTGCGTGTCGCTCAGGCCGCTAACGATGCCGCACTGAACCTTCAAGTAGTCCCGTGGCTGGGACGGACGTTTTGCGCGAGTTTCAGCTAGCGGGTCGTCGCTGCAACGCGGTGCGGCTGCAAGGGATCGAGGTGTAGCAAGCCGCGACGCCGGATGTGAACGGAGGCTACCATGGCTGGCGAGTGGCGCCGGGCACATTGGGTGGTCGCTTCTGACTAGGAACGCTAGCGTTCATCCGAAATGGGTAACTTGCTGGTCTTGAAACCCGCGCTGATTTTCGGTGTAATTGGGTTGTAGGCCCATTGCCACTCCCGCCCTAGAAGAGTGCAGGAATGGCAACGGACATAGAAGGGCTCCGAAGGTATGAGGTTCGGAGCCCTTCGTGTTTCGGATGGGCGGTGATCGCGCCGACGCGCTGTGCGCGTGTTGATCAAGATGCTGATAGTGTTCGTTCGTGCCTGCAATAATTCACATCGCAAACGCATGGCCGCCGGTGACGGAGTACAAGTTCGGGACGATGCCGGCACGCAGGCACGTTCTGGCCGCCAGTCCATGTCGAACGCCGCATGCGTGTTACTGCTGATCGCCCGAGGTGCGAGTTGCGCCGCCGTGCGTCACAGAGAACTCGAGAGCGTGACCGCGCACGGAGGTTACGTCCGAGATCGGATCTGACGGGCGCAGCTCGCTTCGATGCGTCAAGCCGCCGTCATGGGTGGAAATCCTATCGCAGACACCGTCGTTCCAGAACACGTCCATGCCGCAACGGGCCTTATCGGTAAGGCGTGTCGAGTCGTCGACATCGGCGGGGCCATAGTCCGCAACGGCCCAGAGATGACCGCCCGGCCTGGACAGTAAAAGGGCCGGTCGCCGACGACGGCTGATTGCGGATAGAGGATCAGCACGGCAGCACAACGCAAGTGAACCGTCGCTGTGACCTGATCAGCAGCGTTGCTGCTATGCGGCAAGCTTGGAACATTTGAAAGCAAGAATCGTTGTTGATGTCGATCGAGGAACGGTCATGGGTAGCGCAAAGTTCATCGAAACGATACTGGTCGTCGGTACACTCGCGTTTCTTGTGTTGGGAGTTCTGAATCTCCTACAATGAGCGTGAGCGCAATGACAGCCGTCCAAGTCATTCGCACTGGCAAGAAGCTCGGCCTCTGCTAGCTTCCTTCTTGGGCAGGGAGGCATTAGAGGGGCGGCCTGAGCAACCGTTCTTCCAAATGTCTTCTTCCGGCGTTCTGCTGCGTGGGGCGCCGGCTTGGCCCACCAAACCAAGCGGGAATACGGCGATCGACAGCGTGAGGCCGACGTGCACACTCTGAAGCGCGGTCCGACGACATCTGCGCGCAATCGCGATCGCCTTTGCCAACCGCGCAAGCTCGTCGACAAGAAGCACGACTCCGGCGACTTCTGACGATGAGGATCGCCGAAGACGATTCCGTCGACCGGGAGCACTTCACCCTGTCGGATCAACAGCCGGTCGCCGAAATCTGGACTTCCTCGAGTCTAGTCTGACCGTAACGCATCGCAAAATGGGAGATGCATCCCAGCAGGGCCATAATTTCGCGGCGCGCACGTCCCTTGGCGTAAGACTCTAGCAACGGGCCACCCGCGTACATCACGCCACAACATTTGCGGCAAGCGACTTTCCGAAAGCGATGGCCGCAGACATGGAAAGCGCTGCTACGATATCGAGCCCGACATCGCCTCGTCGGAGGGCGCCGAGGACCTGAATGAACAAGCTGGTAAGGACCACCAGCGTCGTTGCCGTCCAGACAAGATGAGAGCGGCTGGCAGCCTGCCCCGACAATGCGAGCCCCGCCAGGAGCCCGCCGGCGGCGATCCAGACCAGGATCTTGCTCGAATGTCGCTGGCAAGGTCCTTGGTCGCTTGCGGCACGTTTGCCTACTCCGATAGGCAGAATGCCACGTGAATAAGCAGCAAACGCGCACGCTCCCCTCGCGCAAGATCGAATTCAGGCAGGGCGAATTGATGACGCCGTGTATCGACAAGGACCAGGGCGAGAGCCGGCTGTGGTATTTCCTACAATGTGCTCGTCGGCACGCTGCCGCTAGAGTTCGGGTCGCGGAATGGACCTAACAGGATCCGGCGACGTGGTAGCGAACCGTAACATTCCTGACATCTTCGACCACCGTAGACTGGCGGCGTCCCTGCGGACGCTGCAGGCGGCAAAAAGTAACGAGGCGCTGAATCCCACGCTGCACGAACTTTGCGCACGATACGGGCTGTCGCACATGACACTCCTTGTTGTTCGCAGTGGAGGCAGAGCAGACCGGTACCCCTATTACTGCACGACCTATCCCGACGCCTGGTTGAAAACTTATGCCCATAATCGGTACTTCGAAATCGACCCGGTTATCGGGGTCATGCGATGGGCGCTTCTGCCGGTGGACTGGTCTTCGTTGGATCGGCAGTCCGCACAGGTCTGGCGGTTGTTTAAGGAAGCACGGTCCTACAACATCGGCCCTCATGGCTTGACCATCCCTGTCAGAGGCCCGAAGGGCGAGCGCAGTCTGTTTTCCGCGGCGTCGAACTTGCCCAAACGTGATTGGTCGCGTCTGCTTGCCTCAAGCATGCATGAGCTTCATATCCTCGCCCACCATATCCATGAAACAGTGCTGGCGGTGAGGGGTCTGCGACAGGATGACGGTTATCGAGGCCTCTCCAGGCGCGAATATCAGTGCCTTGACCTGCTTGCTAAAGGCCGGATTCACAAACAGATCGCAGCTGATCTGGGCATCTCCGAAACCGCCGTCAAATTGTACCTTCGATCGGCGCGGCTCAAACTTGGCGCTTCTACAAGCCATCACGCGGTTGCCAAGGCAAGCCTGCTCGAACTGATCGCATTTTGATGGCGCTCGCTCTCGAGGTGAGACGGCCCCCTCGGTCCTGGAAAGTCAACTTGCCGAATTCGGCAGGTTGGCTGTCGCCTCCTACGGGTTCACAGATGAAGACCTGAAACTAATGAGCCGTCCGCACTAGCGGCAGGCAATTGTCTCGAGGGAATGTCGGACAAGCGCCATCTGTGAGAATACTGGGAGCTTGCTATGGTGGATCGTGAGGTGATTGAACGGTGGCGAAACGCTCCAAGGCTCACATCCTTCGCCGCGTTCTTCGAAAGGACTGCAAGCGGACAGGGTGGAGCACCGGATCTTGCCGACCCACAACCTGATATGGGACTGCTCGATTTCGATCTCGAAGGTGCGGTTCTCGCGGATACGCACCGACGCCTCTGGGGCCCCTTTGACGGCCATTACTTTGCAAGCATTCCCTACCGGCTCGAAGAGGAATGCCGGCTGGGGGCTGCGATATATTCCTTCTGCTTGAGGACCTGGGCACGCAGCGGCTCCCCGTCGACCATTTACACCCTGGGCACTGGCACTGGATGCCTTGCGCGAACGCTTGCCGCGCTTGGCAATGGTCGCATCGAGTCCCTGTGCTGCAGCCCAACGGCAGCCAACCGGACATCGTTCTTTGCGAAACGGGGGAGCGATCACGCACACTTCTTCCAGGGGCCGTTCTTCGAGCTGGATGACGGGCGTTACGCCACAGACCAGGATCTACGGCCATTTCAGGGTGGATTTGACGTGCTTTTCGAGGACACGACGTTTCAGATGTACGACCGTGACCGGCGCGCCCAGCTCGAGTTCATCTGTCCCCGGATCCGACCGGGCGGTCTCCTCGTCCAAGTGCAAAAGCTCTCTCATCCTGACCCCCAGATTTACCACGAACGCGAGCGGCAGAAGGACGAGATTTTCAAGTCCAGGTACTTCTCCGCAGGGCACATATCGGAGAAGAAGGATGAAGTCCTCGACACGATGGCGGAGCTTCAGGTCGATCTGTCGGCCACAGTAGCCGCTCTGAGATCATTCTTCCGGTACTCCGTGCTGACCTGGAACAGCGGGAACTTTTACACGTTCGTGTCGTCCAATTCCCGGGCGTCCGTGCTGGAACTGACCTCGATGATGCTGAAACCGGCTATTCCCCCTGGCTATTGCTATGCGCAGTTGCCGACCGTCGTCATCGACACCGATGTTCACCCATTGGCGCCGAGTCTGGCGTGGCGTTGCCCGACGACCATGATGCTGGTTGCGCCCAAGCGTCTGGCTGCATGAGATGTCGGTGCCTCCGAAAGCCATCGAACATTGCAGCCCAACCGAGGTGCAAAGTGCGCTCTCAGCATTGATGCCGTATCTTGCTCCGTACTGGCGCCGTCCGCTTTCGGACTATGCGTCGGCTGTTTACAATGTCGAGCGTTTCCGTTCCGATAACCCGGTGCGTCGTCATGCCATGGACCTTCTTTGCTCGTGCATCGAGGGCGCTGCGTGTCGATCCGGCTATCGACAGGAGGAAGCGAGGAGTGCGAGCCGTCAGTTGGCGGCGTCACCGGCGCTTCAGACGGGCCCGCATTGCCTGCTGCTGATCGAGCCAGACGCATACTACACGCATCTGTTCAGCCTGCTAGGTCTGAAGGCGCATGGCTTGGAATGGTACATCACCTACCACGCTTCAACGGTCAGCTTTACGGAGAAGGCCAAGAAGGGTCCCGGCTGGCTCTGGCTCGAAGGCGAGCCTCTCAATGTCTTCGGCCTTGCGCGAAGCCGGATGGATTCGTTCAGCATATGTGGCCTGAATGGTCCGTATCGCTTCGCTTTCACCAATGCGACGGGAAAACGCCCGCCAAACAAATCAGCCGCCGGTCTCCTCGATGCCCTTTCCGGGCAGGAATATGCCTCAGCCGCCGAAGCTATCAGGGCGGCCAATCAAGTGCTGTGGCGTCGTAAGATGCCCTGCCCCATCAGGCTGCTTCAACTGGATGACTTCGACATCGCCGACCTTGTCGCCGCCCATCTCGACGAGGCAGCATCCTGGTTGTCGGCTCGCTTCTTCGCAGACGGCAGCGTTGCACGGAACCGCTTGCAGGCGATCGATCGTCTGAATACGGGCCCCTGGCAAGGGTGGGTCCGCCGAACGACCGACTTTTTCTGGGGACTGCAAGAAGGCAGAATTGTTCCGCTCCACCTTGAGGGCGAGATCCTAAGGGCTGGCAACTTGCCGGCCTTCGAAGTGAAGCTCCGTCCCGACACCATTGCAGCCGCGCTACGCGCGCGTGTGATCGTGCCCAGCCTGTACATCGCGTTCCTGGTAATTTCCATTTTGCCAGGTGTGAGAGCGCTCGGTGGATGTCGGCAGACCATCTACTATCCGCTGATGCGCTACCTCACAGCGCTCGGCCTTCAGCAATCGAACGAAAACGGCCTCCTGACGGAACTTCGGCAAGACGACCGGTCCGGGGTCTGGGGCCATCGTGTCTTGAAGCCTGCCAACGGCTATCCGTTGCGGGAGATCGACCGTGGTGCTGCTGTTAGTCTTTCAAAATATGCGCGGATGCCCCTGGTACGGGCGAGCGGAGATCTTGGCAGTTTCACCAGGGATCCCATGTGGGCGGATCTGTCGAGGCGCATTGCCAGTGGCGATATCGCCCTGGAGGCCGTCGAGTGGCAATTGTCTGGTTCTTGAGCGATCCGGGAAGCTGCGCGGTGTTGGCCGGAGTGCTTCGGCAGCCATTGCTGGCTTCCCGAGAGTTGGCGTGATCAAACTGAACTGCGTACACTGGTGGAGATCGATGTGCCTGTCGAAGAGAAGGTGACGGTCAGGCGCCTGTCAAGCAAAGACGTAGACGTGCTTCGCCACATGCGCCTGGAGGCGCTGTCGCACGAACCACTCTCCTTTGCGAGTGTCTTTGGCGATTGGGTCCGCCTCACCGACCGGGAATGGCGCCAAAACCTGGCCCAACCTGTGTTTGTCGCGTTTTTGAGCGGGGTGCCCGTCGGCATGATGGGGCTCAGGTTTGAGCATGCAAGGAAACTGGCCCATCGTGCAAAACTTGTGAGCGTCTATGTGCGGAAGGGCGCGCGCGGGACCGGGGTAGCGGCCCGCCTCTTGCACGAGGTTACAGAGCATGCGCGAAACCGTGGCGTTCTGCAGCTGGAACTGGCGGTGAATTCTGAGAACGCGAGGGCGATTGGCTTCTATCAACGGCATGGGTTCGTCGAGACTGGCCGTATCCCAAATGGCTTCCTGGGCCATGGTCGCGAGAACGAGGAGGTGATCATGGTGCTGCGCCTGATGTAGGCCGTGATTCGGTTGCGACAACCGACGCCGCCGCCCCGAAAGTGGCTCTCCAGCATTGCACGAAAACCGCGATGCGCCCTCCTCAGTCGACCGGCGGTACATTGCCAGGAAAGCCGCCACGAGCCGTACGGCACTGTGCTGCTGAAGTGACCTGTTCGGCAGTCGATCAGGGCAAATACGTCTACGACCGAGGAAGACTAGACCTGACCATCGCCAATTCACCAGTGCCAGAAAATTCGGGGCCAAAGCAGCGAATTTCAGCGCTCATCAGCAATGCCGATGAAAGTGTTCAACGTGAGCAACTTGTTCGCAGCCCGCCGCTACTAGGAATCAGTCACGGAGCCAATCGTCCGCTCCCACGCTGGGCATTCCTCGACCACGGCCACTGACCATCGATCTCGGCCTCGAGCGAAAAGCTCAGGAAAGTTCGAATGAGGACGATGAGCCCGAGAAGGCCGACGCTTTCCCACGTCAGAGGAGCAATGATAGTGGCGATGATATCGGCCCCTATCAGGATTTCGAGCCCAAGCAATATCCCCCGCCCGAGATTGGCGCGATAGCGCTCATAGGCATCGCGTTGTCCGGACAAGAGCAGATCCCGGATGTAACCGGCCGTTGCCACGGCCACGCCGATCAGGATTACGCCGACTCCGAAAAATTCGAGCCCGGTTGCAAGCGGTTTCAACACGGTAGCGATCAGGTTGGCGAGACCGCTCGCTTCACTACCAATGTCCATCTCAGTATCCTCTGTAAAAAACTGAAAAGTTCTGACTCCCGGTTTGTGTCAATCGGGTTCGGCACCTGACGTGCTGACGAAGAGAGCAACGCGCGTGGCGGCATAAAGGGCGGCGGCTGAAGCCGCCGCCTGCTCAAGTCTTCGCTATGCGGCACCAGGCCGATTAATCGTCAGGAAGTGACGGACAACAGGTTTCTCGGGACCGACATGGTAGGCCAGCACCTTGCGCTGCAGGTCGGCGTCGGCATTGGAGACCCGCTTGTGCTGACGAAGATGTTCGGCCCAGGATTCCACCATGAACCATTCGACCATCTTCTCCGGATCAGCCGAGTCCTCGGTGACACCCCAGCCGTAGGCACCATCGCGCCGGCGCTCGTTGGAAAGATGATCGATGGCGTGGAGGAATGCGCTGCGGTGCTGCTTCTCGACCTTGTACTCGATCAGGATCAGAACCGGACCACGGTCATGTGCGACGGGTTCGGCGACAAGAGGCTCAGGCCAGTGGTTCGAAGGCACGAGGTCGGCGTCGCCGGTCGGCAGTTTCACGCGATGCATGAGGACCCCGGCGATGAGCAGGCCGATGGCCCCGATGACCAAGGCGGACTGGATGCCGACAGCCTCGCCGACCGCACCCCAGCCGAGGCTTCCGGCCGACATCGCACCGTTGAAGACGGTCAGGTAGACGGCAAGACCGCGACCGCGCACCCAGTTGGGAAGGACGGACTGGGCGGCGCCATTGAGTGTCGTCAGGGCGGTGATCCATGCGGCTCCGAGGAAAAGAAGTGCTGTGAGCGCGACAAATTTCGGCGGAGCAAGCGACAGGACACTCATGACGATGGAAGTGATCACCGCCGCACCAAGAAGAAGACCGTCGGAACTCAGGCGTTCGCGCAGTTTCGGCATGACCAGCGCACCGCCGATTGCGCCTGCTCCGACAGCACCAAGGAGTATCCCGTAGAAGCCGGCATCACCACCGAGCAATTGGCGGGCAACGAGCGGCAAGAGCGCCCACACGGCGCTGGCGAAGGCGAAGAAGATCGCGGCGCGCAGGAGGACCACGTGCAGCGGCGTGCTGGAGCGGGTGTAGCGAAGTCCTGCGCGGAAGGCACCGAGGAAATTCTCCTGAAGCGCGTCATTGGCATTCTTCGCACGAGGCCACCAGACGAGAGCAGCAATGACCACGATGTAGCTGGCAACGTCCGCCCCATAGGTGATCCCGGCTCCGAAGGCGGCAAGAAGGAGACCGCCCGCGGCAGGCCCGATGGATCGGGCGATATTGATGCCGAGCGAATTGAGAGCGACTGCGCTCTTCACGTCCTCGCGCTTCACCAGTTCCGGAACGATTGCCTGCCAGGTCGGCCCCATGAGCGCCGCACCGATCCCGCCAAGGAAGGTCAGGCCGATCAGCGCGCTGACCGAGAGCATTCCCGTCTGCGAGAGGACCATCAGGGAGATACTGACGAAGGCCAGCAGCACCTGGACAGCGATCAGGAACTTGCGGCGATCGAGGATGTCGGTGAGAACTCCCGCGGGAATAGCAAGCAGGAAGATCGGCAGGGTTCCGGCCGCCTGAACCATGGCGACCGCGGCCGGTGATGCCGAAAGATCCGTCATCAGCCAGGAGCTTGCGACGTCCCGCATGAAGCTTCCGGTATTGCCAAGGACGGTGGCGCTCCAGAGAACCGCAAACACAGGCTGTGCGAGTGGCGCGAAGGTTCCGCCGGATGCTTTTGCAGCGCTCATTTGCCTGCTCCCTTGGTGAGGTCGAATGCGGCGACGAAGAGAAATGCCCCAGCGAGGCCAACATGTTCAAAGAAGGCATTGGTCGCCATCATGCGGTCCATGCCGGGAGCTATCTCCCAGAAACGGAGGGCGATGAGCGTTGCCATGAGCGTAAAGCCAGCGAGCGCCAGCGCTCCGATCCAGCGAAACAAGCCCGAGATCACCATGGCGGAGGCCGTCAGCTCAAAGACGATGACAGAGACTGCAAAGAAAGGGGCCGGTTGGAGACCGAAGTGATCCATTTCGGCCAGGGCACCATTGAAGTCGAAGATTTTGGTGAGTGGGCCTTGAACGTAGGCTGCGCAAAGAGCCAACAGTGACACCGTCCGAGTGACCGGAGAGCCGATGACGCGTGCCAGATTGCTCCGGATCGGATTTGACGTATGAGAGTGGTAGGTCATTTCAGCTCCTGCATGTTCGCCGCGACCGGCTGCTTTTGATGGAGCGATATTGGCCGGTAACCGCCATGCCAACAATTGCAGCAATAGTTTCGATTCAATTGCAAAATGCACAATTATGAGGTGATGCTCGGGTGGCATCCAGTCACCCGAGCTCAGGCTCGTCAGACGGCCCAGCAGGAGCAACCAAGTGCGCCGAAGAACCCCTTGAGGTCGGCGATCGGAAGCTTGGATGTCCAGGCTCCGGCATGGTCGTGGCCGTGCACGCCGCAATCGCTGGCGCATCCGCATGTGGAGATGGCGGTGCGGCGCAAGGATCGAGCGCCCGCGCCCTCCGGTTCGCCCCAGGCCGCGTAGCCGCCAAACCTGCGTACGGGAGACCAGTCGGGCATCGCGGGTGGGATGTCGTTCTCGTCGAGCGTCTTAAAATCGCCTGCACCATAGACGATCTTGCCGCCGACCATGGTCAGTTCCGAGGTGAGGAACGAAATCTCGTCCTCGGCGCAGGAGAAGAAGTCCCTGTCCGGCACCACCAGATCGGCGAACTGACCCTTCTCGATGCGGCCCTTCTTGCCCTCTTCATTGGAGAACCACGTGACCTTCTCAGTCCACATGCGCAGCGCAGTATCCCTGTCGAGGCAGTTGGCTCGCGGATAGAGTTGCATTCCGCCGACCGTCTTGCCGGTGATCATCCACGACAGCGAAACCCACGGATTGTAAGAAGCAACGCGGGTGGCATCGGTGCCGGCCGATACGTTCACGCCCTTGTCGAGCATGCGACGGATCGGTGGGGTAGCCTCAGCCACGCCGTGACCGTACCGCTCAACGAAGTATTCGCCCTGGTAGGCCATGCGGTGCTGCGTGGCGATGCCACCACCGAGTGCGGCGATACGGTCGATCGAGCGATCCGAGATGGTTTCGGCATGGTCGAAGAACCAGTTCAGTCCTTCGAGCGGAATGTCCTTGTTGACCTTCTCGAATACGTCGAGGGCGCGAGAGATCGTCTCATCATAGGTAGCATGCAGACGCCATGGCCAACGGTTTTCCGCCAAGACGCGGACGACCTCTTCAAGCTCGCCTTCCATCTCCGGGGCCATCTCCGGACGAGGCTGCCGGAAGTCTTCAAAGTCGGCTGCGGAGAAGACAAGCATCTCGCCGGCACCGTTGTGGCGGAAGTAATCGTTGCCCTGCTTGTATTTGACCGATTGCGTCCAGTTGAGGAAGTCCTGCTTCTCTTCCTTCGGTTTCTGGGTGAAGAGGTTGTAAGCCAGCCGGACCGTCATCTGGTTGTCGTCAGACAGCTTCTGGATGACCTCGTAGTCGTCCGGATAGTTCTGGAAACCACCACCCGCGTCGATTACGCCTGTCACTCCAAGGCGGTTCAGTTCGCGCATGAAGTGGCGAGTGGAGTTGACCTGATAGTCGAGAGGAAGCTTCGGACCCTTCGCAAGTGTCGAGTAGAGAATGCCTGCATTCGGCTTGGCGAGAAGCATGCCCGTGGGGTTTCCGCTGGCATCGCGCATGATCTCGCCGCCGGGCGGGTTCGGCGTGTCACGGGTGTAGCCGACTGCGCGCAGAGCGGCGCCGTTGAGCAGCGCACGATCATAAAGGTGCAGAAGGAACACGGGCGTATCGGGCGCGACAGCGTTGATCTCCTCGATGGTCGGCAGACGCTTTTCCGCGAACTGATGTTCGGTGAAGCCGCCGACGACGCGCACCCACTGCGGGGCGGGCGTGATCGCCACCTGGCGCTTCAGCATGTCCATCGCGTCCGCTAGCGAGCGAACACCATCCCAGCGCAGTTCCATGTTGTAGTTCAGGCCACCGCGAACGACGTGGGTATGGTTATCGATCAATCCGGGCAGAACACGCTTGCCCCTAAGGTCAACGATCTTAGTGCCAGAACCAGCCAGCGCCAAAATTTCGCTGTCGGATCCGACTTCGAGAAACAGGCCATCCTTGATGGCGATCGCCGTCGCATTCGGATTGGTCCGGTCAAGGGTCGTTACGCGGCCGTTGTGGAGGATCAGGTCGGGATGCATGGTGTCTACTCCGGTCTGGTTGGGATCGGCGGCTTTTGCGGAGGAGAAGAGCTTCGAGAACGCCAGGCCCGACGCGCCTCCAAGAAAGGATCGCCGCGTCGTCATCAGCTCCGCTCCTCCACATTCGCCTTCGCCTGATCGGCAAGGTCGATAAGATCGCCGCCCTTCGGCATGTGGCCGAATACGTGCGGTTTAATCTGATAAATCCACGAAATGGCCGCCGGCTCCTTTGCCCAAAGCGACTTCGCGAGCGGGAGGATCTGCTCGCCGACCAGGATGCCGAGAAGGCCGACCAGGGCAATGACAGGCGGAGCCGGCGAGCGGACGTTCAGGAGGCTGTAGACGATGCCCACAAGCAGGCCTGCACCGAGAGAAAGAAGATAGATTTTCACGGGATGTCCTCCACGGTTAGCGAAAGGCCGCACCGACGGGGTTATCGGAGCGGCCTGATCGGGCTCTTACTTTGCGGGGTTCGGGCCGATGCGCTTGCCGTGCTTGACACGTTCCTCTGCGCCGTGAACCATCGTGTAGGCGTAGTCGACGCCCATGCCGTACGCGCCGGAATGCTCCTTCACAAGCGTGGTGACCGCATCGTAGGTTTCCTTCCGTGCCCAGTCGCGCTGCCATTCGAGCAGAACCTGCTGCCAGGTGACCGGGATCACCCCCGCCTGCACCATGCGATCCATCGCGTATTTGTGTGCATCCGAAGAGGTGCCGCCGGAAGCATCCGCGACCATATAGATCTCGTAATCCGGAACGTCATGGAGAGCGGAGAGGGCGAACGTCGTGTTGCAGACCTCGGTCCAGAGGCCGGAGACGACAATCTTCTTGCGACCGTTGGCAGCGTTCTTCGCGAGCGCATCGCGCACGTTCTGGTCGTCCCAGGAGTTCATCGAGGTGCGTTCGAGAATGTCGTTCTCCGGGAAGACAGCAAGCAGCTCGGGATACGTGTTACCAGAGAAGGATTGCGTCTCGACCGTAGTGATCGTGGTCGGAATATTGAAGATCTTGGCGGCCTTGGCGAGGCCGACGACATTGTTCTTTAGCGTCTGGCGGTCGATCGACTGCACGCCGAAGGCCATCTGCGGTTGCTGGTCGATGAAGATGAGCTGGCTGTTGGCGGGAGTGAGAACTTCGAGCTTGGACATGAGATTTTCCTCTTCGGTTGTTTGGACCGCGAATGCGGCGGGTTAAATTGGGCAGGGCCTGTCGGACGAACGTCCTGGAACAGGGCTTATAAGGCCCTGTGTAGGTCGAAACCGATGCTTTCATTCCCTCGTTGCCACGGCTTCTGAAAGGAAACGTAGTCTGATTTGCGCTTGTGCAAAATGGCAATATTAATTGCGAATGAGTTGCCTTTATTGCAATAATTACTCTGAAGTTCGGTTGACCTGCGGACGTCACACGAGGCTACGCAACGCGACCATTCAGTCCAAAATTTGCTCAAGAAAATTCCATTCGAACAGGCGGCCCTGAGGTAGTTTGCAGTGTCGCTGTTCACGCATATTCGGCGTGGAGCGATTTGGCTGACTGCGCTAAGGCGAGACAGCCCATGGACAACAGGAGAGCGGCATATGAGCCGCGAAATGCGTGGCAGCCTGCCATTGAGCATTGACGCGACTAGATGGTGAGCACTCTGTAAGCGCGGGGGTTCCATGTCGCGATCACTTTGTCTTCTGCATGCTCTCAACACCCGTTGCTCCAAATTCATGGTTCGATCTATGCCGAACCAGGAAACGGGCGCCATGTCACTGCACACTCCCATACAGGACAAATGAGAGATCGGAGAAGCCCGTCATTGTAGAGTGACTATCCATGCATATGGATAAAGCCACTAGCGTGTGCCGGTCTCATCGTCGTAGGCAGAAAAAACACCCGCAACCCAGTCTGCAAAGACCTGATACTTGACACTCGGAAACCGACCCGCTGGTCTTGCAATGTGGACAGGGTAACGTGGCGGCGCCCAATCTCTCAAGATTGGTACCAGGGCGCCACGAGCGATATGGGGCCGTGCCAAGAATTCAAACGTCTGCCCGATACCCAGTCCTGCTAAAATTCCATGCAAATGCGCCGTCGCATCACTGGTGGAGAGCTTAATGGGGCTGTAGATTTCTATTTTCTGATCGCCATTCATCAGTCGGACGGGTGCAGCCTTCAGACTACGTGCAAAAAAGTACTGCACGACAATATGGTCACGCTGCAGATCCGATGGCGAAGAAGGCACGCCGTGTTTTTCGAGGTACAGCGGTGTTGCGCAGGTCACTATCTCAACGCTGCATAATTTCCTCGCAACGAGAGATGCGCTGGGCAGATCGCCGGCACGGATAACGCAGTCTATGCCCTCTTCGACGATGTCGGCCTGACGTTCTGTTACACCAAGATGCAACTCGATCTCTGGATAGAGCGCGTAAAACTCCGGGAGCCGAGGGATCAAAATCGAATTCGCGAAGGTTCCTCCTACGTCAACCCGAAGTTTTCCCCTGGTGGCTAGGCGCCCACGGGTCGCCTCATTGTTCATATCGTCGAAATCGGCGATCAGGCGAATGGCGCGCTCGTAATAAGCAACTCCCTCAGGTGTCACGTTGACTGAACGTGTCGTGCGTTCGATCAGTTTGAGGCTCAAGCTTGCCTCAAGATCCTGGACAAGCTTACTCACGGTCGAGCGTGGCGCACCCATCGTGTCTGCAGCCTTTGCAAAGGATCCCGCCTCGACGACACGAACAAAGGCTCTGATCGCTCCCAATTGATCCATTGCCATCTCTCCATCGAGAATTATGTGTGAGACGTCCAAAATTCGAAATGCCATCAGTTCTGAGTGGTCTTTTCAGGCAGCCAATGGCTCGAGATTCGCCTGGATCTGATCGCGGAAAGCTTCATATCGGCCCGGTAGCTTGAGCGCTTCTCCGAGATGGGCTGTATCCTCGTCGCGGTTGAATCCGGGCTCGTTTGTGGCGACCTCGAAGAGGATGCCGCCCGGCGTGCGGAAGTAGATCGCCCAGAAGTAATCGCGGTCGATGACGGGGGTGACCTGATAGCCGGTGTCCATCAGCGCCTTGCGCACCTCGAGCTGCTTCTCGCGGGTGTCGACGGCGAATGCGATATGGTGCACCGAACCTGCACCCTGTCGCGCAAACGGCGTCTTTGGCAATGCCAGTAGATCGATCGTGTCCGCTCCGTTGCCGTTGGGTATAATGAAGCGTACAACATCGTCCTCCTTCTCGGCCCGCTCGTAGCCCATGAAGCCGAGAAGCTCCTCCGTTGCAGCGGTGTCGTGCAGGCTGAAGCGTGCGCCCGCGAAACCGCGGATGGCCGCATCTTCTGGAATTCCATCTGCGAGCCATGGAGCACGCTTGTCGTCAGCGGACTCGATAAGCGCAAAGCTGTCGCCGTCCGGTCCCATGAAGCGGAGTCGCTCGACGCCGAAGACAGTATCGCGTTCCAGACCGTCCACGCCGTGGGTTGTAAAGCGATCCTGCCAGAACTTCAGCGATCCCTCGGGAACGGCGAACTGGGTCTCGCCGACTTCACCGACACCGGGGCGGGCACGCATCATGTTCGGGAACGGAAAGGAGGTCATCACCGTCCCGGCCGAGCCCGTCTCGTCACCATAGTAGAGGTGATAGACGCTCGGGTCGTCGAAGTTGACAGTCTGCTTGACACGACGAAGACCAAGCGTGTCGGTGAAGAAGCGGTTGTTCTGCCGCGCGTCCGATGCCATGGATGTCACGTGGTGCAGTCCCTTGATGTCCTTGATCATCTTGAAGCCTCTCGTTTTGTGGTTCGGTGTTGATAAGAATGTAGAGCCGTTGATCGCCGCTCGGAATTGCAATATTCCTTTTGATTGAATTGCGCTTTGCGAAATAATGAGATGAACGACTACAAAGCTCTCCGAACCTTTCTACTCGCCGCTGAGAAGCGGAACTTTGCCCAGGTCGCCCGCGAACTGGACATGACGCCAGCAGCCGTCACACGGGCAATCGCCGCCCTCGAGGCCGAACTTGGCGTGCAGCTCTTCGTTCGCACGACGAGACAGGTATCGCTGACAACCGACGGCGCAATCTTTGCCGCGCAGATCCAGCCCGCGGTGAAGACGCTTGAAGACGCGCGGCGCGAAGTCATGAACGCACACAAGGCGGACGAGGGTCGGCTGCGTATCAGTGCGCCGACATGGTTCGGCAAGACGGTGCTGCCGCCGATCCTGTGTGGGTTCAAGGAACGCTATCCAAAGATGAGCTTCGAGATCTCGCTGTCGGATGGATTGGTGAACATCGTCGACGACGACTACGACCTGGCGATTCGCATCTCGTCGCAGCCTTCGGACAAGTTCACGATCTGGAGAAAGATCCGGGTGGTGCCGCGCATCCTGGTCGCCGCTCCCGGCACCAGTTTCGCCGACATGCAGCACCCGAACGAACTGAAACCCGACGACTGCCTCGCTTACAGCGGCGAAAGCCGGCGTGAGAACTGGGTGCTCTCGGACGGTGGGTCAAGCATCACGATTTCGGCAGGCAGAGCCTTCAGCGCGAACAGCGGAGAGGTCCTGGCGGACATGGCCGCCGATGGCGCGGGTGTCGCGCTGCTTCCAGGATTCAATATCGCCGATCACATCAGTAGCGGTCGCCTTGTCCACGTCTTCAAGGGATGGGCGCCTCCTGACCTGTGGCTGACGCTGTTCTACCCGCCCTACCAAGCCCTCCCGCCAAGGATTGCGTCATTCTCCAAGTTCTTCGAGGAGCAGGTCGCGGCAAAGATGGTCATGTTGGACTGACGCACGCAAATGCCCGTCACATGATCTCGCCCACCCGTTTCAAATTCGATCATGCTTGGAATGCTCGAAGCCTAGCTGCGACTAGTTGCTGGAGCTGCCACAGGTTTCGATCATAGATCTTGCGATCCGCCAGATCTGAAACCGTCCGATGCAGGTATTCCGCGCAAGATCCGGCAGGTCCACATGCCTGGGCGATCAACCTTGCCGCCTCTTCGAGGGGGATCTTCTCCGTGAGCGGAGATTGCCTGCCACTCGCCCAGAACGTGAGCGCCCGCCGGACACCGGTCGGTGTCTTCACCGAAACCCAACGCAGCATGTCGCACACTTCGTCATACCGAATCTCTCGCGCCAGAAGAGTACGCAGATGATCCCTCTTGGTGGTGCACGGAAGCTTCAGGACAAGACCTGAACAGCTTCCTCCTGGCCGAAGCGCAAGCATGAGACCGGGCGCGTCAGAGGTTGCCCTGAGGCGTTCGATCCTCAACGAGAACGCACGGTGCCAGCCGTAAGCGACCGCCTTTTCGCTGGCGGCCACCTCGAAACCCGGGTTCCACATCAAGGATCCGTACGCGAACACCCATATCTCCTCGTCATCAGCCTCTTCCTCAACCTTGCTGACGAGATCGTCGAGCTGCTCGGGCGAGATCGGATTCCAATTGGGTTCCGGTCCCTCGTCTTCGACAATTCTGATGGTTGTGGCGACGAGGTCGGGGGTGAGTTCCATGGTACCAGGCGCGGGCGCCTTGGCGGCCGGTGTTTTTGGCATGGTGTGAACCGATTCAACGGGTTTGCCGCCCGAGGCCCATCGTCTCCGGCGGTTCATGGAGTGGCTGCCGCCCGATCAATCAGCGGGATATGATTGCCCGGAACGTGATTTCGACGATCTGCTCAGGGAAAGCCAGCGCCGAAACCCCGATCAGGTTGCTGGCGCACTGAGGCACATCCGTACCGTACATTTCCTTGCGCACCTTGGATCCAGCTGCAAACGCGCTGGGAACATCAAGCACGTACAGTGTCTCTTCGACAACATCGTCTAGCGTCGCACCATATCTGGCGAGCAGAGTCTTTGCATTGACGTAGGTCTGGCGGATCTGGCTCTCCATCTGCGAGAAGTCTGCAGGCCGCTTATTCTCATCGAGTTCCGCCGGAGCGACAAGTTTGCCGTTGCCATCATGGCTCAACTGGCCCGAGACATAGATCGTATCCTTGACCTGCACGGCCTGAACGTATCCGAAGGCGCGCTCCCAGGCGACGCCATGGTTCTCCACTTTCTTGGACGGGTTGCTGTTCGTCATCGTAGGTTCCCTCTATCGAATGATGGCGCGCCGGGTAGGCACGCGTGTTCATGGTGGCGACGGATGCGGGAGGCCCACCCGCCGTCGGATCGATCAGGCTTTCACGAAGGCCAGGAGATCGGCATTCAGGACATCGGCGTTGACGGTCAGCATGCCGTGCGAGAAGCCGGGATAGGTCTTGAGCGTGCCATTCTTCAAGAGCTTGGAAGACTTCAGTGCGGAATCTGCGATCGGCACGATCTGGTCGTCTTCGCCATGCAGGATGAGGGTTGGAACGGCAATTGCCTTCAGATCTTCCGTCTGGTCAGTTTCAGAGAACGCCTTGATGCCGTCGTAATGCGCCTTCGCGCCGCCCATCATGCCCTGGCGCCACCAATTCTCGATCACGCCTTCCTGGACCGTCGCGCCATCCCGATTGAAACCGTAGAACGGACCAGCCGGAACATCACGGAAGAACTGCGCGCGGTTGGCGGCAAGTGCCGAGCGAAAGCCGTCGAAGACTTCCATTGGCAGACCTTCTGGATTCGCTTCAGTCTTGAGCATCAGTGGAGGTACTGCGGAAACGAGAATCGCCTTGGCGACGCGGCCGGCTGGCTGGCCGTGCTTGGCGACGTAGCGAGCGACTTCACCGCCGCCGGTGGAGTGACCGAGGTGGACGGCATTCTTAAGGTCGAGCGCTTCGACGACGGCGAAGGCATCCGCGGCATAGTGATCCATATCATGGCCGTCGGAAACCTGAGCGGAACGTCCGTGACCACGGCGATCATGCGCAACGACGCGATAACCTTTCGACAGGAAGAACAGCATCTGGGCATCCCAGTCGTCCGACGACAGCGGCCAACCGTGGTGGAACACGATCGGCTGAGCGTCCTTCGGACCCCAGTCCTTGTAGAAAATTTCGACGCCGTCCTTGGAGGTTACATATGCCATTGTGTTGGTTCCTTCGGTTGAGCTGGATGCTGATGCAGTCTCGGCTGCCAGACTGAGAGACGGTGAAATCGCCATGGCTGCGATGGCGCCACCGGCGGAACGAAGTGCGCTCCTGCATGTCATGGAAGAAAAGGTCTGCGTCATTTTTTTCTACCTGCGGCTTCTTCGTCGACGCGACACTGAGTTCGTCTGACGGGCTGATAGTGCCGCAAGCATATGGCGCTAACAATTGCGCCAACAGTTTCGATTTTATTGCGGAATCTGAAATGGTGACGGGGGTCGTCGGTCGCGATGGCTCCTCATCATTTCCTCACGCTACGGTCCGATCAGCCCAGTTCCTGAGCGCTCAAGGAGAGGCAAACGTCCCTCCCCTTCGCCAAAGCTTTAGTAGAAGTACGGGCTTTCGACCTTGACGGTGCCGATATGGTGGGTTCGGGATGACTTGCGCCTCAAACAACTCTCTCGTGTTCCGATTACGGAACAATTGGGCGCTTCGATGCTTCCTTTCTCGGTGCCCAACAAGGGCATGAAAGTGAGGAACACCGATGAAAAGACAGGTTATTTTGGGCGGCATCGCCATTGCGCTCGCGTCCACAGTTGCGCTTGCTCAGGAAACCCCACCGGCAACTTCAGGCGACACGCCGGCCGTGGCCACTCCTGCAGAGCAGAATCCGGCGGCGCCGGTGGCTGGCGAGAACAGTTTCACCGAAGAACAAGCGAGAGAACGGATCGCTGAGGCCGGATACCGTGAAGTGTCCGCCCTCAAGCTGGATGAAAGCGGTGTCTGGCGTGGCACAGCCATGAAAGAGGGCAAGTCGGTAGCCGTCGCGCTCGATTTCCAGGGCAATGTTGTCGCCAACTAACGCAGGAAGGACAAAATGATGAGAACGGTAACAGGATTGTTCGATAACTACGATGATGCAAGCCGCGCAGTTGACCAGTTAGAATCAAGCGGCATTCCGTCAAATGACATCAGCATTGTATCGCATGAGCGCAGCCGCCAGCCAGAGCATGATACCAAAGCAGCGGAAGGTGCTGGTACCGGTGCGGGGCTGGGTGCGGTTGCAGGCGGCACAGGCGGGCTTCTCGCCGGGCTCGGCATGCTCGCCATTCCCGGGGTCGGACCAGTTGTCGCAGCTGGCTGGCTGGCAGCCATGGCGGCGGGTGCGGCTGCAGGAGCCGTGGCCGGCGGAGCGGCGGGTGGCATCATCGGGGCGATGATCGATTCGGGTGTCTCTGAAGAAGACGCACACTTTTATGCCGAGGGTGTGCGACGGGGCGGCACCATGGTGGTGGCCCGGGTCGACGAGAGCCGAGTGAATGAAGCAGAGGGCATAATGCGTGCAGCCAACCGTGTCGATGTCGATCGCCGTCGATCTGCCTATGCGCAGGAAGGCTGGACCGGGTTCGATGCATCACTCGATCCATATTCTCCGGATGAAGTCGACGCAGAGCGCGCGCGCTGGCGCAGGCCAATAGCCTAAGCAAATGGATCCCATTCCATCTCCGTGCAGATGGAATGGGATCATCAGCCGCGTTTTGCCAGTGCCGTTCGGCTCTGCGTGTTACTCATTGCGCCGGGCACCCCCCCAACAGTCATCATCTCCGCCGGTCTCCCAGGTCTCGCGCACCTCTGGTTTCAGAATGTCTGCCTTGAGCGCGCATATGCCGGGCGGCACGCATTAAGTTGGAGGCAATGCGGCGACTTGGCGGCCGGTCGTACCCGGTTCATCCGCAAGTGAGCCGCTTCGGTAGGCGATGTAGTATTCCAAGCAGACCTGCATCTTGGAACAAGTGTGGCGGAAAACAGTTCAAGACCATCACAGGCACCTGCAAATGGAAGGATCTGCCATGACTACGCCCGCTTCTTCCACCCTTCCCCACGAAAGCACCGCCACGGTCGCGGTCTCCGACACGGCTACTCTGAACAAAGTCTCCTGGGGAGCAGTCTTCGCCGGCGTTGCCATCGCTCTGGCTGCCCAGGTCCTACTGAATCTCCTGGGCGTCGGCATCGGAGCCGCCGTGCTGGATCCGTCCGGTTACGATAATCCGGAAGCCAGTACATTTTCCATCAGCGGGGGCATTTGGTTCGTAGCCTCCGGTGTTGTTGCATCGTTTATCGGCGGATACGTCGCCAGCCGCCTATCCGGCCGCCCGAGTAATTCCACCGGTGGCTATCATGGGCTGACTACGTGGGCGGTCGCCACCCTTATTGTGGTTTACCTGCTTACCACGTCCGTCGGCACGCTCATAGGCGGGGCCTTCAGTGGATTGACCAACGTAGTCAGCGGTATCGGCCAGACCGCTGCGACGGCTGCTGCGACGGCTGCCCCAGCGCTCGCAAATTCGGCCAACCCGATGGCGGGAATTGAACAGCAGATCCGCTCGTCTACCGGCAGCGACCCGCAGGCGCTTCAGAGCGCGGCCGTTGCTTCGTTCCAGGCTCTCGTGAGCGGCGACGAAGCCCAGGCAGAAGAAGCTCGTGGCCGGGCTGCGGACGCCCTTGCAAAGGCGCAGGGAATTCCTCTCGATCAGGCGCGCACGCAGGTTGAGCAGTACGAACAGACCTATCGTGATAATCTGGAGGCTGCCAAGCAGCGGGCCGCCGAAGCTGCAGAAACGGCGACAGCCGCAGTTTCGACCGGTGCATTCCTGGGCTTCGTGTCTCTTGTGCTTGGCGCTGTGGCTGCCTGGTTTGGTGGAATGTTCGGCACCAAGCGCAATGTAGTGCTGTCGGACATCGGAACCCGTCACCTTTAGATAAAACTTCGGCCGAGCACTGGTCGCGCGGCAAGCTCCATGGCCTTGGCAAAGGCATCGACGGGTTCCTTCCGGAAATGGTCGCCGACTTTAGAGTGTAGCTCTTGTTTCGGAAGTGATCATGTTGAGCATCACAGACACCGCTGTGCGGCAAGAGAAGATCTATCGACGTTGGGCGCCGGTTTACGACGTCCTTTACGCTCGGCTTTTGAGGGCCGCGCATCGGGCGATTGCAGCCTCTTCCTCCGATGCCGGCCGCGATATCCTGGAAATCGGTGTGGGAACTGGCCTTGTCCTACCCCACTATGCAGCCCATTGCAAAATTGATGGAATTGATGTCTCCGCCGAAATGATCACCAAAGCACGGGAAAAAGTTACACGAAAAGACATAAGGCAGGTTCGAAGTCTGAAAATCATGGACGCACACGAACTGGGGTTTCCTGACCACTCGTTTGATGCAGTCACCCTTCCATTTGTGCTCACTCTCCTTGCCGATCCGGAGCTCGCGCTCAACGAGTGCGCGCGCGTCCTTCGCCCAGGCGGTCAGATTGTCATTGCAAGCAGGCTGAGCAGCGGTCTGGGTTCAGGCCAGGATCGCAAAAGCAATAGAGCCGCTGGCGCACTGTCTCGGCCTGAGTTCAGCATTTCAGATTTCCACGATCATCGACTGGGCGAACTCCCGTTGCGACATAGAGGTCGCCGAGATCCATTCATTTGCTCCCGCTGGCTTTTTCAAGTTGATCCGTCTGAAGAAGGCCGGATAAGCCGATAATTCTCTTATCTCTACAGCGCTGCACTCATGGGGATAGCGCTGGCAGACATGGAATGCTACCGGTTTCTTCCTGAACGCGACAGTTCAGGGCCTCGACTTTCAACGAAACGACCATCGGGCTTGCCGGCGAACCTTTCGGGCAACGGCAGAGCACCTGTTCAACTTGCTGCCGCGCCCTATTTTCCCAATGTCGCTCCCGGGGGGGCGGCACGGAGTTGATGAGGAGCCTCGCGCCACTTTGTCAGGAGGAATTGTTGTGTCAACGATCTTGTTCGGTGCAGCCCTTGTCTTCTGTGGGGTTCTGTTCTTGTTTCGGGGAGCAATCCGGCGACGGCCGCTAAGCGATCTACGAAGCCCTTCACCGTCAGCGAGAGAGCCGACGCTTGAACCCAAAGGTCAGGCCCTGCGATTCCTGGGGCTCGCGCGAAACTGGCCTGGGTTCGCGATGATTGCCGCCGGGGGCGTCATGTTGTTGCTTGGGGCGTGGCGGTCGGGCGTTACCGTTCTGCCGTGACCCACCTACTATCCGCTTGACGCTGCGGTCGCAAACGTAAAGCCGACCCGTGTCATCCCCTCTCCTGGTGCCGCCTTCCGCGCCTCTGCCCTTCGACGAGATCGGCGGGGTTTATCCGCATTGCCGCAATGATCGCGAGCGCTTTTGCCGGATCATCGCAACCGTTTCTGAACAGATGGATAATTCGGCGCGCCAATGCGCGGGCTTCTTCACTGTCCCGGTGATGCCGCGGGGTTTGATTGGCAAGGTCAAAGACAGAGCGCATCACGCTGATATCATCAGGCATGAAGGTGCCTTGGCGGCGCCTACTGTCGTCAAACGGTGTCGCTCGCCTCCGATGTTTGGCGGCTGCCATTCCCACGCTCGCCAACTTGTCACCGTAGACGAGCCCCCGATCATAGAGGTTTTTGAGATATTGGCGCAGCCAAAGTCTTTCCGAGGGTTCGGATCCAAACCAGGAATGCGAAGCGATTTCATCCACAAGACCCGCAAGAACTGCGTCTCGTTCTTGGGGATCAACGACTAGATGGGTTTGGGAGTCCACTACGATCTCCTTCCATTGGGGCGGAAGAAGCCAACTCCCTGTCGCCGGCGCCCGCTCAGTTTGCCGATGATTGGGAATTATGCGCTCGCGGCTCGAAAAATGAAAATAAAATTGCGCTGTCTTGCAAGGGCCTGCTGCTTCGCCGCGCGACCGAAAGGGGCCAGCGTTTCTATCTTCCGGCTGAACCGGCCCTTAGAGCCGAGAAGATCCCCGCCCGCTCCTGCCCCGGTCGCATGCAGCCGTGCAACGAGCCGAGGCGACCCTCAGTTGGCCGGTAACGAGGAACCTTGCCGCTTTGCAATCGTTCAAGTTTTAGAACCCTGAAAGGAAGCGATAAGATGGACAAGATCCAAGTCATGCGGATCTACGCGAAAGCACGAGGCATCGGCACCTACCGCCGTCCCCCGCCTATGGGCGAAGTCAAAAGTGACTATTGCCCGATGGATACCTCCCGTCCCACCTACGCAAAGATCGTCAGTACGTCTCCTGCTACCCAAGTTGATCAGGAGCCGACGCCAGAACATGTTTAATCGTGCAAGAGGCGCCGCGTCACAAGGCTGACGGAAATCCGAGCACGCGTCTTTTTGAACACCGCAGTCTTTTGGGAGGGAACTCGTGGCCACGCTCGCGGTTTAATGGACGACCTCGACAACCTGATACAGGGAGACTGCGATGGAAAGAGGAATTTGGTCCCCTCCCGTCGAACTTAGATTTGGCCTCGGCGGAAACCGTACGGTAACCAGCGCCTTTGAGGCGCTGATCTGCCTTGAGGATATCTGGCCGAAACGGACGGACGCCGAGTACACGCGCGCCAAGATTGCTTGCAAAGCAGCACTTGCGGGCCGGCTCACCCCCGGCGAAGCGCGTGAGGCTTTCGTAAGCGCGGCGGACCAATGCAAGCTCGTGTTACGCTAGCCGAGGAACCTGAGGAAAACGCGATGGATCCGAAGTTCTGGAATAAACCACTTTGCTATGAGAGCGCCCTCACTGGCGAATGGCGGGTGGTGGATAGCGCTGCTGAAGCAATTTTGATCCTTCAGAACCGTTGGCCGCTCAGCCGTGGCAGGAGGCTTGCCAAAGCTCGCAAGATTTGCCTCAAGGTTCTGGAAGGCAAGCGGTCCGCAGAAAAGGGACGCAAGTCGTTCATCAGGGCTGCCAAAGAGGCACACGTCCACGTCGAAGGTTGACGCGCAGAAACTCTGCACTTAACCCGCCGCCGAGCCTTTGGGGGCCAATTCACAATGGGATCGCATAGCGCTGAGAAGCGCAGCCATAATGAACCGCGGTTCATAACTTTGTCCTAGCGTTTTTTGTGGAAAGGCAGACCACACCCGAGCCGCCTCGAACAATTGAGTGACTGTAATATCTGATCTGCCCTGGTTTTCCTCCAGAGAACGTTCAGCGGACGGACGCATGCCTGCCATCATCAGGTCAACAGGCGCCGGGCCGGAACTAATAGCCCGCTGTATTGTTGTCATTCCGTCAAAAAACAGAAGTGGAGATGAAAATGAACCAGATCATCTACATTGTAGGGTTGGTCGTCATTGTGCTCGCCGTGCTTGCATTCTTTGGATTTCGATAAGACGGCCGTTCCGGTCGACGGTCAGGCCAATCTCAACGAAGCTCAGCTGTCACCTCGCCGGCCAACGGGCCAATCGGATGTCACTGCGGTGCATACACCTCTTCAGTTATTGCACCGGCAGAGGGAACAATCGGTGGGGGCTTGGGTTAGAGTACATCGATCTGGCGAGAAGCCTGCGGAATCAGACTCGGTTGGTCGAGAGAGATAGTGCCCGTCCTTCCCGGGCGCCTATAGCGACGCACTTCGCTCGCTGCCGCGGCAACTGCAACTGGCTCTGCGGCAGTGCTCGACAAAAGGTTAGGCCGGCCTGTGTGCCGGCCTAACTCGCTGTTGTCAGCACCATAACCAGCATGTTCTCTCGCTGCCTCCGTCGCAATTGCTTCGGCAGGAGATTCCGCAGGAATTAGATATCTATACAGTGCTTTGTGAACGTAGTCTCAGTTCGCAGCGTCCGCGATCAAGATCCGCGGGAGCGGCGTCTCGACTGCATTGACGCAGGGAATGCGTCAGGACCGTACATGTCGGGTTTCCGTTCTTCATTTGGGAGGGCATCTAGGGCCCCTTGCAAGGCCTGGGCCAGTTCCAGAAGCTGCGGCGGAATCTCTTCCTGTCTGATGTCCTGCAGAAGGTTTCGGACCTTTTCCTCAGCCTGATTTTCGCGTGCTTCTCGTAAGGTCTTGTTTTCCACCGAAGAAACCTTCCGTCAAGGAGTGACTGTCTGCTAAACCGGTTCGATCGTTTGGTTGCAGCCTCGTAAGGATATATACCTGCCCCTGCGCGCTCAGCTAGGAGCAGTTCGCGGTCGAAAAATATCACGTAGGCGTATAACGCTCAAGCAGCGCCTCGCGGGTTCCTGGACAGCAGGACACCAGTGCATACCCTTCAATGGTCAGTTCGTTCACGCCATGTCCACGTTAAATCCTCACGTAAGAGCCGACTGCAGATCCCAACTGCTCGCCCATCGTGGTTCTATCGAGATCCTCATACCGTGATTTAAACGCTCCTCAAGTGTGATTAGGCATGGAATAAGGACCCCGCACATGGGGTGATCGGCGTCCAAACGGGACCCCCATCTGCGATGGGGTTACAACAGCCTCCGGTTTCATCGGAGGCTTTTTGTTTGGATGCTTATTGTGGAAACAATTCTGAAGATACGGCGGCTAGCCCATGTTCAGGGCAAGTCGATCAAGGCGATCTGCCGGGAGTTGGGCATGTCGCGGAAAGTGGTGCGGAAGGTTTTGCGCACCGATGAGACGGAGTTCAAATACGAGCGGACCCGTCAACCTCAGCCGAAGCTCGGCCCCTGGCGCGATCAACTCGATGGAATGCTGCTCGCCAATGAGGCCAAATCCTCTCGCGAACGGCTGACACTGATCCGGATATTCGAGGACTTGCGCGACCTCGGCTACGAGGGCGGTTACGACACAGTCCGGCGTTACGCCCGAACCTGGGCGAAGGAGCGCGGCTCCGTAACGGCGGAAGCCTACGTGCCGCTCTATTATGCGCCGGGCGAAGCTTACCAGTTCGACTGGAGCCACGAGATCGTCGTGCTGAACGGCGTGACGACGACGGTGAAGGTTGCGCATATCCGGCTCTGCCACAGCCGGATGATGTATGTGAGAGCCTATCCGCGCGAGACGCAAGAGATGGTCTTCGACGCCCATGACAGGGCGTTCGCTTTCTTCGGCGGGGCCTGCACGCGCGGCATCTATGACAATATGAAGACCGCGGTGGAGACGGTCTTCGTCGGCAAGGAACGGCAATACAATCGCCGCTTCCTACAGATGTGCAGCCATTACCTGATCGAACCGGTGGCCTGCACGCCGGCGTCGGGATGGGAGAAAGGCCAGGTCGAGAACCAGGTCAATCTGGTGCGCGAACGCTTCTTCACGCCGCGGCTGCGCTTCAAATCCTACGATGAACTGAATGGCTGGTTGCTGGACAAGTGCATCAGTTACGCCCGCGCTCATAAGCACGTCGATCAGACGGAGCGCACGATCTGGGAGGTGTTCGATGCGGAGCGGCCGCACCTGGTCGGCTATCCCGGCAAATTCGACGGCTTCCACGCAGTGCAGGCCTCGATCGGCAAGACCTGCCTCGTGCGTTTCGACAACAACAAATACTCCGTGCTGTCCACGGCAGTCGGTCGTCCGGCCGAGATACATGCCTATGCCGATCGCATCATCATCCGGCAGGATGGCGTGGAGATTGGCCAGCACGATCGCTGCTTCGGCCGTGGCGAGACGATCTATAATCCCTGGCATTACGTGCCGGTCCTGACCCGCAAGCCGGGAGCCCTGCGCAATGGTGCGCCTTTCCACGACTGGGTTTGCCCGCCGCCATGGAGAAGGTGCGCCGCCGGCTGAAGGCCATGCATGACGGCGACCGGCAGATGGTGTCGATCCTCGAATGTGTGGGCCTGGACGGGCTCCCCGCCGTCGAAGCGGCCTGCCAGGAGGCGCTCGATCAGGGCGTGTTCTCGGCCGCTGTCATCATCAACATTCTGGCCCGCAAGCGTGACCCGCAGCCGGCCGCCATCCTTTCCATTCCCGATGCGCTTCGCCTGACCCACGAGCCTCTGGCCGATTGCGCCCGTTACGACAGCCTCAGGAGGGCAAGCTGATATGGAACGATCCCAAATCCTCGACATGATGGGCGCGTTGAAGCTGTTCGGCATGCGCAGCGCCTATGACGAGATCATGGCCTCCGGCATCAAGCGACAGCACGAACCGCCGCGCATCGTCGGTGACCTGCTTCAGTCGGAGATCGCCGAGAAGCAGGCGCGCTCCATCAAATACCAGATCACCGTGGCCAAGCTGCCGCTGGCCAAGGACATCGACGACTTCGACTTCACCGACACGCCGGTCAACGAAGGGCTCGTGCGCCAGCTTGCGACAGGAGCCTTCCTCGCCGAGCAGCACAATATCGTTCTGGTCGGCGGAACCGGCACGGGGAAGTCCCACCTGTCCATCGCGCTCGCACGCGCCCTAATCCGCAACGGCGCACGTGGCCGCTTCTTCAACGTCGTCGACCTCGTCAATCGGCTCGAAACGGAGGCACGCAGCGGAAAGCAGGGGCGGCTGGCCGACTTCATCACCAGACTCGACTTCGTCATCATGGACGAACTGGGCTATCTCCCATTTGCTCAGGCCGGCGGCCAGCTCCTCTTCCATCTCATCAGCAGGCTCTATGAGCGGACATCGATCATCGTCACGACGAACCTGGCCTTCGGCGAGTGGCCAGCCGTATTCGGCGATGCCAAAATGACCGCCGCTCTGCTCGACAGGCTCACCCACCATTGCGAGATCGTGGAAACCGGGAACGAATCCTGGCGCTTTAAAAACCGCTCTCAAAGCTAAAGCCGAAAAGACAAACAACCCGCGCCCGCAGGCCCCTGCGCTAAATGGAGAGCTCCGGGCCTACGCACGCTGACCCGATGCAACCAGAGGCAGGGGTCCCTTTTGGGAGCCGATAAGGGGTCCCGTTACGACGCCGATTGACAGCGAAGCCTTCGAGTTCCGCCTTTTTTCGTGAAATCAGCTCGTCGGGCCGCAGAGACACGCTCGTTGACGTCAACACCATTTGTTGCCTTCAGCCTGGCTCGCCCGGGACCATGACGCGGTCCATCGAGCCAGCGCAGCAGCCCTGCCACCGGTGGTCCATATCAGTGTATGCCGGTGATGTGGCGGGAGGCAGGGCTGCATCACTGTGAGTTGCGGGGGGAGCCAGCTCGCTCAACAAGGCCAGCCAAATCTGACGCCAGGAACCATCCGGGATTTGCGTCGTTTAGGCCCGGCGGCGGCCGCTGCAGTGAAGGGCCTGGCACAGGTGAATAACAATGATAAATAGTCACGAGGGACATTGGGGACCCGCTTGGCAGCCCGATGGACGAATTATGTTCCAGCTATGGGCTCCCTCACAGGAGAGAATTTGGCTTCACCTTAAGGGGACAAGTCATCCAATGGTAGATGGATCAGGGGGGTGGCATTGGCTTGTAGCCACTGCGGAGCCAGGCGACCCCTATGGTTTTCAGCTGGACGGCGGGAGGATCGTTCCGGACCCGGCATCAAGAGGACAAGCAGGAGGGGTCGACAGCCTGTCATTGGTGCCGGCAAGAGAGATGTATCCTTGGCAAGACTCCGGCTGGGAAGGGCGGGCCTGGGAGGAAGCCGTCATTTACGAGGTTCACATAGGTACTTTCACAGAGGAAGGTACGTTCCACGCTGCCAGCAGGCGCCTCAAGCAACTTGCTGAATTAGGAATAACGGCGCTTGAAATCATGCCCGTCGCAGAGTTTTCCGGCGCTCGTGGCTGGGGATATGACGGGGTTCTGCAGTATGCACCGCATCGGCGATACGGGACACCGGACGACCTCAAAGCTCTAGTGGATGAGGCCCACGCGCTGGGCCTGATGGTGATACTCGACGTTGTCTACAACCACTTTGGCCCGGAGGGAAATCATCTTCAATCTTATACGCCTGAGTTCTTTTGCAAGGACAGCACACCGTGGGGAGCCGCGATGGATTTCCGGCGCCCCGAGGTGCGAAGCTACTTCGTTGAGAACGCGAAGTACTGGCTCACTGAATTCCACCTGGACGGGCTGAGATTGGATGCGGTGGATCAAATGAAGGATGATGGCGCTTTTCACATCCTGGAAGAACTTTCTGAGGCTGTCCGGCGGGTCGCTGGGCCTTCGCGGTACCTCATTACTGAGAACCCGGCGAATAGCATAGAACTGCTAAGCCGGTCTCATAGCCCGCTGTTCGATGCAGATTGGAACGATGATTTTCACCATGCGATGCATGTAGCTGCAACCGGGGAAACGGCGGGGCACTATCAGCCGTTCTCCGAGTCGCCTTGGCGGCACGTAAATAAAGCGCTCGCAGAAGGCTATGTGTTGCCTGGACGCCCCCTGTTGCGAATGCCTACTCCGCTCGCCCCTCCCCCGCCAACTGCTTTCGTCCACTATCTGCAAAATCATGATCAGACGGGCAATAGGGCGTTTGGCGAAAGACTGATCAGTCTGATTGAAGAGGACACCTATAGTCTATGGCTTCAGGTACTATTGTTATCTCCGCAAATTCCGCTTTTGTTTCAAGGTGACGACTATGGCGAAAACCGACCTTTTCATTTTTTTGTGGACACGACCGAAGATCGCGCAAAGGCGATCGGTGTGGGACGTAAGAGGGAGGCAAGTAACTTCGGCGGCTTTCCGCCGGGCAAATCGATGGCCGATATGCCCGATGCGAATGATCCTTTGACGTTCTACAGGTCTAAGCTGGGCTTTCCGACAAAAAACTCGCTTTGGCACAAGATTAGAGATTTGATCGCACTCAGACATGATAGAATTGTGCCACTTTGAAGAATTTGGGAAGAGGCACAGTTCCATTCGAGAATGATGGTGTAATTGCAGTGGATTGGCCACTCGACGAAGGCGTTTTGCAGATGCGTGCAAATTTCGAGGACAGCGTCAGCAAGCAACCAATCCGATCGGGCGCGCCTTTGCATGCTTGTAATTTGCAGGAGTGGAATTACGATTCCGTCCTGCTTGCACCGCACGGATTTGTTCTTGCATTCTCTCCGGAATGCTCTCCATTTTAACTGACTTTGACACTCACGAGCCGAGGCGCTACGCGCCGAGATGCCGATGGAACCGGCGAGCAGATTCGACTGCGAGTGCACGCCTTGGCTGCATCCAGCCTGCAACCATCGAACCTGCAGTTCTCACTGTCGGCGGGCTGACACGCCTATCTCCGGGCGAAGGCGAACTGCGATCGCAATGAACACGTGGGCACAAACGTCGCGCACATCTGGCGAGAATTGCTTGCTGATGGTTGAGTGTTAGGGCGACGTCGTAGTCGCGGCGCGGCTGGTTCAGGTACGGAGCTTCGGACAGCGGGTGCGACAATCCCCAGCAGATTGGCGCGCCGTCGACAGTGGCTGGCGTATCCCGTCTATCCGCTTCGAAGAGCGTCTATTGCGCCGATAAGACGCTTCAAGTCCGTAGGTTTTCCGAAATTGACGACCTCGGCAAGGATGTTATCGGCGGCCAATTCGGCATCGCTACTGGCACTGGCAAGAAAAAACGGGATACCCAGCGCCTTCAGTTGAATAGCAACCGGTGTGACCCTCTCGCTCCCAAGGCGGACATCAAGTACTGCGGCGTCGGGGAGCTCACGGCCGAGCAGATCAAGGGCATTTCCAATCGTGGAGACCGGTCCGAGAACGCGATAGCCCGCCTGGACGAGTGCATGTTCCATCTCCAGCGCGAGGAAGAACTCATCCTCAACAACGAGGACATTGAAACTACTCTGCAAGGATGCTCCAGGTGGTCCAGTCATGCTGCTACCGGGGTTTATGTTGTCGCTCTGAGATCAGCGCGCCCGTGATGCTCTGGTTCTTTTCCTCCGGATGGACGGAGGCTCTTTCAATTCGCGCGGTTCCTCAACCTGCTTGCTATGGCGGCGATGCGGTCGTCCCGGTTCGTCTTGCCATTCACAATGCAGACCACGTCGGCCGCCCTCGGTCGTATCCCGGATCCACGCGGTCGTGACACAGAGATTGTCGTCGAGAACAACGACCGGCTGGTTGATGGGGTTGACCACCCCTCGAGCCTCGATGTGGCTGCCTTCGAAAATTCTGTACGGGTCATTCAATGACATCTACGCTTGTATCCTTCGCAGACCGCCCGCTTGTGCAACGGCTACGTCCCTTCGAAATGAATTAGATCATCGAAGTACGTTTTCCATAGGGCCAGGGGGCACTTGGAATCTTAATCCGGGCAGAATGAGCTCGACAGCGTCAACTCCTGGTCCTGCCGCAATCGGAACACCGCTGCCTGCCCATATTGACGCATGCAGTTATGCGCGACGGGTGTTTGCTTTAACCGCCAAATGGTCGTGCAGGCCGTGAACTGGGAAGATCTTGAAATCCGAACGGTCTTTTCTCATCTTAGCACCGTTTGCCGGAGCGCAACGGGTAGGCGCGTCCGATGTGGAGAACCGTCATGATCCATCGTCACCTTCCAAGGGAAAGTTTCGTCGATCCTGCTGGCCTTTCGATATTGGGGCACGTCTTTGACGAAATATGTCGACAACGCCAAATCGAGGCAGATACTGAGCCGGCACATGCGCTTGCTGGCAGACTGATCAGCCTTTATCAAGAAGGTATCAGAGATGGTGAAAAGCTCCTCGCCATGGCCGGCACAGCCGAACAGGGGCTGTTCGGCGACGCACGATAGCCTTGTGCGGCGGCTCTGACGTTACGCCCACGGCAGTGATCGTGGAGTTTTGCGGGAGCCCGCAAGACATTCTTTCATTAGAACGCTTTGGGGAAGATCTGAACGGCTACGTGATTTTTTTTCAGAAGGAGTTTCCCGATGAGCCTAACCGTGAATCCTGGAGATGACCTCCCCTTCATCCCGCGCCACCTCCGTTCGACCCTAAGCCCGTTAAAGAGCCGGTCCCACCGGATCTCCGGATGAGACGCCATTGCCAAACCCGGACGAAAGCCAGAAAAGGGCTTAGTTCCGCGGCGTAGAAACTTGAGTGACCACGGAACCATATAATTTCGTCTTCGCTAGGCCCTTTCGGGGTTGGACCCAGCGTCGTGCCTTTTGTTGGCCCTCGGCGGGGTCAGCTGCGAGCACGCTTCAATGCCCACAAATATCCAATGACAGCAGAGATGGCGATCGAGCAAAGTGGCCTCAGTCGCACTGTCGATCGCGCCTTATCTGCAATATCGGAGGCGCCGGACTTCGCGATCCGAACGGACGTCGGTCCGAGATGGGACATAACTTCTTTCAACTGGTCCAATTCTCGGCGCATCGCAGCTATTTCGTCGCTAAGACTGATGGCATGCGAATGTTCGTTCACAGCCGCATTTTCCTCCGTCCTGTACGCATCTTTTTCGTTGGGGGTCGGCAAAGTTATTGAGACGGGATCCGAGGCCGGGAAGGTATCTTCCAACCCTCGTTCAAGTTCGTCCTTTTCGGACGCGGGGCGTGCCCTTTCTCGTGTCAACGACTGGACCGCCGGTGAGATGTCGGTATGTTCAGGCATGAGGGTTCCTCCAACTTCAATCACCTTAATCCTTGGGGCGATCGTAAGTTCCTGACCGGGTGCGGAACGGTGCCGTAACGGCGCAAGGGGTAGTCTGCGCACAAAAGCAGCCCCATATGCGGAGCAGAAATGTTTGCATTTTGAGGGAACCTCCGACGCTTTAACTCGTTAGAAGTCTGCCGGAGCGGCGACCCCCATCGGCCGACCCGGTAATGCGACACCCGTTTTTGATGTGTCGCAGTGGGCAATGGCACGTAGCCCGCGCTGCCAGTGGGAGGAGGCCCAATTGATCCCGCTGGCAGCGGATTGAATAGCGCAGGGCAACCCTATAACAACCCTGTGTTTTGCCAGGTTGGATCCCTAATACCTTGGTCAGAGCCGAAACCCGCATCGCAAGCCGCTCAACGTTGGCGTGCCGCCTATGGGCTTGAGTGTTCACTTAGCTTCGTGATTTGGCGGCCGTGCGCTCGAGGAATAAGATGGCGCAACCAAACGGTCCGGTCATTGATCCGTTGGCGGTCCGGAGCGATAGCGTCACGTTCTCCGGGCAATTGCGTACACGAAAGTGGCCCTCGCTCTGGTTCGAAGACAAATCGCTCTTGTCACGGAGAGATGTCATCGTGACGGCTCACGAATTGCAGTCTCTCGGAACTGCCGCCGCGACGCTCGGCTGCCCAGATTTCCTGCGGGATGGGACTAAAGTCCCGATGATCGAACACAAACCGCTCGGTGCGCGTTATAGTCCTGGTTCAAAGTCTGCGAGTAGAGCCATGGAAAGTGGGAAACCCGCGACACTTTTTCTGATCGCCCTTTTTGCCGCGGCAGCCCCGGTGCGGGTTTCGGCTCCCTTGCTGTCTCTTGATTTTGCCCATGCCAAGAACGCAAACAACGGCAATAACAATGGCGGAGGAAATCAGGGCGGCGGTAAAGGTGTCGGGAGCGGTGGTGATAGTCCCGGAAAGAGCGACCACGTCGGCAATAATAACCCCGGGAACCAGGGAAAGGGCAAGACCGGTGGGCCGCAGAATGGCGTTGGGGATGGTCGTCGCCCAGCTGCCGAAAAGCCAGGAGATTCCGTCGTGGCCAAGGAGGTAAAAGACGATTCTGTGCAGGTCCGGTACGAAAACGGCTTCCTAGAGCAGGTAGAAAGGGGTCGATTTACCATGAAGGATGCCAAGGGCCGTACTATTATTGATCGTCCCGCCACGGGACTCGATCGCCTCCGTCTCTGGTTGAAGCAGGTAACACACTGACAAAGAGCTAGGCGGCTTGAATCGTATCACGCAGAACCATCGCCGCCTCTGTCCGATTGCGGACTTCCAGTTTGGCGAAGATTCGCGTCATATGGTGCTTAACAGTCTTTTCGTGTAGGCCCAATTTTCGGCCGATGTGTTTGTTGCTGAGACCGTCGGCCACAAGTCTCAGAACCTCCTGCTCGCGTTTGCTCAGCTTCTGGATTCGAGGTGTGGCCCCATTCTCGCCGAGCAGCAGACTTGTGACCATGCGCGCGGAAAGGCTGGGCGAAAGGTATATTTCTCCCGCCTGTACCACCCTGAGAGCTCCCGCGAGCGTTCGGGCCCCGACACCCTTAAGGATGTAGCCCTTGGCGCCATACTTAAGTGCTAGCGCCAGGTTGGCTCTGCATTCAGACACAGTGAGCAAGACAATCTTCTGCTCTGGTCGCCGTGTCAATATCGTGGCTACAGCATCAAGGCCACCGCCTGGCATCGAGATGTCTATCAGCATGATGTCGGGCGCCACCCGTTCGGCAAGTAAGACAGCGTCGTTGTGACAATTGCCTTCGCCGACGATCGCAAAGCCGCCGATCTCACCAAGGCATCTTGCCACGCCTTCCCGGAAAATTGGATGATCGTCCACGATCGCAACGCGAATGTAGGTCATTCATACTTCTCCATCTCCTCAAGGTACAATGTCATCGTAACGACAGTTCCAGTGCTGTCTGACGCCACGGAGAACCTGCCACCCAAGCTTTCCACCCGGTCTCTCATGCCTCTGAGGCCGATACCTTTGTCGCGGGCCGCCTCCGGTGATATACCGGATCCTTCATCCCCTACCCTCACACTTACGAATGATGCATCGCCGTTAACGCTGAGCCATTGGCCTTTGCCCCCGGCATGTTTCAATCCGTTGTTCAATGCTTCCTGAACGAAGCGGTAGATGCAGATCTTTGCTGCGGTGGGCAGCCCCTCGGGTCCGGCCATGCAGCGAAGTTCGACAGGGTGGCCGGTTCGCTCTTTATAAGAACTTACCAGATCCAGCAGGATTTCTGTCATGCCCGCGGCTTCAACATGGGGCAGCACATGGCCCGTGCAGATGTCACGAATTTCGCGCAATGCTTCGTCGAGGCTGCTCGTGATAATGTTCAGTTCCTTGTTTCGGCGTTGGGCCGGCGTGTTGGGATCGAAAAGGGCGCCGCCGTCGAGACGAAGCGCCGCCAATGCGATGAGTTGGGCGGGCCCATCATGAAGATCCGCACCCAGCTGGCGCATGTATCTCTCGTTGAGCGTCGTCGTGGCCGCCGAAGCTCGCTGGATTCGCGCCTTCAGCGCAGTGTTCTGAGCGAGCAGAAGCGAAAGTTCATCGATGCGCCGGCGTAACTCGACACTCTGCTGGGTTATCGTGCGGCTTCCTCGAACGACAATCGTGGACAAGCCGAGAAAGAACAACACCGTTACGCCAGCCACGGCGGTAAGGCTCTGCAATCTTGCCCGAAAGAGATCACTCTGAAGCTCTTCGGCGCGCTCATAGAACTCGGTAACTGCAACGACCTCGCCGGACCAGGGTTGCAGCACCGGACTGTAGATTTCGAGGAGCGGAAGGTCACTTTGATGCTGGCTGAAAAACGACATCTCGGGCTCGAATTGCGCGACAAGGTGCCCGGCAAGCGCTGCTTTCAGGCCATCGTCTGGCGCGACATGCTGCCGCGCGACGCGGCCATTGTCGTTCGAGTAAAGGATCTTGCCGTCGCTTCCCCAAATGCGAAAGGCAAGGAGCCGCCTTCGAAGGGCGCCCTGGGACAGGGTTTCGTCGAGCGCGCGCGAGCTGACCTCGTCAAGCTTTTCAGCTTTTGCCATGTCGGGAAGCAGGGGGGCAATGATGCTGTCTACATAAAGCGCGGTGGAAGAAGCGGCATTACGCGTGACAATTTCTTCAATCAGTTTCGTCACGAAAACGCCAACAAGCACCATTGCGCAGAGCGAAAATATGCTGCCCACGATGAAAAATCGGCCAGCCAACGTGTAGCCCCGGTCATCTACAGGTGGCACCACCTTTTGCCGGGAGAAGTAGTTGTCGTGCAGATCCGCGCCTGACAGCACACGTTCCTCCCGCGTCCGCGACGGGGAATTTGTTTGATGGACAAACGCCGGGTCCGCATTTTGGTTCCCTCACGCGCCTGCCCCGTTGCCGGCAGGGGCAGGCGCACGCGGGTCAATTGAGGACCTGAACGACCGTATAAGTCTTCGGATCGACAATGACCCGTCTCTCGTTAACCACGGCATAATAACCGGGTTAGCCGGCACCGGCTGTTGCTCGACGTAGGTCACCACCTTGGGCGGAGGTGGGTCAAGGACGGCGCCCGCGACCGCCCCCACTGCTCCACCGACGGCCGCCCCAGCTGGCCCACCAACAATCGCTCCCGTAACGGCACCTCCGGCCGCGCCGGTAACGGCACCGTCATTGTCATCATCTGCAACGGCGGGGACGGAATAAACAGCGGCAAACAGAGCCGCAGATAGCGCAATCGTCTTCATCATTAGGCAACTCCTTTCCACCCAGATAAAGCCTGATCCCATGTTGGGGTTCCTCAGAGGGACCTTCGTCGACCTTTCGCCAGACCAAAGTCTGACCTCCCGCCGCCTGCGGAACAAACGTCCCATCACAATGTTCTCGCTCGGCTGATCGGCCCCGATCGGCAAGTATGAGGACAACTTGCCGGCGGCGAATACCGCCGGCATTTTGCGTTGCGGCATGGCGCATCGATGCAGATATCTAGCAAGACATCTGTCCGGCGCCTGAAACGCGCGCCTATGGGGTCTGGCTGCTGCCGCGAAAGCGTCGCTTGCCCCTCGGACTCTAGGAGCGTTGCACAGACGATAGCCATTGCTCGACCAGCATGAGTTCGACCTGCACGGAAAATCGTCCACCCAAAAGCTCTACGGCAGCGTCGTGCGTGTGATCGGCCGTGCTGCATACTGCATCTTTCAGCAAAATCACCTTGTATCCGAGGTCAATCGCTCCCAGCGCGGCGGCTAGAACGCAGACATCGGTTTCACCGCCCGTGAGCACGATTGTGCCGATACCTTGCTGGGACAAGGTGCTATGCAGGCGTCCGTTGGTCCAAGGTGAGTAAGTGGCCTTGTCGAAAATGCGCGCCGGCGGCACCAGACGCTGCAAGTCGGAAACGAGATCCACGAGGGCTGGCTCCAGTCGCGTGCGGGTCATCATCGGCCATTTCTCATAGTAGGTTGACCACATCCCAGGTGCATCGGCCGACGAAGGCGGTGGAATAAAGCGGGTGAACACGGTCCGTTCGGGAAAGCGCGATGCGACCTCGAGAATTCCGTCCAGCGCTTTGGGCATCCAAGAAACCCGCCACGGTGTGTTTTCGGCAAACATGCGCTGTACGTCCACGCATAAGTGAAGCCACTTGGCTGTGAGCATAGTTCTGCCTTCCAGAGCGATTTGCGTGTTGAATGCATCGAAAACGGCTGCCGTGGTGCAGAGTTCCAAGAGACACCGGACATTGAGAGACAGGCGTCTTGCCTCACCCCGGCAGGGTTCTGGCACCAGAAAGCGTCCTAGGGCCTAAGACGGGCCGACGATACGAACGCTGAAGCAAATTGGAACTACAGCGAGCCGAGACAATTATTGTTGCAGAAGCCCTAAGGAGAATGTCGGATGTCAAATGAATCGGGAATTGGAATCGAATCTGACGACACGGGTACGAGCGGGACCACGTTCGGAACCTCGGTGGAGAGCAAAGGGCAAAGAACGGATGCCCAGATCATTGGTTCTGCCGACTTTGGCGAGCCGCTCAATATCTACAGGCTCGTTCCGACAGCGCAAATGGACGATCCCCGGTGGCAGAATTCCCCTTTTCAAGGTGAGGTTGTTGTGGCGGCACGAACGGCTGGCGATGCCAGGATCGTAGCCGCTGGACGCGAACTGGACTTTATGGAAGTCGATGCTGCACCTGCGGAAGATGTAACGACCACCTCAGCAAGCGCCTTTCGCTCTGAGAAGCTCTATTCAGTCGTCGAAATTGAGCGAGGACGAACAGATGTGCAAAGGGGTGTAATACTGGGAGACGTCTCGGTGGCCACAATAAGGCCAGTGCAGCTTTAACGTGCAGTGCACCGGTGTACGGTTGCACAAACTCCGGTGAGGTTTCCGGGTGCGTCCAATGGCTCGGACAAGCGACCGGCCCGATCCACCTAGCCGCGTCTACCTGAGCAATCCCTGCCCTCCATCCACCCACAGCGGTGAGCCGGTTATGTGTCTGGACCGATCAGAGGCGAGAAAGATAACCGCCTCGGCGACATCCGCCGCTTTGCCTGGTTTTCCGCCCGTTATTGGTACCTGCCCTTCGGGCCAGACAACCGGAATGGCGGTCTCTTTCTCGCCGCGTACGCGCGTGCTCGCGTCAATGTTGGTTTCTATTTCGCCGGGGCATATTGCGTTGATGCGGATGCGATGACGAGCCAGTTCCAGGGCCAATTGCTTGGTCATCGCTAGCTGCCCAGCTTTTGACACCGCATAGGCAGTCGCCCCGGGACTGGTAAAGGTTGTGGTGCCGTTTATCGATGACACGATCACGATGGAGCCGCCGTTTGCTTTCATGTGCGGCACGGCGAAATGAATGCACAAGTATGTTCCTCGGAGGTTGACCGCCAGTGTCTTGTCCCACTCGTTCGGGGCGAGATCGTCGATTGGTGCCCACACCCCGTTAATCCCTGCATTCGCGACGAGGATATCGAGGCGTCCGAAACGAGCAATGAGATCTGCTACTGCCGACTCGACTTGTACGTCATTTGAGATATCGGCAACCAGCGAAACCGCCGAACCGGGAATGGAGGCGATCTCGGACGCGGTTTTTTCCAGTTCTTCAAGGCTCCTGCCGAGAAGACCGACACGTGCGCCTTGCCCGGCTAACGCCACCGCCGACGCACGGCCGATCCCCGAGCTTGCACCGGTGACCAGTGCGACCTTTCCCGAAAGTGTACCGGTGTTCATATGTCCTCCATGAACGGTTGGGAAGCGCCCTGCTCAGGGCAGGTTACTCATCAACGTTTTGGGAGGCAGATTGTTCTCGGCGACGCGCTGCGGAATTGCTTGCTCTTTGTAGTTCAGGGTCTGCAATCAGTGTGACCAGCCGGGCGGGAACCTTCTGCTCCATCGCGAGCCAGACCTCCGAAATAAAGAAACGCCGCCATGACGCCGAACAGTGCCTGATCTTTGGCCGCGCATATTCTCGGTCCGCCCATCAAGGTGCAGGGCAGAAGGATCAGATCCGAAATCAACGTTCGCCAGAAAACAGAAGCATGACGTTTGCTTCCTGGTTGGCGTAAGAGAAGCCGATGAACGAGGAGCGCCGCGAGCCCTGGCCACAGTAGTAGGTGGCGGCTTTCCTCAGCGGAAGGAAGAGAGAGTTCGGTCATTGGCGATTCATTTTCCGAGGGAACTTGAACTACCAATGGGTAGGTCGCACAATCCAGGCACATGAATTTCGATTGCATAATGACACTGGTGATTTGGCGCCGGAACAATCCTTACCCTCAGCCCGCACCCAGCCATAGCGGGGAGAAGGTCGTCTCGCGCCAGGGCGCAGGCGGCCAGGGTGAAGCCATGAGCGGGAGGCTCCTGCTGTTCACACAATGCTGTTGTGTGGCCGCCATAATCCGACAATACTGCTCGACGCGAAACCCGACATTTCGCCAATTAGAACGGGAGCGAGACATGAAGAGCTTAGGATTCGTGGTGGGCATTGCCGCCACATGTGCATTGCTGTCCAGCACGTCCGCATATGCGGTCACCGAAATTTCGTGGTGGCACGCGATGACGGGCGCCAACAATGAGGTGGTCGAGGAGCTTTCCAAGGAGTTCAACGAGAGCCAGGCCGAGTACAAGGTCGTGCCGGTATTCAAGGGCACTTATCCTGAAACGCTGAATGCCGGTATCGCCGCATTCCGCGCCAAGCAGCCGCCAGCGATCATGCAAGTCTTCGACGCGGGTACGGGTACGATGATGGCAGCGGAGGGTGCCATAAAGCCGGTTGCCGAGATCCTTCCGTTGGGCGGCCACGCCTTTGACAAGAGCCAGTATCTGCCGGGCATCGTCGCCTACTATTCCAAGCCAGACGGCACGATGCTGTCATTCCCATACAACTCTTCCTCGCCCATCCTCTACTACAACAAGGATATTTTCCAGAAGGCCGGTCTCGACGTCGACAATCCGCCCAAGACCTGGAGTGAGGTGTGGGACGCGGCTAAGACAATCAAGACCAGTGGCGCTGCCCCTTGCGGATTTACCTCCACGTGGCTGACCTGGATCCATACCGAGAATTTTGCCGCCTGGAACAACCTGTCCTATGGGACCAATGAGAATGGCATCGCGGGCACGGACGTCGAACTGAAGATCAACACGCCGATCTTCGTCAAGCACTTCCAGGAACTCGCCGATCTCGCCAAGGACGGAACGTTCAAATATGGCGGCCGCACGTCGGAAGCAAAGCAGATCTTCCTCGCCGGTGAATGTGGCATGTTCACAGAATCCTCCGGCGGGCTCGGCGATATCGTCAAGTCGGGCATGAACTATGGCACTGGCCAACTGCCCTACGAGGCAGGCGCCGCGGGCGCCCCGCAGAACACGATCCCCGGCGGAGCGTCGCTGTGGGTGTTTGCTGGTCTGTCTGACGAGCAGTACAAGGGCGTGGCTGCCTTCTTCAACTTCCTTTCGCAGACGCCGATTCAGGCGCGCCTGCACCAGGTGTCGGGCTATCTCCCGGTCACGGTAGCCGCCTATGAGGAAACGAAGAAGTCAGGTTTCTACGAGAAAAATCCTGGCCGCGAAATCCCGATCAAGCAGATGATGGGCAAAGCGCCAACCGAAAACTCAAAGGGCGTCCGTCTTGTCAACCTGCCACAAGTTCGTGACATCGAGAACGAGGAGCTCGAAAAGATGCTCGCCGGGCAGCAAACTGCGCAGCAGGCTCTCGACAACACCGTCCAGCGTGGCAATGAGGCGATCCGGAACGCGCTGAATAACTGACAGTGGCAGAGCATCCGCGCGACGTCCGCATTTCGGGCGCCGCGCTTGCCGCTTAAGTCCAGCGGATCGAGGTGCCGTAGCGTTGACACGGCTCTGTCATCGGTCATCGATCATCGGGCCGGGGCCAGTGCGTGCGAGCGCCGCTCGAACATCGCCACCATTCTAGCCGCCGAAGAGGCTCTCATTTGTCCCCACGCGTCGTTTTTCCGAACACGTTCCTGCCCTATCTACTGGTCGCCCCGCAGCTGGCAATTACGCTCGTTTTCTTCTACTGGCCGGCCAGTCAGGCGCTCTACCAGTCCATGCTCAGGGAGGACCCCTTCGGCCTTTCCTCGAGGTTCGTCTGGTTCGCGAATTTCAGGAAAGTGCTGTCGGACCCCAACTATCTCAATTCGATTGAGGTAACTATGGTCTTTTCCACTGCCACTGCCGCGGTAGCCCTGAGCACAGCGCTTCTGCTTGCAGTCATGGCTGACAAGGTTGTGCGCAGTCGGGCCATCTATCGAACGCTGATGATCTGGCCCTACGCCGTGGCACCGGCGATTGCCGGCATGTTGTGGCTGTTCCTGTTCAACCCTTCAATCGGCTCGCTCGCCTACGGCATGCGCTGGCTTGGCATAAACTGGGATCCCCTGCTCGACGGGAGGCAGGCGATGGTTCTGGTCGTGGCAGCGGCAGCCTGGAAGCAGATCAGCTACAATTTCCTCTTCTTCGTGGCCGGTCTGCAGGCCATTCCCAAGTCCCTGATCGAAGCTGCGGCAATTGACGGCGCCGGCGAGACCAAGCGCTTCTGGACAATCGTATTTCCATTGCTTGCCCCTACGACGTTCTTCCTGCTGGTGATCAATACGGTTTACGCTTTTTTCGACACGTTCGGCATCATCCACGCTGTTACCGGCGGTGGCCCGGGCAAGGCCACCGAGACCCTGGTGTACAAAGTTTACAACGATGGGTTCGTTAATCTCATCCTCGGCGATTCGGCGGCCCAATCCGTGATTCTGATGGTTATCGTCATTGCGCTTACTGCGATCCAGTTCCGTTATGTGGAAAGGAAGGTGCACTATGGCTGAGCCGGAAAAGCTTCCACCCGCAAGTGGACATGACAAGCTCATGATCGGCCAGTCGTCTGCCGGTATCTATCTGGCGCATGTGGTTTTGACCCTTGGTGTCCTGATCGTGGCGTTCCCGATCTACTACACCTTTGTCGCCTCGACCCATTCGCTGCAAACGATACTGCGCCCGCCCCTGCCGCTACTGCCCGGTGAACGCTTCTTCGAAAATTATTCTGAGGCGTTGTTTGGCGGGGTTGGTCGCATCGGCGGGGTCAGCGTGGCGACACTGCTCGTCAACACGACCATCGTGGCACTTGGTATTGCAATAGGAAAGATTATAATCTCGATCCTGTCGGCCTATGCCATTGTGTTCTTTCGCTTTCCCGGGCGAATGTTCTTCTTCTGGCTGATCTTCATTACGCTGATGCTGCCTGTCGAAGTGCGCATCTTGCCAACCTACAAGGTCATGGTCGATCTCGGCCTCATCGACACGTACGCAGGTCTTATCGTGCCGCTGATTGCATCAGCCACCGCGACACTGCTTTTTCGTCAGTTCTTTCTTACGATACCGGGAGAACTTGTCGAGGCGGCCCGCGTGGATGGCGCCGGTCCCTGGCGCTTCTTCAAAGACATCCTGCTACCCTTGTCGCGGACCAACATTGCCGCGCTCTTTGTAATCCTCTTCATCTATGGCTGGACGCAATATCTCTGGCCGTTGCTCGTCACCAACCGCAATGACATGAATACCATCGTCATTGCACTGAAAAAGATGATCTCGTTTGCCGATGCCGATACTGAATGGCATCTTGTGATGGTCACCTCCATGCTTGCGATCCTTCCTCCCATCCTTGTGGTGGTGCTGATGCAGCGTTGGTTCGTCCGCGGACTCATTGAAACGGAGAAGTAATGGCAACTGTGGATCTCAAGGATGTCTGCAAAGTGTATGCAGGTGGAGTCGAAGCCGTCAAAGGTGTCTCCATTGCCATTCCCGACAAGGCATTGTGCGTTCTGGTTGGCCCGTCGGGCTGCGGCAAGTCAACGCTTCTGCGCATGATCGCAGGTCTGGAAACCATTTCGGCCGGCAGTTGCGCCATCGACGGGAAGGTCGTCAACACAATCGGCCCCACAGAAAGGGACATCGCTATGGTGTTCCAGAACTATGCGCTCTATCCACACATGAAGGTCTACGACAACATGGCCTATGGTCTGCGCAACCGGGGCACACCCAAGGACGAGATCGACGCGCGGGTGCGTTCCACGGCGAAAACCCTTGAACTCGAGCATCTGCTCGAGCGCCGTCCGCGCGAACTTTCCGGCGGCCAACGTCAGCGCGTCGCCATGGGCCGAGCCATTGTCCGCAACCCCAAAGTTTTCCTTTTTGACGAGCCATTGTCGAATCTCGACGCCAAGCTACGCGGGCAGATGCGGGTCGAGATCAAGAATCTGCAGCGTAGTCTTGGCGTCACCTCCGTTTATGTCACCCACGATCAGCTGGAAGCAATGACCCTGGCTGACATTCTTGTGGTGATGAATGCCGGTCTGGTCGAGCAGTCAGGGTCGCCCCTCGACATCTACGAGAAACCGGCCTCGACATTCGTGGCCTCGTTTATCGGTGCACCCCCGATGAACCTGCTGCCGCTCCGCAGCGGCCACCTCGAGGGTGCGGTGACGCTTCCGCCCGTCCCAGCATCGGCATCGACACTCGGTTTCCGTCCCGAAGACTGCGAGATCCGAACCGAAGGCGCCGACGCTGTGGCCGACGGCGCGCTGCGCCTGTTGGTCGAAGTCGAGGGCGTTGAGCCGGTGGGAGCGGAAAGCTTCGTCTACTGCCGTGTCGGCGGCGAGCGCATGGTCGTACGAGTACCCGGGCGCGTCGAGATCAAGCCCGGCGATCAGTTGCGGACGTACGCCCGCCAAGAAAAGCTCCATTTTTTCGGCAGTGACGGTAAGCGGGTTTAATTGGAGGGGAAGTCTGGACCCGGTCACGCCGCTCACGCGTCTCGCATGTACAACTACGACCCCGTCTGGGCGTGTGGTGCGGCGACAGGTTTCGATTCCGGAGATCCCTTGAACCGAAGGAAAATCGACAAAACGACGATGACCGCGGTGGACAGAAACTCGGACTGCCAGTTCTGAAAAGACTCAAACCAGAACTCTGCGCTTCCAAGATGGGCAAACATGGACACTGCGGCCTCGCTGTGCAGCGAGGCTTCGGCATTGGCGGCTTGCGTGCTGTATGTCAGGTGCAAAACAAAACTGGCCACAAAAAGCAGTGCCAGAGCAATGCCCAAGGAATAGCTATACAAGATCCGGGCGAGCCCGCCAATTTTGACTGGCAAGGGAGCGTCAGAATTATCACAGTCATTTGGCTTCGCCTCGTTCTGGCGAGAGGTCTCGTCTGGATCATTTGATTCTGCCGATCCCCGCTGGAACAAGAACGCCGTCAGCATGACGTAGGCCGACATCTGGAGAAACTCGCTTTCCCAGTTTTCGAACAGAGCCGAAAGGAAATGGCCAGATGCCGCGTAACGGAACAGGGGGAGCGGTCGACTGCCGTGCTGGGCCAGCTCTTCATTCAATACGAGCCAGCCGGTCAAAACCATAGCTGCAATCGCACAAAGGGTGAACGCGAGAAGCACGATCGTCAATCCATTGTCTCTCAAGAACCGCATCGGTCACTTCCACTCCGCGTCTCATCAACGATGTCAGTGGGACGAGATGTGGACGGACCTGAAGGTGGTCTCGAAGGATGTCCAAGCATTTATCCCGCTGCTCCCGAGCAAGGCCAAATCCCATTGCTTGCCGGGATTATGGAAACCGCGTAACGTTTTCCGCTGTCTCAATTAATCCCTTTATAGCTTAGAAGTTCCCTTTTCTTTGCTTCACGCGTCGCCCGGCCCGGATTGCTCCGCCACATCGTCCCACGTTCGCAAGCAGGGCGTGTCCATTGTGGCCGGTCTAACGCGCACCCAGGTGCGGTGTGCTCAGTTCTACTCTGCGGTGCACACACACAAAATGTTCGGAACCTTTGGGCGCCCCGAAAATTTCCCGGAAGATCGCCTCACACGAGAGGTGGGAGACGGCAGACCATCGAGGGCGTCAATTCTGCAGGGCTGCGGTCTTTTGCAGAGATGGAGGCGACGATGCCAGACTTTGCGTTTGTGACAAAAGACGAGGACGCGCCACTCCATCTGACCGCATGTTCCAATTTGCCGACTTGGAAGCGGCACTTGACGAGGCAAGGAAAGTTCTGGCGGAAATGGCGCTCGACGGGATACCGACGGCCGAGGACCAGCCGATCTGGATTGAGATTTTCGACGAGAACCTGCATCGGGTTGCAAAACTTGTTCTGCAGCTTAAGGTGGAGTATGGGTCCGGCAGGTGAGTGCCCTTGGGGGTGGAGCAGAAGTCACGTGCCGGTGTGGCCATGGAGCGGGTGCTGTCCTATTCCAGTCGGTTCCCTCAGGGCTGTGGCACCTGCACGGATGACAGCAACCGCCGTTATCGCACATTGCCGGTCAAGTGCCTGATTACAAAGATCAAGTCTTTTGAATGCTCTCCCCCGAATTTGATGCGTTAAGGTTTCGTTAACTTAAAAGCTCTTGCCCGAATCTCAGAATCAGCACTATCGTCAGTGGCGAAAGATTACTGCTTTCGCGCAAAATATCGCCACTGACGAGAAATGGGTTTTGAGATGGCGAAGGCCGCCGTAAAACATGCACCTCAAAGCGAAGGCCTGACCGCCTTGATGGAGCGTCATGCCGATGCACTTTCTACTCAACTTCAGGCACATCATGTCAAGGTGTTCCCTCCGACTGCGGAGAAGGGGATTCGGACGTTCGCTCCCTCGGAGGCTTCGAAGCTTCTGGGGATTGGCGAGTCCTATCTGCGGCAAACGGCATCCGAAATGCCAGAGCTGAACGTCAGCATCAGCCCCGGCGGCCGGCGGACCTTTTCGATAGACGATATCCACGCCATTCGCAGGCATCTGGACCAGGTTGGCAGGGGCACTCGTCGCTACCTCCCCCACCGCCGGGGCGATGAACAACTCCAATGCATCTCGGTGATGAACTTTAAAGGCGGATCGGGAAAGACGACGACTGCTGCGCACTTGGCTCAATACCTCGCAATGCGCGGATACCGCGTGCTAGCAATCGATCTCGATCCGCAGGCAAGCCTTTCAGCGCTCTTCGGCAGTCAGCCCGAGACGGATGTCGGTCCGAATGAGACCCTCTACGGCGCCATCCGCTACGATGACGAACAGGTACCGGTCGAGCAGGTTGTTCGCGGGACGTACATTCCCGACCTTCACCTGATCCCGGGTAACCTCGAATTGATGGAATTCGAGCACGACACGCCGCGCGCACTGATGCAGCGCAAGGAGGGTGATACGCTGTTTTATGGTCGGATCAGCAAAGTCATTGAAGACATTGCGGATAACTACGATGTCGTTGTGATCGACTGCCCGCCTCAACTCGGCTACCTGACGCTTTCCGCCCTCACCGCTGCAACGTCGATCCTGGTGACCGTCCATCCGCAGATGCTGGATGTGATGTCAATGAACCAGTTCCTGGCGATGACGTCGAACCTGCTGCGGGAGATTGAGAACGCGGGCGCTCAGTTCAACTTTAATTGGATGCGCTACCTGATCACCCGTTTTGAGCCGAGCGACGGGCCACAAAACCAGATGGTCGGCTATCTGAGATCGATCTTCGGGGAAAATGTCCTCAATTTTCCCATGCTGAAAACGACCGCCGTTTCCGATGCCGGTCTGACCAACCAGACGCTCTTTGAGGTCGAACGCAGCCAGTTTACGCGCTCGACCTACGATCGAGCCCTCGAGGCGATGAATGCGGTCAACGACGAAATCGAAGGCCTGATTAAAAAAGCATGGGGTAGACGCTCGTGAGTCGGAAGCACATCCTTGGCCTGTCGCCGGACATCCATGAACCAACTTCGGGAGACGGCCGTCTCCCGAAGAGCCGCTCCATGCCGCTGCTTGGCGTGACGAGGAAAGAACGCGATCCGGCGACCAAACTGACAGCGAACATTGGCAATGCTCTTCGCGAGCAGAACGATCGCCTCAGCCGCGCCGAGGAGATTGAGCGCCGTCTTGCCGAGGGTCAGTCGGTCGTTGAGCTTGAGCCAGCCACGATTGAGCCCTCTTTCGTGCGTGACCGAATGCCAGGAGATATTGACGGTTTGCTGGCGTCAATTCGAGAGCAGGGCCAGCAAGTTCCGATTCTTGTCCGGCCTCATCCGGAAAAGTCCGCCCGCTATCAGGTCGCATTCGGGCACCGGCGGTTACGGGCGCTCTCGGAACTGGGGCGTCCGGTAAAGGCGGTCGTTCGCGATTTGACGGATGAGCAGCTCGTTGTCGCACAGGGGCAGGAGAACAACGAACGCGAAGACCTGACTTTCATCGAGAAAGCGCGCTTCGCTCATCATCTGAACAAGCAGTTTCCTCGTGAGATCGTCATCGCAGCAATGTCGCTCGACAAGAGCAACCTGTCGAAGATGCTTCTGCTTGTGGATGCCCTGCCATCGGAACTCATTGATGCGATCGGTCCCGCTCCGGGTGTCGGACGGCCGAGTTGGCAACAACTGGTGGAACTGCTCGAGAAGGCGTCAACCTCAACCGACGCGCTGAGCCATGTTTTATCCGATGAAGTTCAGGCCTTGCCATCTGCCGAAAGGTTCAAGTCACTCATGTTGGCGTTGAAGCCCAACCGTGTGGCCCGCGGGCTTCCAGGTGTGATGTCTACTCCAGACGGCAAGAGAATTGCCCAGGTGGCACAAAGCAAGGCAAAGCTCGAGATTATCATCGACAAGAGGGCAACGCCTGATTTTGCGGCCTTCGTGCTCGAACAATTGCCGGCGCTGTATCAAGCGCACCGGGACAAGCTGCAAGGCAAACAGGGAGAGTAACGCAAAGGAAAAGAGCCCCCACAACGTCGCCGTCGCGGAAGCCCTTTTGTCTCTCTAGCAAGGACAGAATCGCATTTCCTCGAATCCTCGTCAAGAGTCTTTGGCACCGTTTGGGTGAGTGATTTTGCTTTGCCCGCTGAAGGGTGAAGACGGATGGTGACGGGAACGGTGACGACGCCCTTTGGGCGGCGGTCGATTTCGCTTGCGCTCGTGCGGCGCCAAAAGGAACTCGCGGAAATACGGGAAGGCAAGACCGCCGACAAGTGGCAGGTGTTCAGGGATGCCTGCGCAGCGATGGACTTGCTCGGTATCCAGTCGAATAGTCTCGCGGTTCTCAACGCTCTGCTGAGCTTCTATCCCAACAATGAGCTGCGTCAGGATGCGCCGCTGATTGTGTTTCCGTCCAATATCCAGCTCGCACTTCGAGCACACGGAATGTCTGGCGCGACGTTGCGGCGACACCTCGCAATCCTCGTAGAAACCGGGTTAATCGTTCGGAAAGACAGTGCGAACGGCAAGCGGTACGCGCGTAAGGACGGCACCGGGCAAATTGAGAACGCCTTCGGATTTGATCTGTCGCCCCTCCTCGCAAGGTCGGAAGAGTTGGCGATGCTGGCCCAGAAAGTGGCAGAGGACCGATCAGCACTCAGAGCGGCAAAAGAGGCCTTGACGATCTGCCGTCGCGACATCCGCAAATTGATCACCGCGGCGATAGAGGAGGGAGCTCCGGGCGATTGGCAAACAGCCGAGGCGACCTACCTCGCGCTTGTGCGTCGAATTCCGCGAGTTTTGACCACCGACGTGGCCACATCAATCCTGGGGGAGATGCAGGCGCTTCGCGCCGACGTCGTCAATTGCCTGGAAACGCAGGAAAATGCGGAGGAAATGAGCGGCAATGATGCTCAAATTGAGCGTCACATACAGAATTCAAACCCCGACTCTAACATTGAACTTGAACCTCGCTCCGAAAGGGAGCCAGGGGCGCGGGCGGCGACAACCAACAGGCTCAACGGTGAGACCATAAAGGCCTTTCCCCTTGGAATCGTCCTGAAGGCTTGTCCTTCGATTTGCGACTATGGGCCGGGCGGCGGCATTGCAAGCTGGCGGGATTTGAGGTCGGCCGCGGTGGTTGTTAGGTCTATGCTGGGAATAAGTCCATCGGCGTACCAGGACGCCTGCGAGGCGATGGGTCCTGAAAATGCTGCGGCAACAATCGCCTGCATTTTGGAGCGTGCCAACTTTATCAATTCACCAGGGGGCTACCTTCGAGATCTGACACGGCGTACTGAGCGTGGGGAGTTCTCTCTCGGCCCGGTGATAATGGCGTTGTTGAGGGCGAGTGGTCAGACGAACACGAGAACGGGGTGAGCCATAGAGCTGAAAGTGGCGGAAGCCGAGACGAGAGCCGTCGGGCGTTACTCCACCCGCGCTTCTTCTGGTGTTGCGCTCATGATATGTCGGAGATTCCCTCGGCATCATCGTCTGCACAATCGGCATCACAGATTTTGTGTTCGCTCCCACACAGGTTGCGCCAGTCCGTCGAGCTCGGCCGCGTCATCTTCTCGCCCTCGCGGCAAGAGAACTTCTCCCGCACGTTTTGAATCACCTTCCACCGACGCGGAATACGTAGGGGTTGTGTGACGGATGCGGCGTTCGAGGGCTTTGACAAGCTGAAGCGTTCTGCGGTCACCGCGGCCACTTCGTCTTCACCGGAGTTTGCCTTGAGTTCCTCGCGCTGCAACGAGCGCCTTATCACGCAATGGTCTGCTTCGGGACCATAAATTGCCCTGGAGCTATACGGACCGACTTCGCTCCTCATCGCAAACTAATCGAGGCGCTTTGGCCAGTCTAGTGGGCGCCACCATGTACCCGAGAGTCTCAGCCGGTCGGGCTCAAATAGCGTCACCTTTCTGTCCATCAGTTCTGTTCCTGGAGTTTACCCCTCGGGCTGGACCACGGGACACGGACAAACTGATACGGTCTGCGGGCCTCAATCGGAGCAGGCTCATGAAGTCCCGAGGTCCATCTCGACGCCATTCGACGCCGTTCACATTGCAGCTTTGTCAGGACGGCGCTCGAACGCAAAGTCGGCCAGCTCACGATGGAGCTGGCCCTGGTTAAAAAGCACCGCGAGAGCCTTAAAGTTCGGTGGGCGAACTCGTTGAAAACATTGAGGACATCCAGGCGAACAGCCCTGCTACGCATACCGACGCGTACCGCAAGAGCTTCAGCGGAGAGGCCACCCGGTCAACCACAAGCGTGTCGCTCGCGTCATCGAGCCAGTGGCCTCGGAATCAAGCCTCGCGAGGGGTATGTTCGCACGACGGACAGCAGCCACCATTCCCCGGTCTACCCGAACCCTTATCGCAATTTGATCCCGGCGCGGCCCACTATGGTCTGGGTGGCCGACTTCACGCACGTCCGCATCACAGTCGGCCTCTGCTATCTGGCCGTCATTCTCGGCGCCAGCAGTCGGAAGTCGTTGGCCATGGACTGTCAAACCGCCTGGACACGCCGCTGGAATTGGCAGCTTTGCGACCCGCGTTCGAGAACCGATAGTCTCCTATCGGCTGCTTCACCACACCGACCGCGATGACAATATGCAAGCGAGACCTATCGCCGAGGCTTGATGCAGCGGGGCTGAGAGGCTCGATGAGTGCCGTCGGCAACCCTTATCACAATGCGTGGGTGGAGCGCTTTATGAAGACCTTGAGAGTCGAGGACGCCTATACCGCCGGCTACGAGATCTTCGCAGACGTCGCCGAGCGATTGCCGCGGTTCATCGAGGAAGACTACAATGCCACGCGGGTGCACTCAGCCCTTCGCTATCGATCGCCAGCAGAATTTGAAACCCAACTCGCCCAGCAGGCAGCTTCTTTCGAAGCGCCTCGCCGGTTCAGACCGAGGGGTTCAGATCCCGAGGTCACGATCTGACCCACCGTTGTATTGGCCTTGGGCTGCGCTGACCCGCTGACGGTACTCCGGATTTCATGGCCTGAACACACATTGGTCTTCTTCAATTTCTGCTGTTCATCGGCGCGTCAGTGATGTCGGCGATTGCTTTCGGTTGTGCTAAAAGTTGCCAGGTGCCAAGTAGATGAACGGGATGAGGTGGCGCGGCCGGCTACGATTGAACGAAACTGCTGCTGGACGATCTGAAACAGCATCGCAGCCTTGTGCGACCAATTGTGCACGGTCGCCGCTCGTAAGACGGCTATCCAGTATTAGCGTCCAGATATTTCATCAACAGGTCGATCCAGGTGCTGTGAGCGCCAGCGATCCTGTCCTCGGGCCGCAGGATGTTTTAAAGTCCGTGGCTAGGATTGGCTAACTTCTTTTTGGAAATTTGCCGCATCAATGCTTGGGTGTAGCCGACGGTGTTGAGCGGCAGCTCGGTCAAAGCCCTTTCGTGTGTGAAGGTCGAGTACGCTTGCAAGCCATTTCTGTAAATCGTCCAAAGACGGCATCGGTAGATCATACGCAAAAACAACCAGGAAGCTCGAGATTTTGCATATGAATGACGGTGGCCGATACCCTCGCTCGCCCGGCAGGCGGGGAACTTCACGATGCCGGTGGCGGTCGCTAGAGGGTGACGCTTAGAGTGACCTTAGGGTGACGTGCACTACTGGGAGCCGGTGAGCCGAGGCGACTGCGTCGCCCGCACTATTCGCGCATGACTGACGATATGACCGGATTAGGCTGCCAATGTTCAGGTCGACGGCATTGCCAGTGTCTCAGTCGCCTCGCCGTGGCACGCTTCTCCTCCCCTCCCCTCCCCTCCCCCT
>UBZP01000014.1 GCA_900469965.1 Hyphomicrobiales bacterium | reverse complement strand
TCAAACTTACCTTTTGCCATGTTTATTCTTCCTGTGAACGAACTTTGGGCTTAACCGGCCCTTCCGGTTTGGCAGCCGTTTAAGGCTTTCGCAAGGAATGCGCAAGCGTTAAATCCATCGGCAACCGGCGGCTGGGGGCCGCCGCAAGCCGGCGCTTCGGAGCACGCGCCACCATGGCGCCGGGGACGAAATCCGGTCGATGATTTCCCAAGACAATCGCCGCGGTTGCCGCCGTTTGTTCAAGAAGGTTCTGAAGCAACGTGGTTCGCCCTTCGCGGCGCTGTCCTCTGGTGTACCGACCCGCTTAACAGGTAAATTGTCGATTGCGGCGCGCCCGGTTGCGTGTGACACTCGCCACCATGGATTCTGCTGATACGAAAGCCCGCATGATTCCGTCTTTGCCGGCCCGAACCGGGAAGGAAGGGGATCAGGCGGCCGGACCGGTTCGTTCGCCGCCGGCATCGACGTCCGCCCCGCCCTCGACCCGGCACCTCCGTCCCGGGCTCGTGAGGCAAGCGCTGGAGCATTTCTTCCTGCCCTCGATCGCGGCCTGGTTCGCCTTCCCGCTGCGGTTCGACCGGGCCGTCGCGAAACTGGCGCAGGACGGCAGGCGGGCGGTGTCTCCGAGGCAGGCCGCCGCCTATTTCGGCGACAGCCTGTTCCTCGAGATCGACCCGCGGAGCCTGACCCACCGGCTCGACGAGAAGTACCACGACGCCGAAGGGTGGCACTGGATCGGCGAGAGCTTCGTCGACACCGGCGACTGGCAAGGCCGCCTGTCGCCGCTGCAGCGATCGCCCGCGCATCGTGAGATCATCGAAATCTGTCGGACGCGGGACAATTTTCGAGACGGACAATACTACCAGACCTACCTGCGCCAGATCAGCGACGGGCAGCCGCCGCGGCGCAATGGCCGGCGGATCGACACGGTGGAGAAGCTCGACGCCTATTTCAGCTACTATGCCGGGCTGATCGACAATATCGAGCGCACGGGCATCCTGCCGCGCCACCGCGTCGGGCGGGCGCTGAAAAGCCGCCTGTGGCCGCGCCGCACGCGGTCGTTCTGGCAGGACTTCGTCGAGCGCGACATCGGCGTTGCGATCGACCGGGACGGCCGGTTCGTCCGCCACACTTCCGGCAAGCACCGGCTCGCCGCCGCCATCGGCCTCGGCCTCAAGACGGTTCCGGTGGAGGTCCGCATGGTGCACCGAGCCTGGCTCCAGGCGGAAATGCAGAAGCGGGACCTGCCGCCGACGCAGGCGCTGGCCGCCGCCCTGCGCGAAATGAGCTCCGCCCGGACCTGACGCCGCCGCGGCGGCCGTCGCCCTGCTGTCCCCCACTTGCCTCTGCGCGCGCCATGTGCAACCTGCCGCCATCGCGCATTCCGAACTTCGCAAACCGGGGCATTCCTCACCATGATCAGCGCTCTTCTTGCTTCCTTCCACTGGGGTCTCGCCAAGCATTTCCGCGGCAGGGACGAGGCGCGCCACCTGCGCCACCTGCTGAAGTCGGCGAGGATGCGGCCGCAGAACGATCCGAAGATGCGCCGCTCCGTCGACGCCCTGGTCAAGGCGAAGCGGTTCGACGATGCCCTGGCGCTGTGCAAGGTGTTCGAGACGCGGGATGTCTCCCAGTACTGGTCGACCTACAGGAGTTTCGTGGAGGAGGCATCCGCCAGCCCCGTCACCGCGGGCTCCCCGAGGATCGCGCTCTTCAACGATACCGACTTCCGGGTCAACATCGGCTGCCGGCTGACCAGCCAGGGGCTGAAGCATGCGATCCTGCGGGCGTTTCCCGGCGCCGGGATCACCTCGCTCGGCTTCCGCTTCTCGACCTTCCACGAGGAATTCGGATCGAGCATAGCCTCCGACCCGACCGACGCGGCGCTGGAGGCGCGTCTGCTGCATGCCTATGGCGGGCAGGCGCTCGAGGCGATTGCGACGGCCGACATGGTGGTGCTGCAGCCCGAGGGCTCGCTCGACGAAAAGACATCGCTGGAAGGACTGGCCACGTTCTTTGCGCCCGTGCTCGTCGCCCGCAGGCTCGGCAAGCCCTGCGCCATCGTCAACGGCACGATCCCCGGCTATGGCGACGAGCGCGACGCCTATCTCGCCCGGCTCTTCACGTCGTTGCGCTTCGTCGCCGCCCGCGACGAGATCTCCGCCGCGCAACACGGCGTCACGTTCCTGCCCGATGCGGCGTTCCTGCGGATCGAACCGGAAGACGTCGCCGACCGCGACGGCTGCCTGATCACCACCGGGGCGCGCAACAAGGTGGACGACGACGTCGCGATCTTCCGTTCCGCTTTGGCCGCCTGCGAGGCGCTGGGACTCCGTCCGGTCGTGCTCACCCGCGCGGCCGGCCGGTTTGCCGAATTCGAGGCGCAGGTGCTGGCCCAGGGCGGCATCTTTGCCGAAGCCGCCAGCATCGAAGCGGCTGCGGCGATCCTCTCGCGCTGCCGCCTGCATATCGGCGGGCGGTATCACATGGCGATCTTCAGCACGATGTGCCGCGTCCCCACCCTGCTCTACGACGTGAAGACCCACAAGAACCAGTGGCTGGCGCAGTACTCGCCGCTCGTCCGGCTCGTCCGGCCGGGCGCCGACATCCCGGCGCTGGCGGCCGAGGCCCTGTCCGGTCCGGTGTCCTGGACCCGGCCGACCATCGACTACGAGGGCTTCCTGCGGGCCGCCTATGCCGCTGCGCACGCCGATAGCCGCGCCGGGTGACGCCGGATGGAGCGAAAGGAAGGCGGACGGTCAGGAGAAGGCTGAAACTGGAGCGGGTAGCGGGAATCGAACCCGCGTATTCAGCTTGGAAGGCTGCTGCTCTACCATTGAGCTATACCCGCGGCGTTCGATCCGTACCAACAGAATGGTGGAGGGAGTTGGATTTGAACCAACGTAGGCTGAGCCAACGGATTTACAGTCCGTCCCCTTTAACCACTCGGGCATCCCTCCATTTTTCTGTCGGGATCAAGCGACCAAGCATTCGGACCGAAGCGGTGTGCCTGCCGGAGCAGGGCGCCCCCTTCGATCTGCGCCGGGTATATGACCGCCCCGTTTCATCCTGTCAACACGATGCTTTGGAAAAAGTTGGGAAAAATGCGCCCGCCCCGACGCGCCGCCTTCGATCATTGGATTTGCGGAATTTGCGGCGGCCGCTATAAGGCGGCATGAGCAAAGATGATGCGGGCGGCAAGAACGCCAAGGACACCCATTACGCCAAGCTGCGCAGGGCGCACCGCGACCAGCGGCGCGAGCGCGGCGAGATTCCGACGCCGAAGACCGACCGCCGCCACCGGCAGGCCGAGGACTGGAAGGCGCCGGCGCTGGCGCCAGACCAGGTCCTCCTCTACGGGCTGCACACGGTGCGGGCGGCGCTCGACAATCCCGAGCGGCGGATCGTGAAGCTCTCGGTGACGAAGAACGCCGCGCAGCGGCTGGAACTGCCCGATCCCTCGACCCTGCCCTATCCGGTCGAGACCGTGCTGCCGTCCGACATCGACAAGGTGCTCGGGCCGGACGCGATCCACCAGGGCGTGATGCTGGAGACGCGGCCCCTGCCCGTCCGCCGGCTCGGCGCGCTGAAGGCGAGCCCGCTGATCCTGGTGCTCGACCAGGTGACGGACCCGCACAATGTCGGGGCGATCCTGCGCACCGCGGTCGCCTTCGGCGCCGGCGCGGTGATCACCACGATGCGGCATTCGCCGACCGAATCGGGTGTCTTGGCGAAATCCGCCTCGGGCGCGCTTGAGCTCATCCCCTATATCCAGATCACCAACCTGGCCGATGCGCTGGAGGAGCTGCACGCGCTCGGTTTCTATTCGGTCGGGCTGGATTCGGAGGGGCCGGAGCCGTTCGAAAGGACGCTGTCCGGCGAGAAAGTGGCGCTGGTTCTGGGGTCGGAGGGCAAGGGATTGCGCCAGAAGACACGCGCGACCTGCAAGGCGCTCGCCCGCCTCGACATGCCCGGGGCGATCAAGTCCCTGAACGTCTCCAACGCGGCGGCGATTGCGCTCTACGCGGCGCGGCAATATCTGGCGAAGTAGCCGGAACGGCCCCGGCCCCATTCCCGGCGAGCGATCACAACGCCGTCGGTATGCCCTGCACCGCGGGGCTCTGGGCCAACGGACAGCCGTCCTGCACCTTCTTCCAGTTCGGCACGTTCAGCGCCATCTCGCAGCGCGCGAGATACTTGCGGCCGTCGACGTTCAGGCAGGCGATGGCCCCCTGCTCATAGCGGCTGCCGTCGCGGTTGCGGCAGGTGCACTTCCCGAGCGCTTCCGTCGCGATCGGCAGAAACATCAATGGAAGAACAATCAGAACTCGAAGCAGCGACCGCATGTGCCGTCTCCGTCGCCCGTTCATGTTCCTCCGATTTTAGGCCGTTTTTCGATCGTGTCGAGCGGCCACGGACATGTCCGGGTTCTTTTCGGAGCGGCACGGTGCGGGATCGTCCCGCACGCCGCACGGACCGGCCCCGGCAGGGTTCGGGCCGACGCTGAGCCCGGCACGCAGAAGCGCATGCCGGGCGCAGCAGGAGGTGTCAGCTTGCCAGCTTCAGATTGCCGAGGCCGGCGATGCTCTTCTCCGCCTCGGAGATCGCCGTCGTCTTCGAATCGGCGCTGAGGTTCAGGCCCTCGGCCCGGACGAACTCGACGTCGGTGATGCCGAGGAAGCCGAAGACGGCGGTCAGGTAGCTCTCCTGGTGATCCATGATCGCCGCCGGGCCGGAGCTGTAGTGGCCGCCGCGGGTGGAGACGACGATGATCTTCTTGCCCTTGGCGAGGCCTTCGGGACCGTTCTCGCCGTAGCGGAAGGTCTTGCCGGCGACGGCAACGCGATCGATCCAGGCCTTCAGCTGGCTCGGCAGCGAGAAGTTGTACATCGGGGCGCCGACGATGACGGTATCGGCGGCCAGGAATTCCTCGAGGACGGCAGCGCTCGTCGCCACGTCGTCGGCCACCGTGGCGTCGACATCTTCCGGCTTGGCGTTGGCGGCCATCAGGTGGGCGCCGGTGAGATGCGGCAGCGCATCGGCGACGACATCGCGATAGGTGATCTTGGCGTCGGGGTTCTCGGCCTTGATCTGGGCTGCGATCGCGGCGGTCAGGCGACGGGAGACGGAGTGGTCGCCGAGGATGCCGGAGTCGATGTGGAGGACGTTCATTGTGTGGGACCTCTGAATTGCGTTTCGGGTGAAACCTATATGCCCCGAAAACAATCGCCCGATTAGCCGGCCAAAATTCAATTGACTGTTTCCTGAGAGAAACAATAAAGGGAAGAAACGCGCCTCCCGGAGTTCCGCCATGCAAGACCTCAACGATCTCGCCCTGTTCGCCGCCGTGGTGAAGAACAAGGGTTTCACCGCCGCCGCCGGCGCACTCGGCGTGCCGAAGTCGAAGATCTCCAAGCGCGTCGCGCAGCTGGAGGAACAGCTCGGCGTGCGCCTGCTGGAGCGCTCCACCCGCAAGCTCAGGGTCACCGACATCGGCCAGACCTTCTACGAGCGCTGCGAGACGATTCTCGCCGGCGTCGACGAGGCGGAGACGATCGTCGCGGCCGCCAAGTCGGAGCCGGCAGGCCCGGTGCGCCTGTCCATGCCGCCCGGCTTCGCCCCGATGATGGGCTATATCCTGCCGACGTTCCTGAAGCGCTATCCGCGCATCCGGCTCGCCATCGTGATGACCAACCGGCCGGTCGACCTGATCGAGGAGCGGATCGACGTCGCGCTCAGGGTGCGGGAAAGCTACAGCGGCGACCAGACGGTCGTCGTGCGCAAGTTCGCCAGCACCCGCGAGTTCCTGGCCGCCAGCCCGTCCTTCGTCGCCGCGCACGCGCCGATCACGCTGGACAACCTGTCGACGCTGCCGACGCTCGCGATCCAGGAGCATACGGGCCGGGCCCCCTGGACGCTGGTGAACACCGCCGGCGAGGTGCGCGACATCGCCCACAATCCGGTCTTCTCCTCCGTGGAGTTCGGCATGCTGGAGCGGGCCGCGATCGAAGGGGTCGGCATCGGCCTTCTGCCCGACAACATCGTCGAACGCGGCTTCCGCGCCGGCCTGCTCGTGCCCGTGCTCCCCGAGTGGAGCTCGCCCGAGCAGAGCATGCACGCCGCCTTCACCTCCCGCCACGGCATGCTGCCCGCCGTGCGCGCGCTCATCGACTACCTCGCCGAAGCCCTGCCCCGCACGGTCCAGCTCTGCAAGGAGGTGATACCGCGAACGCCGTCCACGGCCGACTGGGACATCTGACGGCGCTTTTTTCCTTTACAGCCGGGCGGAATGTGCTAACTCCGTGCCCGAGTGCCCTTATAGCTCAGTTGGTAGAGCACCTGATTTGTAATCAGGGGGTCCCGGGTTCGAGTCCTGGTGGGGGCACCAAAAAATTCCAAGCAAATTCAATTGGATAGAAATAGGGCGAAGGCGATTTTCGCCGGACTCCATGTCGCAGTATGTTGCGCTCCAATCCCCTGAGATTCCCGGCAATCTCCTGAGCCCTCGGCAAATCCACGCGACATGGAATGCAACATGCGACCTCTCCTGCGAGACGTGCTATCCTGCTTCATGCGCCCGGGGGAAACAGAGATCGAGATGGTTGAGCGGCATATCCGCCGATCGGATGTTCTCGTGAGAGAGCAACGCCGTAGAATTCTGCTCCTCGTTCGTCTCGGCTTGCCGCTTCAAATATCTGAGAAAGTGCTGGCGCTGCTTCTAGAGTCATCAATCCTCCACGAGAGCCACTTAGCGCGCCTCTTGCGCAAAAAATCCTCAACTTGACACCCGCGTGCACCGTGTCAACTTTCACACACTGGCGGCTGGGGGAGCTATGGCAAAGCGTGGGACATATCTGGGTGGAAGCACGATTTTGAAAGCATTCGTGCCTCGCAGCACTGGCAAGAAGAAAATCGTGGGCGCACTGGAGAAAGCTGCTGAAGCATTCTGGGCTAATCCCCCTCCTATGTTTCCGACGGCGCCTCCGAAGCCAAAGCGAAAGCGAAAGTCTAAGCCGCCCTACTAACCACCCGTCGAAGATTGCTGCGCAGCGTGGTTCCGCGCCGCGCGGATCGGTTCGAGGGCCTCTGGGAATGGGTTCCTGTGATCGTCCGCCCACCACCTTCTGAAAATTAAGTCGAATGAAATCAATTGGGAGCAAATTGCAGCCGCGACGCGCACTGGTAGTCAGTGTCGAACAAGTTTATGTAGCTACGCGTTGTGCCCGCAGTGATGCGGCCATTGAGCTCAATCGTGAGCGACAAGGAGATTGAGATGTCCGTAAGGGATGTAGCAGAATACATCTTGCGGTCGTGCGGCGAAATGACCGCCATGAAGCTTCAAAAGCTTGTCTACTACTCTCAGGCCTGGTCGCTGGTCTGGGATGAGCGACCACTGTTCGATGAACCCATACAGGCATGGGCCAATGGGCCTGTTTGTCGTGCGCTCTATGCCGCTCATTACAAGCAGTTCTCCGTGACACCCGGCCAGATTCTGCAAAGCCAGCCCAACCTTGACGAGAAGGCACGAAACACTATCGATGCCGTGCTTGATTTCTATGGTAAACAGTCGGCGCAATGGCTCAGCGATCTGACCCACTTGGAAGAACCGTGGAAGCGCGCGCGCGCGCGTTCTGGAGTTCCGGATGGCGCCGCCTCGGACGAAGAGATAACGCTTGCTGATATGCACGAATACTATTCCGGCCTTCAGGCGAGCAACACGACGAACTGATGGGGCGACGGCAGGCGCGAATTGATCGGCGGCTTGAAAAGCTGGTCAAACAGCAAGAAAAAGCTGCTCGACTCGTTGTGAAAGTCGAGGCCGAACAAAAGCCACGTCAAGCTTTCTCGCCTGAAACCGGGAGGACCCCGAGATCAGCGGCCGATCCCGGCAGCATCATGCAAATGCGCATGGAATACCGCATCCATGACCATTCCGATCGAGCAGACGCGTGGACCTGGGGCGAAAAGCGGGATTGGTGTCATTCAGATTTCGGCCCGGAGAACGCCTGTATCGTTCGGGCGACGATGATCGAGATGAGCGGCCTCTATTGGTACGAGATCATGGCGCAGACGACTGGCGGCAATGAACGCCACAAGAAGCACCATTCCCAGCCGTTCGACAGCATCTGCAACGAAGCTCAAGATCGATGGATCGAGATAGGCCGCGTTGAAGATGAGCTATTCCGCTTCCGGACCGGCGGTAAGCAACGAATCTGGGGGTTTCGCACTGGCCACGTCTTCAATGTCGTATGGTGGGACGCAGAGCACCAAATCTACCCAGTGGATTGACTGATAGGCATCGATAAGGGTGATTATCGCTACTTCCAGAACAGGCCGCGAGTTCGCCATTCCCCCTTCATGCGCTCGACGATTTCTTCCTCGGAGCGATGAGGAAACCGCGCGTGTAGGCGGGCGGCTAGATCGTGGATGTCAGCTAAGTGGGGCCTTATTTCCACTGCCTCGCCTGCGAGCCTTTCGATTTCGGCATTCAAGGCATCGTCCATTTATCCCTCCCAGTTTCGATCTGCCGAACCAGACGAAATGTCCTCAAGTCAGGCATATGCCGAGGTTGGTTACGAAGGTGCCGTCTTCCCAAAGCAGGCAGAGTTACCACTTGCAGTGACTGCGGAGTTTCTCAACTTCACCGCTCACGGCGCCCAGGTTGAACTCGGCATCCAACCGATCCCGGTCCTCAATCCGCACCACAAGGCGCTCGTTGTCAGGCAGTGCCTTAATGAACGGGATCGCTGTTGCGCCGTTCCACAGGCCAGCCGACTTGTAGCTGGTGGAACGCGTCCATCGGGTCGTTGTAGCTTTGTCCTGTCCTATCCGGACGGTAACGGTGGGGTTGTCGTCCATCATGAACAGGCTAGTCGAGAAAACCGCGGTCGTCGTGTTTTCAGCGCATCGCAGGACCAGATACGCCTCCGCGCGCCCCATCCCCGTGGTGGACGCTGACGAGGCCGTGAGATACGTGGTGTAGATGACGCTGTCGTCGAGCGGCGACTTTTCCTCCTGACCGCGCCATGCCGAGACGGTTTGGGTAGCAGGGGTTGGGGTTGCCTCCTCGCTTTTCTTTTCGTCTGCGGTATTCGCCGGTGACGCGTCTGCATTGTCCCGAGGAAAGAGCTTATCGAAGCAAGTCAAGCGCTGGAGCGAGTCTTCGATTGCGGAGCATGTTTTCGCAGCGTCTTGCGCGTGAACTGGCAGAGCCCCGACTACCATTGCCCCGCATACAGCCAGAATGCCCTTCATGTCCCCTCCATTCGACGCTGAGCGATGCGCCCCTCATGCCGAACATTTACGTGTCCGTGTCGGCACGTCAAGTTGCCGAGGTACGGCCGACCAGCAGTTGTGAAAGGAAATGAAAAGGGCCCCGGAGGGCCTCAGTGCCTGAGCCAGATGCGATCCTGGATCTCTTGGGTGCGAAGCCTTAATCACCTTTCCAGGTGCGGCGGGAAGCTGTTCCGCCCTCAGCAGGCCCAATCCTTGTAGCACCTGAAAGCTCCGGTCGCAATCGAACGCTATGCGAGTCGCCAGCGCGGGCATTTCGGGGTTTGTCCTCAACTGGAAGAACAACCTGTGGAAGACGATGACAACTGACGTGCACGTATCTGATCTTATTGACACCTGCGTGCATCGTGTCACGTTGCGACTGTAACGAGTGAGGGGCGTTCCTACGGGAACCAGAGGGCAAATATGAAACTTCGACTTGCAGTGCTGGCGCTCGCGCTGGCGTCTACGGCTTGCGCCAAGCGTCCTGACGCAATCGTGCCGGCCGACATACCCATGGCAGCCTATACCGGCAGCACCTGCCCGGTGCTGGCTCAGGAGCTGATTAAAGAACAGCAGAACCTGGCCGCTGTATCCAAAGCGCAAAATGACGCCGCAACCGGTGACGCCGTTGGGGTCTTCCTGGTCGGCGTGCCGATGTCCAGCACGTTCGGCGGCGATAAGGAGGGCCAGGTTGCCGTTGCCAAGGGCAAGGTGCAGGCAATCCAGTCCGCGATGAAGAGCAAGGGCTGCAGCTAAGCTGCTCCAACACCGCCATGCAGCATCGATCCGTGCGAATTGAGGGGTTTCCTCCTACCCTCCGTCGGGAGGCCGTGAGGGTATGCCATGACCAAGAGAGCCACCATCACACAGCGGGAACTCATGCGGCTTGCGGAAGTTGCGAAGGCAACTGGTGTCGCATGGAGGTCAAGTATGGCGAAGTGACCATCGCCATCTTCCCTGATGCTGGGTCCGCGGGGCAGCCAAAGACCGGCTATGGCAACGGCATCGAGTATCGGAGACCGGTGCTATGAGGATTCCGGGATGACGCGGGCAGCATTCAGACAGGCGGACATCGAGCGGATCTTGCGCGCGGCGAAGGCGGTAGGAGCCACAGTCCAGATCGACCTGCGAACTCTCGCCTGCACGATCCTACCGACGCATGAAGGCACGACGGGAGCCGTCACTGGGCCTGCGCCGTTTGGAAAGGAGGACTGGTCGGACTTCCCTGCCCGCCCTAGGCCATATGGCAAAGAGAACTGGGACGATGACTGATAAAACTGAGCGCCTGCCCTACTGGCCCGCAGCACTGAACAAGAAGCTCGCGGCCGCCTACTGCGGGCTATCGCCTGAGACCTTCGCCCAGGTCTGCCCGGTTAAGCCGATATCCTTCACTGGTTCGGTCAGAGGAGAGAGGTACCTACGCCAGCGCCTGGATGAATGGTTGGTATCGATCGACCCGAATGTCGATCAGAAGTCGAAGCTTCGCTTTGAAGACTTTTTCAGCGGGCACAGCCAGCGTTCGACTAGCCCAAAGCTGGACACATGGAAACGCTCAACGGAGCCTGACCCGGAGACCGGCCCGAGCGGCTATCCCATTGACGATGACCCATCTAGCGCGCTGAACCAATATTACAACAAACTCGGATTTGATCCGAGAACTATGAGCCAATCCGACATGGATCGCTTGCGGGCAGAAGCTGACGAACGTTGGAAAGCGTCCGTTCCCGGAACCCCTTTGCAGAAGAGGGAGATATCCGCTTTGCAAGCCCTTATGCACTACGAAGTCGCTTTGCCCGTTCCTTGGTCCCAGTTTAAGGGTCTCAGGCACGAAACAGGGCTGCGATTACAAGCCAGAGGATTCGTCACGCTCGAGGTTCGCGATGGCAACGACCTCCTATCGATCACTGAAGCTGGAATGGCCGCGGCTAGAAGCTTGTGATCGAGAGACAGTCCTGCCGCTCAATTCACCCTTTCGAATATGGATCACGCCCCAAGGCCGCGCACAGGCGCCGATACGAGGCACGACCCATATTCGGGATTCGCAGGATCTCCACGTTCGACTTGTCGATCATGTCGACCACATATTCGAAGCCCCTTTGATTGAGCTCCACCACGAGACCGGGCTTCAAGCCGATGTCTGAAATTTTCGCGTTGAGATTCGCCATGGCTGGAATTGAGCACAAGGGGCCGGGGTCATCAAGACAGAGCACTTGCTACCAGACCTTTTGCCCCCATACGCTGCGGCAGGTTGCGCCCGAGGCATGTCGGTCGATCTGAATAGAGGGAGGATCTATGGCTAGACGCGACCCCGCCATTGTATCGGGATGCCAAACCAGCCCCTTGTCCGTGATCTGGAGTAAGCATGAATTAAAAGAAGTTCACCAGCATTGCAAAATCAGAAATTGCGCCTATATTTGAGCTATCGACAATTGCTTGTGATGTCGTTTCTGAGCTGACGTGCTCCCAACGGGTTTCCTCTCAAAAAATCGATCTCATCCTGCAATGTATCGCGGGAACCACAACGATTGCTTTGAAAGGAGATCGTTATGAATACTGGAACTGTAAAGTGGTTCAATTCAACCAAAGGCTTCGGTTTCATCCAGCCTGATGACGGCAGCGCGGACGTCTTCGTTCACATCTCCGCCGTCGAGCGCGCAGGCATGCGTTCGCTGAACGATGGTCAGAAGCTCGGCTACGATATGGTCCAGGACCGAAAGTCAGGCAAGAGCTCGGCTGACAATCTTCAGGCTGTTTGATTTGTCATTCCTTCTTGCTGACCACGGATGTACTGGCAGCAGAGACGAGTGACTGTGAGAGGTCGGGTTCACACCCGGCCTTTTGTTTTGTGGCTATAGGAGTTCTCCATGCCCAAACACCGGTATCGATCGGGGGACCTCATCGTTTTGAAAGCTCGGGTGCTTGGAAGCGCACAGCCGGAGGGCACGGGACAAATAATGTCGGCGCTGCCTGAAACGGACGGCTCGGCCCGATACAGGGTCCGCTTTCAAGGTGAGAACTTTGAAAGATGCGTTGGTCAGGACGAGATCGATGTGATTGTGGCAAGTCCACGTCCCCGAGAGGCGCACAGTGGGGACGGCAGCCCGCAATCGACGTGGATCAAATCGAGTACAATCAGAGTCAGGAAATAGCGGCTGCGTCTGCGCCCGGAGCGACCCGACGTTCCCGCAAGCTGGCGCGCACCAGGGCCCAGCGCGAAGGTCTCCTGCCGGTGGAGAAAAAGAAGATGGCAGTGAGACCGCGTTGAAATTGAGCCTGCGAGCAACGGATCAGAAGTGGACTAACTTATGGAAGCGACCAAAGAGCAGTTTTTCAAACCGACCAAGCTTTCGGCGCAAGAAAAAGCGGCGCAAACGCATACAGCCGCTCAGAATATCATTGCTGCCGAGGCAGCTGCACGCGAAAAAAAGACCGAAAGGCTTCGTGCCCTGCGTCTCGCTCAACCCATGAAAGCTCCGGCCAGACGTGTTGCAGCGAAGGCCCCGCGCGGCCATAAATGATGCCTTTACATCCTCGCTGCTGGCTTGGCCGGAGTGCTGCGGCAGGAGTCAGCTGTCTTACGGTCCGCATAGGGAATCTCTTTCGAGGCCCGGGCGTGCCAAGAGGTTGAACGTGATCACGACGCAAACGCGCCAACCAGGCCGAACTGGCTAAAAGGACTTTCAGCCTGTAATATTGTAATGGCCGTGCGATCGGCGCGTAAGGTGGCGAAAATAAGCTGTCTATGGTCAAATTGGATTTTGGCCTACCCGATCATCAAAGGATGGCGCAATGGCGACAAAATTTCTGCTCGCCAATAGAGTTCGGGCACGTTCGAATGCGGCGGCAGGACTGCGCCATGCATCGGATCGCTCCACCGTCGGGTCGATTGTGGAGGTTTCCGCTGATGAAATGTGGATTGGGGTTTGGTGGGATGGCGAAAATCTACCCGAAGAAGGCCTCGTTCTAGCCGAGCTGTATGAACTGGCCTAACTGTCACCGCCAGCAGCGGCCGGCTAAACCCGTTGCCGATGGCACCGACCCTGTACCAAAGCCATCTCGCCGCCCAGCTGGTGGCGACTACCGAGCGAAACGCAGTCGCTGCCGACCTTGATCCCCCGAGCGAGGGTGGCAAAGTGAAGGCCAAAGCCCCGATCATCTAACCTGACCCCTTCATCAGACCTTCGCCTCCGAGCGGTTAGTCCGGTTTTCAGATTTAGATCAATTCTAGTATACAACGGGCCGGAAAGCGCGCACAGTGCGCCATCGCCCTATATTCAACGGCACAGGGGGACTGGGGGTTTAGGATCTCTCGCCCAAACGGGAGAACCGATATGGCCCACCTTCCAGAGACCGATGGCGCGCACGTGTTCCCTGACGACTATAATGAACGGGCTGAATTCTCGCCCGAAGAACTGGCGCTGATTGGCAAGATGATGGACACTGCCCTTGCTGAGTGCGGCGTGTCGGCGCCTGGCGAGACCGCTCATGCGCTCGGTCGTGCCGTGATCCGGCTCTTCCGAAATGGAGTGCGGGATCCCGCGGTAGCGGCGCAGATGCTTATCAGATCCTTCAAGAGAGCTTAACCGTGAACCTGCGGGGCTGGCGATGCCTGTGGCGTCGCACAGATCGATCAGGTGACGGCCCAGCGGACGCTGGTTCAAGGCCCGAACCAATTGATCAGGATGTGAGTGCATTTAAGAGTATGACTAGCGGGCCATTTTCGACGAGAAGCGGCGGAACGATCTAGCGCCCCGGCCGTTAGGCACTATCCGCGTCCGCTGTTCCAAAGGGATTATCAAATGACCTGTGCGACAGTCGCCCTCTTGGCGGAAGACGAAGTGCTTATTCGGCTGATGGTAGAAGATGTTCTCTTGGGCGAGAAAATCGAGTTCGTTTCGGTTGTCAGTGGGGACGCAGCGATTCAAAAACTCCAAGAAAATGCCGAACGATTTCACGTCATCATTTCAGATATCCGCATGCCTGGATCGATAGACGGCTGGGGTGTAGGACGCGCTGCCCGAGAGCATTCACCGGAAGCCGTCGTGATCTACATTACGGGCGACAGTGCCTCGGAATGGGCAGCTAACGGCGTTCCAAATAGTGTTCTGTTAGAAAAACCCTTCACCGGCCGGCAGCTCATCGAGGCAATCAGGAGCTTCGACCGCTAGCCGGTACGGCCTCTATGGCTTATAATGGTAGCTCAAACGTATCGCGCGGAAGAGCGAGCCTGATCAGAAGCCCATGCGCCTGCCAATCCCTCGACACCTGGGCATTCAGAGCGCGAACTGACATTTCCTCGAGGGTCGATCCGAATCCGGCTTCCCTAGTCTGCGGGAAAGTCGGGGGCTCGGCATTCGATTCCAGCCAAGCGATTTCAAAACCGTCCCGGTCTGCCGTTAACGTTATATCCAGCCGCCCTTCCGCCACGGAGAGAGCGCCGTACTTTACCGCGTTGGTGGCATACTCATGGAACAGCAGTGCGAAGCTCGTCACCCGGTCGGCACTGATGTGTGCGTCCTCGCCATGCAGACGCCATCGCCCCACTTCTTTGTCTTCAAACGGAGATAGAAGATTTGACAGGAGCGTGAAGAGCGTCGTGGACTGCTGCGTGGGTTGTTCACCGCTACTCAAGCTAGGCAAAGTCATCTGGTGGGCGCGCGACAATGCAACCAGTCGGTCCTGCATACCCTCTGCGAGCTCGGCAGGCGTCCGCACTGTGCGTGCTGCCAGCGATATGATGCTACCGGTAATCGCAAACAGATTCTTGACGCGGTGATGCATCTCCCGCAGCAGCATATTTTGCTGTTCTGCCGCCCGCTTCCTCTCCGAAATATCACGGGCGATCTTGGACGCGCCGACAATCTTGCCGTCGCTGTCCCGGATCGGCGAAATAGTAAGAGAAATGTCAATGAGTGTACCGTCCTTGCGGCGGCGGATCGTCTCGAAATGGTCGACCCGCTCCCCCGCATTGATGCGGGCAAGAATCGCCGGCTCTTCGTCCAGACGGTCCTCTGGAATAAGGATGGTAATCGGTCTCCCAACCGCTTCGTCCGCCGTATAGCCGAAAAGCCGCTCCGCGCTCAGGTTCCAAGTGGTGATGATGCCCTGCAAGGATTTGCTGATTATGGCGTCGTCGGACGATTCTACTATGGCGGCCAGGAAAGCCGCAGCTTCATGTCCCAAATGCGCTGCCCGTTCATCAACTGCTGGCTTCGCTACACGGCTTTTAACCATTTCGACACCACTGCCCAGAGGGTCGTCTTCCATTATTCATGTGCCCGAGTTGAGAAGACCTGGCGGCGGGCTCGCAAACGAGCCCGCATTTGTGAGCATACACTCAGGGCGGCAACGCGCAATGCCCGCTGTGGTCCCCCGCTAGCAATGGCGGCTTCCAACTCGGAGTGCGGCGGCAAGGGGATCGAGGCGAGGATCAGGCCGCCGACGCCGGATGTGAACCAGAGGCTGGCGTGAGTTGATGAGGCGGGGCCGAGACCCCGCCAAAATTTCAGGCGTCGATCGATGCCACGCCGACCTTGTTTGATTCTATGGCTTGACGGACGAACGCTGTGCTGCGCTCCGTGGCCTGTACGCACTGTCGATTGCCAGACGCGTCTTCTTCGACGATGCGCTTACGCGAGAGGGTTTCGGCGAACATGATCGACACGAGTTCGTCAGTGTCCATCGCGTCTCTGAGGCTGCCAGTCTTCGTCATCAGACCTTTGTCTACGCGCAATTGCTGGGCATTGGCGTCGAACAGACCGGTGTAGACAGCATCGGTGCACAACGCATATCCGACCCCCGCGACGCCGTGCGACTGCAGCACTGCCGTGAACTCATTGCGTTTCGAACGTCCCAGCGCCCTTACGCCCGCCCATTGGTTCTCTTCTGGAGAGGCCTTCTGCAGAATCTCATCGGCAAGGGTCGCATCACCAGATCGGTAACGGAGCCAAACCTCTCGAGTCTCGATCTCAAGCTTGGGGCTGAGATATCCAGCATACGCCGCAGCCAGGACCGGGTGGGCGAAAGTGCCAGAATTTCCGCGACCTGCCTTAGAGTAAATCACTGGAATGTTTGGCTTATTTTCCTTAAGGTAACCCGCAGTTACCTTTTTCTGAAGCTCTTTTACGAGCTTTTTAACGGCTCCAATGTCCCGCCAATGCTTTGGCTCTTGTGAAGCGCGGCCTTTGGCCAAGAGCCATATATCATTCAAGTTCCAGCGGCCTTGCTCGTCTTCCTCGACGAGGTGGCCGCGAAGTCGGATGTTGCTGCTCATATGGCATAAACCTTTCTTTATGCGCTTATGCGGCAGCTTCGCTATTGACATGACCCTGTGGATAAAGACATGAATGCCACGTGATCACAAAGCTAGCCGCAAGGTTGGTATTCAGGCCCGGCAGGTGTTGGTAGCACCTCCGGGCCGCTCCATTCCGATTCAGCAGAAGCTAAATCACTACACGACTAGCGGATTCCGTCCGATCGCGGCAAGGCCCTTTCGCTACTTTTCCGATAGTTGGTCCATCTGTCCCCTACTTGCTCTAGCGCTCCCGGTTCGCCGGCTGGCTGGACTCGATCCGCTGCAGTATCTCCCGAACGACGCGGATGTCGGAGCCCAGGACGTTCAGTGTCCCTTCGAGCGAGCGCATCGACACGGCCGCATCGCTGGCCTGCTTCTCCACTGCAGAAAGCCGCAGTTCCTGCGTGTCGAGCGTCCGCATCTCGACTTCCACCGCGGTCAGGCGCTTGTCCATCTTGTCGAGCGCGACTGAATTGCTCTCGGAACGGTTTTGGACCTCGTTCCAGGTCGCGCCCCACGTGACGAATCCCCCGACGAAACCGAGGAGGATCACCACCGTGTTGAGGTTCCATTCCCACTTCCAGGCAGGTGCCTTTACCGCGTGCATCTCGTCATCCTCGGCCATCTAATCCCCTGCCATGGCATGCGTTTCATTATGTGCGATGCGAGACCGGGCGAACCCGGTCAGGCCTTGTTTGCGGGCGCAAGGTACGTCATCACCGCCGGCAGCAGCGTCGTGATGGCGTAGAGCGCAAGGTAGCCGTACCAGGGCGTGCCTTCCGGCATGAACGGCAGGCCGATGGTTCCGGTTGCTGCACCGCCGGCCGCGGCGGCTATGGCCTTCGAGATCTTTTGCATGGTCAGGTCCTTTCGTGGTTAGGAGAGTTTCGCGCGCACCTCGGCGCGCATCATGTCGCCGCAGGCTTTGGCGCCGACGACGGAGGGGGCGAAGGCAAGGCGGGTGAAATCCCACTTGCCACGCTGCTGTATGCCGAGATTGTTCTGCACCTCGGCATGGCTGAGGACTGTCTTGTCGGTGACAGGGATCGAGTATCGCCGGCAGAGATCCGCGACGGCCGAGGTCATCGCCTCCCACTGCTCGCGCGTCATCGGATACTTGCCGGCCGAGAACGGGCTTTCGATCGCGCCACCCATGCAGCACATGGAGACGCCGATCGAGCCGGAATTACAGTTGAGCGTGTGGGCTGCGTATCCGGTCTTTGCGGGCGCCTCGTTGAGCTTGATCGACGGTTTGCCGCGAATGGGCTTACCGCTGCCCTCAATGAGGACGTGGTAGTGACCGCGATCCGTCTCGCTCGCGGAGTGCGTGCCGGCCGTCCAGTGGACGATGACGCGCTGCATCTTCGCATCAGGCATCCAGTCGGCCGGGAGCAGAGTAGCCGGGCCGGGCTTTGCCGGCGCTGGCAGCGGTTCAGCGCCGCGCCTTCGCGTCACCAGTTCGTCAAGCGCCATGCTCATGGCGGAGATCGTTTCGCTGCCGGGATCGCCGTCAGCGCCGAATTTCGGCAGAGAGAACCCAAGCGCGATCAAGCGCCGCTGCAGATCCTGCACCGTCGTGCTCATGGGAATATCCTCAATGGATGGAACAGGTGTCGCCGGCTGGAGTTGTTGCGTACTCCGACCTTGAAAGGTCAGGCCATGCACGACGGTTTTGTCGAACTCTCAGTCTTAGCGATCGCCCTGCTCTTGATGTATTTTTTGGTCTTGGCACTTTGAGCGAGATCCCTCGCATCACGCCGGAACCCCTGGTGCCGCCGATCCCGTCCGGTGTGCCCGGATTGAAGCCAAGCGCGATCAAGCGCCGCTGGAGGTCCAGCACGTGAGTAGTCATGGTTATGTCCTTTGAGGTGGATGAAGTGCTACGCGGCGGCCGCCAGAACGTCCGACCAATCGACTACGGCAGCTGCGCGCGCATCGATCGCTGAGGTCGCGGCTTGCACTGCCGCCTTCGCGGACAGTCGGCGCGTCTCGATCAAGGCGGAAATGTTGGTCCAGGCGACGGCCTGGTTCAGGATCTCGGCAGCCTTCTCCGCGCGCGTCATGCCGAACGCAGCAGCCTCGGCCGTCAGATGCGGCGTCTGTTCGGACGGGAGATCCGGGTTCGCCTGCAAGGCTTCCGCCTCCCGCCGCTTTTCCTGGTAGATCATGTCCTGCCCCGGCGCATCGGTGATGAACAGCAGCCGGATTTCCCCTGCGCCGCGATCAATGTCGGCCTGCAGCTTCGCCTTGAGCGCCGAGAGATCTTCGCGAATGTCAAACCGCATGGGTGGCCTCGATTGTCAGGGTACGCCGAATGAAAGGGAACGGCGGGGTGAGCTCGAACACGTATGTCCCGGGGACGTCGGTGGTGAAGCCGAAATCACCGCCGTCCGAGACGGCCGCCGCGCCGTTGAAAAGCACCATAGTCCCGGCCGGAAGGGCGAAGGTGACTTCCGCCAGGCCGTCCGCCACGATCGAGGCCATTGCGGGCGCACCGAGGGCCGGGCGATCGATGAGGCTTCCCTCTTCGTTGACCCATTGCGTGGAATCGTCGGCTTTCACGCCGATGATCACGTGCTCGTTCTCGGCATCATCCATCTGGATGTAGCATTGCTCGGCGCTCGAACATTCACCCGTCGCGACGATTTCGCCCGTGTCGGTCCTATACTTGAAATACGGGACACCCATCTGTTTACCTCTTGGTGGCCATGAGCTGCAGGTATCGCTCCGAAACGGTCACCGTCCCGGCGCCGTAGTTGGACTCCACCGTCACCACATAGGTGGTGCTCGATCCGCTAAACCCGGTGTCGCTGAAAGAAATGGACACGCTTGGCGCAAGGCGCGATTGGCCCGGCACCCCGCCACTGTCGATGATCGCGCTGTCGGTAACATTGCGGGTCGCGATCACTGTTCCGCTCGAAGATCCTCGGCGGATGCGGATCGTGGTGTTCGAGATGGACGTGGTGCCCGCTGTGCCAAAGCGATCGGACTGGTTCACTTTACACGTGAACTGGATTTCTACGGCGTCCGCATCGCTTGTGTGGCTGATGGTCGCGCTTTGAGCATCGCCCTCGGCGTTTCTCCTGTCGCCCGTTGCCCCCGCAGTGTATGCGCTCGCTACCGCGGTGACGGCGCTGGCAGCGATCTTCGTGGTGGTCACGCCATTCAGGATGATCTTGCTGGTCGTGACGGAGTTCGTCGCGAGCTTGTCCGCGATGATCGCACCATCGACAATCAGCTCCGAGTTCTTCTTGCGGCGAACAAGTAGGTTCGTGACATAGGCTGGGCCATCACCCGTCGTTCCGGCCAGTCGCTGCACCTCAATTCGACGGATGGCAATTGCGGTGGAGGGGGCGGTGAACTCCGCACTGGCGGTCTGCCACGACGTCGAATTGATTGTAGCAGACAAGCTGCTGCTACCCTCCGCCGCGCCTGCGGAGTTCGTGTAGAGCATGACGATCCGGAAAGTGCCGGCGGGTGTCCCAAAGCCGTTGTAGTCGAACTGAACGTGGAACTTGTCCCCGGGAGAGCATTGGATGTTCTCGGCGGTCTGCATCGAGCTTTGGGTAGTGACCGGCTGGTACCTTGCGATGAATGGCGTCCGGCTGCCGGCGATCACTTGAATGTCCGAAGAGACGTTCGACCATCCATTGAAGGTACCGTCAGTAAAGAAACCATTCGGAATTATGTTCTCGAAGTCCGTAAGCACAAGCTCGCGCGCGGTGATCGAGTTTGCCACCAGCTTGTCGGAGGTGATGGTGTTAGCAGCGATCTTGGCTGCCGTGACGGCTTCGGAGGCGATTTTAACTGCGGTAACCGACCCCGTCGCAAGTTCGGTCGCCGTCACCGAACCGGCTACTATCTTGCTCGACGTGACCGAGTTGGCGGCCAGCTTGTCCGCGATGATCGCGCCATCCACGATCAGCTCGGACGACGCCATCTTGCGGAACACAAAGTCGCTGAGATGCAACGTGCCAGCGGTCGCATCACTGTACAGTGCAGGGCGGAGCCTGGTCACGCCTGCCGGCACAGTGTAAATCAGCTCGCGCTTTGTCCAGGTAGTGGCCGGCGCATCGGCCGCGGCGTAGGACAATGCCGCCCTCAGCGTATTGTCCTGGTCACCAAAACGAAGCTTGCTGTTCCCCGCCGTGCCGTCCCACGTTGCGCTTCGCCGCATCATGAAAGAGACGTAGTACTGTTCTCCTTCGCTGACACCGATAGACGCAGGGTAGTTGAACGTCACCAGAGTGCCGCCGGGCGTGATGCCAACGGAATATGGTTTGCCGTTGTAGGTAACCGTTGTGGAGAACAATCCCCCGTTCCCCGGAACAATCAGCCAACCTGTGGTCGTCGGATCTTCCGAGCCCGCGAAGGCGTTTTCGAGGTTGGCGACCACCAGCTTGGACGTGAGGATGGCGCCCGCGGCGATCTTCTCGGCGACGACGGCATTGGCGACCAGCTTCGGGGTCGTGATGGACTCGTCCGCTATCTTCGTCTCGGTGACCGCATTGTTCGCCAGCTTGGCGGCCGTAACAGCCAAAGCTGCAAGCTGGGCGTCGGCCACCGCGCCGGAGGCGATCTTCGACTGAACGATTGCCGCATTGCCGACCAGCTCCGTCGTGATCGCATCGAGCTGGACCTTGAGGGTGCTGATCGCACGATCGGCGATCTTGAGCTCGGTGACCGCCTCGTCCATCAGCTTGGCGGCAGTGATCGCCGCATCAGCGATCTTCTGCGCGGTCACCGCGCCGTCGAGAATGTCCTCGGCAATGAACTTCACGTCCGGAGTCGTCACGGGCAGCCATGAACTCCACGCGAACAGTTCGGTGTTGCTGTTCGTGATGAACTTGGCCCGGACTTCGTAGTCCTCATTCCCCACCAGAGAGAACGGAGCGAGCAGCACTTGGCCGTCCTCAGGCTGATCGAAGCGACCGGCGAAGACCGTCTCTTCATTGTCCTGGCGGCGCACCCGGAAGGCGATGGCGCGAATGGCGACATCGTCGGCATTCCAGGGCCAGGTCAGCAGGATCGCCGGCCGGCGGTCATTGCCGTTGGCATCCTTCACGGTGTCAGGGAACACGCCGAAGCCCGTCAACACCTGCGGCTGCGGCTTAACGCGCCCGATCGGCCCGTTGGAGGTCGGAAGCTCATAGTCCGTAGACCAGTCGTAGTCGCTTGGATCGAGTTCCGAGAAGGCGGCCGACTGGTTGACGTTGTTCAGATCGTCGATCGCGCCGAGCTGGAACCGCTTGTTGTCGTAGCCGTTGCGCGCCGATGTCCACGCGATCACGTCCAACGGCTCGAGGAGCTTGGCGGCCGGCGTGAACACGCCCTGATGCGATCGGAAACGACGGTTGGCCTCCAGCGCCGCGCGCATCAGCCTCTGGACCTGGCGCTGATAGGGCACGGCCTCATAGGTGAGGTTGGCGATCAGCCGGCGGCCGTCGTCTTCCTCTTCGAGGTCGGATCGGTAACGCGGCGGCGCATCTTTTGCCGCCCATGCTTCCTCAGGCTCCGGATAACTGGCGTGCGCACCGTTGTAGGTCTTTTCCAGCCCGGGGAACGGATTGAAGGTCTGCGCCTCGGAGACGATGAGGTTATCGTCGGTGAAGTAATAGACCGGCATGCCGGGGTTGCCGCAAACGGTCTTGTAGATGCCGCCGTTCTCCGCCGTCTTGCCGTTGCTGGCGCGGTCCAGCTTCTGGCAAAGCTCGATCGGCTCAAGGTCGCCTTTCACCTCAAAGCCACAGCGGAAGTTCTTTTCCGTGCCGCCGGCCTTCTTCGGCACGAGACGGTCGCATTCGTTCATGGCGGCAAACCAGGACGAGACCGGCAGCTGAAACGCACGCATGCCCTGGCCGCCGTAGACCCACTCGCCACCGTAGTGGATGCCGCGCATGACGTTGTACTGGATGACCTTCGGGTTATCCGACCACTCATAGGTACCCGGATCGCCCCACCTGTGCGGGCCAGAGCCGCCGGCAGTCGTGTCCTTGCGCGGATCGTAGAGCTTGATGCCCTCGAGCACGAATGTGCACCGCGGGGGTCCGGTGAGGCGGTCGCGCCGAAACTGCCCGGTGACAACCGCATAGGCAACACCCCGGCCGATCATCTCCGCGGTCCACGGCCGCTCCTCGTGGTCACCGAACTCCGCCATCAGCAGTGGGTCTGCCGCGGTCTGTGTGCCGTCGTAGAATTTCACCCAGAGTGCGTTGTCCGACCCATCGGCGTATTCCTTAACGGGGAAGCCCCAATCGCCGTAGGACGTGTCGTCGTAGTCGATCGTGACCTTCTCGCCGTTGACGAACAGGTCGACCAGACCATTAACCGGCAAGTCAGAGAGCGAGATGACCTGCGTGAGATAGGCGTTCGGCGTTTTCCCCGATTTGCCCCACGTGCCGACGTATTCCAGCTGCCCCGTGGTGGCGTAGGTCCCCACGATGAAGGAGAGGGGATTGTCGCCGCCGACCTGGATCTGACCGCGGACGCCGACAGGCTCCGGCTCCTTCTGCATGGCCTTCGCCAGGAGGCTGGCGCCGACCTTCAACACAAGGCCGAAAATCGCCTGTCCAAACGCACCGAGGCTGCCGATCGCCGTCGCAATGGCGCTCACCAGCGCCACGACAGGTGCGGCATGCGCAGCCGAAGGCGTCGCCAGGAGGACCCAGGCGGCCAGAAGAAAGACCAGAATTTTCATGGAGAACCCGGAGCGTTACGCCGAGAACGGCGGCGACGGAGGTGTTTCGGTAGAGGTAGGCTTACTCGCTGGCGGCCGGCTCGGCTGGGCGAGCGGGCTCCTTGACGGCGGAGTGGCTGTGGTCGCCGGTGAAGACAACATCGCCGTCTTCGTCGTAGACGCGCACGCCCATGCCATCGACGACAGAGCGGACGCCCTGGACGGTAAAGAGCAGCTTGCCGCCCTGGCGGATCTCGTAGGTCCTGTTTGCCATTTCAGTTGGCCCTTTCGCTGTTTGGGGATCAATCGGCGTCGGTGGGATCGCCGTCGGTGACTACGGCCGGTGTCTGCTCGCGCCGCTCCTCGCCCGCCACCGCCGCCACAAATTCGGGCTCGTACTGCTTCAGGCGGTTAAGCGCGTCGGCAAGCTGCTGCGACAGGCTGTCGATCGCGCGGGAGTGGCTTTCGATTTCGCGCTGCAGGAACGCGTTCTGCGACTTGAGACTGCGGATGATGGTTTGGGACATAAGTGTTCCTTTTCGAGGTGGAAAGGCCGGCGCTACACGCGGAATGCACGCGAAGCCCGGAGAAGATCGACAAGCCCGAGACCGAGCGCGCCCGGCTGGGTGACGTAGATGCGGGAGCCCTGCACGATCCCGAGGCCAGGGCCGATTTCTGTGTCAATCACCGCGATATCGCCCACCTGCGCCATGGCCGGATGCACCTCCGCGAAAAGCGAGGCGACGTAGTCGACCTGATTGTCAAAGCCGAGTTTCTTCAACTGCAGCATGCCACCACGCAGCGTGCGGTAGCGGCCGAGAAAGTCAGCATAGAGGTTGACACCGGTCATCGCCTCCACAGCGCCGGCAGCGAACAGCGTGCAGTCGAACTCGCCATAGGCAAAGGGCTTGCGGAAAGCACCATCGATGTAGGTCGACAGGCTGGAGTACCAATCGGCTTTACGCGTCATCATCATTGGCTCAACCCATCGTCTCGCCTTCACGCTCGCCCCACCAGTATTGCCACTGGCCGGCGACGGTGTTGTATTGCCGGAACATGTCTCCCGACCGGAGCTTTTGCGCCTCGTGCGACTTCTTCGCCGGGTCCGTCCGGGTCAGCATGCGGCTGTGCGACACACAATCGAGCTGGATACCGCCATTTTGACCCGCCGCGGGAGTGTCGATCGGCGCTCCGTTCACCCAGCCGACAAAGTCAACGATCGCGTCGCCGACCAGCTGGTGGGTCTCCAAATCGAGATAGCCCTCATGGATCTCAATCGGCGCATGGCGAACGTCGTAGCCGCGAACGACCAGTTGCACCGCTTCGCTGATCTGACTGAGCCCGACCCGCACCGTGCGCACTTCCAGTTCTGGCGTGCGGGTGATGGTGCCAACGGCCAGCAGCGAGCCGGCCGCATGATAGGTGCGGGTCACCGGCAGGCCGGAAACGCCGTCGATCACGGACACGTCAACGCTGTCGAGACCGTTCCAGAAGCCAACCGTCTCGGCGGCTCCGGTGTCGCGGTTCTTGGCCGTGATCCAGACGAAGGATCGCGGAATGACACCCTTGCCGGCGTTCAGATAGTTGCTGGTATTCGAGTCGACGGAACGCACCATCAGATCACCTGCTGTGCCTGGAAGGACATGCCTTCCGTGATCATCCCGCGCGCCGTGCCGGGGTCGAAGCTGCCCGGCACGATCCGCACGCGCACGATCGGCTTGATGAAGTCCAGTTCGATGTCCGTGGCGACTCCGGGCCGGAAGTGCGGCCGGACTTCGACCCCGCTCGCCACGCCCGAACCATCAGCCGTGATCGGAGAGACAATGCGGTGGAGGGCACGCCGCTGCGGCGTGCTGGAACCATACAGGAAGGAGAACAGGTCCCCGCCGGACAGCTTGTATCCGGCCGGAAGGCCCGAGATCGCCAACACCTTGTTGTTGCCGCTCAGCGACGCGATGACCGGCGTGGAACTTGCGATCAGCGACCCGTCCGGATCGGCCCGCGGGTACTTTTTCCGGGGGTCGTAGAGGTTGAAAGTGTTCAGAGAGCCGTCGAGACTTTCGACCAGGGCTTGCACCTCGGCCGCATCGTCGTGGCTCATCCGGATCAGCGTCACATCGCCCCGCCAAAGGCGCGGAGCAAGATCTGCGACGAGGAAATCACCGCCGCCCGTCAGTGATGCCTCCTGATGCTCCTGCAGCCACCAGCGGACGGACTGGATGTGCAGCTTGTCGGCGAACTCCGAGGCGTTAAGGGGAAAGCTCAGCACCATGGCTTATCCCCTCGCATACGGGTCGTCATTGTACCGCTTGATATCGTCCTGGACGCCAGTGCGGCGGTACTCACCAAGCCCCTGCTGGACGGTGCTGGCGCTTTCCTCGCGTGAGATGTTCCTGACAAAGGCATCGAGAGTGCCGTCCTTCTTCATGTAGACCTCAACGTCGACCTTGACCGAACCGGCGTTGTTGCTGTTTGCCGCGGAGGCGAGCAGATGCTCGGTCTTGTGGTTCGGAACCACCTGGGACCCGCGCGGCAAGTTGACGAGTTCGCGGCCGCGCTCGCCGACGATCGCGAGCCCGCCTGGCGCCGATTGCGTTCCATCGGCAAACAGGCCGGGCAAAAGGCTGCCGGACACGGCCGCCGCCCACTGCGTTCCGGCACCATTCGTAAGGCCGCCCCAGAGATTTCCGAGCCATGTCCCCAGTCCGCCACTGCTGACGCCCCCGCCGGGAGCCGCCGGGAAGAGGCCCGCGAGGTTGCGTCCCAACGCGCCGAGGCCGGAACCAAATTGGCCGAGCCCCTGCGTCGCGCCGGTCGATGACGCGGCAAGACTTGCCAAGGCGTCAGAGGCTTCCGTCGCGCGCCGCACCTGCAGGTCGACGGCATTGAACCATCCCGTGCCGACGCCCCCGCTGTAGTTTCCGGACAGCATCTCAAGCTGGGACTGTCCGTTGAATATCCGCGTCGCACCGGTCGCAAAGCCGACATGACCGCCGGGCTGCAGCGCTGACAGACCGTTCGTCTTCAGGAGCACGTCGCCGCGAAGCACCTGGCTGGGATCGATCTGGTTGCCCCAGTTCTGGAACGAGTTCGCGAGAAGCGAGCCGCTGCCGTCAATGCCGACCTGTTGCAGCGACGAGTTGACGAAAGCAGCACACCAGGCGGTGCGCGCCGCATCGATGTCGATACCACCCTGCTTCAGGAAGCTGTTGATCTGCGACGCATTGGTGGCCTCGCTCGATCCGAGCAGCGCGCCGGCCAGATCGACGGCGCACCCGGCGCTGGAGACATTCGAGTTGGCCGGATTGAACATGCGCGTCGCGCCAGCAGCGGCGCCGGCCGCCCGCCCACCGAAGATCGATCCCACTACCGAACCAGCAACGCCACTGCCGCCACCGCCAGCCGCCGAGCCGCTGCCGAACAGCGCGTTGCTGATAGCGTTGCCCACCGCCTCGAATGCCCTGTCAGCCCACTTGTTCAACTGATTGAGGAGCGCGCTTTTCAGCGCGTCCCCTAGCGCCTCGCCGATATCCCCACCGTTGCGCTCCAGAGCACTCTTGAAGTCTGCAAAGAACGAGTTGACCGCATCCTTGGCCTCCTGAATGCGCGCGTTTTCGCGCATCATTTGGGCTTCCTGCGACTGCAGATCGACCGGAAGGCCAGCTCCGCGGAGCCGCGCGGCGATGGCCTGGTCGGCAGAGGACCGGAACAACTGCTCGCGCTCGAACATCAAGTCCTGCTGCAGATTCGCCTTTGCAGCTTCCTCGGCAGCTACCCGGTACGCCTCGGCGAGCCCCTTGATCTCCTCACGCTGCTGCGCCGTGACTTCCCGGCCCTTGTCCTGCGCCTTCTGCAAGAGATCCAGCTCGAACCGGAGCGCCTGCGCGGCGATACCCGTCTGACCGGAGACTTCCGCCTCAAGCCGCATCTGCGCGACGCGGTCATTGGCGGTCTTGATCAGATCACGATAGGCGTTCTCCGCGCGCTTCGCCTCGGTTTCCGCCTTTCGATCGGGCTCACCGGCAAGTGGAGAGGGCTTTCGTTCCGGAATCGGCACGCCGACCGTGACCCCGTCTGAATTCGTGATCATCGCTCGATCGGGATCACGATCGAGCTCATAGAGCGGCCGACGTTCCGGCACCGGTGTGGAGCGCGGAACGAAGTCGGTATCGCGATAGGTGCGGCCGTTGTCGGTGAATGTGCGGTTGCTGAGGATATCCTGGATATTTGGGCCGCCAGCTGTCGCCACGATCCACTCGCTGCGGGCCCTCTGCGCTGCCTCAAGGCTGCGATAAAAGGCAGAGGTGACGTCGTCGACACTGGTGCTGAAGTCCTTGAGTGCCTGCAGCCCGAACCTGTTGATCGCGTCGTCGAGCGTGTTCCGGGCCTTGTCGAAATCCGTGACCGTCGCCGTGCCGGCGGCGACCCGCTCCCTGAGGTCATCCCATGCATAGCCAAGCGCCCGAACCGTGTCGTCCGAGCCGGGCCGTGCCCGCAGCGCCGAAAAGGCTGAAACGGCCTTGTCACGCAGCGCCTCGAGCTTGGGCGCCATCTCCTCCAAAATCTTGGTGGCGAGAACCCCGCCGGCTTCGCGCCCTTGCGCCTCCTTGTCGGCGCGATCGAGCTCTTCGACATAGGCTTTCAGCGCTGGCGTTGCGTCACCCCAGGCTTTAGCAGCGTTGCGGATGATATCGTTCTGCTCCTTGAGCAGCTTGCTCGCCTTCTCGGAGGCGCTTTCCGCCGTGGCAAAGTACTGGATCAGCGCGGCGCTGCCCGCGACAAGACCAATGGTTACAAGCGAGAGCGGGCTGATCAGCGAGGCGAAGGCACCCGCAAGTGCCGAACCGGCCCCCTGCCCGCTCGCTTTCATCTGTTCCAGCACCATCGACAGCTGCGTGCCCTGCTGCAGGGCGATTTGCAGCGGCGACATGCCCATGGCCGATGTTACACCAATGTCCTGAAACTGCGCGGCGATGTTGGCCGTCTGGAAGCCCGCCGGATTGAGGTTCCCCGATCGCTGACCGAGAGCGCCATTCTGGTTCGCGGGCGTGATCTTCTGCTGAGCTGCGAGCCGGGTATTGGCCTGTTCGACAGCGCGCGCAAGGTCGAGCTGGCCGCGCTGCGCAATCTGTGCAGCATCAGCCATCAGCCCGTACCGCTTGTAGATGCCGTCGAGGATGACGGTCGCCTGCGTCATCTCGATCTTGCCGAGCTCGACGCCGCGCGTCAGCTGGTTGATGGCGGCATTGAAGCGCTGCGCCGAGGCGAAGCCATCGACATATTGCCGCGACAGCCGCGCAAGAATGCTGCCGCTCTGGCTGACCTTCTGATCGGTCTCCGTGAACTGGAAGACCACCTCTTTGCCAGAGGCAGACATGGCTTTGTCGGCGGCAACCTTGCGAGCTGCGCCCGCGGTGTAGCCGCTTTCGTCCATGTCCGCGGTGACGCGGAGACTGCGAACCTCAGTGACCATTACCGCTTCGCCTCATCTTGCTTTTTCTGGCGCTCGTCGGCGTCGGCCTTCTCCTTCTGGAGTTTCAGCCATTCGCCATCGACCGCGTTCATGAATATGTGGAAGTGGCGAAGTTCATCGCCGGAGATGCCCTGATCACGCGCATACTGGCTGAGGGCGAGATAGCTGATCGGCCCCTCGCCCCCGAATGCCCCGTAGAAGCGGTCGTATTGCAGCGCGTCAAAGGCCCGAAAATAGAGCTCGTGCCAGTGCTCCGGCTCGAACACCTCGTCGGTCCCGTCTGGCTGCAGCCAATCCTCATCCGGGAAGGCGGCGGCCAGTTCGTCGAGCCAGTCGTAGAAAGCGGCCGCCCCCGCCCGCTTTACGCGGCTGCGGAAGGCTTTGCGGAGTTTCCCACCTCGTCCTCGACGAATTCGATATCCATTTCGGACACTCGGCCGGCGCAGTATTCGACAGCTGCGACCACGTTGCGGTACTCAGGGTCTGCCAGGATCTCCAGCGCCTTGTCCATCGAATAGGCGACATCCAGGCCACGCCAGCCGTGCAGGATGTGCTTGGCGTAGAGCTTTCCGAGTTCCGCCGTCAGAACCGCGGACGGGATCGCTTTCTTGTGCTGTCGCGACAGCCGTTTGAAAAGGATATCCCGGGCGGTCTGGTAGGCTGGCAGATGGAGCGACGAGACGTTGAACTCAACGCCCGGCCAATCGGGAAACTCGATCCAGTCGCCCTTTTCTTCGCGTGCCAGATTTGCCTTGAGGGAGGAGAGCTTTACGACCATCAGTGATCACCTTCGGAAGCGGAGACGAGGCCTTTTGCGCGCATCAACTGCGCGAATTCGGCCGGGACCGGGGCGCTTTCCACCCCGGCGATGAACTGGACCGGCGTTTTCCCATCCGGGTAGCCGATGAAGGAAACCGCCGGAACAAAGGTCTCGGCAGTCGTCGAGGCGGGAAGGTCACGCTTCCTGGTCATGCCGGCGTCCGGGTGATGGTGATGGAGGCGCCGAACGTGCTGTCGTAGCGCGCCTGGAAGGGCACCTCGAGCAGCACGGCGCGGCCGTTGCCGCCCACGGTTGGCCCGCCGTCCAGCAGCTTCACCTTCGGCAACGCGATGGCGTAGGAATTGCCGAGTTCGTCGGTGAGCGTCGTGGAAAGTGCGACATCCTCGTGGTCCAGGATCGCCTTGTAGGTGTCCTGGTTCTCGAACAGCGTCGTCAGCGAACCCGTCACCTCGAAACGGCCAAGACCGTGCGAATAGGGCTCGTAGGAGCCGACGACGTCGTTGGCGTAGATGTTGTTCCGGATATTGACGTTCATCGCCTGCACCTTCGGGGCGTTGGCGATGCCGGTGAAGGACATGGCGGAGACGTTCAGACCAGCATTCATGACCGGCGTGTCGGTCGCGGCCGTGTATGTCGCGCCTGTCAGGATCGCGCTGGTCGGGGCGGGCGACCGGATGCCCATGATGCCCCAGTTGGCGGCGATCGACTGCTTGGCAGACAGCCGGAGATCCAGCGTGTTCCAGCGGCAGCCGACATAGCGGATGAACGTGTCTGTCGCGCCCTGTTCGAACATCTTTTCAAGCGTGCCCGCCTGGTGCGTGACGCCGTTCTTGAGGACATTGGTCGCCCAGTTCGCGCAAAGCAGCCGCTCGAACCACGTGTCATAGGTCCCGTAGGACAGCAGTGTGTTGATGGTGCCCTGAACCATCCGGCCGACGTCGACGATGGATGCGACGTTGCGGTCGGCGCGGATCTCGTCCGGAATGTCCGTCTGCTTGGAGATGCGGATGTCCGACGAGACATAGCGCATGGTCTGGAACGTGGGATTGGCCGGCGTGGTGCCGATGACGGCCTCCGTCACGTCGGCAAGGCGGACCTGTGAGCCGTCAGCTACGGTCATGGTAAGCTCCTGTGGTTGAGGGTGCCGCGTTACGGCGTGGGAAGGCTGGTAGCGTCGCGGCGATACCAGCGGATTGTCGCAGCGATCGAGAAGTAGCCGGGGAAGTCCTGCCCGGGCTCACCCGCTCCGATCGACATTTCCGGCATGAACAGCGAGCCGATCGGTTGCTCGCGAAAGAGGTTCAGAAGATCGTTTGCCCAAACGCGCGCCTGGCGACTGCCTTCGCCCGACTTGGTCATAACATGAAGATTGGTGACGCCTTCCTCGAGGAACTGGTTCGCCTGCGGCGCTCCGAAAGTCTCCTGCGCGTAGCTGTCGCCGTAGATCTCAACAAAGACGAACGGCGCGCCGGCATCGAGAAGGGGTTGCGCGAACTCATTTTCGAAGACGAGTGGGGTTGCCGCCCAAGCCGTCTTCAAACGGTTCTCGAAGGCGTCGAACGTCGCGGGACTTGCCATGGGTCAGACCTGATTGATGACGACGGCGGGATAGGTGATCGGCGTGCCTGCCTGCCGGTTTCTGCGTGGGGCGAGCGTGGTGCGACCGGCCCGGAACGCGCTCGACCGGTTGTTCGTAGCCGCGGCACCGCCTGTGTGGCTTCCCTTCAGGATGTACGGCATGTCCGGGTGAATGCCTGATCCGAGCTCCAGCCAGCGCGTCTCGAAGCTGAAGGCCGCCGAATTGCGTCCCTCATTGCCGAACGTCCGCGCCAAGGTCCGCTTGGTGCCGTCGAAGATGGCAAATCGCTTCGTGCCGAGGACGCCGCTTTCAGCCTTCCGGATGTAGGGCTGGAAGTTCGTGATGATCACTTCGTCCTCAGGCCCGATGCGATCGAAGTTGGTGACGATCGCCCGGTTCACGATGACGATGAAGGAGTTCCGGAAGCGGCCGCTCTTGACTGGTGACCGCTTGCGCAACTCCTCGAGCGCGAACGTGATGATCGGCTCCCAGAGCGAAAACTCATAGACGATCGGGCCGGGAAGCTGCACCGCCTCCTCAGGCAAGCCGCGCCGGCTATTCACATACCGCTCGAAGCGCGGGCTCGCCCGGCCGGACGTGATGATTTCGGACACGCTGCGCTTGGCGAAGGCAGCGAGCTCCTTTCGGATCGCCTCCGGCTCCAGGCCGGCCGTCGCGAGACGCAGCTCGCGATCAAACGCCTCAAACCCAGCCATCAGCCCGCCACGATCATGTCGGTTCGGACCCAGACGTTCGCCATCAAGATCGGCTTGGAGACCTTCACCTGGCGCTCTCGCCCCTGAATGACAATCTTATCGGTGGCGCGTGGCATCTGCGGGTCAACGGCGCTGGCGGCCACGGTGTTCTCATCCTGCCCGGGCCAACCGGCCGCCGCGATCTGGGTCGGCGAAATCGTCACCTTCAGGTCGTTTTGCACGATCGTCCCCGCGACTTCATCGGCTGATACCGTCCGCACGAGAGCCCGGCACGGGACGTCGACTTTGACGCTGGCGCCCGAACGCTTGATCATGCGGCTGATCACGACGTCCTCGCCACGGCGCAACAGCGACGCATCAAGCCGCGCGATGGATGCGGCCGGGGTGTCAGTAAGCGGGAGCATCAGGTCACCGGGTTGAAGAAGCGCCCCAGCCGGGCCATGAATTCGGGAGGGAGGCCGGTCGTATCGGCGCCAGGCGTCGAGCCGACCCAGCGATCCGTCTGAACGGTCTCAACGTCGACGATCTCGATCCGCGTCGATTTCACGAGAGGATCGATCGAGGCCTGCGAGAGCCGGAGACGGACAAGGTCCACCACCACGCCGGCCAGACTGAACGGCACCGTCTCAAACCCGGCATCGTACTCGACGACGATTTCGCGCGCAGTCCAGAACGACTGATGTCCATCGATCCACCGGTAGAGTAGCCCAGGCTCGGAGCGGAGCGCTCGTGCATCCAGTGTGACCGGCCGGCCGTCCTCCGTGACACTGACAATTTTCACGTTGTGGCGGCGCGCGAGGATGAGAACGTCCCGGCCGGAGCCGCAAAACGTCTCCCTGAGCGTCTCCTGCCGCAATGTGGGCTCAGCGCCCTCTCCTTCCTCCGTCTCTCCGACTGCGATCCGGCAAGCCTCGGTGATCTCGGCAGACACGCGTTTGCCGAGCTCTGTCAGTTCGGCGTCCCGGCTCGTGTCATTGGCGGCGAGACCGGCGGCGGCGCGAATGGCCGCAAGAGGCGCCAGCAACAGATCTTCGGCCGGTGTGATGACCTGGAGGAAAGAGGCGGTCATCAGCCGCGTTTCTCGTTCGCGCGCGGCTTCACAGCGCGCTCGGTCGGCTTTTCATCGACAGGAACGGCATAACCGGCCTCGACAAGGCGCACCGCCTCTTTGCTGTCGAAACGATCGGTCTCCTCGTTCGGGGAAAGCGCGAAGTCTTTGCCGGCCAGACCGACAAGCATCCTTATTTTCATGATCGCCTCCATGGGAGTGGGCGAGCGGCCGAAGCCGCCCGCTCGTGTGGTGCCGCTTACGAGGCAGCCGTGATGAGGTGCTTGATGGCGGCAGTATCGCCGAGCTCACCATCGAAGCGGATCAGGCCGGCGATGCCGAGATCCGGCCAGAAGCGCTCGCGAAGAACGCCGATGACCGGAGACCCGACCTTGCGGACGAAGTACTTGGAGAAGTCGCCGAACAGCATGACCTTCTTGGCTGCTGCCAGCGAGTCCATGTCGTCGTTGATGCTGTAGGCGTAGCCCAGCAGCGTGCCGGGCTGCGACGTCTTCACGTCACCCATCTGCCACAGATAGTTGCCCTGGCCGTCCTTCAGCTTGCGGATCGCCGCGAGCGTGGTGTCGGCGAACATGAACCGGGCCTTCGGCGAACGGCGATATGCCGAGTTGACCGAATGCAGCAGATCGATGATCTCGTCGGCGGTGATGGCTGCCGTCGCGGCCGCCGTCTTGCCGAGCGAGGACGCCGTCGCGACACCGTTCGGGTCCCCGGTGCCGTCCCCGACCGTCAGTTCCTTGTTGGCGATGCGGGCCAGACGTTCGCCGAGCAGCGTGCCCAGCAGGGATTCCATGTTGAAGACGGAATCCTGCGCAAGCTCCATCGAGAACTTCACGAACTCGGTGTCGTAGACGTAGGCATCGAGGCGCTTCTGCGCGAAGGTCGCGTCCTTGCCGCCGTCGTCGGTCAGCGCGGTGCCTTCCGTGTGCTTTTCCGCAGTGACGGCAGTGTCGTCAACGGTCGGAAGGTTGATCTGGTTGCCGGAGGCCGTGTTGAGGACGGTGCAGATGTCCTCGTCGTACATCGGGCCCCAGTCCTTCATCGTCTTGATGATCTGGTCGGCGAGCTCCACCGGCACCGTGTAACCGCCGGGACCGCCGCTGGTGGTAACCTGCGTGCGGAACTCCTCCTTGGACACGACGCCGGCCTTCAGCACGGCGCGTTCCTCGCTGGTGAGCTCCATGGGATCGGCACCGCTGGCGAGGAACTTGTGGAAGACGTGCCGGTATTCCAGCTTGTCACCATCGTCCTGGCCGCGGCCCTCGCCGTCATTGCTGGAGACGGGCCGCTTCTTTGCGCGCTCCTCCTCCGACCGCTTTTCGAGGCTGGCAAGACGCTCTTCGCGCTCGATCAGCTTTTCCAGCCGGTCATGTTCGGCCATCGCCGCGTCGTGCGCCGTTTCCAGTTCCTTCGCGCGCGCCTCATCGGTGGCCGCATTGATCTGGTCGAGCCGTTCGCGAGCTTCGGTGACGATGGTCGCCTGCTTCTCGCGCAGTTCCTTGATCCGATTGCTCATCGGTTCATCCTTTCAACGATGTGTTGTGGGGATTGGGCTTTGGCGCGAGGCCTAGGCTTTACTCCTCGCCCGCGTCTGCAGGTCGAGGGAAACTTTCATGCCGACGCGTCGGGCGGCGGCGTTGAAATTCTGCTGGCGCTTCTCCTTGCGGGCGGCGTCCAGGGAGCGGAGCGCGACGGACGTGCCATCGTATGCGGGCTCCGACACGATGCTGACTTCGCCGAGCTCGAGCTGCAGGATGGTGCGCTGCGGCTTGTCGCCGGACTCGTCCCAGATTTCCCGAACTGCATTGAACCGGAACGACATGCCGCTGACGTCGCCACGCTCGATCAACGTGCGGACGTCGCGGCCATCGGAGGTGTCGGGAAGATCGATCTCCACCGCCAGGCCCTTCGCATCTTCCCGCAGCCGCAGCGTGCCGGCGGAGACACGGCCGAGGACGCGTCCCCTGTCGTGGTTGAAGTATGCCCGGACGTCGGCGGTTTTCAGGGTCTCGGTGAAGGCGCCGCGAGCGATCACCTCATCGAAGTAGCCGCCAATGTCCGCAACCTCGCCGAAGATGGCCGCATAACCGACCACCATCCGCTTTGTGCCGTCCGCGCGCTCCTCGACAGGCGCGGCCAGCGACCGCGTCTCAATTTCCGGCGTCTTGGTCATTCTCATCTCCGTCGTCGCGAGCACCGGGCGTGTTCGGTGCCGAAGGGGTCGCCGGCTGCTGGCCGAGCACGACTGTCGCGCCCTGCACGAGCAGTTCATCGGCAGCCTCGTTCTTGTGCCGCGGGCGGTTCTCCAGCGCGCGCGCCTCGTTCGGCGTCAGCTGTCCAGTTTGGATGCCGCGTGCGATACCCTCGATCCGGCTCTTGAAGTCACCGCGCATCAGGCCATCCAGATTGTGTTCCACGTACTGCCGACCGCTGAAGCGCCCGAACAGCTTCAGGTTCATTTCGCCGTCGTAGGCGGACACCCATTGGCCGATCAGGTGCTTGACGAGATGCAAGTCCTGCTGCTCGGCATTGTTCAACGACGCGTGCGTGAGATCCTGCAGAAACAATGGGGGCAACTGCCAGGCGCGTGCGATCTCCTCGACCTGGAACCGGCGCGCGTCCGTCATCTGACCCTTTTCCGGGTCGATGCCGACTGATTTCAACTCGTGCCCCACCGGAACCGGGAAGATCGGCTTGCTGCTCTTCTTCGCCTCCTGGATGGCGTCATGAACGTCAGCAAGTGCACGCTGGACGTTCTTGCCCTGCGCACCGGGACCAATCATCGCCAGCGGCGGGACGCCGCCACCGGCAAAGAATGTGCTGCCGTAGTCGTTCATGGCGATGGCGAGCTGGATCGCCTTCGTTGCCATGCTGATCGGGCCGCGGTGCGAGATCTGGTCCTCCTTCAGGAAGAACGGAACGTCAATCACGTCCTCGGCCGGGTACTCCTTGTTCTCGTACCGGTAGACCAGCGAGAAGCCGTTTCGCCGAATCGTCGTCTTGCGCGGGTTCATCGGCCAGAGCGCTTCGACCTGATTGCCGTTCCGCTCGATCCACGCCAGCCCGCGGCCGCCGGTAAACACCTGCTGCCAGAACCACTGGTCAAACTTGAACTTGTCCATCACCGGGTTCGGGTTCTCGTGGAGAACCATGGCTGTGCGGCCGGTCATCCGTTCGGCGCCGTCCTTTGTGCGCCGATACGCATGGCGGGGGATCGCTGCCATGGTGCGCGACAGGAAGGTGACCGCCGCCAGCACTGCCGGCACCGTCATCGCGGATTCGATTGTGACGCTCGGAAGGGTGGCCGACTGGAGACCGAAGAACGCGAGGAAGTTGCTGTCACTCACCGGAACGGACGGGTTTTCCGGCGAGGTGGCCGACCGCGTCTCACGGTTGATGTTGAACCCGAGGAATTTCATCTTGCCACCAATGAGAAGTTTGGATCATCCCAGGGCGACACAGGCGCCTCGTACGTATCCACGACCTCGCTGGCGCCGGCAAGCATTGCCAGCACGACAAGGCCGTCAATTCTGCCGCGCTGCGCCTTCTTCACGAAGAAGCGGTTATTCTGCGGGTCCGCCTGGATAGCGGCATTGCCGGAGCACCATTTCGTCACCGGACTTTCGTCGATGGCGATCTGCCTGGTCAGGATCATGTCTTCGAGCTGCTGGAGGCTGCGTGGCATCCAAAGCGCCTTTTTCGACTGCATCCCCATCCGGCCTTGCCCGTGGATCATGATCTTGAGGCCGGAGCCATATTCCTCGTCCGGCGACCATACCCACGTATCAAGGCCTATGCGGTCGCAAGCTTGCCGGAAGTCCGTCAGGAACGCGGGGTCGACCACCATCAGCTCGACATCGAACTCGTTGACCAGCTTCTGGACCTCAGCGGCCACGAAATCGTACTCGATAGAGCGGCCCGGGACGGCGTTGATCAGCTTTGCCGCCGCCCACTCTACGTACTGAGCGTGGTCCTCTTTCGCCCGCTCGGCGAGCTTGTATTCTGGCTTCCAGTACCGGACGGCCGCGTGCAGCACCTCGTTGTCGTCCCGGAATCCGATGCCAAGCGCGGTCAAATCGTTCTTCTTCGACAGGTCGAGAGACAGGAACACCGTCCGGCGCTTAGCCTGCTTCAGGTCGACCTTTTGCTGGACACCTTCCCAGGCGTCTAAATCGATCCAGTATTCCGACGAGCCCACCGGCACGCCGAAGTAGAGCCTTTCCGTCTGCAGCCGCGTCCCGACCGAATGCCGCGACGAGTTGACCTCGATCCGGACGTTCTCGATCGGGAACGTGATGCCGAGGCATGGCATGGATTTCGGCCAGCAGGTTTCGTCCTCGAACGGCTTGTCCTTCGCGTCCACCCTGGCGATGAATGCGAAGGCGGAATCGTCCTCAGCCTCGCCGCGCAAGATGCGCTGATGCGTCTCGCTCCACTCGGTGGCGATGATCTGGTCGGCGGCCGGTGTGTTCGTCGACATCCAGAGCAGGAAATCGCCCGGCATCTTCGCGCCGGCAGAGCGCCACGTCTTCAGCGGGCCGTCCGATTTCCATTCGTGGATCTCGTCCGCCGCGACAAACGACGGACGCGGCCCGTTGACCTTCTCGTCCCCTGCGAGCGCCCGGAATTTCGATCCCGTCGCTGGATGCTCAAGCATCCACGTCATGTCGCCCGTACCACGCGGCAGCAGATCGCCGCGGCCGACGAGAGATTCGCCCTCATAGGCCGGGTCTGGCATCTCGGCGTTCGCCATCGCGACGGCGTCACCGAACAGCACGTTCGCCTGATTGCGATCCTTCGCGATCGCGTAGCATTCGGCGCGGGGGATGCCGCGGTAAGCCAGCGTGTAGAGCCCGATGGCAGCCGCTACCGGCGACTTGATTTGCCCCTTTCCTGCCTCGACCCACGCCGTACGGAAGCGCAACCGACCGCTCTCTCGGTACCAGCCGAACAAGGAGCCGACGACAAAGGTCGTATAGCTCGGCAGGTTGAACGGCTCGCCAGCCTTGGCGCCGGCCGTCACGGTCAGCATCGCCGGGAAGAACCCGAGCGCGTGGGCTGCCTTTTCCGGGCGCCACACCAGGCCGCGCGCGTCGCCGTTCTCCAGATCGTCGAGGTGACGCCGGCAAGCCCGGATCGCGAACTCGCCAGCAACGATCCGCCCTTCCGCGACACTCCGCGCCCAGGCGGTTGTCGGATCAACCGGCGCGGCTGGTGTAGGCATCTGCTGCCCTCGGCTTGGCCTTCTTCCGCTTGACGGTCACAAGCTTGCTGCGCCGCGTCGGTGCAAGTCCGAGTTCCCCCTCCGCCGCCGCGATAATTTCCGCGCTTTGACGGAGGACCGTCCAATAGGCGGAATGCGATGGCACCTTTGTCTTCCTTGCCGGGACGACAGCCCCCTGTTCCACCACAGTATCAGCGGTGCGGTCGTAGATGATCCGGAACACGACAAGCCTCTTAATCGCATGGCCGTTTGCTACGGTCAGCGCCTCGGCTTCCTTGAGTTCCGTGACAACCGCGGTCCACTCCTCATGGGCGCGGACAACCTCGGCAGCGTCCGAAAACGTCGCGGACCAATCCGGCTCTGGAGGCGTCCCCGCCCCACCATCGATAGCGGTCAGAATGCTCATGGGGCGAAACTCCCCCTTTCCAAATTTCTTGCCACTGCGAACGATGGCCCCGGATGGTCAGGCCCCCTTGCCGCTCTAGAAGGCGACCCTCCCCCTCCCTCATGTGAGGTGGTTGCGGGTCTGTGCCTTCATCCGCGGTGCCATGGATGGTTCGGGTCGAGCGGCGTCCCGTCAGATCGGGCGCCCCTTACGATCAGTCTGCCATCCTGCCTGCGCTTCCCTGCCGCCGTCTCCTTCACAAAGGCGTCGTGGTAGCCGCAGAGCGTCCGGGTGTTGCTCAGCACGTCATAGGCTGTCGGGTGATCGGAGTTCGGGCGGCGCTTGACGTGATCGCAGGTGAGTCGGTGTGTTGGTGTCTGGCAGCCAGGTACGATGCAGCGCCATCCGTCCCGTTCGTGGGTCGCCTTCTTCAGCGCTCGCCAATGTGGGGAGCGGTAGTAGGTGTTACGTGCCATCAGGTCGACCGATGCAGCTTGCAGTGTTCCGCGGCTTCTGCTGATCTATTTCCCAAAGGCTTCCAACCTTGGAGGATGGCATGAGACTCGTACATTTTAGGATCAGCGAAGAAGATCAGGTCTACATCAATCCGGACCAGGTCGTAGCGATAAAGCGCCACGGGACGGGAACAAGGGTCTACGTCTCTGCCTTCAGCGAGGGAGCTGGCGGGCCAAGCATCGATGTTCCGATACCCCTTGACGATGTCGCGACTGCGCTCGTTGGTGCCGCCGTCAGATAGACCTCCGGTCTCTGCGTTTCCTCTAGAACGCGAACGCGCTATCTTGATAGGCTCGCCGTCAGGGCCGATCAGTTCCCACGGCATGATTTGACCTCGCTGGAGCCCTCTTCGAGGGAGACGTCGACCGGCTTCTGTTTCCACTGCGCCAAAGATTGGGAGCAGTGAGGGCGGCGGTGAGAGCGAGGCGGGTCACTACGTGGTGGCTCGACTCCGGTGCCGTCCAATTAACAGCAGATCGGTTTCAGCAGAAAGGAAGCGCTGATGGCCAAAGGTCAGGTTACGCGGCAACAAAGAAGCCAGAAAACCAAAAAAGCACAAGGCGGCCGACAAGAGCGCTTCACCAACGCTGGGCTCCCAAGTCAAACACAGCCAGAGCACCACCAAGAAGAAGTAGGCAAGGCTATCCGCATTACGAATCAAGCTGCGATAGCGCCGTTGACCGCTTACGGAGGAGCTAAACCATGATTAAGAAGTTCGTTCTCGCATTCCTGATATCCTTTTCACTTGCAGCATCTACGTATGCGGTCGCAACATGTAGATCAACCGACGGATCAACGACCTGCGAATGCAAGTCTAAGTGCGTCGCTTCCTTCAGCGATTGCCGGTGCGAGGATCAGTGACAAGAAGCCGAGGCGGACCCGGGGGGTCGGCGGCAGCGCTTCCAATTCTTCGCCAGCAAAAACCCCAATTCCACGCCACGGGGAATGGCCCCGAAACTGCATGCCGTGTCCTGGCGCCTGAAGGAGACCAAGATGAGTACCGCGACACCGGACATCTCGAACAGAGTGATCAGTGTCATCGCAGAACAACTTGGCGTCGACGCGGCCTCGGTTGCAGAATCGGTTGACCTCGTCGACGACTTGGGCGCCGATTCTCTGGAGGTCGCCCAAATTGTCTTAGAGCTCGAAGAGCAATTCGGCGTTCAATTTCCTGACAAAATGACCGACAGCCTGCGCACGGTCGGCGACGCCATCCATTTCATAGCTGCCCTGCAGCGATCAACCAACAAGTGAAACGCGGAACACCAATATCTGCATGGCCCTAAGTACCGGGGCAAGAGGGCGGCCAGAGTGACCCGTAGAGGTTGCTAGACTGTCGAATGCGATCAGTTAGGTTTCGTCTTCATCTTGATCTCAATACACCTTCTGATTCGCCTGATGCGCCTTCCCCAGAAACATTTGTCAGCTGCAAGCCACGCTGCACGGGGCGGAGTAGCTGAAGTAGCACTGACGATTCTGGCGGAGCTGTACGGCTCGCGCGCACATGGCGTTTTCGACGAGATTGAAGGCGTGTTGATTGATCGGTTCAGCAGCGCACCAGAGGTGGTCGAAGAAGTTTTGGACATCCTCACCCATGCGCGGCGTTCCATTTCATCGCCAGAAGATGCTCGAAGACCCGAAACTCCGTAGCTTTTCACAGCGACGGTGCCGAACTGCTTACGATCAATCCAGCAAACTTGCAGGAAACAAAAAAGGCCGGAGCGAGTAAACGCACCGACCTTCCTCACCAATCGCTATTCTTCCAGTGCCAGTACATCCGTGGTCAAAGCAAGACTGCGATTGCGGTACTCGCGAGCGGCAGATGCATCCAGCGCTCTTAGCGATACCGATGAGCCTCATATAGAGGGCCATTGTGCTCGAAACAAGTCCCGCTCGCAGAAACGCCGCCTTCATTGAGACGCAATTGTTTTCTTGCTAATCGGTTCGCTTACGCGCACTGTCAATCCTTCAGTAGCCAATTCTCAGGGCGCTGCTGCTTAAGGGCCTCCACACCCTAGCCCCCACGCGAAAGGAGGACTTCCATGTCTTCCAACGTGCAGCATGTCGAGTTCGCGACAAGCGACCTTCGAATTCTTCAACGAATGCTCAAACGCGCCTCTTACCTCACGGCCAACCTGCGACCACTAGAAGGGCCGCTGTTCTTCCGGTCGAACAAGGTCCTTGGGCGCTTCCTGACGACGGTTGTTCAGGTTCCTGCCCAATGAGCGACCAGATGATTAAGACCAACTTTGAGTCTCGACAGGAGACCGACGGAACCTGGAGCGTATTCGACCTCCGTTCGGGCATGCCCGCAACCCAGTCACTTCTGCCCGTTTGCGATCTTTCAGAGGTCAGAGCGAAAGATCTCGCGAGCGCGATGAACCGAGTTCCCTTGGTCTCGCCATCACGCCTGCACCGCTATGCGATCCAGGGGCTGCCACCGCAACTAGCAACTTCAGATCAAAGCCGCGGCCGACTGTCCTGACCGGGATGCGGCTTTGGGGGCAGGAACACGTTGTCGGTGGCGGCCGCAACCTGTTCGCGGCTAACACCGCCGTGCCGGCGAACCACCCCACGCCTGCATGCTGCCCGAAGAATGATGCTACTCCGCCATCGTGCTTATGAACGGCCGCGCCCGGCTGCGCCGGGGTTCGATTACTCGTAGCGATGCAAGAGCAGGGTCGACTTGCGGCCTTGCGTCCGAAGCGCGCCAGGCTGTGACGCAATTTCCGGACGTTACCGTTGTTGACGCAATATCTGGCTGAATTTCGGACACGAGGCAATCCGGGGTCAGAAGCCGAATTTGGCATTCTTGGTTTAGCCTGTCCGCAATCCGCTGGCAGATAGCTGTTACAGAGCGGCGCAGCGTTCTTTCGTTCAGGTCATTTTCCGCGGCGAAGGCTGCGATCTTCATACCTTTTCGCACCTTAACCCACGACCAGGCGTAGATCAGCTTGCGGTCGCCTTCGTTCGGCAGGGCGTTCACCCATGACCAGACCTGCTCCATTCGCCCCAGCGCGCCCGCTGACGCGGTTTCGCGGTATCGGGCACCAACGGAGCCATAAGCCTCGCTATGGCGCTGCACGGCCTCCGGCATGGACGAGCCGAACATTTGCGGCCCTCTGACCGCTGGCGACATGCGCAGGGTGTCCGCCATCTCGAGGATTCGGTCCTCGACAGCCTTTGCCGTCCAGTCGACAAACTTCATGCTGCTTCTCCTGTCGTTTCGATATGGCCCTCTGCGGGCTTGAACTTGACCGACAGCAGAACAAGCAACGCATCGCTCGTCGGCACTCCGCATTTCATGGATCTTACCTGTCGGCGAAGACGGCCGAGATCGATGGCGTTGAAGTCGTCGACCAGGGACGGCCGGCGGACGAGATCGGGATGATTGACCAGTAGCCGGGAGACCGCCTTGATCATGTCGGCGTAGAGCTCCCGCGCGTTCTGGCGGGTGCCCGTCATCAGCAGGAAGACGAGGCGGAGGTGGCCGGCACCGTAGCGCTGACCGATGTCGCGGATGGTGGGCTTGCAGTAGCACTCGAACGGCCGACGGCTCGCGGGACTATGCTCGCGAGCCTCGATAAGCCTGACGCCGCATTCCCGGGCGATCTGGTAGATGTTGACCCTGTGGACCGTCACGCAGCCCCCATGACGCGCTTGTACTGAGCGGTGAGATAGTCGACGACGATTGGCTCGGCTTCGATCGCGGCCGCATCCATGGCCTGTTGCCGGCCCATCAGCGACAACTCGTCCGCACGTTCGTTGCCGAGGGTGCCGTTGTGGCCCTTCACCCATTGGATGGTCAAAGCGCTGCAGGCATTGAGGGCGGTGTCGATTTCCTTCCAGAGATCGAGGTTGGCAATGACGCCGGTCTCCGGCTTCGTGGCGTTCGGCCCCTTCCGGCTCCAGCCGTTGCGCTTCCATTTGTGGCGCCAGTCATTGCAGCCGTTGACGACGTACATGCTGTCGCACCAGATCGTGACGGGCTCGTCCTTGAGGAAGTGGTGACGGACCCACTCGATCGCCTTGAGCATGCCGGTGAGTTCCATGGCGTTGTTCGTGGTCTCGACGAGCCCACCGCAATCCTGGCCAACCTCAACGCCATCGCGGTAGATCGCCACTCCCCAGCCGCCGGCGCCTGGGTTCGGCTCACAGGCGCCGTCGCAGAAGATGTGATAGCCGGCCGACACCAGCGACATGTCGAAGGGCGCATGCTTCTTGGCGGGGCGGAACCCGCTCTTGTAGGGTCGATAGTTCATCGGGAGGATTCCTTTCGGAGGAGGAAGAGGCGGGCGAGCAAACGCGCGCGGAGCTTGATGATGTGCAGGAAGATCATGCGTCCCTCCCGAAGATGTGCGGCAGGCACGCGTGGATTTCCTTCAGCGCCGCCGCCTCTCGTTTGGTCGCGTAGGCCTTGATGAGCCGGGCCGCCTCCTTCTCGATGTCGGCGGTCGCCCTGACGCCGATGTCGTGGAATCGGTCCCGCACGCCGATCGCCTCAGCCTGCGTGGCAAAGGCCTGCATGACGTTCTCCCGCGGATAGCGGCAGACATCGGTCTCCGCAGCGCCGCGCCACCACGCCTTGGCTGTGTAGGTTTTTGGCATGGCCTTCTCGACCTGATGGACAACGAAGATCTCGCTGGCGCGATGGCCCTCCCAGCCGCCGCCCCACGACGTGAAGCGCTCGAGCCATTCGGCCATATCGGAGCCGGGATAGAAGTACGGCTGCTGGAATGCCAGGACCCATTGTCCCGGCTCGATGGTGACGAGTTTTGTCACGCTACACCTCGCTTGCGAATGGAGAGGGTGATGGGTTCGGCGCAATACTGCTGCGGCTTGGGCCAGAAGCGGCGGTACCAGATGCGCAGCGCGATCCGGTCGACGATGTCGATCACCTGCGCGCTCGGCCGGCGCTCCGCCCAGGCGAAGAGGTCAAGCTGTTCTTGGTCAGCCATTGTTGCCTCCGAGGTTCACTGACAGCATTGCGGGTGTGAGCTCCCCATCCATCAGCATCCGCCTGAGAGCGATGCGAATGGTCGGGTTCAGATTGCCGAAGTGAGAAAGGATATCGTCGGCCTCGGCATCGTTGTCGGGGACAGCGAAAGGGACTGACGGATCATCGTCGACAAGGCCATAGGCATTGGTCGAGGAAGGGGTATCTCCTACTCTAAGTTCTTCGTCCCCTTCATAGAGATAATCTCTACGGTATCCTTCTACGGTATTGGGGCAAGTTTCTTTCACTTTGGGGGGCAAGTTTCTTTCACCAGTTGGCTCTTGCGGGGGGCAAGTTTCTTTCACCCCCCTCGCCTTGCGCTCCCGCTTCTTCCTGTCGGCCCTTTCCGCAGCGAGCGATGTCCGAGCGATGCGCAGGTGATCGTCGATGAGTTCCTTTCGCGCATTGACCAAGCGGTACATCATCGAACCGCCTTCGGTGACGAAGAGCGGCACGAGATAGCCGAGACGCCCGAGGACCTTGAGTGCCTTCTTCACGGTCGGGCGTGAGCTGCCTGTTGCGAGCATGAGATCCGGAATGCTGCAGTACGCCTTCGGGTTGGACTTGCTCGCGAAATTGAGAAATGCCGCGATCACGCCGAGGCATTCCCCTTTCGCCATCGGGTCAGAGTTCACAGTTGCGATGAAATCGAACTTCCACGTCGCACTGCTGGTGTCCTTTGCCTCCCCTGTCATCGGCGGACCCCGTCTCCATCGATCGTCTTCCCACGCGCCCTCTCGATCATGTCGTCGACTTTGGGGCGGTAGATCCCGATGACGGCGCCGTACAGCTTGCTCGCAAGGTGCTCGTAGTCGAACGGCCCTTCAGACCAGCCGCCAAGCCACATCGGAACGACACCATGCGGTGCCAGCCCCTTCGCGCGCTCGGCGGCAGCTCTCTCAAGGAACCTCTCGAAATCGCCCGGGCCCGTAGTCTTCATTGAGGTGACGTGCCACAACTGCTGGCCGTTATGCGGTTTCCACATCGCCGAACTATGCCGCGCCTGGCAGATGTCGCGCCGGGGTTCGCTCCGGCCGTTGCTGTCCCACTGGATGACATAGATGTCACCTACGCGTGGTGTGGTGTCCGTAGTGTCGACCACGACGCATTCACCAGGCCGGATGAAGGGTATGGAGTATTCGTCGTTGACGAGGAACGGCACGCAGCCCGGCGGCAGCTCGCGGTAGACGTTGAGGGTGTTGTGCTGCTGAGGGCGGATCATCGGCCTGTCTCCCAATCCGAGAAGGCTGTGGTGCCGGTGACGTCGTCGGCGAAGAGCGGCGAACCGTCATCAATATGTACCTTGGCGACCTTCCCCCACCCCTTCCGTGGCTTTCCCGCGATAAGCGCGAAATAGCCGTCGTGGTCGATACGGGTGATGAAAGTGTGCTCCGGGTGCATCTCTCCCATGATCTCGGCGAGCGCGTTGGCATGGTACCAAGCCTTCTCGGATGCCGAAGCGCTGGCGAGATAGTCGTCGATCGATGCTGCTTTTGCAGCTGAGGCGGCAGCGATCCCGACGGCAGCCGTCGGGGGGATGGTGACACCAGCAAGGAGACCGAGCGATTGGCGACGAGTGAGGCTGGTCATTGGACTGCCTCCTTGAATACGGTGTCGATCCGCTCGATGAACCCCTGCGTCTGGTAGACCGAGAACATGATGTCTTCGACCTGGGTCTTGGTCAGATAGTAGCAGCCGGGGCGCCCCTGATTTGCCAAGTCTTCGCGAAGAACGCCTTCCAAGAGGTCAGCCAGGATCGAAGCCATCCGGCGTGCGTGGTCGACCGGTTCCTCGAACAGATCGGCGAGTGTTGCCGGTGGGCCGGCAGGTGTGATATTGCGTGCCTCGTTCATTCTCGTATCCTTCTCGGGATTGTTTGAACCGTGGCTCGGAGAGGTTGCCGCCTCTGCCGGGCCTTTTGTGTTTAAGGTGGCCGCGATCATGCGACCCTCGCGATTGCTGGTTTGATCAGACTGGCGAGTTTCGTGAGGCCTTTGGGCGTGATCCGAACCTGCTCGGTCACCTTCTCCGATCCGTCGGCGCGAAGAACCGTCGTCACCTTGTGTTCGAGGAGGCCAGCCGTCGTCTTGGACTGATAGCCGAGATCATGACCGGCGCCGGCGCGACGATAGATCCAGCCGTTCAGCCGAAGCCACTGGAAGAGGTCCTTTGGCCGAAGCTGAAGCGCTTTTGCCGCCTCTGTGATGCAGAGCGAGCCGTCGGCCGTTGCAATGCGCTCAAGTGCTTCCTGCGCCGGGCGGAGCTCGTTCACCTCCGCCTGCAGCGCGATCACCTTCTCCACGTTCTGCAAAAGGATGGTCCGAAGCACGGTCGGATTGGTCAAGGCCTTTGCCGGGTCCGCAAGGATACCCTCGAGTTCTCGCAAGCGAGCGAGCACCTTCCTGCGAAGGGTTGCGCTATAACCGAGGAGGAGATTTTCAGTCAGTTCCCGGTCGAGACGGTACTCTGTCTGCTCCCGGTTCATGCTGTCGAAATAGATATCCCCAAACTTGGGGGCATCTTCACCGAGATCGGAGAGCATCTTCTCGATGTCGCGCTTTACGTGGTCGTGACGTTTGCCAGTCAGTTCCGCGATCTCGCGGCTCGACATGGTGATGGGTGCGATGGAGAGCGCGCTCATGCCGCGGTCTCCAGGAAGAACGCGATCAGCTTGCCCCGCTCCGCGACCCAGCGGCCGCCGACCTTCTTGGCGGGGATGGCCCCCGTGGTGAGCAAGTGAAAGGTTACGCGGGGCGACCGGCCAATTACCCTGGCAATTCCCTCCGCGCCCCACACGAGATCGATTTTGTCATTTTTAACGTCCATTCGTAATTCTCCGTTAATCGATGGTGTGTCATTGGTGTGGCATACGATGTGTGTCATAGGTGAGGCATTGCTGTCAATGCCTCCGTGTGTCATTGGTGAGGCATGGCAAGAGAAGATTTACATTTCCGGCTGCGAATCCCGGAAGACCTCAAGAAGAAGGTCGAGGCTGCGGCCGAGGCCAATGGGCAGAGTATGACGGCCGAAATGGTTGCTCGCCTAAATCAATCGTTCGACGTCCCGGTGAGTTTGCCGGAAGATCTGTTGGCGCGCATAAGCTTGTACGCCGACCGCCAGGGCCGGTCGGCCAATGATGAAATCCTGCGTCTGCTCGAACGTGAGTACCCTGCGCAGTGGGAGCTAGTCGACCGCATGGAGCATCTCGCAAATCTCCTTGCCACTCTCGCTTCAGGAAAGGCTGACGAGCGAATAAATCAGTTTGTGACGGATATGCAGGAGACGGTGCAGGGCATAGTCAGCGGTCGTATAAAGGGAGTCGACGAAGCAGTCCGCGACGAGGTCGCGTCGTTGTGGAGCCAGTACAAAAATCGACTTGAAGAAATCGAGTACGATAATCAGCAGGCTCAGTATGCGTTGGACGAAGAAGAAGAGCGGATCCAGAGGTTGACCGGCGGAACCGAGAAATTTGCCGACCCCCGCCCACCGGAACCAAATCAGCTTAGCGACAAAATATTCTTGCAGAACGTCATCCCTGCGCGCGCCATTGCGGAGATCGTGGAACGCATTCGGCAAGGAGATTTGGATGCGGCGGCGGATGTGGTCCGCCGCCTACCTAAGGAGGAGATCGCGCGGCGGGTGAGATTTGAACAACTTCCCATTGAAGCGCAATACCGGCTACGCGACGAAGAGCAACCGATGCGTGGCGAAGACCCCTTTGAGTTCACGAAGGGCTCTTAACCCATGTCAGTCCGCAAGCGCACGTGGACCACACCGAAGGGCGAAGAGAAATCCGCTTGGGTCGTCGACTACAACGACACCACCGGCAAACGCCGCCTGAAGACGTTCAAGCTGAAAAAGGCTGCTGACGCGTTCGCTGCTACCGCCGCAGTCGAGGTCAGGGAGGGAACGCACGTCGCCGATCGGGAGACCGTGACGATCGAGGCGGCGAGCAAGCTCTGGATCGCGTCAACCAATGCGGCTGGGCTGGAGCGTTCATCGATTGAGGACTACGAGCGCACGCTTCGCCTTCACATCATCCCGTTCATCGGGACCCAGCGCCTGAACGCGCTGACGACGGCTCGGCTGAGAGCGTTCGAAGATCAGTTGAGGGAGAACGGGCGCTCGGCATCTATGACAAAGCGGGTTCTGACGTCGCTCGGTACGATGCTGGCCGACGCACAGGAGCGAGGGCTCGTGGTGCGCAACGCCGCCCGGGAGATGCGTGCTCGTCGAGGACGAGGCGCGGATCGGCAGGAGAAGCGCCAGAAAGGCCGATTGAAGGTCGGGGTAGACATTCCCACGCGTGACGAGGTGAAGGCACTCCTGGCGGCTGCTGACGGCCGCTGGCGCCCTCTCCTTCTCACGGCCACGTTCTGCGGCCTTCGGGCTTCTGAGTTGCGCGGGCTGAGGTGGAAGGATGTCGACCTGCAGAAACGCGAGATCAAGGTCCACCAGCGGGCCGATCGCTTCAACGATCTGGGCCAGCCTAAGTCGATCTCAGGGGAACGTACCGTGCCGGCCCCTCCCCTGGTCATCAACGCCTTGCGAGAATGGAAGCTGGCCTGTCCGAAGAAGAGCACGGGGAAAGTGGACGAGGAAGGCAACCCGGTGATGGTTCACGACCTCGTCTTCCCGAACGGAAGCGGTAAGGTCGAACAGCTCAACAACATCCTGCGGCGCGGCCTGCACCCGACATGGGTTGCGGCCGGCGTAGCGGTAGAGACCGGGGAGTTCGACAAGAAGGGCAAGCCAGTGCTCGCAGCGAAATACTCAGGCTTGCATTGCCTGCGGCACTGGTTCGCGTCGTGGTGCATCAATCGTCGGGAGGATGGCGGGCTCGGGCTGCCGCCGAAGGTGGTTCAGGAGCGCATGGGGCACTCGACTATCGCAATGACGATGGACACCTATGGCCACCTCTTCCCGCGGGATGATGATGGATCAGAACTTGCGGCAGCGACGGACTTTGTCCTCGCTTGACGCGACATGACTGCAACATGGATGGCCAAATCGCCTCATTTTCAAGGCTTCGGCCATGATTTGTAATCAGGGGGTCCCGGGTTCGAGTCCTGGTGGGGGCACCAAAAGTCTCTGATTTCTCAGCTAAAATTCTTCGCCTGACCATTCCCGGCTGCTGGACCGTTGATGTCTCCTAGGCGGCGGCGAAGGCCCTGCAGATCAGACCTGCCTCCGCCCCCTTATCTTTTCCTTACGCCCCGCCTCCATCTTCTCAATCGAAATCTGACCTTCCCTTCGCCTATTCCTCCTCCTGTACCAACAGGAGAACGGACATGTCCGATTTCATTTTCATGGCGCTCGGCTGCGGCACGCTCCTGGCGCTCGCCGTCTATGCCCGCGTCCTCGACAGCCTGTGAGGAAGCCCGCATGTTCGAGCCTCTTCTCGGCCTCTTCGTCGCCATCGCGCTTGCAGTCTATCTCGTGGTCACGCTTCTGCGGCCCGAGCGCTTCTGATCGATCGGGAGAATCCCCATGACCATCATCGGGTGGCTGCAGATCAGCCTCCTCTTTCTCGCCACACTCGTCGCCATCAAGCCGCTGGGGCTCTACATGGCGCGGGTCTTTTCCGGCGAGCGCACCGTCCTCTCGCCCCTGCTCTCCCCGGTCGAGACCGGCCTCTACGCGCTCGGCGGCATCCGCAAGGACAAGGAACAGACCTGGCTCGGCTATACGCTCGCCATGCTCGCCTTCTCGCTCGCGGGCTTCGTCGCCCTCTATGCGATCCTCAGGCTGCAGGCCTACCTGCCGCTGAACCCGCAGGGCTTTGCCGGCATGGCGCCGGACCTCGCCTTCAACACGGCCGTCTCGTTCGTCACCAACACCAACTGGCAGAACTACGGCGGCGAGAGCACGCTCAGCCATTTCAGCCAGATGGCCGGCCTGACCGTGCAGAACTTCCTGTCGGCTGCGACCGGCATGGCGCTGGCGATCGCATTCACCCGGGCGCTCGCCCGCTCGAAGGTCGCAACGCTCGGCAACTTCTGGGTCGACATGACCCGCGCCACGCTCTACGTGCTCCTGCCGATCGCCTTCGTCGTCGCGCTCGCCTTCGTCGCCATGGGCCTGCCGCAGACGCTCGACGCCTCCGTCACGGCGACCACCCTCGAAGGCGGCCAGCAGGTCATCGCGCTCGGCCCCGTCGCCTCGCAGGAGGCGATCAAACAGCTCGGCACCAATGGCGGCGGCTTCTACAACGTCAATGCCGCCCATCCGTTCGAGAACCCGACGGCCCTTTCCGACTACCTCAACATCTTCGCCATGCTGTCGATCTCGGCCGCACTGGTCTACACGTTCGGCCAGATGGTCGGCAGCCGCAGGCAGGGCTGGGCCCTGATCGCCGCCATGGCGGTGCTTCTGATCGCCGGCGTCGGCGTCACCTACTTCGCCGAGGCGCAGGGCAATCCGATCCTGACGTCGATCGGCCTCGACCCGGCCGCCGGCAACATGGAAGGCAAGGAGGTCCGCTTCGGCCAGGCGATGACCGCGCTCTATGCGGCGGTGACCACCGGTCTTTCCGACGGCGGCGTCAACGGCATGCACGGCTCGTTCACCGGGCTCGGCGGGCTCGTGCCGATGTTTCTGATCCAGCTCGGCGAGGTGCTGCCCGGCGGCGTCGGCTCCGGCCTCTACGGCATGCTCGTCTTCGCGCTTCTGTCGGTGTTCGTCGCCGGCCTGATGGTCGGCCGCACGCCGGAATTCCTCGGCAAGAAGATCGAAGGCCGCGAGATGAAATATGCCGTGCTCGCCGTGCTGATCCTGCCGCTCGTGATCCTCGGGCTCACCGCCATCTCGGCGATGCTGCCGGCCGCGGTCGCAAGCATCGGCACGGCCGGGCCGCACGGCCTGTCGGAGATCCTCTACGCCTATACGTCTGCCGCCGGCAACAACGGCTCGGCCTTCGGCGGGCTCACCGGCAACACGCCCTGGTACAACACGACCCTCGGCATCGCGATGCTGCTCGGCCGCTTCGCCTATGTCGTCCCGGTGATGGCGATCGCGGGTTCGCTCGCCGCCAAGGTCAAGGTCCCGGCCTCCGCAGGCACCTTCCCCACCGACGGCCCGCTGTTCGTCGGCCTCCTGATCGGCATCATCCTCATTCTCGGCGGGCTGCAGTTCTTCCCCGCACTCGCCCTCGGCCCCATCGTCGAACACCTGGCGATGCTGGCCGGCCAGACCTTCTGAAGGAACATCCCATGCACAAGGACCGCAAAACTCCTGGTCTTTTCGATCCCGGCATCCTGCTGCCGGCGGCGCGCGACGCCTTCCGCAAGCTCGATCCCAGGCAGCTCCTGCGCAATCCGGTGATCTTCGTCACCGAGGTCGTGGCAGCACTGGTGACGCTCCTGTTCCTGCGCGACCTGACGGTCAATGCGGCCGATGCCGTCTTCTCCGGCCAGATCGCCGCCTGGCTCTGGTTCACCGTCCTCTTCGCCACCTTCGCCGAGGCGATCGCGGAGGGTCGCGGCCGCGCCCAGGCCGACAGCCTGAAGAAGACGAAGTCCGAGCTCGTCGCCCGCCGCCTGACGAGCGGCGGCGGCACCGAGACCGTGCCCGCCTCGACGCTCAAGGTCGGCGACGTGGTCATGGTCGCAGCCGGCGAACTGATCCCCGGCGACGGCGAGGTGATCGAGGGGGTGGCCTCGGTCAACGAGAGCGCGATCACCGGCGAATCCGCACCGGTGATCCGCGAGTCCGGCGGCGACCGTTCCGCCGTCACCGGCGGCACCCAGGTGCTGTCCGACGAGATCAAGGTGAGGATCACCGTCGCCCCGGGCTCCTCCTTCGTCTACCGGATGATCGCGCTGATCGAGGGCGCGCAGCGGCAGAAGACGCCGAACGAGATCGCGCTGTCGATCCTGCTGTCCGGCCTGACGCTGATCTTCCTGTTCGTCTGCGTCGCCATCTGGGGGCTCGCCGGCTATTCCGGCACCGTGCTCTCGGTGACCGTGCTCGCCGCGCTGCTTGTCACCCTGATCCCCACCACGATCGGCGGGCTCCTGTCGGCGATCGGCATCGCCGGCATGGACCGGCTCGTCCGCTTCAACGTCATCGCCACCTCGGGCCGGGCGGTGGAGGCTGCCGGCGACGTCGATACCCTGCTGCTCGACAAGACGGGGACGGTGACCTTCGGCAACCGCATGGCGAGCGATTTCCTGCCCGCCCCGGGCGTCACGCAGCCGGAGCTCGCCGAGGCCGCGCTGCTGGCCAGCCTCAGCGACCAGACGCCGGAAGGACGCTCGATCGTCGCCCTGGCGACCGGCGAGTTCGGCATCGCCATGCCGAAGGCGGCGTTCGACGCGGTGATCGAATTCACCGCCGAGACCCGCCTGTCGGGGATCGACCAGGGCAAACGCCGGCTGCGCAAGGGCGCGGTCGACGCGGTGCTGCGCTTTTCCGGACTCACCGAGGACACCTCGCCTGCGGAGTTCCGTCGCGACGTGGACGCGATCGCGCGCAGCGGCGGCACCCCGTTGGCTGTCACCGACAACGGGCGGCTGCTCGGCGTCATCCACCTGAAGGACATCGTCAAGCCCGGCATCAAGGAGCGGTTTGCGGCCCTGCGCGCCATGGGCATCCGCACCGTCATGGTCACCGGCGACAACCCGGTCACCGCCGCGGCGATCGCCTCGGAGGCCGGCGTCGACGACTATCTCGCCGAGGCCACCCCGGAGGACAAGCTCGCCTATATCCGCCGCGAGCAGCAGGGCGGCCGGCTGATCGCCATGTGCGGCGACGGCACCAACGACGCCCCGGCGCTCGCTCAGGCCGATGTCGGCGTCGCCATGCAGACCGGCACCCAGGCCGCCCGCGAGGCCGCCAACATGGTCGACCTCGATTCCAGCCCGACCAAGCTCATCGAGATCGTCGAGATCGGCAAGCAGCTGCTGATGACCCGCGGTTCGCTGACAACGTTCTCGATCGCCAACGACGTCGCCAAGTACTTCGCCATCATCCCGGCGCTGTTCCTGGCGACCTACCCGGCGCTCGGCGCGCTCAACGTCATGGGGCTGTCCTCGCCACAGTCGGCCATCCTCTCGGCCGTCATCTTCAACGCGCTGATCATCGTGGCGCTGATCCCGCTGGCGCTGCGCGGCGTCGCCTACCGGCCGACCGGGGCCGCCGCCCTGCTCCGCCGCAACCTCCTCGTCTACGGCCTCGGCGGCCTCGTCCTGCCGTTCGCCGGAATCAAGCTCATCGACGTCGCCGTCAGCGCCCTGCAACTGGTGTAATCATGCTGAACCATCTTCGCCCCGCCCTCACCCTCGTCGTGGCCATGACCGCGCTCACCGGGCTCGTCTATCCGCTCGCCGTCACCGGCCTTGCCCAGGCCGTTCTGCCGGCAGCCGCCAACGGCAGCCTGGTCGCGCGGGACGGTGCCGTCGTCGGCTCCGCCCTGATTGGGCAGAACTTCGCCACCGACCGCTATTTCTGGCCGCGGCCGTCCGCGACCGGCCCCGATCCCTACAACGCATCGGCCTCTACCGGCTCCAACCTCGGTACGACTTCCGCGAAGTTGCGCGACCGGGTCGCCGGCGATATCGAGAGGCTGGAGGCCGCCGGCGTCACAGCTCCGGTACCCGCGGACGCCGCCACGACCTCCGGATCCGGGCTCGACCCGCACATCTCGCCGGAATTCGCCCGCGCCCAGGTGGCGCGGGTTGCCAAGGCCCGCGGGCTGAGCGAAGGCGACGTCGCCGGTCTGGTCGAACGGCAGATCGAAGGACGGACGCTCGGCGTGATCGGCGAACCGCGCGTGAATGTGCTAGAGCTCAACCTGGCACTCGATGCACTGAAGACATGAGATAGGGAATGGCGGAAGACGACCGCGACAACAAACTGAGGCCGGATCCGGATGCACTGCTTGCCCTGGCGAAGAAGGATCGCCGGGGCAAGCTGACCGTTTTTCTGGGTGCGGCACCCGGCGTCGGCAAGACCTATGCGATGCTGTCGCGCGCGCGCCGGCTGAAGGCCGACGGCGTCGACATCGTCGTCGGCGTCGTGGAGACGCACGGGCGCGACGAGACGGCGGGGCTTCTGTCCGGCCTGGAGGTATTGCCGCGTGCACGCGTCGCCCACCGCGGCCGGATGATCGAGGAATTCGATCTCGATGCCGCGCTCGCCCGCAGGCCGCGCATCGTCCTGGTCGACGAACTGGCCCATTCGAACCCCGACGGCAGCCGTCATCCCAAGCGCTATCAGGACATCGAGGAACTGATCGACGCCGGCATCGACGTCTGGACGGCGCTGAACATCCAGCATCTGGAGAGCCTTGCCGACCTCGTCGCCCAGATCACCGGGGTGACCGTGCGCGAGCGCGTACCCGACACGGTCCTCAAGCGGGCCGACGAGGTGCTTCTCGTCGACCTGCCGCCGAGCGAGCTGATCGAGCGGCTGAAGGAGGGCAAGGTCTACCTGCCTGACAACGCCAGCCGGGCGGCCGACCGGTTCTTCCGGCTCGGCAACCTGACGGCGCTGCGCGAACTGGCGCTGCGCCGGACGGCCGACCGGGTCGACGACCAGATGGTCGACTATCTCAAGCAGAACGCCATCGAGGGCCCCTGGGCGGCAGGCGAACGGCTGATCGTCTGCGTCGGACCGGACGCGCTGTCGGAGAAGGTCGTGCGCGTGGCGAGCCGGCTCGCCTCGGGACTGAACGCCCCCTGGATCGTCGTCTCGGTCGAGCGCGCCGACCGCGAGGTCGAGACGTCCGAGCGGCTGCAGCGGATCGATGCGCTCTTCCGGCTCGCCGAAGAGCTCGGCGCCGACACGCGACGGATCATCGGCAACGACTTCGTCGAGGAAATCCTGAAACTCGCGCGTCGCGAGCATGCAACCCAGATCGTCATCGGAACGAAATGGCGAAGCGGGCTCGCAAGGCTCGTCTCCCGGTCGCTGCCGCATGCGCTGGCGCGTCGCGCGGCCGGGCTCGGGGTCTACATGGTCACGCCCGAGCGGGCCGAGGAACGCCCGAAGCGACAACGGCGGTCGCCGCTGAACCTGTCGGCGGTCCGGCTGCCGGTGGCGATCGCCGTCGCCTTCGTGGCCGCGACGTCGGCGATCGGCAAGCTGATCGACCTCTTCATCGACCTGCCGAACATTTCGCTCCTGTTCCTGCTCGGCGTCCTCGGCGCGGCGGTGACCGGCGGGTACCTGTCCGCATTTCTGGCGGCGCTGCTCTCGACGATCGCCTACAACTTCTTCTTCATCGACCCGCTGCACACCTTCACGATCGCCGCCCCGCACGAGGTCTTTGCGCTGCTGGTCTTCCTGGCGGTCGCGATCGTCGCCGGCGGTTTCGCCTCGCGCATCCGCGAACAGGCCGAGGTGGCGCGCATCCGCGCGACGGCGCTGCAGTCGCTCTATGATTTCTCGCGCAAGCTTTCGAGCACCAGCAAGACCGACGATGCGGTCTGGCTTGCCGCATCGCAGCTGCAGGCCAGTCTCCGGCGCAACGTCGTCCTGCTATTGCCCGAGAACGCCGATCTGCGCATGGCCGTGGCCTGGCCGCCGGATACGGAGCTCGACGTCACCGACGTCACGGCCGCCCGCTGGGCGCAGGAGAAGCGCGAGCCGGCCGGCCACGGCACCGGCACCCTGCCGAACAGCCGCTTCGAGTTCCGTCCGCTACTCGGCCCGCACGGCGCGCTCGGTGTGTGCGGGATCGAGCAGACCGACGAGCCGCTGGACATCAATGCCGAGCGCGCCCTCAACGCCATCCTCGACCAGACCGCGATCGCGCTCGACCGCGCCCGGCTATCGGAGGAAAGCGTGCTGCAGGCCGCAAGGCTCGAGGGGGAGCGCTATCGCGAGGCGTTGCTGTCGTCGATCTCGCACGATCTGCGGACGCCGCTTGCGACCATCACCGGCGCGGTCACCAGTCTTCGCCAGCTGGGCGACCGGATGAGCCCGGAAAGCCGCGACGACCTGCTGCAGTCGATCGAGGAGGAAAGCGGCCGGATGAGCCGCTTCGTCGCCAACCTGCTCGACATGACCCGGATCGAGGCCGGCACGCTGAAGCCGAAGCGCGACTGGATCGACGTGGCCGACGCCATCCATGCGGCGGTGGAGCGGACGCGAAAGCATGCCTCCGGCCGAACGATCGAGACGGGGATTGCCGCCGACCTGCCGCTCATCGAGGGCGACAGCGTGCTGTTCGGCCAGGTGGTGTTCAACCTGCTCGACAACGCCATCAAATACGGCGGCAGCGAACCGATCAACATCTATGCACGGCGCGACGGCCAGGACGTGCTGATATCGGTGACCGATCTCGGCAAGGGGATACCGACGGAAGATCTCGAGCGGATCTTCGAGAAGTTCTATCGCCGCGGCAAGCCTGACGGGCGCGCGCCCGGAACGGGCCTCGGCCTGTCAATCGCCCGCGGTTTCGTCGAGGCGATGGGCGGGCGGATCCATGCCGAGAGCCCGGCCGTCCGGAAGAAGGGGACGCGCATCGTCATGCGCTTCCCCGCAGTCGATCAGGAAAAGGTCCGCAAGACATCATGACGCTCGCACGCATCCTCGTCGTCGACGACGAGCCGCAGATCCAGAGGTTCCTGAAGCCGGCGCTTTCGGCCGCCGGCTACGATGTCGTGGAAGCCGCTACCGGCGCGGAGGCGTTGAAGGCGGTGGCGACGCTGGCGCCCGACCTGATGGTGCTGGACCTCGGCCTGCCCGACATGGACGGCAAGGAGGTCATCACCAGCCTGCGCGGCTGGTCGGAGCTGCCGATCGTGATCCTGTCGGCCCGCGACCGGGAGAGCGAGAAGATCGCCGCCCTCGACCTCGGGGCCGACGACTATGTCGAAAAGCCGTTCGGCATCGGCGAACTCACCGCCCGCATCCGCAACGCGCTGCGCCGCCGCAGCCCGCACGAGTTGCAGCCGCCGCTGATCCAGGCGGACGGGCTGACGATCGACACCGTCCACCGGCTGGTGTCGCGCGGCGACGAGGCGATCCACCTGACACCGAAGGAATACGACCTGCTGACGCTGCTCGCGCGGCACGCCGGCCGCGTCGTCACCCACCGCACGCTACTGACCTCGGTGTGGGGACCGGCGCACGGCGAGGACCTGCACTACCTGCGCGTCTTCATCGGCCAGTTGCGCCAGAAGATCGAGCGCGACCCGACGCAGCCGACGATCGTGCGCACGGAACCGGGGGTCGGATACCGGATGCTCGCCGAGCACGACTGAGCGAAGCTCTCCCCCGCCGCCAAAGCGGCTGCAGCCGTCAGGCGAGCCCGCCCTCGATGATCAGGAAATCGATGATGCGCTCGACGCCCTCACCGCGCTTCATGTCGGTGAAGACGAAGGGCTTGTCCTCGCGCATGCGGCCGGCATCGCGCGTCATGACGTCGAGATCGGCGCCGACGAAGGGGGCGAGGTCCTTCTTGTTGATCACCAGCAGGTCGGAGCGGGTGATGCCGGGGCCGCCCTTGCGCGGGATCTCCTCACCCTGGCAGGTGGAGATGACATAGATCGTGATGTCGGCGAGATCCGGCGAGAACGTCGCCGCCAGGTTGTCGCCGCCGGATTCGATGAAGACCACGTCGAGATCGGGGAAGCGGCGGTTGAGATCAGCGATCGCCTGCAGGTTGATCGTCGCGTCCTCGCGGATCGCCGTATGCGGGCAGCCGCCGGTCTCGACGCCGACGATCCGGTCCGACGACAGCGCCTGCATGCGCACCAGCGCCTCGGCATCCTCGCGGGTGTAGATATCGTTGGTGACGACGGCAACCGAGAAGCGCTCGCGCATCGCCTTGCAGAGCTTCTCCGTCAGCGCCGTCTTGCCCGAGCCCACCGGGCCGCCGATGCCGACGCGCAGGGGACCGTTTGCCGATTTCATGGAATGTCCTTTCGATTTCTCGCATTGCAACAATAGCGTCATGGGGTCGCGGCGCAATCGCGGGCGTGCCGCTTCGTCCTGCGCACCTCTCATCGTCGGAGCCCCATAATCCGGCCCCTCCTGGCGCCAGTCCCCTGCCCCTGGCCCTCTCCCCGCAAGCGGGACGAGGGAACGTGCCACGGGCATTGCGTCGCCATCCGAATGACGCCCCCGCAAGGTCGCCGCTGCCGCCGGATCCGTCCTTCTCCCCGCCGGCGGGGAGANNGCAGGCGGGGAGAAGGTGCCGGCAAGCGGACGAGGGGCTCGCTGCCATTGGCGCCCTACGACCGAAACAGCCGCGAATGCTGCGTCTCGTGCCGGAGCGAGGCGATGTCGGCGCGGACCGCAGCGCCGCCGAGGTCGTCGAGCGTGCCGGCGGCGGCGCGGGCCGAGACTGTGGCGATCGCCTCCTCCAGCCCCGCCAGGATCGCCACGCCTTCCGCCTGCCCGCAGACGCCGAGCCGGATGCCGGCGGAGACGGACTGCGACAGGGCGGCATGCAGATAGGCGGCGAGCGCTTCCGTCGCCGGCACGCCATGGGCGGCAGCGATGGCGCCGGCGGCCACCGGATAGGGAACGTCCTGCGGCAGCCTTGCCAGCACGGCCTGCGGCCAGGCGGAGGCGGCGACGACGAAGGCCCGGCCGACCGACAGCGTCTCGGCATGACGCTCCGCCGAGCCGGCGAGCGCCAACCCGAGATCGGCCAGATCGGCCAGCCCCGCCTCGTCGTCGACCCGGCGCCAGGCTTCGGCGAACAGAACCGCATCGTTCCACAGCGCGCCATGCGCGAGCAGCGTCGCGAGCCATGCCGAGAGGCCGCCTGCATCCGTCACCATGCGGTCGGCGACCGCCCGCTCCAGCCCGCCGGACCAGGCGAATCCACCGACGGGAAAGGCCGGCGACAGCCATGCCATCAGCCGCAGCAGCGCGCGGGTATTAATCCCCTCACCCATGCCGGTCAGTCGTGATGATGGTGATCGTCGTGGCCGTGCCCATGGTCGTGCCCGTGGTCATGTCCGTGGTCGTGGCCGCCATGGCCGTGATAGGCGCCGCGCGCTGGCTGGAACGGCGCCTCGACGTCGGCAACCGTCGCCCCAAGCCCCTCCAGCATCGTGCGGATGACGTGGTCACGCGGCACGAGGATGCGCCCCTCCTCGATCTGCGCCGTCAGGTGGCGGTTGCCGAGGTGCCAGGCGAGCTCGATCAGGTGCCGCGTGTCGCGCCCCTTGACCTCGAGCAGCTTCTCGGGTGCCGCCTGGATCTCGACGGTGTCGCCGTTGTCCAGCACCAGCCGGTCGCCATGGTGGAACAGCACGGCCTCCTTCAGGTCGAGCATGATCATCTCGCCGTTCGACAGGTGCAGCACCTTGCGGCGCAGATGGCGCAGGTGCGACGGCAGCGTGACGGTGTCGACCGGCGGATCGGAGACCTCGCCGGCCGGGCGGTAGGAATGGACGTGCTGCATGGGATACTCCAGTCAATTGAAAAGTCTGAGCGAGACGGCGAGCGTCTGCGGGAGCGGGTTCCAGAGGCCGGTCCGCAAGCCCGCCGCCCGCAATGCCGCGGCCGTCCAGGTGTTGCAGCCGGCGAAGGCGTTGAAATAGCCGTTGGCCTCGAAGAACCGGTCGTAGGCACCATAGCCTGCATTGGGCACCGCTTCCACCTCGCCGCCGGCGCCTGCGAAACTCGCCTTGATGAACGCCTTCAGGCTCTGGAACTCGGCAGCGTCCAGTTGCAACGGCGTGACCGCCGGATGTGCCTCGTCGATCGCGCCGGCGATGTCGACATGCATCACCGAACGATCGAGGGTCAGGGCGCGCAGGACCGGCATCGGCTTCAGATCCGCCCAGGTCGGGGTTTCCAGGTAGAACGAGCGGCCGCCCCATCCGATCACCAGCCACTCCGCTGCCGAGTCCTCCACGGGGATGCCCGATCCGGCCAGAAATGCGAAGGCGGTACGGGTTTCGCCCACCAGCGGAATGGCGATGTCCGTGTGGATGGGATTGGACAGCAACAGGATGCGTGTCGTCGCACCCGGCCCGTCAGGGGGCGAAGCAAACAGCGGGCGCGGCACGAATGTCCCGATCGCCGCGGCGGCCGCTACCAGCAGGATCGCAGCAAGCAACCCGTAGGCCGTCTTCTTCATGGCTGTCCAGCCGGCGTCGATGTCAGAACAGGAAATAGCGCTGCGCCATCGGCAACACCGTCGCCGGCTCGCAGGTCAGAAGCTCGCCGTCGGCACGGACTTCGTAGGTTTCGGGATCGACCTCGATGTGCGGGGTCAGGCTGTTGTGGATCATCGAGGCCTTGGAGATGCCGCCGCGGACGTTGCTGACCGCCACCAGCTTCTTGGCGACGCCAAGCCGCTGCGAAAGCCCGCCGTCGAGCGAGGCCTGGCTGACGAAGGTCACCGACGAGTTCGTGCGCAGCTTGCCATAGGCGGCAAACATCGGCCGGTAATGCATCGGCTGCGGCGTCGGGATCGAGGCGTTCGGATCGCCCATCGGGGCGGCGGCGATCGAGCCGCCGAGCAGCACCATTTCCGGCTTCACGCCGAAGAAGGCCGGGTTCCACAGCACCAGGTCGGCGCGCTTGCCGACTTCCACCGAGCCGATCTCGTGCGAGATGCCATGGGCGATCGCCGGGTTGATCGTGTACTTGGCGATGTAGCGCTTGACGCGGAAATTGTCGTTGTCGCCGGTCTCGTCCTTCAGCTTGCCGCGCTGGCGCTTCATCTTGTCGGCCGTCTGCCAAGTGCGGATCGCCACTTCGCCGACGCGGCCCATCGCCTGGCTGTCAGAAGAAATGATCGAGAAGGCACCGATATCGTGGAGAATGTCTTCCGCCGCGATCGTCTCCTTGCGGATGCGGCTTTCGGCAAACGCGATGTCTTCGGGGATGGACGGCGACAGGTGATGGCAGACCATCAGCATGTCGAGGTGTTCGGCGAGCGTGTTGACGGTGTAGGGCCGCGTCGGATTGGTCGAGGACGGGATGACGTTCGGATTGCCGCAGACCTTGATGATGTCCGGCGCATGGCCGCCGCCCGCCCCTTCGGTGTGGAAGGCATGGATGGTGCGGCCCCTGATGGCGGCGACGGTGTCTTCGACGAAGCCTGACTCGTTCAGCGTGTCGGTGTGGATCATCACCTGCACGTCGAAGGCATCGGCCACCGTCAGGCAGTTGTCGATCGCCGCCGGCGTCGTGCCCCAGTCCTCGTGCAGCTTCAGCGACGAGGCGCCGGCGAGGATCATCTCCTCCAGCGGCGCGGGCAGCGAGGCGTTGCCCTTGCCGGCGAGCGCGAGGTTCATCGGGAAGGCGTCGAAGCTCTCGATCATCCGCTCGATATGCCAGGCGCCGGTGCAGGTGGTGGCGAGCGTGCCATGCGCGGGGCCGGTGCCGCCGCCGAGCATGGTCGTGATGCCGCTCATCAGCGCTTCCTCGATCTGCTGCGGGCAGATGAAATGGATATGCGCATCCATGCCGCCGGCCGTCAGGATCTTGCCCTCGCCGGCGATCGCCTCGGTGGAAGGGCCGACGATGATCGTCACCTCCGGCTGCGTGTCCGGATTGCCGGCCTTGCCGATCGCGTGGATGCGGCCGTCCTTCAGGCCGACGTCCGCCTTGTAGATGCCGCTATGGTCGACGATCAGCGCATTGGTGATGACGGTATCGACCGCGCCTTCGCCGCGCGTCGCCTGGCTCTGGCCCATGCCGTCGCGGATGACCTTGCCGCCGCCGAACTTCACCTCGTCGCCATAGGTCGTGAAATCCTTCTCCACCTCGATGAAGAGCTCGGTATCGGCGAGCCGCACCTTGTCCCCGGTGGTCGGGCCGAACATGGAGGCATAAGCCTTGCGGGACATCGTGTAGGACATGGTTCAGGCTCCTTGGGAGGGAGAGAGCGAGGGAGGAAACGAAGACGAAGGAGACGCCAGGAGGCGCAGGCGCCCCTCGGCCACGAGGCCGGCGACGAGCCGGCGCTCGGCGGCAAAGGGATGGCCGTCCCAACCCTCGTGGCTGAAGCCGGCGAGCACGATCTCGGCGCCGGCGAAGTCCGGCTCGGACAGGATGTGGACGAGCGTGACGAGCCCGCTGCTCGGGACCACGTAGGGGCCTGGCGCATGCGCGGCGAGCGCGGCATCGGCGGCCGCATGCACGCGGGCGGGGATGATCCGGTGCCGCTTGCCGTTCTCCGCGGCGAAGCGGGCGAAGTCCGCCGTGCGGTCGTCGCAGAAATCGTCGAGCTCGGGATGGCTGACGGCGAGCTCGGGCCTGAGGCTTGCGAATTTCTCCGGGTCGCGCACCGACCAGATCTCGCGCGCCGCCCGGACCGGGGCGCTTGCACGCCAATCCGGGCCGTCCAGCATCTCGTTGGCGGGCCGGCCGGTGTTGCAGACGGCGACCGCATCGGTGCGGCTGCCGGAAACGTCGGCGTTGCGGCTGAGGTTGAAACGGACGACGAAGTCGGCGGCGTCGATCAGCGCGCCGGCGCCCTCCGCCACTGCCCCGTTGCCAATGATCATGATCCGCTGCGCCATGCCGGTCGTCAGTCCGCGAACTCTTTTGCCAGCTGGCCGAGCTCCTCGGTCCGCTTGCGGGTGAGGTCGGCCAGGCAATTGGAGACGACCAGCGGCTGTATCGATCCGCCCTCGACGGTGAAGCCGAGCGTCTCGCACTGGCTGTCGCGATAGGCGAGCCAGGCGCGCTGGGCCTTGAGCAGCCGCTCCTCGGCTCCGCGCGCACGTCCCTCGCCCGCGACGACGTCGTCCCAGGCGGTGGCCGCCTTCTTCGTCGCCAGCCACTGCCGGTTCAGCGCCTTGTCCGCCGCCTCGTAGTCCTGCGCGGCGCAGATGTTCATGTCGCTCTGCGTCTGCGCATCCTTGCAGTCGACCGACGGCGCCTCCTCGCTGGAGGCGGGCGCATCGACCAGAAGGACGCATCCGCACAGCATCGTCAGAACCACCGCCTTCATCTTCGCCCTCTCCCCGAACCCGTTCTCAAGCCGATGCGCCGTCATGGGCATGGGGCGACAGCGCACGCGGGTTCACGCCCTCCAGGCAATTGACGTTGATCGCCACCATCGCCGTGCCGTCCGGCTTCTCGCCGTAGGAGAAACCCTGGATGCCGCAGGTCTTGCAGAAGAGATGGCGGAGCTTCATCGTGTTGAAGCGGTATTCGGTGAGGTTGTCCTCGCCGGCGTTCAGGGTGAAAGCCTCGCGCGGGGCGAAGGCCAGCACCGAGCCCAGGCGCTGGCAGCGCGAGCAGTTGCAGGTGATCGTTTGGTCGAGGTCGGTATCGGCTTCGAAGGAGACGGCGCCGCACTGGCAGCTGCCGCGGTAGTGTGCGATCGCCATGTCAGAGCCCTCCCATCACCTTCTGGCGGAAACCGTAAATCTCGCGCTTGCCGGCAAAGGGGATCAGCCGCACCGTGCGCGTCTGGCCCGGCTCGAAGCGCACCGCCGTGCCGGCGGGAATGTCGAGCCGCAGGCCACGGGCCCTGTCGCGGTCGAAGGACAGGCCGGCATTGGTCTCGTAGAAATGATAATGGCTGCCGACCTGGATCGGCCGGTCGCCGGTGTTGGAGACGTCCAGCTCGATCACCGGCAGGCCGGCGTTCAGTTCGATGTCGCCGCTTGCGGCAATGACTTCACCGGGAATCATCGGCTTTCTCCTCCGTGCCCGTCAGCGGATCGGTTCGTGGACGGTGACGAGCTTGGTGCCGTCCGGAAAGGTCGCCTCGACCTGGATGTCGTGGATCATCTCGGCGATCCCCTCCATCACCTGGTCGCGGGTGACGACATGGGCGCCAGCCTCCATCAGATCGGCGACGGAGCGGCCGTCGCGGGCGCCTTCGACGACGAAGTCGGTGATCAGCGCGATCGCCTCGGGATGGTTCAGCTTGACGCCGCGCTCCAGCCGCCTGCGGGCGACGACGGCCGCCATGGCGATCAGGAGCTTGTCTTTTTCGCGAGGTGTCAGGTTCATGGAAGGCCCGTCCGTTGCAACTACAGAGTCCAGACTTTCGGCAGGCTCGCGCCTTTGCGCAAGTGCGAAATGACCGGGATCAGAATTTTCCGCAGGGCGAAGCCGTCCGCCGCGCTCACGCGGGCGACCAGCTTGTCCTGCCAATGGCTTGCGCCGGCCACGGCGTCGCCGAAAAGCGCCCGCATCTGCGGCAGCAGCGCTTCTGCCTGCGGGCCGCAATAGAGGAGCGTGGCGAAGGCGCCGGCACCGGCGAGCACCGCCTGTCGTGCCGTCAGATCGGCGACATCGCCCTCGAAACGGGCCTCCTCGGCATGGACCAGCCGGCCCTGCCGCCGGATGCGCCAGCGGTCGCGGAACAGCCCCGCCGTCATCGCCTCGCCCATCGCCTTGCGGCCGAACAGCACCGTCTCGACGGCGAGGAACTCGGCGTCTTCGGCGAGCTCGACGTCGAGGCTGCGGGTCAGCGAGGCCCTGTCGAACAGGATCGTCTCCTGCGGCAGCCAGTCGACGCGGGCGCCGGCGGCCACGGTGATCGCCGTCGAGACGGTCGCCGTATCGGCGCTCGCCTTGTAGATCTTCTCGCAGGCCTGGGTGGTGAGGGTCAGGCGCGTGCCCTCGCCGGCCCCGAAGGACCAGTCGACGACATCGCCGCCGGTCAGCCCGCCGGAGGTGTTGATCAGCACCGCCTCCATGCCGGCCTCGAAGGTTTCGGGCAGGCGGATCTTGGCGCAGCCCTCCTGATAGAAGGTGTCGAGCCGCGTCCGCCCGGCGCTGGCCTTGGTCCGGAGCCGGCCGACGCCGCGGGCGCGCTGGGGGCGGCCGGGCTGCATCTCGGCGATGATTGCTTGCGTCTTCACGTCGGCCTTTCGCTTGGCACCCTCGTTCCCGGCCCCGATCCGGCCCGCTCGACAGGCGGGCCGTGCCGCCACAGGCCGGACCATCGCCGCCGACCGATCACACGGTCAGGTGCCGCCGTGCCTCGGGCGTGTCCAGCGTCTCGGCCGGGCCCTCGTGCACGATCTCGCCACGATCCATGATGTAGACCTGATCGGCAAGCTCCCGGCAGAAGTCAAGGTACTGTTCCACAAGCAGGATCGCCATGCCGGTGGAATCACGCAGGTACTTGATCGCCCGGCCGATGTCCTTGATGATCGACGGCTGGATGCCCTCGGTCGGCTCGTCCAGCACCAGGATCTTCGGCCGCGTCACCAGCGCCCGGCCGATCGCCAGCTGCTGCTGCTGGCCGCCGGAAAGGTCGCCGCCGCGGCGGCTGAGCATCGACTGCAGCACCGGAAACAGGCTGAAGATGTCGTCCGGGATGAACCGCTCGGCCCGCTTCAGCGGCGCGTAGCCGCTTTCCAGGTTCTCCTTCACCGTCAGCAGCGGGAAGATCTCGCGGCCCTGCGGCACGTAGCCGATCCCCTGCTTGGCGCGGCCGTAAGGCGCCATGCCGTTCAGCGCCACGCCGTTGAAGCTGACGGTGCCGGAGGAGAGCGGGTGCTGGCCGGTCACCGCGCGCAAGAGGCTCGACTTGCCGACGCCGTTGCGGCCGAGAACGCAGGTGATCTTGCCCATCTCGGCCGAAAGCGAGATGCCGCGCAGCGCCTGGGCGGCGCCGTAGTGGAGACTGGCTTTTTCGACTGTCAGCATGCCCGATCCTCGATGTCGTCCGTCCGGCGGGATGTCCCGCCCCTTTTGTGTCTGCCGGCCCTCCTCCCCGCAGCCGGAGAGAAGGGCCGAAACGGCACCGCCGAGAACGCAACGCCGGAAGTGCCTCGTTTGATCTGTCCCCTCTCCCGCGCGGCGGGAGAGGGTCAGGGTGAAGGAGGTCCGTGCCCCCGAACCCTCACCGCCCCAGATAGTTCTCGATCACCTTCTGATCGGCGCTGACGAAATCGATCGAGCCTTCCGCCAGGACCGATCCCTCCGCCAGGCACGTCACCTTGACGCCGAGGTCGCGGATGAAGCCCATGTCGTGCTCGACGACGACGACCGAGCGGGTCCTGGCGATCTCCTTCAGGAGGATCGCCGTCTCGGCCGTCTCGGCGTCGGTCATGCCGGCCACCGGCTCGTCGACCAGCAGCAGCTCCGGCTCCTGTGCGAGCAGCATGCCGATCTCCAGCCATTGCTTCTGGCCGTGGCTGAGGCTGGCGGCAAGGTCGTTCCTGCGGTTCGAAAGGCGCACGGTGGAGAGGATCTCCTCGATGCGGGCGTTGTCCTCCGCCGTCATCCGGTAGAACAGGGTGGCGAAGACGCCGCGCTTGCGGTTCAGCGCCAGCTCGAGATTGTCCCAGACGGTGTGGCTCTCGAACACCGTCGGCTTCTGGAACTTGCGGCCGATGCCGAGCTGGGCGATTTCCGCCTCGTCGCGCTTGGTCAGGTCGATATCGCCCTTGAAGAACACCGCGCCGGTGTCGGGGCGGGTCTTGCCGGTGATGATGTCCATCATCGTCGTCTTGCCGGCGCCGTTCGGCCCGATGATGGCGCGCAGTTCGCCCGGCTCGATGACGAAGGACAGCGAGTTCAGCGCCCTGAAGCCGTCGAAGGAGACGGAGACGCCGTCGAGATAGAGCAGGCTGGTCGGTTTCTTCTCGTTCATCGTCTCACTCCGCCGCCAGGGGTTCGGCCGCAGCCATGGCCTTGGCCGCCTCGTCGTCGGCTGCCTTGCGATAGGCCTTGCGCTTCGCCCTCCAGGCTTGCGCCGTGCCGACGATGCCCTTCGGCAGGAACAGGGTGACGAGGACGAACAGGCCGCCGAGCGCGAACAGCCAGAATTCCGGGAAGGCTGCGGTGAAGATGCTTTTCCCGCCGTTGACGAGGATGGCGCCGATGATCGGGCCGATCAGCGTGCCGCGGCCGCCGACCGCCGTCCAGATGACCACCTCGATCGAATTGCCGGGCTCGAACTCGCCGGGATTGATGATGCCGACCTGCGGCACGTAGAGCGCGCCGGCTACCCCCGCCATCATCGCCGAGACGGTGAAGGCGAAGAGCTTGAAGTGCTCGACGCGGTAGCCGAGGAAGCGCGTGCGGCTCTCGGCGTCGCGCACGCCGACGAGGATCTTGCCGTATTTGGAGCGGACCATGCCGGACGTCAGGACCAGCGAGAGCGCCAGCGCCACGGCGGACGCCGCAAACAGGGCGGCGCGGGTGCCGTCGGCCTGGATGTTGAAGCCGAGGATGTCCTTGAAGTCGGTCAGGCCGTTGTTGCCGCCGAAGCCCATGTCGTTGCGGAAGAAGGCGAGCAGCAGCGCGAACGTCATCGCCTGGGTGATGATCGAGAGATAGACGCCGTTGACGCGCGAGCGGAAGGCGAACCAGCCGAAGACGAAGGCGAGCAGGCCCGGCACCAGCACCACCATCAGCGCTGCGAACCAGAACATGTCGAAGCCGTACCAGAACCAGGGCAGCTCCTTCCAGTTGAGGAAGACCATGAAGTCCGGCAACAGCGGGTTGCCGTAGGAGCCGCGCGCGCCGATCTGGCGCATCAGGTACATGCCCATCGCATAGCCGCCGAGCGCGAAGAAGGCGGCGTGGCCGAGCGACAGGATCCCGCAGAAGCCCCAAACGAGATCGAGCGCCAAGGCCAGGAGCGCGTAGGTCAGGTACTTGCCGAACAGCGAGACCAGGTAGGTCGGCACGTGCAGCGGATGATCGGGCGGCGTCAGCAGGTTGAGCGCCGGCACCAGCAGGCCGAGACCCAGGATGACGGCGACGGCAATGACGATCGTGCGGTCGAAGGATTTGAGGAGAAACGAGGTGATCATGCTTCCACCGCCCTGCCCTTGAGTGCGAACAGCCCGCGCGGCCGCTTCTGGATGAAGAGGATGATCAGCACGAGGACGAGGATCTTGCCGAGCACGGCCCCCGCATAGGGCTCGAGGAACTTGTTGAGGATGCCGAGGGTGAAGGCGCCGACCAGCGTGCCCCAGAGATTGCCGACGCCGCCGAAGACCACGACCATGAAGCTGTCGATGATGTAGCCCTGGCCGAGGTTCGGCGAGACATTGTCGATCTGCGAGAGCGCCACGCCGGCGATGCCGGCGATGCCGGAGCCGAGCGCGAAGGTGAGCGCGTCCACCCAGGGCGTGCGGATGCCCATCGAGGAGGCCATGCGGCGGTTCTGTGTCACCGCCCGCATCTGCAGCCCCATCGGCGTCTTCTTCAGGAGGAACAGCAGCGCTGCGAAGACGGCGAGCGAAAAGACGATGATCCAGAGCCGGTTCCAGGTGATCGTCAGCCCGCCGAGCTCGAAGGCGCCGGACATCCAGGCGGGGTTGCCGACCTCGCGGTTGGTCGGACCGAAAATGGTGCGCACGGCCTGCTGCAGGATCAGCGAGATGCCCCAGGTGGCGAGCAGGGTTTCGAGCGGCCGGCCGTAGAGGAAGCGGATGACGCCGCGCTCGATCGCAAGGCCGACGATGCCGGTGACGAGGAAGGCGAGCGGCAGGGCGATTGCGAGCGACCAGTCGAACAGTGCCGGGAACGAGCCGCGGATCACTTCCTGGACGACGAAGGTCGTGTAGGCGCCGAGCATGACCATCTCGCCATGCGCCATGTTGATGATGCCCATGACGCCGAAGGTGATGGCAAGCCCGATCGCGGCCAGCAGCAGCACGGAGCCGAGCGACAGGCCGTACCAGACGTTCTGGCCCGCCGCCCAGAAGGCCTGGCGTTCCTTTATGCTTTCGATCGCGGTCTCGATGTCGGGCCGCAGATTGTCGTCGGCGGACGAGAGTGCGGCCGACAGCAGCGACAGCGCATCCTGGCCGCCGGCATTGCTGATGACGGCGACGGCGGCCTTCTTCTCGTCGTCCGGCCGATCGGAGATAAGCAGCGCTGCGGCGCGGGCGCGCTCCAGCACCGGCTTGACGTCGGCACTGGTCTCTGCGGCAAGTGCCGTCTCGATCTGGTCGAGCGCATCTGCCGAGGGCGTGCGCAGCATGGTCTGGGCCGCCTGCAGGCGGACGCCGGCATCCGGGCTCATCAGCGTCAGGCCGCCGAGTGCGGCGCGGACGGCGCGGCGGAGGCCGTTGTTGACGCGGATCTTGGTGAGCGCGCTGGCGGCTTCCGTGCCGACTTCCTCGCCGGAAAGGGGATCGAGCAGGGTCAGGCTGCCGCCTGTCGATTTCGTCAGGAACACCTGCTTGTCGGACTTGCGCTGATAGAGATCGCCGGCGGCCAGGGCCTCGAGCGCAGGAACGATCTTCGGATCGCCGGTCCTGGCCAGCGCTTCGACCTGCTTGATGGTCTGGGCGAAATTGCCCTCACCCAGCGCGTTGACCATCGCGCGGAGGTCCTCCTGCGCCCTGAGATCGGTCGCAAGGAGCGTGACCAGGAGGCAAAGGGTCACCAGCAGGGACTGGAGCGATCGATAGGCTAGCCGCATCAACATGACATCATCCTCGCCGGGCCGGCTGCAGGCCGGAAGCGGCTTCCGGCGTCGGCATTGAAAGTTCGGAAGCATCCCGCCACCGGAGAATGGCGGGATGCATCCGGCCGGTCACGCAGGACGCGCCCGCGTGCCCGGCCGATCGAATGGTGAGGGATCAGGAGCCCTTGCCGCCGCACTTGCCGGTGGCGACGTTGAAGTTGCCGCACGACATCGGCGCGCGCCAGTCGGAGATCAGGTCCTTGGAGTCCGGCAGGTAGTCGGACCACTCGTCGCCGACCACGAGGCCGGGCGTCTCCCAGACGGTCTCGAACTGGCCGTCGGCCTGGATTTCGCCGATCAGCACCGGCTTGGTGATGTGGTGGTTCGGCATCATCGTCGAGTAGCCGCCCGAAAGGTTCGGGACCGAGATGCCGATCATCGCGTCGAGGACGGCGTCGGTGTCGGTGGTGCCGGCCTTCTCGACCGCCTTCAGCCACATGTTGAAGCCGATGTAGTGCGCTTCCATCGGGTCGTTGGTGACGCGCTTGTCGTTCTTGGTATAGGCCTTCCAGGTCTTGATGAACTCGGCATTGGCCGGGTTGTCGACGGACTGGAAGTAGTTCCAGGCGGCGAGGTGACCGACGAGCGGGCCGGTGTCGAGGCCGGCGAGTTCCTCCTCACCGACGGAGAAGGCGACGACCGGGATGTCCTCGGCCTTGATGCCCTGGTTGCCGAGTTCCTTGTAGAAGGGAACGTTGGCGTCGCCGTTGATGGTGGAGACCACGGCCGTCTTCTTGCCGGCGGAGCCGAAGCCCTTGATGTCGGAGACGATCGTCTGCCAGTCGGAATGGCCGAACGGGGTGTAGTTGATCATGATGTCCTCGGGCTTCACACCCTTGGAGATCAGATAGGCCTCGAGGATCTTGTTGGTCGTGCGCGGATAGACGTAGTCGGTACCGGCGAGCACCCAGCGCTCGACGCCTTCGTTCTCCATCAGGTAGTCGACGGCCGGGATCGCCTGCTGGTTCGGCGCGGCACCGGTGTAGAAGACGTTGCGCTGGCTTTCCTCGCCCTCGTACTGGACGGGGTAGAACAGGATCGAGTTCAGCTCCTCGAAGACCGGCAGCACGGACTTGCGCGACACCGAGGTCCAGCAGCCGAACACGGCCGAGACCTTGTCGACGGAGACGAGCTCGCGGGCCTTCTCGGCAAACAGCGGCCAGTCGGACGCGGGGTCGACGACCACGGCTTCGAGTTTCTTGCCGAGCAGGCCGCCCTTCTTGTTCTGCTCCTCGATGAGCATCAGCATGGCATCCTTCAGCGTCGTTTCCGAGATCGCCATGGTGCCGGACAGCGAATGGAGAATGCCGACCTTGATCGTGTCGTCGGCCGCGAACGCGCCGTTGAGCGCCGTCGTCGAGAGAACGGCAGCGAGAAATGCGCCGGTCAGGCGTGCCTTGATAGTCATGTGGTGAACCCCTCTAGTTCGCAAGGGCAACGGGCGGTCTGGTTTCTTTAACCGTTGCTTAAGGGATCATCCGACGTTCCCGCTGCAGTGCACATACGTCATTCTACGTAGACGCCGGGGTAAAGAACGGCACCTCTGCCGCGGCGCACCAATTCTCCGCCGCGCCGCGATGTGCTACGAACGGCCACGGTCCCGCATTTCGCCGGCCGTTCAGAAGGAAGCCCATGGCCGCACGCCAGCGCATCATACCGGTCAGGCGCCAGTACAACCGTTGGGTCGCCGACCAGACGCTGGAGGACTATGCGCTGCGGTTCACCGCCAAGAGCGCGCGGCGCTTCTCGTCGGAACGGATCTCGCAGACGGCGATCGGGGCGATCTCGTTCCTGGCGCTGGAGGCGATCGGCGGCACCATCACCATGTCCTACGGCACGACCAACGCGATCGCCGCGATCGTCGTTGCCAGCCTGATGATCCTGCTCGTCGGCCTGCCGATCAGCCGCTATGCGATCCGCCACGGCGTCGACATCGACCTTCTGACCCGCGGCGCGAGCTTCGGCTACATCGGCTCGACCATCACCTCGCTCATCTATGCGAGCTTCACCTTCATCCTGTTTGCCATCGAAGCCTCGATCATGTCGGGGGCGCTGGAGCTGGCGCTCGGCATCCCGCTGTGGATCGGCTACATCATCAGCGCGGTGGCGGTGATCCCGCTCGTCACCTATGGCGTGCGGCTGATCTCGAAGTTCCAGCTCGTCACCCAGCCGTTCTGGATCGTGCTCAACATCCTGCCCTTCGTCTTCATCGCCTTCGCCGACTGGAACGCCTTCGGCGAATGGCTCGCCTATTCCGGCATCCATCATGCCTCGGGTCCGCCCGGCACGATCGCGCCGTTCCATCTGGTCGAGTTCGGCGCGGCGTCCGCCGTCATCTTCGCGCTGATGGCGCAGATCGGCGAGCAGGTCGACTTCCTGCGGTTTCTGCCGCCCGACGGCCAGCGCAAGCTCAGCCACCGCATCGCCGTCTTCCTCGCAGGCTCCGGCTGGGTCGTGGTCGGCGCACCGAAGCTGCTCGCGGGATCGTTCCTCGTCGTGCTCGTGCTGAACGCCGGCGTGCCCTCGACGCGCGCGGCCGATCCGGCGCAGATGTACCACACCGCCTTCGGCTACATGATCCCGTGGGAGTGGGCGACGCTGCTTCTGATGGTCGCCTTCGTCGTGGTCTCGCAGCTGAAGATCAACGTGATGAACGCCTATGCGGGCTCGCTCGCCTGGTCGAACTTCTTCTCGCGCCTGACCCACAGCCACCCCGGCCGCGTCATCTGGCTCGTGTTCAACGTCGCGATCGCGCTGCTTCTGATGGAGCTCGGCATCTACCGGCTGCTGGAGGAGACGCTCGGCATCTTCTCGATCGTCGCCATGGCCTGGCTCTGCACGATCTCCGCCGATCTCTTCGTCAACAAGCCGCTCGGCCTGTCGCCGCCCGGTATCGAGTTCAAGCGGGCGCACCTCTACGACATCAACCCGGTCGGCCTCGGCGCAATGCTGGTTTCCGCCACCATCGCGCTCGCCGCCCATTTCGGTGCCTTCGGCGACATCGCGGCCTCGCTCGCCCCCTACATCGCCGCGGCCGTCGCCTTCGTCGCCTCGCCGCTGATCGCCTGGAAGACGGACGGAAAGTTCTATCTCGCCCGCAAGCCGCGGCGGAACTGGCACTTGCAGCACACGATCACCTGCTCGATCTGCGAGCATCCCTTCGAGCCGGAGGACATGGCCTGGTGCCCGGCCTATGCCGCGCCGATCTGCTCGCTCTGCTGTTCGCTCGACAGCCGCTGCCACGACATGTGCAAGCCGAAGGCGCGTTTTCACGCCCAGGCCGCCCATGTCGCCCGCGCGGTGCTGCCCGATCCGGTGGTCGACAAGCTGAAGACCCGGCTCGGCCGCTACGCGCTCTCCGCCGCGCTGTCGATCGCCTCGATCGGCGTGATCCTCGCGATGATCGCCCACCAGGCCGGCGGCGCCTCGCCGGAGACGGCGGCCGTCGTCGAGGGCACGGTCGCCATCGTCTTCTTCGTGTTCGCCGTCATCGCCGGCGTGGTCTCTTGGTTCTACGTGCTGGCGCACGACAGCCGGGTGGTGGCGGAGGAAGAATCCTCGCGGCAGAACACGCTGCTCCTCAAGGAAATCGCGGCGCACAAGAAGACGGACGCGGCCCTGCAGGAGGCCAAGGAGGCGGCAGAGGCGGCCAACCGCGCCAAGAGCCGCTACGTCGTCGGCCTCAGCCACGAGCTGCGCACGCCGCTCAACGCCGTGCTCGGCTATGCCCAGCTCCTGGAGCGCGACGAGACGATTCCCGCGCCGCGGCAGCCGGCGGTGAAGGTCATCCGGCGCAGCGCCGAGCACCTGTCCGGCCTGATCGACGGGCTGCTGGACATCTCCAAGATCGAGGCGGGCAAGCTACAGGTCTATTCGAACGAGATCAACATCCACGATTTCCTCGACCAGATCGTCGACATGTTCCGGCCGCAGGCGCAGGCCAAGGGCGTCGCCTTCGAGCACCTGCGCAGCCCCTCCCTGCCCCAGTTCGTGCGCACCGACGAGAAGCGGCTGCGGCAGATCCTCGTCAACCTCGTCTCCAACGCGCTGAAATTCACCGACAGCGGCCATATCCGCCTCGAGGTCGGCTATCGCAGCCAGGTGGCGACCTTCACCGTCGAGGACAGCGGTCGCGGCATCGCGGAGAAGGATCTGCCGCGCATCTTCGACCCCTTCCAGCGCGGCGAGGCGGAGCACGTCAACCGCATGCCCGGCCTCGGGCTCGGCCTGACGATCACGCGGCTCCTGACCCAGACGCTCGGCGGCGAGATATCGGTGACGAGCGCCAAGGATCGCGGCACGACGTTCCGGGTGCGGCTGATGCTGTCGGCCGTCGACCGGCCGCAATCGCTGCTGGAGCCTGCGAGCCGCATCCGCGGCTACGCCGGGCGGCGGCGCAGCATCCTCGTCGTCGACGACAACGAGGACCATCGCAAGCTGATGGCCGAGACGCTTTCGCCGCTCGGCTTCAACGTCCTGACCGCCGGCGACGGCGGCGAGTGCCTGGCGCTCACCGAGGCGCTGCGGCCGGACCTGTTCCTCGTCGACATCTCCATGCCGGGCATGAGCGGCTGGGAACTCGTCGAACGGCTGCGCCAGGCCGGGCAGACGGCACCGATCATCATGCTGTCGGCCAATATCGGCGACGGCTCGGCGCACGGGGGAAGCGACGGCCACGACGACGCCATCGCCAAGCCCTTCGACCTCGGCCAGCTCTGCGACAAGCTGGCGCGGCACCTGAAGCTGACGTGGATCACGTCCGACGCCCAGGCGGGCGCTTCGCCACCGGCAACGCTGCAGCGGATCGTCGATCCCGGGCCCGCCCATGTGGCCGAACTGATCCGGCTCGGCGAGATCGGCTATGTCCGCGGCATCGAGGCCAAGCTCGCCGAGATCGCCCGGCTGCCCGAGCACAGACCGTTCGCCGATGCGCTGAGAGACTACGTGCAGGCCTTCGACCTTTCCGGCTACGATGCCTTCCTGAAGAACCTATCCGAAGAAAGGACGGAACCGCGTGACTGAGATGCCCGGCCCGCGCGACATCGTGCTCCTCGTCGACGACAGCCCCGAGGCGCTCGGCTTCCTGACCGAGGCGCTGGAGCAGTCCGGCTTCTCGGTGCTGATCGCGACCTCGGGCAATTCGGCGCTCGGGATCGTCGAGCGGATCACGCCCGACATCATCCTGCTTGATGCGGTCATGCCCGGGCTCGACGGCTTCGAGACCTGCCTGCGGCTGAAGGCGAACCCGGCCGTCAGCCAGACGCCCGTCGTGTTCATGACCGGGCTCACGGAGACCGAGCACGTGGTCCGCGCGCTGGAGGCCGGCGGCGTCGACTATCTGACGAAGCCGATCAACATCGACGAATTGCGCGCCCGCATCCGCGTCCACCTCAGCAATGCCCGCTCGGCCCAGAGCGCCCGCGTCGCGCTCGACGCCGCCGGCCGCCACCTGCTCGCCGTGCGCGGCGACGGGCGGGTGCGCTGGTCGACGCCGCAGGCGACGCGGCTGATCAATGCGGCGACCGGTTCCGACGACGGGCTGGAGGCGCTGACCGCCCATATCGGCCGCTGGATGAAGGAGAGCGAGGCGAGCGGCAAGGACGGCAGCTTCAGCATCCGCGAAAGCGGCCAGGCGATGCTGCAGCTCTCCTATCTCGGCGCCATCGGCGCCGACGAATACCTCTTCCGGCTCAGCGCGGAGAACCGGCTCAGCGACGACGAGATCCTGCGCCAGCATTTCTCGCTGACGCAGCGGGAATCCGAGGTGCTGCTCTGGATCGCCAAGGGCAAAGCCAACCGCGACATCGGCGAGATCCTGGGCCTGAGCGCCCGGACCGTCACCAAGCATCTGGAGCAGATCTACGTGAAGCTCGGCGTGGAGAACCGCGCCTCGGCGGCGGTGAAGGCAACGCACGTGCTGCACGCGGTGTGAGAAACGCGGAAACCATAGATTTCGAAGCGATTTCCGACTTTCCTCCAGCCGTGCTATCTTCGGCATGGGGAGGAGCTGTGATGGAAAATTTTATCGCGTTGTCCGCCATTGTCCTTGGAACCGCCGTGCTGGGCTTCCTGCTCGCACAGGCGATGCGCCGCCAGCGCGAGCACCGGCGCCCGCACCACCACGACGAGATCACGCCGCCGTTCTGACCGCCCCTTCCTGCCGCGGATCGATCTTGCCAACCGCCGCCGTTCACGCCAAACATGGTGCGTGACGGCCACGAGATCCGTTCCCGATGCCTCCGCGTCCGATGCGGGAGGCATTCCGCAGTCGTCCGAAACAAGGAGGCGGCATGGAAGACGGCGAGAACCACAAGGGCGAACCGGAGATCGGCGTCCTCTTCCGCAACGGCAACCTCACCGTCTTCGGGATCGTGCTCTCCTTCTCGCTCGGCTTCCTCAACACCTGGGCCAGCAATCCCAACGAATGGCGGCTGACGGACCTGCCGACGCTGGTGATGATCTCCACCGGCATCGTCTTCCAGGCGCGCGCGCTGTGGCGGCTGCTTCGCCCGAACTCGCTGAAGAAGAGCGTCTTCGAGGCCGGCAACCGGCTGTTCGCGCTCGGCCTGCTGCTGACGGCCATCGGCGTCATCCTGTCGATCGCGATCGACCTGGCGCGGATGGCGATCTCCTGACCGCCGGAACGAACGACGGGTACGGGCGTTGCTCCGGTATCCAACGCACTTTCCTGACAACCGCCGACCCTGCTCGACAGCCCCGCCCTGCTATGAGAAACTTCCCGCCATGATCGAAAGCACCGATATCGAACTCGAAGACGAACGCCTCAAGGTCCTTGCCGAGCTGGCGCGTCTGAAGGAGACCACGACGGCCGAGATCTCGACCCGGAATGCGCCGGGAACGCGGTCCTGTCACGAGGCGACGCATACGGCCTCGATCGTCCTCGATCTCGTCGACCAGCACCTGCTGCACCACCCGGCGATCGCGGCGAACCCGGAATGGTTCCGCCACGCATCCAAGGCGAGCGAGGCGCTGTTCAACCTCTACCAGTCGATGGGCGCGGCGCAACTGGAACACCATGGCGACGGGCTTCGGCCCGAGGAGCTCAACGCCAGCAACGACGATTGACGGGGAGCGCCAGGAAACGGAGGCTCGCGCTCCGCATCCGACGTCGAGGGCGCACGGCCGCGCCGAGCTGCGATGATCAGACCTGTCCGATGAAGCACGGCGGGCGGCTTACGAAGTCGATGCGCGGCGGCGTTCGTTGAGCGCTTCCACCACCCGGTCGCGGCCGACGCGGATGACGTTCTCCATGGCGCGGCGCGCGCCTTCCTCGTCGCGCCGGCGGATCTCCTCGACGATGCGGATATGCGTCGCCGCCACATCGTCGATCTTGCCGCGGTCGCGGGCCGGCGAGCTCAGGCGGAAGACGCCCACGAGCGCTGCCTCGATCAGGCTGCCGATCGTGCGGAAGAAGGGATTGCGCGAGGCGTCGAGCACGGAGAGGTGAAACCGCAGGTCGGCCAGCGCCAGCGTCTCGGCCGTATGCTCCGGGTCGCCCATCGCCATCGCCAGCCGCATCATGTGGCTGATGTCGGCATCGGTGGCGAAGCGGGCCGCAAGCACCGCTGCGTGCGGCTCGAAGGCCAGCCGCACCTCGCTGAGATCGAGCAGGAAGACCTCGTCCACGCCCTTGGCCAACTGCCAGGTGAGGATGTCGCTGTCGAACAGGTTCCACTGCGCGCGCGGCGTGACGCGGGTTCCGATCCGCGCGCGCGGCACGACGAGCCCCTTGGCCGCCAGTGTCTTCATCGATTCCCGCAGCACCGTCCGGGAGACCTTGAAGCGCGCCGCCAGATCGGCATCCCCCGGAAGGGTCGTTCCCACCGGGAACTCGCCCGCGACGATCGCACGTCCGAGCTCGTTCACCACCTGGGCGTGGCTGGTGCGCGTGTTGGCGCCGGTAATGACGGTTTCGAGAAGTCCCTTGCGCAATCGAACCCTTCCTCCCCGAACCGGCCCCTCCGGCCGGTTGCATTTCCTTGATCAGGCCAGACGCCTGCCACCCTTCGACAGATAGAGAAATCCTTTCTGCATCAGGATGAAACCGAACAGAAGTAGCCCAATCAGGATCTTCGTCCACCAACTGGAAAGCGAACCGTCGAACGTGATGTAGGTCTGGATCAGCCCCATGATCAGAATGCCGATCAATGTCCCCCCGACAAAGCCGGAGCCGCCGGTGAGCAGCGTCCCGCCAATGACCACGGCCGCGATCGCATCCAGTTCGACGCCGACTGCGGCCAGCGAATAGCCTGCCGAGGTATAGAGGGAGAAGACGATTCCCGAAAGCCCGGCCAAAAGCCCGGAAAAGGCATAGATGGCGATCGTCGTGCGCGCCACCGGAACGCCCATCAGCCGCGCGGTCTGCACGCCGCCGCCGAGCGCATAGACGTTGGCCCCGAAGCGGGTGCGGTGGGCGATCAGGATGCCGGCGGCGAAGACGAGCAGCATCAGGCCGCCGATCAGGGTGATCCGCCCGCCGCCCGGCAGGCGATAGTAGAAGGCCTTCATCGTCGCGTAGAACGGATGCTTCACCGGCACCGAATCGATCGACAGCACGAAGGCCATGCCGCGGGCGAGGAACATGCCGGCGAGCGTGACGATGAAGGGCGGCATTTCGAGGTGATGGATGATCGCCCCCATCAGGGCGCCGAACAGCGTCGCGATCCCGAGCACGAGAACGAAGACGACGAGCGGGTGCAGGCCGGTGTTTTCGAGGACGACGGCGATGAAGACGCCGGTGAAGGCGATGACCGCGCCGATCGACAGGTCGATGCCGCCGGACAGGATGACGAAGGTCATGCCGACGGCGGCGATCCCGAGGAAGGCGTTGTCGGTCAGAAGGTTGCCGATCACCCGCGTCGACAGCATGTTCGGGTACTGCAGGATGCAGAGCGCGTAGGCTGCGACGAAGATCGCGATGGTGGCGGCGAGCGGGACGTAGCGCGGGTTCATTTCGCCTCCTGCTTGACGGTGGCCTCGGCGCTCTCCGAACGGCCGAACAGGGCGGCGAGGTCGCGGATCCGCGGCGACTGGATGACGAGGATCAGAACGATGATCGCCGCCTTGATGATCAGGTTGAACTCCGGCGGGAAGCCGGAGAGCAGGATGCCGGTGTTGATCGACTGGATGATCAGCGCGCCGAGCAATGCCGCGGCGATGCTGAAGCGGCCGCCGAGCAGCGAATTGCCGCCGACGACGACGGCGAGGATGGCGTCGAGCTCCAGCCAGAGCCCGGCATTGTTGGCGTCCGCACCCTTGATGTCGGCGGCGGCGATGATGCCGGCGATCGCCGCGCACAGGCCGCTCAGCACATAGGCGGCAACCAGCAGCACGCCGGTGGAGACGCCCGAGAGCGTGCTGGCGCGCCGGTTGATGCCGAGCGCCTCGATCAGCATGCCGAGCGCGGTCCGGCGGACGAGCAGGGTCACCGCGATGCCGAAGACGAGCCAGATGACCACCGGCATCGGCAGGCCGAGGAAGGAGCCGCTGCCGATGAAGATCAGGCCGGGATCGTTGAAGGTGAGGATCGCGCCCTCGGTGATCAGCTGGGCGATGCCGCGGCCGGCGACCATCAGCACCAGCGTGGCGATGATCGGCTGGATGTCGAGGACGGCCACCAGGATGCCGTTCCAAAGCCCGCAGAGCAGGCCGACGGCAAGCGCCAGCGCCAGCGTATAGACCAGCGAGTGGCCGGAGGTGATGGACGCGGCCGCGACCGCGCCGCAGATCGCCATGACCGCGCCCACCGACAGGTCGATGCCGCGGGTGGCGATCACGATGGTCATGCCGATCGCCAGGAGCGCCACCGGCGCGCCGCGGTTCAGCACGTCGACGAGGCTGCCGTAGACGCGGCCGTTCTGGATCTGCAATTTCAGGAAATCCGGGAAGGCGAGCGAGATCAGCAGCACGACCGCGACGAGCACGGCGAATTGCGGGGCCAGCCGGATCAGGTGAGGTTTCAGCGCATTCATCGGGACGCCCCCTGCTTCTCGCCGGCGGCGATCGCCTCGACGATGTGGGCGGTCGTCACCGCCTCGCCCACCAGTTCGGACACGTGGGTGCGGTCGCGCAGCACGATGACGCGGTGGCTGTAGGCGACGAGCTCGTCGAGCTCGGAGGAAATGACGATCAAAGACATGCCCTGTTCGCAGAGATTTTCGATGAGACGGATGATTTCCGCATGCGCGCCGACGTCGATGCCGCGCGTCGGCTCGTCGAGGATGAGGAATTCCGGATTGGTGGCGAGCCAACGCGCCAGGATCGCCTTCTGCTGGTTGCCGCCGGAGAGAAGCCGGATCGGCTTTTCCCGGTCGGTGGTGCGGATGTCCAGCGCCTTGATGTACTGGTCGGCCAGCCGCTCCTGTTCGGCGCGCGGGATCGGTCGCGCCCAGCCGCGCCGTGCCTGCAGCGCGAGCGCGATGTTTTCGCGCACCGACAGGTCGCCGACGATGCCGTCGACCTTGCGGTCCTCCGGGCAGAAGCCGAGTCTGTGGCGGATGGCGGCGCGCGGCGAGGTCAGTTCGACCGGCTTGCCTTCGATCTCGGCGCTGCCGCTGTCGGCCTTCTCGGCACCGAACAGGATCTCGGCGGTCTCGGTGCGGCCGGAGCCGAGCAGGCCGGCGATCCCGACCACCTCGCCCTTGCGCACCTCGAGGTCGAACGGCGCGATATGTCCCCTGCGGCCGTAGCCGGAAAAGCGGTAGCGGACCGGGCCTTCCTCGGTCTCGGCCTTCGCGACCGTCTTGATCTCGTCGCCGAGTTCGCGGCCGAGCATCATAGCGATCAGTTCGCGGCGCGGCAGTGCGGCCGCCTCGCGGGTGCCGACGAGCTGGCCGTTGCGCAGCACGGTGATGCGATCGCAGATCGCATAGACCTGCTCGAGGAAATGGGTGATGAAGACGATGCCGAGGCCTTGCGTCTTGAGCCGGCGGACGACGGCAAACAGCATCTCCACCTCGTGCGCGTCGAGGCTCGCGGTCGGCTCGTCGAGGATCAGCACCTTGCCGGAGAGATCGACGGCGCGCGCGATCGCCACCACCTGCTGCACGGCGACGGAGCAGCTGGAGAGCTCGGCCTTGACGTCGATGTCGAGATCGTATCCGGCGAGCAGCGTTTCGGCGCGCCGGTTCATCGCGCGTGCATCGACGAGGCCGAAGCGCCGCGGTTGGCGGCCGAGAAACAGGTTTTCGGCGACCGTCAGGTTCGGCAGGAGGTTCACCTCCTGGTAGACCGTGCCGATGCCGAGGCGCTGGGCCTCGAAGGTATCGCGCGGATCAATGTCGACCCCGTCCAGCACCAGCCTGCCGCCGTCGCGGCGATAGGCGCCGGTGATGCACTTGACCAGCGTCGACTTGCCCGCGCCGTTCTCGCCGAGCAGCGCATGCACCTCGCCGCGCCCGAGCTGGAAATTGACCTTGTTCAGAGCCTTGGCGCCGGGAAAGACCTTGTCGATCCCCGTCGCCGAGAGAATGATGTCTTCGCTGCCTAAAATGTTTCCTGGCATTGTCCCTGCCCGAAGTGAATGCCGCATCGGCCAGGCGCCGGGCACGAAACCTCATCCGCCTGCCGAAATCCCCTCCCCGGAAGCAGGGAGAGGACATGCGTGAAAAAGCCCCGCATCCGCATTCGCGCGGAGGCGGGAGCCGGGAGAGATCAGTAGCCGAGGCCCTTCTTTTCCTCGTAGACCTTCATCGGATCGTCCTTCTGGGTGTAGAGCTTCGATTCCGTCTGGATCCACTTCGGCGGCAGCGTGCCGTCCTTCTTGAAGGCGGCGAGCGCGTCGAAGGCCGGGCCGGCCATGTTCGGCGTCAGCTCGACGGTGGCGTTGGCCTCGCCGGCCGCCATGGCCTGGAAGATGTCCGGAACGGCGTCGATGGAGACGACCAGAATGTCGGTGCCCGGCTTCAGGCCCGCTTCCTTGATCGCCTGGATGGCGCCGACGGCCATGTCGTCGTTGTGGGCGTAGAGGGCGCAGATGTTCTTGCCGCCGTCCTCGGCCTTGAGGAAGCTCTCCATGACTTCCTTGCCCTTGGTGCGGGTGAAGTCGCCGGTCTGGCTGCGGATGATCTTGAGGTTGTCATGGCCCGCCAGCGCCTCTTCGAAGCCCTTCTTGCGGTCGATCGCCGGCGAGGAGCCGGTCGTGCCCTGGAGCTCGACGACGTTGCAGGGCTTGCCGGCAACGGCGTCCACCAGCCACTTGCCGGCGACGTTACCCTCGTGGACGAGGTCGGAGGTGACGGCGGTCATGTAGAGGTCTTCGGACGAATCCACCGTGCGGTCGAGAAGAATGACCGGGATTTCCGCGTCCTTGGCCTCGGTGAGCACGTCGTCCCAACCGGTCGCCACGACCGGCGCGACGAGGATCGCGTCGACGCCCTGGGCGATGAAGGAACGCAGCGCCTTGATCTGGTTTTCCTGCTTCTGCTGGGCATCGGCGAATTTCAGGTCGATGCCGCGGCTTTCGGCCTGCTGCTTGGTCAGCGTCGTCTCAGCGGCGCGCCAGCCGGATTCCGAGCCGATCTGCGAGAAGCCGACGGTCAGATCAGCGGCCTGAGCCGAGCCAAACATGCAGGCAGCCAGAATCGTGGCACTCGCGAGTGCGGTCTTCAATTTCATGATGTCCTCCCAAAGAAAGCTGCTCCTCAGCAGCTGCGGTGAAAACATCATATTGTATTACTATTGTAAACTCAAAACTCCCAGGTTGCACAAAATTCGCAATGCACAAGAACGGGAACCCGCATTGTGCGGCGCAAACAAGCAGCCGACGAGGCGCGCGCGGAAGGGCCGGCGCGTGACGGTGTTGCCACGAGGCCTCGGAACGATTTCATGGGGCAAATTCTGCTGACGGCGCGAGCACGGCAACGGCGATCCATCGCTCGCCGCCATCGATCGAACGTCGGGCTCAGCCATTGTCGAGACGCATGAGAGCGGCGACCCGCCGCCTCCGTCGCCCGATCGTGCCTCGCGTGGAGGAACGGACGGGCGGGTTTCCCCGCTAGGCCCGCCCCCTGCTCCGCGTCTGCAAGAGGGGCGAATTTATCGCCCGTTCGCGGACTGAAGCGCCGAACTGATGATTTTCGAAATGCGCTCCGCCTCTGCAGGCGGCTCGTAGTCATAGGCGTCCAGCGAACCTTCGTAGTGCCGCGTCAGTTTCAGGTTCGCCTGCAGATCCTGGTGATACTGCTCGAATTTCTGGTATCGCTCGCCGGGCGCCGCGGTCAGATCGAGCGCGTAGACGGGCCGGCCGGTGGACAGCGCCTCGCACGGCATGGTCACGGAGTCCTTGGCGATCAGAAAGGCATCGGCGGCGGCGACATAGTCGATAAAGGGATTGGCGGATATCCGATCCCAGACCGTCACCGAGCCCGAATTCAACGGCAGTATGGCAGCCAGGGTTTCGGCACTCGATCGCCGGGACACGGAAATCAGCACCCTCCAGCCCCGACCTGCCAATTCCTTGACTGTGTGGGCGATGTGGCGATGGGAGGCATCGTCATAGACATAGGCGCCGTTCGAGCCACCCAGAAAGACGGTGACGACCTTTTCGCCGTTCGGTGCGTAGATCGAGCGCGCCGTGTGTCTGTGACCGTCCCAGAACGCGGCCGAGAACCGGTGCGGGACACCCAGCATCTGATGATAGTTGGGCCTTGCATCGAATTCCGGCCGCCAGCCGTGGCGTGAGACGAACACCAGATCGTAGCCCGGCTTCAGCGGCTCCTGAAGGTGGACCGTAAACGGGCGCGACTTGTATGTCTGCTTGATCTTCATGACCCGCTTTTCAGCTCTGAAGCCGCAGGAAATGACCAGGTTCGGCTCTTTCTCCCACCTGACGAACAAGGGGCCGTCAAACACCCGGCGCCAGTTGCGATTGGGCTCGAAGGTCTTTTCAGAAGGCTGAGGACTGAGGAATTTTGCAACTGCAAGGCATTGAGACGACGTTCCAATCTTGGATTCGCTAACAGTCCAGACCTTCATATTTTTCTGCTTCCACACTGACCAGTCACTGAAACTTCGTCCGGCTGCGATGCGAGCCCGGCGGTTTTCTAGGAGAGAAATCGAGGATTGAGAAGCGAAATTCCCGGCCGACGAACAGCTGGCCGCCCGGGCAGAGGCGAATCGGCCACTCCCGACGGCGGCGCACTGCCGCGGATCCACTGTCTCCGGATCCTCTGGAAAACCGGGAACACGGCATGGGAGCCACGCTCCCCCTTGCAGGAAACCCCGGAGCGTTTCCGCTTCCGGGGCTTCCGTCTGTCACCATTCGGGCGGATCGATCCCGCGCTGCGACCTTACTGCGGCAGCTTGTCGTCGACGCCGGCGATGTAGAAGTTCATGCCGAGCAGAACGCCGTCCTCGGCCTTCTCGCCGTCCTTCAGCCAGTCGGAGCCGTCCTGCTTCTTGATCGGGCCGGTGAAGGGATGCAGTTCGCCCGAGCGGATCTTCGCTTCGGTCTCCTCGGCCATCTTTTTCACGTCGTCCGGCATGTTGGTATAGGGCGCCATCGTCAGGATACCGTCCTTCAGGCCGTCCCAGATCTGCTCGGACTTCCAGCTGCCGTCCAGCAGTTCCTTGGTGCGCTTGATGTAGTAGGCGCCCCAGGTGTCGACGATCGCCGTCAGCTGCGTTTCCGGGCCGGCCTTGATCATGTCGGAGGCCTGGCCGAAGGCCTTGATGCCGCGTTCGGCGGCAACCTGCATCGGCGCGGTCGTGTCGGTGTGCTGGGTCAGGATGTCGACGCCCTGGTCGATCAGCGCCTTGGCGGCGTCGGCTTCCTTGCCGGGGTCGAACCAGGTGTTGGCCCAGATGACCTTGACCTTGAAGTCCGGATTGACCGACTGGGCGCCGTGGACGAACGAGTTGATGCCCATCACCACTTCCGGAATCGGGAAGGAGGCGATGTAGCCGGCGACACCCTTCTGAGACATCTTCGCGGCGATCTGGCCCTGGATGTAGCGGCCTTCATAGAAGCGCGAGTTGTAGGTGGCGACGTTCGGCGCCGACTTGAAGCCGGTGGCGTGCTCGAACTTCACGTCCGGGAACTTCTCGGCGACCTTGATCGTCGCGTCCATGAAGCCGAACGAGGTGGTGAAGATCAGCGCGCAGCCGGACCGGGCCATGCGCTCGATGGCGCGTTCGGCATCCGGGCCTTCCGGAACGTTTTCCAGGAACGGCGTCTCGATCTTGTCGCCGAATTCGGCCTGCAGGGCCTGGCGGCCGATGTCGTGCGCCTGCGTCCAGCCGCCGTCGGTCTTGGAGCCGACATAGATGAAGCAGACCTTGGTCTTGTCCTGGGCGCCGGCGGAGGCGCTAAAGCCCAGCATCGCGGCCGAGGTGGCGAGTGCGAATAGCAGTTTTTTCATTTTGACCCCTGTAGGTTTGAGAGTGGGTTTTCCCGTCGCTTCTTCTTCATCGATCGGGCACGAACGGCTTGCCGAGCGATGCGGGCGTGTTGATCAACGTCGTGCGCCGATTGTGCGATATCAGGACGAGGACGACAACCGTGGCCGCATAGGGAAGCGCCGACAGGAACTGGGAGGGGATGCCGAGGCCGAGCGCCTGGGCATGCAGCTGGCTGATCGACACGGCCCCGAAGAGATAGCCGCCGGCAAGCACCCGCCAGGGGCGCCACGAGGCGAACACCACCAGCGCCAGCGCGATCCAGCCGCGGCCGGCCGACATGTTCTCCACCCATTGCGGCGTGTAGACCAGCGACAGCTGCGCGCCTGCGAGACCGGCGCAGGCGCCGCCGAACATCACGGCGAGATAGCGGGTGCGGATAACGCCGATGCCGAGCGCGTGCGCGGAGGCATGGTTGTCGCCGATGGCGCGGATCTTCAGCCCGGCGCGGCTCCTGAACAGGAACCAGTTGACGCCGATCACCAGCGCGATCGAGATGTAGAAGATCAGGTCCTGCCGGAACAGCAGCGGCCCGAGATAGGGAATGTCGGACAAGAGCGGGATTGCGATCTGCGGCAGCTTGGTGCCGGACATGCCGACATAGGCCTCGCCGATCTGCCCGGAAATGCCGAGGCCGAGGATCGTCAGCGCCAGGCCGGTCGCCACCTGGTTGGCGACGAGCGTCAGTGTCAGGAAGCCGAACAGAAGCGAGAACAGCGCCCCGCCGCCGATGCCGGCGAGGATGCCGAGATAGGGCGAGCCGGTCGCCTGGGTGGCGGCGAAGGCCAGCACCGCGCCCATGATCATCATGCCCTCGACGCCGAGGTTGAGCACGCCGGCGCGCTCGGTGACGAGTTCGCCGAGGGCTGCCAGCACCAGCGGGGTCGCGGCGGTGATGACGGTCAGGAGGATCGCTTCGACGATGCCCATCATTCGGCTCCCTGCTGTGCGGCCGGAACCGCAGCGCCCGGGAAGACGAGCCTGATCCGGTAGAGGATCAGCGTGTCGCAGGACAGCACGAAGAAGAGCAGCAGCCCCTGGAAGACGCGCGTCACCTTGTCGGAGACACTGAGCGTCAGTTGCACCGCCTCGCCGCCGACATAGGTCAGCGCCAGGAACAGGCCGGCCAAGATGATGCCGAGCGGGTTCAGGCGGCCGAGGAAGGCGACGATGATGGCGGTGAAGCCGTAGCCCGGCGAAATGATCGGCTGCAGCTTGCCGATATTGCCGCTGACCTCGGAAATGCCGGCGAGCCCGGCGAGCGCGCCGGACAGGAGCATCGAGAACCAGATCATGCGGCGCGAGGAGAAGCCGGCGAACCGCCCTGCCCGCTCCGACTGGCCGAGCACCGTCACTTCGAAGCCCTTCAGCGTGTAGCGCATCATGAACCAGAGCAGGACCGCGGCCGCAAGGGCGAAGACGAAGCCGAGATTGGTGCGGCCAGACGCCAGGATCTCCGGCAGCACGGCTTCCGGCGCAAAATCACGCGTCACCGGGAAGTTGTAGGCGTCCGGGCTGCGCCAGGGGCCGCGCACCATCCAGTCGAGGAAGAGCTGGGCGATATAGACCAGCATCAGGCTCGACAGGATCTCGTTGGTGTTCATGTTCGCCTTGAGGAAGGCGGGGATCGCCGCATAGAGCGCGCCGCCGATCATGCCGAAGACGAGCATCAGCGGCAGCACCAGCGGCGAATGCCACTCGTGGAAGACGACCGGCACGATCGCGCCCGCGATCGCGCCCATGATGAACTGGCCCTCGGCGCCGATGTTCCAGTTGTTGGAGCGGTAGCAGACCGACAGGCCGACGCCGATCAGGATCAGGGGGGCGGCCTTGATCGCGATCTCGTGCAACGACCAGACGTCGAGCAGCGGCTCGACGAAGAAGCTGTAGAGGGCTGCGATCGGATCCTTGCCGAGCAGGAAGAACATGACGCCGCCGGCAATCACCGTCAGAAGCAGCGCGATGAACGGCGACAGCACGGCATAGAAGGCCGAGGCCCGCGGGCGCTTCTCCAGTTCAATGCGCATGCGCGGCCTCCGTCATCGGCTCGGCCCGACCGTAGAGACCGCCCATCAAAAGGCCGATCTTCTCCCGCGAAAGCTCGCCTGCCGGGTAGATGTCGGAAAGCCGCCCCTCGCTGATGACGGCGATCTCGGTCGCGACCTCGAAGATCTCGTCGAGGTCCTGGCTGATGACGAGCACGGCCGAGCCGGATTTCGCGAGATCGACGAGCGCCTGGCGGATGCGGCTCGCGGCCCCCGCATCGACGCCCCAGGTCGGCTGGTTGACGACGAGGACGGACGGCTGCCGGTCGAGTTCGCGGCCGACGATGAATTTCTGCAGGTTGCCGCCGGAGAGCGAGCCGGCCGGCGGATCCTCGCCGCTCTTGCGCACGTCCATCGCCTCGGAGATGCGCCTTGCGGCCATTCGCACGGCCGTGGACTTGATGATCCCGAGCACGCCGCCGCCGAGAAACGCCTGGCGGTCCGACTGGTTGCGGGCGAGCACGAGATTGTCGGAGAGCGACATGCCGGTGACGGCTGCATGGCCATGGCGCTCCTCCGGCACGAAGCCGGCGCCGAGCAGTCGCCGCGCCGTGATGCCCCGCGTGCCGACGGGCCGCTGGCGGATATGGACCGCATCCGGCTCCGCTGTCGGATATTCGCCCGAAAGCGCATCGAACAGCTCGCCCTGCCCGTTGCCGGCGACGCCGGCGATCGCCAGCACCTCGCCGGCATGGACCTTGAGACAGACGTTCTTGAGCGCGACGGCGAAGGGCGTGCGCGCCGGCACGCTCAGATGACGCGCCTCGAGCAGCACCTCGCCCTTGGCGCTCGTTCCGGCCGCGCTGACATGCGGCACGTCGGCGCCGACCATCATCCGCGCCAGCGACGCCGCGGTCTCCCTCTTCGGATCGCAGGCACCGGTCACCTTGCCGTGGCGCAGCACGGTGGCGCGGTCGCAGATGCGCTGCACCTCTTCCAGGCGATGGCTGATGTAGAGGACGGAGCGTCCCTCGGCGCGTAGCTTGAACAGCGTCTCGAACAGCCGGTCCGCCTCCTGCGGCGTCAGGACGGAGGTGGGCTCGTCGAGGATGATCAGCTGCGGGTTCTGCAGGAGCGCACGGACGATCTCGATGCGCTGGCGCTCGCCGACCGACAGATCGGCGACATGCGCCTTCGGATCGAGCGGAAGACCATAGGCGTGCGACAGCTCCGAGGCGCGCTCGGCCACGCGGGCGAGCGGGATCGTTCCATCGAGCGACAGCGCGATGTTCTCGGCCACCGTCAGCGCCTCGAACAGCGAGAAGTGCTGGAAGACCATGCCGATGCCGAGGCGGCGGGCCGCGCCGGGGCTTGCGATCGAGACCGGTGCGCCCTGCCAGAGGACCTCGCCGGCGGTCGGCGCGAGCACGCCGAACAGCATCTTCACCAGCGTCGACTTGCCGGCGCCGTTCTCGCCGAGGAGCGCATGGATTTCGCCCGGCTGGACGTCGAGGTCGATGCCGTTGCAGGCCGCGAAGGTGCCGAAAAGCTTCGTCAGGTTGCGTACAGCCAGCAACGGGCTGCCCGCGGACGCTCCTGCGACTGACACTATGCCCCTCTCTTCTCGCGGCCCTCCCCGATCCTTCATCGTCAGGGGATGAGCAGCGTCGCTCCGCTTGTTTTTCTTGTTTCCAGATCCGTGTGCGCGCGCCCCGCTTCCGCCAACGGATAGGTCTGGTTGACATTGATACGCACTTTGCTGCTGCGCACAACATCAAACAGCGAGTTTGCACACGCATCCAGTTCGGGCCGGGTGGCGATATACTGGAACAGCGTCGGGCGCGTCGCATAGAGCGAGCCCTTCTGGGCGAGCAGGCCGAGACTGAAGGCATCGACCGGGCCGGAGGAATTGCCGAACGAGACGAACATGCCGCGCGTCTTCAGGCAGTCCAGCGATTTCGGGAACGTGTCCTTGCCGACGGAATCGTAGACGACGTCGCATTTCTTGCCGCCGGTCAGTTCCAGCACGCGGGCGACGAAATCCTCCCGGCTGTAGTCGATGACGTGGTCGTAGCCGTGCGCCAGCGCCAGCTCGACCTTTTCCTTCGACCCGGCCGTGCCGATCACGGTCGCCCCCAGCGCCTTGGCCCACTGTCCGGCAATCAGCCCGACGCCGCCGGCTGCGGCATGGAACAGGATCGTCATGCCCGGCTTTACCGGAAAGGTCTGCAAGAGCAGATACTGCGCCGTCATGCCCTTCAGCATCATCGCCGCCGCCGTCTCCAGCGGGATTTCGTCCGGCACCTTGACCAGGTGGGCGGTGCCGATGTTGCGTTCGGCCGCATAGGCCCCTTCCGCCGACGCATAGGCGACCCGGTCGCCGACGGCGAAGCCGGTCACGCCCTCGCCGAGCGCCGTCACGGTGCCGGCGCCCTCCTTGCCGGGAATGAACGGCAGTTCCGTCTTGTAGAGGCCGGTGCGGAAATAGACGTCGATGAAGTTCAGCCCGATCGCCGCCTGCTTGATGCGCACCTCGCCCGGACCGGGCGGGGCGAGCGCGACTTCCTCGATCTTGAGAACTTCCGGGCCGCCGAGCGAGCGGACGACGATGGCCTGTGTCATGTCATGTCTCCAGGATCAGTGCTTGCCCAGGCGCGGAAACATCTGAAGGATCGCGCCGATGAGATAGAGATAGAGGCCCGTGCCGACCACGCCGAGGACCACCCATTGCGGCGTCTCGAAATGCAGGAGCAGCGCATAGCCGCCGAGTGCGGCCCAGGCGAAGAAGACGCCCAGGTTCAGCGGACGCAGGCGCTCCACGCGCACCGGATGCAGGAAGTTGATCGGCATGAAGGTCAGGAATACCGAGACGAAGACGACGATCGATGCCGTCAGTTCGCTGGCCTTGATGACGAACAGGGTGAAGACGACCATGTTCCAGACGACGGGAAAGCCCGAGAAGAAGTACTCCTCCGTCTTCATCCCCATGTCGGCATAGTAGATGGCGCTGGAGACGACGATGGCGCCGGCGGCGACGAAGGACCACGGCTCGCCGATCATGCCGCTCTGGTAGAGCGCGAATGCCGGCAACAGCACGTAGGTGACATAGTCGATGACGTTGTCGAGCGTGTCGCCGGACCAGTTGGGCAGCACCTCCTTCACCCGCACCTTGCGGGCGATCGGCCCGTCGATGCCGTCGACGAGCAGCGCCAGGCCGAGCCACCAGAACATGTCGACGAAGCGATGCTCGGCGGCGGCGACGACGCCGAGAAAGGCGAGGAACGAGCCCGACGCCGTCAGGATATGGACGGAGAAGGCACGAATTTCCGCGTAGGGAACGCGCCTGTAATTGAAGAACTTCATCGCTTGCCCTTGTTCTCTCCCAAGCGCCCCGGCCGCTGCGCCGCATGGCAAGACCCGCTGACATAGCAGGATTTTGCCCGGTAATATGCACCGATTGGCGGCCGCTTCCAGCGGAAATCCGGATGCGCGTCCGGGACTGCGGCCAACTGCCGTCGTCGCCGGGCGCTCCAACCCATGGATTTTGGCCGATTCCGGGCGTAGTTTGCGGCCAGAAGCCTGCAGGGCATTTCTGTGGGAAAGCATGAACGGAAAGAAACACCTCGCATGGAAGCCTTTGATATCGCTATCGTCGGAGCCGGGCTCGCCGGCAACATCGCCGCTCTCGCGCTGGCCGATTCGGGGCGGCGCGTGGTGCTGGTGGCACCTTCGGCCCGCCACACCGACGGGCGCACGACGGCGCTGATGGCGCAATCGATGGACTTCATCCGCGACCTCGGGCTCTTCGAGGACATCGCCAAGGTCGCCGCGCCGCTGGAGACGATGCGCATCCTCGACGGCACCGGGCGGCTCTTCCGTGCCCCGCCGGTCAGCTTCCGCTCCAGCGAGGTCGGCCTGCCGGCCTTCGGCTACAACATTCCGAACGCCCCCTTCCTGGAAGAGCTGGAGACGCGGATTTCCGCGCAGCAGGCGATCACCCGCTTCGACACCAAGCTCGACCGGCTCGTCCTGACCGAGGCAGCCGCCGAACTGCATCTGGCCGACGGACGAACGCTCGCAGCCGGACTGGTGGCCGGCGCCGACGGGCGGCAATCCGAGGTGCGGCGCCAGAGCGGCATCGCGGTCCGGAACTGGACCTACCCGCAGACCGCACTGGTGCTGAACTTCACCCACGAACTGCCGCATGCGAACATGTCGACGGAGTTCCACACCGAGCACGGCCCGTTCACGCAGGTGCCGCTGCCGGGCCGCCGGTCGAGCCTCGTCTGGGTGCTGTCGCCGAGGGAGGCCGAAGCCACACAGGCCTTGCCGCTCGAGGCGCTCAGCCGCGCGGTCGAGGACCGGATGCAGTCGGTGCTCGGCAAAGTGACGGTCGAAGCCGCGCCGCAGGCCTTCCCGCTTTCCGGCATGCAGGCGGACCGCTTCGGCAAGGGGCGCGTGGTCCTGCTCGGCGAGGCGGCGCACGCCTTCCCGCCGATCGGGGCGCAAGGCCTCAATCTCAGCCTGCGCGACGTGATGGCGCTGCGCGATCTGCTCTCCGACCCCGCCCTGTCCGCCGCCACGATCGGCGAGGCCTTCGACCGCAGCCGGCGCGCCGACATCCAGAGCCGCACCCTCAGCGTCGACCTGCTCAACCGCTCGCTGCTCTCCGGTTTCCTGCCGGTGCAGATCCTGCGGACCGCCGGCCTGCACATGCTGTCGGCCATCGGGCCGCTGCGCAGCGTCGTCATGCGCGAGGGCGTCGAGCCGGGCGGCTCGTGGAAGGCCGTCCGCGAAACTTTAAGGGAAAGGGTCTCCCGGAAGCAGGCCTGACTTGATCGCATAGAGGAGGATCGTGACGGTCGCGACCGAAAGCACGGTGGTGATCAGGATCGTCGCCGAGGCGCGCTCCGGCCAGACGCCGTATTGCGCGCCGATGACGAAGACGTTCGTCGCGGTCGGCAGCGCCGCCAGGAGCACGGCGGTGTAGACCCAGACCGGATCGAAATTGCCGGCCGCACCCAGGAGCAGGTACATGGTCAGCGGCAGCAGGAGCAGCTTGGCCGGCACGATGTAGCCGATCTCCGCCGGTACCCGCTTCAGCGGCCTCAGCGCCAGCGTCACGCCCATCGCAAAGAGGGCGCAGGGCGCTGCCGCCTGCGCCAGATAGTCGATCAGCCGCTGCATCGGCGCCGGCGCCTCGAAATGCAGGAAGGCGGCGACGAAACCCACCGCCGTCGACAGGATGAACGGATGGGTGACGATACGGCGGACGACGTCCCGGACGATCGCCGCGGTGGGCCGCCTGTCGCCGCCGGAAAACGACATCAGCGCCGGCGCGACCATGAAATGCAGCATGTTCTCGAAGCAGAACACCAGCGCCACGGGGACCGCCGCCGGCTCGCCGAAGGCCAGCAGCGCCAGGCCCGGGCCCATGAAGCCGATATTGCCGTAGGCCGCGGCAAGGCCCTGCATAGTGGCCTCGGCGGTCGTCGCACGCCGCAGGAGGATGCCGATCGCAAAGATCAGGCCGAACACCAGATAGGTGGCGCTGACATTGGCGAGGATGAAATCCACGCGGGTCAACTGCTCCACCGGCGTCTTCGACACGAGCTTGAAGAACAGCGCCGGCAGGGCGATGAAGATGATGAAGGTGTTGAGCCAGCCGAGCGCTGCGGCGGGCTGGCGCGTGATCTTCGCCGCGAGGTAGCCGATCAGGATCATGCCGAAGAACGGCAGGACCAGTCCCATTATTTCCGCCATGCCGCCCGCCGATGCACGTCCTCTTGAAGTCTCCGACCGGCTCTACAGCAACTTGGCGCCCTGCGGAACCGCAGCGCGGAAAAAAGGTCGGGCGCCGGTCAGCCGATCTGCGAGAGGATCGGGAAGGTCTGCTGGAACCAGATCGCCACCGAGCTGATATAGCCGAGCATGAAGGCGAGGCCGGTGAGGACGAGCAGCACGCCCATGATGCGCTCCACCGTACCGAGGTGTTTGCGGAAGCGCATCAGGAACCGCATGAAGGCGCCGGAAAAGCCGGCGGCGATCCAGAACGGAACGGCGAGCCCCAGCGAATAGACGGCCAGGAGGACGGCGCCCTCGCCCACCGTCTCGCGGGCGGCGGCGACGCCGAGGATCGCGCCCAGCACGGGGCCGATGCACGGCGTCCAGCCGAAGGCGAAGGCAAGCCCCATCACATAGGCGCCGGACAGCGTGGCCGGCTTGCCGCCGCCCTGGAAGCGCGCCTCGCGGGCGAAAAGGCCGATCCGGAGCACGCCGAGAAAATGCAGCCCCATCAGGATGATGACGGCGCCGCCCAGCTGCGCCAGGATGTCCAGATGGCGCCTGAGCGCCATGCCGATCGTGGAGGCGCCGGCCCCGAGCGCCACGAAAACGGTCGCAAAGCCGAGGGTGAAGAACAGCGCGGAGAACATCACCGCCCGGCGGGCGCGGCCGTCGTCGACGGCGACCGTGCCGCTGCGGAACTGCTCGACGGAAATGCCGGCCATGTAGCACAGATAGGGCGGCACCAGCGGCAGCACGCAGGGCGACAGGAACGACAGGGTTCCGGCCAGGAGCGCGCTCAGGAGGGAAATTTCGGCAATCGACAACTGCTTCTCCGCGGCAGGGCCACGTCCGCCAGGGGGCAGACCCCGCCTCTTCTCGATTTCATCCGGACACCACTACCACCATTCTGCGCCGCCGGCGCTGGCCTGTTCCGTTGCCGGTGTCCATGGCTTGCATAGCCGCCCGGCCGGGCCGCGCCAAGCGCGTTTCGACGGCCGCGGCGAAATGCAGCAAAACCCGGATTCGACGCGATTTTACGGGTTGACCGGAAAAAGACGCCTGCTATATGTCCGCCCACTTCCAGGGCCTTCCGCCCGCTTTCGGGAGCGCGTAGCTCAGCCGGTAGAGCAACTGACTTTTAATCAGTAGGTCCAGGGTTCGAATCCCTGCGCGCTCACCATATAAATCATGCCTTTCGACGCAAAACCTCAAGCTTTACTTAAGGATTTACAGCAAACCTTCCGGCGGACCGAGCGTCATTCTTCGCGCAACTGCGTGAACGGGCGTTGAGCAATTCCGCGACCACCGCGCCGCGGCCGTCGGTGGAGCATGCCCTTGAAAATTTTGATGCGCTTGCCGGCGGGGCGTGCCAAAAAGACCTGCCCGCAGGCCGTTGCCTGCCGGCGCCGGTCCCATCGGCCGGTCGGGCAGGAAGGCAGAAGCGCAGAAGATGAGCCGCAAGATTCGATCGCTATCGTTCGTCGCCTCGCAGGCACCGGAGGCGGAGCAGGCTCGCGGCGAGCTCGTCGAACGCTACGGTGACGCCTCGCCGGATGAAGCCGACGTGATCGTCGCGCTCGGCGGCGACGGCTTCATGCTGCAGACCCTGCATACGACCATGAATTCCGGCAAGATGGTCTACGGCATGAACCGCGGCTCGATCGGCTTCCTGATGAACCGCTTCAGCCTGGCGGATCTGCCCGCCCGCATCGAAAGGGCGGTGGCCAACATCTGCCGGCCGCTGGAAATGCGCACCGTCGACGCCGACGGCCATGTCAGCGAGGCGCTGGCGATCAACGAGGTCTACCTCTTCCGACAGTCCTATCAGGCGGCCAAGCTGCGCGTCGACATCGACGGCCGGACGCGGCTGCCGGAACTGATCTGCGACGGCCTGCTGCTGGCGACGCCCGCGGGGTCCACCGCCTACAATCTTTCGGCGCACGGGCCGATCCTGCCGCTCGAGGCGCCGCTCCTGGCCTTGACGCCGGTCAGCCCGTTCCGGCCGCGGCGATGGCGCGGCGCGCTCCTGCCGAACCATGTGACCGTCGATATCGAGATCCTCGAACCCGAGAAGCGGCCGGTCAACGCCGTCGCCGACTACACCGAGATCAAGTCGGTGCATTCGGTGCGGATCGCGCAGTCGGAAAGCTCGACGGCGATCATCCTGTCCGATCCGGACCACTCCTGGTCCGAGCGCATCCTGTCCGAGCAGTTCCAGTACTAGCCCGGACCGTCTGTCCCAGAAGCGCCCGACGCGAAAGGAGCAACCGATGTCCTATCCCTCATCCGCCGCCGTCGCGCTGCTCGCTCTGCTCATCGTCGCGCCGGCCGCTGCCGCACAGGAGCCCTCGCCCCTGCCCGCGGCCGTGACCTTCGCCGTCAGCACCGGCTACTGGGAGGAACAACCGGCCGCCGATGGCGGGCCGGCCGCCTCCGGCGCTGCGGCACCTGATGCGTCGGCGGTCCGGCGCGGCTACTACAAGCTGTTTTCGCTGCGCCAGCCGGACGGCACCGCGCAGATCCATCTGCAACGGATCGCCGCCACCGCGGAGGGCCCGGCGATCGCCTCGTCGACGGAGCTCGAAGAATTCTCGACGATGAAGGCCTACGTCACCGACATCCGGCCCGAGAGTTCCGACGGGATGAAGGCGCAACCGGGCATGTTCGCCACCGTCTACCTGAAGACGGATCCGCAGGCGACGGAATCGACCGCCTGGACGGTGCTGATCGACGACCTCGGCGAACTGAAGATCGAGAAGGCGAGCAACTGAGACGATCGGCAGGGCCTCAGGGCCGCCGTCGCCGTCAGCGGAATTGGCAGTCCGGCCTTCTCCGGAACGGTTGCGGCCCCCGAAGGGGCCGCCATGAACCGTTGAAGGATCGATCCGTCGGGCAAGCCGTCAGGCCAGGTCTTCGACGACCGCATCGGCGCCGCCGCTGACCCGGTGGGCAAGGGCCGCTTCCATGAACTCGTTGAGTTCGCCGTCCAGGACGTCGGAGGGCGACGTGCTCTCGACGCCGGTGCGCAGGTCCTTCACCAGCTGGTAGGGCTGCAGCACGTAGGAGCGGATCTGGTGGCCCCAGCCGATGTCGGTCTTCGACGCGGCCTCGGCGTTGGCCGCCTCCTCACGCTTCTTCAGCTCGGCCTCGTAGAGGCGGGCGCGCAGCATGTCCCAGGCCTTCGCCCGGTTCTTGTGCTGCGAGCGTTCCTGCTGGCAGGCGACCACGATGCCGGACGGCATGTGGGTGATGCGGACGGCCGAATCGGTGGTGTTGACGTGCTGGCCGCCGGCGCCGGACGACCGGTAGGTGTCGATGCGGCAGTCACTCTCGTTGATCTCGATGTTGATCGAGTCGTCGACGACCGGATAGACCCAGATCGAGGAGAACGAGGTGTGGCGGCGGGCGTTGCTGTCATAGGGGGAGATCCGCACCAGCCGGTGCACGCCCGACTCGGTCTTCATCCAGCCATAGGCATTGTGGCCCTTGACGAGGATCGTCGCCGACTTGATGCCGGCCTCTTCGCCGTCGTGGATCTCGAGCAGCTCGACCTTGAAGCCCTGGCGTTCGGCCCAGCGGGTGTACATGCGCAGCAGCATGTTCGCCCAGTCCTGGCTCTCGGTGCCGCCGGCGCCGGAATGGACTTCGACATAGGTGTCGTTGCTGTCGGCCTCGCCGGACAGCATGGCTTCCACCTGGCGGCGGTTGGCCTCCGTACGCAGCTCCTTGAGCGCGTTCTCCGCATCCTTGACGATGTCGGCGTCGCCCTCTTCCTCACCGAGCTCGATGAGTTCGATGTTGTCCTTCAGCTGCTGCTCGAGGCCGCGCAGGCCGTTGATGCCGTCGTCGAGCTGTTGGCGCTCGCGCATCAACTTCTGGGCTTCGGAGGCATCGTTCCAGAGGTTGGGATCCTCTGCCTTGTTGTTCAACCAGTCCAGTCGTCTTACCGCCTGATCCCAGTCAAAGATGCCTCCTCAGCAGGCTTATGGCCTGCTTGATTTCGTCGACTACGTTCTCGATTTCCGCGCGCATATCCGTCTTCTTCGATTGTTTGCGAGTTGGCCCGTGAGATAGTCACATGGCCGGAGGATGTAAAGGCGGGCGCTTGCGAACGCCCGCCTTTTTCATGCCGATCAGATCACAGCTGAGAAAGGGCCCGGTCAGAACAGGCCGCTCTGGCCACCGGTCACCGCCTGGTTGGCCTGCGGCGAGTTGCGCAGGATCTCCTCCGGCTCCATGAACTCCTCGCCGCCGATGACCGAGAAGACGTCGGCGGGCCCGGTGCCGGGTTTGAAGGCTTCCATGATCGTGTCCGGATCGCCCTCGACGGCGGCCATGCCGGTCTTGCGGTCGACCGCGATCATCTGCATGCCTTCCGGAACGAGGAACTTGGTCGGCTGGGTGCCCTCGGTCGCCGCCTGCATGAAGTCGTTGAAGAGCGGTGCCGACAGCGAACCGCCGGTCGCGCCGCGGCCGAGCGGGGCGGGATTGTCGAAGCCGATATAGAGGCCGGCGACGAGGTCCGGCGTATAGCCGACGAACCAGGCGTCCTTCTCGTCGTTGGTCGTCCCGGTCTTGCCGGCGACCTGGCGGTCGAGCTTGATCTTGCCGGCGGCGGTGCCGCGCGTGACGACGCCTTCCATCATCGAGGTGATCTGGTAGGCGGTCATCGGATCGAGCACCTGCTCGCGATTGTCGATGACGGTCGGCTCCTCCTGGTTCTCCCAGTCGGCGGCATTGCAGCCCTCGCAGGTGCGCTCCTCGTGGCTATAGATCGTCTTGCCGTAGCGGTCCTGGATGCGGTCGATCAGCGACGGCTTGATCTGCTTGCCGCCGTTGGCGAGCACGGAATAGGCCGAAACCATGCGCAGCACCGTGGTCTCGCCCGAGCCGAGCGACATCGCCAGCACCGGGTTCATCTTGTCGTAGACGCCGAAGCGCTCGGCGTACTCGGCCACGAGGTTCATGCCCATGTCCTGGGCCAGGCGAACCGTCATCAGGTTACGCGACTTCTCGATGCCGAGCCGCAGGGTCGAAGGTCCGGCCGCGCCGCCGCCGTAGTTCTGCGGGCGCCAGACTTCGCCGCCGGCGACGATCTCGATCGGCGCGTCCATGATCACGGAAGCGGGCGTGTAGCCGTTGTCCAGCGCTGCGGCGTAGACGAAGGGCTTGAAGGAGGAGCCCGGCTGTCGCATTGCCTGCGTGGCGCGGTTGAACTCCGACTGTCCGTAGGAGAAGCCGCCGACCATGGCGAGCACGCGGCCGGTATGGGGGTCCATCGCCACCAGGCCGCCCTGCACGCGCGGCGGCTGGCGAAGCCGGTAGCTGCCTTCGGTCTCGGTCGGCTCGACATAGACCACGTCGCCCGGCGACAGCACGCCCTCCGGCGAACGGGCCGACTTGCGGTCGCCCCTTGCCGAGCGGTAGGCCCACTTCATCGCCTCGGCCGGGATGCGGCCGGTGACGCGCTCCTCGGCCACCTTGCCGGACGGTTCCTTGCGCGGCTGCAGGCCGATGTCGGCGCCGTCCGCGTCGGTCGCGAGCACGACGGCGAGCTTCCATTCGGGCACGTCGCTGAAGGCGGGCACCTTGCTCAGTTCGATCCCCCAGTCGCTGCCGATCTCGACGGTCTTGATCGGGCCATGGAAGCCGCGGCGTTCGTCGTAGCTGATCAGGCCGCCCTGCAGCACCTTGCGGGCGATGACCTGCAGGCGCGGGTCGAGAGAGGTGCGCACGGACAGGCCACCTTCGTAGAGCGCATTGTCCCCGTAGCGCTCGATGATCTGCCGGCGCACCTCCTCGGCAAAATAGTCGGAGGCGAAGAGATAGGAGCCGCGGTTGCGCGGCGTGACACCGAGCGGCTGCTTCTTGGCTTCCTCGCCCTCGCTGCGGGTGACGTAACCGTTCTCGACCATGCGATCGATCACCCAGTTGCGCCGCTCGACCGCAGCCTCGGTGCGGCGGAAGGGATGGTAGTTGTTCGGCCCCTTCGGCAGGGCCGCGAGATAGGCCGTCTCGGCGACCGTCAGCTCGGTGACCGACTTGTCGAAATAGGTCAGCGCCGCGCCGGCGATGCCGTAGGAGTTCATCCCGAAGAAGATCTCGTTGAGATAGAGCTCGAGGATGCGGTCCTTGGAATAGGCCTGCTCGATGCGGAAGGAGAGGATCGCCTCCTTCACCTTGCGGTCGATGGTCTGGTCGGAGGAGAGGAGGAAGTTCTTGGCGACCTGCTGGGTGATGGTCGACGCGCCGACCGGGCGGCGTCCCGACCCCATCTGCTGCAGGTTCGTGACGATCGCGCGGAACAGGCCGGTCACGTCGACGCCGGGGTGGTTGTAGAAGTTCTTGTCCTCGGCCGACAGGAAGGCCGCCTTCACCCGATCCGGAATGGCCTGGATCGGCAGGTAGAGCCGCCGCTCACGCGCGTACTCCGCCATCAGCGCGCCGTTCGCCGCGTGCACGCGCGTCGTCACCGGCGGGGCATAGCTGTTCAATACCTCGTAATCGGGCAGATCCTTCGAGACGTTGTCGAGATAGACCGCGACGATCGCGGCCACACCGAGAAAGAAGACGGTGCCAATCCCGAAAAAATATCCAATCAATCTGATCATTTGCCGTTACCGGTATCCTATCATTGCATCAGCCGGGACGATGGAGACGCGCCGCGTCGAAAGCGGCTGCTGGCGATCTCGGCCATCGCGGCAGGCGACCCACAGAATTCGCCATCGAGTCACCCGAATATATGACCCCGACTAGAGCCCCGAATGTGAGGAAAATAGGGCTTACTGCAAACAACGCGCGAAGGCCACGAAACAATTGCCCGTATTGTCACTTTTTCGGCACATGCGGGCCTGCATGAGGCGCGGCCGCGACCGCCCCTCCCTGCCCCGTCAGCCGCCGTTGGCCATGACGGACGAGCGGTAGCGCTGCACCGCCTCGGCGATCAGGCCGGCCACCTTCTTCTGCCAGGCGGGGTCGAGAAGAAGCTGCTCGTCGTCCTTGTTGGACAGGAAGCCGAGCTCGAGGAGGACGGAGGGGACGTCCGGCGCGGTCAGCACGCGGAAGCCGGCATGGCGATGCGGGTTGTTGATCAGCTTCACCTCGCCCTCGAAGGCACCCACCACCTCGTTTGCGAGGTTGATCGAGAAGGCCTGCGTCTCGCGACGGGTGAGGTCGATCAGGATGTCGGCCACCTCGGCGGGCTCGTCCTGGAACGGCATGCCTGCGATCTCGTCGGAGAGGTTTTCGCGGGCGGCGAGGTTGGCGGCGAGACTGTCGGAGGCCTTGTCGGAGATGGTGTAGACGGTGGCGCCGCGGATGTCCTTCTGCCGCAGCGTGTCGGCATGGATCGAAATGAGAAGGTTGGCGCCCTGGTTGCGGGCGAGCTGGACGCGCTGCGACAGAGAGAGAAACTCGTCCTTGTCGCGGGTCAGGACCGCCTTGGTCGTCGGTCCGGCGTTGAGGGCGGCGGTCAGCTCCCGGGCGAAGGCGAGCGTCACCGCCTTCTCGTGGGTACCCGTCGTCGCCCCTTGCGCGCCGTTGTCGATGCCGCCATGGCCGGCATCGACGGCGATCACGAACGATCCGTCGTCGTCGGCGACCGCCCCCGGCAGCACGGGACCGCCGGCCGTCTCGGTCACCGCGGCGGCATCCTTCCAGGTCTGGCCATTGAGGAGCTTGGAGAAGGCATCCTCCGTCACGATCGCGGTATCGACCACCAGCCGATAGCTGCCGCCCTCCTCCTTGCGCACCTCGGAGGCGACGACGCTCGCGGGCCGGTCGGCGGTGAGGACGATGCGGGACTTGCCGGCAGCCATGCCGCCGTAGCGAATGTCGGAGAACAGCCCGCGCGCGGCGATCTCGTCCTTCTTCAGCGCAAACACCGTGTCGGGCAGGTCGATCAGGATACGGTAGGGATTGGCGACGTAGTGGACCGAAATCTCCGGCCGCCTGTCGAAGTCGAGGATCAGGCGCGTGCGGGCGTCGTCGCCGGCGATCCGCCCGGAATAGGCCACGAGCGGCGAGACGTCGGCCGGGATGGAGGCCGTCGCCACGTCCGTCTCGGCCGCACCGGCGGGCGCCGGCGCCAGGGCGAGCATGCCGGCAAGAAGCCACGCGGCACCGGCCAGCCGATGCATCGCAGAACGCCGCCTTGCCGCTTCGACCCTCACCCGGTCACTCCCCCGTCAAAAAAAATCTGCATCGTCTCTGAGCCGTTTTGGCGCCGGGATATGACCGCGATTCGGCCCTGCGCGCCAGTTGCGACACGGGGTCGCCCGCGCACCAACTTGCCTTCGCAGGGTTAACCAAAACTTACCACCCGCCCGCACTCCACGCCGGACCGGGCTAACTCCATCCGGTCGGATTCGATCATAATTGTGACGGTCCGGGCTTTTTCCTTGCCATTGTGACATATTGAACATAAAAGCGATTTCAGGGAAAAGTACAGACGGGATAGAAGCCGCAGGCGGGCAGCCAACCACTTGGATTTGGCGCCGAAACTGGCCTTCATCCGCCGTCGCAATGCTTCTTCCCAGCATATGGAATCGCGGTAATCCGGCGGTGGCCGGACCATTTCAACGGTGGATATCCACCATGGGCATTCACGCCCGCTTCATCGGACCCCCTGGGTCTATGGCATTGGCATTCTCGTTTGGACGTTGATGTTGTCGCTGCGGTATTTGTCAGAGGTTAACAGGCTCCGGTGCGTGTTCGTACCAGCCGTTGTCTGGCCGCAGCCCGCTCATCCAGCCCCGACGGGGAATCACTTATCCGGCGCAGCGCTCCCATCCTCCGGTCCCCCGCCTTTCGGCGGGCGGTCGCCAGACAGGCCTGGCCTGCGCCGAGGAGCAGAACTTTCATGGCAGACAAAATGCTTATCGATGCGTCTCATGCAGAGGAGACGCGCGTCGTTGTCGTACGCGGCAACCGCATAGAAGAATTCGATTTCGAATCTCAGCACAAGAAACAGATCCGCGGCAACATCTACCTTGCCAAGGTGACACGCGTCGAACCGTCGCTGCAGGCGGCGTTCGTCGACTACGGCGGCAACCGGCACGGGTTTTTGGCCTTCGCCGAAATCCACCCCGACTACTACCAGATCCCGCTGGCCGACCGGCAGGCGCTTCTGCGCGCCGAGGCCGAGGAGGCCCGCCGCGACGACGACATCGAGCATGTCGAGACCGCACCGGTTCCCGCCCAGCCGGTGAAGATCAAGCAGGAGGCTCCGGCCGAGGTTGAGGCCGAAGCCGTGACCCCGGTCGAGGCCGTCGAGGCGGAACCGGCAGCGGAAGCGGCCGCAGAGGTCGAGGCTGCGCCCGTCGAGGAAGAAGCCAAGCCGAAGGCGAAGAAGCCGCGCAAGCCGCGCGCCAAGAAGGCCGCCGCCAAGGACGAGGCCGCAGAAGCGGTCGCTGCCGAAGACGAGGACGGCAAGACGCCCTCCGGCGACATGGCCGCCGCCGTCGATACCGACGTGATCTCCGAGGAAGTGCGCAAGCGCCCGGGCGACGACGAGGATGACGACGACGATCACCACGAAGAAAAGGAAGTGATCGAATCGGTCGGCGCCGAAGACGCGATGGAAGAGGTTCCCGACCGCGCCGCCCGCCGCCCGCGCAAGCAGTACCGCATCCAGGAAGTCATCAAGCGCCGGCAGATCCTGCTGGTGCAGGTCGCCAAGGAAGAGCGCGGCAACAAGGGCGCCGCACTCACCACCTACCTCTCGCTCGCCGGCCGCTACTCGGTGCTGATGCCCAACACCGCCCGCGGCGGCGGCATCTCCCGCAAGATCACTAATCCGCAGGACCGCAAGCGCCTGAAGGAGATCGCCCGCGATCTCGAGGTGCCGCAGGGCATGGGCGTGATCCTGCGCACCGCCGGCGCCAACCGCACCAAGGTCGAGGTCAAGCGCGACTTCGAGTACCTGATGCGCCTGTGGGAGAACGTGCGCACGCTGACGCTGAACTCGACGGCGCCCTGCCTCGTCTACGAGGAAGGCTCGCTGATCAAGCGCTCGATCCGCGACCTCTACAACAAGGACATCAGCGAGATCGTTGTGGCCGGCGAGGAAGGCTACAAGGAAGCCAAGGCTTTCATGAAGATGCTGATGCCGAGCCACGCCAAGGTGGTTCAGCCCTATCGCGACATCCATCCGATCTTCTCGCGCTCGGGCATCGAGGCGCAGCTCGACCGGATGCTGCAGCCGCAGGTGACGCTGAAGTCGGGCGGCTACATCATCATCAACCAGACCGAGGCGCTGGTCTCGATCGACGTCAACTCCGGCCGCTCCACCCGCGAGCATTCGATCGAGGAGACGGCGCTGCAGACGAACCTCGAGGCAGCCGAGGAAGTGGCGCGGCAGCTCCGCCTGCGCGACCTTGCCGGCCTCGTCGTCATCGACTTCATCGACATGGAGGAGAAGCGCAACAACCGCGCCGTCGAGAAGCGTCTCAAGGACCATCTGAAGAACGACCGCGCCCGCATCCAGGTCGGACGCATCTCGCATTTCGGCCTGCTCGAGATGTCGCGCCAGCGCATCCGCGCCTCGGTGCTCGAAAGCACGATGCAGACCTGCCCGCACTGCAACGGCACGGGCCATGTCCGCTCGCAATCCTCCGTGGCGCTGCACGTCCTGCGCGGCATCGAGGAGTACCTGCTGAAGAACACCACGCACAACATCACCGTGCGGACGACCCCGGACATCGCGCTCTACCTGCTCAACCACAAGCGCGGCACGATCGGCGACTACGAGGCCCGCTTCGGGGTCCACATCGTCATCGACGCCGATGCCCATGTCGGTGCGCAGCACTTCGCGATCGACCGCGGCGAGCCGGTGGAGAACCCGGTCAAGATCGACCAGTTCGTCCAGTTCGTGCCCGAGCCCGACGAAGACGACGACATCGTCATCGAGGAGGAGATCGACGAGGAGGCCGAGGCCGCGAAGCCGGCCGCAGCGGCTTCCGCAGCCACCGCCGACGACCAGGCCGGCCGCAAGCGCAAGCGGCGTCGCCGCCGCCGCGGCCGTGGCGGCCAGGAAGCGGCCGAAGGCAGCGACACCGCTTCCTTCGGCGGCGAGCAGCCGGGCGACGAGGATGAGGACGGCGACGAGGGCGAAGGCGAAGCCGCAGGCGAGACCGAGACCGTCTCCGTTGCCGCCGACGGCGACCAGCAGAAGCGCAAGCGCCGCCGTCGCGGCAAGCGCGGCGGCCGCCGCAACCGCGGTGAAGAGGGCGAGGCTCTGGCCGGTGCCGGAGACGAAGCAGGCGACGAGGATGAAGCCGAAGGCACGGTCGAGGTGGCCGTTGCCGCGGACGTGAACCTCGACGCCGCAGCGGAAGCGGCCGTCGAAGGCCAGCCCGTCCCCGGCGAGGCCGAAGTCGTGGCCGAGGTGACGGCGGAACCTGCACCGAAGGCACGCCGCACCCGCAAGGCCAAGGCGAAGACCGCCGACGAGCCCGAAGTCGCAGAGGCAGTCGCAGCACCCGACGCCGCAGCCCAGGCCGCGGTCGAGGAGCAGGCGCCGGCCGAAGCGGCCAGCGAACCCGCGGTCGAGGCGGCCTCCGCCGATCTGGACGCGCCGGCCAAGCCGGTCCGCGCCAACCGCGACCTCTCCAAGATCGCCTCGGAGCCGGTGGTGAAGTCTTCGACGACCAAGGAAGCGACGCCGGAAGACGAACCGGAAAAGCCCAAGAAGGGCGGCTGGTGGCAGCGCCGCGGCTTCTTCTGAGCCGTCCCATATAGAGAACTCGAAAGGCCCGGTCTCCGCCGGGCCTTTTTCGTCGAGCAAGGGAATCGGGTGGTTCCCGCCCCGGGCTTCTGCGACACCAGGCCCGCAGAAACCATCCAGGGAGAACCCCATGTCCCGTCTCGACAACAAGGTGGCCATCATCACCGGCGCGAGCTCCGGCATCGGCCGCGCCGCCGCCCTTCTCTTCGCCCGACAGGGTGCCAGGCTCGTGCTTTCGGCCCGCGGGCGTGAACGGCTCGACGCCGTCGCAGCCGACGTCCGCGCAGCCGGCGGCGCGGCGATCGCCGTGCCCGGCGACGTCAGCGACGAGGCCCATCACCGGGCGCTGGTCGATGCGGCGCAGGCGGAGTTCGGCGGCCTCGACATCGCCTTCAACAATGCCGGCACCACCGGCCCGATCGGCCCCCTGCCCGCTCTTGCCGCAGCGGATTGGCAGGCGGTGCTCGACGTGAACCTCACCAGCGCCTTCCTCGCCGCGAAATATCAGCTGCCGGCCCTGGAGGCGCGCGGCGGCGGTGCGGTGGTCTTCACGTCGACCTTCGTCGGCTACACGGCCGGCTTTCCGGGGCTTGCGGCCTATGCCGCCTCGAAATCCGGCCTGATCGGCCTCGTGCAGGTGCTCGCCTCCGAATACGGCCAAAGGGGCGTTCGCGTGAACGCGCTGCTGCCGGGTGCGACGGACACGCCGATGGGGCGGGCGGTGGCGAACACGCCGGAGGCACGCGAATTCATCGCCGGGCTCAACGCCTTCAAACGCATCGCGGCACCGGAGGAGATCGCGCAGGCGGCGCTGTTTCTCTGCTCGGACGCTTCCAGCTTCACCACCGGAACGGCGATGCTGGCCGATGGCGGCGTCTCCATCAACCGCGTCTGAGGGCCCCTGAAAATCGGTGACGGCCCGGCAGCAAGCTGCCGAAGCGGCGCCGGGTTCGCCCGATCAGGCCAGCCAGCGCGCGAGGCGGTCGACCGCCTCGCCCATCTCGTCAAAGGAGCCCGCATAGGAAAAGCGCATCGTGTGATGGCCGTCCACCGGGTCGAAATCCGCGCCGGGCGTCGCCGCGACGTCGGTCTCCGCCAACATGCGCCGGGCGAACGCCATGCTGTCGTTGGTGAAGCGGCTGACGTCGGCATAGGCATAGAAGGCGCCGTCCATCGGCGAGGCGATGGAAAAGCCGATCTCGGGCAGCCGGGCCGCGAGCAGGTCGCGGTTGCGGCGATAGGCCTCGCGGTGCACGTCGAGCTCCTCGCGGGCACCGAGGGCCGCCAGCGCGGCCAGCTGGGATATTTCGGGGGCCGAAATGTAGAGGCTCTGCGACAGGCGCTCGATCGGGCGCACGACGCTCTCCGGCAGCACCATCCAGCCGATCCGCCAGCCGGTCATGCAGTAGTATTTCGAGAACGAGTTGATCACGACCACCTCGTCTGTGATCTCCAGCGCGCTGGTCTCCTCGCCGGAGAAGGTCAGGCCGTGATAGATCTCGTCGGAGATGAAGGCGATGCCGCGTTCGGCGCAATAGTCCGCAAGCGCCTTCAGATGGGCGCGGCTGGTCACGGTGCCGGTCGGGTTGGCCGGGCTTGCGAGCAGGATGCCGGAAAGCTTGCCGAAGACGCTCTGGGCCGCCTCGAGGCTTTCCGGCGTGATGGTGAAGTCGTTCTCGGCGCTCACCCCGATCTCGATCGTCTCGATGCCGAGGGCGGCCAGGATGTTGCGGTAGGCCGGATAGCCCGGCCGCGCGATCGCCACCCGGTCGCCGGGATCGAACAGCGTCAGGAAGGCGAGGTTGAAGCCGGCCGACGATCCGGTGGTCACGGCGATGCGGGCAGGATCGATCTCGACGCGGTGATGGCGGCGATAGTACTCGGCGATGCCGCGGCGCAGCTCGGCGAGCCCGAGCGCCTCCGTATAGCCGATCCTTCCGTCGGCAAGCGCGCCCCTGGCCGCATCGAGCGCCGCGCGCGGCGCCGGATAGGCCGGCTGGCCGACGGCCATCGAGATGACCGGACGCCCCTGCGCGCGCCGGCGCGTGGCCTCGGCCAGCACGTCCATGGCATGGAAGGGTTCGACTGCGCTTCGTCTGGAGACTTTCATCCTGGCTTCTGTCCTTGCGCTGGCGCTGGAGGGCGTCCGCCGGCCACAAGACCGTGCGGGCGGCATTTCGATGCCATATGCACTAGCCGTAAAAAAGGCCTGTTCACAATCCCGGCACGACCGGATTTTCGCCGTCTTTGCGGTTTCGTTTGCGGCAACCGCGCCCTAAACTGGCTGCGATGCGCCGCACATGGCGCGAGGGACAACGGCCGCGGCATCCGCCTCACGGCACCACGAGGACAAGATGTTTCGTACCAAAGCCAAATCGCTCGCAGCCGCACTCGCACTGACGGGCGCCGTCTTCCTGCCGCTTCAGGCGCAGGCGCTCGACGACAAGCAGAAGGAAGAGTTCGGCGCCTACATCAAGGAATACCTGCTCGCCAATCCGGAAATCCTGATGGACATGCAGGAGGCCCTTCAGCAGAAGCAGATGCAGGCGCAGCAGGAGCAGGCGAAGGCGGCGATCACCGAGAACCAGGCCGCCATCTTCAACGGCAAGGACGACATCTCGCTCGGCAATCCCAATGGCGACGTCACGATCGTGGAGTTCTTCGACTACAATTGCGGCTACTGCAAGCGCGCGCTTTCCGACATGGACGCGATGCTGGAATCAGACAAGAACGTGCGCTTCGTCCTGAAGGAGCTGCCGATCCTCGGCCCGGATTCGCTTGCCGCCCACAAGGTGAGCGCCGCCTTCCGCGATCTCGCGCCGGAGAAATATCCCGCGTTCCACCGCGCCCTGCTCGGCGGCGAGGAGCGGGCGACGGAGGAGACGGCGATCGCCGTCGCCACCGGGCTCGGCGTCAGCGAGGCCGACATCCGCAAGCAGATGGAGGCGAAGCCGCACGACGATGCGGTGCGCGAGACCTATTCGCTCGCCCAGAGCCTCGGCATCACCGGCACGCCGTCCTACGTCATCTCGAACGAGGCCGTCTTCGGGGCGGTCGGCATCGACGAGTTGAACGAGAAGGTCGCCAACGTCCGGGCCTGCGGCAAGGCGGTGTGCTGAGGCAGGCACACCGCTGATCGAACCGGCCGGCCCAGTCCTGAGCGACGGCAACCCTGCAGGATCGGCCGTCCCCGCCATCTTTCCGCCATTCCCTTGCGCTTCAGCCTTCTTGGTTGTGGACAAGACGCGCGTGATTCCTTGGGGCTTTTCCTTGGGGAACCGGCGGTCTATAGGTAACCCACGATCCAGCAAGCGGAAATCCGAATGGCATCCACGATCTTCGTCCTGAACGGCCCGAACCTCAACGCGCTCGGCAAGCGCGAGCCCGGAATCTATGGCGGGCATACGCTGGCCGACATCGAGGTCCTGTGCCGCGCCGAAGGCGAACGGCTCGGCTTCGCCATCGACTTCCGCCAGTCGAACCACGAGGGCACGCTCGTCGACTGGATCCACGAGGCGGGCGACACGGCCGCGGGCATTGCCATCAATGCCGGCGCCTACACGCACACCTCGCTTGCGCTGCACGACGCCATCAAGGCCATCCGCATCCCGGTCGTCGAGCTGCACATTTCCAACGTCCATGCCCGCGAGGAATTCCGCCACAAGTCCATGATCGCACCGGCGGTCAAGGGCGTGATCTGCGGGTTCGGCGAGCAGAGCTACATCCTGGCGCTCCATGCGCTGAAATCCATCACGACATAAGAAGAGAATAAGAGGCTCAATCCCATGGCTGACAAGAAGCAGGGCATCGATCAGGTACTGATCCGCGATCTCGCCAACATCCTCAACGAGACGGATCTGACCGAGATCGAGGTGGAGCAGGACGACCTGCGCATCCGCGTCTCCCGCGCCGGCACGCCGCAGTACGTCTCCGCCCCTGTTCCCGCACCGGTCGCAGCCGTGGCCGCGCCGGTCGCAGCGGCAGCCGCCCCGGCCGCAGCCGTCCGCGACAACAAGAACGCGGTCACCGCGCCGATGGTCGGTACCGCCTATCTGGCGCCGGCACCGGGCGCCCGCCCCTTCGTCGAGGTCGGCTCGAACGTCCAGGAAGGCCAGACCATCCTCATCATCGAGGCGATGAAGACGATGAACCAGATCCCGGCACCTCGCTCCGGCAAGGTCACCGAAATTCTCGTGGCAGACGCCGCGCCGGTCGAATATGGCGAACCGCTGATCGTCATCGAGTAAGGTCAGCCCGATGATCTCCAAAGTCCTCATAGCCAACCGCGGCGAGATCGCGCTCCGCGTCCTGCGCGCCTGCAAGGAACTCGGCATCGCGACCGTTGCCGTGCATTCGACGGCCGATGCCGACGCCATGCACGTCCGCCTCGCCGACGAGAGCGTGTGCATCGGCCCGCCGCCCTCGCGCGAAAGCTACCTCAACATCCACCAGATCGTCGCCGCCTGCGAGATCACCGGCGCCGACGCCGTGCATCCGGGCTACGGCTTCCTGTCGGAGAACGCCAAGTTCGCCGAGATCCTCGACGCGCACGGCATCACCTTCATCGGCCCGACCGCCGAGCACATCCGCCTGATGGGCGACAAGATCACCGCCAAGCAGACGGCGCAGGAACTCGGCATCCCCGTGGTGCCCGGCTCCGACGGCGAGGTGAAGCCGGAGAACGCGCTGGAAGTCGCCCGCAAGATCGGCTTTCCCGTCCTCATCAAGGCGACCGCCGGCGGCGGCGGCCGCGGCATGAAGGTGGCCAGGACCGAGGCCGACCTCGACGAGGCCATCAACACCGCCCGCTCGGAGGCCGCAGCCGCCTTCGGCAACGACGCCGTCTACATGGAGAAGTACCTCGGCCATCCGCGCCATATCGAGGTGCAGATCGTCGGCGACGGCATGGGCAACGCCATTCATCTCGGCGAGCGCGACTGCTCGCTGCAGCGCCGCCACCAGAAGGTCTGGGAAGAGGCGAACTCCCCTGCCCTCAACGTCGAGCAGCGCATGAAGATCGGCCAGATCTGCGCCGACGCGATGAAGAAGATGAAGTACCGCGGCGCCGGCACGATCGAGTTCCTCTACGAGGACGGCGAGTTCTACTTCATCGAGATGAACACCCGCCTGCAGGTGGAACACCCGATCACCGAGGCGATCACCGGCATCGACCTCGTGCACGAGCAGATCCGTGTCGCTTCCGGCGCCGGGCTGTCGGTCACGCAGGAGGAGATCGAGTTCTCCGGCCATGCGATCGAGTGCCGCATCAACGCCGAGGATCCGCGCACCTTCGTGCCCTCGCCGGGCACGATCACGCATTTCCACGCACCGGGCGGTCTCGGCGTCCGCGTCGATTCCGGCGCCTACCAGGGCTACCGGATCCCGCCCTACTACGACAGCCTGATCGGCAAGCTGATCGTGCACGGGCGGACCCGCGTCGAATGCATGATGCGGCTTCGCCGCGTCCTCGACGAATTCGTGATCGACGGCATCAAGACGACGCTTCCCTTGTTCCAGGATTTGATTTCCAATCAGGATATCGCCAATGGCGACTATGATATCCACTGGCTGGAAAACTATCTGGCCAAGTCCAAGGGGTAGCGAATGGCAGGGCGTCGCGGCAGGTCTCCGGAGGTTACACCGGATCTCTTGCTGCGCGCCTATTCCATCGGCCTGTTTCCGATGGCCGATTCGGCCGACGACCCGGAGCTGTTCTGGGTCGAGCCCGACATGCGCGGCGTCATTCCGCTGGACCAGTTCCACGTCTCGCGCAGCCTGGCGAAAAAGATCCGCCAGAAACCCTTCGACATCCGCGTCGACACCGCCTTCGAGGCGGTGATCGCGGCCTGCGCCGAAGCCGCGCCCGACCGCCCCTCGACCTGGATCAACGCCAAGATCCGCACGCTCTACGCCACCCTGCACCGGATGGGCCACGCCCACAGCGTCGAGGCCTGGGAAGGCGACGAACTGGTCGGCGGCCTCTACGGCGTTTCGCTGGGGGCGGCCTTCTTCGGCGAAAGCATGTTCTCGCGACGCACCGACGCCTCGAAGATCTGTCTCGTGCATCTCGTCGAACGGCTGAAGGCGCGCGGCTTCCGCCTGCTCGACACGCAGTTCACCACCGAGCACCTGAAGACCTTCGGCGCGATCGACGTGCCGAAGGCCGACTACGAGTGCCTGCTCGCCAAGGCGCTGGCTTCGCCCAATCTACTGTTCTAGCACGCCACACGGTCCTGAGCGCCTGTGCCGCATGCGGACGTCAGGCCAGGACGCTCCTGAGGATGGCCGCCGAAACGATCGAGATGATCACCGTCGGAAGGATCGGCATGCGGGTCGCCGCCAGCGTTGTCAGTGCGAGCGCCATCAGATCGGCCGGGTGCCCGGTGACGAAGTCGGGTGCGATCACCGTGATCAGGACGCATCCCGGCGCGCACTCCATGACCGCCTTGGTCCGCACGCTGACGGTTCTGTTGCGGAGAAGCAGATAGCCGCCGATGCGCGTCATGTAGGTGGTGAGCGCCATCAGCGCGATCGTCAGAGCGTGAAGCGGATCGATCATGCCGGCCTCGCCCATGCATAGGCTGCAACGACGCCGGAGAATGCTCCGGCCGGGACGTACCAGGCGCCGTCCGGCAACAGCAGGTGCGTCGCGCCCGCGACGACGAGACTGACGAGCCAGGGGCGAGCGGCAGCGGGACCGCGCCACATGCCGGCAAGCATGACCAGGAACACGGCGGGAAATGCCATGTCGAAGCCGAAGCGCGTCACGTCGCCGAGGACCGGGCCGACGAGCGCGCCGATCGTGGTGAAGGCGATCCAGCAGCCGTAGAGCCCGAGCGCGACCCCGAAGAAGTACCCGAGGCGAAGCCCGCTCCCCGACCGGCGTGCATCGGCAAGGCCCATGGCCCAGCTCTCGTCGCACATGAGGAACAGGACCGCAAATGCCTGTCGCCGCGACAGGTTTCGCATGAGGGGCGCAAGGGCGGCCCCCATCAGCAGATGGCGGCTGTTGACGAGGAAGGTGATGGCGACGATCAGCAGGACGTGCGGCGGCGAGGTCCAGAGCTCCACGGCGGCAAACTCCGACCCACCGCCGAAATTCAGACCCGTCATCATCGGAACCTCGATGACCGCAAACCCTTTCTGGACCGCCTGTGCGCCCAGCACCAGGGCGAAGGGGACGAACCCGAGCATGACGGGCCATGCATCCCGCAATCCATGCCAGACCTGGTGTCGCCGCATGTCGGCAACGACGTCACTTTGCACATCGAGTTCGCTCATGTCGCTTTCCCACAGATCCCATCCTGCCGGCCGAGGGCTGGCCGCCATCCGCTTTCCGGCATTTTTACCGCGGGGCCGGTGGCATTTGGTTGCGAATATGATGCGCTTTGCCGGCAATTTGGCATACAATGCCACGATCGGTAAAAATCATGGATTCTGACGCCAATGCAGCTCGACTCGATCGACCGCGCCATCCTGCGGGTTCTCCAGCAGGACGGAAAAATCCCGAACACGGACCTGGCTTCGAGGGTCGGCCTTTCGCCGTCGCCCTGCCTCAGGCGGGTCAAGCTCCTGGAGGAAGCCGGCATCATCGAGCGATATGTCGCTCTGGTCGACGCGGCGAAGCTCGGAATGGGCTTCACCGTGTTCGCGCGCGTCTGGCTGACTGGTCAGGACGAGGAAACTGTGGTGCCATTCGTCGAGGCCATCCGAAGACTTCCCCAGGTCGTCGAGTGCCACCTCATGGCCGGAGACTGCGACTTCATCCTGCGCGTGGTCGCCGCCGATCTCGACGGCTACCGGAGGTTCCAGATCGAACATCTCGGCCGCATCAAGGGGGTCAGGAACATCAAGTCGGAGATCCCCATGCAGAGGGTCAAGCAATCAACCGAGATCCCTGTCTGAGACGTGATTGGACGCAAGGAAAAAGGTCGCCATCCCCGCAAGATCGGGCGGGCCGGCCGAACAGATGAGGTCAACGCCATGCACAAGTTCACCGTCATCCTCACGAGCACGTTCGAGGCAGACACTGCCGAGGAGGCTGCCTTGCTGATGTACCAGGCGCTCACCAGGGCGCCGGCGCCCCTGCAATATCTGGTCAGGGACGAGTCCATGGTTGCGACCGATCTGACGCTCGATCGGGAAAAGGCGGATGAATTTGCCGAGATCGACCACACGGCCGATCCCGGCAATTGGTGACACCCCGTGGGCGCGGGGTCGGCGCTGCGGGCGGCCTAAGCCAGCCGCGCCTTCGAAGGTTTCTGCGCCCGATAGGCCGCGACGAGCCTGTCGAGGAATTCGAACAGCTTCTCGTTCATCTCGTGCCAGTCGTTCCGGCGCAACGCCTCCGGCTGCTGGACGAAACGACGATCGGTGAGGGTCGCCAGCTCCGTCTCGGACGCGGCGATCAGGAGCTCGACGACGTCCGGGGTGAACTCCATGTGGCACTGGAAGCCGTAGACGAGGTCGCCATACTCCACGATCTGGCGCGGGCAGCCCTCGCTTGCGGCGATGACGGTCGCCGTGTCGGTCAGGCCCGGCATGTCGTTGTGCCAATGACCGACCGAAAGCGTCTCGCCGAAATGCGAGAACTTCGGATCGGCCCTGCCGGCCGCAGTCAGCGTGATCGGAAACTTGCCGATCTCCTTTTCGGGGCTGTGCGAATGGGCCGCGCCCAGGGCTTCGCCGATCAGCTGCGATCCGAGGCAGACGCCGACGACGGCCTTGCCGGCCTCGACGCATTTTCGGATCAGCGCCTGCTCGGCGGCAGCGTCGAAGTGCGGGCATTCCTCCGTCGTGGTCGAGGGGGACTGCGGCCCGCCCATCACGACGAGAAGGTCGATGCCCTCGGCGGACGCGGGCAGCCTCTCGTTCGCATAGACCCGCGAGTAGCTTGCCGCGTGGCCGCGCGACCTCACCCAGTCCTCGTAGGCGCCCGGGGCCTCGAACGCCTCATGTATGACGAAATGCACTTTCATGGGTCTGTCTCCGGGATCGTTCCTGTGTGTCGATGGCTGCCCTCGCCCGATACGGCGCGCGGCAACCGGTCCTTTCAATGGGTGGGGTCGGCGAGCCCCGGCCAATAGTGTCCGTCGGGCGTGGGGCGCCTGCCGAAGATGGCCTGGCCGACGCGCACGACGTCCGCCCCCTCCTCGATCGCCTCCTCGAAATCGCCCGACATCCCCATCGACAGCTCCTGCACGGCCGGATTGCGCGCGGCCGCCCGGTCGCGCAGGCGGCGCAGCAGGGCAAAGCACGGGCGGACGGCATCCATGTCCCGGCTGAAGAGCGCCAGCGTCATCAGGCCGCGGGGGCGGAGACGGGGAAACCGCTCCAGCGTCTCGACGAACGGCATCAGCGCGTCGGGGTTAAGCCCGAACTTGCTCTCCTCGCCCGAGGTGTTGACCTGAATGTAGACATCCAGATCCCGATCTTCGCGTTCGAGCCGGGCGTTCAGCAGATCCGCGAGCCGCAGGCTGTCGAGCGCGTGGAACTCCCGCGCAAAGCGGCACAACTGCTTGACCTTGTTGGTCTGCAGATGGCCGACGATGCTCCAGTCGACATCGAGATCGGCAAGTTCCGCACGCTTGGCTTCCGCCTCCTGGATCTTGTTCTCGCCGAAATCACGGATGCCCACCTGACGGGCGAGGCGCAGAATCCGGGCCGGGACGGTCTTGGTGATCGGCAGGAGCCGGACGGAGGCCCGATCGCGTCCGGCCCGGGCGCAGGCCCGGCCGATCCTCTCTTCCACAGCCGCGAGATTGGCGCGGAGCAGCGATGCCGGATCGGATCCGAAGCGCTCTTCGTCCGTAAGCGACGGCCTTTTGTCCTGATGCAGCATGGGTTTTCGACCTGCGAATTCGGCGGCATCGACGAACGCCGCTTGGATTTCTGCGAAAATAGGCTCAGACTGGCTTGCCGTTAACAGCCAGTTGTAAGGAAATTTGATGGTCCAGTTGAAGCCCGCAGGCACAAGCGCGAAGGGGCGGATCGGGGCGCAGGACATTTATGCCGCCCTGAAGGAGCACATTGCCCGGGGCGTGTTCGGCGAAACGGGCCAGCTGCCCTCGTCACGGGGTCTGGCGCAGGAACTCGGCGTTTCCCGGACGACCGTGATGATTGCCTTCGAGCAGCTTCACGCCGAAGGTTTCATCGAACTGCGGCAGGGCGCACGGCCGCGGGTCGTCAGGGCCGCGGTCGGCGGACCGGATCAGGTGAAGCGGACCCGCGATCCCCGACAGGTGCGCCTGTCTGCCTATGGTGCGCGGCTCAGAGGTTTCTCGCCCTGGTCCGCCGAAGCGCCGGGCAAGGTCCTCGTGGACTTCCGCCACGGCGATCTCGCAAGCGCCGATTTTCCGTCCGCGGCCTGGCGGAAGGCTGTGGCTGAAGCCGCCGCCCGGCGGCCGGACAGGCTGACATACGGCGACCCGCGGGGATCGGTGCGGCTTAGACGAGCGCTGCAGGGCTATCTCTGGCGCGCCCGGACGATCCGCTGCGAGCTGGACCAGATCATCGTCGTGAACGGCTCCCAGCAGGGGCTGGACCTGTGCGCGCGCGTCCTTCTCGATCCCGGCGACCGCTTCGTCATCGAGAACCCCTGCTATGACATGGCGCGCCAGATTTTCGCCGGCGCCGGTGCGTCGGCCGTTCCCGTGCCGGTGGACCGGAGCGGCATGGAAACCGGGGGGCTGGCGCAGCTGGACGCGCGCCTGGCCTATGTGACGCCGTCCCATCAGTTCCCGCTCGGCGGCGTCATGCCCGTGGCCCGTCGCCATCAGCTGCTGGACTGGGCCCGACAGTTTGACGCCCATGTCGTGGAAGACGACTACGACAGCGAGTTCCGCTACGATATCAACCCCGTGCCGCCGCTCTTCGGCCTCACCGAGGGTGGCAACGTCATCTATTGCGGCACGGTCTCGAAGACGCTCGCGCCGGGCCTACGCCTCGGCTACCTGGTGGTGCCCGCCGAACTGCAGGCGGTGTTCGCAACGGCGAAGCTTCTGTGCGACCGCCACACGCCCTTGCTTCAGCAGGACGCCCTGGCGTCGCTCATCGAAAGCGGCGCCTACGAGGTTCACCTGCGACGGATACGCCGCCTGAACCACGAACGGCGCGCGACCCTGCTCAACGCCCTCCGTCATCGCCTGGGCGACAAGGTGGACGTCGAGGGCGCGGACGCGGGCCTGCATGTGGTCGCGTGGCTGAACGGCATTCCCCGGTCCGCGGAGACCGCGCTTCTGGAAGGCGCGCGTGCCATGGGCCTGGGGATCCACGCGATCTCGCCGCTCTACGCGGCAGACGCCACGGAAAGCCTCCCGGACCGGGCGGGTCTCGTGATGGGCTATTCGGCGCTACAGACCGGAGACATCGAACGCGGCGTCCATCTGCTGGCGGACCTGCTGGAGCGGTTCTCCGGCGGTCTTTCGTGAGCATCGTCCGGTCGGGAGAAGGGGAAAATGCCCTGCCCTGCCAAACGCTCCTCGCTTTTCGCAGCGGGACGGGGGTTACTGCGCGCTCGTCGTTTGGGGCGGCGGGACGTCGGACTGCATCTTGCACTCGGTCAGCCAAACGTCATAGACGGGGTGCTCGACGGCATTGAGGCCGGGGCTTTCGGCAAACATCCAGCCGGTGAAGATGCGGCGGATCTTGCGGTCGAGCGTGATCTCGCTGACCTCGACGAAGGAATCGACCTTCTGCGCCTCGGTGTCGTCGCGGTTGTAGCAGACGCGCGGGGTGACCTGCAGCGCGCCGAACTGCACCGTCTCGCCGACATAGACGTCGAAGGAGGTGATGCGGCCGGTGATCTTGTCGAGGCCGGAGAAGACGGCGACAGGGTTGGCGATGCGGGCAGCCTCGGCCGGAGCGCCCGCGGCGAGCACCGCCACACCGAGAGCGGCGAGCGCGAGGGCCATGCGCGAAGCGATTGTCTGCCTGCCTGCCAAGTCCATCCCCTTTTAAGTCTTTCGCATGAGAATCGACCCGGCGCGGCGGCCGGGCCTGTCTGCGCTAGCGGTCAAATGTGGCGAAAGCGGTTCAGCCGCGCGGGGTCCAGGCGTCGTAGTCGCCGGTCACGCGGGGGCGTTCGCCGGGGACGGCGAGCGAGCCCGGCGGGCGGTAGGCCTGCGCCGTGCCGGTGCCGTTCGGGCGGTGGTCCTTCTGCCACTCGCGCGGCTTGTAGTCCTCGTCGGCCGGGGAGACGTCGGTGCGGTGATGGATCCAGCCGTGCCAGCCGGGCGGGATGGCGGAGGCTTCCGCATAGCCCTTGTAGATCACCCAGCGGCGGGTGCGGCCTTCGGAGTCCGTGCCGCCCTGGTAGTAGACGTTGCCGAACTGATCCTCGCCCACCTTCTTGCCGAAGCGCCAGGTATGGAACCGTGTGCCGATGGTCTGTCCGTTCCACCAGGTGAAGATCTGCTTGAGAAGGCTCATTGTCCACTTCCTTGACCGGGCCGGAATGGCTGGCCCGCTGTCGAAACCGTTCCTCGCTTATGGCGCGCGGATGGCCGAATGTCCAGCGATTCCCGAATGTTCAAGCGGGATTTGCGGCAACGGCGACGCTTGTGCACGGCCGCGTCAGCCGAGCGGCTTCTCGAGGATCAGCGCGGGAATGCCGGAGCGGCCATCGCCGCAATCGGCGGTCTCGCCCGCCCTTGCGAACCCGTGCGCCTCATAGAAGGCGATCGCGGCCGTGTTCTTCGGCTCCACCTCGAGCCGCATCACCCTGGCGTCGGGAAAGCAGGTCTCGAGTTCGGCGAAGAGATCCCGCCCGACGCCCTGCCGCTGATACTGCGGCAGCACATAGAGCTGGTGCAGGACCGCCACTTTCGGATCCGCCTTCGACAGGGCGGCATAGCCCATGCCGGCCAGCACCCTGCCGTCGTCGGCGACGACGAACTCGGCATGCTTGCGCTTCAGCTTCTCCGTCAATGCCGGTACGGAGTGCCATTTCGCGGTGATCTCGGACACCTTGTCGGGGCCGTAGAGCGCGTCATAGGTCGCATGCCACGTCTCGGCCAGGAGCGCGCTCACTTTCGGCAGGTCGCGCTCCGAGGCCGTGCGGACGAAGAACACGGCTATTCCTCGATGCCGAGCTTGGCCTTGACGAGGGCCTGGACGGCCTGCGGGTTGGCCTTGCCGCCGGTCGCCTTCATCACCTGGCCGACGAACCAGCCGGCGAGCGTCGGCTTGGCCTTGACCTTCTCGACCTGGTCGGGATTGGCGGCGATGATGTCATCGACGGCCTTTTCGATGGCGCCGGTGTCGGTGACCTGCTTCATGCCGCGGGATTCCACGATCTCGCCGGGCACGCCGCCTTCGTTCCAGACGATCTCGAACAGGTCCTTGGCGATCTTGCCGGAGATGGTGCCGTCCTTGATCAGGTCGATGATGCCGCCGAGCTGGAAGGGCGAAACCGGCGTCTCTTCAATGCCTTTGCCCGCCTTGTTCAAGGCGCCCAGGAGGTCGTTGATGACCCAGTTGGCGGCGGCCTTGCCGTCGCGGCCGGAGGCCACCTCCTCGAAATAGTCGGCGATCGCCTTTTCCGATACCAGCACCGAGGCGTCGTAGACGGACAGGCCGAGCTCGCGCACGAAGCGCTCCTTCTTGTCGTCCGGCAGTTCCGGCAGGTGCGCCTTCAGCTCTTCCACATAGGCGTCGTCGAATTCGAGCGGCAGCAGGTCGGGATCGGGGAAATAGCGATAGTCGTGCGCATCCTCCTTGGAGCGCATCGAGCGGGTCTCGCCCTTGTTCGGGTCGAACAGGCGGGTCTCCTGGTCGATGGTGCCGCCGTCCTCGAGGATGCCGATCTGGCGGCGGGCCTCATATTCGATCGCCTGGCCGATGAAGCGGATGGAGTTGACGTTCTTGATCTCGCAGCGCGTACCGAAAGCCTCGCCCGGGCGGCGGACTGAGACGTTGACGTCGGCGCGCATCGAGCCCTCGTCCATGTTGCCGTCGCAGGTGCCGAGGTAGCGCACGATCGAGCGCAGCTTGGTCATATAGGCCTTGGCCTCGTCGGAGGAGCGCATGTCGGGCTTGGAGACGATCTCCATCAGCGCCACGCCGGAGCGGTTCAGGTCGACATAGGACATGGTCGGATGCTGGTCGTGCATCGACTTGCCGGCGTCCTGCTCCAGGTGCAGGCGCTCGATGCCGATCTCGATGTCCTCGAAATTGCCCTGGCGGTCGGGGCCGAGCGAGATGACGATCTTGCCCTCGCCGACGATCGGGTCCTTGTACTGCGAGATCTGGTAGCCCTGCGGCAGGTCGGGATAGAAATAGTTCTTGCGGTCGAAGATCGAGCGGTTGTTGATCTTGGCCTTCAGCCCGAGGCCGGTGCGGATCGCCTGGCGAACGCATTCCTCGTTGATCACCGGCAGCATGCCGGGCATCGCCGCATCGACGAGCGAGACGTTGGCGTTCGGCGCATTGCCGAACACCGTCGCAGCGCCCGAGAAGAGCTTGGAATTGCTGGTGACCTGGGCGTGCACCTCCATGCCGATGATCACCTCCCAGTCGCCGGTGGCGCCGGGGATGAAGCGTTTCGGATCGGGGGTGCGGACGTCGACGATGGTCATGTGCAAGCTCTTGGAAGATCGCTTCGGAATGGCTGATTTTCGAACTGTGTCGGTAGACCATATGGGCAGGCGGCGCAAGGCTTTCACCCTTCCAGCTTCGGCCCGGACTACAGCGCCCCCAGCAAGACCTCGAGCAAGGTGTTAACCGGCATCGGCTATGCGTCGAGGGATGAGCGCCCTGTCGATTGCCTTCGTTCTTGTTTCGATCAACGTCCTGACGTTTCTTGCCTTTTGGCGGGACAAGCAGGCGGCCCGCGCCGGAGAGTGGCGGGTTCGCGAGAGCACGCTTCTCGGCCTTGCGGTCATCGGCGGCAGCCTCGGGGCGATCGCCGCCCAGCGGCTTCTGCGCCACAAGACCCGCAAGGAACCGTTCCGGACGGCGTTGCCGGCGCTCCTCGCCCTCCATCTCGCCCTTGGCATCGTCCTGGTCGCAGTGCCGGATCCTGCAGGGAGCCTGCTTCGATCGCTCGGGCGTTGACGACGGCAGCGCCATTTCCTAGAAATCGAGCCGTCCTATCGGAGCCTTTATGTTCTCTTCGTCTGAGTCCCGCTGAGGGCCCTGCCCGCAAACATCGCTTGCGCGCACGGGCCAGAAAAACGTTTCAGCCCCGCCGAACTTCGTCCGGCGGCAACGTTTTTTCGCGTTCTCTCGAACGCCTCTCGGACTTCAACGACCATGGACATTTCACGCGCCGAACAGCGCATTCTCCACCTGCTCGCCCAGGGCGGCAGGATCGAACTCGAACGGGACGAAACCCGGACCATCCTCAACGTCCACTGCATCACGCGCGACGGTTGGCGCGCCGGCGGCCTGGACATGGACCTGTTCCGCAAACTGAAGCGGCGCAAATGCATCGCCTCGCAAGGCGGAAGGCCGTACCGCATCACCCATCGCGGGCTGGTGCTGGTGCGCTCGCAGCTCGACAATCGCTGACAACGGCATGCGCGGCCCCGGTCGTCGCGCATGCCTGCCGGCGCGGCGTCGTCCGGAAGGCTCAGAAGCCGCCCGGCCCGTAGCCGATCGGCGTGTCCTCCACCAACTGCCGTCGCAGGCCGACCGATTCCACGTTCCTGTCGAGCTTCGGCGAATAGGCGACGGACAGCCAGCTGACCGCGTAGTCCCGCTTGCGGAAGAAGGCGAGTGCCGCCGCATTGCGCGCATGCGTCTGGAGCGTTGCCGCCTCGTGGTCGGCTCCCCGCATCTCGTCCTCGACGGCGGCAAGCAGGGCCGTGCCGATCCCTCGGCGCTGCATCGACGGATCGACCCAGAGGTCGGTGATCTCCTCGTCGAGCTTCTCGCGCGCCGCCCAGCCGGCGATGCGTCCGCCGTCCTCGGCGACGATGACCTTGACCCAGTTCGCCGACAGGAACTGCAAAAACGCCAGGCGCGCATTGTCGCGCAGCGCGTTCAGGTCGGCGACCCCCGTCACCGCCTGTTCCCAGGCCCGCATGCCGATCTCGGCCAATGCGGGGACGTCGTCGCCATGTGCATATCGAATGGTCGTCATCAAGCCGGCTCCCGTTCGGACGCATCAAACCATCCGAATCGCCGCTTGGCGAGAGGGGCGACCGAGACACAACCGCAGGGACGGCTCATCGAACCCCGCCTTGCGCATCTGTACCCTATAGGATACATATGCGCCATGCTCGTTGTCCGCACGACCGAGGTGTTCGATAGATGGCTCAAGGGATTGCGAGATCGTCGCGCCGCAAGCCGCATCATCGATCGCATCGTCCGTGCGGAGGCGGGAAACCTGGGTGACGTCAAGCCCGTTGGATCCGGCGTCTCGGAGATGCGGATCACCTATGGCCCTGGCTATCGCGTCTATTTCCTGCAGCAGGGCAGCATTCTGATCATCCTGCTGTGCGGAGGCGACAAATCAACGCAGGGAGCCGACATAGCGAAGGCCAAACGGCTTGCAAGACAATGGAAGGAGGACGCCGATGACCCTCAAGACTAGGCCATTCGATGCCGCCGAGTATCTCGACAGCGAGGAGGAGGTCCGCGAGTTCATGGCAGCTGCCTTCGAGAGCGGCGACCCGGCGCATATTGCCCGCTGCGTCGGCATCGTCGCACGCGCCCGCAACATGAGCCAGCTTGCCCGCGATGTCGGCATGTCCCGCGCCGCTCTCTATCGCGCCCTCAGCGGTGAGGGAAACCCGGAGTTCGCCACGATCGTCAAGGTGCTGAACGCACTCGGCATCGGCATTGCGCCAGTGGTGAAAGCCACCGACGCAGCCGCTTGACGTCCCCTACCACCACTTCTGCGGCGAGAACCGGCCGGCGGCCTTCTCGATGACGTGGGCGGTCTTGAACAGCGTCTCCTCCTCGAAGGGCTTGCCGATCAGCTGCAGGCCGAGCGGCAGGCCCTTGTGGTCGAGGCCGGCGGGAACGGCGATGCCCGGCAGGCCCGCCATGTTCACCGTCACCGTGAAGATGTCGTTCAGGTACATCTTGACTGGATCGGACGCGAGGTCCTCGTCGGCGATGCCGAAGGCGGACGACGGGGTCGCCGGCGTCAGGATCGCATCGACGCCGGCGTCGAAGGCGAGTTCGAAGTCGCGCTTGATCAGCGTGCGGACCTTCTGCGCCTGCAGGTAGTAGGCGTCGTAGTAGCCGGCCGAAAGCACGTAGGTGCCGATCATGATGCGGCGCTTGACCTCCTTGCCGAAACCGGCGGCGCGGGTCTTCTCGTACATGTCGACGATGTCCTTGCCGTCGACGCGCAGGCCGTAGCGGACGCCGTCGTAGCGGGCGAGGTTCGAGGACGCCTCGGCCGGCGCCACGATGTAATAGGCCGGCAGCGCGTATTTCGTGTGCGGCAGGGTGATGTCGACGATCTCGGCGCCGGCGTCCTTCAGCCAGGCGATGCCCTGCTGCCAGAGCGCCTCGATCTCTTCGGGCATGCCGTCGACGCGGTATTCCTTCGGAATGCCGATCTTCATGCCCCTGACCGACTGGCCGATCGCCTTCTCGTAGTCCGGCACCGGCAGGTCGACGGAGGTGGTGTCCTTGGCGTCGACGGAGGCCATCGACTTCAGGAGGATCGCCGCGTCGCGGACGTCGCGGGCGATCGGACCGGCCTGGTCGAGCGAGGAGGCGAAGGCGACGACACCCCAGCGCGAGCAGCGGCCGTAGGTCGGCTTGATGCCGACGGTGCCGGTGAAGGCGGCCGGTTGGCGGATCGAGCCGCCGGTATCGGTGGCGGTGGCGCCGGCGCAGAGGAAGGCGGCGACAGCTGCGGCCGAGCCGCCCGAGGAGCCGCCGGGCACGAGGTCGAGGTTGGAGCCCTTGGCGCGCCAGGGGTTCTTGACCGGACCGTAATAGGAGGTCTCGTTCGACGAGCCCATCGCGAACTCGTCCATGTTCAGCTTGCCGAGCATGACGGCACCGTCGTTCCAGAGGTTCTGGGTGACGGTCGATTCGTACTTCGGCTTGAAGCCGTCGAGGATGTGGCTGCAGGCCTGGGTGTGGACGTCGCGGGTGCCGAACAGGTCCTTGATGCCGAGCGGGATACCCTCCAGCGCGCCGGCCTTGCCCTCGGCGATGCGGGCGTCCGAGGCCCTGGCCATCTCGCGCGCCTTCTCCGGCGTCACCGCGACGTAGGCGTTCAGCGTGCCGTTGGCGGCATCGATCGCCGACAGATAGGCCTCCGTCAGCTCGACGGCGGTGATCTCCTTGGCGCCGAGCTTCTCGCGGGCTTCGGCAATGGTCAGGCGGGTCAGGTCGGTCATGGCTCTATCTTTTTCGGGTCACGCAGCGCTGGAGGCACGTCCAAGCTGCTTCTGGTAGAATATCGAATAGGGGCTTTCCGGATAGTCGAGCACCGGGCCGCAGCGGGAGAAGCCGGCCTTCTCGTAGATCGCCCAGGCGGCGGGATGGCGGTCGCCGGTCTCGAGCACGAGGTTCGAAAGCCCGTCCGTCTCGGCGGCGGCGACGATCTCGGCCAGGATCGCCCGGCCGACGCCCCTGCCCTGCCATTGCGGCCGGGTGTACATCCGCTTGACCTCGCCGGTTCCGGCGGTATGCCGCTTCAGCGCACCGCAGCCGATCGCGGCACCGCCCTCGTCGCGGGCGATCCAGACGGTGACGCCCGGCTCGGCCATCTGCTCCACCGTCAGGTGGTAGCAGGCCTCGGGCGGCGACAGCGTCAGCAGAACCGCGTTCAGCTCGGCGATGAGCGCACGCACCTCGTCCTGCAGCGGGCTTTCGACGGCGATCGTGAAGGCCAAGGGCTTACTCCACGACCTTGGGCACGAGGAAGAAGTTGCGGTCGGAGACCGGCGCATTGGCGACCACGTCCTCGGCCTTGTTGCCGTCGGTGACCGCGTCGTCGCGCTCCTTCATGGCCATCGGCATCACCGAGGTCATCGGCTCGACGCCGGTGACGTCGACCTCGCCCAGTTGCTCGACGAAGCCGAGGATGCCGTTCAGTTCGCCCATCATGCGCTGGGCTTCCTCTTCACTGACCGCGATACGGGCAAGGTGGGCCACCCGCTTGACGGTGGCAAGATCGACAGACATCGGCATACTCCGGTCGGAAATTTTCCTCCCGCTATAAAGGCCCTGTCGAGCCTATGCAACGGGCGTATCGGCCCATATCGCTCCACCGAGCAGTCGTTCCAGCAACTCGTCCATCTGGTTGATCGTCACAAAATTGCTCTGCTTGACCACACGATGCCCTACTCGTTCGTTCTTGACGCCCTGGGCGTTCGCCTTCGTATGCTTCAGGATCTTCATATCCGCTATAGAGGGCAGTGGTCCTCCCGCCGAATCGCCGAACCATCGGTATCCTTGGAAATTGAGATCATCGTCGACGATGATCCAGACGACACAGCCGCTCGGCTTTTCCGCGAGCCGCTCGCTGACATTGATGCTGCTGCGAGAACCGCCGCGGCGACTGACTTTCAGCTGGATGTGGCGCGTCACATGCCGGCATGAAAGAACGAGATCGTAGCCGCCCGCGTCAAACTCGCTCTTCAATATTTCCGCATCGACTATACCCCTTTGCCACAGCCTCCTGAGCAGGTCCCCGGCAAAAAGGTGCTCGACGATGTTCTCCCTCAATGTGGAATGGATTGCGTGCTTGTCTCTACCGTCCATGTCGTCTCCCCGCATAGCGACCCTGCGGGGAGAAACGATACTGCTCATGCGCGCATGTCAACGCGACACCACGTCCCCCACCTTCGGCACCTCGACCTTGGTCTTGGCGCCGTCCATCCCGCTCACGAAGGTGTCGGCCGTCTGATCGATGATCGGGAAGGTGCCGTAGTGGCAGGGCAGGACGGTGCCGAACTTGAAGTAGCGCTGGCAGGCAAGGGCCGCCACCGCGCCGCCCATGGTGAAGCGGTCGCCGATCGGCACCAGCCCGATCTCCGGCTCGTGCAACTCGTGCACCAGCGCCATGTCGGAGAAGATGTCGGTGTCGCCCATGTGGTAAAGCGTGGGCTCGTCCTCGAAATGCAGCACCAGGCCGTTGGCGCTGCCGAGCGAATGGGAGACGCCGTCCTCGGTGATCTGCGCCGACGAATGCAGCGCGTTGACGAAGGTGGTCGAGAAGCCGTCGAAATGCACGGTGCCGCCGGTGTTGCCCATCTCGAGCTTCTTGACGCCCTTGGTGCTCAGCCAGGCAGCGAGGTCGGCGTTCGCCAGCACGGTGGCGCCGGTCTCCCTGGCGATCGCGACGGTGTCGCCGACGTGATCGCCGTGGCCGTGGGTCAGGAGGATGTGCGTCAGGCCGGCGGTCGCCTCCTTGCGCTTCGCCGTGTCGAAGGACGGGTTTCCGGTGAAGAACGGATCGATCAGGATCTTGGCCTTGCCCGTCTCGATCCGAAACGCGGCGTGGCCGAGCCAGGTGATCTTCATGATATTCTCCCGTTGTACTTCCGCCAGCAAATGGCATAGAGCATGGCACGCATTTCTGCAGCTCGGATGATTGGAATCCCGCTTTGGCAGCGGAGACGGACCGTACCGGTGGCGGGCGCTCGGCGATCCCGGAAACCGGCCCGGAAAACTCGCCTGGTTCCAGCATTATCCAAGCTTCCCGATGGAGACAAGCATGACGCCCGATGACGACGACTACATCTATGACGAAGCAACCGGCGATTGGCGCCCGGCCTCCGAGGTGGCCGCAGCGGCCGCCGCGAGCCAGCCTGTCGCGCGCGATTCGGCCGGCAACCTGCTCGCCGACGGCGACAGCGTCACCCTCGTCAAGGACCTGAAGGTCAAGGGCACGAACACGACGCTGAAGCAGGGCACGGTCATCCGGTCGATCCGCCTCACCGACAACCCGGAGGAAATCGACTGCCGCCACGAGACGATCAAGGGCCTGGTGCTGCGCACCGAATTCGTCCGCAAACGGTGAGCGCATCCGCATGGCGACGGTGACGATCGAAGAACTCGCGGCGCTGCTCGAGCCCGGCCAGCCGATCGCCGGCCTCGATCTCGGCACGAAGACGATCGGCCTGTCGGTCTCCGACCTCGGACGGCGGCTGGCCACGCCGCGGCCGGTCTTGAAGCGGGTAAAGCTCGGGATCGACGCGGAGGCGCTGCTGGCATTTGCGGAGAGGGAGCGGATCGCCGCCTTCGTGATCGGCCTGCCGATGAACATGGACGGCAGCGCGGGACCGCGGGTACAGGCCACGCGCGCCTTCGTGCGCTCGATGAGCGAGAGAACCGACATTCCGTTCGTCTACTGGGACGAGCGGCTGTCGACGGTCGCGGCCGAGAGGACGCTGATCGAGATGGACGTATCGCGGAAGAAGCGGGCGGAGCGGATCGATTCGGCCGCCGCCTCCTTCATCCTTCAAGGCGCGTTGGACAGGCTCTCGGCGCTCGGCAGATCCTGAGCCGGCGCACCCTCGCCCGCGTCGCGCCGGCGCTGCCACCAGGCCGCGATGCGCTTTCGCTTGCGGAAGGCGATGATGGCGAAGACGAACAGGCTGTCGACGACGATGGCGCGGGCCACGAGCGGCGGGATGGTCTCGGGCGGCATGCCCAGCACATGGCCGTAGACGCGGAACACCAGGTCGTGGGCGTCGCGGGTGAGCATGAAGATGCCGAAGCTCATGTCGTAGTAGGAAAGGCCATACCAGCTGCCGAGCAGCGCGATCGGGCCGGCCCAGAGGATCAGGAACCACTTCATGCCGTTCTCTCCTCGCCGACGACGACGCCACCGAATTCCAGGCCGAGTTCGCGGACGGCCACCAGCGCCAGCAGCACGGCTGCCGGCACGGCAATGTCCAGCGCGAGCGCTGCGAAGAAGGCCGTCATGGCCGCGATCAGGATCGATTTCGGCATCGCGCCGTCCCCGATGGTTAACGAAACATTAATGGAAGCACCTTCCATCGATCGCTTCGGACACGCAACGTAAACCCCCGGTTAAGGTTAATTTCCACACCGACCCGCCTGCCCGCCGCGGCGACGGCCGCCCTTGCGAAAAGGCTGCCGCCGCCGACAAAAACAACCTTCAGGATTGCCGTTTGTTCCCGGTCGTGAAATGAGGGATCGGTCCTCTCGCATACCGGCCCTCCCATGCTCGTCGTCTTCGAAAGTATCCTCCCCGTCTTCCTGCTGGTCATCCTCGGCACCGTGCTCAAGCGCTGGCGGAAGATCGACGACGGCCTTTGGGTGGGGCTGGAGCAGCTCGGCTTCTACGTCCTGTTTCCCGCGCTGCTGTTTTCCACCCTCGCGCAGGCCGATTTCGCCGGCATGGAAGCGGGCACGCTCGCCATCGCCTCCATCGGCTCGGTGACGCTGATGTCGGCGGCGATCCTTCTCGCCTGGCCGCTCTTCCGCAAGGCCGGCGTCTCCGCCGCGTCCTTCACCACCGTCTTCCAGACCTCGACGCGCTGGAACGGCTTCATGGCGCTCGCCACCGCCGGCAAGCTCTATGGGCAGGAGGGGATCGGGATGCTGGCGTTGATCATGACGCTGATCATCATCCCCATCAATCTCTACAATATCGGCATCCTCGTCTGGTTCGGCGGCGGCGCGCGCGACGTGCGCGTCTTCCTGGCGAAGGTGCTGACCAACCCGCTCGTCCTGGCCTCGGCGCTGGGTGCGGTCTTCAACCTTCTCGGCATTTCCCTCTATGCGCCGGTGATGGAGACGATCGATCTGGTGGCGGAGGCGTCGCTGAGCCTCGGCCTGATCATGGTCGGCGCGGGCCTGCGCGTCGCCGATGCCCTGCGCCCCACCGGCGTGGCGCTGCTGTCGGTCGCGCTGAAGCTGTTTGCGATGCCGCTCGTCATGGTGAGTGCGGCCTGGCTGCTCGGGATAGAGGGCAACGCGCTGCTCGTCGTCGCGCTCGGCGCCAGCGTGCCGACGGCGATGAACGGTTATCTTCTGGCCAAGCAGATGGGCGGCGACGCGCCGCTCTACGCCTCCGTCGCCACGCTGCAGACGGCGGCCTCGTTCCTCACGATCCCGCTCGTGCTGACGCTGGCCGCCTACGCCGCCGGGTAGAGCAGGTCGACGATGTAGGCCGAATCAAAGCGGGAATCGAGCATGCCGTAGGTCGAACGCCAGCCGGCGGCCAGGCGCGTCTCGACGAAGGCGTCGGCGATGCGCCCTGCCCCGATCCGGTTGAGCTCGGCGGCGGCGGCCGAAAGCGCCAGCTGCTCGACCAGCATGCGGGCGGCGCCCTCGTCGCGCTCGCAAAGTGAGGTGGCCGCACGCAGCACCTCGACCGTCTTGCGTCCCGACGGACCGAGATCGCGGGCGATGCCGGCGAAGACGGATTCGAACAGGTCCTTACCGCGCGACAGAACGCGCAGCACATCCAGCGCCATCACGTTGCCCGAGCCTTCCCAGATCGCGTTGACCGGCGCCTCGCGGTAGTGGCGGGCGATCGGGCGCTCCTCGACATAGCCGCTGCCGCCAATGCACTCCATCGCCTCGTAGATCAGCGCCGGCGCGATCTTGCAGCACCAGTATTTCGTCACCGGCGTCATGACCCGGGCATAGGCGGCCTCGTCGCCGCTGACGGGGGCGCGGTCGAAGGCCTCGGCGAGCCGGAGCGACAGCGCGGTCGCTGCTGCGACGTCGAGCGCCATGTCGGCGAGCACGCGCGTCATGATCGGCTGGTCGACGAGGTTCTTGCCGAAGACCTTGCGCCCGCGGGCATGGTGCACGGCTTCCGCGAGCGAGGCGCGCATGATGCCGCTGGAGGCCAGCGCGCAGTCGAGCCGGGTCAGCGTCACCATGTCGAGGATGGTGCGGATGCCGGCATCCGGGGCGCCGAGCAGGAAACCGAAGGTGTCGTTGAACTCGACCTCGGAGGAGGCGTTGGACCGGTTGCCGATCTTGTCCTTCAGCCGCTGGAAACGCAGGCCGTTGGCGGTGCCGTCCTCCAGGAGGCGCGGCACGAGGAAGCAGCCGATGCCGTCGCGGGTCTGCGCCAGCATGACGAAAGCATCGCTCATCGGCGCCGACATGAACCACTTGTGGCCACTGAGACGGTAGATGCCCTCGCCCACCCGCTCGGCGGTGGAGGTGTTGGCGCGCACGTCGGTGCCGCCCTGCTTCTCGGTCATGCCCATGCCGATGGTGACGGCGCTCTTCTGCATGGCCGGGCGGTTGGTGCTGTCGTACTTGCGCGACAGGATCCGGCCGGCCCACTCGCGCTGCACGACCGGCGAAGCGGAGATGGCCGCGACCGAGGCGCTCGTCATCGTCAGCGGGCAGAGATGGCCGCTTTCGAGCTGGGCGGTCAGGTAGAAGCGGACGGCGCGCGCCTTGTGCGCCCTGCCCTTCTCGTCGGGAAGGTTCTCCCAGATCGACGAATGCAGGCCGGTGGTCATCGAGCGCCGCATCAGCGCGTGCCAGGCCGGGTGGAAATCGACCACGTCGAGGCGCTCGCCGCGCGGGCCGTGGGTGCGCAACTGCGGCGGCGATTCGTTGGCCATCCGCGCCAGTTCCTGCGCCTCGGGCGCGGTGACGTGGCGGCCGAGCGCGTCGAATTCGTCGCGCAGCCCCTTCGGCAGCGACGCCGTGCCGTCGACGAGCAGCGGATCAGACCGATAGGCGTTGATGCCCGTCCACAGCCGCGGCTGGTTCAGGTCTGCAAGGGTTTGTTCGGTCCGGGTCATCTGAGTCATGCAGGCGTTCTATCCTAACTGCGCGTGCCGCGAAACGGGGACGCAACCGCCTTACCCCGAAAGAATGCTTGATAAGAAGCGCCATCGGCCGGCCTGCGCGCGCGGGCGCCTTGCCGCATCGTGGCATAGCCTCTATAGACCCCGCGTATTCACGACATCGAGGCGACCCATATGGATTCCTTTCCGCATCGCCACCTGCTCGGCATCAAGGGATTGACCGAGCCGGAAATCAACTTCCTGCTCGACAAGGCGGACGCGGCCGTCGATATCAGCCGGCAGCGGGAAAAGAAGACCTCCACCCTCAGGGGCCTCACCCAAATCAACCTCTTCTTCGAGGCCTCGACGCGGACGCAGTCCTCCTTCGAACTCGCCGGCAAGCGCCTCGGCGCGGACGTGATGAACATGTCGGTCGGCAATTCCTCGGTGAAGAAGGGCGAGACGCTGATCGACACGGCGATGACGCTGAACGCCATGCACCCGGACGTGCTGGTGGTCCGCCACTCCTCCGCCGGCGCCGCCGCGCTCTTGGCGCAGAAGGTGTCCTGCTCGGTCGTCAATGCCGGCGACGGGCAGCACGAGCATCCGACCCAGGCGCTTCTCGACGCGCTGACGATCCGCCGCGCCAAGGGCAAGCTCTCGCGCATCATCGTCGCCATCTGCGGCGACGTCCTGCATTCGCGCGTCGCCCGCTCCAACATCCTGCTCTTGAACGCCATGGGCGCGCGCGTCCGCGTCGTGGCACCTGCGACGCTGCTGCCGAACGGCATCGCCCAGATGGGGGCCGAGGTCTACCATTCCATGGAGGAAGGCCTGAAGGACGCGGACGTGGTGATGATGCTCAGGCTGCAGCGCGAGCGCATGTCGGGCGCCTTCGTTCCCTCGGTGCGGGAATATTTCCGCTATTTCGGGCTCGACGCGGAGAAACTGAAGGCGGCCAAGGAGGATGCGCTCGTCATGCATCCCGGGCCGATGAACCGCGGCGTCGAGATCGCGTCGGAGATCGCCGATGGCCCGCAGAGCGTGATCGAGCAGCAGGTGGAAATGGGCGTCGCCGTCCGCATGGCGGTGATGGAATCCCTCCTCGTCTCGCAGAACCAGGGACCGCGCGCATGATCCGGCCGACCGTCATCAAGAATGTCCGCATCATCGATCCCTCCCGGGATATGGACGAGACCGGCACCATCGTCGTCAAGGACGGCCGGATCGCGGCCGCCGGCAAGGCAGCGCAGAACCAGGGCGCGCCGGACGGGGCGGAGATCGTCGACGGCGCGGGCCTCGTCGCCGCGCCCGGGCTCGTCGATGCCCGGGTGTTCGTCGGGGAACCGGGCGCCGAGCACCGCGAGACGCTCGAATCCGCCTCGCGGGCGGCCGCCAGCGGCGGCATCACCACCTTCATCATGATGCCCGACACCGATCCGGTGATCGACGACATCGCCCTCGTCGAATACGTGCTGAAGACGGCGCGCGACAAGGCACTGGTTCACGTCCATCCGGCCGCCGCCCTCACCAAGGGACTGGCCGGCAACGAGATGACGGAGTTCGGTCTGCTGCGGGAAGCCGGCGCCGTCGCCTTCACCAACGGCCGCCATGCGATCCACGACGCGCAGGTGCTGCGCCGGGCGATGACCTATGCCCGCGAATTCGGCGCGGTGATCGCGCTGGAGACGCGCGACGAGCACCTGGGCGCCGGCGGCGTGATGAACGAGGGGCTGCTGGCAAGCTGGCTCGGCCTTTCGGGCACGCCGCGCGAGGCGGAGGTGATCCCGCTGGAGCGCGACCTCCGGCTCGCCACGCTGACGCGCGCCGCCTATCATGCCGCGCAGATCTCTGTCCCGGAATCGGCGGAAGCGATCCGGGTCGCCCGCGGCCGCGGCGCCAACGTCACCTGCGGCATCTCGATCAACCACCTGACGCTCAACGAGAACGACATCGGCGAATACCGCACCTTCTTCAAGCTCTCGCCCCCCTTGCGTGGCGAGGACGACCGCAAGGCGATGGTGCAGGCGCTCGCCGACGGCACGATCGACATCATCGTGTCCTCGCACGACCCGCAGGACGTCGACACCAAGCGGCTGCCCTTCGGGGAGGCCGCCGACGGCGCGATCGGGCTGGAGACGATTCTGGCTGCAGCCCTTCGCCTGCATCATAGCGGCGAGGTCGGGCTGGCGCGCCTGATCGACGCAATGTCGACGCGTCCTGCCAAGATCTTCGGGCTCGACGCCGGTTCGCTCAGGGCGGGCGCGGTCGCCGACATCGTGCTGATCGACATCGACGAGCCGTGGCTTGCGACCAAGGACCGCTTCCTGTCGCGCTCCAAGAACACGCCGTTCGAGGATGCCCGCTTTACCGGGCGCGCGGTTCAAACCTATGTTGCAGGCAAGCGCGTCTATTCGGGGCGGTAAAGGCGGGCGCGGACGGCGGGCAATGGCCTCGCATCCGCCCTGCCGGAATTTTCAGGGCCTGGCCCCTCATCCGGCCTGCGGCCACCTTCTCCCCGTGAACGGGGAGAAGGGACATGCTGCCTCGGCGCGGTGGCGCGCCGTGATCCAAGGGGCCTTCTCCCCGCCTGCGGGGAGAAGGGGGCGGCAGCCGGATGAGGGGTATGCCGTCATCGCAGGGAAGCACGTTCATTCGGCAATCTCGGGGGAGATTCAAAAGTGCCTGACATCCTGACCTGGCAGCTGGGACCGCTGCCGACGCTTCTGAGCCTTGCCTTCGGCTACCTTCTCGGCTCGATCCCCTTCGGCCTGATCCTGACCCGGATGGCGGGGCTCGGCGACGTGCGGCAGATCGGCTCCGGCAATATCGGCGCCACCAACGTGCTGCGCACCGGCAACAAGAAGCTGGCGGCGGCCACCTTGCTCCTGGATGCCCTGAAGGGGACGGCGGCGGCGGCGATCGCGTCGCGATGGGGGCTGGAAGCCGGCATCGCCGCAGGCTTTGCCGCCTTCCTCGGCCATCTCTTTCCGGTCTGGCTCGGCTTCAAGGGCGGCAAGGGGGTCGCCACCTATCTCGGCGTGCTCCTCGGGCTCGTGCCGATCGTGCTGGCCGTGTTCGCCGCCATCTGGCTCGCCGTCGCCTTCATCAGCCGCTACTCCTCGCTTGCCGCCCTGGTTGCAATGCTCGTCGTTCCGGTTGTATTATGGTTTCTGGGGAACGAAGAGGTTGCACTGCTGTTCGCCGTCATGAGCGCGATCTCGTGGTGGAAGCACCGCGCCAACATCGCGCGCCTGATCAACGGCACCGAAAGCAGGATCGGCAGCAAGGGCTAGGACGAGAGGGCGCATGTCCGAGGGCGCAGGCAGGCAGGGAATTGCGCTTTCGGAGAAACAGCGGATCGCCTGGCTCAGGCTGATCCGCAGCGACAATGTCGGCCCCGTCACCTTCCGCGACCTGATCAATCATTTCGGCACGGCTGAGGCGGCACTCGAAATGCTGCCGGAACTCTCCCGCCGCGGCGGCGCCGTCCGGACGATCCGGATCGCCAGCCGCGCCGATGCCGAGCGCGAGCTCGACCTGGCGGAACGGCACGGCGCGGCCTTCGTCGGCGTCGGCGAGCCGGACTATCCGGCGCTGCTCCGCCAGATCGACGGCGCCCCGCCGCTTGTTGCGATCAAGGGCAACCGGAAGATTGCCGGGGACCTCGCCGTCGGCATCGTCGGCTCCCGCAACGCATCGATCGCGGGGGCGAAATTCGCCGGCATGCTGGCAAGGGATCTCGGCGCGGCCGGCTATGCCGTCGTCTCGGGCCTCGCCCGCGGGATCGATACGGCCGCCCATCGCGCGAGCCTTGCCACCGGAACGATCGCCGCGATGGCGGGCGGCCTGGACCGGCCCTATCCGCCCGAGAACATCGGCCTCCTGGACGAGATCACCGCCGGCAACGGCCTCGCCGTCAGCGAGATGCCGTTCGGCTGGGAGCCCAGGGCGCGCGACTTTCCGCGCCGCAACCGGCTGATCGCCGGCATCGGGCTCGGGCTCGTGGTCGTCGAGGCCGCCAGCCGCTCCGGCTCGTTGATCACCGCGCGCAACGCCGCCGATTTCGGCCGCCTCGTCTTCGCCGTCCCGGGCTCGCCGCTGGATCCCCGCGCGCACGGGACGAACGGTCTGCTGAAGGACGGGGCGATCGTCACCACCGGGGTCGCCGACATCCTGGAGGCGCTGGCGCCGATGCGCGAGCCGGACCTGTTTGCCGGCCCGGCCGGCGCCGACGAGCCGCAGCGGGAGGCGATCGCCCTGCCGCCGAGCGACGGCGATCGCGGCCGCATCGCCTCCGCGCTCGGCCCCACCCCGGTGGAGATCGACGAGATCATCCGCCACACCGAGTTGCCGGCTGCGACCGTCTACCTGGTGCTTCTAGAACTGGATCTTGCCGGCCGTCTTCACCGTCACCCCGGCGGCCTTGTCTCGATCGCCGCCGATTGAGAGCGGCCGCAGTCCGGCCTGGATGTCGCCCGCCTCGACATAGGCCATCTCGATCAGATAGCGCAGCATCTCCGCGCCCTCCATGTTGGCGACGGCGCGCAACTCGCCGAGCATCTGGCGGATATAGGCCACGTTCTCCTGCGTCCGTCCGGTGGGAGGGGCCGGAATGATCGGTTTGGTATTCATTTGCACATCCTGTCCGAATACCGCTGCGCAGACAGACGTCATCGCCGCAGCTTTCACTCCCGGAAGACGATACAACCTTTATTTTAAATTGCAACACAAGCCAGAACCCTCTTAGGTTGCACCCATCGAGCGCCAGTTATTTTGCGCCCTCCTCTTGACCGGGACGTTTTCCCTGTTCATTTCGAGGGCCAAGACAACGCCGGCGCGTATCGCAGAACAGAAGGGCCATCCCGCCGGGACCGGCCCCCGGCACAGAGAACGACGATGAATGTTGTAGTGGTGGAATCGCCTGCCAAGGCCAAGACAATCAACAAGTATCTGGGCTCGGGCTACAAGGTGCTTGCCTCGTTCGGCCATGTGCGCGACCTGCCTGCCAAGGACGGCTCGGTGCTTCCCGACCAGGACTTCGAGATGTCCTGGGAGGTCGACGGCGCCTCGGCCAAGCGGATGAAGGACATTGCGGATGCGGTGAAATCCTCCGACGGCCTGATTCTGGCGACCGACCCGGATCGCGAGGGCGAGGCGATCTCCTGGCACGTGCTGGACCTTCTGAAGAAGAAGAAGGTGCTCGGCGACAAGCCGGTCAAGCGCGTCGTCTTCAACGCCATCACCAAGTCTGCGGTGCTGGATGCGATGAAGGCGCCGCGCGACATCGATATCGCGCTGGTCGACGCCTATCTCGCCCGCCGCGCGCTCGACTATCTCGTCGGCTTCAACCTGTCGCCGGTGCTCTGGCGCAAGCTGCCGGGCGCACGCTCGGCCGGCCGCGTGCAGTCGGTGGCGCTCAGGCTCGTCTGCGACCGCGAGGCCGAGATCGAGCGCTTCGTCTCGGAGGAATACTGGAACCTCTCGGCGCTGCTGAAGACGCCGCGCGGCGACGAATTCGAGGCCAAGCTCGTCTCGGCGGACGGCAAGCGCCTGCAGGCGCGCTCGGTCGGCAACGCCGAGGAGGCGAACCGCCTCAAGGACCTGCTGGAAGGCGCGGCCTATCGCGTGGAAAGCGTCGAGGCCAAGCCCACCAAGCGCAACCCGGCCCCGCCCTTTACCACCTCGACGCTGCAGCAGGCCGCCTCCTCCAAGCTCGGCTTCTCGGCGTCGCGCACCATGCAGGTGGCGCAGCGGCTCTACGAGGGCATCGACATCGGCGGCGAGACCGTCGGCCTCATCACCTACATGCGTACCGACGGTGTGCAGATGGCGCCCGAGGCGATCGACGCCGCCCGCCGGGCGATCGGCAGCCAGTTCGGCGACCGCTACCTGCCGGAGAAGGCACGCTTCTATTCCACCAAGGCCAAGAACGCCCAGGAGGCGCACGAGGCGATCCGCCCGACCGACTTCAACCGCGTGCCCGACCAGGTCCGCCGGGCGCTCGATCCCGACCAGGCCCGCCTCTACGACCTGATCTGGAAGCGGGCGATCGCCAGCCAGATGGCATCCGCCGAGATCGAACGCACCACCGTCGAGATCGACGCCGACAATGGCGGCAAGCATGCCGGCCTGCGCGCCACGGGCTCGGTCATCCGCTTCGACGGTTTCATCGCCGCCTACACCGATCAGAAGGAGGACGGCGAGCCGTCCGACGACGGCGACGAGGACGGCCGCCTGCCGGAGATCAACGCGCGCGAGGCCCTCGCCAAGCAGAAGATCAACGCCAGCCAGCACTTCACCGAGCCGCCGCCGCGCTACTCGGAAGCCTCGCTGATCAAGAAGATGGAAGAGCTCGGCATCGGCCGTCCCTCCACCTATGCCGCGACGCTGAAGACGCTGGAGGACCGCGAATACATCGTCATCGACAAGCGCAAGCTGATGCCCGAGGCCAAGGGCCGGCTGGTGACGGCCTTCCTGGAGAGCTTCTTCACCCGCTACGTCGAATACGACTTCACCGCTTCGCTGGAAGAAAAGCTCGACCAGATCTCGGCCGGCGAACTCAACTGGAAGGACGTGCTGCGCGACTTCTGGAAGGACTTCATCGCCCAGATCGACGACACCAAGGAACTGCGCGTCACCAATGTGCTCGATGCGCTGAACGAGATCCTCGCCCCCCTCGCCTTTCCGAAGCGCGAGGACGGCGGCGATCCGCGCGCCTGCCCCTCCTGCGGCTCCGGCAAGCTGTCCCTGAAGCTCGGCCGCGGCAGCGGCGCCTTCATCGGCTGCTCCAACTATCCCGAATGCCGCTACACCCGGCCGTTCGGCGCGGAGGCGGCCAATGGCGAGGGCCAGGTCTCCAGCGAGCCGCAGGCGCTCGGCAAGGACCCGCACACCGGCGAGGAGATCACCCTGCGCTCGGGCCGCTTCGGCCCCTACGTCCAGCGCGGCGACGGCAAGGACGCCAAGCGCTCCAGCCTGCCCAAGGGCTGGGCGCCGGCCGGCATCGACCACGAGAAGGCGGTGGCGCTGCTGTCCTTGCCGCGCGACATCGGCGCGCATCCCGAGACCGGGAAGATGATCTCGTCCGGCCTCGGCCGCTACGGGCCGTTCGTGCTGCATGACGGCACCTATGCCAATCTGGAGAGCATCGAGGACGTGTTCTCGATCGGCCTCAACCGCGCCGTCTCGGTGTTGGCCGACAAGCAGACAAAGGGCGGTGGCCGCGCCCGCGGCGGCACGCCCGCGGCGCTGAAGACGCTCGGCGACCATCCCGACGGCGGGCCGATCACCGTGCGCGACGGCCGCTACGGCCCCTACGTCAACTGGGGCAAGGTCAACGCGACGCTGCCGAAGGGCAAGGACGCGCAGGCCGTCACGCTCGAGGAGGCGCTGGTGCTGATCGCCGAGAAGGCCGGCAAGGGCGGCGGCACGAAGGGCAAGGCGAAGGCCGCCAGGACGACGAAGACCGCGGCCGCCAAGACGGACGGCGAAAAGACCGCCAAGGCCAAGGCACCGAAGAAGGCGACCGGGACCAAGGCCAAGCCCGCCGCGAAATCGGCCGCAAAGAGCAAGAAGGCAAGCGAATGACGCATGACCCGCGCGACCGGTCGAGGCAGAGCAAGCGTCCCGGACGTGCGGGCCGCGACCTGCCGCCGGGCGCGGAGATTCCGCTGATCCACGGCGAGATCCCGCCGCGCGAGGTGCTGCTGCGCTTCATTGCCGACCATCCCGACAAGGCGTCCAAGCGCGAGATCTCCAAGGAGTTCGGGCTGAAGGGCGAAAAGCGGGTCGAGCTGAAGCAGATCCTGAAGAGCTTCGAGGAAGAGGGCCTGCTGGAGAAGCGGCGCAAGTCGCTCGTGCGTCCGGGCGCCCTGCCACCGGTCACCGTTCTCGACATCACCACCCGCGACGTCACGGGCGACCTTATCGGCCGGCCGGCGGAATGGCTGGACGATCTCGGCGTGGCGCCGGCCGTGACGATCCGCCAGCCGAGCGTCGGCAAGTCGGCCGGCAAGGCGCCGGTCGCGGGCCTCGGCGACCGGGTGCTGGCGAAGATCTTCCCGGCCAAGGACCGCGGCGGCCCGGCCTATACGGCCCGCGTCATCAAGATCCTCGACAAGCGCAAGAATGCCGGCATGGGCGTGTTCCGCGCCTTGCCGGACGGCGGCGGGCGGATCATGCCGATCGACAAGCGCGGCGAGGAACTCGCCGTCGACAGCGACTTCACCGCGCACGCCAAGGACGGCGACCTGGTGGAGATCGACGTGCTGCGGATCGGCCGCTACGGCCTGCCGCGCGCGCAGATCAAGGCGGTGATCGGTTCGGTCGCTTCGGAGAAGGCGATCTCGATGATCGCGATCCACGCGCACGGCATTCCCTACATCTTTCCCGACAGCGTCCTGAAGGAGGCCGCGGCCGCAGGCCCGGCGACGATGGCGCACCGCGAGGACTGGCGCGACCTGCCGCTGATCACCATCGACCCGGCCGATGCCAAGGACCACGACGACGCGGTCTATGCGGAGGCGGACACCGCGCCGGAAAACCCCGGCGGCGTGATCGTCACCGTGGCGATCGCCGATGTCAGCTACTATGTCCGACCCGGTTCCGCGCTCGACCGCGAGGCGCTGAAGCGCGGCAACTCGGTCTATTTTCCCGATCGCGTCGTGCCGATGCTGCCGGAGCGGATCTCCAACGACCTCTGCTCGCTGAAGGAAGGCGTCGACCGGCCGGCGCTCGCCGTGCGCATGGTATTCTCGAAGGAAGGCCGCAAGGCGAGCCACACCTTCCACCGCATCATGATGAAGAGTGCGGCCAAGCTCTCCTACCAGCAGGCGCAGGCCGCCATCGACGGCGCGCCGGACGACAAGACCGGCCCGATCCTCGAGACGATCCTGAAGCCGCTGTGGCATGCCTACCGCGTGCTGACGGTCGGCCGCGACCGCCGCCAGCCGCTGGAGCTCGACATGCCCGAGCGCAAGATCCTGCTGAAGGAGGACGGCACCGTCGACCGGGTCGTCGTGCCGCCGCGGCTCGATGCGCACAAGCTGATCGAGGAGATGATGATCCAGGCGAACGTCGCCGCGGCCGAGACGCTGGAGAAGCGGCAGCAGTCGCTGATCTACCGCGTGCACGACGCCCCCTCGCTCGCCAAGCAGGAGACGCTGCGCGAGTTCCTCGGCACGCTCGACATTGCGCTGGTCCGCGGCGGCAACATGCGCGCCAACCATTTCAACGGCATCCTGAAGAAGGCCGAGGACAAGCCGTTCCAGCAGATGGTCAACGAGATGGTGCTGCGCTCGCAGAGCCAGGCGATCTACAGCCCGGAGAACATCGGCCATTTCGGCCTGAACCTGATGAAGTACGCCCACTTCACCTCGCCGATCCGCCGCTATGCCGACCTGATCGTGCACCGGGCGCTGGTGGCCTCGCTGAAGCTCGGCGAAGGCGGCATCACCATGGACGAGGAGGCGGCCCTCGACGACATCGCCGCCGAGATCTCCACCTTCGAGCGCCGCGCCATGGCGGCCGAGCGCGACACGGTGGACCGGCTGATCGCCCATCATCTCGCCGGCCGGATCGGCGAGGAGTTCCTGGGACGCGTTTCGGGCGTCACCAAGGCCGGCCTGTTCATCGTGCTGCCCGCCTATGGCGCCGACGGCTTCGTGCCCATCTCCACGCTCGGACGCGACTACTATATCTACGACGAGGCGCACCAGGCGCTCTCGGGCGAGAAGACAGGGCTCGGCTACCGGCTCGGCGACGAGGTGCAGGTGAGGCTCGCCGAAGCCGTGCCGCTGGCAGGCGCCCTGCGCTTCGAGATGCTGAGCGAGGGGCGCAAGATGCCGACGGGCGTGCGCTCCTTCCACAAGGCCGGCCGGCGCGACCGGGCGGGATCGCGGCGGCAGCCGGGAACGCGGCCGCCCCGGGGCCGACGCTAGGACCGGACGGCTGGCCGTGAAGCAAGGGTTGTGACGATGCAGGCGACATTCGAACAGAAGCGCGAGGGAGCGGCCCCAGCCCATCCGGAGGACCGGCCGGCGGCCCGCTCCATCCGCCGCGGCCTTCTCGGCCGCTGCCCCGCCTGCGGCGAAGGCCGGCTGTTTGCGTCCTTCCTCAAGCCGGTCGATGCCTGTTCGGTCTGCGGCGAGGAAATGCACCATCATCGCGCCGACGACCTGCCGCCCTACCTGGTCATCACCATCGTCGGCCACCTGGTGCTCGGCGGCTACATGATGACGGACCTCATCCTGCCGTTCAGCACCTGGATGCACCTGGCGATCTGGGTGCCACTGACGCTGATCGGCGCGCTGGCGCTGATGCAGCCGGTCAAGGGCGGCGTCATCGGGCTGCAATGGGCGCTGCGGATGCACGGTTTCGGCGGGCAGGCGGAGGCGCCGGAGGACGAGCTGCCGCCGCGCGACGCCGGCGCATGAGCGGGCCGAGCCCGCTGCGGCCGGTGGATGCGGCGTCGGTGATCCTCATCGACCGGTCGGACGACCGTTTCCGCGTCCTCGTCGGCAAGCGCAGCAGCCGGCATGTGTTCATGCCCGACGTCTACGTCTTCCCCGGCGGGCGGCGCGATCCGCTGGATTCGCGCATGCCGGTCCATGCCCCGTTCCATCCCGCAGCCTTCGAGCGGCTCAAGCAGCGAACGCCGGTGCGCACGGTTCCGGCGACGCTGCGCGGCCTTGGCGTAGCAGCCCTGCGGGAACTGCGCGAAGAGGCCGGCGTCACCATCGGAAGCGCGGTGGACGGAGCCCCTGCCGGCAGCCATCTCTTTCACCCCGACCTCTCCCGGCTGCGCTTCGTCGCCCGCGCGATCACCCCGCCTGGACAGGTCCGTCGCTTCGACACCCGCTTTTTCGCCCTATTTACCGACGATGCGGAGATCGACCCGCAAACGGTGCACGACAGCCCCGAGCTTTCGGACCTGCGATGGATTGACATCTTCCAGACATTGAAAGTCGATATGCCCGCGATCACGATCTCCGTTCTTGAAGAACTGAAGACTTCCCTCCAGCAAGATCCGTCCCTGCCGTTCGGCGGGCAGGCGGCCTTCTTCATGCACCGTCGTGGCACGTTCGTCCGGGACCTATTGTAGAGCGATGGAATCACGCATGTCAGATCCCAAGTCCGGGACCTCTTCCACGCCCGACAGCATCCACTGGCGCTCGCTGATCGCCGCCATGGCCTCGATCGCCGCCGTCGGCATCGCCATCGGTCTCGGCCTACCGCTGCTCAGCATCATCATGGAGAAGCGCGGCATCCCGACCACGCTGATCGGCCTGAATTCGGCGATGGCCGGCGTCGCCGCCATGGTCTGCGCCCCGTTCACGGCGCGGCTGGCGCACAAATACAGCACCTCGACCGTCATGGTCGCCGCCATCGTGCTCGCCGCGGCCAGTTCGCTCGGCTTCTACTACATCCAGAACTTCTGGCTCTGGTTTCCCCTGCGCATCGTCTTCCACGGGGCGACGACGATGGTGTTCATCCTCTCCGAGTTCTGGATCAATGCCGCCGCCCCGCCGCGACGGCGGGGGCTCGTGCTCGGCATCTATGCGACGGTGCTGGCGCTCGGCTTCGCCAACGGGCCGCTGCTGTTCTCGCTGCTCGGCAGCGAGGGTCCCGTTCCCTTCGCGGTCGGCGCCTTCGTCATCCTGCTCGCGGCCGTGCCGATCCTGATCGCCCGCAACGAGAGCCCGGACATCGACGAGAAGCCGGAAATGCATTTCATGCGCTACATCCTGCTCGTGCCGACGGCGACGGCGGCCGTCTTCGTCTTCGGCGCGGTCCAGGTCGGCGGGCTGTCGCTGTTTCCCGTCTATGCCACCCGCGCCGGTTTCAGCGAATCGCAGGCAGCGCTGCTGCTCACCGTGATGGGCGTCGGCAATTTCCTCTTCCAGATCCCGCTCGGGCTCCTGTCCGACCACATGAGGGACCGGCGCAGGCTGCTGTCGATCATGGCGCTGATCGGCATGGTCGGCGCCGCCTCCCTGCCGCTTCTGTCGCAGAACTGGCTCCTGATGGCGGTGGTGCTGCTCTTCTGGGGCGGCTGCGTCTCCGGGCTCTACACGGTCGGGCTCAGCCATCTCGGATCCCGGCTGACCGGGGCGGACCTCGCCGCCGCCAACGCCGCCTTCATCTTCTGCTATGCGGTCGGCACGGTCGCGGGCCCGCAGGTCGTGGGCGTCGCCATCGACGTTGCCGGCGACGACGGCTTTGCCTGGTCGATCGCCTTCTTCTTCGGGCTCTATGTCGCCCTTTCCCTCGCCCGCATGGTGTTCCGGCCAAAACGGGCTTGACTTTTCAGGCGCGATTTGTAGTTTCCGCGCACAATTGAAGTTCCAATGCCGTGGAACCGGACAGGTCGTCCACGGCTTCGTTTTTGTAAAGGCAGGACGACCATGGCCAAGGCTACCACCATCAAGATCAAGCTGCTGTCGACGGCCGACACCGGCTTCTTCTACGTCACGACGAAGAACAGCCGTACGATGACGGAAAAGATGACCAAGACGAAGTACGACCCGGTCGCGCGCAAGCACGTCGAGTTCAAGGAAACGAAGATCAAGTAATCCTTGACGCTTCGGCCTCTCTGAAGGGCGCATCGCTCCGGCGGCGCGCCTTTTTTATGTGCCCTGATTCTGCAGGCCCGGCGTGGGAGCTTGCGGCGGACGAATCATCGGATGCACGGAGAACCCTGAAACGCGAAACGCCGCTCCGTATTTCGGAAGCGGCGTTGATCGGGGGCCGGCTGGGGAAGACCACGGCACGAGGATTCCGTTTACGTCGTCACCAGCCGGCCAACCCCACGACCCAGGAGATGCGGCGGACCTAGCATCATGGGGTAACTTGCGGCGAATTCTCGCTCGCCTTTCTTTAAAGATCGCGCGGAATTGGAAAAAAATCAATGAAATCTTGCGCGCTGCCGCTACTGTGCGAGCCGCGACGGTTAATTCGTTCATCCCCGCCTGAGGTCATCAGGCGAAGAAAACGCTATTTGCAGCATCGGTTATCGTGCGCCCCCATCACCAACCCTCAGGTGCACGTCGTCTTCCGAGTAAGACCTGACGTTAGGTGAGCCCCAATCACCACATCATCAGAAGACATTGAATACATTATCAAACCCAAACTGTAATATAAATCGTCAAAAGTAGCCTATCCGCCACTATTTTTACGCTTCTCCGAGCCCTTCAAACCGCCACGACTTGCCATTCCCCAGCCGTTACAGAAATTGACGCTGTGTCATTTTTCACCCAAATGAGGGGTACAAAATCTGTGGATAAATGCATTCGGCAGACCAACTGTGTCGCCACCGCCACGATTCGTCCCGCGTCGGGACAGAAAAATTTCAGCGCTCGCGGAACGTCTCGATCCCGTACGCCGCCGGCGCCGGGCCGACAGGGATAGTAGGACGCGCCTCTGCGCGAGGCGTTCGGCCGGCAGAGGCGATGAAAGGCAAGGCAAAGGCGATGGACGGTGAGGTGCGTCGCCGCCGATCAGGCGGCCGCAAGCGCCGAACCCGTCGATATCGCGGATCGGGCAGCCCGCTTCAGGCTGCGGCGGCGACGACGCGGTTGCGGCCGGCGCGCTTGGCCTCGTAGAGGGCGTTGTCGGCCCGCTTCAGAAGTGTCTCGGGGGCGTCTCCCTGCGGCAGCAGCGAGGCGATGCCGATCGAGGCCGTAACCTGCAGCGGCACGCCGCCGTCGGACAGCCGGAAAGGCTCCTGCTCGATCGTCATGCGCAACCGCTCGGCAACCGCGGCAGCCGTTTCGGCCGACGTATCGGGCATCACGAGAACGAATTCCTCTCCGCCATAGCGGCAGGCGAGATCGGCGCCGCGCACCGCCGTGCGAAGCCGGCTGGCGAACTCGCGCAGGACCACGTCGCCGACGTCGTGACCATAGGTATCGTTGATCAGCTTGAAGCGGTCGATGTCGGTCATGCAGATCGACATCTGCCGCCCCCGGGCCAGGGAACGATCGATCAGAAGCTTGAGATGGCTGTCGAGATAGCGCCGGTTGTGGAGCCCCGTCAGGCCGTCGGTGACGGCGAGCTCGATCGTCTGCCGGACGCTGGCGCGCAGGCGGTCGTTGTAGCGCTTGCGCCGGATCTGGGTGAGGCTTCGCGCGAGAAGCTCGTTGGCGTCGACCGGCCGCATGAGATAGTCGGTCACGCCGAGATCGAGCGCACGCACGATCATGTCGTCGTCGCCCTGTTCGGCAATCAGCAGGATCGGCAGGAACCGCGTGCGCTCCAGCGAACGGAGCTGCGAGCACAGCCGAAGCGGATCGTAGTCGCTGAAATTCGCATTGACGATGACGAGCTCGAACGGGTTCTCGGCGGCGTCGAACAGCGCCGCCTGCGGATCCGACATGCAGGACACCTCCGCAATCGGCTTCAGCGCGCGGACGATCCGCTCCTGCGAGCTGGCGCGGCCATCGACGAGCAGGACGGAGCCCGGCTCGTCGCCGATCGCGCCGGCAAGCCCCGTCTCCATCCCGATCGCCTCGGCGGTCGCGGCGCGCACGCGCAACTCGTCGGTCAAGGTCTTCAGCCGGATGAGGCTTTTGACGCGCGACATCAGTTGCAGGTCATTGACGGGCTTCGTGAGGAAATCGTCGGCGCCGGCCTTCAGCCCCCTCACCCGGTCGGACGGCTGATCGAGTGCGGTGACCATCACGACCGGAATATGGGCGGTGCGCGGATTTTCCTTCAGCCGTTCGCAGACCTCGAAACCGTCGATCCCCGGCATCATGACGTCGAGGAGGATCAGGTCCACCTGCGTCCGTTCGCAGATCGCCAGCGCATCGTAGCCGTTGTCCGCCGTCAGAACGTCGAAGTACTCCGCCAGAAGACGCGCTTCCAGGAGCTTCACGTTCGCGGGGATATCGTCAACGACGAGGATGCGCGCGGTCATCGATCGGATTTCAACCTCATGCGTCGCCCAGGTAGGTCTTGATGGTCTCGATGAATTTCGGAACCGAGATCGGCTTGGACACATAGGCCTCGCAGCCGCCCTGGCGGATGCGTTCCTCGTCGCCCTTCATCGCAAAGGCGGTGACGGCGATGACCGGGATGACGTGCAGTTCGTCGTCCTCCTTCAGCCACTTCGTCACCTCCAGCCCGGAGACTTCCGGCAGCTGAATGTCCATCAGGATGAGGTCCGGGCGGTAGCGACGCGCAAGATCCAGCGCCTCCATGCCGTTGCGGGTCTGGATCGTGCTGTAGCCCGAGGCCTCGATGAGGTCACGGAAGAGCTTCATGTTCAGCTCGTTGTCCTCGACTATCATCACCTGCTTCGGCATCACGTGTCCCTGCCCCTCGCTCCAGCCTTGCAACACCTCGGGAGATATATAAGTTGCCGCAGTACCGACTTCACCCAGCGCGATCTTCGCGACAGTAGCGGCATTTGGTTGACTAAAAGGTAACTTTTCCGGGAAATTGCCATGCAAAGCCAAAAAGATACATCGGCCCAGGAGGCCGAAACCACGGCAATTGCCGTGCTTGCCTGGCTTGCGGGCGAGCCGGAACTGTTGTCCCGTTTTCTGTCGCTCACCGGCGTCGACCCGGCCGGGCTGCGCGAGGCCGCCGGCAACCGCGGCTTCCTCGCCGGCCTGCTCGACTTCCTGATGGGCCACGAGCCGACGCTGATCGCCTTCTGCGAGGCGACGAACCGCAAGCCCGAGCAGGTGGTGCGCGCGCACGCGCTGATGTCGGGCGCCGGCAGCGGGGCCGACTGGCCGTGAAGCCCGGGGCCGACATCGTCCCGCTCGATCACGTGCTCCTGTCGGACCGGCCGCTCGTCGTCTGCGACGTCGACGAGGTGGTGCTCGAGTATCTGACCCCGCTCGACGCCTTCCTGCGCTCGCGCGGCCACGAACTGCTGCCGCGCTCCTTCCGGCTGACCGGCAACATCGTCGACCGCAGCACCGGAGAGGCCGTGCTGGAGGCGGCGGTCAAGGCGCTGCAGGAGGAGTTCTTCGCCACACAGGACCAGTGGCAGACGCCCGCGGCGCTGGCGGTGGAGACGCTTGGCGCGCTCGGCAAGGACGCCGACGTCGTCTTCCTGACGGCGATGCCGCCGCGTCATGCCGAGGTCCGGCGCCGGCTGCTCGACCGGCACGGGCTCGATTTTCCGATGGTGGCGACGGAGGCGGCGAAGGGACCCGTCGTGCAGGCGCTGCATCGCGGGCGTTCCCTGCCGCTCGCCTTCGTCGACGACATCCACTCCAACCACCATTCGGTGCGCGAAAGCGTGCCCGAGGCGCTGCTGGTGCGGCTGATGGCCAACCAGGCCTTTCTGGCGCTGGCGCCGGATCCGGGGGAATTCATCGTGACGGCGAGCGACTGGCGCGATGCCGAACGCCGGATCCGCGCCCATTTCGCCGCCTTTGCCGGCCGATGACCGGCCTGAGCCATGCCGGCGGGCCGGATCTGCAACAGCATCGATTGCGGCGCGGGTTCCCATGCGCTCCTCACTGGCCGGGCTTGAGAGTCGCAAGCTTACGGGCTAATGTGCGAATGTTCAATATTTGTTCTCAAGATGCAGCCAGACGAAGCGCGCCATCCGGGTTTCTGCCGCGATTGCCTGACGGGGCAGCCGTCGGGCAATCGCCGCTGCAAGCATTGCGGCAGCCCGCGCCTCCTCTACCATGACGAGCTCTACCGGCTGACGCTCGCCCATATCGATTGCGACGCCTTCTACGCCTCGGTCGAAAAGCGCGACAATCCCGAGCTCGCCGACAAGCCCGTCATCATCGGCGGCGGCAAGCGCGGCGTCGTCTCCACCGCCTGCTATATCGCCCGCATCCATGGGGTGCGCTCGGCCATGCCGATGTTCAAGGCGCTGGAGGCCTGTCCGCAGGCCATCGTCATCAAGCCGGACATGGAGAAGTACGTCCGCGTCGGCCGCCAGATCCGCACGATGATGCAGGAGCTGACGCCGCTCGTTCAGCCGCTGTCGATCGACGAGGCCTTTCTCGAGCTCAAGGGGACCGAGCGCCTCCACCACGATCCGCCGGCGCGCGTGCTCGCCCGGTTCGCACGGCGCATCGAACAGGAGATCGGCATCACCATTTCGGTCGGCCTCTCCTATTGCAAGTTCCTCGCCAAGGTCGCCTCCGACCTCCAGAAGCCGCGCGGCTTCTCCGTCATCGGCCAGGCCGAAGCGCTGGAGTTCCTGCGGACGAAACCCGTGCGGCTGATCTGGGGCGTCGGCAAGGCCTTCGCAGAGACGCTGGAGCGCGACGGCATCCGCGATATCGGCCAGCTGCAGACGATGGAGGAGACCGAGCTGATGCGGCGCTACGGCGTCATGGGCAAGCGGCTCTACAATCTGTCGCGCGGGCAGGACGACCGGGAAGTCCACCTGAACGACGCGGCCAAGAGCGTCTCCTCCGAGACCACCTTCTTCGACGACATCGCCGCCTATGACGACCTCGTGACCCACCTGCGCCGCCTCAGCGAGCAGGTGGCCGCAAGGCTGCGCAAGGCGGAGATCGCCGGGCAGACGGTGGTGCTGAAGCTCAAGACCGCGGATTTCAAGAGCCGCACCCGCAACCGCAAGCTCGAGGACCCGACCATGCTGGCCGACCGGATCTTCCGGATCGGCATGGAGCTTCTGAAGAAGGAAGCGGACGGGACGAAGTTCCGCCTGATCGGCATCGGCGTCACCGACCTGTGCGACCCGCAGCGCGCCGACCCGCCCGATCTCGTCGACCCGCAGGCCAGCCGCCGCGCCGCAGCCGAGGCCGCGATCAACACGCTGCGCGACAAGTTCGGCAAGAAGAGCGTCGAGACCGGCTACACCTTCGGCAAGGACCGCCGGTAGCCGCCCGATGCGCCGTTGCCTGCGCGAGGATGCGGCGCGGGATCCGGACGGGTACGGGCCATCGCCCGGCACCGTCGTTCGGCGCGCCATTGCCGGACGGCGCGCCGGCCATAAAAGGTTCCTTAAAATCGAGGGCGTATCCTCCACAGCTTCCCGAGTATTGCGTCAAGGAAGGGAAACATGCTTTTGCGCCTCGCAGCCGGGTTCGGCATCCTCGCCCTCGCCTCGACCACGGCGCTCGCCGGAACGATCGAGGGGCCGCTCCAGATCATCGTCTCCAGGGACCAGCAGACGCTGAAGGTCTATGACGGCGATACCGTGGTCGCGAGTTCCAACGTCTCCAGCGGCAAGGAGGGCCACACGACGCCGACCGGCATCTTCTCGATCCTGGAGAAGAAGCGCATGCACCACTCCAACATCTACGACGAGGCGCCGATGCCGTTCATGCAGCGGCTGACCTGGTCCGGGATCGCCCTGCATGCGTCGAGCCACGTGCCGGCCTATCCCGCCTCGCACGGTTGCGTGCGGATGCCGGACGATTTTGCCCGGATGCTCTACCGCCTGACCCGTCGCGGCGGTCACGTGCTGATCACCGGCGGCGACGTGGCACCGCACGTCGTGGAGCACCCCGCCCTCTTCCAGCCGGAAGGCGCCGAACCGGAAGCCCAGCTTCTCTCCGACGCCGCCCTGCGCCCGGCCATTCCGCATCCGTCGGACGGCGCAGTCGAGGTCGCCATGAGCATCCCGCAACCGCCTGTCGCAAAACCCGCCATCCAGCGGCCGGCAGGCGATCCGGTCCGCATCCTGGTCACCCGGGCGACGGCACGCGACCGGTTGAAGGACCTGCAGACGGTGCTTGGCGAACTCGGTTTTGACGCCGGCGTTGCCGATGGCGTGGCCGGCGCGCAGACCACGCTGGCGATCAAGGCCTTCCAGAGCGCCGAGGGGATGCCAGCCGACGGGGCCGTGACGACGGCGCTGGTCGAGGCGGCTTTCCGCAAGGCCGGACGCGCGCTGCCTGCCAACGGGAGGCTCTCCGTGCGCAAGGACTTCGAGACGGTGCTGGAGGCGCCGGTGACGATCCGCGACGAGACCGTCGAACTCGGCACGCATTTCCTGCTCGCGCGCACCGCGGACAGCGGCAGCGCGCTGGCGTGGTTCGCCGTGACGATGGACAACGCGCTTTCCGACCCGACCCGCCGGCGTCTCGGCATCGCCGAACCCGGCGCCTTCACGGCAAGTCCGGCCGATCCCGTCAAGGCGGCGCTCGACCGCATCGACATTCCCGACGACGCCCGCCGGAGGATCGCGGCCCTCGTCGGCGACGGCGCGTCGCTGACGATCACCGACACCGGCACCGAGGGCGAGACCGGCAAGGGCACCGACTTCATCACGCTGACCCGCCCGGGCGCCTACGGCTTCAATTCCTCGACGGCCCGCTGGAAGAAGGAGTCCTCGATCGTCGTGGTCGAGTAAGTGGCCGACCAGCCAGCCGGCCGGGCTTGGCGCATTGTGGCGCGAACCAAAAGGCGCGCCGCGCCGGCTCAGGCCTTGGGATGGTTCGGGGCGAACTCGGCGACGAGTTCATGGCTCTCGCCCGGATAGGTCAGCCGGACATGGGTGACATAGGCGCCGCCGCTCCAGGTGCGCCGTTCGATGACGAGGCAGGCGGCACCCGCCGGAATCAGCAAGAGGTCCGCGACGCGCCGGTCAGCCGAAACGGCGCGGATGCGGTGCTCGGCAGCGCTCCACGGCACCTGGCTCAGCAGCCACTGGCCGGGCGGGATCTGTTCGAACCCCTCGGCAGCCGCCTCCGGCACCGCCTGGAGGCTGATCAAGCGTTCCTCCAGGCAGAAGGGGCGCGCGCCGGCGTGATGGACCGCGATGAGATCGACAAGCTTCGCGCCGGCGGCAAGGTCCAGCAGCTTGCGCTCGGCCGCCCGCGCGGCGCGTTCCGACCGGGCCAGCCGCTGATAGCGGTAGGGCAGCCCCAGCGAGCGCACCTCCGCCTCGATGTCGTGGATCTCCAGCACCGCCGACTGCGCATGCGGGCGGGTGACGAAGCTGCCCGACTTGCGCCGGCGCTCGATCAGGCCGCGCTTGACGAGTTCGGTCAGCGCCTTGTTGACGGTCATCCGCGAGCAGCCGTATTGCGCCGTTAGCTCGTGCTCGAAGGGGATGCGGTATCCCGGCGGCCATTCGCCGGACATGATCCGGCCCTCGACGTCCTCCAGGATGCGCCGATGCAGCGACGGCTCCTTGGCCGCCAGCGCGGGATCGGTGGTGTTGTCCATGCCCCTGTTCCATCCGCCTGTTGTCTGCGCGCAGCGCCTCGGAAGGCCCGCGAGACGATCTTCTGAAACATCACGATTCTGGGCTGTCCTGCAACCGCGGCCGACGTTGACGCCGCTGCCGGCGGCCTGCCGTCGCGTCAGGCCGCAAGCGCCCGCATGGCTTCTGCGAACCGCGCCGCCGTCTTCTCGCGTGCGGCATGGCGCCCGTTCTCGACCAGTTTCCGGCCGGCGACCCAGACCGTATCGGGCGCAACACCGGCCGAAAACACCCAGGCATCCAGCAGCCGGTCCCCGGAGACGGGGATATCGTGCCGCGGGCGGAGACTGACAAAATCGGCCGGCGCACCGGCTGCGAGCCCCGTCGCCACCCCGAGCGCCGCCGCACCGCCCGCCATCGCCCCGTCGAACAGGGCGCGGCCGGCGGAGCCGCCGGGGGCCGCGATCATGTTGCGGCCGCGATGCAGCAGCCGCTGGGAGTATTCGAGCTGGCGCAGTTCGTCGCCAAGGCCGATCAGCACGTTCGAATCCGAGCCGATGCCGAAGCGGCCGCCACCGGCGAGGAACCGGATCGCCGGGAACGTGCCGTCGCCGAGATTGGCCTCGGTGATCGGGCACAGCCCCGCGACCGCGCCGGAAGCCGCCATCGCGTCGGTCTCCGCATCGGTCATGTGGGTCGCATGGATGAGACACCAGCGCCCGTCGACCGGCGCGTTCTCCAGTAGCCATTCGACCGGGCGGCGACCTGACCAGGCGATGCAGTCCTCCACTTCCTTCACCTGCTCGGCGATGTGGATGTGGATCGGCGCGTCGCCGGCGAGCGCCACGACGGCCGCCAGCTCTTCCGGGGTGACGGCCCGCAGGCTGTGCGGCGCCACGCCGGTGACGCCGCCCGGCAGCGCCGCAGTTAGCTCCCGGCAGCGGGCCAGGAGGCGCGCATAGCCGTCGCGATCGTTGATGAACCGGCGCTGCCCCTCCCCGGGTGCGGTGCCGCCAAAGCCGGCATGGGCATAGAAGACCGGCAGCAGGGTCAGGCCGATGCCGGTCGTGCGCGCAGCCGCGGCGATGCGCGCCGCCAGTTCGCCGATGTCGGCATAGGGCCGGCCGTCGGCGTCGTGATGGAGGTAGTGGAACTCGCCGACGCGGGTGAAGCCGGCTTCCAACATCTCGACATAGAGCTGGGCTGCGACCGCCTCCACCTGCTCCGGGTTCATCGACAGCGCGAAGCGGTACATCACCGTGCGCCAGCTCCAGAAGCTGTCGCTGCCGGGTCCGCGCAGCTCGGCCAGCCCGGCCATCCCGCGCTGGAAGGCGTGGCTGTGGAGGTTGGCCATCCCCGGCACGATCGCGCCGTGACGCTCGTCGCCGGGGGCCGCCGCCACGCCGGTCTCGACTGTGGCGATCCGCCCATCCTTCAGCGTCATGCGAACGTCGCTGACCCAGCCTTCGGGCAACAGCGCCTGGCCGGCAAAGATTGCTGTCATGGCGTGATCCTCCTCGTGGGCACAAAATCGGTCTTGCGTGACCTTCAATATGTATATACATTATCCATCAACAAGGGAAGAGCGAAACGATGTCCACGGCCATATCGCAGATGACCTCAGGCAGCGGCGACGACACGGCAAGGCTGTGGCGCAACGCGCGGCTGGCATCCTTCTCGCCGGCCCTTCCGGGCATCGGCGTCATCGAGGATGCGGCCATTGCCGTGCGCGACGGGCTGATCGCCTATGCCGGTCCGGAATCGGAGCTGCCCGCCGCCCTCGGCAAGACCGAGACGATCGATTGCGAGGGGCGCTGGATCACGCCCGGCCTGATCGACTGCCACACCCATCTCGTCCATGCCGGCACCCGCGCCAACGAGTTCGAGATGCGCCTCGAAGGGGCGACCTACGAGGAGATCGCGCGCGCCGGCGGCGGCATCGTCTCCTCCGTGCGGGCGCTGCGGGCGGCCAGCGAAGACGATCTGGTGGCGGAGACGCTGCCGCGGCTCGATGCGCTCATCGGCGAAGGCGTCACCACGGTCGAGATCAAGTCGGGCTACGGCCTCGATCGCGACAATGAGATCAAGGCGCTGCGCGCCGCCCGACGCCTGGGCGAGCTGCGCGACGTCACCGTGCGCACGACCTTCCTCGGCGCGCATGCGCTGCCGCCGGAGATGAACGGCGACAAGGCCGGCTATATCGAGAAGGTCGTTGCCGACATGCTGCCGGCCGTCGCCGCAGCCGGGCTTGCGGATGCCGTCGACGGCTTCTGCGAAGGCATCGCCTTTTCGCCGGCCGAGATCGCGCGCGTGTTCGACGCGGCCAGGCGCCTCGGCCTGCCGGTCAAGCTGCATGCGGACCAGCTCTCCAATCTCGCCGGCGCAGCGCTCGCCGCGTCCTACGGGGCGCTGTCGGCCGACCACCTGGAATATACCGACGCCGACGGCGCCAGGGCCATGGCGCAGGCGGGCACGGTCGCGGTGATCCTGCCCGGCGCCTATTACTTCATCCGCGAGACGAAGAAGCCGCCGGTCGCGCTCTTCCGCGAACACGGCGTCCGGATGGCGGTCGCCACCGACAACAATCCCGGCACCTCGCCGCTGACCTCGCTGCTTCTGACCATGAACATGGCGGCGACGCTGTTCGGCATGACGGTGGAGGAATGCCTCGCCGGCACCACGCGCGAGGCCGCGCGTGCGCTGGGGCTGCTCGACGAGATCGGAACGCTGGAGGCCGGCAAGCGGGCCGACTTCGCGCTCTGGGACATCGGCCAGCCGGCCGAGCTCGTCTACCGCATGGGCTTCAACCCGCTGCACCGGCGCGTCTACCGCGGCCGCTGACATTGAATGGCGGCCCGCCGCCACATCGGAGAAAACGCAATGACCATCATCCTGCATCCGGGCTCCGTGCCGCTCAAGGATCTCGAGACCATCTACTGGACGGGCGAGCCCGCCCGCCTCGATCCCGCCTTCGACGCGGGGATCGAGAAGGCCGCCGCGCGGATCGCCGAGATCGCCGCCGGCAACGCGCCGGTCTACGGCATCAACACCGGCTTCGGCAAACTCGCCTCGATCAAGATCGACGCCGCCGACGTCGCGACGCTGCAGCGGAACCTGATCCTGTCGCATTGCTGCGGCGTCGGCGCGCCGCTGCCGGAAAACATCGTCCGCCTGATCATGGCGCTGAAGCTGGTCTCGCTCGGCCGCGGCGCCTCGGGCGTGCGCCTGGCGATCGTCCGCCTGATCGAGGCGATGCAGGAAAAGGGCGTGATCCCGGTCATTCCGGAAAAGGGATCCGTCGGCGCCTCCGGCGATCTGGCGCCGCTGGCGCACCTGGCGGCGGTGATGATGGGCCACGGCGAGGCCTATTTCGACGGCCGGCGCATGGCCGGCGCAGATGCGCTTTCGGCCGCCGGCCTCGTGCCTGTCAGGCTTGCGGCCAAGGAGGGACTGGCGCTGATCAACGGCACCCAGGCGTCGACGGCGCTGGCGCTCGCCGGCCTCTTCCGCGCCCACCGCGCCTCGCAGGCGGCGCTGATCACCGGCGCGATGTCGACGGACGCGGCGATGGGGTCGTCCGCGCCGTTCCACCCCGACATCCATACCCTGCGCGGCCATCGCGGCCAGATCGATACCGCCGCCGCCCTGCGCGCGCTGCTGGAGGGCTCGCCGATCCGGCAGAGCCATATCGACAATGACGAGCGCGTGCAGGACCCCTACTGCATCCGCTGCCAGCCGCAGGTCGACGGCGCCTGCCTCGATCTCTTGCGCTCGGTCGCCCGCACGCTGGAGATCGAGGCCAACGCGGTGACCGACAACCCGCTGGTGCTGTCGGACAATTCCGTCGTCTCCGGCGGCAATTTCCACGCCGAGCCGGTCGCGTTCGCCGCCGACCAGATCGCGCTCGCCGTCTGCGAGATCGGCGCGATCTCCCAGCGCCGCATCGCGCTTCTCGTCGACCCCGCCCTCTCCTACGGCCTGCCGGCGTTCCTGGCGAAGAAGCCCGGGCTGAATTCCGGCCTGATGATCGCCGAGGTGACGTCGGCGGCGCTGATGAGCGAGAACAAGCAGCTCTCGCATCCCGCCTCTGTCGATTCCACGCCCACCTCCGCCAACCAGGAGGACCACGTCTCCATGGCCTGCCACGGCGCCCGACGGCTGCTGCAGATGACGGAGAACCTGTTTGCGATCATCGGCATCGAGGCGATCACGGCAGCGCAGGGGGTGGAGTTCCGCGCGCCGCTCGCCACGAGCCGGGAATTGCAGAAGGCGATCGACACGCTGCGGACCGCGGTGCCGACGCTGGACGAGGATCGCTACATGGCGACCGACCTGGCAGCTGCGGGCGAACTGGTGAAGACCGGGGCACTGAACGCATCGGTTTCCGCCGGCATCCTGCCGGCGCTGGAGGGGTGAGATGGTGAAGCTGTGGCTACCCGGGGGGCTCTCGGCATGACGACCTCCGTCTTCGAAATCCGCCGGGGCGCCTCGCCAGTCATCCTGGCCTTTCCCCACACCGGCACCGATGTCCCGGCTGCGATCTGGGCGCGGCTGAACGACAACGGCCGCAGGCTCGCCGATACGGACTGGCACATCCATCGCCTCTATGACGGCCTGCTGGCCGACGCCACGACCGTGCGGGCGACCTTCCACCGCTACGTCATCGACGCGAACCGCGATCCGGCGGGAACGAGCCTCTATCCCGGGCAGAACACGACCGGGCTGGTGCCGGAGACCGACTTCGACGGCCAGGCGATCTGGAGGGACGGCGAAGGCCCGACGGGCGGGGACATCGCGGCGCGGCTGCGGGACTTCCACGCCCCCTATCATGCGGCCCTTGCCGCGGAGACCGCGCGGGTGAAGGCCATCCACGGCATCGCCGTGCTCTACGATTGCCATTCGATCCGGTCGCACATCCCCTTCCTGTTCGAGGGCCGGCTGCCGGACTTCAACATCGGCACCGACATGGGCCGGACCTGCGCGCCGGAAATCGAGGCGGCAGTCGTGGAAATCGCAGCCCGTGCGGACAATTACAGCAGCGTCCTCAACGGTCGCTTCAAGGGCGGCTGGACGACGCGGCACTACGGAAAGCCGGAGATGGGCGTCCATGCGATCCAGATGGAGCTGGCCCAGTCGACCCATCTTGCGACGGAAACGCCGCCCTTCGCCTACGACACGGCCAAGGCGGAACGGCTTCGCGGCCATCTCGAAACCATTCTCAGGCGGATCGAACGGATCGCGCCCGAACTCAAACACTAAGCCGGAGGACCCCATGACCAATCCCCGCCACAACATTCGCGACGTGCGCGCCCCGCAGGGCAACGAACTCAACGCCAAGAGCTGGATGACCGAGGCGCCGCTGCGCATGCTGATGAACAACCTCGACCCGAACGTGGCGGAAAACCCGCACGAACTGGTCGTCTACGGCGGCATCGGCCGGGCGGCGCGCACCTGGGACGATTTCGACCGGATCGTCGCGACGCTGAAGGACCTGAACGAGGACGAGACCCTGCTCGTCCAGTCCGGCAAGCCGGTCGGCGTGTTCCGCACCCACAAGGATGCGCCGCGCGTGCTGATCGCCAATTCCAACCTCGTGCCGCATTGGGCGACCTGGGACCACTTCAACGAGCTGGATAAGAAGGGCCTTGCCATGTACGGCCAGATGACGGCCGGCTCGTGGATCTATATCGGCACCCAGGGCATCGTGCAGGGCACCTACGAGACCTTCGTCGAGGCCGGCCGGCAGCACTATGACGGCAATCTCAAGGGCAAGTGGATCCTGACCGGCGGCCTGGGCGGCATGGGTGGCGCCCAGCCGCTCGCCGCCGTCATGGCCGGCGCCTGCTGCCTCGCCGTCGAATGCGACGAGACCCGCATCGATTTCCGCCTGCGCACCCGCTACGTCGACGAGAAGGCCACGTCGCTGGACGAGGCGCTGGCGATGATCGACCGCTGGACGAAGGCCGGTGAAGCCAAATCCGTCGGCCTGCTCGGCAACGCCGCCGAGGTCTTCCCGGAACTGGTGCGCCGCATGAAGGCCGGCGGCCCGCGGCCGGACATCGTCACCGACCAGACGTCGGCACACGATCCCCTGAACGGCTACCTGCCGATCGGCTGGAGCGTGGCGGAGGCGAAAGCCAGGCGCGAGAGCGATCCGAAGGCGGTGGAGGCTGCGGCCCGTGCGTCGATGAAGACCCATGTCGAGGCGATGGTCGCCTTCTGGGACGCCGGCGTGCCCACCCTCGACTACGGCAACAACATCCGCCAGGTCGCCAAGGACGAGGGGCTGGACAACGCCTTTGCCTTCCCCGGCTTCGTGCCGGCCTATATCCGGCCGCTGTTCTGCCGCGGCATCGGTCCGTTCCGCTGGGCGGCCCTGTCCGGCAATCCGGAGGACATCTACAGGACCGACGCCAAGGTCAAGGAACTGCTGCCCGACAACAAGCACCTGCACAACTGGCTGGACATGGCCAAGGACCGCATCGCCTTCCAGGGCCTGCCGGCGCGCATCTGCTGGGTCGGCCTCGGCGATCGTCACAAGCTCGGCCTCGCCTTCAACGAAATGGTGCGCAACGGCGAGCTTTCCGCCCCGATCGTCATCGGCCGCGACCATCTCGATAGTGGTTCGGTCGCCTCGCCGAACCGCGAGACGGAAGCGATGAAGGACGGCTCGGACGCCGTCTCCGACTGGCCGCTCCTGAACGCCCTGCTCAACACCGCCTCGGGCGCCACCTGGGTGTCGCTGCACCATGGCGGCGGCGTCGGCATGGGCTTCTCCCAGCACTCCGGCATGGTCATCTGCTGCGACGGCTCGGACGATGCCGACCGCAGGCTGGAACGGGTCCTGTGGAACGACCCGGCCACCGGCGTCATGCGCCATGCCGACGCGGGCTACGACATCGCGCTCGACTGCGCCCGCGACAAGGGCCTGCGCCTGCCGGGCATCCTCGGGAACTGAACGGGGAAACGAGACCGTGCCGGGCCTCAGATCGTCATGAGGCCCGGATACTGCAGCACCATCTGGTCGACGGAGAGCAGGCGAACGCCCTCGACGATCGCCTGGGCGACGAGAATGCGATCGAATGGATCCTTGTGCAGAAGTGGTAGCCGAGCGACCGCCAGCGCATGTTCGCCATTGATGGGAAGCTCGCCGTAACCGTTTTCCAGGAGGCGCTGGCGCAGCACGTGCGGATCGACGTGAAAATCGGGACGACCCTGCCCCTGCTTGATCGCGATTTCCCAGATGCTCGCGGAGCTGAACAGCACGTCGTTCCCGGCATCCTCGATCGCGCCCCGGAATGCAGCGGGCAGCATGGCGTTGGCGCCGGCAGCCCAGAGCAGGACGTGCGTATCGAGCAACAACCTCATCGGGAGCGAAGGCCGCTGTCGTTGAACATGCCGGCGATCTCCTCGGCCATCATCGTGTCGAAATCCTCGGGGACGACGATCATGTCCTTCATGAAGCCGATCCGGCGCCTGTCCGCGACGTCCGCCTCATCGAGCGGCACGACCTTGACCATCGGCTTGCCGGCCTTGGCGATAATGAAGGCCTCTCCCTTCGCCGCCTTTTCGATCAGGCGCGACAGATGGGTCTTCGCCTCGTGGATGTTGATGGTATCCATGGATGCCTCGTTCGGACTTAGTCTACTAAACTTAGTTTAAATCGACACCGTGTCAAGGAACAGCGCATGCGTCAGCCGGAACCGAAAATCCTCGCCAGCAGCCGCCATCGCCGCATGCCGTGGAAGAACGGCGGCGGGGAGACGGTGGAGGTGGCCGTCTATCCGGAGGGCAGCGATCTGGCCGGTTTCGGTTGGCGGGTGAGCATGGCGACGGTCGCGAGCGACGGGCCGTTCTCGAGCTTTCCGGACGTCGACCGGACGCTTGCCGTCCTGTCCGGCGACGGCATGGAACTGGAGATCGACGGCATCGGGCGGCAGGTCCTCGGACCCCACGGGGCTCCCCTCGCCTTTCCCGCCGATGCGCCGACCTTCGCCCGGCTGACCGGCGGGCCGATCACCGACCTGAACGTGATGACGCGGCGCGGCCTGTTCGCCCACACGCTGGAGCGCGTCTCGCCCGGCGCAGGGCAGCGGATTGCGACGTCGCACGACTGGACCCTGCTGCTGGCGCTGGCAGACCTCGCGGTCGTGTCCGGCGACACTCCGTTCGGGCTTGCCCCCCTCGACGTGCTGCTCGTCGAGGGGCGATGCGATCTCCGCGTCCCCCTCGGCCAGGCGCCGGGCGACGCCTGCCTGATCGGCATCGACCGCATCCACGCATAGCCGCTCGCGCGGACTTGTCGGGAGGGTGCGCCGGCGCTACACCGGCACATCCACAGATGGGAGACGTGAGATGAGACACCGGCAGTTCGGACGCACCGCCTTCACCACCACCGACATCGGCTTCGGCGCCTGGCAGATCGGCGGATCCTGGGGCGACGTCAGCGAGGCGGACGGGCGCGCGGCCCTGAACGCGGCGCTCGACGCCGGCATGACCTTCATCGACACCGCCGACGTCTATGGCGACGGCCGGTCGGAAAAGATCATCGCCGAGGTGCTGAAGGCGCGCGGCGGCACCCGGCCGATGGTGGCGACCAAGGCCGGTCGCCGGCTGTCGCCGCATACCGCCGACGGCTATACCAAGGCCAATCTCGAAGGCTTCATCGACCGCAGCCGACAGAACCTGCAGGTGGACCGGCTGGACCTCGTCCAGCTTCACTGCCCGCCGACCGAGGTGTTCTACCGGCCCGAGGTGTTCGAGGGGCTGGAGGAGATCAAGGCGTCCGGCAAGATCGCCGACTACGGCGTCAGCGTCTCGACGGTCGAGGAAGGCCTGAAGGCGATCGAATATCCGGGCGTCGTCAGCATCCAGATCATCTTCAACATCTTCCGGCAGCGCCCGGCGCATCTGTTCCTCAGGGAGGCAAAGCGCCGGAACGTCGCGGTGATCGCGCGCGTGCCGCTCGCAAGCGGGCTGCTGTCCGGCAAGATCACCCGCGACACCGCCTTCGCCGCCGACGATCACCGCAACTACAATCGCCACGGCGAGGCCTTCGACGTCGGCGAGACCTTCGCCGGCGTTCCGCTCGAAGTCGGGCTGCAGGCGGTCGAGGAGGTGCGCAAGCTGGTGCCGGCGGGCGCCGGCATGGCCGCGTTCGCGCTGAAATGGATCCTGATGAACGAGGCGGTCAGCGTCGTCATCCCCGGCGCCCGCAACGCCGCGCAGGCCGAGGCGAACGCGAAGGCGGCCGACCTCGCGCCGCTGTCCGCCGAGGTGATGGCCGCAACGGCCGGCATCTACGACCGGCTGGTGGCACCCTACGTTCATCAGCGCTGGTAGGCGCCGCCGCGCCCCCCAAGATCGGCTTCTGCCCCGCCGGGATGGCGCCCGCCGCCGTCCCGCTGCGCATTGACGTGAATGATATTCGCTATCATGCCTATCTATTTCGTTTATACTTTGCGCAGCGCTAGGCTCGCCCTACCCGTTTGAAGGGCACCGGGAAAAAGGGGAACGACCATGAAAAAGAGCATTGCCTTGCTGGCGCTTGTCGCCGCCAGCCTTCTTTCCGCAACGGCTTCGGCCGAGACGTTGAAGATCGGCACGGAGGGCGCCTATCCGCCCTTCAACTACCAGGAACCGTCCGGCAAGCTGGCCGGATTCGACGTCGACATCGGCCTTGCGCTCTGCGAGAAGATGAAGGTCGAGTGCGAGGTCGTCGCGCAGGACTGGGATGGCATCATTCCCGGGCTGCAGGCGAAGAAATACGACATGATCATCGCCTCGATGTTCATCACCGACGAGCGCAAGAAGCAGGTGTCCTTCACCGACCCCTACTATCTCGCCGCCATGACCCATGCCGCGCCGAAGGGGGCGGGCATCACCGACTTCACCAACGAGGGCATGAAGGGCAAGGTGATCGGCGCCCAGTCGGGCACGACCCAGGCCGACTATATCGCCGCCGTCTATCCCGACGCCGACATCAAGCTCTATCCGACCCAGGACGAGGTCAACCTGGACATGGCGAACGGCCGCCTGGACCTGCAGGTGGGCGACATGATCCCGCTGCTCGACTGGGTGACGAAGAACGAGGACGGCAAGGGCTGCTGTGAGCTGATCGGCGAGCCGATCACCGACAAGAAGTTCGTCGGCGAGGGCGTCGGCATTGCCGTGCGCCAGGAGGACAATGCCCTGCGCGAGCGGATCAACCAGGCGCTGAAGGACATCCGCGCCGACGGCACCTACCAGAAGATCAACGACAAGTACTTCGCAATCGACGTCTATACGATGAAGTAGAGCCGGCCCCGGGCGGCCACCCTCCCGACGCGGGAAGGATGGCCGCCCTGCGCCCGCAACGCTCCGGCTCGCTCTCGGATCCCATGCCGACCAACCGCCTCGAACGCTTTGCCCACAATCTCGACTGGAACCTGCTTCGCACCTTCGTCGTGGTGGTGGAGGAAGGCAGCATCACGCGGGCGGCCAACCGGCTCCTGCTGCAGCAGCCGGCCGTCAGCATGGCCTTGAAGCGGCTGGAGCAGACCGTCGGCCACAAGCTGATCGACCGCCGGCCGGGGCGGTTCGAACTGACGGAAGCCGGCGAGCGGCTGCATGCGCTTTGTCGCGACATCTTCACCGCCGTCGTGCGGCTGCCGGAAGCCATGGCGCCGACCGGCCAGGACGTCACCGGCCATATCACCATCCACACCGTCAGCCATGCGCTGAACCCGGACTGGGACCGTGCGCTCGCCGCCTTCTTCCGCCTGCATCCGCGCGTCACGGCCGGCGTCAGGGTGGAGACCACGGCGGACGTGATCCGCGCGGTGGAGCGCGGCATCGCGACACTCGGCATCTCGGACGGCATCATCCCGGCGGGTCTCGTCTGCGCGCCGTTCTGCATCGAGACCTACGCGCTCTACTGCGGCCGCGGCCACCGGCTGTTCGGCAGCGAGGACGTCCGCGTCGAGGAACTGCGGGGCGAGCCCTATGTCAGCTTCATCTCCGACGTCCTCGGCGGCCCGCATATGGGGCCCGTCACGGCAGTCAGGGCGGTCGGCTCGTTCGGCCAGCAGGTGCGGGCGATCGCCTTCAACGTCGAGGAGGTGCTGCGGCTCGTCATCGCCAATGCCGGCATCGGCATGCTGCCGGTGCATCTCGCCCGCCCGGCCCTGTCGGCGGGCGAACTGTGGCAGCTGCCGCCCTATGAAGACCTGCCGCAGACGGAGACCTTCCGCATCACCAATCCGGGGGCGGCCCTCAATCCCGCCGAGCGCGCCTTCCTGGCGCATGTGGGCGAGGTGCCGCTGTTCCGGCATCCCGCCTCATAAATTGCGTCGATATTCACCTTCATCCCTATAAATTTGAACGCGGGTCCCGGGTCGCCTAGATCGATGGCAAAGCCGCAGCGCGGCGGCGCATCTCCAACGGGGCCGGAACCATGCAGCATCATGACGTAGCCATCATCGGCGGTGGAATCGCCGGCCTGTCGCTGGCGCATTTCCTGGCGCCGCATCGCTCGGTCGTCGTGCTCGAGCGGGAGGCGGCCAACGGCTACCACAGCACCGGGCGCTCGGCGGCCGAGTTCACCCTGCGCGACAATGCGCCGGCGGTGAATGCGCTCGCCCGGATCAGCCACGCCTTCATGGCCGAGCCGCCCGAAGGGTTTGCCGCCGTTCCCCTCCTGACCGCCCGCGGCAGTCTCTGGATCGGCCCCGCCGGGCGGGAGGATGCCGTGGAACGCGCGCGGCTTGCGGCGGAGGCCGACGGCGTCGCGGTCGTTGCCCTCACCGTCGAGGATGCCGTCCGCCGCGTGCCCTTCCTCGATCCCGGCCATGTCGCCGCCGCCTATTTCGACCCGGACTACTGGGATATCGACGTGGACCAGCTGCTGCAGGGCTATGCCCGCACGGCACGGCGGGCGGGGGCGGAGCTGATCGCGGGCGCCGAACTGCTGCGGGCGCGCCACGACGGCCGTCGCTGGAGCATCGAGACGTCGGCGGGCACGTTCTCCGCCACAGTCCTCGTCGATGCCGCGGGCGGCTGGGCGGACACCGTCGCCAGCCTTTGCGGCGTCGCTCCGGCCGGCATCGTCCCGCATCGTCGCACCGCCATCACCGTCGACCTGCCGGCGGAGATCGACGCCGGCGCGCTGCCGGAGGTCAACGAGATCGACGAGACCTACTATTTCAAGCCGGATGCCGGCCGCCTGCTCGTCTCGCCGGCCGACGAGACGCTGTGCGAGGCCTCGGACGCGCAGCCGGAGGAACTCGATATCGCCTATGCCGTCCACTATCTCGAAGAGGCCACCACGCTGAAGGTCAGCCGCATCGCCAGCAGCTGGGCCGGCCTGCGCAGCTTTTCCGCAGACCGCCTGCCGGTCATCGGGCCGGCGGCGGACAACCCCGCCTTCTTCTGGCTCGCCGGCCAGGGCGGCTACGGCATCCTCACCTCGCCTGCCATCGGCGCGCTTGCGGCGGCGCTGATCACCGGGACGGCGCTGCCCGAAGCCTTCGAGGCGAACGCAGTCGACCCCGCCCTGTTCTCGCCGCGACGCTTCCGGCGATAGCGGCATCGAGCCGCCCGCACATCGAACCTGATTAAACAATTCAAAACTAATTTAACTTAATTCAATTGCGATCTGTTAATCATTTAGGGCTGCAAGGATCGCGACAATGGGGCTTCTGGGTTCGAAAACCGCCACCGAATTGAAGGAACTGAAAGCGCGCTACCAGGCGCTGAGCGAGCGGTCGGCGCTGCTGGACGAAGCCTGCGGCGTCGGCCTCTGGGAAGCGGTGCTCAAGAACGGCGACGCCATGCATCCTGAGAGCAAGTGGACGTGGTCGGCCGAGTTCCGCCGGATGATCGGCTACGAGAGCGAGCAGGAGTTTCCGAACGTCGTGCATTCCTGGTCGGGCCGTCTGCACCCCGACGACGTCGCCGGCACCTTTGCCGCCTTCGCCAAGCACCTCGAGGACAAGTCCGGGCGCTCGCGCTACAACATCGCCTACCGGCTGAAGATGCGCGACGGCTCCTATCGCTGGTTCCGCGCCACCGGCGGCTGCGCGCACCAGGCGGACGGCAAGACGATCCGCGCCTGCGGCTCGCTTACCGACATCCATGAGCAGATGCTGACCCAGCAGGCCGCAGCGACGGCCGCCGAGGAGGATCGCGTCGTCATCGACGGGCTGGCTGCGGGGCTGTCCGCGCTTGCCGCCGGCGACATGACCTACCGCATCACCGAGGACTTCGTGCCGAAGGCCGCCGCGCTGAAGAAGAACTTCAACCTCGCGGCCGACAAGCTGCAGGAGATGCTGGGCGGGGTCACCAGCGCGATCCGGAGCATGGTCTCCGGCTCGCGCGAGATCAGCCATGCCTCCGACGACCTGTCGCGCCGCACCGAGCAGCAGGCGGCATCGCTCGAGGAGACGGCCGCCTCGCTGGAACAGATCACCTCCACGGTGAAGAAGTCCGCCGACGGCGCCCGCCAGGTGGCGAGCGTCACCGCCGTCGCCCGCTCCGAGGCGCAGAAGTCCGGCGTGGTCGTCGAGAACGCCGTCGCGGCGATGGCGCAGATCGAGCAGTCCTCCAGCCAGATCGGCCAGATCATCGGCGTGATCGACGAGATCGCCTTCCAGACGAACCTCCTGGCGCTGAACGCCGGCGTCGAGGCGGCCCGCGCAGGCGAGGCCGGCAAGGGGTTCGCGGTCGTGGCCCAGGAAGTGCGCGAACTGGCGCAGCGGTCGGCGAATGCCGCCAAGGACATCAAGACCCTGGTCGCGACCTCCTCGCAGCAGGTGGCCGAGGGCGTGACGCTGGTGGGCCAGGCCGGATCGGCGCTGACCGACATCCTGCAGCAGATCACCGAAATCTCCGGCCTCGTCGGCGAGATCGCCGCCTCGACGCAGGAACAGTCGACCGGCCTGCACGAGATCAACACCGCCGTGAACCAGATGGACCAGATGACCCAGCAGAACGCGGCCATGGTCGAGCAGACGAGCGCCTCCAGCCACACGCTCGCCCAGGAGGCCGACCAGCTGTCGCAGCTCGTGGGCCAGTTCCGCCTCGGCGGCGACGACCGTCAGCACGCCGGCGCCCATCGCGCCCGGAAGGCTGCATAGTCAGGCCGCTCCCGGTTCCCCTCGCGGCCGAAGGTTCGGCCGGAGGCACCGCCCAAGAACAACGCCGCGCGTCCCGCCAGACGCGCGGCGTTCTCTTTTACAAACGGACCATCGTAGGCCGAACGATCAAGGGGCGCCGAAGCGCCCCTTTTTCCTATTTCTGCTCGATGACCTGTCCTTCCGGGCCGCCTGCCGTCGGCAGGCGGTTGCCCTCGCGGTCCTTCCACCAGCGCGACAGGAACAGGAGGATCGGGCCGCCGATGTAGATCGACGAGGACGTCGCGACGATGACGCCGAAGACCATCGGCCAGGCGAACGGCTTGACGGTGTCGCCGCCCCAGATCGCCATCGGCAGGAGCGAAACGGCCACCGCGACCGAGGTGAAGATGCATCGCATGATCACCTGGTTGATCGACAGGTCGATCAGGTCGGAGAACGGCATCGACTTGTACTTGCGCAGGTTCTCGCGCATGCGGTCGTAGACGACGACCTTGTCGTTGACCGAGTAGCCGATCAGCGTCAGCACGGCGGCGATCGCCGTCAGGTTGAAGTCGATCTGCATCAGCGCGAAGAAGCCGATCATCTTGGTGATGTCCAGGATCAGCGTCGCGATCGCGCCGACGGCGAAGTGCCATTCGAAGCGCCACCAGATGTAGATCAGGATCGCCAGCATGCCGAGACCGACGGCGATGAAGCCGGAGCGGGCGAGCTCGGTGCTCACGGTCGGGCCAACGACTTCGGTGCGTTCGAAGCTCGCGTCCGGAATGACCTCCGACACACCCTGGCGGATCTGGTTCAACGCTGCCGTCTGCGCCTCCTCGCTGCCGGGCTGCCGCTGGACGCGGATCAGCACCGAGGTGCCGTGCCCGAACTCCTGCAGCGCCACTTCGCCGAGGTTCAGGCCCTCCAGCTCCTCGCGCAGCGTGCCGAGATCGATCGGCGTCTTCGAGGTGGCCTCGACCTGGATGCCGCCGACGAAGTCGATGCCGTAGTTCAGGCCGGGGGTGAAGAACAGGATGATCGAGCTGATCGACAGGAAGGCCGAGACGCCGATCGCCACGAAGCGGCCGCGCATGAAGGAGAAGCTCGGAATGCTGCGCACCGCGCCGAGGATCGAATGGATCTCGATCTTCTTCATCTTGCGGCGAACGACGGCCTCGCGCATCAGCAGGCGGACGACCGTGATCGAGGTGAACATCGAAATCGCGATACCGATGATCATGGTGATCGCAAAGCCGCGGACCGGGCCGCTGCCGAACATGAACAGCAGCAGCATGCCGACCATCGTCGTCATGTTGCCGTCGACGATCGTCGCATAGGCCTTGTTGAAGCCAACGTCGAGCGCCTTCATCGCGCCCGAGCCGGAGGCGGTCTCCTCGCGGATACGGGCGTTGATGAGGATGTTGGCGTCGACCGCCATGCCGATGCCGAGGATGATGCCGGCGATGCCGGGCAGGGTCAGCGTCGAGCCGAGCAGGCCGAGGATGCCGATCGTCATGATCGTGTGCAGGATCAGGCCGACGACGGCGATCAGGCCCCAGGCGCTGTAGAGGCCGACCATCAGGGCGACGACGAAGGCGAGGCCGGCGAGGCCGGTATAGAGGCCCATGCGGATGGAGTCGCTGCCGAGGTTCGGGCCGACGGTGCGCTCCTCGATGATGGTGAGCGGGGCCGGCAGGGCGCCCGAGCGCAGCAGCGCGGAAAGAACCGTCGCCTCCTGCGGGGTGAAGTTGCCGCTGATCTGTCCCTGGCCGCCGAGGATGGGCTCGCGGATGACGGGTGCGGTCAGCACCTTGCCGTCGAGGACGATGGCGAAGGGACGGCCGACATTGGCCTTGGTGACTTCACCGAACTGGCGCGCGCCGGTCGTGTCGAAGGTGAACGAGACGATCGGCTCGTTGGTGCGCTGGTCGAAGCCGGCCTTGGCATCGGCCAGACGGTCGCCCGAGATCGTCACGCGATCCTCGACGGCGTATTTCTGGCCGTCGTTGGCGCCCGGCAGGATCGTCACGCCGCGGGGCGGCACGCTGTTCGGATCGACGGAGGCATCCAGCATGTGGAAGCTCATCTGCGCAGTCGAGCCGAGCAGCTGGCGAAGCCGGGTCGGGTCCTGCAGGCCGGGCAGCTGGACGAGGATGCGGTCGCCGCCCACGCGCTGGATCAGCGGCTCGGCGACGCCGACCTGGTCGACGCGGCGGCGGATGATCTCGAGGCTCTGGTCGACGGCCGCGGTCATGCGGTCGGCGACGCCCGCCTCGGTCAGGGTCACGCTGATCGTGTCGCCCTGCTGCTGGACGTCGATGTCGGAGGCGCTCGCCCCAAAGCCGAGCGCGCCGGCGGGGGCTGCGAGGTTGCGGATCTCCGGCAGGACCTTGTCGCGCGCTTCCGGCGACGACGGGGTCACGACGATGGTGGTGCCGTTCAGCCGGGCGGCCGAGGCCCGTTCGCCGGCGGTCCGCAGGATGCCGCGGACGTCGTTGAGCAGCACGTCCATGCGCGCCTTGGTCAGGGCGGCGGAATCGACCTCGAGGACGAGATGCGAACCGCCCTTCAGGTCGAGGCCGAGCGTCACGGGCTTGGCCGGCAGGAACCTGCCGAAGCGCTCGAGCTGCGACGGCGTCAGGATGTTCGGAACGGCGGTGAGGACGCCGAAGATGATGATGACGAGATAGGCCGCGAGGGCCCATTTGGATGTGCGCATGGAAGTGTCCGCTTCAGGTGCGAGAGAGCGTCGGGCCCTGGGCCGCGAGGCTCGGATATCGTCGGAAATTCGGCGCGCCGTGGCGCCGGTGGCGGCCCTTTAAGGGCCGTCAGAGGACGCCTTGCGGGGGCGCCCGCCCGTCAAAATGGTGCCGGGGTGCTGCGGAATGGACCGCCGCGTCCGGCAGCGCCAGACGTGCGAGTTCGGCAAGCCCGGCCACAGGCGCCGGCCGGCTGGAAAGCGGCAGACCGAGTTCCGGCCACGGATCGCCGCCACCGGTCGCCTTCGCCTTGGCGGCGCGCCGTTCGGTGGCGCTCGCGGTCAGGTGCCAGCTGTCGCTGCCGTTCGATCCGCCGCCCGCCGAAAGCGGGCGCGTGCTGCCGGTGGCCTTGTCCGCCGCCGCGCGCGAAACCGCCGGATCGGCGGCGGCGCGGAAGGAGATCTTGCGTTCGAGGGTGACGAACTGGCCGACGACGAGCGCGAGCATGAGCAGGAACGCCCCGAGGAAACCCCGCTGCCGATCCTTGCCACCGCTCAATTGTCCAACCGTCATGGCACTCGCCCGTAGACGCTCCGGCACCGGGCCGAAGCACCGTGCCAAGAACCATCGGTGCCGCCCCAAGTCAACCCCGACGGCCGAGATTGCGTGCGGGGCGGGCATTCCAGGCCGCGGCGCGCAAGCGCTGCCCGCCGCCCCGGCATGGCCGGCAACCGGAGGGCCCGCCAGCGAGCCGGTACGCTGGCGCTGCCCGGCGACGTCCGCCGGTTCATGGGCGCCCGCCTGCCCCAGAATCCTCCCCCTGCCCGGCAAATGCAAGCGCACCGGCGCTCGGTTCCATTCCGGCCGCGCGCGCCGGCGCTGTTACACGCGGGTCACCTTGGCGACGTAGCGTCCCGTCACGGCCAACGATTCCCCAAAGGCAGGTCCGCATGATCGACGAGCGCCAGGATGAGGGCCAGGACGACGGCCACGCCGGCAGCGCCGCATTCGGCCATGCCGCGACCCGCCGCCGGTTCTCCGCCATCCTCGCCGGGCTCGCGGACGATCAGGGGCGCGAGCGCATCAGCGTCGGCGACATCCTCGCAGCCATGGGCGACCGCGCCTTCGGGGCGCTGATGCTGATCTTCGCACTGCCCAACATCCTGCCGACGCCGCCCGGAACCTCGGCGGTCCTCGGTGCCCCGCTCGTCGTGCTCGCCGCCCAGATGACGCTGGGGCTGAGGCCGTGGCTGCCGCAGATCATCGCCGGAAGGTCGATGACGACGCGGGATTTCGCGGCCGTCGTCGGCCGGCTGATGCCGTTGCTGCTGCGCGCCGAGCGCCTGCTGCGGCCACGGCTGTCGTTCCTGACGACGCCGCCGGCGGAAAACGTCATGGGCGCGGTCTGTCTCGTGCTTGCGGTGGTGCTGTTCCTGCCGATGCCGCTCGGCAACATCCTGCCGGCGCTCGCGGTGTCGCTCACCGCCTTCGGCATCCTAGAGCGCGACGGCTTGTGGGTGATCGCGGGCCTCGTCTGTGCCGTCGTCGCCCTGGCCGTGGTCGGCGGGGCGCTGGCCGCGGCCGTGCTGGCCTTCATGCTGGTCGTCCAGCATCTCGTGCTCTAGCAAGGACAGCGGCGGCGCGGCCCGCCTCACAATTCGTGGATGGTGACGCTCGGGCAGGCCCGCCGGGCGATGTCGCAGAGGTGCTCGTGGTGCGTCAGGTAGACGACCTGCCCTACCCTCGCCATGTCGGCCATCAGGCGGAAGGCGTTGAAGGCGCGGCCGTCGTCGAAGGTCTCCATGATGTCGTCGGCGACGAAGGGAAGGATTTCCCGGTTCGCCGCGACTTCGTGATAGCCGGCGACCCGAAGCGCCAGATAGAGCTGGAAGCGCGTTCCCTTGGACAGTTCGCGCGCGAGCTTCGTGCCGCCCGACGCCGCGGCCGCGACGAGGATTTCCTGGTCCTTCTCGAGCACGGTGGCGAGCCCCGCATACTCGCCGCCGCTGATCGTGTTGAAGGCCTCCGAGGCCTGGCGCATCATCGCGCTGCGGTGCCGTTCCCGGTAGAGCCGCAGGGCCGCCTCCACCGCCTGGATGCCGGCGCGGCCGGCGACATAGCCCCGCGCCCGCTCGGCAAGGTCGATGATCAGCGTGCGCCGCCGTTCCTCGATCGCGGCGACCCTGCCGTCCGCCGCGACGGCGGCCAGCGCATCGGCAGCCTTGATCCGCGCCGCATGCGCCTCGCGCACCTCTCCGTCCTGGTCCTCGTGCAGGGCCCGCAGCCGGTCGCGCTCGCGAAGCAATTCGGCCTCGTCGGTGGCCGCAAGCGCGGCCTCGGCCTCCTCGGCGGTCGCGGTCAGCATGGCGCGCGCAAGGTCGAACGCGGTCTCGTCGGCGCGCTGGCGCAGTTCCTCGCGCTCGCGCAACCGCTCCAGGGCGCGGGCGGCATCCGCCAGCGTCTCGCAGCCGAGGGCATCGCACATGTCGCCCGCCTGGCGCCGGTGAACCGCAAGCCGGTCGTCGATCTCGCGCGCCTCCGCCTCCAGCCGCTCGAGCTCCGCCCGGAGGCTTGCGCTGCGGGCGGATACCTCGCGGGCGCGGCCGAGCCTGTCGGCCAGTTGACGCAGCAGGGCGAGCGGATCGTCCGGCCGCTCCCCGAGCCGGGCCGCCAGGTCGGCGGTGAGGCGGCGGAAATCGGCTTCGTCGCGCCGCATGCCCTCGATCCGCCGGTCGAGTTCGCGCCGCGCATCGACCAGCCCGGCTATGTCGCGGATGAGGGGAAGCAGCGCGCCGGCACGCGCCGCATCGGCCGCAAGTCCGGTCGCGGCGAGCCAGGTGCCGTCGCAGGCGGCGTCCCAGTCCGCCTGCCATGCCACAACCGCAGCCTCGGCCGCCGCCCGGCCCGCTTGCCGCTCGCGCTGTTTTGCCTCCGCCGACACGAGGGCCGCGCGCGCGTTGCGCCCTGCGGCGATGACCTCCCCAAGTGCAGCGGCGCGATCGTCGGCGCACAGCAGCAGTTCGTCGAGAACGCCGGCGGACATCTCCACCGGCACCGGGCTTGCCAACGCCTGCGACAGCCGCCCGGCCATCTCCTCCGCCTCGCGCATCGTCGCCGAGACGGCGGCACTGCGTTCGGCCAGATGATCGGCGGCGGTCCGCGCCGCCCGCAGGTGCTCGATGGCGCGGTCGACAGCGTCGAGCTCCGCCAGCGCCCCTGCCAGCCAGGCCGCGACGGGCTCGGCCTCCGGTTCCCGCCAGGCCTCGGCCTGCGCAACGGATGCGGCGGCGCCAAGCGAGGCCGCGGCAGGACCGGATGCGGCTCCCCGCGCGCGTCCCGCCCGAACGGCCGTCGTCCGGCCGTCTCCGTTCGATGCCGCCCGGATCCCGAGCCCGGACGCCAGGCGCCCGATCCTGTCGTCCAGAAGGCCGCGGTCTTCGCCCGCACGCTCCAGATCGGCCTCCAGCGTCTCCAGCCGCGCCTCGTTTGCGGCAAGCGCCCGCTCGGTCAGGCGCAGCTCGGACAGCTGCCCCGCCTGGGCAAGGCGCTGGTCGGCGGCCTGATCGTCCTTGCGCAGCAGGATCTCGAAGCGCTCCGCAGTCTCTTCGTCGCGGGCGGCGCGATGCGCCTGCCAGGCCTGGTCGCGCGCGCGGCGCAGCGCCCGGGCCTCCTCGTCGCTGACCAGCGCCTCGTCCCGGCGCATGCGCTCCAGGCCTGCGCGCTGGCCCGAAAGCTCGCGCATGAGGTCGCGCGCCTGCTCCTCCATCCGCTCCACGCTCTCGGCATGCCGGCGAACCGCGGCCTTGAGGCTTTCCACCGCCTCTCGCCCGGGAATGTCCGCCCGCCGGACGTCCTCGACATCGCCCGCGTGCCCGCAGCGCTCGATGGCGGCCGCCAGCGCCGCCCGGGCGGTGGCGATCTCGCGCTCGCCGTCGCGCAGCCGGCCCGGCAGCGCGCTGGAGCGCGCGGCCCGCACGAGGGTCGCCAGAAGCGCGCGGACGGGCTCCGCCTCGTCCTCGCCCTCCGTGCCGGCCAGGGCGGCGACCGCCTCCGCCGCATCGGCCCGCGTCCGGTCGGCCTCCTCCTCCTCGCGGCGGGCGGCGAGCAGCCGCTCGTCGAGCCCCGAGCGCGCGGCGACGAGTGCCGACAGCGCCAGGGCGCGATCGGCCGGCAGCACGAGATCGGCGGCGTCCAGCCCGGCCGGCAGGGCAAGCCGCGCAAGCTTGCCGGCAATCTCCGCCGCGATCCGGTCGCGCTCGGCGATCCGCCCGGCGAGATCCATGCCGGCGGTGCGGTAGCGCGCCTCCAGCTCCGAACCGGCGAGTGCGACGATCTCCGCCTCGACGCCACGGATCTCAGGATCTTCGACCAGTTCCTCCAGTGCCTCTTCGCGCTGCCGGCGTTCGGCGGCGATCCGCTGGCTGCGGGCGGCAAGTTCGGCTTCTTCCCGCATCAGCCGGGCGACGAGGCCGGCCCACTCCTTCGGCGGCGTTTCGCCGGGCTCGAACGATGCGAGTTGCGTACGCAGGCTGCGCAACCGCTCCAGCAGGTGGAGCGCACCCAGGCTGCGCTCCAGCCCGTCGATCGCCGCGCTGGTCTCGGCGCGGGCGCGCAGTGCGCCGTCATAGGCAGCGGTCGAGGTCTCCAGCTGGCGCGTCAGGTTGCCATAGTCGCGGGCTGCGACGTCCAGCGCCCGGCGCTCCTCGCGCAGCGCCTCGATCTCCGCCTTGAGCGACGCCAGTTCGTGCTTGCGCGCCTGCGGACGAAAGAAGGCGTCGGCCTCGGCCTTCAGCCGCTCCAGCCCGGCCGCGATCCCCGACAGGCCGGAACTGGCGGAAAACAGCAGCGCCCCCAGTTCCCCCTCGCTCTTCAGGATGCCCTCGCCGCCGCGCTCGATGCTCTCGTCGTCGAGCGAGAACATCATCTGGTAGGCCTGCCGGTCCATGCCGCCGAGAACCGCCGAAAACAGCGTGTCCGGCAGAACCCGGTCCTCCGGGTCGACCAGCGATCCCTGCCGCCGCTTCAGCCGCGCGATCTCGTGGCGCTCCTGGCCGATCGTCACGTCGGCGCCGACCCGCATGGTCGGATAGGGATGGAGGAAGCCGTAGGCGCTCTGGGTCTCGATGCCGAAGAGGAGATCCAGATAGGCGGAGAACAGCGTCGACTTGCCGGCCTCGTTCGGGCCGTAGACGAGATGGAAGTCGGCAACGCCCGGCCTGGCCTCGCCGAAGTCGAGCCGCCGGTCGGTGAACTTGCCGTAGCGCGTGAGATCGAGACGGTTGAGGCGCATCAGGGGCGGTCCCCTTCCCGCTCGGCGGCGAGCTTCGGGATGACCTCGGATGCACCGCGCGCCGCAGCCGCGGAGAGCAGTGCCTCTTCCGCGGCCTCGTCGGTTCCGAGCAGATCGCGCACCTCGCGCGGCAGCTGCGCCATCAGCCCCGACAGGGTCTCGCGCAGCTCGGCCCGGTAGGCATGCGAGGACAGGACGTCCTGCTCGATGATGGCGGAAAGCTCGGCCAGCGCGCCGATGTCTTCGCGGGCGTCCGTGCGGCCGACCGGGCGGACGTCGAGTTCCACCGCCTCGATCCAGCAGGCGCCCACGTCCTCCGCCAGCGCCTGCAGTTCCCCGGAAAGCAGATCGTGGTCGCGCCGCAGCTGCCAGGCGAGCGCGGTTGCCCCGGAAAGGGCAACCCGGCAGACGACCTGATCGGCCGATACCTGCTCCCTGGCGTCTTCGAGTGCTGTGCGGACCGCGCGCAGCATCGACGCCCACTCCTCGATGCCGGAGAGATCGACCGTGACACGCTGGAAAGCGGCAACCGCCAGGAAGCGCTCCTCGAGCGCGAAGCTGCCGTCGTCGCCGATGGTGACGAGCGTGACGGACTTCGACCCGGCCTCGTTGATGTCGCGCCCCTGCGGGATGCCGGGCATGACGACCGGCGGGGTGCGGCTGTGAATCGCGCGCTGGTGGATGTGGCCGAGGGCCCAGTAGTCGAACCCGTGGGCGAGGAGTTCGGCCACGCCGACGGGGGCATAGTTGTCGTGGCGGCCGGAGCCGGCGAGGCTCGTGTGCAGCATGCCGATGTTGACGGCATCGGGAACCGGCGGCCTGTAGCCGGGAAGCAGGCTCGCCGGGGCATGCGTCTGGCCAAAGCTGATGCCGTGCACATGCACCTCGCGGCCGTCGCCGAGCGCCCCCGCCCGGACGGGACGGCCGCGACCGTCGAAGACGTGCACGTTCGGCGGGAAGGTCAGCTCGCGGGTGATCTGCGACTGGGCGTCATGATTGCCGCGGATGATGAAGGCGCGGATGCCCAAGGCCTCCAGCCTGCGCATCTGGGCGGCGAGAAACAGCGCCATCGCCATCGAGGTCTGGCCGCCGTCGTAGAGATCGCCGGCGATCAGCAGCGCATCGAGTTCCTCGGCGATGGCGAGATCGACGATCCGCTCGAACACCCGCCGCGAGGCGCCGCGCACGAGGTCTGCCAGATCGCCGTTGCGCAGCGCAAGCGAGGCGATCGGCGAATCCAGATGCAGATCGGCGGTGTGCAGGAAGCGGAAAGGCATGCCCGACCTTTCCGCGCCGCCCCCGGCGGGTCAATGCTCTTCGGTGGCCATGGCCGGCTTATTCACCAGTGAATGCCGTTCGCCAGCAGGATGCGATTGACCATTGTTCACTAAAAGTTGCAGGTTACAAAAATATAACCGGCAGATCATTTGACATGGTACCTCAATATAACTATATTGGACCTCATGACTGATACGCTCGAAATCGCCCAGGGCATGTTCAAGATCTATCATCAGGTGAGCCGCCTGGTGAACGAATGCATGATGGATGAAGGCGTGTCGCTTGCGCGCAGCAAGTTCCTGTTCTTGCTTTCCTGCGAGGGACCGCAGCGCTCGACCGACATTGCCGCCGCCCTCGGCTTCGCCCCGCGCACGGTCACCGAAGCGATTGACGGGCTGGAGCGCGACAAGCTGGTGGTGCGCGAGCCGGACCCCAACGATCGTCGCGCCAAGATCGTGTCGATCACCGAGACCGGACTGACGGTCATGAATGCGGCGATGGAGCCCAAGCACAAGATCGTCAAGGCGATCTTCGAGGTTCTGGACGAAGAGCAGAAGACGCAACTCGCCCAGATCCTGGAATGCCTCAGCGCGCGGACGCAGGAACTGCAGCGGGCGCGGGACGAGGCCGAAGAGGGCGCAAGCCGCCAGGCGGGTTGATGCCCGCGGGACCGCGCGGCCTCGCCAAGATCCAACCCTTCGAAATGCCCGATACGGAACAAGAAGGCCGGAAGCGACGCTCCCGGCCGCAGTTTTTGGTATTTGAGGCTTGTCGAATGGGTCACAAACGCAAAAGGCCGGGAGCAATGCTCCCGGCCTTCGTCGTTCATGCCCGGTCGATCACATCGCGTTGACGGGGCCGATGCTGAAGAACAGCGTCTCGCCGGAGGAGTCGTCCACGCCGTCGTTGTCGGTCACGACATAGCCGTTGCCGGCAGCGTCGATGGTGAAGCCCTCGACCTTGTCGACGACGTAACCGTTGAGCGCCTTCAGGTCGGGGATGAGGTCGCGGACCTCTTCCTTCTTCACCGTCGGCAGCGTCTCGCCGAGCTTGCCCGGCTTCAGTTCCGACAGCGCCACACGGAAGAGCTTCTTCAGCTTGGCATCCTTGCCGAGCAGGTTGTCGCGCTCGACGATGTAGGCATAGTCGCCGTTGATGGTGATCTCGGACAGGCCGACCCAGCCCTGCTCGGCCTTTTCCAGCGGATAGCGGACGGCACCCCATTCCTCGGTCGAAGGCTTGTAGGAGACGAGCTTGACGAAGCCCTTCTCGTCGTCCTTCCACTCGCGCTGGACGGCCATCCACAGCACCATGTCGTCACCCTCGCCGACGGTGGTGATGCCTTCGAAGCCGTAGCGGATCTCGCCGGCGCGCAGTTCGGCCGGGATCGCGATCTCCTGCTTGATCTCGCCCTTCTTGTTCACATGCAGCAGCGCATGGGCGTAGAGCTTGTCGGTGTTGCCTTCCGAAGCGAGCCAGAAGCCGCCCTCCCCGTCATTGGCAAGGCCTTCGATGTCGAGCTTCTGCGCCGGGGCGCCGTCGCGGGTGATGCGGAGTTTCTCGGTGATCAGGGCCGGCTTCTGGGTGGCGTCGATGGTGAAGATCGCCGGATCCGAGGCATAGACCGAGTCGCTGACGGCAAAGAGCTTGCCGGGCTCGTCCGTGGCCGCGGCGAGGCCCGAGAGCGCACCGAAGCCGACCGGCAGGCCGTCCTTGTCGGCGGACCTGATCTGCGGGTAGGCAGTGGTGCCTTCGGCCCGCTCGTAGATCATGACATGCGATCGCGCCAGACCGTCCTCGCCGAGGTCGGTCTCGTTTGCGGTCACCAGCAGGTTGCGGGCCGGGATCGCGACGGCGCCCTCGGGGCCGATGCCCGAGGGAAGAAGCTGCAGCAGCTCCGGCTCCGCACCGGTGTCCTTGTAGACGCCGACGATCGAAGCACGCTCGGAGAGGACGAAGAAGAGGTTGTCCTCGCCGAAGGTCGCAGCCTCCAGGCCTTCCGGCTCGATGCCCTTGGAATTGCGCTTGTCGGGATAGTGGCCGATCGAGGCGATGGCGTATTCGAACGACGGGCCGCTCTCGTAGACGACCTTGCCGGTCTTGTCGAAGATGGTGAAGCCGCGGCTGCCGCCTTCCCAGTCGCCCTCGTTGGCGACGACCAGCCGGTCCTCGCCCAGCCACTTCACGGCGTCGGGCTCGCGCTTCTGGCCTTCCTTCTTGCCGGTGAAGGCGATGACGCCGTCCTTCTTGGTGTCGATCTTCTCGAGGTCGACCGTGCCGGCGGAGAAATGCGTCTTCACCGTGCCGGTCTTGCCGTCGAGGATGACGATGTGATTGTTTTCCTGCAGCGTCAGCGCGATCTCGTCGTTGCCGTTGAAGGAGACGAATTCCGGCTCCGGATCGTCGCCGGCGATTTCGGCAAGACCCGTCAGCGCGACATGCTTGACGGTGGCGCAGTCCGGTGCACCGTCCTTGAGCGAGACGATGACGAGATCGCCGGCCGGCATCTGCGGGATCGCGCCGTCGTTCACCTCTTCGTCGCGCTCGTTTTCGATCGCGATGGCGGCGATCGTCTTGTCCTTGTTGAGCGCGATCGAATCCGGCTGGCCGCCGAGGTCGCAGGTGGTCTCGATCTTCTTCGTGGCAATGTCGACGACCGCCAGCAGGCCCGACGGCTTGACGAAGCTCTCGCGGGTGTTGACGGCGACGAGCGCCTTGCCGCCGACGACGGTGACCGAGGTCGGCTCGCCGTCGAAGGAAACGGTGCCGCCCGCCTTCGGCGCCTTGGCGTCGGTGATGTCGATGAAGCCGATCGCCTTCAGCGGGCTGTCGGAATAGACGAGCGTATTGCCGTCCTCGGTCGCCGCGATGATCTCGGAGGAGGTCGGCGTCTTCGGGTCGGTGCCATCCGGCAGGTTGTCGGCAACGGCAAAGGAAGCAATACGGTTAAAGACCGGCTCGGCCTGCGCCGCGGTCGCGACCGAGGCAGCCAGAACGGCCGCAAGGCCGGCAATGATGGAACGGGATTTCATCTGATCCTCCGGAGTGTGCGTCAAGGAATGCCGGGGTTGTGGTCCCCGCCCGTTACAACACGATGACGATCAGATGACAGATTGACGACAGTTCAGGGCAACGAAAAAGGGCCCGGAAACCGGGCCCTTCCTCTATCGGCAGACATGCCGAAGCAATCGCGGTCGATCAGCCGTTGACGGCGTCCTTCAGGCCCTTGCCGGCCGAGAACTTCGGCACGTTGCGGGCCGGAATGTCGATCTCGGCGCCGGTCGAAAGGTTGCGGCCCTTCGATGCCTCGCGACGGGAGACGGAGAAATTGCCGAAACCGACGAGGCGGACGTCGCCACCGCTCTTCAGCTCGCCCTGGATCGTCTCGAATACAGCATCGACAGCCGATGCCGCATCCGTCTTCGACAGGCCGGACTTCTCAGCGACTGCGGAGACGAGTTCGTTCTTGTTCATGTTTCCACCCCTTTCATACGGTTCGAAACGACTCATGTACAAGTCGAGGGCAGAATACGCATCGACCCTTCCGCCGCAACCGGATTTCGCCTGAAAATGCTGAGATTCCGGGCTTTTCACAGTCTTTTTCGACAAAAAAGAGGCCGGCATCGCTGCCGGCCTCCCGAAACTCCCCTCAACGGGGAGAATTTCTTCCTAGTGATCGGCCGTCAATGGGCCACCGCGGAACCCGCCTCGTCGGTCGATTCGACGGCGACAGGCTTCGTTTCGGCCGCCGCCGCATCCCATTCGATCGGCTCGGGCTTGCGCACGAGGGCGTGCTGGATCACCTCGCCCATGCGCGAGACCGGGATGATCTCCATGTTGTTCTTCACGTTGTCCGGAATGTCGGCCAGGTCCTTGGCGTTCTCTTCCGGGATCAGCACCTTCTTGATGCCGCCGCGAAGGGCTGCGAGCAGCTTTTCCTTCAGGCCGCCGATCGGCAGCACGCGGCCGCGCAGCGTCACCTCGCCGGTCATCGCCACATCCTTCGAGACCGGGATGCCGGTCATGATGGAGACGATGGCGGTCGCCATGGCGATACCGGCCGACGGACCGTCCTTCGGCGTCGCGCCTTCCGGCACGTGCACGTGGATGTCGGTCTTGTCGAAGCGCGGCGGCTCGATGCCGAAATCGATGGCGCGCGAGCGGACGTAGGATGCCGCCGCCGAGATCGATTCCTTCATGACGTCCTTCAGGTTGCCCGTGACCGTCATGCGGCCCTTGCCGCCGGGAAGGCTCACGCCTTCGATCGTCAGCAGTTCGCCGCCGACCTCGGTCCAGGCGAGCCCGGTGACCACGCCGACCTGGTCGTCGCGCTCGGCCTCGCCGTGGCGGAAGCGCGGCACGCCCAGGAAGTCATGGATGTTGTCCGCCGTCACCTCGACCTTGTCGGCCTTGCCCTTGATGATCTCGGTGACCGCCTTGCGGGCGAGCTTCATCAGTTCGCGCTCGAAGTTACGGACACCGGCCTCGCGGGTGTACTGCTGGATCACCGCCATCAGCGCGCCGTCGGTGACGGAGAATTCCTTCTCCTGCAGCGCGTGGTCGCGGATCGCCTTGGGCAGCAGGTGGCGCTTGGCGATCTCCCGCTTCTCGTCCTCGGTGTAGCCGGCGATGCGGATCACTTCCATGCGGTCCATCAAAGGCGCCGGAATGTTCAGCGTGTTCGCCGTCGTCACGAACATCACGTTCGACAGGTCGTATTCGACCTCGAGGTAATGGTCCATGAAGGTCGAGTTCTGTTCGGGATCGAGCACCTCCAGCAGGGCCGAGGACGGATCGCCGCGGAAATCCATGCCCATCTTGTCGATCTCGTCGAGCAGGAAGAGCGGGTTGGACTTCTTCGCCTTCTTCATCGACTGGATGACCTTGCCGGGCATCGAGCCGATATAGGTGCGGCGGTGACCGCGGATCTCGGCCTCGTCGCGCACGCCGCCGAGCGCCATGCGGACGTATTCACGTCCCGTGGCCTTGGCGATGGACTTGGCGAGCGAGGTCTTGCCGACGCCGGGAGGACCGACGAGGCACAGGATCGGGCCCTTGATCTTGGTGGAGCGGGCCTGCACGGCGAGATACTCGACGATGCGCTCCTTGACCTTGTCCAGGCCGAAATGGTCCTCGTCGAGGATCTTCTCGGCGTTGTTCAGGTCGGTCTTGATCTTCGACTTCTTGTTCCACGGAATGCCGGTGAGCCAGTCGAGATAGTTGCGCACGACGGTGGCTTCCGCCGACATCGGGCTCATCTGGCGCAGCTTCTTCAATTCGGCGTCCGCCTTCTCGCGGGCCTCCTTGGAGAGCTTGGCCTTGGCGATCTTCTCTTCCAGTTCGGCCATCTCGTCGCGGCCGTCCTCGCCGTCGCCGAGCTCCTTCTGGATCGCCTTCATCTGCTCGTTGAGGTAGTACTCGCGCTGGGTCTTCTCCATCTGGCGCTTGACGCGCGAGCGGATGCGCTTTTCGACCTGCAGGACCGAGATCTCGCCTTCCATGAAGCCGAGCGCCTTCTCCAGGCGCAGCTTGACGCTGGTCGTCTCGAGCATCTCCTGCTTCTCGACGATCTTGATGGAGAGGTGCGAGGCAACCGTGTCCGCCAGCTTCGAGTAGTCCTCGATCTGGCTTGCGGCGCCAACGACTTCCGGTGAAATCTTCTTGTTGAGCTTTACGTAGTTCTCGAACTCGGAGACCACGGAGCGCGACAGGGCCTCGATCTCGACCGGATCCTCATCCGGCTCCGGCAGAACGTGGGCGAGCGCCTCGTAGAAGTCGTCGCGGCCGGTGTAGCTCTCGATCTCGGCGCGCGCGCGGCCCTCGACCAGCACCTTGACGGTGCCGTCGGGCAGCTTGAGCAGCTGCAGCACGTTTGCGACCGTGCCGACCTTGTAGATCGCATCGGGTTCCGGATCGTCGTCGCCGGCGTTGATCTGGGTGGCAAGCATGATCTGCTTGTCCGTGCCCATCACCTCCTCGAGCGCGCGAATGGACTTCTCGCGGCCGACGAACAGCGGCACGATCATATGCGGGAACACCACTATGTCGCGCAGCGGCAGCACCGGGAATGCCATGTTCACTTGCGCGCCAGACGTTTTCTTCGTCATGTCATGTCCTTTCCAACTTCCCGTTGCCGGGAGCTGATGCCGGAGCGCCCTGTTGCGCCAATCCGGCTAACTTTCTTCCACCCTCAAGTGGACTCACGTTAACCACTTTTCAAGGCCGCCCCGCCGTCGCCCGCGGCCTCCCGAAGAAGACCACTCTGGGCCCGGCACCTGTCGCGACGCTTGCCCAGCGCCAATCTCGCGGCCGGCGCTTCCGGTGGCAAGACGCTGAAATCCTGTCAGAATCCCGGCTGCCGATCGCGGCAATGCCACCTCATGCCCCGCGCAGGCAACGGCATCTTGCGGCGCAGTCCGGCGCCCGGTGCAGCCATGCCATGCGAAATCGTCGCATCATGCTTGCGGCAGCCCCGGCTGCCAATCTCGACTGCTCGCAAAACCGTGGATAGTGGCGGCGAAGCGGGCTGAAAGAGGCGGACCCGCCGGCGGCGGATCCGCGCGATCGAACATCAGGCGGAAACGTTCGCCTTTTCCTCCGAGCGGTCGGAGTAGATGTAGAGCGGGCGGGCGGAACCCTTGACGACCTCGTCGGAGATGACGACCTCGCGCACGCCTTCCAGCGTCGGCAACTCGAACATGGTGTCGAGCAGGATCTTCTCCATGATCGAGCGCAGGCCGCGCGCGCCGGTCTTGCGGATGATGGCGCGGCGGGCGATCTCGCGCAGCGCGTCCTCGTGGAAGGTCAGTTCCACGTCTTCCATCTCGAACAGGCGCTGGTACTGCTTGACGAGCGCGTTCTTCGGCTCCGACAGGATCTGGATCAGCGCGTCCTCGTCAAGGTCCTCGAGCGTCGCCAGAACCGGCAGACGGCCGATGAATTCCGGGATCAGGCCGAACTTGACGAGATCTTCCGGCTCCAGCTCGCGCAGGACTTCGCCGACGCGCCGGTCCTCCGGCGCCCGCACCATCGCGCCGAAGCCGATCGAGGTCTTCTCGCCGCGGGCGGAGATGATCTTGTCGAGGCCGGCGAAGGCGCCGCCGCAGATGAACAGGATGTTCGTCGTGTCGACCTGCAGGAATTCCTGCTGCGGATGCTTGCGGCCGCCCTGCGGGGGAACCGAGGCAACCGTGCCTTCCATGATCTTCAACAGCGCCTGCTGCACGCCCTCGCCCGAGACGTCGCGGGTGATCGACGGGTTGTCGGACTTGCGCGAGATCTTGTCGACCTCGTCGATGTAGACGATGCCGCGCTGGGCGCGCTCGACGTTGTAGTCGGCGGCCTGCAGGAGCTTCAGGATGATGTTCTCGACGTCCTCGCCGACATAGCCGGCTTCCGTCAGCGTTGTCGCATCGGCCATGGTGAAGGGCACGTCGATGATGCGGGCGAGCGTCTGGGCAAGATAGGTCTTGCCGCAACCGGTCGGGCCGACCAACATGATGTTCGACTTCGCCAGTTCGACGTCGGAGCCCTTGGCGGCGTGCGCCAGGCGCTTGTAGTGGTTGTGCACGGCGACGGAGAGGATGCGCTTGGCCTGCTGCTGGCCGATCACGTATTCGTCGAGGACCTTGATGATGTCCTGCGGCGTGGGAACGCCGTCACGGGACTTCACCATCGAGGTCTTGTTCTCCTCGCGGATGATGTCCATGCACAGTTCGACGCATTCATCGCAGATGAAGACCGTCGGTCCCGCAATCAGCTTGCGGACTTCGTGCTGGCTCTTGCCGCAGAATGAACAATAGAGAGTGTTCTTCGAGTCGCCGCCGTTGCTGCCGCTGACTTTGCTCATATCACTTTCCTTCCGGCACGTCGCACAGACCCAACAGCCTGCGCGGACCACTCAACCCGCCCCGCGGTCCGGTTTCCACACCGGCCCACCCGGGCCCTTCGGGGTACTGGCCGGCCGAAACGAACGCTTTCGACCGGTGGCAACGAAACCCCCACCCTACCGACGACGGGTTCACGATATGTGACCACGGCGTGACGGCCATTATTAACGTCTTTGGCGCGCGGATAAAGCCCTTGGAGCATTACAAATGCGTCATTGCCGATCCGCCCCACGCCCAATCCCCTGCAATCAGCCGGCCTGCTCGCCCTCGACGGCCTCGCGCGTGGTGATGACCTTGTCGACGAGACCCCAGTCGAGCGCTTCCTCCGCGCTCATGAAATGGTCGCGATCCAGCGTCTGCTCGACCTCTTCGTAGGTGCGGCCGCAGTGCTTGACGTAGACCTCGTTGAGGCGACGCTTCATCTTGATGATGTCCTTGGCGTGGCGCTCGATGTCGGAGGCCTGGCCCTGGAAGCCGCCGGACGGCTGATGCACCATGATGCGCGAGTTCGGCGTCGCAAAGCGCATGTCCTTGTGGCCGGCGGCGAGCAGCAGCGAGCCCATCGAGGCGGCCTGGCCGATGCAGAGCGTCGATACGGCCGGCTTGATGAACTGCATGGTGTCGTAGATCGCCATGCCGGAGGTGACGACGCCGCCCGGCGAATTGATGTAGAGGGCGATCTCCTTCTTCGGGTTCTCGGCCTCGAGGAAGAGCAGCTGGGCGCAGACGAGGGTCGCCATGGAATCCTCCACCGGCCCGGTCAGGAAGATGATGCGTTCCTTCAGCAGGCGGGAAAAGATGTCGTAGGAGCGCTCGCCGCGGTTGGTCTGCTCGACAACCATGGGCACGAGGCCCAGCGCGGTATCAACGGGATTTCTCATAGCAACCCTTTTCAATGTGCCCGAAACCTTTGCAAAGCGCCGGGAATCAACAGTTCTTCATATTCCCTACATAGAGTGTCCCGGTGCCTCACTTCAAGACGCGCAGGAACTTTGGGTCCGGTCAATGGCAGATTGGGGTTAACCGGTGAAACCCTTTGGCCGATATCCACAGTGCAATAGGCCCGCAGCGTAAAGGAAGCATGACCTCCGGCACTTTCCGGCACGCGGGCCACACCCCCGTCGATTGCCACTGGCGGCGCACCGGGCCATAGTATTGCGGCCATTTCGAGGGAGGGTTCCATGTCGAGGAGACTTTTCGCTCTTGCCGTTGCGGCACTCGCGCTGACCGCCGTCCCCGCACCCGCGCAGCAGGCCTCCGATGCCATCGCGCCCGAGGCTGCGACGCCTGCCGCGACGGCGAAGCTCGTCACGGCGAAATCCTACATGGTCGCCGCCGCCAATCCGATCGCGGCGGCGACGGGGGCCGAGGTCCTCAAGCAGGGCGGCAGCGCCATCGACGCGGCCGTCGTCGTCCAGACGGTCCTGGGCCTGGTGGAGCCGCAATCCTCCGGTCTCGGCGGCGGCGCCTTCCTCGTCTACTACGACGCCGGCCGCAAGCGCCTGACCACGCTCGACGGTCGCGAGACGGCACCGCAGATGGCCACCCCGCGGCTGTTCCTCGACAAGGACGGCCAGCCGATGAAGTTCATGGATGCGGTCGTCGGCGGGCGTTCGGTCGGCACGCCCGGCACCGTGCGGCTGCTGCAGGAGGCGCACAACCGCTGGGGCCGGCAGGAATGGAAGCGCCTGTTCGAGCCGGCCGCCGCACTTGCCGATGCCGGTTTTGCCGTCTCGCCGCGGCTGGCGGCCCTGATCGCCGAGGAGGGCGACGGGCTGAAGAAGTACGAGGCGACGAAGGCCTATTTCTTCGACAAGGCCGGGGCGCCGCTGAAGGCCGGCGCCGTGCTGAAGAACCCGGCCTATGCCGAGACGCTGCGGGCGATCGGCGAAGGCGGCGCGGACGCGTTCTACACCGGCCGGATCGCGGAAGCGATCGTCGACACCGTGCGGATGGCCGCCGGCAATCCCGGCGTGCTGGCGCTGAACGATCTCGTCGACTACCGGGTGCGGGAGCGGGTGCCGCTCTGCATCAGCTACCGGGCGCTCGAGGTCTGCGGCATGGGACCGCCCTCCTCCGGCGCGGTCGCGGTCGGCCAGACGCTCGGCATGATCGAGAACTTCGACATCAAGGGGCTCGGACGCGACAATCCCGAGAGCTGGCGGATCATCGGCGATGCGCAGCGGCTGGCCTTTGCCGACCGCGGCCGCTACCTCGCCGACACCGACTACGTGCCGGCGCCGATCAAGGGGCTGATGCAGAAGGATTATCTCGGAAAGCGCGCCGCCCTGCTGGACGGCGACAAGGCGCTGGCGGACGAGGCGGTGAAGGCGGGTGAGCCGGAATGGGACCACGCGCTCAACTTCGGCCGCGACCGTGCGATCGAGCTGCCCTCCACTAGCCATTTCGTCATCGTCGACCGGGACGGCAACGTCGTCTCGATGACGACGACGATCGAGAACGGCTTCGGCTCGCGGCTGATGACGGGCGGCTTCCTGCTCAACAACGAGCTGACCGACTTCTCCTTCGAAACCCACGACAACGGCGTGCCGGTGGCGAACCGCGTCGAGCCGGGCAAGCGCCCGCGGTCCTCGATGGCGCCGACGATCGTGATGAAGGACGGAAAGCCGCTGCTGGCCATCGGCTCGCCCGGCGGCAGCCAGATCATCGGCTACGTCGCCCAGGCTCTGATCGCCTATATCGACTGGGGGATGGACGTCAGCCAGATCGTCGCCATGCCGCATCTCCTCAACCGCTTCGGCACCTTCGAGATCGAGGCCGGCACCGGGGCCGAGAAGCTCGCCGAGCCGCTGAAGGCGCTCGGCTACGAGATCAAGACCGGCGCGCTGACCTCCGGGCTGCAGGCGATCGAGATTTCCGCCGACGGCCTCAAGGGCAGCGCCGATCCGCGGCGCGAGGGCGTGGCGGTCGGGGAATAGCCCCGCCCGGCATCAGTCGTAGACGAGTGCCGTCTTCGTCTTGCCGGCGGGGTCGGCGTAGACGTTGGAGGCGATGACCGAAAGCGCGGTCCAGGCGTCGCGCGCCGCCCTCGGCGACAGTTCGCCGGCCTCCTCGTCGGCCTGCAGGCGGACGCTGAACTCGCCGGCGATCGGTTCGGTGAGCGCCCCCTGCCGCCACCACAGGATGATCGCGCAATCCTTGGCCTTGACGTTGTCGCGGAACACAAGCCTGCCGCCCTCGAAGACGTGCTCGACGACATGCAGGTCGTTGACGACATGCAGCAGGGTCTGGCCCTTCGGAAGCCGCAACGCCGCGCTTTTCGCCTGTCGAAAAATCGAATAGGTCTTGCCGCATGAGCCAGCCGTTTTCCTTCCTCTCCATCGACGCCGCCAGCCGCAGCGTGTCCCTCGACGCCCGCGATCCCGCCTTCTACAGCGATCCGAACCCGGTCTATGCGGCGCTGCATGCACACTGCCCCACCTTCTACTGGGAGGAGCAGAAGCAGTGGTACTTCACCGGCTACGACCAGGTGAACGCGCTGCTGCGCGACCGGCGCTTCGGCCGGCAGATCCTGCACGTGGCGAGCCGCGAGGAGCTGGGCATGGCGGCGCCGCAGCCGCATCTGCAACACTTCGACGCCGCCGAGGCCTGGTCGCTGCTGGAGCTCGAGCCGCCAGAGCACACCCGGCTGCGCACGCTCGTCAACCGCGCCTTCGTCTCGCGGCAGATCGACCGGCTGCGCCCGGAGATCACGGCGCTGACCGACGGGCTGATCGACCGCTTCGAGAAGGACGGCCAGGTCGAGCTGCTCTCGGCCCTCGCCGATATCGTGCCGGTGACGATGATCGCGCGGATGATCGGCATTCCGGACGCGATGGGGCCACAGCTCCTGAAATGGAGCCACGCCTATGTGCGCATGTACATGTTCGGCCGCACGGAAGCCGACGAGCATGCCGCCGACAGGGCCGCTGCGGAATTTGCCGACTATGTGCGCACCGTCATCGCCGAGCGTCGCGCCGAACCGCGCGACGACCTGCTGACCCATATGATCCACACCGAGCACAAGGGGCAGCTGCTCACCGACGACGAGCTGATCTCGACGACGATCGTGCTCCTGAATGCCGGCCACGAGGCGACGGTGCACCAGATCGGCAATGCGGTGCGGGTGATCCTCGACAGCGGGCTGGAACCGTCGGCGCTGTTTGCCGACGAGAAGACGACCGAGCGCACGGTCGAGGAATGCCTGCGCATCTGCGCGCCGGTGCACATCTTCCAGCGCTATGCGCTTGAGGACGTCGAGATCGAGGGCATCCCCTTCCGCCGCGGCGACAAGATCGCGCTGATCCTTGCGGCCGCCAATCTCGATCCGCGGAAGTTCGACGCCCCCCTCGCCTTCCGCCCGGACCGCGACGAGGGCGCCAACCTCTCCTTCGGTGCCGGCATCCACTTCTGTATCGGCGCGCCGCTGGCGCGGCTGGAACTGAACATCGTGCTGCCGCTGCTGTTTGCCCGCCTGAAGGGGCTGCGGCTCGCCGGGACGCCGGTCGTCAAGGACGTCTACCATTTCCACGGGCTGGAGCGACTGGACCTGGCGTGGTGACGGCGTCGGCGCGCAGGCGCGATTAAAGGGGTGTTCCGCCCCCTCCGCGGCCTGTTCGCAGCGATCGGCCGGTCAGAGCCGGATGACGTAGTCCTTGCGGGTCGTCTCGACGACTTCCCAGGTTCCCCTGAAGCCGGGCCGGATGATCAGCCGGTCTCCCGCCTTCAGCTCGATCACCTCGCCGTCCTCCGAGGTGACGATGGAATGGCCGGACAGGATGTTGAAATATTCCCACTCGTCATAGCGGATCGCCCACTTGCCGGGCGTCGATTCCCAGACGCCGGCATAGATGCCGCCGTCCGCTTCTTCGAGGTTCCAGGTCCGGAATTCCGGATTGCCCGCAATCAGGCGATCCTCGGCCGGCCGGCCGATCTCGGGCTCGACGGCCAGAATGTCGAGGGGGAGCGTCTTGGTCATAGATTCAGCTCCTACGCCTTCGCCAGCGACTGGTCGAGGTCGGCGATGATGTCGGCGACGTCCTCGATGCCGATCGACAGGCGGACGACGTCCGGCCCGGCGCCGGCGGCGGTCTGCTGCTCGGGCGACAGCTGGCGGTGGGTGGTGGAGGCCGGGTGGATCACCAGCGAACGGGTGTCGCCGATATTGGCGAGGTGCGAGATCATCTCCAGCCCCTCGACGAAGCGCTTGCCGGCCTCGTAGCCGCCCTTCAGACCGAAGGTGAAGACGGCGCCGGCCCCGCTCGGCGAATAGCGCTTCTGCAGCGCGTGGTTGGCATCGCCCTCGAGGCCGGAATAGTTCACCCAGGAGACCTTGTCGTTGGCCTTCAGCCATTTGGCGACGGCGAGCGCGTTGTCGCAATGGCGCTGCATGCGCAAGGGCAGCGTCTCGATGCCGGTCAGGATCTGGAAGGCGTTGAAGGGGGAGATCGCCGGGCCGAGGTCGCGCAGGCCGAGCACCCGGCAGGCGATCGCAAAGGCGAAGTTGCCGAAGGTCTGGTGCAGCGCGATGCCGGCATATTCGGCGCGCGGCTCCGACAGGGCCGGATATTGGCCGGATGCGGACCAGTCGAAGGTGCCGCCGTCGACGATGATGCCGCCCATCGAGTTGCCGTGGCCGCCGAGGAATTTCGTCAGCGAATGGACGACGATGTCGGCGCCGTGCTCGAACGGACGGACGAGGTAGGGCGTCGCCATGGTGTTGTCGACCACCAGCGGCAGGCCGTGGCGGTGGGCGATTGCGGCGATCGCGGCGATGTCGACGAAGGTGCCGCCGGGATTGGCGAGGCTTTCGATGAAGATCGCCCTGGTGTGATCGTCGATCTGGCTCTCGAAGCTCTCGGGGCGGTCGGTATCGGCCCAGCGCACGTGCCAGTCGAAGTTCTGGAACGAATGGCCGAACTGGTTGATCGAGCCGCCGTAGAGCTTGCGGGCGGAGACGAAATTGTCGCCGGGGCGCATCAGCGTGTGGAAGACGAGAAGCTGGGCGGCGTGGCCGGAGGCGACCGCAAGGGCCGCCGTGCCGCCCTCCAGGGCGGCGACGCGCTCCTCCAGCACCGCCTGGGTCGGGTTCATGATGCGGGTGTAAATGTTGCCGAAGGCCTGCAGGCCGAACAGCGAGGCGGCGTGTTCGGTGTCCTCGAAAACGAAGCTGGTGGTCTGGTAGATCGGCGTGATGCGCGCGCCCGTCGTCGGATCGGGGGCAGCGCCAGCATGTATGGCGAGCGTGGCAAAGCCCGGCTTGTTTCTCGTCATGTGAGACCTCCCGTCCGGCACGCGCCACGTCGGCATCCGTGCTGCTGTTTGCGTCGATACGCGTCTTGTTTCAATGCCTTGCGCGTTCTGTGCGCTCCCGGCACCCGAACTATTCCAGAGCCGGCGGGGACGGTCAAAGAAAGATTTCGCGATCCGGTCAGCCGATCAGCCGGGGATGTTCGATCGCCGGACAGCGATCCATCACCACCTTGATGCCGGCGGCCTCCGCCTGTGCGGCGGCGATGTCGTCGCGGACGGTGAGTTGGCCCCAGATCGCCTTCGGCAGCGGATCGAGCGCCAGCACCTCCTCGACGAGGGCGGGAAGCGCGCTGGCGGCGCGGAAGACGTCGACCATGTCGATGGGGAACGGAATATCGGCCAGGCGGGCATAGACCTTCTGGCCGTGGATCTCCTTGCCGGCCTGCCCTGGATTGACCGGGATGACCCGATAGCCCTTGCGCAGCAGGAAGGCCATGACGCGATTGCTGGGACGCTCCGGGTTGGGCGAAGCCCCCACCAGCGCGATCACGCGCGTCTGCCGCAGGATTTCCGCCAGATAGAAGTCGCTGTAGTTGTCGTGGTTCATGCCGCATCCTCGTTTGCGCGGAAGCATGGAGAGACTGCGGCGGTTGTCAATACGCAACTGACGTAGGGGAAGGCCGGATCAGGATGCGCGATGATGGGTCAGGCGCGGGAACTCAGTGACCGGGCAGCGGTCCATCACCACGCGCAGGCCGGCCGCCTCGGCCTTTTCGGCCGCGGCGTCGTCGCGCACGCCGTATTCGCCCCAGATGACCGCCGGCCGCGGGTGGAGCGCCAGCACCTCGTCCACGACCGCCGACAGTTGCGACGGCGCGCGGAACACATCGACCATGTCGACCGGTTCGTCGATATCGGACAGATGCGCGACGACCGTCTGCCCGAGGATCTGCTTGCCGGCATGGCCGGGGTTGACGGGAATGACGTGGTAGCCCTTGGCGATCAGGAAATCCATCACGCCGTGGCAGGGGCGCGACGGGTTGGGCGAGGCGCCGAGGACGGCGATCGTGTGGACCTGGCGCAGGATGTCGCAGATATAGGTGCTGGCATAGTGATCGTGGTTCATCGATGCCTCCCTGCGGCCGTCGTGACGGCAAGGCAGCCTCCGCCTTGCACTCCCGATCCGTATCAATCGTTCATGATACGTCAATTCGTCGGCAATGGCGACTGCGGCACTGGAGCGGGTCTGGGGCGGGTCTGGGGCGGGCCCGGGACCGCACCGACGCGGGGCAGGACAGAGCAGATTTTTATCTTCCGCAACGTCGGCCCCGATTGCCAAGGACAGGATTTCGGACGATGTAGGGCGCGGGTGCCCTGCCGGCGCGCCCGCCATCCGAACCGACCGGGGTCTGCCGTGCCGATAGACGTGATTGCGCTCGTGCTTCTCGGCGCGGCACTGCATGCCACCTGGAACGCCATGGTCAAGGCCGGCAGCGACAAGTCGCTGGATGCGGCGATGATCGCGCTCGGAGCGGGCGTGTTCGGGCTCGCCTTCCTGCCCTTCGTGCCGCTGCCGAAGCCCGCTGCCTGGCCCTTCATCGCCGTCTCGGCGCTGTTCCAGTTCGCCTATTTCCAGCTGGTCGCCGCCGCCTACCGCGCCGGCGACATCGGGCTCGTCTATCCGCTGATGCGCGGCGCAGCGCCGCTGATCGTCGCCTCCACCAGCGGCATCGTGCTCGGCGAGCATCTCTCCACCGGCGCCCTCGCCGGCATCCTGGTCATCTGCGCCGGCGTGCTGACGCTCGCCTTCGAGAGCCGCCACGGCAGCCGGCACGCCTTCCTGCTGGCGCTCGCCAACGCCTGCGTGATTGCCTGCTACACCTTCATCGACGGCGCCGGCGCGCGCCTTTCCGGCAATGCGATTTCCTATACGCTCTGGATGGCACTGCTGCCGCCGGTGCTCCTGTTCTCGTGGGCGATCTGGCAGCGCGGGCTCGACGTGGTCGGCAACCATGTCCGCCGCAACTGGCAGCGCGGCCTGATCGGCGGCGGCGGCTCGATCGCCTCCTACGGCCTCGCGCTCTGGGCGATGACCAGGGCGCCGGTGGCGACCGTGGCGGCCCTCAGGGAGACGGCGATCCTGTTCGCACTCGTGATCTCGGTCGTGTTCCTCAAGGAAAAGGCCAGCATCTGGCGCTACATCGCGGGCGCCACGATCGCCGCAGGCGTTCTGGTGTTGCGGCTGGGGTGAGCCTTTAGGCGGCCGGCTGGGCGGGCAACACTTCGCGCTCGATGCGCGCACCACTTTCGCGGCTCGCGACCGCCAGGTCGTAGCCCGACTGCAAACCCAGCCAGAACTGCGGATCATTGCCGAAGTAACGCCCAAGCCGGAGGGCCGTGTCGGCAGAGACGCCGCGCTTGCCGTTCAGGATTTCCGAGATCCGGCCCGAATGTATGCGCAGCGCAAGAGCCAACGCGTTGCCACTGATCCCGCGCGCCTCCAGTTCCTCTTTCAGAACCAGTCCCGGATGAACTTCCAGCATCGTATTCTCCGTCAGTGATAGTCGACGATCTCGACGTCGTAGGCATTTCCGGCATCGAACCGAAAGCACAGACGCCAAGGACCGTTGATGGTCATCGCCCATTGCCCCTTGCGGTCGCCTGACAGCCGATGCAACCCGACAGACCTCAGCGGCGCAACGTCGTCGAGAGATCGGGCGGCGTTCAGCGTTGCAAGACGCAACGTCGCCTTCTGCGTATCAAGTCCGGAAAATCTAGACTTTCCTGTCTCCGCAAATTGCCGCGTCGCACTGTTTGCGAAGGACTTGATCATTCATCAATCATACTACGCGGCGCGTAGTACGTCCAGCAGATGAAGCTATTTCCCTTCCCACTCCGGCATCCGCTTCTCCAGAAACGCGCCGATGCCCTCCTTGGCGTCGTCGCGGAGCATGTTGTCGACCATGACCGAGACGGCCGTCTCGTAGGCCTGCGGCAGCGGCAGGCCGGCCTGGGCGCGGTAGGCGGCCTTGCCGATGCGGAGCGCCTCGGGCGACTTCGAGGCGATGACGGCGCAGTACTTGTCGACGACCTGGCGCAGGTACTGCTTCGGCACGATGCGGTTGACGAGGCCGAAGTCCTTGGCGGTCGAGGCGTCGATCGTCTCGCCGGTGAGCAGCATCTCCATCGCCTGCTTCGGATGGGCGGCGCGCGTCACCGCCACCATCGGGGTGGAGCAGAACAGCCCGATATTGACGCCCGGCGTGCAGAAGGCGGAGGTGTCGGTGCAGATCGCAAGGTCGGCGGTCGCGACGATCTGGCAGCCTGCGGCCGTCGCCAGCCCGTCTATCTCGGCCAGCACCGGCTGCGGCAGGCCGGCGATCTTCAGCATCAGGTCGGCGGCCATGCGCAGGGTCTTCTCGAAGAAGGCGCGGCCGCCATCGGGGTCGCTGCGATGCGCCGTCATCTCCTTCAGGTCGTGGCCGGCCGAATAGAGGTTGCCGCCGGAGGCGAGCACCACCACCCGCACCGTCTCGTCGCCCGCGGCCGCGTCGAGGGCGGCCGACAGCGCCTCCATCAGCGCGATCGACAGCACGTTGGCCGGCGGGTTGTTGAGCGTCAGCCGCAGGACCGCGCCGTTGCGCTCCTGCAGCACCAGGCCGCCCGCCTCACCCTTGTGCAACTGGACCACGTCAGCCATGGCGGCATTCTCCCTGTTCGTCATTCCGGTCGTCATCTCCGCCCGTGGTAGCCGTGCAGAGAGCCGCATTCAAGACCGCGACTGTCCGCCGGCCGCACTTAAGACTTTACGCCGATTGCATCCGGCATGGGTTCGCCCCTATCACTTCCAAAACACACGAGCCGACGGACGAGACGATGGCGACGCACTTCACCCCGGTCATGACGGTCGAAGACCTGAACCGCTTCCTGGAGACCGACTTTCCGGAGATCCACACCGACGGCAAGGTGTTCGAGGTGACCGATGTCGGGCCCGGCACCGTCGCCATGCGGCTCTCACCCTCGCAAAAGCACCTGCGGCCCGGCGGAACAGTCTCCGGGCCAACGATGTTCGCGCTCGCCGACGTGGCGGCCTATTGCACGGTCCTCGCCCATATCGGCCCGGTGGCGCTCGCCGTTACCACCAATCTCAACATCAATTTCCTGCGCAAGCCGGAGCCCGGGCCGCTCACTTGCGACTGCCGGCTCCTGAAACTCGGCAAGCGGCTGGCGGTTATCGAGGCGTCGATTTCGGCCGGAATGGAGGGCGATCTGGTCGCCCATGCGAGCGCGACCTACTCGATTCCACCGCGATAAATTGTGGTATCAAATTACCACAATTTCAAGGCATTGATTTTTATAGATTTTTATCACGAGCATCAGAATCCGAGCGCTTGACGCCCGGGGGCGCTTCGCCTATAAGCCGCCGCAGATCGCGGTCCCTTCGGGCCGCTTTCGTTTTTGGCACGGCCTTGCGCCGGCCAACCAAGCAACAAGAAACGCCCGGGCGTCCGCGCCGCGGGTCCAAACGAAAAGAGTTTTACCATGGCAACCTTCGTACAGAAGCCCGCCGAGGTGGAAAAGAAGTGGATCCTCATCGACGCCGAAGGCCTCGTTGTCGGTCGTCTCGCTTCCATCATCGCAAACCACCTGCGCGGCAAGCATAAGGCCACCTACACGCCCCACGTCGACGACGGCGACAACGTCATCGTCATCAACGCGGAAAAGGTCGCCCTGACCGGCAAGAAGTACTCCGACAAGAAGTACTACTGGCACACCGGCTATCCCGGCGGCATCAAGGAGCGCACCGCGCGCCAGATCATCGAAGGCCGCTTCCCGGAGCGCGTCATCGAGAAGGCCGTCGAGCGCATGATCCCGCGTGGGCCCCTCGGCCGTCGCCAGATGAAGAACCTGCGCGTCTATGCCGGTTCCAACCATCCGCACGAAGCACAGCAGCCGGCCGTCCTCGACGTTGCCAAGCTGAACAGCAAGAACGTAAGGAGCGCCTGAGTATGGCTGACCTCTCTTCCCTGAAGGACCTCGGCACGGCGGCAGCCGCTCCGGCTTCCTCCGCCCCGGTTCACGTCAAGAAGGTTGACGCCCAGGGCCGCTCCTATGCCACCGGCAAGCGCAAGGACGCCGTCGCACGCGTCTGGGTCAAGCCCGGCTCTGGCAAGATCACCGTCAACGGCAAGTCCTTCGAGGCCTACTTCGCCCGTCCGGTTCTGCAGATGATCCTGCAGCAGCCGATCGTCGCGGCCGCCCGCGAAGGCCAGTTCGACATCGACGCCACCGTTGCCGGCGGCGGTCTCTCCGGCCAGGCCGGTGCGGTCCGTCACGGCCTGTCCAAGGCGCTCACCTACTTCGAGCCGGGCCTGCGCTCGGTCCTGAAGAAGGGCGGCTTCCTGACCCGCGACTCGCGCGTCGTCGAACGCAAGAAGTACGGCAAGGCCAAGGCCCGCCGTTCGTTCCAGTTCTCCAAGCGCTGATCGCTCTTGGAACTTTGCAGATATCTGGAAGGCCGGGCTCGTCCCGGCCTTTCTCGTTTTGGGGCGCTTCCGGGCAGGAGGATGAAGCACCTTTCGCGCGCAAGGACTTGCGCGCGCTGGATGCCGGATCAAGTCCGGCATGACGGACTACGGTGGGCCCCTTCGCTTCAGTGACACCCCGTGCAGCACCCGGTCCATTCAGCCGGCGGCAAGAGGAACATGTGCTGCGGTCCGTAGCGGGTACTGCTCCGCTCCGGCACATGTATCTCCTGCCGTCATGCCGGACTTGATCCGGCATCCAGCCGCGCCGCGTCCGCGGCGCGAGGGAAACCTTTCGCCGAACCGGCACAGGCATGCGCCAGGGCGCGCCTCGCACGCGACGCATCAATACTGCCCCTCAGATCGGCAGTTCCGTCGAGGCCTTCATCTCGCGCAGCACGAAAGATGAGACGACGTTGCGGACGTGCGGATTGCGCAGCAGGTGGCGGGTCATGAAGGCCTCGTAGCTCTCGACGTCGGCGGCGCGGATCTTCAGCATGTAGTCGAAGGCGCCGGAGAGCGCGTAGCACTCCATGATCTCCGGATGGCTCCGCACGACGGCGGAGAAGGATTCGATCGCCTCCTCGTGGTGGTCGTCGAGCGTGACATGGGCGATGACGCAGAGCTTGAGGTCGAGCTGGCGCGCGTCCAGGAGCGCCACCCGCCGGCGGATGACGCCCGCCGCCTCCAGGTCCTGCACCTTGCGCCACGCCGTGCTCTGCGACATGCCGGCGCGCTCGGCGAGATCGGAGAGCGCCAGGCTGCAATCCTGCTGCAGCAGCCGGAGAAGGCGCAGGCCGGCCTGATCAATTTCTTTCATGAAGACCGCCCTCCGCGCGATTTTCATTCAGGAACGCCAGTATCGGCCTGGCAGAATGAAAAGTCTATCCGCCGCCTTCGACTACAATTTTCCGGAACGAGACGATGCGGGCTTCGGCCTGCTGCGACGGGAGGCGAGGATGCCGAAGGAAAGCACATACACCGCGAAACTGCCCGACCAGGACGGCATCTACGCCTACACACCGGAGGAGGATGCGATCTGGAGTGAGCTCTATGGCCGCCAGATCGCGCTTCTGGCCGACAATGCCTGCGACGAGTATCTCGAAGGCGTGAAGACGCTCGGCCTCGACGCGCCGCGGGTGCCGCAACTGAAGGACGTCGACGCGCGGCTGAAGCGGGCGACCGGTTTCGGCGTGGAGGGCGTGCCGGCGCTGATCGCGCCGTCGAAGTTCTTCCAGCTGCTGTCGGAGGGCAAGTTCCCGCTCGCCACCTTCATCCGCCGCCGCGAGCACATCGACTATATCGAGGAGCCCGACATCTTCCACGAGGTGTTCGGTCACTGCCCGCTCCTGACCAATGCCGCCTATGCCAGCTTCGTGCGCCGCTTCGGCGAGAACGCGGTGGCGCTCGGCAAGGACTATTCCTGGCACCTGTTCCGCATCTTCTGGTTCACGGTGGAGTTCGGGCTGATCAACACCGAAAAGGGCCGCCGCTGCTACGGCGCCGGCATCGTCTCCTCGCCGAACGAGACGCGGGCGGCGATGGTGGAGAAGGCCTGCGAGTTCCGGCCCTTCGACCTGATGACGGTGCTGCGCACGCCCTATCGCATCGATATCGTCCAGCCGATCTACTACGTGATCGACAGCTTCGCCGATCTCGACGCCATCAACGACGAGGACATCGGGGCTGCGATCCGCGAGGCCAAGGCGCTCGGCGATTTCGCGCCGACCTTCGCCGCCAAGGCATCCTGACCGGGTGCGGGGCGCGGTGGAAATCGTCCGCCCGCCCCTTGTCTTCCAGGCGCCGATTGGCCAACGTCCAGCCACAGCAGGAGGACGGCGGATGGCCAACAGGACGATCGACCACGCGATCACGGCGAAATCACTGAAAAGCGCGGCGTCGGACCCGACGCATGCCGGCGTGCTCTCCTTCATGCGCCGCCGCTATACCAAGAACCTGAAGGACGTCGACGCCGTCGTCTGGGGCATCCCCTTCGACGCGGCAACCTCGAACCGGCCGGGCGCGCGCTTCGGGCCGCAGGCGATCCGGCGCGCGTCTGCGATCATGGACAACGACCCGCAGTATCCCTTCCAGCAGGATCTGTTCGAGAACATGGCGGTGATCGACTACGGCGACTGCCTGCTCGACTACGGCAACCACCAGAAGACGCCTTCGACGATCGAGCGCGAGGCCGGCAAGATCCTCAAATCCGGCGCCTTCCTGCTCACGCTCGGCGGCGACCACTTCGTCACCTGGCCGGTGCTGAAGGCGCATGCGGCGATCCACGGGCCGCTGTCGCTCGTGCAGTTCGACGCCCACCAGGACACCTGGCCGGACGAGAAGGGCCGGATCGACCACGGCTCCTTCGTCGCCCGCGCGGTGAAGGACGGGGTGATCGACCCGGAGACCTCGATCCAGGTCGGCATCCGCACGCATGCGCCGGAGGATTGCGGCATCCGCATCGTCTACGGCTACGAGGTGGAGGAGATGACGGCAGGCGAGATCGCCGACACGATCGTCCGCCATGTCGGCGACCGGCCGTGCTACCTGACCTTCGACATCGACTGCCTCGACCCGGCCTATGCGCCCGGCACCGGCACGCCGGTCTCCGGCGGCCCGTCGAGCGCCAAGATCCTGTCGGTGCTGCGCCATCTCGGCGCGCTGCACATCAAGGGCGCGGACGTCGTCGAGGTGGCCCCCGCCTACGACCACGCCGACATCACCGCCATCGCCGGCTCGACGATCGCCATGTACATGCTCGGCCTGCGCGCCGGCTGGCTGGCCGAACGGCGGTAGCCGTGGCACGACGTTCATCCTTCTCCCCGCCCGCGGGGAGAAGGTGCCCGCAGGGCGGATGAGGGGCGGATCTCCGAGGCGACGCAGCCGAGTTCGCACCGGCCCCTCCACCCAAACCCTCTCCCCGCAGGCGGGGAGAGGGAACGTGCCCTGCGCCCTGCCCTTGGCCGCGACCGCCCCACGCTTTGCATTGAAAGCGTCATGCCGAGGCGCTATAGCGAGCGGCGGACCGTCCGGCGGAGCGCCACGCAGCGCGCCGGCCGAGGCGACCTATCCGGCAGAGCGAAAGGCAGTCCCATGAAACCGAAGATCTTCATCGATGGCGAACACGGCACGACGGGACTGCAGATCCGCACGCGCATGGCCGGGCGCGCCGATGTCGAGCTTCTGTCGATCCCCGAGGCCGAGCGGCGCAACAGCAAGATGCGCGAGGACCTGCTGAATTCGGCCGACATCGCCATCCTCTGCCTGCCCGACGATGCGGCGAAGGAAGCGGTCGCCATGGTCGCCGGCAACAATTCCGTGCGTATCATCGACACCTCGACGGCGCACCGGGTCGCCCCGGACTGGGCCTACGGCTTTGCCGAGATGGACCGCGCGCAGGCCGGCAAGATCGCCGCCGCCCGCCACGTCGCCAATCCCGGCTGCTATCCGACCGGTGCGATCGGCCTGATCCGTCCACTGCGCGCCGCCGGCATCCTGCCGGAGGACTACCCGGTCACCGTCAACGCCGTCTCCGGCTACACCGGCGGCGGCAAGCAGCTGATCGCGCAGATGGAGGACGCCGGCCATCCCGATCCCATCGACGCGCCGCACTTCCTCTACGGCCTGCCGCTGAAGCACAAGCACGTGCCGGAGATGCAGGTGCACGGGCTGCTCGCGCGCGCGCCGCTGTTTTCGCCGTCGGTCGGCAGGTTTGCGCAGGGCATGATCGTGCAGGTGCCGCTCCATCTCGCCGACCTCAACGACCATGCCTCGCTCGGCTCGATCCACGCCGCGCTTGCCGATCACTATGCCGGCCAGGACATCGTCGAGGTGGTCGACCTGAAGGAGAGCGCAGCACTCCCCCGCGTCAACGCCGTGGAACTGGCCGATACCGACCGGATGAAGCTCTTCGTCTTCGGCACTGCCGGCGCCCCCCACGTCAACCTCGTCGCCCTGCTCGACAATCTCGGCAAGGGCGCCTCGGGGGCTGCGGTGCAGAACATGGATCTGATGCTGGGCAAGTAGAGTGGGCAGGCAGTAGGCAATAGGCAGTAGGCAATAGGGAAGAGCGCACTTCAGAACCGGGCGCGCGCCCCTTTATGACGATCGCCACGAAATCCGTTCCCTACTGCCTACTGCCTACTGCCTACTGCCCACTGCCTCTACTGCCTACCCCCTCACCTCGATCGCCACCGGCTTCGGATATTCCCCGACGAAGCCGCGCCAGTGGGCGATGGCGAAGCCCAGCACGACGAGCGCGCCGGCCTGGTGCGCCAGGGCCCAGCCGAGCGGCACCTGCCAGACGAGCGTCAGGATGCCGATCAGCGCCTGCAGACAGACGAGGAGGAACAACAGCACCGTACGGCGGGCATGGGTGGTCTCCGGTGCGGTCCGCAGCGAGGCGACCATGTGCCAGAGCGCCATCGCCCAGAGCAGGTAGGCGCCGCAGCGGTGCATGAACTGCACGGTCTTCGGGTTTTCGAACAGGTTGATCCACCAGGGCTGCTGGATGAACAGGTCGCCGGGCACGACGGCGCCGTCCATCAGCGGCCAGGTGTTGTAGGCCAGCCCGGCGTCCAGGCCGGCGACCAGCGCGCCGAGATAGATCTGGACGATCGCCATGCAGGCGATGGCCGCAGCCCATGTCCTGGCGCTTTCGGTCGGCGGCGGGTCGTCGCTGTGCGGCGACAGGCCGCGCATGATCCAGGTGCAGGCCGCGAAGATCAGACAGGCGATGACGAGGTGGGTGGCGAGCCGGTACTGGCTGACCGACACCAGCTTCGTCAGCCCCGACGACACCATCCACCAGCCGATGAAGCCCTGGAAGCCGCCGAGCGCCAGCACGCCGAAGAGCGGCCAGCGCAGCCGCCGCTCGATCCGGCCCGTGAGCCAGAAGAACAGCAGCGGCAGCGCGAAGACGAGGCCGATCGAACGGGCGAGGAAGCGATGCGCCCACTCCCACCAGAAGATCGACTTGAAGCTCTCGACCGTCATGTCGGAGTTCAGCTGCTCATACTGCGGGATGCGCTTGTAGAGCTCGAACTCCTCCTGCCATTCCGCCGCGTTCATCGGCGGAATCACGCCGTGGATCGGCTTCCATTCCGTGATCGACAGGCCGGATTCGGTCAGCCGCGTCGCGCCGCCGACGAGCACCAGCGCGAACAGCGTCAGGACGACGAAGCCGAGCCAGCGGCGCACCGCGCGGCGATTGCGATCGACCCGGTCGATGTCGCTCAAAAGCTGTCGTTCGGTCGCGGAGGTGATGGTCATGGCGGCTCCTGTCTTATCGGCGTTGATTTGCAACACGATGCCATGCAAAACAAGCCCGATATGCCTTTGCGGCATCCGGTCGCGGCGAATGCGCCGGTGCGGATGCCGTGCAACCATACGGGACCTTCGATGCCCCCTCGCCTGCGCAAGCTGATCGGGACGATCCTGATCATCATCCTCGTGATCACCTACGCGCTGGTCGCGACGACCATCGCCTCGCTCACACTCGCAACCTCGCCCTGGTGGGTGCACATGCTCTACTTCCTGTTCTCGGGGCTCTTGTGGATCCTGCCGGCGATGCTGATCATCAAGTGGATGGAAAAGCCGGCCAAGCCGCGGGAGTGAAGCCATGCGGATCGCAGCGATCGCCGATATCCACGGCAACGACCTCGCGCTCGAAGCCGTACTCGCGGATATCGAGGCGCAGGCAATCGCGACGGTCGTCAATCTCGGCGATCATCTCAGCGGGGCGCTGAACGCCGCCCGCACCGCCGATATCCTGATCGCCCGCAACTTCGCCTCGATCCGGGGCAACCACGACCGGTGGCTGATCGAGAAGCGCCCGGCGGAGATGGGCGAGTGGGACCGCACGGCCCGTGCCCAGCTGGCAGCACGGCATTTCGAATGGCTGGCATCGCTGCCCGAAACGCGCGTCGTCGCCGATCAGCTGTTCCTCTGCCACGGCACGCCGCACAGCGACACGACCTACTGGCTCGACGATATCGCGCCCGGCGGAACGATGCGGATCTCGGCGCGGGAGCGCATCGAGGCGTTTGCGGCGGGGATCGATTTTCCGGTGATCCTCTGCGGCCACACGCATATTGCGCGCTGCGTCACGCTTGCCGACGGGCGGCTGGTGGTCAATCCCGGCAGCGTCGGCTGCCCGGCCTATGACGACGACGAGCCGGTGCCGCACACGGTCGAGACCGGCTCGCCGCATGCCCGTTACGCGATTCTCGAGAAAGGCCCGGGCGGCTGGAACGTCGATTTCCGCCTCGTCGCCTACGACCACATGGCGATGTCGCAGCTCGCCGCCGAACGGAACATGGCGTCCTATGCCTCGGCGCTGCGCTCCGGCTGGCTTGCGCATGCCGGCGAAGGCAGCCGTTAGCCCGCCGGTAACCCTAGATTCGGATTTCGCTGGAACGAACGGGGCGAAGACACCGGAATTAAACCGGTTTCCGATCATGCCGATGTAAGTTCGGCCGATCTCGGCGAGGCTCCGGGCGGTAACACGATGGCATCGGATTTGCAGGCAATGCAGCTTGATTTCCAGATCATGCCCGCGGACGGGGACGTCCTGGGCAGACTTGCGCGCTATGTTCCGGGCGGTGAGCGCCGCTCGGCCGCCATCCCCTTTGCCATCCAGCTGCACGACCGGATGGAGCCGCTGGAGGCCACCTGGCGCGCGCTGGAGGCGGGCAATGCGCTTTCGCTGCACCAGGGCTACGACTGGTGCCATGCCTGGGCGACCACCCATGACAGCCGGCTGCTGATCGTCGAGGGCGTACATGCCGGCCGGACCGAAATGATCCTGCCGCTGGAGATCGTGCGGCACGGGCCGGTCCGCATCGCCCGCTTCCTCGGCTCGCGCTTCAGCAACATCAACACCGGCCTCTATACGGAGGCGTTCAGCACGCTGGCCCCGCCCGCGGTGCTGCGCGGCGCGCTCGACCGGGCGCGCGGGCAGTTCTCCCGCTACTTCGACCTTTTCATGCTGGAGAACATGCCGCTGCACTGGCGCGGTCAGGAACACCCCTTCTCGCAGCTGCCGGCGGTCCTGAACCAGAACGCGGCCTTCCAGCTGACGCTCCATCCCGATTTCGAGCGCACGCTGTCGCAGATCAACGCCAAGCGGCGGCGCAAGAAGTTCCGCCAGTGCGAACGCCGCCTGGAGGCACTGGGCGGTTATCAGCACGTGGTTGCCGAGGGCAGCCATGAAGCCTGCCGCACGCTCGGCCTGTTCTTCCAGCAGAAGGCCGCACGCTTCGAGGCGCTCGGCCTGCCGAACGTCTTCCGGGACGAGCAGACGCAGGCGTTCTTCCGGGCCCTGGCCCGGATCCCTGCCACGTCCGACCGCTATCCGCTGCAACTGCACGCGCTGAAGATCAGGGATGGCAGCGAGGCCGGCCGGGTCATCGCGATCGCCGGCCTGTCGCGCAAGGGCGACCATGTCATCTGCCAGTTCGGCTCGATCGACGACGGCTTTGCGCCCGAGACGAGCCCCGGCGAGACGCTGTTCCACCTGATGATCGAGAAACTCTGCGGCGAAGGCGTCGCGCTCTTCGATTTCGGTATCGGCGACCAGGCCTACAAGCGCTCCTGGTGCAACATCGAAACCGCGCAATACGACCTGCTGTGGCCGACGACGCTCGCCGGCAGCGCCGTTGCCGCGCTGCATCGGGCCCGCGCCGGCGCCAAGCGCTCGATCAAGCAGAACCCGAAGCTCTACGGCTTCGTGCAGCGCCTGCGCTCGGGAAAGACCGAGTTCGTGCAGCCCGCCTCCGACGACGGCTGACGCCGCCCCACCCGGCTCAGGCCGCGCGCCGGCCGGAATGCGGAGCGATGCCGGAACCAGTCATCAGCACGATCTCGTCATAGCCCGCCTCGGCGAACCGGCCGATCGTCTCGACGACGCGATCCTCGTCGGCTCCCGGAATGGAGAGGATGATTTCGGCCTTGCCGGAGGGTGTCAGCCGATGCACGCCTGCGACGTCCGCGGGACCGCACTCGACGATCACGGTATCGTAGGCATCGGCGAGCGCATCGATGATCATCGACAGCCGGTCGATGCCGCGCATCGCCCGCTTGATATCGGCGTTGCCGCGGGCGACCACATGGGCGGCGGAAGCCTCGTCACCATGCAGGATCTCCGCGAAGGGCGCATCGCCGACGAGCAGGTCCGTCACGCCCGGAAGACGGGTCGTGCCGGTCATCAGCCGCGTCGGGCCGGCCGAGCCGGTGAGGTCGAGCAGGACCGTCCTGCGGCCCTTGCCGGCGACGGCCCGCGCCAGCGCGACGGTCGCCGCCGACCCCGCGTCACCCGACGGCGAAACGGCGATCGCGACAGGCACATCTGCCTCCACCAGGTGGCGCGCCACCGCGGCCACGGTGAAATCGTCCGCGACATCGTCGTCGGCCTCGTCAATGGTTGCGGCAAGTGACGCCTCCGGCGCCCCGAAAAATTCGTCGTCCTCGACCTCCGCCAGCGCCAGAACGGACGGCTGCGGCGGGGCTGCGGCCCGGGCCGCGATGCCGGAACCGGCGACCGCGCGGCGGGCGGCGGCCACGTCGGGGCGGGCGACGGGCCTGCGCTCGATCGTCTCGTCACCCTCGGTGAAATCGCCGCCGGGCGCCGGATTGCCGGGCGAGACGGGTCGCAGGCCGCGCCCGCTGAAGAGCTCGGCGAGCAGGATCGTCACCGACGAGAGCAGGAAGCCGGCGACGCCGCCGACGATCGTGATCGGCAGGATCTTGGGGAACTGGCGCTCGGTGGGCGGGACTGCCGCCGAAATCACCCGGGCGTCGGCCGGCGTCGAATTGGCATCGGACCGGGACGTCGCTTCGCGGTAGCGGGCGAGATAGGTCTCCAGAAGCTGCCGCTGGGCGGTCGCCTCGCGCTCCAGCGCCTTCAGGCCGACCTCTTCCTCGCCGGCGCGGGCGCTGTCGGCCTTGGCGGTGTTGAGCTGCTGGATCAGTTGCTGCTCGCGCAGGCGGACCACCCGCGCATCGTTTTCGAGGCTCGCCAGGATCTTCGAGGTCTCGGCGGTGATCTGGCCGCGGATGCCGGCAAGCTGGGACCGCAGGCCCTTCAGGCGCGGATGGTTGTCCAGCAGGCTCGTCGAGAGGTCGGAGATCTGGCCCTGGATCTGCGCCTCGCTCTCCTTCAGCCGCTGGATCATCTGTGAGCCGACGACGTCGCTCAGCGTGTCGGGTGCGCCGCCGCTCTTCAGCACGGCACGGACGCTTTCCGCCCTCGCCTCGGCCGTCGCCTTCTCGGCGCGCACGCGCGCCAGCTCGCTCGATATGTCGTTCAGCTGCTTGGCCGCGAAGGTGGCGTTTTCGCCGGTCGGCAGCAGGTCGGAGCGGGAGCGGTACTGCGCCACCTTCGCCTCCGCCTCGCGCACCTTCTCGCGCAGGTTGGCAATTTCCGGCTCGAGCCAGCGGCTCGCCTCGGAATTGGTATCGAGCTTGGCGCCGCTCTGCAGCGACAGATAGACCTTCGCCATCTCGTTCGGGATGGCGGCCGCGAGCTGCGGGTCCTTCGAGGTGAACTGGATCGCGACCACGCGCGACTTCTCTACCTGGTAGACGACCAGCTTCTCCTCGAACTCCTTGAGCACCCGCTCCTCCGGGGGAAGATCGAGCGGGTTCTTCTTCAGCCCGAACGCGACCAGGATGTCGGACAGCGCCGACGGATTGGCGGCGGGATCGAATTCGGGCAGCTCGTAGAGCTTCATGTTGCGGGCGACCTGCTTGATGAGGTCGACCGACTTCAACAACTGCACCTGGCTGACCACGTCGAGCTCGTCGATCGCCGGCTCGGGCACGACGCTGCGGTCGACGCCGGTCGTATAGGCCGGCTCGCGCGCCTCGATCAGAAGGCGCGTCTCGCTGCTGAAGGTGGGCGCGATCATGCTGGCGACGGCGAACGCCAGTCCGGCGGACAGGACGGTTGCGAGCAGCACCCGCCCCCGCCTGTTCCAGATCGCACGGGCCAATCCGCCGAGATCGATATCGACGTCGTCCTGTGCCCCATATCCGCCTGACATCTGCATACTCCGTGAACGCGCAGTTTCTTCGCATGGTAAACAATCGTGGTAACCCAAGCGTTAATGCGCGTAGCCCTGCAACCCTGCCGCGGCGTGAAGGTCGGCCGGCATGCGAAATGGCATCCATGCGTTGCAGCATTTACCGGCCATTAACCCTAACAGGACGATAACGTCTGCAGACAGGAACCACTCCCGACAGGCAAAGCGAATGGCATTCGCAAAGACAACCAGGGGCGCAACGATCGCGATGGCCGCCATTGCGATGGCCGCCATGACCGGCTGCAGCGGCTATCGCCCGGCGCCGAAGTCGTTTCAGGAAGCGACGATCCAGCCCTATCGTCTCGACAGCGGCGACCGCCTGCGCGTCACCGTGTTCGAGCAGCAGAGCCTCAGCAACACCTACCTGGTCGACCAGGCCGGCTACATCGCCTTCCCGCTGATCGGCTCGGTGCCCGCGCGCGGCAAGACGATCCAGGAGATGGAGAGCATCATCGCCGGCAAGCTCAGGCAGGGCTACCTGCGCGATCCGGACGTCTCGATCGAGGTGGCCAACTACCGCTCGATCTACATCATGGGCGAAGTCGGCCAGGCCGGGCAGTACAGCTACGTCGCCGGCATGACCGTGCAGAACGCGATCGCGGTGGCGGGCGGGTTCTCGCCGCGGGCGAACCAGGCGAACGTTGACGTCACGCGCAAGGTCAACGGAAGGATCATCACCGGACGCATATCGATCTCGGAACCGATCCTCGCCGGTGACACGATCTACGTGCGCGAGCGCCTGTTCTGACCCAATGGCTGACCAGGGACCGCTGCGCATCATTCACTGCTTCCGGTCTCCGATCGGCGGGATTTTCCGTCACGTGCGGGACCTGGCGGAATACCATGCACGCCAGGGACACCAGGTCGGCATCGTCTGCGACAGCAGCACCGGCGGCGCGCACGAGGACAGGCTGTTCGACGAGATCCGCCCCTACCTCGCGCTCGGGATCTTCCGTCTGCCCATCCGGCGCTCGATCAGCCCGAGCGACGTGCGGGCGCTCTGGGACAGCTACCGGGAAATCAGAAATTTGCGGCCGGATGTGCTGCATGGCCACGGCGCCAAGGGCGGCGCCATCGCCAGGCTCATCGGCTCAGTGTTGCGGGTCAACAGGTATCGCGTAGCCCGCCTCTATTCACCGCACGGCGGCAGCCTGCACTTCACCCGCTCGACGCTCGCGGGCCGGACGGTCTTCCGGCTCGAACGCCTGTTCGAGCACTTCACTGATGCGATCGTCTTCGTCTGCGACTTCGAGCGCGACACCTATTTCGAGAAGGTCGGCAAGCCGCGCTGCCGCAGCGAGCGCATCTACAACGGCATCAGCGACCGCGACTTCGACACCGTCTACCCGCAGGAAGGCGCCGCCGATTTCCTCTATATCGGCATGCTGCGCGACCTGAAGGGGCCGGACGTGTTCATCGATGCCTTCGCGCGGGCCGAGCGTCGGGTCGGCCGGCCGCTGTCGGCGCTGATGATCGGCGACGGGCCGGACCAGGAGAAGTACGAGCGCACCATGCTGCAGCTCGGCCTCGGCCGGCGGATCGCCATGATGCCGGCGATGAAGGCGCGCGACGCCTTCGCCATGACGCATGCCGTCGTCGTCCCCTCCCGCGCCGAGGCGATGCCCTATATCGTGCTGGAGGCGCTGGCGGCGAACGTGCCCGTCATCGCAAGCCGCGTCGGCGGCATTCCCGAGGTGCTCGGCGAGGACAGCATCGCGCTGGCCGCGCCCGCCGACGCCGATGCGCTGGCGGCATGCATGGCGCTGTCGGTCACTGATCCGAAATGGCGCCTGCAGGCGATGCCCGATCCGGCCCGTTTCAAGGCCACCTTCTCGGCCTCCGTGATGGCCGCGACGCTGATGACGCTCTACCGGGACCTGCTGCCGCCGGCCGGGCGCAGCGCCGGTTGTACGGTATCCTCGCAACTCGCGTAAGCGTTTTCTTAGGAGCTTTCTGCTATCCGGTCGGGAACGATACCCGGTCTCGACGAGAGCCCCGGTATGACGCGCCGGGTGGAGCCATGAACCATATCGACAAGCCAGATGCCTTCGATGCGGAGCAGATCCGGCGCAAGGTGTCGGAGGTGCGCACCATCGCGCAGGGCGCGCAGCCCGAAGAGCAGGACGGCGGCAAGACGGTCGAGCTCAATCCGCTGGCGCAGCAGATCGCGCTGCAGTTCCGCGCCGACAGCTATTCGCCGAACATGATCACCGGGCTGCTGCGGCTGCTCGAATTCAGCGTGCTCTTCACGATCGGCTACGCCATCACCACCTTCTACGTGGCCCCGGCGAGAGAGCTGGTGCTGTTCTACGTCGGCGTGGTCGCCGGCGGCGCGGCGCTCGGCGTGCTGCTCCTGCATCTCGTCGATGCCTACCAGATCCCGTCGCTGCGCGCCGCCTGGCGGATGATGCCGCGCATCCTCGGCGCTTGGGTGGTCGCCTTCGCGGCCATGGCGCTGGCGCTGTTCTTCTTCAAGACGGCGGAGACCACGTCCCGCGTCTGGTTCCTGCTGTGGTTCGTCCTCGGCGCCGTCTATCTCGTCGGCGAGCGGCAGCTGATCGCCTATTCGATCCGCCGCTGGGCCCGCAACGGCACGATGGAGCGCCGCGCGGTGATCGCCGGCGGCGGCGAGCCCGCCAAGGAACTGATCCGCGCGCTGGAACGCCAGCCGGAAAACGACATCCGCATCTGCGGCATCTTCGACGACCGCGACGAACGCCGCTCGCCGTCGGTCGTGGCCGGTTATCCGAAGCTCGGCACCATCGCCGAGCTGGTCGAATTCGCCCGGCTCGCCCGCATCGACATGCTGATCATCTCGCTGCCGCTTTCGGCCGAGGCGCGGATTCTGACGCTCCTGAAGAAGCTCTGGGTGCTGCCGGTCGACATTCGGCTCGCGGCGCATGCGAACGGCCTGCGCTTCCGGCCGCGCAGCTATTCGCAGGTCGGCGCCGTGCACATGCTCGACATCTTCGACAAGCCGATCGCCGACTGGGATTCGGTCGCCAAGCGCATCTTCGACATCGCCTTCAGCGTGATCGCGCTGCTCCTGCTGTGGCCCGTGATGATCGGGGCCGCGCTGGCGGTGAAATTCACCTCCAAGGGGCCGATCATCTTCAAGCAGAAGCGCCACGGCTTCAACAACGAGGTGATCGAGGTCTACAAGTTCCGCTCCATGTACACCAACATGTCGGACCCGACCGCCAAGGCCGCCGTCACCAAGGGCGATCCGCGCGTCACCCCGGTCGGGCGCTTCATCCGCAAGACCTCGATCGACGAGCTGCCGCAGCTCTTCAACGTCCTGAAGGGCGAGCTTTCCCTCGTCGGTCCGCGCCCGCATGCGATCCAGGCCCAGTCGCACGACCGCAAGTATGTCGATGTCGTCGAGGGCTACTTCGCCCGCCACCGGGTCAAGCCCGGTGTCACCGGCTGGGCGCAGATCAACGGCTGGCGCGGCGAGATCGACCATGACGACAAGATCCGCTACCGCACCGAATTCGACCTCTACTACATCGAGAACTGGTCGCTGCTGTTCGACCTGAAGATCCTGTTTTTGACGCCGATCCGCCTGCTCAATACGGAAAACGCCTATTGAGTGCCGCGGCGATCCCGATGCACCGGCCGATGCGGCCGCAGCTTGCGACCATCGGCCTCATCGCCTCGTCGCTGGTGACGCTCGGCGTCTTTCTGTCCGGCTTTGTGATCTCCGAGCCGGCGCCCTACGAGCTGTTCATGGTCGGGCTGATCGGCGCCTGGGCGATCCTCGGCCTGCGCATCTCGCGCAGCGTCGCGCCGCTCTTGGCGCTCTATCTCACCTTCAACGTCGGCGGCATGCTGTCGCTGACCGTCATGCAGGACATGGCGGACGGGCCGATGTATGTCGCCGTCTCGCTGTTCCTCGCGCTCTCAGCCGTCTTCTTCGCCGCCATCATCGAGGCGAAGCCGCAGCGGCTGCGGCTGATCTTCCGCGCCTGGGTGGCGAGCGCGCTGATCACCGCGCTGCTCGGCATCCTCGGCTATTTCGGCGCCTTCCCCGGCGCCGAGGTCTTCACCCTCTACGACCGCGCCAAGGGCGCCTTCCAGGACCCCAACGTCTTCGGCCCCTTCCTCGTCGCCCCTGCCCTCTACCTGATGCACGGCCTGCTCGTGGGCCGGCTCGCGCGGGCGCCGCTCAACGTCGCCGGCCTGCTGGTGATCGCGCTCGGCCTGTTCCTGTCGTTCTCGCGCGCGGCCTGGGCGCTGTTCCTGTTTTCCGCCGCCGCCATGGTGTTCGTGATGCTGCTGAAGGAGCGGACCGGCGCCTTCCGGCTGAAGATCCTGACGCTCAGCATCGCCGCCGTCGGCGTGATGGCGGTCGGGCTCGTCGTCGCGCTGCAGGTGCCGCAGGTGGCCGACCTGTTCTCCAGCCGCACGCAGCTCGTCCAGGACTATGACGGCGGCCACCTCGGCCGCTTCGACCGCCACAGGCTCGGCTTTCTGATGTCGATGGAGCATCCGCTCGGCATCGGGCCGATGGTGTTCAGCACCATCTTTCCCGAGGACGAGCACAATATCTGGCTGAAATCGCTGACGAGCTACGGCTGGCTCGGGTTCCTGTGCTATCTGACGCTGGTGCTCTGGACGCTCTGGGCCGGGTTCCGCAACCTTCTGCTCGACCGGCCCTGGCAGCCGTTCCTGATGATCGCCTACATCGCCTTCGTCGGCCACACCGCCATCGGCTTCGTCATCGACACCGACCACTGGCGCCACTTCTACCTGATCGTCGGCATCATCTGGGGCTGCTTCGCGCTGGAGCACGATCACCGGCGGCAGCAGCTCGCCGCGAGGCGGGCGCCATGAAGCGGGCCGGCGACCGGGCGACGCGCCCCTTGCGGCTGATGCAGGTGCTGGAGCCGAGCGGCGGCGGCTCGGGCCGGCATTTCCTCGATCTCTGCCGCGGACTGAAGCAGCGCGGCCACGTCGTCCATGCGGCCTTCTCGCCGCGCCGGGCGGAGGAGCGCTTCGTCAGCGAGCTCTTCTCGATCGGGCTCGACGGCGTGCATTCCGTCGACATGGCGCGCGCGCCCGGCCCGTCCGACCTCGGTGCCTGGCGGCGCCTGCGCGGCCTGATGCGCGAGCACGGGCCCTTCGACGCCATCCACGGCCACAGCTCCAAGGCCGGCGCGCTGACGCGGCTGCGCCTGCCCGGCCCGCATGTGCCGCGGATCTACACACCGCATGCCTTCCGCACGATGGACCCCGGGCTCGGGCCGGCCGGCTATTTCGTCTACGGCCTGATCGAGCGCTGTCTCGCGCGGTTCCTGACCGACCAGCTGATCTGCGTCTCCGCCGACGAATATGCCCATGCGCGCACGCTCGGCATGCCGCGCAAGAAGCTCTCGATCATCGTCAACGGCGTCGAGGAGCCGGCGCAGGGCCTGCGCCAGCGCATCCGCGCCGAACTCGCGCTGCCCGACAATGCGCTCGTCTTCGGCTTCGTCGGCCGGCTTTCGGCGCAGAAGGCGCCGGAGCGGCTGATCGAGGCCTTTACCATCGCCGCCCGGACGCTGCCGCATGCCTATCTCCTGATGGTCGGAACGGGCGAGCTGGAACAGGCGGTGCGCGCGAAGATCCGCGCAAGCGCGGCTGCCGACCGCATCCGCCTGACCATGCACTACACCGGTCGGCAGGCGATGGACGCGATCGACGTGCTGGCGATGCCGAGCCGCTACGAGGCGATGTCCTACGTGATGCTGGAGGCGGCGGCCGCTGGCAAGCCGCTGGTGCTGACCGAGGTCGGCGGCGCCTCGACGGTGCTGGAGGACGGCCGCAACGGCGTCCTCGTCCCCAATGTCGACGACCCCGCCCCGTTCGCCCGCGCCCTGATCAGGGCCTCCGACCCCCAGCGCCTCGCCCGCTACGAGATCGAAGCCGCCCGCAAGCAGGGCGACTACGGCCTGCCGCGGATGATCGCGGAGACGGAGGCGGTGTATCGGCGGCTGGCGAAGTGATGGGTGTGGGGGAAGAGAGGGCTGGATGCTATTCGGTGGCAAATGCCACGAGCACCAGCTTGTGGTCCCGAATCTGGCATACATGGAGTCGCTTGGTCGGATCAGGAAACGCGACCGTTGATCAGCGGGCGCAACTCGCCTTGATCGGGTCAAGGTTGTCCCCTTCTCCCGCCCCCGTCACCGCTGTCAGGCGGATGACTTCTCCACAGCCGGTGTCGAAGTCGAACTCGATGTAGCGAGCCGTCTCCGGATCGGACGACATTTGCGGGCCGTGGACGCGGATGTTGCGGATTTGTCGATCCAGATCGACGATCTTGAATTCTTCAGGAGAGGAGCGTGCCCGTTGATTGAGAAGTCTTTCCAGCGAAGGGCGGGCCTCTGCGGCGGTGTTAATCGGGCGGTATTCGTGGGTCCCTTGAACATAGGCGGCGACGCCTGCTCCAAAGAAGCCGAGGAGCAGGCACGTCGTCGAGGCGGCGAGTGCGCTGCGCCGCCAGAGGCGATCCCTGCTAGTGAAAAGCGTGAAACTGCCAACGAGGCAAGAAGCCAGAACCAGCCAGATCGACAGGAGAGTAACCAGCGGCTCTCTTGCAATCTCGTCGTACCTGACCAAAGCGACAGTAAGGAACGTCAACAGTGTCAGCGCCGACATCGCTAGGATGACGACGACAACGACAGCAAAAATGGCCACGGTTATGGCCCCCGATGTTATCCAGCTCTTCATCTCTGCTGTTTGCCCCTGTTGATTCCCTCAGTACACAGAAAATACGAAGGCCGACCGTGATCTGGCCAGGACAGGTCTCGGTGGCGCTTTGCGCCGATAGACGGGCCGTTCCGGCGCGTGACTATTGTTCTGGCTGTTATAGCTGTTACGGAAATCGCGGTTTTGATTTGGCAGGAGGGGAATCTCGACCCCAATCCGTCACCCTATAACGGCCTAGCCTATCCGGTTTCTCCGCCAACGTTCAACTGACGGAACTTCCGTCCGTCGCCCTATTCCCACCCCGCATCATCCGACGTTCTCTCTTTTTTCCACCCCCCGCCCATTTTTGCCCTTGCATCCAAATGCCCGAGAATATAGGGCTTTCGTCGGTTCGGAGCGTAGCGCAGCCCGGTAGCGCACTTGACTGGGGGTCAAGGGGTCGTGGGTTCGAATCCCGCCGCTCCGACCATTAAAATCAAATAGTTAGCTACCGCTGTTTGATCTGGCTACAAAAATTTATAGCCATATTGTAGCGTAACCTAGGCCAGATGGCGGGTGGTGAGCTGCATACCGATGAATTCCTACACTCGAGAAGAATTCCACGATCTCGTCTGGGCTACGGCCCCCGACGAGCTGTCCGAACGCTTGGGAATCACGGTTCGGCAACTCGCGAAGACCTGCCACGTCCACTTGGTTCCGTTTCCGCCAAAAGGCTACTGGCAGAAGTTCCAGTCTGGACAACCAACAAAGAGAACTCCGCTTCGTTCCGTGGAGAACGCGGTCCAACGAGTTGTGCCAGGGAACAATGCTCCATCCGTGGCTAGTGCCTACGCCCTTGCAATCTTCAAGCAATCGCTAGAGGTGGCAGAGGGTATGCACCGCGACCATCAGGGACGTGGGTCGGAGAGTAAATGATGCGATTGGCAAAAGGGATTGCGTGGCTAATCGCCGCCGTCACAGCGTTGATTTTCGCATTGATGTACACTGGAGAATCACCCCGCTCTCTAGTCGAAGCTGTATGTAAGGGTGACATCTTCGGTACAATTCGCTTAATCGCAAGCGATGCTGATCCGAATGTAATGGTACCGAACGGCAAGTCGGAAATGACCCCCTTGATCAGTGCAGTTGACGATGTGACCTGCCCTAAGATGCTACCGTCGTTGTGGATTCGGACGCTGGTAAGTTATGGAGCAGATGTAAATCTGGCAACATCGGCAGGTTTTACACCTGTAATGGCGTCAATTTCGAGTGGAAATTTATGGGCAGCTGAATATTTGATCAACCAAGGCGCACATGTCAATGCAAGTGACGACCGAGGAGAGACAGCGCTGATGATTGCTGCGACAATTAATTCTCGCAGTTCCGTCCAGTTGCTGAAGACCATGGGAGGCGATTTGCGCCAGGTAAATAAGAGTGGGAAGACTGCTTACGACCTAGCTGCTGAGAATGAAAATACTGACTTATTACCCTTACTCCAATAAGTCAGATGTGTCCTGATACAATATTGCCTACGTTCGATCAGCCCGACCCATGCCGCGTTGGAGCAGGTTTGATGGTGTCGCCAAACGTCTCAAATCCGATGACCACGAACGTTGCCACAAAGGACAAGATGGCACGTCTCAAGCTGCGTAGCAGGCTTCGCCGCGCTATCCGTTGCCGGACGAGGAACTCAAGCTCATCACGATGATGCCGGCTGGGCAATGCGCCGTTGGTTTCACAAATTTGTGGAACGTGCAATTGGCGGTGTGCATGACATGGGCGCGCCGATGCGCTGGCGGTTGCGGCGGGCGCCGGCGACGGGCATGCCAGCTTCCAGGCAGGCGAAGGTGAAGGCCTCGCGGGCGACCGGCGCGGGCACCGTCCGTCCGAGCGCCTCGCGGCAGAGGCGAATGGCGCGGGCATAGAGCGCGCCGTCGCGGGTCGGCCATTCGTTTTCGAGGAAATCGAGCGCGTCGTAGATGCAGGAGAATTCGCGCGTCAGCCCGGATTGTAGATGGACCCGGACCGGATCGGTCCAGCGAGGATACGGGCTGTTCATTTCGGTGTCTCCTTGAGACCTGCCTGCTTCTGTCTGCGCCGATAGACGAGTCGGATGACGATACCGCGACATCGCGACTGCTCCCCCTCTCCCGGCTTCCTTCCGCGCCGCCCTGACACTGGCCGTCACGGCTGCGCGCTCCATGAACGCCGTTCGCCCCTGCTTGTTCCCCGACGATCTCGAAATTTCATCAAATGCAACCTGTCCGGGCCGCCAGGCGGACGGTGTCCCCTGCGCCGGAACAATTCCGCGGGCGCGGCGGTTTCCCGAACGACCGCAGCGACAACGGGAAGGAGATCGCCATGGACGCATCCCGCAGCAACAGCCGGACAACGCCGGGGCCGGCGGAGGCGCCGATGAAGGTTGGGCCGAACGCCACCCGGCCGGGACCGCTCGGAAAACCGGTGGCCATCATGCTCGCCTGCGCGCTCGCCCTTGCCGCCGTCGCCTGGGCCGGTGCCGCATTCTGGGGCGAGGCGCAGGATACCGACGCCGAAGGCACGCCGGGCGCCCAGCCCTCGCTCAGCGAGCAGGCGCCCGCCGGACCGTCGCCGTCCTCGGGCGAAGCCAGCGCACCGTCGCAGAGCGATCCGGCGAACACCGCACCGGCGGAAACGGATCCGACCCCGCCCTCCGCCACCGGCGGCGACAGCCAGAGCGTCACGCCGGACGGCACGCAGTCGGCCCCGGCAACGCAGCCGTAGGCGGCCGGCGGAGGGCTCTGCCGTGCGGCCCGATCGTGTGGGCCTCGCACGCACCGTCATCCCGGACCTGATCCGGGATCCAGCTGCGTCCGCGGCACGCGAAATGCTCTTTTCGCGCAAGGACTTGCGCGGACTGGATGCCGGATCAGGTCCGGCATGACCGTGCTTTGGGCATGACGATCATGGAGCGGCAGCGCGAGCCCGGCGGATGCGCGAGCTCGGCTGACACAAGTCTCGATGGCGGCGCAGAGAAATTGAAGCACGGCGCGGCGCCCTCGCGGCATGCCCCAGGCGGGGCTAGCCGGTCATGCCGGCGAGACGGTGGGCGGCAGGGGACCGGTTTCGCCGCTGCTGCAGGTGGAACGAGACGGATCCGTCAAGTCAGATCAGCGCAACAGCCCCTGCCCGCCGTCGATCCATAGCGGCGTTCCGGTGATGTGGCGGGAGACCGGAGAGACGAGGAAGAGGATCGCCGCCGCCACGTCGCGGGCGCGGCCGGGCGCGCCGTCGGTGATCGGGATGTCGCCTTGCGGCCAGACCACCGGGATCTCCGCCTCGTCCGTATGCCGCCGGTCGGTGTTGTCATCGATGTTGGTGTCGATCGCCCCGGGGCAGACGGCATTGATGCGGATATGGGCCTTGCCGAGCTCGAGCGCGAGCTGCTGCACCATGGCGAGCTGCGCCGCCTTGGTCGCGGAATAGGCGGTTGCGCCGGGGGTGGTGAATGTCCGGGTGCCGTTGATCGAGCCGACCACGACGATGGCGCCGCCGCCCGCCTTCTTCAGGTGCGGCACGGCCGCATGCAGGGTCAGGTAGGTGCCGCGCAGGTTGACGGCGATCGTTTCGTCCCACTCCTCGGGCGTCAGCTCGTCGATCGGCGCCCACACGCCGTTGACGCCGGCATTGGCGACCACGATGTCGAGCCTGCCCTCCGCCGCCACCAGCCGCGCGACGGCCGCCGCCATCTGATCTTTGCGTGAAACGTCCGCTTCGAGCACGTGGCAGCGCCCGCCCGCGGCCGCGATCTCCCGCGCCGCTGCTTCCAGCTCGCCGGCGGATCGCCCGAGCGCGCCGACCACGGCACCCTGTTGCGCCAGCAGGATCGCCGTCGCCCTGCCGATGCCCGATCCGGCGCCCGTTACCAGTGCGACACGGCCCGCAAGCTGCATTCCGATCTCTCCCTCAACCCTTGCGGCGTGGCGGTCGGGAGAGGAAGGCGAGGAGCCGGCCCTCCTCGGCCCTGAGGCCGTTCGGCGCAGCCGCCTGCCGCCTGCCCGGCGAAAGGGGTGAAGTGCGATCGGCGAGCGCCAGCACGTCGGGATGGATGTAGCTCGAGCGGCAGATCGCCGGCGTGTTGTGCAGGACCGCGGCGGCCGCCTCGCTCATCCGGCGGATCGTCGGACGCTCGTTCGCCTCCAGCATCCGGCGTGCCTCGGCAAAGGCGGCCAGCGTGCCCGCCCAGGTACGGAACGTCTTGGCGGTGACCGGCAGGTCCATGTGCTCGGCCAGGTAGGCGTTCAGCCGCCCGGAATCGACGGGGCGAACGGCCCCGTCCTCTCCCATCCAGACGAACAGCTGCCGACCCGGCAGGTCCGACACCGCCTCGAGAATCCGGTGCAGCCGCGGATTGCGCAGGACGCGACGCACCCGCTTGCCGCCCTTGGCGGTGAACCGCAGCTCGATGCCGTCCTCGGCCAGCCGCACGTGCCGCTTCAGCAGCGTCGTGGCGCCGTAGGTGCGGTTCTCGGCGGCATAGGCGGAATTGCCGACGCGCAGGTGCTCTTCGTCCAGAAGCGTGACGAGGCCGGCCAGGATCGTGTCGGGATCGCTGATCGGCCCCTCGATATGCCGGCGCAGGATGCGGCGCAGCTTCGGCAGGGCGATCGCGAACGGCACCAGCTGCTGGAACTTGTCGGCGCTGCGCAGCGCCTTCCAGTCGCTGTGGTAGCGGTATTGCTTGCGCCCACGCGCGTCCATGCCGGTCGCCTGCAGGTGACCATTCTCCAGCATGCAGATCCAGACGTCGCGATAGGCCGGCGGCAGCCCGAGCGCTGCGATGCGCATCTTGACGTCCGGGTCGTCCAGGAGCATGCCGCACGGCAGGCGATAGCAGAAGCCGCGGCCGCGGCGCTCGCGCCGGATGCCCGGCTCGCTGTCGCTGACATAGGTCAGGCCGATCTTCTGCAGCGTGCGGTCGTGCATCGCTCCGCTCCCGTCTCAGGACGCCGGCTGGAATGCCAGCACGCATTCGCCGGGAGCCTTCACCGTTGCCTCTGCCGCGGCCGGGTCGAAGGGGGCTTGCGCGCCGGTGTCGAGCACGCGCTCCCAGGCTTCCACGCCATTGACGGAGGGCAGTCGCAATTCGCCGTCGCCGCCGGCGTTGAAGACGAGAAGCAACTGGTCGAGGACCTTGCCGGCCTCGCCGTTGGTGCCGACCTTTGCGAGATAGAGCACGACGACGCGGCGGCCGGCCTGTCCCCAGGCCTCCTCGTCCATCGGCGCGCCGTCCTCGCGGAACCAGGCGATCTCGGTCGGGCCGTCGCCCTCGCCGTTCAGGAACCGTTCCGGCCGCAGGCAGCCGTGCTCCTTGCGGAAGGCGATCATCCGCCCGCAGAAATCCTGGAAGGGATCATCGCGGCCGCTCCAGTCGGTCCAGCCGATCTCGTTGTCCTGGCAATAGGCGTTGTTGTTGCCGCCCTGGCTGTTTGCGATCTCGTCGCCGCCGAGGATCATCGGCACGCCCTGGCTCAGAAGCAGCGTCGCCATCATGTTGCGGCGGCGCCGGGCGCGGGCGGCGTTGATGCCGTCGTCGTCGGTCGGTCCCTCCCATCCCATGTTGTGGGAGTGGTTGGCGGAATGGCCGTCCTGGTTGTCCTCGCCGTTCGCCTCGTTGTGCTTGCCGTCATAGGAGACGGTGTCGGCGAGCGTGAAGCCGTCATGGGCGCTGAGCAGGTTGATCGAGGCGGTGGCGCCGCGGTCGGAATGGTTGAACTGCACGGCCGAGCCGGTCAGGCGCTGCGAGACGTTGGCGATCATCCCCTCGTCGCCCTTCCAGTAGCGGCGCACGTCGTCGCGGTACTTGTCGTTCCACTCGCGGAACGGATGCGGGAAGCCGCCGACCTGGTAGCCGCCGTCGCCGACATCCCAGGGCTCGGCGATCAGCTTAACGCCGGCGAGCACCGGGTCCTGCCGGATCGCATCGAAGAAGCCGCCATCCCGGTCGAACTCGACATGGCGGGTGCGGCCGAGCGTGGAGGCGAGGTCGAAGCGGAAGCCGTCGACATGCATGACGCCGACCCAGTAGCGCAGGCTGTCGAGCACCATGCGCAACACCATCGGATGGGCGACATTGAGGGTGTTGCCGGTGCCGGTCGTGTCGTAGCTGTGGCGCTTGTCCTCCGGCGACAGGCGGTAGTAGCTGAGGTTGTCGAGCCCGCGGAAGCTCAAGGTCGGGCCGCGCTCCGAACCCTCGGCGGTGTGGTTGTAGACCACGTCCATGATCACTTCGATTCCCGCCGCATGGAAGCGCTTCACCATCGTCTTGAACTCGGTGATGCGGTCACCGGACATGAAGCGGGGCTGCGGCGCGAAGAAGCCGAGCGTCTGGTAGCCCCAGTAGTTTCTCAGGCCCTTTTCGAGGAGGTAGCGGTCATCGGGGAAATACTGGATCGGCAGCACTTCGACCGTCGTGATGCCGAGCTTCGTCAGGTGGTCGATGATCGGATCGGAACACATGCCGAGGAAGGTGCCGCGCAGCTCGTCGGGCACGTCGGGGTGCAGCATGGTCATGCCGCGCACATGTGCCTCGTAGATGATCGTGTCGGTCCAAGGCCGGCGGATCGCCTGGTCGCCGTCCCAGTCGAAGTTCGGGTCCTGGACGACGCCCTTGACCATGAACGGCGCGCTGTCGCGCTCGTCGAAGGAGAGGTCCGCCTCCGCCGCGCCGATCCGGTAGCCGTAGAGCGCGTCGTCCCAGGCGAGCTCGCCGATCACCTGCTTGGCATAGGGATCCAGCAGCAGCTTGTTGAGGTTGAAGCGGTGGCCGGCGGACGGCTCGTAGGGGCCGTGCGCGCGGTAGCCGTAGACCGTGCCCGGCCCGAGGCCCGCGACATAGCCCGACCAGATGTCGCCCTCGCGCTTCGGCAGCGGCATGCGCGCCGTCTCCTCCTTGCCGTCGGGCGAGAACAGGCACAGGTCGACCTGCTCCGCATGGGCGGAAAAGACCGCGAAGTGCACGCCGTCACCCGTGAACTCGGCGCCCAGCTCGGGCTTGAGAAAGTCGAGTTCGGAAAAGGAAAAGGTCATCGTCGTCCCGCCCCATCGTTTGCTTGAATTCGGTGTCCGGCCCCAGGATTGGAGGCGGCCAGCGGCGGTGCCGGGCATGGAGGACGTCGCCGTGTCGTCAGTCCCCTCAGCCCTCGCCGGCCTGCTGGCGCGTCTCAGCAACGCGGCACCACCGCGAAAGTTCCGCGGCCGGATTTTTGCGATGCGGAACCTTTGCGGCAGCGCACCGTTTCGCAAACGATGCGGACTTCGGGGAAGACGGCATGGACTGGTCGGAACAGGGCAGACGCTGGGGCGCAACCTTTCTGGGCGACGGCCGCGTCCGGTTTCGCCTCTGGGCGCCCTCGCAGGCTTCGGTTTCCGTGGCGTTCGACGACCGCGACGTCGACATGCGGCCCGTCGCGGACGGCTGGTTCGAGGCGGACGTCGCCGGCCTTGCGCACGGCACGGCCTACCGGTACCGGCTCGCCGACGGGACCTGCGTCGCAGATCCCGCCTCCGCCGCCCAGAGGGACGACGTCTTCGGGCCATCGCTCGTCATCGACCAGCAACGCTACCGGTGGCGGGACGACGGCTGGCGCGGCCGGCCCTGGCAGGAGGCGGTGATCTACGAAATCCATATCGGCACGTTCACGCCGGAAGGCACCTTCGGCGGTGCGATCGCGCGGCTCGACGGACTGAAGGCGCTCGGCATTACCGCGATCGAGATCATGCCGGTGGCGCAGTTCTGCGGCCGGCACGGATGGGGATACGACGGCGTGCTCCACTATGCGCCGCACAATGCGTATGGCGGGGTCGAGGACCTGAAGGCGCTCGTGGACGCGGCGCACGCACGCGGCATCATGATGTTCCTCGACGTCGTCTACAACCACTTCGGCCCGGAGGGCAATTTTCTTCCGCACTACGCCCCTTCCTTCTTTCAACCGGAACGGCAGACGCCCTGGGGCGCGGCCATCGCCTACGAGCAGCCGGCCGTCAGGCGCTATTTCATCGAGAACGCGCTCCACTGGGTCGGAACGTTCCATTTCGACGGGCTGCGCCTGGATGCGACCGGGCAGATGGTCGACCCGAACGGCCGGCACATCCTGGAGGACATGGCGACCGCAATCCGCCATGCCTTTCCCGATCGTCACATCCATCTGATCACGGAGGATCCCGCCGATCCGCACCTGTTGCGCCGCGACAGGAATGGACGCCCCCTTCTCTACACCGCCGCGTGGAACCATGACCTGCACCATGTCCTGCACGTCGTGGCGACCGGCGAAGCGGCCGGCTACTTCGCCCCGTTCGCCGCGGCCCGGTGGACCGCGCTGGAGGCTGCCATCTCCGGCCGGGTCCGCGCTTCCTCCACCGGCTCCGGCGATCCCGGCCCCGCGGACCCGCTGCAGCCCTCGATGCAGGTCGCCTTCCTGCAGACGCACGACCAGGTCGGCAATCGGGCCTTCGGCGAGCGGTTCGCTGCGCTGACGGACGAGCGCGTCCTTCGCCAGATGACGGCGCTGCTGCTGCTGTCGCCCCAGGTGCCGCTGCTCTTCATGGGCGAGGAGCTTGGCGCGGCCGGCCCCTTCCACTTCTTCATGGACCATGGCACGGCCACGTCGCAGGACCTGCGCGAAAGCCGCCTGCGCGAGGCGGAGAATTTTGGCGGCGTCGCCGCGGGCGTCGTGGCCGCGGACCTGCCGGATCCGCGCGACCCCGCCACCTTCGAGCGCTCCAGGCCGGACTGGTCGCGCGCCGAGCACCCCGAGGGCCGGCGACAGGCAGAACTGGTGCGGGCGCTCATTGCCTTGCGACAGGCCCATGTTGCGCCGCTCGTCGCAAACCCCGCAGGTGTCGATGCGGAGGTGATACCGACAGCTCCCGGCGTGCTTGCGGTCGACTGGCGGTCCGGCACGACGGTACTCCGGCTCCGCGCGAATTTCCTCGACGGCGACTGCATCGCGCCGGACGCGCCGGGAACCACCATCTTCGCAACGCCGGGCAGCAGCGGCGACAGCGGGGACCTGCCCGCACACGGCCTGCTCTTCGCGCTCGACCGGCAGCCCCGGAAGAAATGACTATCCGGTGAAGCACAGACTTCGCGACAAAGGACGGGAACTTTCCTCCTCTCCCGCCATTGGTGTGCCGGAAAGGCAGGTTTTCATGATCCCATCCCATCAGAAACTGAACGTGCACTACGATCCGGCGAGCAGGACCGCGCTGCTCCAGTGCGGCAAACGCAGCAAGGTGCTGCGGGATCTGCCGACCCGGCAGAGGGCGGAAGATGCGGCCCGCGCTTTCGCCTGCGACAACTGGGGCTATGTCGACCGGCAGGAGGACGATCTTCCGGACGGGCCTCACCCGGCAGGAACCGCCTGAACGACGCCCGCGCGCAGGTTTTGCCCCGCTGCGGGGCGCAAGGCGGCCCCGCGGTTTGCGGTGTTGCGCTTGGCAGTATTGCGGTCGGCGTCCGGCGATGGCACAAGGCGGCATGGTGCGGGGCGACACGACGAACTTGCAGGATTTCTTCCACCGGGAGGCGCACGCGGTCGCCCCGGACCTGATCGGCGCTGAGCTGACGATCGACGGCATCGGCGGGCTGATCGTGGAGACGGAGGCCTATGCGCCCGAGGACCCCGCCTCGCACAGCTTCCGCGGCGAGACGCTCCGCAACCGGGCGATGTTCGGCCCGCCCGCGCATGCCTACGTGTATCGCTCCTACGGCATCCACTGGTGCCTGAACCTCGTCTGCCGCCCTGGCAGCGCCGTGCTGATCCGGGCGCTGGAGCCGACGGCGGGGATCGAAGACATGCAGGCGCGGCGGGCGCTGGAAAACGTGCGGCTGCTCTGTTCCGGACCGGGCCGCCTCTGCCAGGCGCTCGGCGTCACCGACGCGCTCGACGGACGGCCGGTCGACCGGCAGCCGTTCCATCTCGAGCTCCGCACAGCGCCGGCGAAGGTCGGCTCAGGCATCCGCATCGGCATCACCAAGGCGGTCGACCTGCCATGGCGTTTCGGCCTGCAGGGATCGCTGTTCTTGAGCCGCAAGCTCTGACGGACCCTGCCCGGCCGCATGGGCCGGTTCGGGAGCCGTGGCTGGCTGCGGGCGGGAGGCTACCTGACCTGGTCGAGCAGGCGCTTGCATTCCAGGAGATCGTAGAGCGCCTCCTGCAGGAGGGCACGGTCCTCCTTGCCGACGCTGCTCTTGCCGATCGAGATCTCCGGCGCGTCCTCGTTGCCGCCGCCGACGAAGGAGAAGAAGCGCCGGCTGGCCGGCGCCTTGGCGCGGCCGACGATCTGGTCGTCGTCGGCGGTCTTGGGCGCGGCCGGCTCCTCCTGGTTGGCGGCCGCCAGCGCCTCGACGGTCGCGAGATCGCCGCTCGCGATCGCCGCGACGAACTTGTTGCCGTTGTTCTTCAGGAGTTTCTGGACGCCCTTGATCGTGTAGCCGTGATCATAGAGCAGGTGACGGATGCCCTTCAGGAGCTCGACATCGTCGGGGCGGTAGTAGCGCCGCCCGCCGCCGCGCTTCATCGGCTTGATCTGCGAGAACCGAGTCTCCCAGAAGCGCAGGACATGCTGCGGCAGGTCGAGATCGTCCGCGACCTCGCTGATGGTGCGGAAAGCGTCGGGGCTCTTCTCCATCGATACTCCTCACCGAAAAGGCAATTTCGACTCACGCTCCGGCAAACCGGCGAGTCTCAGCATTTCAGCGGGTTGTCGCCCTTTTTTCAAGCGGAGAATCGGAGCGTCCAAAGCCGATCGGCGATCAGGGCGCCGGCGCCTGCACCTTCTGCTTGGTCTTGCGCGCGGTGTGGGCCTTGAGAACGCGCTGCTTGAGCACGTTGGAGGCCTTGAAGGTCATGACGCGCCGCGGCGAGATCGGCACTTCCTCGCCCGTCTTCGGGTTGCGGCCGATGCGCTCGTTCTTGTCGCGCACCTGGAAGGTCGCAAAGGACGACAGCTTCACGCTCTCGCCACGGACGATGGCGTTGCAGATTTCATCGATCACGGTTTCGACGAGTTCAGCCGATTCTGTTCTGGAGAGACCGACCTTCCGAAAAACGGATTCGGCCAAATCTGCGCGTGTCACGGTTTTGCCGCTCATCTTCTCCCACCGTTTTCTTATTGAAAGCGCTTGCTTATCCGGCAAGAGTATTGCCCTTGCCCCTGTCGGTCAAGCACCGTTGAAGTAGGGGGCAAGGCCCCTTGCGCCTACCAGCGAAGCAGAACCGCGCCCCAGGTGAAACCGCCGCCCATCGCCTCCAGCAGCACGAGGTCGCCCTTCTTGATGCGACCGTCGGCTGCAGCGGATGCGAGCGCGAGCGGGATGGAGGCAGCGGACGTGTTTCCGTGCAGGTCGACGGTCACGACAACCTTTTCGAGGGGGATGCCGAGCTTCTTGGCCGACCCGTCGATGATGCGGCGGTTGGCCTGGTGCGGGACGAGCCAGTCGAGGTCGTCGATCGCAAGTCCTGTCGCGTCGAACGCGGCGACGATCACGTCGGTGATCATGCCGACGGCATGCTTGAAGACCTCGCGGCCCTCCATGCGCAGGTGCCCGACCGTGCCGGTGGTGGACGGCCCGCCGTCGACATAGAGCTTGTCGAGATGGGCGCCGTCGGAGCGCAGCTGCCCCGTCAGCACGCCGCGGTCGGCGACGGTCCCCTCGCCTTCCTGCGCCTCGAGCACGATCGCGCCCGCGCCGTCGCCGAAGAGCACGCAAGTCGTGCGGTCCGTCCAGTCGAGGATGCGCGAGAAGGTCTCGGCGCCGATGACGAGCACCCTGCGCGCGATCCCGCCGCGGATATAGGCGTCGGCCGTGGTCACGCCGTAGACGAAGCCCGAGCACACGGCCTGGACGTCGAAGGCGAAGCCGTGATGCATGCCGAGCCGGTTCTGGATGTTGACGGCGGTGGCCGGGAAGGTGTTGTCCGGGGTGGAGGTGGCGACGATGATCAGGTCGATGTCGGCAGCCGTCAGCCCGGCGCGGTCCAGCGCCTCGCGCGCCGCCGCCTCGCCGAGCGAAGCCGTGGTCTCGCCTTCTCCCGCGATGTAGCGCTGGCGGATACCGGTCCGCTGCACGATCCACTCGTCGGACGTGTCGACCATGCTCTCCAGCTCACGATTGGTGAGCACCCGCTTCGGAAGTGCCGTCCCGAAACCGCGAACCACTGAACGGATCATCTTAATTCCTATATCCCGTCGCTCATGCTGCCGGCCGCGCCTTCGACGGGTCTGTCTGCATGATATCTCTTGAGGTCTTCTTCTATCTTTTCCTTCAGCCCGTTGCGGGCCATGTCATACCCGACGTCGACCGCCGCCGCGAAGCCCTCGGCGTCGGTGCCGCCATGGCTCTTGATGACGATGCCGTTCAGGCCGAGGAACACGCCGCCGTTGACCTTGCGCGGATCCATCTTCTCGCGCACGCGGTCGAAGGCGCTCTTGGCGAGGATGTAGCCGAGCTTGGCCATCCACGTCCTGGACATCGCGGCGCGCAGGTATTCTGCGATCTGCCGCGCCGTGCCTTCGGCCGCCTTCAGCGCGATGTTGCCGGCAAAGCCTTCGGTGACGACCACATCGACCGTGCCGCGGCCGATGTCGTCGCCTTCGACGAAGCCATAATAGTCGATCGTGTCAAAATTGGCCTCGCGGATCAGCTGGCCGGCGGCCTTGACCTCTTCCTGGCCCTTGATCTCCTCGACGCCGACGTTCAGCAGGCCGAGCGTCGGGCGCTCGATCTCGAACAGCGCGCGCGCCATCGCCCCGCCCATCAGTGCGAAGTCGAACAGCTGGTTGGCGTCGGCCCCGATCGTGGCGCCGATGTCGAGCACGATGCTCTCGCCCTTCAGCGTCGGCCAGATGCCGGCGATCGCCGGCCGCTCGATATCGGCCATCATGCGCAGGCAGAACTTCGCCATCGCCATCAGCGCGCCGGTGTTGCCGGCGGAGACGGCGACGTCGGCGTCCCCCTTCGCGACCGCGTCGAGCGCCATCCACATCGAGGACTTGTTGCGGCCGCGGCGCAGCGCCTGGCTCGGCTTCTCGTCCATCGCGATCGCGATTTCGCAATCGGTGAACGTGCTTGCGTCCTTCAGCTTCGGATAGCTTTCAAGCAGCGGCAGGCATTGGGAAGCGATGCCGAACAGGCAGAAACGAATGTCGGGGTGACGTTCGAGCGCCTTGGCTATGCCAGGGATGACGACCTGCGGGCCGTAATCGCCACCCATGACATCGACAGAAATTCTGACCACGCGAGTCCAGTCCTTGTTCTCCAGCCCCGGGGGCGGAATTTTCGGTCAAAATACCGCTTTTCATCCGGGTGACAACTGAATTGTCTTAGGGCCGAAAGCCCATTCAGCTCTTTTTCCAATCCTTTAAAGCGGCAAACGGCGACGGTTTTGCATCATCGGCCTCCGTGCTCTCCACATGCGCGGAAAAGGCCGCCCCGTCCTTGCGCGGATAGGGATCGATGGCCATGGCGGCATATTCGGCGGCGACGGCGCCGACGTCGATCGTGTCGCCGTGGAAGATCTCGGGGCTGTCGGGCCCGTCCGGGTCCAGCAGCATCTCGCCGGTGTCGCTCAGCGGCGCGCGCGCCAGCTTGGAGCCCTCCGGCACGAAGATCGCGTCGATCGGCTCGTCGATCGTCGATGCGACCGGCTCCAGGGTGACGACGCAGGTCTGCACGATCTCGGTTGCGACCCTGCCCTTCAGCCTGACGCCGTCCTTCTTCCAGCGCCGGATCTCGAACTCGGCCGCAAAGCCCTTGACCTCCAAGACATCCCACTGGCCGGCCAGCAGGCGGCATTCCGCAGCATCGGCGGCGATCTTCACCGTCACCGGGTTGGCCGAGATGTGCCCCACCTTGACGGGATAGGAGAAGGGTTGGTCTTCGCTCTTCTTCATGGTCTTCTTCCTCAGCTGGCGTCCCGTCTCAGACGGCGCCACCTGCCGGAGGCAGCCTTGCCTCCCCGGTTTCGATGACGGCTTCATCCAATGCCGTCAGATACGCTTCGGCGGCAAAGAGATAGCGGGCGAGATCGTGCATGTCGGCGCCGCCCTCGCCTTCCTCCGGATAGATATTGCGTTTCAGCGCCTGCGCAAGGGCTGCCTCGTCGCCGCCATCGAGCGCCGCCGCATAGGCCTCCAGCCGCCCGTAGAAGCGGCCGGCGATCTTCTTCATCCGCTTGGGCACGCCGACGTCGCTGATGCCGAGCTCGCGGATCGAATGGTCGATGTCCTGGAAGAAGGCATCGACGATCTGCTGGGCGATCTCCTGGCCGGACGTGGCCGAGGCGCGGGTGCGGCGGAAATAGAGAATCATCACCGCCGACAGCATTTCCAGCCGCCCCATCACCGTGTCGGGCACGCCGAGCGCTTCATAGAGGTAAGGCTGCCGGGCAGCCGCCGTCAGGTGGGCGTACTGGCGCTCGACGATGCGCTGGTTCGCGTTTTTTTTCCTGAGCAGGCCAAAAATCATCATAACGCCCAGTTTTGGCTGATTGAAGAAGCGAGCGCTGCCAGTGTCGTGTTGCATGACAGCCGAAGCTGGTTTACCGAAGCATCCACGAATTGCAATGGCTTGAGGGCCATCTTAGCCTCAAGGGGATTGTCGTTGAAGAGACGCTATTTTGGGACTGACATGAATTTGCTCCGCAGCACCACCATTGCCCTGATCCTTTCCTCCACCGTCCTTGCCGGCTGCCAGACAGGCGAGATCCTGAACCAGGGCTATGTGGTCGACGAGCAGACGCTCGCGCTTGCCCCGGTCGGCTCGTCGCGCGAGCAGGTGCTGTTGTCGCTCGGCACGCCCTCCACGACGGCGACCTTCGATACGGAGGTGTTCTACTACATCTCGCAGAAGCGGTCGCGCCCGGTCGCCTTCATGAAGCCGAAGCTGATCGAGCAGAGCATCCTGGCCGTCTACTTCAACAAGGACGGCAACGTCGATCGCCTGGCGAACTACACGATGAAGGACGGCGTGCCGTTCGACATGATCTCGCGCACCACGCCGACCGGCGGCGTCGAGCAGACCTTCCTCGGCCAGCTGCTGAAGGGCGGCGCGGACCCGAACACGGCGATCCGCAACGCGCTCAGCCAGCCGCAGTAACGGCGTCACCACCGCATGCAGAAAGGCCGCGAAGCTTGCGCTCCGCGGCCTTTTTTTCGTTGACGGCTCGCCGTTCGCTCAGGCGAGGACCGCCAGGAGCAGCAGCGCCACGATGTTGGTGATCTTGATCGCCGGGTTCACCGCCGGGCCGGCCGTGTCCTTGTAGGGGTCGCCGACGGTATCGCCGGTGACGGAGGCCTTGTGCGCCTCCGAGCCCTTCATGTGGCGGTGGCCGTCCTTGTCGACGAAGCCGTCCTCGAAGCTCTTCTTGGCGTTGTCCCAGGCCCCGCCCCCGGACGTCATCGAGATCGCCACGAACAGGCCGTTGACGATGACGCCGAGCAGCGAGGCGCCGAGCGCCGCGAAGGCCGAGGCCTTGGAGCCGGAGATCAGGAGCACGCCGAAATAGACGACAAGCGGCGCCAGCACCGGCAGGAGCGAGGGCACGATCATCTCGCGGATCGCCGCCTTCGTCAGAAGGTCGACGGCGCGGCCGTAGTTCGGCTTGTCCGTGCCCTGCATGATGCCGGGCTTCTCCTTGAACTGCTTGCGCACCTCCTCGACGATCGAGCCGGCGGCACGTCCGACGGCGGTCATGGCGATGCCGCCGAAGAGATAGGGGATGAGCCCGCCGAAGATCAGACCCGCCACCACGTAGGGGTTGGAGAGGTCGAAGGAGATCTCGCCGATCCCGGCAAAGTACGGGTAGCGGTCCGCATTGGCGGCGAAGTAGGCCAGGTCGTTCGAATAGGCGGCGAACAGCACCAGTGCGCCGAGGCCGGCCGAACCGATCGCGTAGCCCTTGGTGACGGCCTTGGTGGTGTTGCCGACCGCGTCGAGCGCATCCGTCGACTTGCGCACCTCCGGCGGCAGGTGCGACATCTCGGCGATCCCGCCGGCGTTGTCGGTGACCGGGCCGAAGGCGTCGAGCGCCACGATCATGCCGGCGAGGCCGAGCATGGCGGTGACCGCGATGCCGGTGCCGAACAGGCCGGCGAGCTGGTAGGTGGCGATGATGCCGCCGACGATGACGATCGCCGGCAGCGCGGTCGATTCCAGCGAGACGGCGAGCCCCTGGATGACGTTGGTGCCGTGGCCGGTGACCGACGCCTGGGCGATCGAGTTGACCGGGCGCTTGTTGGTGCCGGTGTAATACTCGGTGATGACGACGATCAGGGCGGTGACGACGAGGCCGAGCAGGCCGCAGACGAACAGGTTCGCACCCGTGACGTCGACGCCGCCGCCCATGCCGATCGAGCCCCAGCCGATCGTCAGCGAGGTCGCCGCCGCAAGGCCGAGGATCGACAGCAGGCCGGTGGCGATCAGCCCCTTGTAGAGCGCGCCCATGATCGAGCTCTTGGTGCCGAGCTTGACGAAGAAGGTGCCGATGATCGAGGTGATGACGCAGGCCGCGCAGATCGCCAGCGGGTAGGTCATCGCCGCCGCCAGCACCGGCGTGCCGGCAAAGAAGATCGCCGCCAGCACCATGGTCGCCACGACGGAGACCGCATAGGTCTCGAACAGGTCGGCCGCCATGCCGGCGCAGTCGCCGACATTGTCGCCGACGTTGTCGGCGATCGTCGCCGGGTTGCGCGGGTCGTCCTCGGGAATGCCGGCCTCGACCTTACCGACGAGGTCGCCGCCGACGTCCGCGCCCTTGGTGAAGATGCCGCCGCCGAGACGGGCGAAGATGGAGATGAGCGAGGCGCCGAAGCCGAGCGCCACGAGCGAATCGATGACCTCGCGGGAGGCCGGATCATGGCCGAGGACCGCCGTCAGGTAGTAGTAGTAGATCGACACGCCGAGAAGGGCGAGGCCGGCGACCAGCATGCCGGTGATCGCGCCGGACTTGAAGGCGATCTCGAGGCCGGCCGCAAGGCTGACCGACGACGCCTGCGCCGTGCGGACGTTGGCACGGACGGAGACGTGCATGCCGATGAAGCCGGCCGCACCGGAAAGCACCGCGCCGATCAGGAAGCCGACCGCGGCGGTGGACGACAGAAGAAGCCAGGCGGCGATGAAAACGACGACGCCGACGAATGCGATGGTCTTGTACTGGCGGGTGAGATAGGCCTGCGCCCCCTCCCGGATATAGCCTGCAATTTCCTGCATGCGGGCGTTCCCCTGATCGGCGGCAAGCACCGACCGCGTCGCCCAGATGGCATAGACCACCGAGAGCAACCCGCATGCGATAACGCCCAACAATATGGCCATTTCGCTATTTCCTCCTGTGAAGCCGCAGGTCCCAGCGCTGCGGCCATAAAAAACGCCAGCGGCCCGCTTGCCTCCTCACAAAACGGGCGGTTGACGACAGGGGGCAGAGTGCAAGTGCGAATCGCCCGCGTCAAGACGCAGCCGCCAGATCACATTGATCGGCGTGGCTTATCCTCCTGAACGCTTCGGATCAGCGGGCGTGCGGCCGGGCGCGGTAGAGCAGCATCAGAACGAGGAGCAGGCTGACGCCCGTCACCGGCCAGAAGACGAGGTTGATGGTCTGCCAGCCGTAGGCGTTGAAGACCTTGCCGGAGGAGAAGGAGGCGAGCGCGACGGTGCCGAACAGCACGATGTCGTGGAAGCCCTGGACCTTGTCGGCCTCGTGCGGGCGGTAGCTGGAGGCGACGATCGTGGTGGAGCCGATGAAGCCGAAGTTCCAGCCGATGCCGAGCAGGATCAGCGCGCCCCAGAAGTTCCAGAGCGCGATGCCCATATGGGCGATCGCCGCACAGGCCATCAGGATCAGAAGGCCGGCCGCGACCACCTTCTCGCTGCCGAAGCGGTTGATCAGCATGCCGGTGAAGAAGCTCGGCGCGAACATGGCGAGCACGTGCCACTGGATGCCGAGGGTGGCGAGTTCCGGCGAGAAGCCGCAGCCGATCACCATGGCGAGCGGCGCGCCGGTCATCATGAAGGTCATCAGCGCATAGGTGGCGATGCCGCAGACCATGCCGGTCAGGAAGCGCTGGGTGAGCACGATCTCGGCGAGCGGGCGAACGGCTTCGGCATGCCCTGCCCGCGATGCCGACATCGCCGGCAGCCGCAGCATCGAAAACAGCACGATCGCCGCCAGCGACAGCGGCACCAGCGCCACGAAGGCGCCGGCAAACAGCACCGGCTCGAACAGGTCCTTGGTGAAGATGACGAGCTGCGGACCGAGGACGGCGGAGACGACGCCGCCGGCGAGGATCCAGGAGATCGCGCGCGGCTTGTAGAACGACGGCGAGGCATCGGCCGCGGCAAAGCGGATCTTCTGGGTGAAGCCGGCGGAAATACCGATCATCAGGAAGCCGGCGGCCATCAGCCAGAAATCGGAGCGGAACAGTGCGATCGCCGCGAGCAGACCGCCGGAGGCTCCCAGCAGGGCGCCGGCGATGAAACCGTTGGCGCGGCCGAGGGCGCGCGCGAGGATCGCAACGAGCATCGCGCCGAGCGCCACGCCGATGTTGAAGCCGGTCAGGGGGGCGGTTGCGAGCGACTTGTCGTCGCCGAGCATCTGGTAGCCGGCAAGGCCGCCCACGGAAAAGACGATCGGCCCGGACGAGGCGAGGATCGCCTGCGCCGCCGCGAGCAAAAAGACGTTGCGGCGCGCTGCGGACAGTTCACGTTCCAGTCCTTCCACCGCCACCGTCATCGCCGGGCTCCTATGCCTTGCGTTCGCCGCGGACCTGCTTGGCAATGCGGTCCAGAACCGCATTGACGAGCTTCGGTTCGTCGTCTTCGAAGAAGGCCTTGGCGATCTCGACATATTCGGTGACGATCACGGCGACGGGCACGTCCTTGCGCTCGAGGATTTCGAAGACGCCGGCGCGCAGGATAGCGCGCACGGTGGCATCCAGCCGCGACAGCGCCCAGTCGTCCTGCAGCGCGCCGCCGATCAGGGGATCGAGCTTGCGCTGGTCGCGCACGACGCCGGAGACGATCGAGCGAAACCAGGCGGGGTCCGCCTTCAGATAGGTCTCGCCGTCGATCTCCTGGCCGAGGCGATGCGCTTCGAATTCGGCGACGATCTCGAGGACGCCCGCGCCGCTGATATCCATCTGGTAGAGCGCCTGAACGGCGGCCAGGCGGGCAGCCCCGCGCTGGTTTGCCTGTCTTACCGGCTGGTCCGATTTGTCCTTGGTCACGATACGCCGCCCAGTTTCTTCTTCAGTTCGATCATCTTCAGGGCCGCGCGCGCGGCAAAGCCGCCCTTGTCGCCCTCCGAGCGGCGGGCGCGCGCCCAGGCCTGCTCGTCGTTCTCGACCGTGAGGATGCCGTTGCCGATCGGCAGGCTCTCGCTGACGGTCAGGTCCATGATGGCACGGCAGGACTCGTTGGCAACGATGTCGAAATGGTAGGTCTCGCCGCGGATGACCATGCCCAGCGCCACGAAGCCGTCATATTCCGTGCCGCCGTAGTCCATGCCGTCGAGCGCCATGGAGATCGCGCCCGGGATCTCGAGGGCGCCCGGAACGGTCACCACGTCGTAGGTCGCGCCGGCCGCATCGAGCGCCGCCTTGGCGCCGTCGAGCAGGGCGTCGGACATGTCGTCGTAGAAGCGCGCCTCGACGATGAGGAGATGTGGGTTTTCAGCATTTGCCATGGGTCACCCGAAACGTTGGAAGAGTGGCGCGCGCATCGTCGCGGCAGAGGCGCGGTCAAACCATGCCGGACGGGCGATGGCAAGGAAATTCGCACATATCTGTGCAAATCGCGCAATCCGTGCGCATTGTGGCGCCGTCGCGATCCAGGCCGACGTGCCGATCGCTCTCGCCGATTTCGGGGCGAAGGCATCACAGCCCCCCACCGGAGGAATAGGGCATGGCCAAGACACTGAAACCGATCGTCAACCCGGGCCGGGCGACGCTCGATCACTGGAAGAAGGGCAGCCTCTACGAATCGCGCGACATCGCGTTCGGCAGGCTGCTGGGACTGAAGGACCTCGGGATCGGCTACAGCGAGGTGCCGCCCGGCAAATCCGGCTGTCCGTTCCACAACCACCACGTGGAGGAAGAGCTGTTCATCATCCTGGAGGGCACCGGCACCTACCGCTTCGGCAATGCCCGCCACGAGGTCGGCCCGGGCGACGTGATCGGCGCACCCGCCGGCGGGCCGGATACGGCGCATCATCTGATCAATACCGGCGACGTGCCGCTGAAATACCTCGCGATCTCGACCATGGCGGCGACGGAAATCTGCGAGTATCCGGATTCGGGCAAGTTTCTCGCCAAGACCCGCACGACCGCCGGCGGGCCTGCGGATTTCCGCTACATCGGACGGACGGAGACCGCCGTCGACTATTGGGAGGGCGAGCCGGGGGCGGACGAGGCGTAGGACGGACGCTTCGCCGGCCGCAAACGCATGAACAGCCGCTGTCCGCGGCTGTTCTCGGGGTCGGACTGGCTCCCGCCGAGGGAGCCCTCTATCGGTTCAGGCGAGTGTCCTGGCGCGCTCGGCCAGCCGCTCATGCGCATCGCCGATCGGGTCGTCGACCTTGGCGAACGGCATCACCACCGAACGAAGCAGCGCCTTGAGATGATCGCGGCCGCGCTGGTGGACGACCGGGGCGAAGGACGCCATGGTGAGCGTGGCCGCATCCGGCATGATCCTCGTCACTTCGGCGAAGTTCGAGAAGATCTCGTAGTTCGCGGCCTCGATGCGGAAGGTCTCGACCGGCGCGCCCTCGGCGAGCACGACCTCGTGGCTGTCCAGCAGGATGTGGAAATAGTCGGCCGTGTCGTGCCCCTTCGGCATTGCCGGAGCGATCGAACGGCCGTTGGCCAGGTCCTTGGCCTGCATCAGCACGCCGTCCACATGCAGGTGGTGGTAGGGCGACAGATACAGATCCCTCGTCGGGACACCGTCTGCGAGCGCGCCGCGGGCGATGCGGATCGGCATCACGTCGCGCGTCCATGCGGCGCCGGTGCGCTTGAAGGTCTGCCGGCCGATCCAGCGAACGGGCATGCTCTTGCCGGTCACCGTCGTCACGCGGTCGCCGACACGAAGGTTTTCGATGAGGACTTCGCCTTTCGGGGTCGCAATCGCCGTGCCGCGCAGGAAACAGCGCGGTCCCCAGCCCGGCTTGCCATTGCGTCCGCGATGGGCGAGCGCGCTGCCGGGAAGGATGCCGGATGCCAGAACGCCGATGGCCGCGACCTTTGCCCCTGCCGCCGCTGCGGCGCCGAGGAAGTTGCGCCGCGTCCTGTTCAGGCCGGAGCCCCGCTTACGACTTGTAGACATAGTAATCTCCCTGCCTCTCACGATCCGCTACCGTACACAGTACATCCTGCCGCAATCAGGGATGTTAAGGAACATGCGTCCCGCATGCCCCCCGCCCCAACTACGGCGAAGCCGGTTGCAGCGGAGGAGGTAGGGATACGCCTTCGGGAGGTAGGGGTAGAGCGAAGGTGATAGCCGGGAGCGGGCTCCAGACCTCGAACGAACGATCTAGCTCGTCCGGGCGGCCGGGAATTCGGCAAGGCGGGCGGCATAGCGGGCCATGGTGTCGGCCTCGAAGTTGACGAAGTCGCCGACCCGGCGCTCGCCCCATGTCGTCACCTCCAGCGTGTGCCGGATCAGCAGGACGTCGAAGACGTCGCCGTCGACGCTGTTGACCGTCAATGAGGTACCGTCGAGCGCGACCGAGCCCTTCGGCGCGACGAAGCGCTCGAGGCCGGCGGGGGCGCGCAGCGTGTAGCGGGTGGCATCGCCCTCGGCCTCGACGGACAGGATCTCCGCCTTGCCGTCGACATGGCCGGAGACGAGGTGGCCGCCCAGTTCGTCGCCGATCTTCAGCGAGCGTTCGAGGTTGACGCGGGTGCCGGCCGTCCAGCTTCCGATCGTGGTCAGCCGCAGCGCCTCCTCCCAGGCCTCGACCTCGTACCAGCGTTCGTTCGAGCCGGGCTCGGGAAGCGCCGTCACCGTCAGGCAGGTACCGGCATGGGAGATGGAGGCGCCCATGTCGATCGTCGCGGGGTCATAGGCGGTCCCGACGCGCAGCCGGACGCCCTCGTTCATCGGTTCGACGCGCTCGACGGTGCCGACATCCGTTACGATTCCAGTGAACATGACAAATCTCTCTCGTATTCTTCGAAATGGTCGGGACCGAGCGCCAGACTGCGCACCAGCGAAAAGCCGGCAGGCGCCGCTCCCGGTACAAGTGGGGATCGGACCCCGCCTTCGCCAACCGGCACCGCACCCCGGTAGAGATGAATGCGATCGACGAGGCCCGCTTCCAGGAAACTTGCGGCAACGGTGGCGCCGCCCTCGACGAGAAGGGAGGAGATGTCGCGCGATGCCAGCCCCTGCAGGAGCACGTGCAGCTTGCGCGGGTCGCACTGCAGGACCTCGACGCCGGCCTCGTCCAGCACCGAACGCCGGGCGAGAAACGCCTTGTCGGTGACATCATCGAACCGCGGCGGCTCGGCCGCGACCGCGATCACCGGCACCGCGCGCGCCGAAAGCGCCAGCTTGCCGTAGGGCGGCAGCCTCAGGTCGTGATCGAGGACGATGCGGATCGGGGAGCGGTCGGTCAGGCCCGGCAGGCGGCAGGTCAGTTCCGGATCGTCCGCCCTGGCCGTACCGATCCCGACCAGGATGGCATCGCTCTGGGCGCGCAGGACCTGGACCTGGCCGCGCGCCACGGGGCCGGTGATGGCCACCTGCCCGGCGCCGAGCCGGCCGATCATGCCATCCGGCGAAACCGCAAGCTTAAGCGTGACATGCGGGCGTTTCTTCACCTGGCGCGTGAGATAGGCGGCAAGCGCCCGGCGGCCCTCGACCTCGAGGACGCCGGTCCGAACGGCGATGCCGGCCGCCTGAAGCATCGCAAGCCCCCTGCCGGAGACGCGCTCATCGGGATCGGTGACGGATACGACGATCCGCGCGACGCCGGCCTCGATCAGCGCATCGGCGCAGGGCGGCGTCCGGCCGTGATGGGAACAGGGTTCGAGGCTCACATAGGCGGTGGCGTCGCGCGCCCCCTCGCCTGCCGCCGCAAGCGCGATGCGCTCGGCATGCGGGCGGCCGCCGACGTCGGTGACGCCGGTGGCGAGCACGGTGCCGTCCTTCACCAGCAGGCAGCCGACGGAGGGATTGGTGCCGGTGCGGCCGAGATTGCGCAGGCTCAGCCGGATCGCGGCGGCCATGAAGCGCTGGTCTTCCGCCGCATCCGTCATGCTCAGCCCTCGTCTCCGGGGTCGCGCGCGATCTTGGCGGCGACCTCGGACAGTGTCTTTTCGAAGTCGTCGACGTGGGAGAAGTCGCGGTAGACGGAGGCGTAGCGGACGAAGGCCACGTCATCCAGCGCCTTCAGCGCCTCCAGCACCTGCAGGCCGATCTGCTCGGAGGAAATCTCGGTCTCGCCCGAGCTCTCCAGCCTGCGGACGATGCCGGAGACCGCGCGCTCGATCCGGTCGCGGTCGACCGGGCGCTTGCGCAACGCGATCTCGAACGACTTCATCAGCTTCTCGCGCTCGAAGGGGGCCTTCCTGCCCGTCTTCTTCAGCACCATCAGCTCGCGCAGCTGCACCCGCTCGAAGGTGGTGAAGCGGCCGCCGCAATCCGGGCAGATGCGGCGACGCCGGATGGCGGCCCCGTCCTCTGCAGGACGGGAATCCTTCACCTGGGTATCTTCCGAGGCGCAATAGGGGCAGCGCATGCTCGTCCTTACATGTAGGGATACATGGGGAAGCGGTCGGTCAGCTTGACCACCTTCTCCCGGACCGCTGCCTCGACGGTGGCGTTGCCCTCGTCCGAATTGGCGACCTTCAGGCCATCCAGGACCTCGACGATCAGGTTGCCGATCTCCTTGAACTCCGCCTCCTTGAAGCCGCGGGTGGTGCCGGCCGGCGTGCCGAGGCGGATGCCGGAGGTGACGAAGGGCTTCTCGGGGTCGAAGGGGATGCCGTTCTTGTTGCAGGTGATGTAGCCGCGGCCGAGCGCTGCCTCGGCGCGCTTGCCGGTGGCGTTCTTCTTGCGCAGGTCGACCAGCATCAGGTGGTTGTCGGTGCCGCCGGAGACGATGTCGAGGCCGCCGGCGATCAGCGTCTCGGCCAGCGCCTTGGCGTTCTTGACGATCTGGGCGGCGTAGTCCTTGAACTCCGGCTTCAGCGCCTCGCCGAAGGCGACTGCCTTGGCGGCGATGATATGCATCAGCGGGCCGCCCTGCAGGCCCGGGAAGACGGCCGAGTTGATCTTCTTGGCGATGTCCTCGTCATTGGTCAGAACGACGCCGCCGCGCGGGCCGCGCAGCGACTTGTGGGTCGTGGTGGTGGCGACGTGGCAGTGCGGGAACGGCGAGGGATGCTGGCCGCCGGCGACGAGGCCGGCGATATGGGCCATGTCGACCATCAGGTAGGCGCCGACCGAATCGGCGATCTCGCGGAAGCGCTTCCAGTCCCAGATACGCGAATAGGCGGTGCCGCCGGCGATGATCAGCTTCGGCTTGTGCTGCTCGGCCTTGCGCGCCACGTCTTCCATGTCGAGCAGGTTGTCGCCCTCGCGCACGCCGTAGGAGACGACGTTGAACCACTTGCCGGACATGTTGACCGGCGAGCCATGCGTCAGGTGGCCGCCCGAGTTGAGGTCGAGGCCCATGAAGGTGTCGCCCGGCTGCAGCAGCGCCAGGAACACCGCCTGGTTCATCTGCGAGCCGGAGTTCGGCTGGACGTTGGCGAAGTTGACGCCGAACAGCTTCTTGGCGCGCTCGATCGCCAGTTCCTCGGCGATGTCGACATACTGGCAGCCGCCGTAGTAGCGCTTGCCCGGGTAGCCCTCGGCATACTTGTTGGTCATGATCGAGCCCTGGGCCTCGAGCACGGCGCGCGAGACGATGTTCTCCGACGCGATCAGTTCGATCTCATGGCGCTGGCGGCCGAGTTCCTTCTGGATCGCGCCGAAGATGTCCGGATCGGTATCGGCAAGCGAGCGGGAGAAGAATGCTTCGGTGTTGGAAGAAAGGCTCATCCTCGAGGCTCCTGTAAGACGGTGGCACGGTGTTTATCGTCCTCGCATGGCAAGGGCAATATCCGCTGTGCCGATTGCGGCATTTCCAGCCTGGCTTTGAAATAAATACGACACCCGTAGCCGTCCGGAACGGAAAAGGCCGCGCAACCTTCCGATTGCACGGCCCTGAAAAATCGCGGCTCTGCGCGCCTATTGCGGCAGGAAGTCCTGCTCCACCGAACCGGCGGCCTGTTCGACGCCGATATTGGTCTGCAGGGCCAGTTCGGCCGCCCCGTCGAGCTCGTAGATGTCGTCGCGGAACTGCACGACGCGGTCCGTCGCCGACCAGGCAGTGACGTAGACGATGTAGACCGGCACTTCCTCGGTGAGCTTGATCGGCGTGTTCTGGCGCGTGGAGATGACGCGCTCGATCTCCTGGCGCGACCAGCCGGGCGTGTCGCGCAGAAGCCAGGTGACGAGGTCGCGGACGTTCTGGACGCGGACGCAGCCGGAGGACTCGAAGCGCATCAGCTTGTTGAACAGGCCCTGCGACGGCGTGTCGTGCATGTACTCGTTGTTGGGATTGTGGAAGTTGATCTTGGTCGAGGCCATGGCGTTGATCTTGCCCGGGTCCTGACGGAACATCAGGTTCGGCGCCTTGTCGGCGAACCAGTCGATCGTCTCCGGCGCCACCTCGTTGCCCTTGCCGTCGATGAGGCGGATCGAGTTGCGCGTCAGGTAGGTCGGATCCTTGCGCATCAGGGGCACGATGTCCTTCTCGACGATCGAGCGCGGCGCGGTCCAGTACGGGTTCAGGATGACTTCGTAGATCTTGGAATTGATGGCATGCGTCGGCCGGTCGATCTTGCCGACAATGGCGGCGTGACGCAGTGCGACGCGGTTGTTCTCGACAGCCTCGATATAGGCGGCCGGAATGTTGACCATCACGAAGCGGTGGCCGAGGTCGCCGGACATGGCCTGGATGCGGACGAGATTGGTCCGCAGCTGGCCGAGGCGGATGTCGGCGGACACGTTCATCGCCTTCAGCGTGTATTCGCCGAGCACGCCGTCCGCCGGCAGGCCGTGCCGGGCCTGGAAGCGCTTGACCGCGCCGTCGACGTAGGAATCGTAGGCGTTCGAGATGCCGGCGGAGCGCGGCAGGTCGCCCGAGATGATCAGGCGCTGGCGCAACTGCTGGACGGAGGGATCGCTGACGCCGAGCTCGAGCTTCTGCGGGGCGTTGACCATCGGCCAACCGCCACCGGAAACGATGTTCTGGTAGTCGTAGATCGCCTGCTGGATATGGCCGGCCGAACCGGGGCCGAAGATCGGATTGTTGGAGACGACGGCGGTCGCCGTGCGCGACGCCTTGGCGTCGAACTGGTCGTCCCAATTGCCCCGCCCGTTGGCGTTGAGGATGTCGTCGATCGCGGTCTGGGCGGCGGCCGATCCGGCAACGGCGGCAGCACCGGCGGATGCTGCCGTACGCAGGAAGGCGCGGCGCGAAAACACATCAATTCCGATCTTGCGAGACATCTATCCTACCATTCTCTGCCCGGCCGCAAACGGCCATCGCCCGTGCGAATCTTGCGCCAGAAGGCCCATATCCCACGGAACCTAATACGAACAGGGTTAACAAACGGAAACCGGCCATGCGGAACATGCATGGCTTCAGCCGCCTTCTCGCTGTCACAGTAATATGGCCAAAGCGTGTCTGGCACGGACACCGCCATGTGACCGAGGCGTGATCGCGACCCCAGGGGGCGATTGCTCTCGCAGGACGGCTGGCATATTGTCCGGGCACTCAAGCCATCGCCATCCGGCCCCACATGCGAGACACCTCATGAGTTCCGACCGCCGCGCACCCAATCCGTACACAGACCTGCCGCCTTCCCGATACTGGCGCAGCGCCGTTGCGGAAAAGCACCCGCTGGACATGGACGAGCTCTTTTCGCCGAAGTTCCGCATCGGCCCGGAGGAGCGGATCGCCGTTGCGGGCAGCTGCTTTGCCCAGCACGTCGGCCGCGCCTTGCGATCGAACGGCTTTTCCGTCCTCGACGAGGAGCCGGCGCCGAACGGCCTGGACGCCGAGGTCGCCGAAACCTTCGGCTACGGCATCTATTCGGCGCGCTACGGCAACATCTATACCGCCAGGCAGCTCGTGCAGCTCCTGAAGGACTGCGCCTCGGGCACCGTCCGCGAAACCGACTTCTGGATCCGCGGCAATCGCTACTACGATGCGCTGCGCCCCTCGGTGGAGCCGGAGGGACTGGGGAGCCTCGAAGAAGCGGTGGCGCACCGCCGGCAGCACCTGCGCAAGGTCAAGGCCATGCTGGGGAAGACGGACGTCTTCATCTTCACGCTGGGTCTGACGGAAGCCTGGCAGGACATCGCCACCGACATCGTCTATCCGAGCTGCCCCGGCGTCATCGCCGGCAGGTTCGACCCCGAAAAGCATGCCTTCAAGAACTTCGATGTCGAAGAGGTCATGCAGGACATGATCGAAGCGAGAAGCCTGCTCAAGGCGATCAACCCGGCGATGCGTTTCCTGTTCACCGTCTCGCCGGTGCCCCTGACGGCGACGGCGTCCGGCCAGAACGTCCTCGTCGCCACCACCTACTCCAAGTCGGTCCTGCGCGCGGTCTGCGGCGCGCTCTACGGCAAGTTCGAGGATGTCGACTACTTCCCCTCCTACGAGATCATCGTCTCCCCCTCCACGCGCGGCTTCTTCTACGAGCCGAACATGCGTTCGGTGAACCGGCACGGCGTCGACCACGTCATGCGGACCTTCCTGACGGCGCAGGGAGTTGAGACGGCCGGCAGGGGCAAGCGCGCCGGCGGCCAGAAGGGCAAGAAAGCCAATGGCAAGGCACCGGCGCGCAAGGACGACGTCGTCTGCGAAGAGGCGCTGCTGGAGGCGTTCTCCTGATGGCATTGAAGATCTGTGTTGTCGGCAATTCCCACGTCGGCGCGTTGAAGTTCGGCTGGGAAAACATCAGAAGCAGCCATCGCCACGAGCTGACGTTCCTGGGCGTGCCCGGAACCAGCGTGAGGGACCTGACGGTCGAGCACGGCATCGTCCTGCCGACGACGAACACCGCACGGAAATTTTTCCTGAAGACTTCGGGGTCGGAAGGGATCGCGCTCGACAGCTATGATGTCGTCCTGCTTGTCGGGGCGGGCCTGACCTTGACCTCTGCGCTGAGCCTGACAAACAGATGGCGTCCATACGGCCTTTTGGACGAGACGATCCGCGACAGCCAGTCTCAGTTCAATCTCGTTTCCGATCAGTTGTTCGCGGAACTCATCTCGTCACGGGTTCGCAAGAGCTTCGCCAACCGGTTGCTGAGGAAGGTCACGCGTCAAAGCGCCGTGCGTGCGCTCTATGTGACGACACCCCTGCCCTCGTCGGAGCTCAGGTTGGCCCGTTCAGACGATCCGGTTCTCAGCCTCATCGCCGGCGCACACGGACCCTCGATCGCCTCGCTGTATCGCAACTCGCTCGAGCGCGTGATGGGAAAGGACAAGGTCATCTTTCCGCCGGCCCATGCGCTGGTGGACGGGGCGATGACCGATGCGCGCTACAGCAGGGGATCGCTGCGTCTCGACGGCGAGCGCGAGCACCCCGACACCGACCTGAACCACATGAACGCGGCCTACGGCGCACTCGTTCTGGAAGAGGTCTTCAACCGTCTGGGCAGCGCAACCAGTTCGCGCTGACGTCCTCGACCGTCAGGTCCGGCACCGGCGGCACATGAGTGCCGCCGTAGTGACGATCCGGTTCCTTGCGGCCACTCAGAGCCGATACAGGATCGAGTCGTTCCAGAAGCGGTCGAGGCGCTGCAGCAGGCGGTTCATCTCGGTGAACTCGTTCTCGCCGATGCCGCCGACCTTCTGGATCGAGCCGATGTGGCGCTCGTAGAGCTTTGCGACGGTCTCGGCCACTTCCTGGCCGCTCTCGGTCAGGCTGATGCGGACCGAGCGGCGGTCGACGCGCGAGCGCTGGTGGTTGATGAAGCCGAGGTCGACCAGCTTCTTGACGTTGTAGGAGACGTTCGAGCCGAGATAGTAGCCGCGGGAGCGGAGCTCGCCGGCGGTCAGTTCGGCGTTGCCGATGTTGAAGAGCAGCAGCGCCTGGATGGCGTTGACGTCGGAGCGACCGGCACGGTCGAACTCGTCCTTGATGACGTCGAGCAGACGACGGTGCAGACGCTCGACGAGGTGGAGGGATTCGAGATACAGGTTGCGGATCGCCACTTCCTGCTGATCGACGGCGGGTGCCTGCGGCTTGAGCTTCGTGTTCATTTTCTGCCTCACTGTTTTGGTGGCGGTGTCTTTTCCCGCCTTGAGTGAGACCCTATCGAATGCGTCTAAAATTCTACTTAAACCGCAGCCTTAACAGCGCCTTACCGGAAGCAGACCCTGTCTCACGGTAAATCAGTCCTTACCTGTCTGGCCTGCTTGCGCCGCTGCAGGAAGAGGGCGAGCTGGAAAAGGACGTACACGACGGCGACCGCGATGTGGGCGATGACGAGCAGCGGCTTGATGCCGAAGATGGACGGATAGAACTCGTGCATGGCGATCTCGGTGGCGGCGGCCAGCACCCAGATCACCGCGCCCCAGGGCGCCAGCAGCCAGAGGCCGACGGCGGCGACGGGGAACATCACGGCCAGCGCCGTCGAGGCCGCCTTCCAGGCCGGCGGCAGCAGATCGAAACGCCCCCTGCCCCCCAGCGAGAAGCCGGTCAGCATCGCCCAGTACTGCAGCGCGAACCACAGGCAGATGATCGCCATCATCCTCAAGAACAGCACGTACAGCGTGTCCGTCAGCGTCCAGCGCGGGACTTTTGGAGAATCAGGAGCCATGGGCGGACAATAGCAGCCTGCCCCCGCGCATAAAGCGTCAATCTCGAGCCCGAGCGGCTTCGTGCCGCATTCGCACGGCGCGCCACCCTTTGGTATGGGAGCAGGTGCGTGCTATGAGCGGGCAGGAAATCGCAAGGACAGTCCCATGACAAACATCGTCGACCAGATCACCGGCCACCGGCGCATGCGCCGCAATCGCAAGGCGGACTGGACGCGACGCCTCGTGCAGGAGAACAGGCTGACGGTCGACGACCTGATCTGGCCGGTCTTCGTGGTCCCCGGCACGAATGTCGTCGAGCCGATCCCCTCCATGCCGGGCGTCAAACGGATGAGCGTGGACCGCCTGGTCGAGGCGGCAAAGGAGGCCGCCGACCTCGGCGTGCCGGCGCTGGCCACCTTCCCCAACGTCGAGATGAGCCTGCGCGACGAGACCGGCTCGAACAGCCTGGCGGCCGACAACCTGATCAACCAGGCGACGCGGGCGCTGAAGAAGCACGTGCCGCAGATCGGCGTCATCACCGACGTGGCGCTCGACCCCTTCACCAGCCACGGCCATGACGGCATCCTGCGCGGCAGCGAGATCGTCAACGACGAGACGGTGGCGCAGGTGGCGAGGGCCGCGGTCGTGCAGGCCGATGCCGGCTCCGACATCATCGCGCCGTCGGAGATGATGGACGGGCGCATCGGCGCGATCCGGCAGGCGCTGGACGAAGCCGGTCACCAGAACGTCGGCATCATGTCCTATGCGACGAAGTTCGCCTCCGCCTTCTACGGGCCCTATCGCGAGGCGATCGGCACCGGCGGCCTGCTCAAGGGCGACAAGAAGACCTACTACATCGACCCCGCCAACGGCACCGAGGCGATCCGCGACGCCGCCCTCGACGTCGAGGAGGGCGCGGACATGCTGATGGTCAAGCCCGGCCTGCCCTATCTCGACATCTGCTTCCGGATGAAGGAGGCGTTCGGGCTGCCCGTCTTCGCCTACCAGGTCTCCGGCGAGTATGCGCAAATCAGGGCCGCCGCCATCAACGGCTGGATCGACGGCGACCGGGTGATGATGGAGACGCTGCTCGCCTTCAAGCGCGCCGGCTGCGACGGCATCCTGACCTACTTCGCCGTCGAGGCCGCGCGGGCGCTGGCGAAGAAGGGCTGACGCGTTCCGACGATCGACATCGGCTGTGTCGGGTTGCGGCAGGCCTTCATTGCATTCGCATCGGCAGTTCCCATATCAGTGACATGAATGAAACCAGGAGCCGTTCGATGAGCAACTATGACGAAGTTCGTCTGCCGAGCACGGACTGGCGCGCCTACCGCGGCGTGCTGTCCCGACGGATTTTCGCCTTCCTGATCGATTATGCGATCGTGGCACTCCTCTGGGTGCCGGCGGCCGTCGTCGTCTTCTTCCTCGGGATCATCACGCTGGGCCTCGGCTGGATGCTCTATCCGGCCCTGTTCGTGATCGTCGCCATGCTCTATTTCGGGCTGACGATCGGCGGCCCGAACCAGGCGAGCGTGGGCATGAACGTGATGGATCTCGCCGTCATGCGCGTCGACGGCCGGCCGATGGATTTCCTCACCTCCATCGTCTACCTCGTGCTGTTCTGGCTGGGCAACGCGGTGCTGACGCCGTTCATCCTGCTGATCGGCCTGTTCACCGACCGCAGCCGCCTCCTGCACGACCTTCTGCTCGGCACCGTCGTCGTCCGCCGCTCCAGCCTCTGAAGGGCGCCGGCAATCCGCATCGCAAGCGCCTTGCGTCGCATGCCCTCAGCCTTTGCGCTGGCGGCATGCTTCGAAAGGTGGCTGCGGATGCGATGCATTTGTAATGTTTCGCCGGGGCCCGACCGGTTGACCTTTTCCTTACTTGCGCCATGCTAATATTGAAAGTCAGGCCCGGTTGGAGTCGCGCGCCGAAAACATGAATACCCAGACAACCCCTGCCCCCCAGTTCTACCTGACGGCCCCGGCTGCGTGTCCGTACCTGCCGCACGAAATGGAGCGGAAGGTCTTCACCCATCTGGTCGGCGAGCGTGCGCCCGAACTGAACGACCTTCTGACCCAGGGCGGCTTCCGCCGGTCGCAGAACATCGCCTATCGCCCCGCCTGCGAGACCTGCCGCGCCTGCATCTCGGTGCGCATCCTCGTCAACGAGTTCCAGCCCACCCGCTCGATGCGGCGCGTGCTTGCGGCCAATGCCGACCTGGTCGGCTACGAGTACCCCGCCGAACCCTCGAGCGAGCAGTATTCGCTGTTTCGCAGCTATCTCGATCGCCGCCACCAGAAGGGCGGCATGTCGGACATGTCGGTGCTCGACTATGCGATGATGGTGGAAGACACCCATGTGCACACGAAGATCATCGAGTACCGCAAGCGCGCCGAGGGCTCCGGCATCGAGGAGCGGCCGCGCGGGGAACTCGTCTCCGTCGCGCTCACCGACCGGATGGGCGACGGGCTCTCGATGGTCTATTCCTTCTTCGACCCCGACCAGGAGCAGCGCTCGCTCGGCACCTTCATGATCCTGGACCATGTGCGGCGCGCAAAAGCGCTGGGCCTGCCGCACGTCTATCTCGGCTACTGGGTCAAGGGTTCGCGCAAAATGGACTACAAAACAAAGTTTTTGCCGCAGGAACACCTGATGGCGCGTGGCTGGGAACGCTATGATGGCGAAAATCCAGACTGAGAATCGGACTTTCGCGTGCCACAATCCCAAGACCCCGCCCTGCACCGCCGCGGCCTGCTGATCACCGCCATCGGCGGCCTCGCCCTTTCCTTCGACATCCCGCTGATCCGCTCCTCGCACGGCGAGGTCTGGTCGGTGCTCGCCGTGCGCAGCTTTTCGACCTTCGCCGTCGCGTTCGCGCTGTGGGCGGTGCTGCGGTTCTTGCTGAAGCGCCCCGTCACACTGCTGCCCGGCCGCGCCGGCCTTCTGGCGGGGCTGCTCTACGGCGTCGGTTCGCTGACCTTCATGCTCGCCGTCTTCAACACGACGACGGCCAACGTCGTCTTTATCCTCGCCTTCACGTCGATGTTTGCCGCGCTGCTGTCCTGGATCTTCCTCGGCGAGCGTCCGGCCAACGCCACGCTCTTGGCCATGGCCGCCATGGTCTGCGGGGTGGCCTTGATCGTGCAGGACGGGCTTTCGAGCGGCCACATGTTCGGCGATGCGATGGCGGCGCTGAATGCGCTGATCCTTGCAAGCGCCATCACCATCAGCCGCAAGAGCGGCGCCGACATGGGCCTCGTACCGCTGGTCACCGCGATCATCCCCGGTCTTGCGGCCCTGATCATGCTGCCGGGCGGCGCGCTGCAGATCGAGCAACCGGCCTTCATCCTGTTCAACGGCCTGGTTATGATCCCGCTCGCCTTCTTCTGCCTCGCCACCGGGCCGCGCTACCTTTCAGCACCGGAAGTCGGCATGTTCTATTTGCTGGAGACGATCCTGGCGCCGATCTGGGTGTGGGTCATCTTCACCGAGCGCCCCTCCAGCCAGACGCTCATCGGCGGCTCCATCCTGATCGTTGCCCTGCTCGTCCATTCGCTGTGGCAGATGCGCAGCAAGGCACGGGCGGCGCGACTGCGCGCCGGCGGCCCGGAAATCGCGGCGACACAGGCCTGAAGCTTGAAATTGCGGCAGGGCGCAACCCATGTTATAACATCGTTGCAACATGAGGACACGGCCATGAACGTCACCATCCGCAAGATCGGCAATTCCGAAGGCATCATCATCCCCAAGGAGGTGCTGGAGCGTCTGGGGCTGAAGGCTGGCGACCAGATGGAGATGCACCTCGGCAACGGCGAACTGCAGCTGAAAGCAATAGAGGAAGACTTCGCCCGTCAGGTCGAGCACGCCGAAAAGTTCATGGACCGCTACAAGGTCGCCCTGAAGAAGCTTGCCGAATGACGATCAGGTTTCTTCGGCGCCCTCTTGTCGAGTATCTCCATCGCCGCCAGATCGAGCGATTTGGCGGCGCGATGGGGCTGCGTGATGAAGGTGCGCTGGAGTCGGCGTTGGCTCGGCCACTGAACAAGGTGGCCTATGGCTGCGACGACCTGGCTGAGATCGCCGCCGCCTATCTGTTCGGCCTGGCCAAGAACCACGCCTTCATTGACGGCAACAAACGAATTGCCATCGTTGCCACCGGCGTGTTCCTGATGGACAACGGCTATGAAATCGCCGTTGACGATGGCACGCTCTATGAATTCGTCCTCGGCGTCGCCGCCGGCGAGATCGACGAGGATGGGGCGACGCGCTTCCTGCGCGATTTCACCGTCCCCCTGCCCTCCGGAAGCTGAGCCCTACCCGCTGAACTTGCCGCTGCGCGGGAAGCCCTTGGGCACGGTGCGGCCGGCGCCGGCGCGGTCGCCCATCCACTCGGCCAGTTCCTCCTTCGTGCGGACGAAATTGCGGCCGGCGCTGTCGTCCCAGGACAGGCCCTCGTCGAGCGCGAAGCAGCGGACGTCCGAGACGCCGCCGTCCTTGTAGCGCTGCAGGCGCACGCCCTTGCCGCGCGACATTTCCGGCAGCTGCACGAGCGGGAAGATCAGCATCTTGCGGTTCTCGCCCACGACGGCGACGTGGTCGCCGCGCACCGGCACGACCAGCTTCGTCTCGTCCGGCATGCCGACATTCATGATCTGCTTGCCCTTGCGGGTGTTGGCGACCATTTCCGTCTCGGCGACGACGAAGCCGTTGCCCGCCTGCGAGGCGAGGATCACCTTGCGGCCGGGATCGTGGACGAAGGCGGTCAGCACGTCCTGGTCGTTCTCCATGTCGACCATGATGCGCAGCGGCTCGCCGTGGCCGCGGCCTCCCGGCAGCTTGTCGGCGCCGAGGGTATAGGCCTTGCCGCCGGTGGTGACGATCAGGATCTTGTCGGTCGTCTGCGCCGGGAAGGCGACGTTGAGCGCATCGCCCTCCTTGAACTGCAGGCCGGAGGTGTCGGCGATGTGGCCCTTGAGCGCGCGGATCCAGCCCTTCTCGGAGATGACGACCGTCACCGGCTCCTTCTCGATCATCGCCTGCTGGATCGCCTCGATGTCGGTCTCGGGCGCATCGGAGAACTGGCTGCGGCGGCGGCCGATCTCGGTCGCCTTGGCGAACTTCTTCTTCACCTCGCCGATCTGCCAGGCGACGGTCTGCCACTGCTTGGCCTCCGAGGCGAGCAGGGATTCGATCTCCGCCTTCTCCTTGGTCAGGCCGTCGAACTCGGTGCGGATCTCGAACTCCTCGAGCTTGCGCAGCGAGCGCAGCCGCATGTTGAGGATCGATTCGGCCTGCAGGTCGGTCAGCGTGAAGCGCGCCATCAGCGCCGGCTTCGGCTCGTCCTCCTCGCGGATGATGCGGATGACCTCGTCGATGTTGAGGTAGGCGACGAGATAGCCGCCGAGGATCTCCAGCCGGCGCTCGATCGCGGCGAGCCTATGGCGCGAGCGGCGCAAGAGCACCTCGCGGCGGTGCGCCAGCCACTCCGACAGCACCTCGTTCAGCGCCATCACCCGCGGCACGCGCCCCATGGACAGCACGTTCATGTTGAGCGGGATGCGGCTTTCCAGCTCCGACAGCTTGAACAGCGACTCCATCAAGAGCGCCGCATCGACGCTGCGGCTCTTCGGCACGAGCACGATGCGCACGTCCTCGGCGGATTCGTCGCGGATGTCCTCCAGCAGCGGAACCTTTCGCGCCAGGAGCAGTTCGGCGATCTTCTCGATCAGCCGCGACTTCTGCACCTGGTAGGGGATTTCGGTGACGACGATCTGGTAGCCGCCGCGGCCGAGGTCCTCGGTCTCCCACTTCGCCCGCACGCGGAAGCCGCCGCGACCGGTGCGGTAGGATTCCAGCATGCTCGCGCGGCTCTCCACGATGACGCCGCCGGTCGGGAAGTCCGGTCCCTCGATGCCGCCCTTCTGCGGGTTGGCCGGATCGAACATCAGGTCCTCGACGGTGGCTTGCGGATGCTTGATCAGGTGCAGGGCGGCGTCGCAGAGCTCGTGCGCATTGTGCGGCGGGATCGAGGTCGCCATGCCGACCGCGATGCCCGAGGCGCCGTTGGCCAAAAGGTTGGGGAAGGAGCCGGGGAGGACGACGGGCTCGTCGTCCTCCTCGTTGTAGGTCGGGCGAAAATCGACCGCGTCCTCGTCGATCCCTTCGAGGATCAGGGTGGCGACGTCGGTCATGCGCGCCTCGGTGTAGCGCATGGCCGCCGGGTTGTCGCCGTCGATGTTGCCGAAGTTGCCCTGCCCGTCCACCAGCGGATAGCGGATGGCGAAATCCTGCGACAGGCGCACCAGCGCGTCGTAGATCGAGGCGTCGCCGTGCGGATGGAACTTACCCATCACGTCGCCGACGATGCGGGCGCACTTCTTGTAGGCCTGGCCGGGGTCGAGCCTCAGCACGCGCATCGCATGGACGATGCGGCGATGGACCGGCTTCAGTCCGTCACGGACGTCCGGCAGCGCGCGGTGCATGATGGTCGACAGCGCATAGGCGAGATAGCGCTCCTCGAGCGCCGCCTTCAGATCGACCGGAAGGATATTGTCGTCGTCTCCGCCACCGGGCGGCAAAATCTCTTGTCCCATGGGACTTGACTAGCGAACTCGCCGATTCGCGGCAAGGAATCCGGGCGATTGCGCTGTGGATAGCCCGAGCCGGGGAACCCGAAGTTGCGCACGGAATGGTTGTCATAAGCCTCGGAAGCCAATAGGAATTCCGCGTCCCCGCAATTCCCGGGGGATGTCCGTTCCACTTCAACCAGCGTGATCCAGATGCTCACATTCGCCCATTGGCGGAAGGTCCTCCTTCCGGCCGCATTGCTCGCCGTCACCGCCGTTCCCGCCCAGGCCGCCGAGGACGTGCTGACCCTCCCGGCCAACCGCGAGACGCAGATCGGCTTCATAGCCCCCATCGCCGCAACGACCTGCGAGGTGGCAGGTAAGCCCAAGATCCACATCGCCAAGGCACCCGCGCACGGGAAGGTGCGCACGCAATGGACGACTGCGAAATACCGCAACCTGAGCAGTAACCCGGCCTACAATCTATGCAACGGCAAGACCGTCCACGGCACCGCCATCTTCTATCGGCCGGACAACGGCTTCCGCGGTACCGACACGTTCTCGTTGGGGGTGACCACGCAGCGCTACGTCGACGGCCCCGGCAACCAGACTTTCCTCATTCCCGCCACCATTCATGTAAAGTAGTGCTGGCAGGACCCGTAAAACGCGGGGCGGGCCGCACCGCCTGCGAATAGACGAAGCGGATCAAACGTTTCCGACCGGACGTCGGTCGCGGCCGATACGGCAAAAAGGAACCACAATGCATTATCATCGTCCCTTTACGTCCCTCTTTGCAGGCGTTGCGCTTGCAGCGCTCGCAAGCCCCGCCTTCGCGCTCGACGGCGTCGACCTCGTCGCCAAGCTGAATGCGGCGAACGGTGCAAGCGGGCTGACCGTCTCCTACGGCACCATCGCGACGGACGGCGATACGGTCACGCTGAAGTCCACGACGGTAACGCCGACCGGCGGCGAGGCGATGGCGCTCGGCGACGTCAGGCTCGAAGGTGTCGCCGAGGACGGCGACGGCGGCTACACGGTCGAGACCGTCCGCTTTGCGGATGTCGATCGCACCGAGGGCGACATGACCATCACGGCGACCGACATGCAACTCGGCGGGCTGGTGATACCGGCAAAGGCCGACGGCACCTCGCTCGACACCATGCTCTTCTACGAGCGGGCCAGTTCCGGCCCGATCAAGGTCACGAGCAAGGGCACCGAGGTCTTCTCCGTCGCCGGCATGGAGGGCAATGTCATCCGCCGCGCCAACGATGCCGGGCTGGACTACGACGCCACCGTCTCCGGCATCAAGGCCGACCTCAGCAAGGTCGAGGACCCGAAGAGCCGCGACATGATCCAGAAGCTGGGGATGACGACGATCGACGGCAAGGCCAGCATGAAGGGCAGCTGGACGCTCGATACCGGCCTGATGACCGTCGACGAATATGCGTTCGATTTCACCGATATCGGCCGGCTCGACCTCTCCTTCGCCATTTCCGGCTATACGCTGGAGTTCCTGAACGCGATGCGCGAGGCGGTGGAGACGGCGCAGGCGAGCCCCAACAAGGAAGAAGCCAACAACGCGCTCGGCATGTCGATGATGGGGCTGATGCAGCAGCTGAGCTTCAACAGCGCCAAGATCAGCTTCAACGACGCCTCGCTGACGAAGAAGGTGCTGGACGTCGTCGGCGCCGAACAGGGTGTCACCGGCGAGCAGATGGCGCAGTCGCTGAAGGGGATGGCGCCGCTGATGATCGCCCAGCTGAACATGCCCGAACTGCAGAACCAGATCTCGCAGGCGATCAATACCTATCTCGACGACCCGAAGAGCCTGACGATCACCGCCGCACCGGCCGCACCCGTCCCCTTCCCGATGATCATGGGCGCCGCCATGGGCGCACCGAACACGATCCCGCAGGTGCTGGGCGTGACGGTGAAGGCGAACGAATAGGCGTCCGGCCCCGAGCCGACGATGAATGACCCGGCGGCGATCCCGCCGGGTTTTCTGTTGTCGTCCACGGCAAAGCGGCCGCGCATGCGGGCGCTTGGCTCGTTCGGCGAAAGCATCCCGGCGAAGGGGACCGCGCCAGGCTGCCGCGACCCGGGTGCCGGGCACAAGCTGCGCCCGGGCGACCGGGACTGTCGACTTACCGCGCTACCGTGCGAACCGCAGGATCCGGCCCTGGTCGTTGCCGACCGCGTCGCGGGTCTCGGCCGCTGCCGGCAGGCGGAAGGCGGCGACGAGGGCGCGCAGGCGTTCGGCCTGGGCGGCGAGGATAGCGCTGGCGGCGTTGTTCTCCTCCACCATGGCGGCGTTCTGCTGGGTGCCCTGGTCCATCTGGTTGACGGCCTGGTTGACCTCCTTCAGCCCCAGCGACTGTTCGCGGGCGGAGACGGCGATCGCCTCCATCAGGGCGTGGATCGCCTTGACCTCGCTGCCGATCGCCTCCAGCGCCGTGCCGGTGGTGCGGACGATGCCGACGCCGTCCTCGACCTCGGCGCTCGACTGGCGGATCAGGTCCTTGATCTCCCTTGCGGCGACCGCCGAACGCTGCGCGAGCTCGCGCACCTCCTGGGCCACGACGGCGAAGCCCCTGCCCGCCTCGCCGGCGCGCGCGGCCTCGACACCGGCGTTCAGCGCCAGCAGATTGGTCTGGAAGGCGATCTCGTCGATGACGCCGATGATGCTGGAAATGCGGCGCGAGGACTGCTCGATCCGTTCCATCGCGCCGACGGTGCCGCCGACGAGCGCGGCCGTGCGCTCGGCATTGGCGTTGGCGCGGGTGGCAACGTCGCGGGCCTCCTGCGCCCGGTCCGCCGCCATCGTGACGTTGGCCGTGATCTCGTCGAGTGCGGCGGCCGTCTCCTCCAGCGCCGCCGCCTGCCGCTCGGTGCGGCCGGCCAGCGTCTCGGCGCTGGCGCTGATCTCGCGGCTGCCGCCGTCGATGGTGCTGCCGGCGGCAGCGATCTGCGCCAGCGTCCCGCCGAGCTGGCGCAGCGCCTGGTTGAGATCGTGGCGCAGCCCCTCGAATTCGGGAGCGAACGGCTCGGCCAGCGAAAAGTCCAGGTCGCCGTCGGCGAGACGCCGCAGGCCGGTCGCCAGGCCGCCAGTCGCCTGCAGCAGCCGCGCGTTCGCCTCGGCCTCGGCGGCCGCCTGAATGGCGACGCGCTCGGCCTCGGCCTGGCCGCGTTCGGCTTCCGCCTGCTCCTCGAGCCGCCTGTTGTCGATCGCAGCCTTGCGGAACACCTCGAGTGCGGTCGCCATGGCGCCGATCTCGTCGCGCCGCTCCAGTCCCGGGACGGCGATCTCCGTCCGGCCGCCGGCGAGCGTGCGCATCGCCGCCGTCATCTGCCCGATCGGGCGGACGATCGAGCGGCCGACCAGCCAGACGGCCAGCAGCAGCACCAGCACGGCGGCGCCGATCAGCGCGGCGACCACCGCGATCGTGCGGGCCGCTGAGGCGTCGCTTGCGGCGATGTGGCCGGTGCGCTCGGCCGCAAACAGCGCCGTCGCCCGCTCCTTCGCCGGACCGATCGCGGCATGGGCGGCGCCGACCGCCTGCCGGGCGGCCGCCTCCTTCAGGCTCACCTCGGCATAGAGCCGGAAGGCGTTGCGGTAGACGTCGAACCGTTCCATCACCCGCTGGCGCTGCGCGCCCGGCCGGTAGCGCTTGCGCACCAGCCCGGTGAAGGTCTCGGCCTCGGCGGCGTGGCTTTCGATGTATTTCGGGTCGCGGCGCAGGATGAAGTCCTTCTCGTGGCGGCGCAGCATCAGCATGCTGGCGAGCACGCCGGTGTCCTCGACGCCCTGCAGCTGCTCCTCGATGTCGTGGACGGCCGAGCGCATGGCGCCCTCCAGCCCGCTCGACGGGTCAAGCCCCAGTTCCCGGTTGATGCCGACGAGGGCGGTAAAGGCGGCGCGATACTCCGCAAAGCGGGCGCCGACGTCCTGCAATTCCTTCGCCAGCTCCGGTCCGGCGCCGGCCTTCAGCCGCTCCAGGCGGTCCGTGGCTGTCGCGGCGGTCTTTTCGAAGGCGGCATCGGCGGCCATGTCGCGGGCGAGCAGGAAGTCCTTCTCGGCAAGGCGCGCCGCCAGAAAATCCGCCGCCAGATCGCCGAACTCGGCCTCGCGCGCGGCCAGCCGGTAGCCAGTCTCGCGATTGGCCGCCTCCACCTGCCGCTGGACCAGCAGGATGCCGGCAATGACGGCAATGCCGGTCACGGCGAGGACGCCGAGCAGCAGCACGCGGTGTGCAATCTTCAGCCTGGAGAAAACGGACATGGTCAAGCGCCCCGGAAAACATCAGAGCCCGACCTATCGCCTTGAAGAGATTAAGAGAAACTCAACCGTTCATGAAGGTTTCATGACAATGCACAGGGCGGCGGACAGGCCGCCGCCGGGGGCGGGAGAAGGCTGCCCGAGCGCGGTCGGGCAGCCTCCGAAGCAAGCGATCAGTCCTTCTTCGGCGTCGGCATGACGCGGAGCGCCAGCTCGCGAAGCTGCGCCGGGGTTGCCGGGGTCGGCGCGCCCATCAGCAGGTCCTGCGCCTGCTGGTTCATCGGGAACAGCGAGATCTCGCGCAGGTTCTTGGCGCCGACGAGCAGCATGACCACGCGGTCGATGCCGGCCGCCATGCCGCCGTGCGGCGGCGCGCCGTACTGGAAGGCGCGGTAGAGGCCGCCGAAGCGCTCCTCGACGTCCTGCTGGCTGAGGCCGACCTTCTCGAAGGCCTTGACCATCAGTTCCGGCGACTGGTTCCGGATCGAGCCCGAGGCGATCTCGAAGCCGTTGCAGACCATGTCGTACTGGAAGGCCTTGATCGTCAGCGGATCCTGGCTTTCCAGCGCCTCGAGGCCGCCCTGCGGCATGGAGAAGGGGTTGTGGGCGAAGTCGATCTTCTTCTCGTCCTCGTTGTATTCGAAGAACGGGAAGTCGACGATCCAGCAGAGCTCGAAGCGGTCGCGGTCGACGAGGTTCAGCTCCTCGCCGGCGCGGGTGCGGGCTTCGCCGGCGAACTTGTAGAACTTGGCCGGGTCGCCGGCGACGAAGAAGCAGGCGTCGCCGTCGTCGAGGCCGAGCTGGGTGCGGATCGCTTCTGTGCGCTCCTCCCCGATGTTCTTGGCGAGGGGGCCCGCGCCTTCGAGCTTGTCGCCTTCCTTGCGCCAGAAGATGTAGCCGAGGCCCGGCTGGCCGGTCGACTGCGCCCAGGCGTTCATGCGGTCGCAGAAGGCGCGCGAACCACCGGTCTTCGCCGGGATCGCCCAGACCTCGACCTTCGGGTTGGAGGCGATCATGTTGGCGAAGACCTTGAAGCCGGAATCGCGGAAATGATCGGTGACGGCCTGCATCTCGATCGGGTTGCGCAGGTCCGGCTTGTCGGAGCCATAGGTGCGGATCGCGTCGTCATAGGCGATGCGGCGGAATTCTTTCGTCACCGGCTTGCCGCCCGCGAATTCCTCGAAGATGCCGCGGATGACCGGCTCCATCGTGTTCCAGACATCCTCCTGCTCGACGAAGCTCATCTCCAGGTCGAGCTGGTAGAATTCGCCCGGCAGGCGGTCGGCGCGCGGGTCCTCGTCGCGGAAGCACGGCGCGATCTGGAAGTAACGGTCGAAGCCGGCGACCATCAGGAGCTGCTTGTACTGCTGCGGGGCCTGCGGCAGCGCGTAGAAGGTGCCCTCGTGGATGCGGCTCGGCACCAGGAAGTCGCGCGCGCCTTCCGGCGAGGACGCCGTCAGAATCGGCGTCGAATATTCGGTGAAGCCGACCTTGGTCATCTCGCGGCGCATGGCGGCGATGATCTGGGTGCGCTTGACGATGTTCTTGTGCAGCGTTTCGCGGCGCAGGTCGAGGAAGCGGTACTTGAGGCGCACGTCTTCCGGATAGTCCGGCTCGCCGAACACCGGCAGCGGCAGTTCCTTGGCGGCCGAAAGCACCTCGATCTCCTTGGCATAGAGCTCGATCTCGCCGGTCGGCATGTTCTTGTTGACCGTATCCTCGGTGCGCGCCTTGACGAGGCCGTCGATGCGGATCACCCACTCGCCGCGGACCGTCTCCGCGGTCTTGAAGGCGGGGCTGTCGGGATCGGCGACGACCTGGGTGATTCCGTAGTGGTCGCGCAGGTCGATGAAGAGCACGCCGCCATGGTCGCGGACGCGGTGGACCCAGCCGGAAAGACGGACGGCCTGGCCGACATCGGACTTGCGGAGGGCGGCGCAGGTGTGGCTGCGGTAACGGTGCATTGTTCTATCCTGGAATGCTGCGCGGCCAGATCCGGACAGCGGGGCCGCGCTTCTTCAAAATCGGGCGGAAAAGCGCATGACCGCTCCGATTTGTCAAGGCTTGCGGCGGCAACGCCGGGGGCAATCGCCTATGGAAAGGCCGTGGCTGCGGTCGCGGCCTGCGTGGTGAGAAAAAGACACACAACCGGTAAAACAGTATGTGAACACCTTCTGAAGGACTTGTCCGCCCGCCCGAGAGCGCGCATGAAGACTTTGTTAACTCTGCCTGCGCCGCGCCGCCCCGCCGAGCCGCGGTCCGGGGAGGTCCCCGCCGGAAGCAGAGCGACGTCATGCCTGAACTCCTCCAAATGTGGCCCCTGCTCGTCACCTCGGTCGCGATCTACTATTTCTACCGCTGGGTCGTCACCGACATGAACGGCCGATAAGAGCGCGCCCGCCGTCCCTCCAGAGTATCGCCGCGATCGTCTCGCGGCCACCGGACAGCGTTGCACGTTCGCGCGACGGAAGACCGCCCGCGGCATGTTTCTGCGGCCCCCTATGTGCAAGGACGCGCGTCCCTTCCTCGCACAAGGCGCCGGCTCCGCCTCGCCGCGACGCCTCGCGGTGCATCCGTGACGGAACGAATCTCAGTATCGCCCGGCGGCGATCGGCGGGCATGGTCGGCGGGGCCATGCGTTGAAAGGATTGCCGAATTTCCGTTCGTCGTCCCGACACAACCGACACGCTTCATCCCCGCCCCGCGGCAAGCAGGACCGTGAAGACGGCATGGAAGACGACGGCCGGCCACAGGAGAATGCCGGCGAACGTGCCCGTCAGGCCGAGCCAGGCCAGGTAGAGCGTGGCGGTGCCGCTGTAGACGAGCATGCCGAGAAGCGGCGAATTGCGGATGCAGGCGATCGCCAGCGCGATCAGGGCAAGGCCGGCCACCCGCGCCGCCGGCACGCCCGCGCCGGTCATCTCCGCACCGAGGAGCAGCCGCCCGACGACCGACGGGGCGGCCAGCAGGGCGAGCCCGGTCGCCGCCTCGCCGGCTGCGGCGACCATCAGCGCCCGGTTGCGGGACCCGTTCATCGCAGGCGCCTCTCAGATCGGCCATGTGAAATTACGCCGGTCATGGGGCGGCCTTCGGCTGCTGGCCGAGACGGAAGCTCAACCGGTCGAGCTTGCCGGTGAACCGGAACGGCACCTCGTAGCGATATTCGAGCAGGGCCACGCCGGAGCGGGTGTCCAGCCCGACGTCGAAGCTCTCGTCCTCCGGGAAGGTGACGGGCGTGCCGTGCTCCAGGGTGTTGCTGGCAAACGCCTTGCCGTCGACCGAGAGCGTGCCCTTGCCGCCCTTGCCCAGTTCCGGGCCGTCGGAGACGAAATCGAAGACGATCGTGTGCTTGCCGGCTTCGAGCGTCGGCCCCGCCCAGGCGGTGCGCTTGAGGTCGAGGAGATTGTAGAGGAAGACGACCTTGCCCTTGCCGAAGCCCAGTTCGCCCTTGCTGAGGAACAGCGCATAGCCGCCGAAGCGTCCGCCCTCGGTGACGATCACGCCCTCCGCGCCGCCTTGCGGGATCTCGACCTCGGCGGTGATGGTGTAGGACCTGTTCAGGATGCTGGGCGCGGCACTCTTCGGCACGCCGCTGAGCTCGCCCGAATAGGCGAATTCCGTCCGGCCCGCCGTCAGGCTCGGGCGTGCGGCGTTCCAGCGCGCCAGCGTCGAATTGTCGAGCGGCAGCACGTCGTACTTCGCGGCCTCCGCATAGAAGAGCGCCTGCATCTCCTTCAGCTTGTCGGGCATGGCGGCGGCGAGGTTGTTCGACTGGGTGGGATCCTCGGCGACGTTGTAGAGTTCCCAGGCATAGCCGGTGATCACGTCCGGCGGCGCCTTGGTGCTCAGTTCCCACGGCAGCGTCGCGGGCGTGGTCGCCGCCACCCAGCCCTCGTCATAGATGGCGCGGTTGCCGAGCATCTCGAAATACTGCGTCTTGCGGGCCGACGGCGCGTTCTCGTTCGCCTTGTCGAAGGCATAGGCCATGCTGACGCCGTCCATCAGGCGCTGCCTGATGCCGTCGATCGTGTCCGGCTGGGCGATGCCGGTCACCTCGAGGATGGTCGGGGCGATGTCGATGAAATGATGGAACTGCCGGCGGATGCCGCCCGCATCGGTGATGTGGCCGGGCCAGGACACCGCCATGCCCTGCGCGGTGCCGCCGAAATGCGACGGCACCTGCTTCATCCACTTGAACGGCGTGCCCATGGCCCAGGCCCAGCCGGCGGAGAAATGCGGGAAGGTGCGGTCCGAGCCCCAGAACTCGTACCAGAGGTACTGGTCCTTGACCGGCACCGGGACGCCGTTGAAGGTGGTGAACTCGTTCGGCGTGCCGTTGACCATGCCCTCGGCGCTCGCGCCGTTGTCGCCGCTGATGTAGAAGATCAGCGTGTCGTTCCATTCGCCGAGATCCTGCACCGCCTGGATCACGCGGCCGATCTCGTGGTCGGTATAGGCGAGATAGGCGCCGTAGATGTCCGCCTGTTTGACGAACAATTTCTTCTGCTCGATGTCGAGCGTGTCCCACTGCGGCAGCTCCTTCGGCCACGGCGTCAGCTTCGCATTCTCGGGCATGATGCCGAGGCGCTTCTGGTTGGCGAAGATCGTCTCGCGCAGCTTGTTCCAGCCCTCGTCGAAGAGGTGCATGCCGGAGATCCTGTCGATCCATTCCGGCGTCGGATGATGCGGGGCGTGGCTGCCGCCGGGCACGTAGTAGACGAAGAACGGCTTATCGGGCGCGATCTCCTTCATCTGCTTCATGTACTGGATGGCGTCGTCGGCCATCGCCGTCGTCAGGTTCCAGGCGGGATTGCCCTCGAAGGGGTAGATGGCGGTGGTGTTGCGATAGAGGTTCGGCTGCCACTGGCTGGCGTCGCCGCCGACGAAGCCGTAGAAATAGTCGAAGCCCATGCCGATCGGCCACTGGTCGAAGGGGCCGGCCTGGCTCGCCTGGTAGAAGGGCGTGTTGTGGTTCTTGCCGAACCACGAGGTGGCATAGCCGTTTTCCTTCAGGATCGTGCCGATCGTGCCGCATTCCTTGCGGATCACCGAATCATAGCCCGGATAGCCCGTGGCGATCTCGCCCACGACCCCGAAGCCCGCGACATGGTGATTGCGCCCGGTGATCAGCGCGGCGCGCGAGGGCGAGCAGAGCGAGGTGGAGTGGAAATTGGTGAACCGCAGGCCCTCGTTCGCGATGCGGTCGAGCGCCGGCGTCGGAATGACCCCGCCGAAGGTGGAGGGTGCCCCGAAGCCGACGTCGTCGGTCATGATCAAGAGCACGTTCGGCGCGCCCCTGGGCGGAACGATGCGCGGCGCCCACCAGGGTCTGGAGTCCGATGCCTTCTCCTTGATCACCCCGCCGAAGGAAGGATCCGGCTGCGGCAGCTGCCTGCCCTCGATCGTCGTCGTAGCGCCCGGCGAGCCGGGGACGCCGCCCGTCTCCTGCGCCCAGCCGAAGGTGCAACTCAGCGCGAGAAAACCCACGCCCGCAAGCATGCTGCGACCGATGCCCATGGCGAAATCCCCCGGACAGAGCCATCCTTAAAATTAGCATACACTAATATTCTGTCCGTCGCCGCGTTTGATGAACCTCTCCGCCTTCGCGCGGGACGGCAATTATTTCTTCCCCGGGCGGAATTCTCCTGTCGCCGGCGCCGTTTCGCCTGTAGACATCGCTATCGATTGCGCGGCGTCCCCCGATTCCCCTCCCCGGCAGCAGCATGAGCCACATCCGTCCCCTCGTTCCCCTTTTGATCACCGCCGGCATCCTGATCGGCGGCAACGGGCTGCAGGGGACCTTCATCTCGCTGCGCGCCTCGCATGAGGGGTTTTCGACCTCGCTGATCGGCCTCGTCGGTGCCGGCTACAACATCGGCTTCGCCATCGGCTGCATCTACGTGACCCGCGTGCTGCGGGCGATCGGGCATATCCGGACGTTCTCGGCCATGGCGGCGATCGCCTCGGCCTCGGCGATCGCGATGCTCCTGGTGATCGACCCGACCTTCTGGTTCTTCATGCGGCTGCTCGCCGGGCTCTGCTTCGCCAGCCTGTTCGCAACCGTCGAGAGCTGGCTGAACGCCAGCGTCACCAACGCCAACCGGGCGCGCACGCTCTCCATCTACCGCCTCGTGGACCTCGGCTCGGTGACGGCGGCGCAGTATCTCATCCCCGGCGTCGGCATCGGCGGTTTCCAGCTGTTTGCGATCGTCTCGATGGCGCTAACCCTGTCGCTCGTGCCGATCTCGCTTGCCGACCGCTCCGCGCCGATGGCGCCCGAGGCGATCCGCTTCGACGTCAGGAAGCTCTGGAACATCTCGCCGCTGGCGACGATCGGCTGCATCGTCGTCGGGCTCACCAATGCCGCCTTCCGCTCGCTCGGGCCGATCTACGGCGAAGAGATCGGGCTGTCGGTGACCGAGATCGCGAGCTTCATGAGCGCCGGCATCATCGGCGGCGTGGTGCTGCAATATCCGCTCGGCCTCTATTCGGACAAGCTCGACCGGCGCGTGATCATCCTCGTCGCGACGCTCGGCGCCACGCTCGCAGCCCTGTTCCTGGCGATCTTCGCCGGCGGCGACGAATGGATGAACATGGCCGGCATCTTCGTCTTCGGCGCGTTTGCCATGCCGCTCTATTCGCTCTGTTCGGCGCACGCCAACGACCATGCGGGCGACGGCGAACATGCGCTGGTCTCCGCCGGCATGCTGTTCTTCTGGTCGATCGGCGCGATCATCGGGCCGCTGTTCGCCTCGGTGCTGCTCGACTTCTTCGGACCGGACGCGCTGTTCATCTACACCGCCGTGATCATGGTCATCTTCATGGCCTATACCGGGCTGCGCATGAGCGCGCGGCCGGGGGTGCCGGCCGAACAGCGGCACGGACGCTTCCGCAACCTCTTGCGCACCTCGGCCTTCTTCAACAAGCTCGCCGGCGAGGAGCGGAACGGCCGGGGCCGGTGAGCGACGGCGGAGGCCATCTGCCGCATTGATGAGTGCGCCGATCAGGATTATGCAGGGGCAGCCTCACCAGACCGGGACCTGCACATGCCGATCAGCCGACGCACGCTTCTCAAGGGTTGCTCGATCGCGGCCACCGCCTACGGCACCGGGCTGGCGCTGCCGGCGGCGCGGCGTGCGTTCGCCGGCGCGCCGGCCGAACTCGTCGCGCACGAGGGCAGCGCCCTGCTCGCCGCCGGACGCCCGACCGGCGCGGTGATGACCTACGGGCTCGGCGGGGCCGGCGACGGCGTGCCGCCGGTGCTGCGGATGCGCAAGGGCGAGGAATTCGCGGCACGGCTCGTCAACCGCCTGCAGGAACCGACCACCGTGCACTGGCACGGGCTTCGGATCGCAAACGCCATGGATGGCGTTCCGGAGATGACCCAGCCCTATGTCTATCCCGGCGACAGCTTCGACTATCGCTTCACCCCACCCGACGCCGGCACCTTCTGGTATCACCCCCATTGCAACACGCTGACGCAGATGGGCCGCGGGCTGACCGGCGTCCTCGTCGTCGAGGACCCGGCCGATCCGGTGTTCGACGCGGAGATCGTGCTCAACCTGCGCGACTTCCGGCTCGGCGGCGACGGGCAGTTCATCGCCCCGTTCAAGCCGCGCGACGCCGCCCGCAGCGGCACCTTCGGCACGGTGCGCACCACCAACTGGCAAAGCGAGCCCGTCTATGACGCGCCGGCCGGCGGGCTGGTGCGGGTGCGGATCGCGGCGACCGACGTGACGCGGGTCTACCGGCTGGGGCTGGAAGGCGCCGGCGCGATGGTCATAGCGCTCGACGGCAATCCGCTGGCAGCCCCCTTCCCGCTGGATCTCTGCGACGTCGGCCCCGGTCAGCGGATGGACATCGTGCTGCGGATGCCGGCGTCCGAAGGCATGGTCGCGACGCTCTCCAACGTCAAGGGCAGCGCGCCCTGGACCGTCGCGCGATTCCGCGCGGTGGGCGCGGATAAGAAGCGCTCGCTGCGGGATGTCGGCGCGCTGCCCGCAAACCCGATCCCGGTCGCCGACCTGAAGGCCGCCGAGATCATCCCGTTGGAATTCACCGCCACGGCCGAGCATGGCGCGCGGGAGAGCATCTGCGGCTCGCTCGGCTACACGTTCTGGGCGATCAACCGCGTCGCCTGGCCGGGCGACACGGCGGACGGCGTGGCGCCGCTCGCCGAGCTGAAGCTCGGGAAGAGCTACGTCTTCCGCGTCGCCAACCGCACCCCGCACGCGCATCCGATCCACCTGCACGGGATGAGCTTCCACATCGTCGCCTCGAACCAGCCGCGGCTGCTCGGCCACGCCACCGACACGATCCTGCTGCAACCTGACGAGACCGCCGACCTTGCCCTCGTCGCCGACAATCCCGGCGCGTGGATGCTTCATTGCCACATCATCGAGCACCAGAAGACCGGAATGAGCAGCTACGTTACGGTAACCTGAGTGGCCTCGGCAGTTTTTGATTGTGGCGAAATGGTGGAGCGGGTAAATCATCTGATCTTTTGAAACCAGCCGTCGCCCGAGCAGATTGATGCAGATCATCGAAACAACCGCAGCCCTGGCCGAAGCCTGTGCGCTGCTCGCCAAGTCCGACTACCTGACCATCGACACCGAATTCCTGCGCGAGACCACCTTCTGGCCGGAGCTCTGCCTGATCCAGATGGCCGGCCCGGAGACGGCGGTGATCGTCGACCCGATGGCCAAGGGCATCGACCTTGCGCCGTTCTTCGCGCTGATGGCCGACACCGGCGTGGTCAAGGTGTTCCATGCCGCCCGGCAGGATCTCGAGATCATCTACAATCTCGGCAAGCTGATCCCGCACCCGATCTTCGACACCCAGGTCGCCGCCATGGTCTGCGGCTTCGGCGACAGCGTCTCCTACGACCAGCTCGTGCAGAAGACGAAGGGCGTGCAGATCGACAAGTCGTCGCGCTTCACCGACTGGAGCCGCCGGCCGCTGACGGACAAGCAGCTGGAATATGCGCTCGCCGACGTCACCCACCTGCGCGACGTCTACCAGTTCCTGAAGGCCAGGCTGGAACAGGAAGGCCGCAGCCTGTGGGTGACCGAGGAGATGGCCGTCCTGGAAGCGCCCGGCACCTACGACATCCATCCCGACGACGCCTGGAAGCGGCTGAAGATGCGGGTGAAGAAACCGCTGGAACTCATTGTCCTGCAAAAGGTCGCGGCCTGGCGCGAGCGCGAGGCGCGCGCGCGCAACGTGCCGCGTTCGCGCATCCTCAAGGACGACACGATCTACGAGATCGCCCAGCAGCAGCCGGCCGACGCCGAGGCGCTCGGACGGCTTCGCACGATCCCCAAGGGCTGGGAGCGCTCGCAGTCGGGCGCCGCCTTGCTCGAGGCAATCAGGGAAGCGCTCGACACGCCGAAGACCGACCTGCCGAAGCTGCCGCGCCAGCAGCACGTGCCGGAAGGTGCCGCCGCCGCGAGCGAGATGCTCAAGGTCCTGCTGAAGCTCGTCTCCGAGAAGGAGGGCGTCGCCGCCAAGATCATCGCCAACAGCGACGACCTGGAGAAGATCGCGATCGACGGCGAAGGCGCCGACGTTCCCGCGCTGCACGGCTGGCGGCGGGAACTGTTCGGCGACGTCGCCCTCGACCTGATCGGCGGCAAGGTGGGCCTGCGCTTCGTCAACAAGAAGATCGAGGCCGTCGCGCTCTAGAGAGCATGTCGCCAAACGTGCGTGGCGGTCTTGCGCGACATGCTGCAAGACCAGGACTCGAGGCGCGGGACGCGAACCCGAAGGTTCGCGCCGCACGTCAAGGGAAGGCGGATCTGCCGCCTCCCCCCGTCGTCACAGAAGGAAATCGCCCGACTTGAGGGTGAGGCTCGCGTCGATGGTGATGGTGAAGTCGGCAACGCCGTCGCCGTTGACGTCGCCCTGGATGCGGGTGTCGCCCGACTTCACCTCGTAGCGCAGCTCGCCCGCCTTGTCGTGGAAGCCCGCCTTGCCGATGAAGACGAAGGCCTGGCCGCCTGACGACGTGCTGGCGTCGATGACGGAGAGGTCGATCCGGTCCTTCTCCGCCTGGCTGAAGTCGAGGATCTTGTCGCCATTGGCAGCCGTCCGGCTCTTGAAGACGAAGGTGTCGGCGCCGTCGTCCCCCGAGAAGATGTTGGCGTCGTCACTGGCGATGAGCTTGTCCTTGCCCGCCCCGCCCATGGCGTTTTCGAAATTGCGGATATGGAAGTCGCCGTTTCCCGTCTTCACGGCGTACTGGCCGTTCAGGTCGATGGTCAGGGCACTGGTGAAGGAGGCGAAGACGATGCTGTCGGAATCCTTGCCCGTCGATTCGTCGATACCCTCGCCGCCGTTCAGAACCACCTGCTGGGTCTTGTCGGCGAGCAGCGCGACCTTGATCCAGTCGGCGTCCTTGCCGAGGTTGATATAGTCGGCGCCGCCCTTGCCGAGATAGACCTTGTCCATGCCCTGTGCGGCGCTGACGGTGCCGATCCAGCCGCTGGCCGTCTTCAGGATGTCGTTGCCGCGCCCGAGGCTGATGTCGCCGGCCTCGCCCGTGCCCACCAACGAAACCTCGTCGTCGCCGCGGTTGAGGTTGAGGTGGCTGACCCAATAGCCGATCGTGACCTTCTCGATGCCGCCGCCGTAGATGATATCCACTTCGGCGTTCTTCAAGGTGATGACGTTCTCGGCCGAATTGGTCGTCGAAATGTACTGGATGAAGACGCGGTCCTCGTCCGTCGTGCCGGTCGTCGTGTCGTTGATGACCGCCCTGGTGCTTCCGGTAAAGCGCAGGATGCCCGCCGTCCACGCCTCACCGCTGAAGGTGAGCGTCGCCGTGCGGACCGTGCCACCGGATGCCGTCACGTCCAGGTAGTCCAACGCTCGGTTGAACCACTGGTAGGTCTCCGTACCCACGGTGAACTTCGTCGAACCGTTGAGCGTCCTGCTGATATTCGAAGTAATGGTGCCCACGTATATTGCCCCCTACGCGACCTGTTTCAAAAAAAACGCCGCCGATGCCTCTCCGGCACGGGCGGACTGTCTGGAATTCGAGATATAGTTGAACAAGCTTAAATAGAAAATCAAGCAGGACAGCCCGATGACACGTGTCGGAAGGGCGAATGTCCCACAATATTCCACCTCCCGTCCGGCAGGCGCCTTCCGCCAGGCAACGGCCGGCCCGAAATGGCGCAGGTTCCGCCCCCCGCGCCGGTCACCGGCCGATGGGCGTAGGCGAAGGGGGATGAATTTATCCGGCCCCGGGCATAGAATGCCGCCATGGACACGCTGGAACCCTTCAGGATCGCGACGGTCACGCTTGCGGGCGGCGGACGGATCGGCATCAGCCGCATCCCCGGCCGCAACGATGCCTATGACAGCGACCTGCAGGCGATCTCCGACTGGGGGGCGCATACGGTCGTCTCGATGACCGACCGCAGCGAGATGGTGGCGCGCGGCTGCGAGGACCTCGGGCTCAGGCTCGCGGCCCGCCGCATCGGCTGGTTCCATTTTCCCATCCGCGATTTCGGCGGCCCGACCGGCGGCGGGCTGGTCGAATGGCCGGGCCTTTCGGCGCAGCTGCACGAGATCCTCGACGAGGGCGGCGCGGTGCTCGTCCACTGCCATGGCGGCCACGGCCGGGCCGGCATGGTGGCGCTCAGGCTGCTGGTCGAGCGCGGCGAGGCGCCGGAGGCGGCGCTGAAGCGCATCCGCGCGGTCCGGCCGGGCGCGGTGCAGACCGACGCGCAATACCGCTGGGCGGCCTCTGCGGCCGAGTGAAGCGCAGCCCGCCGGCCCGCAAGCCCCTGACGTCACCGGATCCCCTTTCGCGCACGCGGCGCGCCCCTGCCGCTGTGGACGGTCATGAAAGCTTCAACGAAGCGTCAAGCCGCCTTCATCCGCCGCTCCTATCGGGTTGCACGCAATCCAACCCACGGGGGATGTTTCATGACCAGAACCTTGCTGACCACCGCCGCCCTTTCGCTTCTGATGGCGGGCGCCGCCTTCGCCGAAGAGAAGGCATTTCCGGCCACGCTGAAGGCGCACGCGATCCTGCCGGCCAACACGATCATTGCCGCCCCGGCCAACGCGGCCGACTACCTGAGGACGTCCGGCAAGTTCTCCACCGCCGACCGCAAGCGCGCCGAGGCGCCGGGCAGCGTCATGGGCAAGGACGGCGTGCGCGCGACCGGCCTGGCGCTGCCCTTCGACGGCCAGCCGATGCAGGGCTTTTCCGGCATCAAGGCGATGGCGGACGGCACCTTCTGGTCGCTGTCGGACAACGGCTTCGGCAACAAGCTGAACTCCACCGACGCCATGCTGATGATCCACAACATCCGCCTCGACTGGGACAAGGGCACGCTGGAACCGGTGAAGACCGTCTTCCTCTCCGACCCGGACAGGAAGGCGCCCTTCCCGATCGTCATGGAGGGCTCCGAGGCCCGCTACCTCACCGGCGGCGATTTCGACGTGGAATCGATCCAGCCGGTCTCCGACGGCTTCTGGATCGGCGAGGAATTCGGCCCCTACATCCTGAAGTTCGACCTCGACGGCAGGCTCACCGACGTGATCGCCACGGCCGTCGACGGCAAGCCGGTGACGTCGCCGGACAATCCGACGCTCACCGTCCAGGCCGACCCGTCGAAGAAGATGCCGGCCTTCAACCTCAAGCGCTCCGGCGGCTACGAGGGGCTGGCGATGTCGAAGGACGGCTCGAAGCTCTATGGCCTGCTGGAAGGCCCGATCTGGACCGACAACGAGAGCGTCGAGCAGGCAGACGGCCGGCCGGCGCTACGCATCATCGAGCTCGAGGTCGCCACCAAGGCCTGGACCGGCCGCAGCTGGCTCTATCCGCTGGCCGAAGGCGGCGAGGCGATCGGCGACTTCAACATGCTGGACGAGACGACGGCGCTGGTGATCGAGCGCGACAACGGCGCCGGCACCGCCGACAAGGCCTGCGCCGACCCGAAGGATCCGAAGCCCGACTGCTTCGCCGTCGCCTCGAAGGTCAAACGCATCTACAAGATCGCGATGACCGACGACAACGTCGGCAAGGCCGTGCGCAAGATCGGCTATATCGACCTGCTCAAGATCGCCGACCCCGACAACAGGAAGCGCCAGGGCGGGGGCGACGGCTTCTACGACATGCCGTTCGTCACGATCGAGAACGTCGACCGGGTCGACGAGACCCATATCGTCGTCGGCAACGACAACAACCTGCCGTTCTCGGCCGGCCGTTCGCTCGACAAGGCCGACGACAACGAGTTCGTGCTTTTGGAAGTCGGCGCGTTCCTGAAGGCCGAGTGACGACGACAGGGGCCCCTGCATCCGCGGGGGCCTCGTTTTCGTACATACAATAATCCTCCCGCACATCCGGGGCGGGGCCGGCTTCCTCACCGGTGCCAGCACCGCGGTCAGCACCAACGGCAGGCCGGTATCACCGATCGTGACGAAATCCGTATTCGCCGTTCTCGTCCCGATCGAAAGCTCCGATGTCGTCGACGCATTCGGGCTTTTGCTCCGGCAGCATGACGGGCCTCGTGGCGCCGTTCGGCAGAAGCTCGACAACCGTTGCGGTGGAAAGGGGGATTGCTTCGCCACTGTCGGTCAGGCGGTAGCTGCCGTGGTAGTCGCTCATGACGATCCCGCCTTGCGCGTCCCTGCACAGGGCAAGGCGGCCACCGCCGCCGGGATCCAGCTCGAGTTCGCTCCGGGCCTCCACGCCAGACACGTCGATCACGGTCAAGATGCGCTTGTATTCCGCCAGGAGAGGATGGACGGAATAGCGTTCAAGGCGGATCCGGCGGCCGTCGATCGTCACCTCCGAGCTGTCGGCTAGCGGATAGTCGCCTGCCTGCATCCGACGCATCTCCAACGCAAGGCCGACGAAGAATGCCGCCAAAAGAGCAACAAGCAAGCCGGTGGCAATGAGAAAGACGATCGACAAAGCCCTGACGAGCCGCCGCACCGTCATTCCAGCACGAACGCCAGCTTCAGCCCGGTGAGCCTGCCGAGCTGTTGCAGGCGGCCCTCCAGGCGTTCGCCGGTGAAACCGGCATAGGTCGCGGGGACGACGAATTCGAGATCGAGCTCGGGTGCGTTCGACTTGCGGATCGCCAGGTTGCGCACGACGCCGGGCATGGAGGCGGAGAAGAGGTAGAGGATGCGCAGGAGGCCGCCGAGCAGCTTCGACAGCATCAGCATGCGCGGCGTCGCGATCGCCGCCAGCGGGCTCGAGGCGCCGTCGTCGTAGAGGCCCTCGAAGCGGTAGTAGTTGGCCAGCGCGATATAGGCGCGCCCGGAATGGGTGATGCCGGTGAAGGTGCCGTGGGCGATGATGTTCAGCGCCTGCAGGCCGCGATAGTCGGGATGGGCGCGCCAGCTGATGTCGGCGAGCAGGCAGGCGGCCTGCCGGTAGCGGGCTTCCTGCTCGGTCTCCTCGATGCCGAACTGCGGCATGAACCGGCCGGTCCAGTCGGCGAGTTCGCGGGCATGCTCGGGCGAGCGGGCGCGCAGGATCGCCAGTTCCTCGGCCGCGGCCAGAAGCGGGTCGCGCTGTTTCTCGGCTTCCGGCAAGAGCGAATAGAGATAGCCCTCGCGCACGCCTTGCGAGGAGAACGACACCTTCGCCGGGCGCATCAGGGCGATCGCCTCCTGCATGGCGACGGCCCCATAGGGCAGAAGATTGCGCCGGTTCTTGGAAATGGTGGCGTAGGCCGGATCCTTGGCGTCCTTGGTGGTCACGACATAGGTGAGGAAGTCCATCGCCTGGTCGTAGGAGATCTCGTAGCCCTGCATCATGTGCAGGGGATAGTTGTTGAGCTCCATGTGCAGCTTGGCGAGCGAGCGCCAGGTGCCGCCGACGGCATAGAAGGTGCGCCCCTGCCCGCGCTTCAGCAGCCCGGCCGTCTTCAGGTGCTTGCGGGCGATGACGCGCGCCTGCGCCACCGAGCCGCCGGAACTTTCCGACAGCCGGATGCCGCCGAGCGGCAGCGTCAGGCCTGTGCCGATCGTGTCGCCGACCACGTCCACCAGTTCCAGCGAGCCGCCGCCGAGGTCGCCGACGATGCCGTCGGGATCGTGAAAGCCGCTGATGATGCCGAGCGCGGAGAAATAGGCCTCCTCGTCGCCGGAGAGGACGCGCACCTTGTGCTCGAGGATCTTTTCGGCCCGCTCGATGAAGGCGGGTCCGTTCTCGGCCTCGCGGGCGGCAGCCGTCGCCAGCGCATACATCCGCGTGGCCCGCGCCTGGTGCGACAGCGCCTTGAAGCGATGCAGGGCGGCGAGCGCCCGCTCGACGCTGGCATCGTCCATGCGGCCGGTCCTGGCCAGCCCCTTGCCGAGGCCGCACATGACCTTTTCGTTGAAGAGAATGGCAGGCGCGCGGCTCATGCCCTCGTAGATGACGAGGCGGATGGAGTTCGACCCGATATCCACGACCGAGACCGGGGCGATGCCAGGCAGACGCCCCTGCGCTTCAGATTCAACCATGCAGATCCAATTTTACCGTTTGCGCTGGCTCTTCCAGCCGGCGATCGCCTTGGGCGCGCTCGACTTGAGAGCTCCGCCCCGGCCCGACAGGCTGGGGTTCGTCATGAAGTACTGCTGTGCGTTGAACGGCTCGGTTCCCTGCGGCACCTGCATGCGCCGCGACGTCCCGTCCGACAGGATCTCGTAGCTCTGCTGGTTGTCGATCAAATTGCCAAGCATGATCTGCGATAGGACCTGTTCATGCACAGTGCGGTTGGTCAACGGAACCAGCGTTTCGACGCGCCGGTCCAGGTTGCGCGGCATCAGGTCCGCCGAGCCTATATAGACGAGCGCCTTGTCGGAGGGAAGCCCATGGCCGTTGCCGAAGCAGAAGATGCGGGAATGCTCCAAGAAGCGGCCGACAATGGACTTGACGCGGATGTTGTCCGACAGGCCGGGAACCTGGGGACGCAGGCAGCAGATGCCGCGCACCACGAGATCGACCTCCACGCCGGCCTGGCTGGCGCGGTAGAGCGCGTCGATGATCTCCGGGTCGACCAGTGAATTCATCTTCATCCAGATGGCCGCGGGCAGCCCTTTGCCGGCATGCGCGACCTCCTCCTCGATGTGCTGGAGGATGCGCGGGCGCAGCGTGTGCGGCGAGACGGCGATCTCCATGTCGGCCTCGGGCTCGCCGTAGCCGGTGATGAAGTTGAAGATGTTCGCCATGTCGTGGGCGATCGAGGGATTGCAGGTGAAGAAGGACAGGTCGGTGTAGATCTTCGCGGTGACCGGATGGTAGTTGCCGGTGCCGAGGTGGCAGTAGCTGCGCAGCCTGCCCTCTTCCCGGCGGACGACCAGCGACATCTTGGAATGGGTCTTCAGTTCGATGAAGCCGAAGACGACCTGCACGCCGGCGCGCTCGAGGTCGCGGGCCCAGCGGATGTTGGCCTCCTCGTCGAAGCGGGCCTTGAGCTCGACGAGGGCCGTGACCGACTTGCCGGCCTCGGCCGCGTCGATCAGCGCGCGCACGATCGGGCTGTCGTTGGAGGTGCGGTACAGCGTCTGCTTTATCGCCACGACCTCAGGATCGCGCGCAGCCTGGAGCAGGAACTGGACCACCACGTCGAAGGATTCGTAAGGGTGGTGGACCACCATGTCCTTTTCGCGGATGGCGGCGAAGCAGTCGCCGGCGTGCTCGCGGACGCGTTCGGGAAATCGGGCGTTGTAGGGCTCGAACCGAAGATCGTTGCGCGGCGCCTTGGTGATTTCCGATAGCGTGTTGAGCGCGAGCAGGCCCGGCAGCACGGCGACGCGGTTTTCCGGCACGCCGAGCTCGTTGACGACGAACTGGCGCAGCGACGCCGGCATCTCCGAATCGGTCTCGATGCGGATCACCGACCCGCGGCGGCGGCGCTTCAGCGCCGTCTCGAAGAAGCGCACGAGATCCTCGGCCTCTTCCTCGACCTCGATATCGCTGTCGCGGATGATGCGGAAGGTGCCCGATCCCTGCACCTCGTAGCCGGGGAACAGGCGGTCGATGAACAGGCTGACGGCGTCCTCCAGCGTGATGTAGCGGATCGTCGCGCCGTCGTCGGGCAGGCGGATGAAACGATCCAGCGCCGGCGGCAGGCGCAGGAGCGCCGTCATCGGCTCGCGCTCGCTCTTGCTGATGAGCTGCAGCCCCATCGTGAAGCCGAGATTGGGGATGAAGGGGAAGGGATGGGCCGGATCGATCGACAGCGGCGTCAGCACCGGGAAGATCAGCTGGTCGAACTCCTGGGCCAGCCAGCTGCGGTCATCGCCCTTCAGCGCCGACGGCCGGACGATGACGATGTCCTCCTTGGCGAGGTACTGCTGCAGCACCGCCAGCGAGGCCTGCTGCTCCATCTGCAGATTGTCGATTTCCTTGAGGATATCGTCCAGCTGCTCGGCCGACGTCTTGCCGTCGGGGCTGCGGATGGCGATCCCCTGGCGGACCTGGCCCTCGAGGCCGGCGACGCGCACCATGAAGAACTCGTCGAGATTCGCAGCCGAGATCGACAGGAAGCGGACGCGCTCCAGGAGCGGATGGGCCGTGTTCAGCGTTTCCTCCAGGACGCGCCGATTGAACTGGAGCCACGAGAACTCCCGGTTCACGAAGCGCTCCGGGCTCTTCATCAGCTCCCGGACGGCGGCGGAAAGATCGTCCACCTTCTGTTCGACGTCCTGTGCTTCCGAGGTAACTGCATCCATTTCGACCACCGCCCTGTTGTTTTTGTTTCAGGCTGGTAAAGCAGTTTGACGACGCTTCTGTGACAGTCAATCCCCGGGGCAATCCCCGGATCAGTCCGCAGCGTCGGGCGCCTCCCCCTCGGTCATCTGGCCGAGCACCTCCTGGGCGAGCGTGCGGGTGATGCGGCTGCCGCGCGCCAGCGCCAGCCGGTCGAGCCGGTCGACCGCCTTCTGGGCGGCGTCGAGCGAGCGCTCCATGCGGGCGACCATGTAGGCGACGAGGCGGTCGTCGACGAAGAGCTGGCGGTCGGCGAAGAGCTTGACGATCACCTGCGACAGGAGCTCGTCGTCTGGCTCGCCGATCTCGACGACGGTCGCAGCCTTCAGCCGCGAGCGCAGGTCCGGCAGCGTCACCGGCCAGGACATCGGCCACAGCCTGGAAGTCATCAAGAGTGTGTGGCCGTTCTGGCGGACGTTGTTGATGACGTGGAAGAGCGCGCGGTCGTCGAAGCCGCGGCGGTCGGCATCCTCGAACAGGACGGGGCCCGTTGCCGCCGCCTCCTCGGCGCCGGAGCCGTCGAGCGCATGGATCTCCGAAGCCCCCGACCGCTCCCGCCAGATCGAGGCCAGATGCGTCTTGCCCGAGCCGACGGGGCCGGCGAGGATCACCACCGGCGACGGCCAGTTCGGCCAGGCGTCGACCACCGAGATCGCCGCGCTCAGCGGGTCCGATACGAGGAGATCGTCCCGCCCGGACGAGGGGACGTGCTGGAACTCCAGCGGCAGCTGTTCGGCAGGTTTCGGCGTTTTCATGCGGGTACTCGGCTACGGCTTGCGTCCGGACGCCGTTTCCTTCTTCCGGGCAACCGGCTTGCGGACGACGGGCGGCGGACTGCCCTGACCGTGATAGAGGTCGCTGTCAAGGTAGCGCCGCAGGCCGAAGCGGACAAGCACGCCGATGGCGGCCGAGGCAGGAACGGCCACCAGCAGCCCGACGAAGCCGAACAGGGCGCCGAAGGCGAACAGCGCGAACATCAGCCAGACCGGATGCAGGCCGACCTGCGAGCCGACCAGCTTCGGCTGCAGGATGTTGCCCTCGATGAACTGGCCGGAGAAGAAGATCGCCAGCACCGCGCCGATCCACAGATAATCGGGCCAGAACTGGACGATGGCGACGCCGACGGACAGGACCAGCCCGACCATCGAGCCGACATAGGGGATGAAGCTGATCAGACCGGCGAAGAGGCCGATCAGCAGGCCGAAATTCAGCCCGACGCCGGTGAGGCCAATGCCGTAGTAGAGGCCGAGGATGATGCAGATCGAACCCTGGCCGCGGACGAAGCCGGCGATCGCCGTGTTCATTTCGGTCGCCAGTTCGCGCACGGTTTCGACGTGCTCGCGCGGCACCCAGCTGTCGACCTTGGAGATCATGCGGTCCCAGTCGAGCAGCAGGTAGAAGGCGACCACCGGTGTGACGATCAGCAGCGAGGCGATGTCCACCAGCGCCAGGCCGGAGTTCCAGATCTGCTTGAACACCGTGCCGAGGAAGCCGGCGCCCTCGGCCAGCACGCTGCCGAAACCCTGCTTGATCGTACCCATCTGGCTGGAAATCCAGGGCGGCAGGAGATCGGGATTGAAGCTCGTCACCAGCGACTGCAGCTGGGCGATGTAGCCCGGCAGCGTGGCCAAGAGATCGGAGGCCTGGGTCGCCAGCAGCGGGATGACGATCATCAGCGACAGGGCGAAGATGATGACGAAGGCGATCAGGATTACGACCGTCGCCATGGTGCGGCTGAGGCCGAGACGCTCCAGCCGGTCGGCGACGGGGTCGAGGAAGTAGGCGAGCGCCATGCCGGCCACGAAGGGCAGAAGGATGGAGCTGAACACCATCAGGAACACGACGACGGCGGCAAGCGCCAGCAGCCAGAAGATCACCTGGCGCTTCAGCCCTGCCCCGCTGACATGGCCGCCGCCCTTTGCGGGAGCGCCGGCGGCATGGCCGGCATCGGCGGGAACGGCCTTGCTCTTCTGCCTCGCGCTTTCGTAAGCCTTCACCGTGCCGTCTTCCCTTGCATCAGACCTGTCGTTGCACTGAGATAGGCCGTTGCGGAGAGCATGGTCAAGGTTGCGGCGGCAAGGAGCGGCGATCGCCGAGGTTTGCGGGCGGCGGCCGGTGACGGCCAAAACCATGAAAAAGACCGGGCGGGCCGGGCATTGCGCTTGCACTTGTCGCCTTGACGTGCCAATCGGGCGCCATTGCCAGAAAGCGGAGAGCGGACGATGAGCCAGTCTGACAGAAACGGCCTGACCTACAGCGATGCGGGCGTCGACATCGATGCGGGCAACCTCTTGGTCGAGAAGATCAAGCCGGCCGTCCGCTCCACCCGCCGTCCCGGCGCCGACGGCGAGATCGGCGGCTTCGGCGGCCTGTTCGACCTCAAGGCCGCAGGCTTCACCGATCCGGTGCTGGTCGCCGCCAACGACGGCGTCGGCACGAAGCTGAAGATCGCGATCGACGCCGACAGGCACGACACCGTCGGGATCGACCTCGTCGCCATGTGCGTCAACGACCTCGTCGTGCAGGGCGCAGAACCCTTGTTCTTCCTCGACTATTTCGCCACCGGCAAGCTCGATCCGGACCAGGGGGCGGCGATCGTCGGCGGCATCGCCGAGGGCTGCCGCCAGGCCGGCTGCGCGCTGATCGGCGGCGAGACCGCCGAAATGCCCGGCATGTATGCCGGCGGCGACTACGACCTCGCGGGCTTTGCGGTCGGTGCCGCCGAGCGCGGCAAGCTGCTGCCCGCCGGCGACATCGCCGAAGGCGACGTGATCCTCGGGCTTTCCTCTTCCGGCGTCCATTCCAACGGCTATTCGCTGGTGCGCAAGATCGTGGCGCTGTCCGGGCTCGCCTGGGACGCCCCTGCCCCGTTCGCGGAAGGCAAGAGCCTGGCGGAAGCGCTGATGACGCCGACCAAGATCTACGTGAAGCCGCTCCTGAAGGCGATCCGCGAGACCGGTGCGATCAATGCCCTGGCCCACATCACCGGCGGCGGCTTTCCGGAAAACATTCCGCGCGTCTTGCCGAAGCATCTCGCAGCCGAGATCGACCTCGACGCGGTGAAGGCGCCGGCCGTCTTCTCCTGGCTCTCCAGGACCGGTGGCGTGGCCGCGACCGAGATGCTGCGCACCTTCAACTGCGGCGTCGGCATGATCGCCGTCGTCTCAGCGGAAGACGTCGAGCGGGTCAGCGCGGTGCTTGAAGCCGAGGGCGAGAGCGTCTTCACGCTCGGCCGCATGGTCGCCCGCGCCGAGGGCGCGGCCGGCACCAGCTACAAGGGCACGCTCGCCCTATGAATGCAGAGCCCGTCAGCGGAAGCGCTTCGCGCAAGCGCGTCGCAGCCTTCATCTCCGGCAGCGGATCCAACATGGTGAAGCTGGCGGAAGCCTGCGCCGCGCCGGACTTCCCGGCAGAGATCGTCGCCGTCTTCTCCGACAAGGCCGACGCCGGCGGGCTCGCCAGGGCGCAGGCGCTTGGCATCCCCACCTTCGTCTTTTCGCGCAAGGACTTCGTCTCCAAGGAAGCGCACGAGGAGGCGATCCTTTCCGAACTCGAACGCCAGCGCCCCGACATCATCTGCCTCGCCGGCTACATGCGGCTGCTCTCCGGCCGCTTCATCGCGCGCTACGCGGGCAGGATCCTCAACATCCACCCCTCGCTACTGCCACTTTTCCCGGGCCTCGACACCCACCGCCGCGCCATCGAGGCCGGCATGAAGCTCACCGGTTGCACCGTCCACTTCGTGACCGAAGGCATGGACGAAGGCCCGCAGATCGTCCAGGCGGCGGTGCCGGTGCTCGCAAGCGACACCCCGGCGGATCTGGCCGCGCGGGTGCTGACGGTGGAGCACAGGGCCTATCCGCTGGCGCTGAAGCTGTTCGCGGAGGGCAAGGTGCGGATGGAGGGGGGACGGGCTGTGATGGTTGGCGCGTCGGCGGTCGAGAACACGGGCTGGCTGATTTCGTCGGGCCTGTGAGAGGCCGTAGTTGTGAAGCCCCCCCCAGTTCGCAGGCCCGCGACGAATGCGCCTCATCCGAAGAAAAATCTCAATATCGCCCCTCGAGCCACTGACGCAATTCAGAGAAATTCACGGCGTTGCGCCGTAAAATGCGAACAACGGCGGCATTTGGCGCAAGGCTGCCCCACATCGAGCTAGTTCAGGATCACCGCAATGGGGGAAGCAGTCACTTGCGGAGCGAGTTTTCCAATGCCTCAATCAGGCTTGATCCGAGATCATCTACCGACGAAATTACTAAGGAGCTTTGGTAGTATGCTGAAGTGTCGAAGCCAATTCCGATTCCGACGAGCTTGACATCTTTCGACGTTTCGATCCGCCGAATAACTTTCCGGAGATGGCGATCCAAAAAACCCGCGTCATTGGCTATCAAAGTCGAGTCGTCGGCAGGCACCCCGTCTGAAAGGACAAGTAGCGTTCTACGTTGTTTGGGCATTGCCATCAGACGGCCGACAGCCCACTCGATTGCCTCACCATCGACATTTTCCTTTGGGAGGTCCGGCCGAAGCATCGGCTTGAAGAGGTTTCCGCCGGTTGAAGCACGGCGGTCGTCGGCGGACCGATAAACTATGTGTAGTAGGTCGCTGAGCCTTCCGGGCAGCGGACGCCTGCCCCTTCGCACCCAAAGTTCGCGAGACTTTCCGCCCTTCCATCGCACGGTCGTAAAGCCGAGCACTTCCGTTTTTACGCCAAGGTGGACGAGAAAGTCTTGCGCAATGTCGCAGGCTGCAGCGACGAGTAGCATGCTCTGCCCTCGCATAGAGCCTGACTGATCAACGAGAATTGAAATCGCTGTGTCGGCCAGTTGTTCTGCGTCGACGGCTATTCGGATACGGTCCGCCGCTTCCAATGCAGTTAAATGCGCTTTGGTGCGCCAACCTTGCAGAGCACAGGAAAATGTGGCCCATGCCTCTGCATGGGCATCCTCCTGGTCACGGGGTAAGCGCCCCAGAACACTGTCGAGCTTTTCCGCCTCTATGATGACGTCAAACTCTCGCGTGTAGACGTGATACGGAATTGAGTTCGTCGGTACCGGTGCCCGACTGAAGTAGGATTGGATATGTCGTAAAATCTGAAGCATCGCCTGCTTAGCCGCCACTCAATATCTTGCATTATTATGCAAGCACAACTTGCGCAGCAAGTTCTTCGGTCTGCCGAAATATCAATGCGCAGCTAGCGTCCGGTTTGGGTCGTGAAGGCCCTTCGCGGCTTCGACGGCAAAAATTCTATCGTGGCGCAAGGAGGAAACTGCCTCGGCTGATATCTCGGCCCAAGGCGGTCATCCATCCGACTTGGTCGAATGTCTCTTATTGGCGCAAAGCGTACGTGGGCGCGCTCATGCCGAATTGGTGGCATCGCCGTGTTACTGGATAACACTTCAACCGGAGCACCGTGCCCCTACCCCCGGCGCGCCCGGGAACGTGGCGATGGATGACGGCAGGATCAGGGTTGCGGCACCGCCCTCGCCCACCGACAGGCTGACCGGCGGCTAGGTCAAATCTCCAGCAGCAACGGGCAGTGGTCCGACACTTCCGGATCGGTGACGACCGTAAAATTGCGGACTTCGACACGGTCGTTGACCAGCATGTAGTCGGCGTATCGACCGGGCTTCTTGTATGAGGCACTCCGGGTGCTTGTAAAGCCGTTGGCCGTCACCAGTTCCTTCAGCCCCAGGTCCCCGAGGATCTGGAACGTGTCGCTCGATGGCTCGACATTGAAGTCGCCGCAGACGACCAGGGCGTCGCCAGGCTGCGCGATGCCCCTGACCAGGTCCGCGAAACGATGCGCCTGGGCATTCCGTTCGGGCGTGTCCATCTTGCCGCGCAGATCGCGCAGGCCGTGCATGTGGACAATGCAGACGGGTCGGTTTCTCTCGTAGTCGAAGATGCGGACGGCATGGGCGTTGCGCGATCTCGGATGCGCGCCGTAGCCGTGGGGCGAGAAAGCCCCGTGCACGAACGCCTGCGCCTGCTCGGTGACCGGAAAGGCGCCGGATACGAAGGTCGCGAGCCCCCACCGGGAGGGGACGGACCGATCCCCATCCCACAGCTCGCCCTAGGCGGCCGGGCAGAATATAGCGGTGTGCGCCGGCAACGCGGCCGCGACGTCCCGAAAGAAGTTGGCCCGCTGCGGCAGGACGTGATCGCCATCCCTGTAGGTGAGCCAGTCCTTGTCCGCCTGCGGACTGTGGACGACCTCCTGCAGGCACAATACATCCGGAGACACGGCCTTCAGGAAGGCGACAAGCCGCTCATGCAGTCGTCCGCCCCAGCCGTTCAGGCACAGGACTTTCACCTCCTGCCCCCGGCCGGCGAAACGTTTGGCGGTCTCCGCTGCGCCAGCGCCCATTGCACCAGCATGATCGTCTTGCCGTCGCAGATCTCGCCGGTTTCGATCATCCGGGCCGCCTCGTCGAGGGTCAGTTCGACGACCTCGATGTCCTCGTCCTCGTGATCGGCGCCGCCGCCGGCGCCTTCGCGGACGGAGGCGTCGATCTCGGCTGCGAAGAAATGCACGAGCTCGGTGACGGCGCCAGGGCTCATGAAGGCGCGGAAGAGCGACCTGACCTCGCCGATCCGGTAGCCGGTCTCCTCCATCACCTCGCGGCGGATGGCGTCGGCCGGGTGGTCGCCGTCGAGCAGGCCGGCCGGCGTCTCCAGCAGCCAGCCGGAGTGGCCGTTCTGGTAGGCGGGCATGCGGAACTGGCGGACGAGGATGATGGTGTCGCGCTTCGGGTCGTGCAGGAGGATGGTGGCGCCGTTGCCGCGGTCGTAGACCTCGCGGTCGAGGCGGACGGTGTGGCCGTCGGAGCCGGTATAGTCGAAGGTGACCTTGCGCAGGTGGTACCAGTTGTCGGACAGCGTCTCGTCGGAGACGACGTCGATCCTCGCTTCCCGGAACTTCGTCATGCGGCCTCTTTCCTGAGCCAGACGCGGTTGTCGTGGACGGCCGCGCCGCCATAGGGGGCGACCGGATCGGCGCCGGTGAGCACGTTGATGCCCTCGCCGTCGAGATGGGCGCCGTTCGGCCAGATGCCCTCGCAGATCAGCACGCCCGGCTTGCCCTCGTCCGTCACCCTGGCATGCAGGCGGATCTCGCCGCGCCGGTTGCCAAGCTTGACGACGTCGCCGTCGGCAACGTCCATCGCCCGCGCATCGTCCGGATGGATCATCACCTCCGGCCGCCCCTCGCGCTCGCGCGACCACTTCATCTCGGTGAAGCTGGAATTAAGGTAGGTGCGGGCCGGCGGCGTGGCGAGGCGGAACGGGTGTTCGGCATCCGCCACCTCGATCACCTCGACATAGTCCGGAAATTCCGGCAGCGCCGCATGCGGGCCGAGCAGGCCGATCGAGGCCGGCGGGCGGTTCGGCGCGGGCGTCTCCGTCCACTGCGGGCGGAAACGGAACTTGCCGTCCGGATGGCCGAAGCCCTTGGCATAGTGGGCGGTGTCGAAATCCGGCTGGCAATCGATCCACCTGGCTTCCGCGAGCCCGTCATAGTCGATCTCGTAGTGGGGCAGCATGCGGGTGATGTGCTCGCGCTCGCTCAGCCCGAAGCCCGGCATGTTCGACACGCCGAGGCGCCGCGCCAGTTCGTCGATGACGAAGAGATTGGTGCGCACGGTCGCAGGCGGCTCGACGAGCTTGGGGCCGAGCAGGATGTGCTGGTGGCCGCCGGCGCGATAGAGATCGTCGTGCTCGACGAACATGGTGGCCGGCAGGACGATGTCGGCGAGCTTGGCCGTATCGGTCATGAACTGCTCGTGCACGGCCGTGAAGAGGTCGCCGCGCAGGAAGCCCTGCTTCACCAGCCGCTGCTCGGGGGCGATGTTGGCCGGGTTGGTGTTCTGGATCAGCATCGCCGTCACCGGGCCGCGGCCGCGCAGCGCCACCGGATCGCCGGTGAGTACCCGGCCGATCTGCGACTGGTCGAGCTCGCGGATGTCGGGATCGACGAGGTCGAGGCCCATCAGCTCGCGCTTGTCGAGCCGGAAGATGCCGCCGTTGTTGTGGAAGGCGCCGCCGCCCTCATGCTGCCAGGAGCCGAGCACGGTCGCCACCGAACAGGCGGCGTGCATGGAGACGGAACCGTTGCGGCTGCGGGTGAAGCCGTAGCCGAGGCGGAAGAAGGTGCGCTTCGTCTCGCCGACGAGGCGGGCGAACGCCTCGATCTCCTCGACCGAGAGCCCGGTGATCGCGGCCGCCCATTCCGGGCCGCGCGTCGCCAGATGCGCCTCGAGGCCGGCGGGATCGTCGGCGAACCTTTCCATGTAGGCGCGGTCGGCATGGCCGTCGCGGAAGGCGATGTGCATGACGGCGCAGGCGAGCGCGGCGTCGGTGCCGGGGCGCAGCTTCAGCGCCATGTCGGCCTGCTTCATCGTCGGATTGTCGTAGATGTCGATGACGACGAGCTTGGCGCCGCGCTCCTTGCGGGCCCGGATCGCATGGGTCATCACGTTCACCTGGGTGGCGACCGCGTTGGTGCCCCAGATGACGACGCAGTCGGCTTTCGCCATCTCGCGCGGGTCGGGCCCGGTCAGGCTGCCGGTGGCCATGACGTAGCCGGTCCAGGCGGTGTTGGTGCAGATACTGTCGAAGAAGCCGGAATAGCGCTTGGCGTGCCGCAGCCGGTCGATCGAATCGCGCTGCACCTGCCCCATCGTGCCGGCATAGTAGTAGGGCCAGACCGCCTCGCTGCCGTGCGCCTGCTCGGCCTTGACGAAGGCATCGGCGATCGCGTCGAGTGCGTCCTCCCAGGCGATCTCCTGCCAGTCGCCGCCGCCCTTCTCGCCCTTGCGCCGCAAAGGCTTCAGCAGCCGCTCGGGGTGGTAGAGCCTGTCGGCATAGCGGGCGACCTTGGCGCAGATGACGCCGGCGGTGTAGCTGTTGTCGGCGCTGCCGCGCACCTTGCCGATGCGGCCGTCCGCGCCGATCTCGATGTCGAGCGCGCAGGCGGAGGGACAGTCATGGGGACAGACCGAATGGCCGATCCGGCTTTTGCCGAGATGAGGGGTCGCAACGTTCATGGCATTTGTATATTGCAGGGCGGAAGCGCCAAGAAGGCATAAAATTCTCCCATCGCAACAATTGATGGGCCCATCACGGAAACGCAGGCTTCGGTATCGGGATGAACTACCGCCACATCTATCATGCAGGCAACTTCGCCGACGTGCTCAAGCATGCGGTGCTGGCGCGGCTCGTCACCTACATGCAGGCCAAGGACAAGGCCTTCCGGGTGCTGGACACCCATGCCGGGCTCGGGCTCTACGAGCTCTCCAGCGAGGAGGCGCAGAAGACCGGGGAATGGCGCGACGGCATCGGCCGGCTGCTGGACGGCGAGCTGCCGGCGGAGATGGCGGACCTGCTCGCCCCCTATCTCGAGACGGTGAAGGCGCTCAATCCGGACGGCGGCGTGCGCCTCTATCCCGGCTCGCCGAAGCTCGCGCGCATGCTGTTCCGCCCGCAGGACCGGCTGTCGGCGATGGAGTTGCACCCGGACGACTACGAGAGCCTGCACCGGCTGTTCGACGGCGACTTCCAGAGCCGCGTCACCCATCTCGACGGCTGGCTGGCGCTCGGCGCCCACCTGCCGCCGAAGGAGAAGCGCGGCATCGTCCTGGTCGACCCGCCGTTCGAGATCGAAGGCGAATACGAGCGGCTTGCGGAAGGGCTCGCGAAAGCCTGGCGGCGCTTTCCCGGCGGCGTCTACTGCCTCTGGTATCCGCTGAAGAAGGGCGCGCCGATCACGGCGTTCCACAAGGCGCTGAAGGATCTCGGCATTCCGAAGATGCTCTGCGCCGAGCTTTCCGTGAAGAGCGACCGCGAGACGACGGGGCTGTCGGGCTCGGGGCTGATCGTCGTCAATCCGCCGTTCACGCTGAAGGACGAGCTCGGCCGGCTGCTGCCGTTCTTGAAGGAACGGCTGCGGCAGGACCGCTTCGCCTCCTCGCGCTGCTTCTGGATCGCCGGCGAGGGCCAAGTCGCCTCTTGACCGAAGGCGCCTGCGGGACGCAATCTCAAAATCCGGCCCATCCCCTGCACCACCGGGGATTCGCGGGCCGGAATGGAACGCGCCCCGGACGCCCGCCGCACCGGAGGGCGCCGCCGGAGGGGAACATGACCGTCACCAGTGCCGCACGCATGGCAGCCATCCTCGCCGTCGCCCTGTCGGCCGTGCCGGCGACCGCCGCCGACTACGAGACGGGGGGTGCTGCCGTCCCCGCCTATGCCGAGGGCGCGCCGGCGGGCGCCTGCGCCGATCCCGGCGTGCTCCGCTTCATCACCAGCCGCTTCGAATACAAGGCGGCGAACTACATCCACCGGGACCTGTCGATCTACGAGATCGGCCGGATGCGGCTCAGCCGCTATGAGCCGTTCAACCAGTACATGTCCTCCGTGCAGCGGGAATATTGCCTCGCCTACGCCACGCTCACCGACGGCAGCCGCCGGCCGCTCGTCTACCTGATCGAGACGCCGTTCGGCTTTGCCGGCATCGGCCGCAGCATCGAGTTCTGCATCCCGGGGCTCGATCCCTGGTATGTCTACGGAGCCGCCTGCGCTTCGCTTCGATAGAGAGCCGTGACCGACCAGACCTCCCCTTCCCGGCGCCGCGCCGCCCGCCTTGCCGCGTTCGCCCTCGCCGCCGCCCTGCCGCTTGCCCTTGCCGGCTGCAGCGACGAGCAGCCGCGCTCCGGCGACGGCAAGGCGTCCGGGCAAGGCGGCGCTCCGGCAGTGACGACGCCACAGCCCTCCGCCGGCGGGCAGCGCCCCGCGTCGTCCCCGGTAAGGCCGGCCTCCGTGCCGATCGGCCACGGCTTCGATTTCTACGTGCTGTCGCTCTCCTGGTCGCCGACCTGGTGCATGGACAACGACTCCTCGGGCAATGGCGAGCAGTGCCGGACCGGCCGCCGCGCCGGCTTCATCGTGCACGGGCTCTGGCCGCAGTTCGAGCGCGGCCATCCGGAGTTCTGCCGCTCGCGCGAGCCGGACCGGGTTCCCGCCGCGCTCGGCCGCGCCTATCTCGACATCATCCCCTCGATGGGCCTGATCGGCCACCAGTGGCGCAAGCACGGCAGCTGCTCCGGGCTGACGCAGCGCGACTACCTCGCCGTCACCCGCGCCGCCTTCGAGCGCGTCGAGCTGCCGGATGCGGTCGAGGATGCCGATGGCGGCCGCACCGGCCCGGCGGAGATCGAGGCGGCGCTGGTCGCCGCCAATCCGGGGCTTTCCGCACGCGGCCTGGCTGTGACCTGCGACGGCGGCCGGCTCGAGGAGATCCGCATCTGCCTGACGCCGGATCTGAATTTCCGAGACTGCCCGGAGGTGGACCGCGCCGCCTGCCGGGCCAACACCATCACCCAGCCGCCGGTCCGCTGAGCCGGACCCTTCGGCACCCAACAGGAGAAAACCCTTGAAGATCTTCTATTCCTCGGCCTCGCCCTACTCCACCAAGGTGCGCATGGCCGCGCACTATGCCGGGCTCGACGCCGAGCATGTCGCCACCGACACCAATACCGACCCGGCCGAACTGATCGCCGCCAATCCGCTCGGCAAGATCCCGACGCTCGTCACCGACGAGGGCCTGGGGATCTACGACAGCCGCGCCATCATGCATTTCATCGACCGCCAGACCGGCCGCAGCCTCTATCCCCGCTCCTCCGCCAAGCGCACCGAGGCGGACGTGCTGGAGGCGACCGCCGACGGCATCTGCGACAGCCTGCTCGCGATCGTCTACGAGCGCCGCTTCCGGCCGGAAGAGAAGGTGCACCAGCCCTGGATCGACCGGCAGTGGGGAAAGGTCGAGCGCGCCCTCGACCAGCTCGAGAAGACGATGCCGCGCCTCGGCAAGAAGCCGCACGGCGGCCACTTCGCGCTGGCCGCCATGCTGCGCTACATCGAGCTGCGCTTTGCCGGAAAATGGCAGAAGGGCCGCCCGAAGCTGAAGCGCTACCTCTCCCGCTTCGAGGCGGTGTTCCCGGACTATGCGAAGTTCAAGGATTGAGAAACACGACAGGAATGGCCTTTCTTCACCGCGCGGACGCGCGGTGAAGAGTGAACTCACGACCATGCCATGCAATGCAAAAGGCCGGGCGCTTGCGCACCCGGCCTTTTGTTCATCGTGCTGATCGGGAGGATCAGAACTTCACGCCCATACCGACGCGAACGCTCTGTTCGTCCTGGCCGGCGGAGACCTTGCCGCTGTCCAGATCGAAGTCCTTGCTGCCGTAGTCGGTGTAGCGGTACTCGACGCGGGCGGTGACGTTGTTGGTGACGAAGGTTTCGGCACCGACGCCGGCCGTCCAGCCGAGCATGGTCTTCTTGTCCGAGGACGTGCTGTCTTCCATCTTGGCGCGCGAGGCGGCGACACCGCCGGTGCCGTAGAGCAGGACCGGGTTCAGGTCGACACCGACGCGGGCGCGCAGCGAGCCGTTGACGCCCTGCTTGGCCTCACGGAAGCGGTTCTCCGAATCGATACCGGAATAGTTGACGTCGGCTTCCCCACCGTAGACCAGCTGGCCGCTCTGCATGTTGTAGCCGCCGTAGACGCCGCCGCCGAAGCCGTTGGCACCGTTGCCGCTCTGCTTTTCGAAGTTGCCATGCTGCCAGGTCACCGTACCACCGGCATAGCCGCCGGCCCAGTTGCCGCTGGCGACCGGCTCGGAATATTCGGCAGCCGGAGCCTGCGGGATCTGGTCGACTGCGTCGGCCGCGCGGGCGGACTGGAGGGCTGCAATCGACATGGCGGAGGCCATCAGGGTGAGGATCAGGGTACGCATGCGAATTCTCCTTTGCATTCCATGCCGCCGGCAAATTACGCGCCAACTCGGCATCATTAAATCATCGTTCGGATAGCCCGGTTGAGTTGAAATTGAATAAAGATTGAGGATTTGAAAGAGCCGAAATGTGAATTGATTGTGTCGTCTCCGTGACCAGATTTAGATGTTGCTTTTACACAACAGGGTATTTGTTAACCATATTCTAAATTACACGAAATATACTTGGATAACCGCGCCAGATTGCGACGGCTCCACGCATCTGTTAATTGTTTGGAAATGTTTTGCGAGACCCGGTTCAAGGCCCGGCGTTAATCTCTATATCTGTGGCAGGTTAAGCAAAGGCAACGCGACGCGGGCATATCATTGAGAATTCTTCATCGGACAGCGCTGGTGACGGGGGCGGCACAGAGGATCGGCCGCGCGATCGCGGAGGACCTGGCCGCGCATGGCTTCGCCGTCGCGATCCATGCCAATGCGTCGATCGAAAGCGCCCGGCGGATCGCCGCCGAGATCACCGGGAAAGGCGGGCGCGCGGTTGCGCTGGAGTGCGACCTTGCCGACGCGGCGGCCACCGAACAACTCGTGGGGCGGGCGGTCGAGGCGCTCGGCCCGCTGGGGGTGATCGTGAACAACGCCTCCCTGTTCAAGCCCGACAACCTGCGCCGGTTCGACAGTGCGCTGTGGGACCGCCATTTCGACGTCCATGTCCGCGCGCCGTCGATCCTCGCCCGCGACTTCGACCGGCAGCTGCCGTCCGGGTCGGGCGGGTTGATCGTCAACATCATCGACCAGCGCGTCTGGAACCCGACGCCGCGCTACTATTCCTACACGCTGTCGAAATCGGCGCTGTGGATGGCGACCCGGACGATGGCGCAGGCGCTCGCGCCGCGCATCCGCGTCAACGCCATCGGCCCCGGGCCGACGCTGCCAAACGAGCGCCAGAGCGAAGAGGATTTCCAGGCCCAGACCGCGGCGCTGCTCCTGCAGTCCGGGCCGGGGCTCGACGAATTCGGCCGGACGATCCGTTTTCTGGTCGACACGCCTTCGATTACGGGGCAGATGATCGCCCTTGACGGCGGCCAGCATCTCGCCTGGGAAACGCCGGATGTCGCGGAGATCACGGAATGACCACCGGCCGGCCGGTGCAGGATGGCGGCATCCTGTATGACGAAACCGAACGGGACGACGAGGACGAGGTTGTCGAGACTTCGCCCGCCCCCTCGTCCCTGCCCGCGATCGAGTGGACCGAGACGATCGACCGCAGCGAGGGCCTGCGCGGCACCGAGCTGATCCAGGCCTTCGTCAAGCGGCTGCCGAACAGCCCCGGCGTCTACCGCATGTTCAACGAGGCCGGCGACGTGCTCTATGTCGGCAAGGCCCGCAGCCTGAAGAAGCGCGTCAACAACTACGCGCTCGGCCGCGGCCATTCCAACCGCATCGGCCGGATGATCCGCGAGACGGCGAACATGGAGTTCGTCACCACCCGCACCGAGACCGAAGCGCTGCTCTTGGAAGCCAACCTGATCAAGCGGTTGCGCCCGCGCTTCAACGTGCAGCTTCGCGACGACAAGTCGTTTCCCTATATCCTGGTGACGGCCGACACGCGAGCGCCGGCGATCTTCAAGCATCGCGGCGCGCGCAGCCGCAAGGGCGACTATTTCGGCCCCTTCGCCTCGGCAGGTGCTGTGGGGCGGACGATCAATTCGCTGCAGCGCGCCTTCCTGTTGCGCACCTGCACCGACAGCGTGTTCGAAAGCCGGACGCGGCCCTGCCTGCTCTACCAGATCAAGCGCTGTTCGGCGCCCTGCACGCACGAGATCAGCGACGCCGGCTATGCCGAACTGGTGGCCGAGGCGAAGGACTTCCTCTCCGGCAAGAGCCAGAACGTCAAGGGCCAGATCGCGGCTGCGATGAACGAGGCGGCGGAGGAACTCGATTTCGAGCGCGCCGCGGTCTATCGCGACCGGCTGGCCGCCCTCTCCCATGTCCAGAGCCACCAGGGGATCAACCCGGCCGGCGTCGAGGAGGCGGACGTCTTTGCGATCCACCACGAGGGCGGCATCTCCTGCATCCAGGTGTTCTTCTTCCGCACCGGGCAGAACTGGGGCAATCGCGCCTACTTTCCGAAGGCCGACCCGCAGCTTTCGGCGGCCGAGGTGCTGAACGCCTTCCTCGCGCAGTTCTACGACGACAAGCCCTGTCCGCGGCAGATCCTCCTGTCCGAGGAGATCGAGGAGCGCGAGCTGCTGTCGGAGGCGCTCGGCGAAAAATCCTCCCACAAGGTGGCGATCCTGGTGCCGCAGCGGGGCGAGAAGAAGGACCTCGTCGACCACGTGCTGCAGAACGCGCGCGAGGCGCATGGGCGCAAGCTCGCCGAGACCGCCTCGCAGTCGCGGCTGCTGGAGGGCTTCGCCGAGACCTTCAAGCTGGCCACCGTGCCGCGGCGCATCGAGATCTACGACAACTCGCACATCATGGGCACCAACGCGGTCGGCGGCATGGTGGTCGCGGGGCCGGAGGGCTTCGTCAAGGGCCAGTACCGGAAGTTCAACATCAAGTCGACGGAGATCACGCCGGGCGACGACTTCGGCATGATGCGGGAAGTGATGACGCGCCGCTTCTCACGGCTGATCAAGGAAGAGGGCCTGCCGGACCGCAGCGCCGGGGCCAATGCGGAGGCGGGCGCCGATGCGGCCGACCTGCCCTTCCCCGCCTGGCCGGACGTCATCCTGATCGACGGCGGCCAGGGGCAGATGACGGCGGTGCGGGCGATCCTGGAGGAGCTCGGCATCACCGACCACGTGGTCGCCATCGGTGTCGCCAAGGGTGCCGACCGCGAGGCCGGCCGCGAGCGCTTCTTTGCCGCCGGCACGCCGGATTTCTCGCTGCCGCCTCGCGATCCCGTGCTCTACTTCATCCAGCGGCTGCGCGACGAGGCGCACCGCTTCGCCATCGGCTCGCACCGGGCGCGGCGCAAGAAGGAGATGGTGAGGAACCCGCTCGACGAGATCGCCGGCATCGGCCCGACCCGCAAGCGCGCGCTGCTGCAGCACTTCGGCACCGCCAAGGCGGTCTCCCGCGCCGGCATCTCCGACCTGATGGCGGTCGAGGGCATTTCGGAAAGCGTGGCGCGGCTGGTCTACAACCACTTCCACGAGGACGCGCGCTAGGGGCGCAAAGGTAAGCACTCCGGTGAGAACAAACCCACCGGACTTGCTTCTTCGTCTTCCGCTCAGAGCAGGAAATCGCCCTTCTGCAGACCGACATGGCCGGAGAGCAGGATGGCGAAGTCCGCCTTTCCGTCCCCATCCGTATCGCCCGAGAGCAGCGTATCGGAGCCCGAGCGGGAATAGCGCAACTCGCCGGCCTGCTTGCTGAAGCCGTGCGTGCCGACGAAGACGAAGGCGTTGTCGGCCTGGCTCGCCTCGCGGGCGTCGATCCCGCGCAGGTCGATCCGGTCGCCGGCGACGTGGGAGAAGTCATGGATGGTGTCGCGGCCGTAGCTCGAGACCGTGCTGTCCGACGCATCGTGGAAGACGAACACGTCGCGCCCGGAACCGCCCCAGAGCTTGTCCGCGCCGGCGCCGCCGTCGACGATGTCCTCGCCCCAGCCGCCGGACAGGGTGTCGTTGCCCTTTTCACCGTAGAGGGTGTCGTTGCCCTCGTTTCCGCGCAAGGTGTTGTTGCCGGTGTTCCCGGTCAGGCGGTTGGCCGAGGCATTTCCCGTTCCCCACGCGTTCGCCGCGCCGGTCAGGATCAGCCGCTCGACATTGGCGGCCAGCGTGTGGCTGCGGGCGGAATGGACGGTGTCGGTCCCGCCGCCGGCGTATTCGATCACCTTGTCGGAGCCGCTGCCCATCAGGTAGACGTCGTTGCCGCCACCGCCATAAAGCCGGTTCGAGCCGCTGCCGCCGTCCAGCGTGTCGCTGCCGTCGCCGCCCGAGAGCGTGTCGTTGCCGGCGCCGCCGAACAACCTGTCGCTGCCCTCGAGCCCCTTCAGGTAGTTGGCGCCGGAATTGCCGGTGATCGTGTTGGAAAGCGTGTTGCCGGTGCCGCTGTAGCCGGCCGAACCCAACAGCGTCAGCTTCTCGACGTTTGCCGTCAGCGTGTGGCTGCAGGCCGCCTGGACGATGTCCGTGCCGCCGTTGGCTCCTTCCGTCACCTTGTCGCTGGAGCAATCGACCACGTAGGTGTCGTTGCCGCCCTCGCCCTTCAGCGCGTCGGTGCCCGTCCCTCCGTCGAGCAGGTCGTCGCCGCCGCTTCCTGAGAGCGTGTCGTTGCCGGCGCGGCCGTACATGAAGTCGCCGTAGATGCTGCCGGACAGGCGGTCGCTGCCGCCGGTGCCGGAGAACACGTCGGCCGACACGCCCTTGACGGTCAGGGTGATCGTCGCCGTCGTCGTCCCGCCCTTGCCGTCGGAGACCGTGTAGCTGATGATGACCTTGCGGCTCTCGCCGTCGCCGATGTTCTGGTTGGGACCGGCCATCGGGTTGTAGATCAGCATCTTCTTCGCATCGATCGTCACCGAGCCGAAGCCGGAGACGATCCTGGCGTTGATCATCGCCAGCTTGTCGTCGTCGACGTCGATGGCGGCGTCCTTCACCTCGATGCGGTAGACCTCGTTCTCATAGGTCGTCCCCCGGATCGCCTTGGCGTCGGGATCGTCGTTGACGGCCTCGACGTTCAGCGTGATCTTGCGCGTGATCGGATCGATGTCCTTGCCGCCGAAGTCGGTGCCGCCGTCGTCGATGACGTTGAAGGACAAGGCGCCGACCGCGGTGCCGTTCAGGTTCGTGGCCGCCTTCCAGACGAGCTCGCCGTCGGCGATCTGCCAGGCCTTGACCACCTGACCGGCCGCGACCGCGGTCCCGTCGAGGGTGAGCGTGCCGTTGGCCGGGACGGCACCGATGCGGACCGCCTGCATCCCGTCGCCGTTGATGTCGGAGAAGCCGAAGTCGGCCACCTCGAAGACGTAGCTGCCGTCCTCCTTGACGTAGCGCGTGGCGTCCCGCCCCGAGGGCGCATCGTTCACCGGATGAAAGACCTTCTCGTAGAGGTGGACGCCGTCCTCCTCCTCCGCCTGCCAGGTCAGCGCCAGCCCGCCATCGGCAAGGGCTGCGATCTTCGGCGCTGTCAGCGGCAGGGCGGACAGGCCGGTGACGTATTCCTCCGCCACCATGCGCGGCGTGCCGTCCGCATTGAAGGTGCGTAGCGCGATCGCATAGCCGGCCGCACTCTTCGTGGTCCAGGCGATCGCGAAGCCGCCGCCGGAAAGCGCCGCCACGTAGGGATCGCCCTGGATGCCGTCGATGGCGAGGTTGACCGGGATGTCGCCCGGAACGCGGCTCTTGCCGTCCGGATTGTAGACCTGCATCGCCAGGCCGTCTTCGTCGTGCCAGGTGCCGCCACTCCACAGGACGACGAAGCCGCCGTCCTTCAGCGCCGTGACGATCGGGCTGCGCTGCTCGCCAGTCGTATGGATGTTCACGGCGAAATCGGTGCCGGCGCGGGCCGTGCCGTCGGCGTCGTAGATCTGCATGCCGACATCGGCCGTGTCGCCCTGCCGCTCGCCGTCCCAGGCGACGACGAAGCCGCCGTCGGCGAGCGCGGTGACCACCGGATGGTGCTGGATGTCGCCGCCGCCGAGCGCTGCAGGGGCGTCCGTCTGCAGCGTTCCCTTGGAATCGTAGATGCGCATGCGCACGGGGCCGTCGGCCTGCCCCTCCTCGGAGGCGCCGTTGTGGACGACGACGAAGCCGCCGCCGGCGAGTGCGGTGATCGCGAACGCCCCGGTCGCAACGTCGATGCGGATGTCGGCGGAATCGGAGCGCAGGGATCCGTCCTTCTCGAAGACGCGCAGCGCCAGCGCCGTCTGCGCGCCGTCGCCGACGCGCCAGGCCGCGACGAGGCCGCCATCGGCCAGCGTCGTGAACAGCGGCTGAGACTGGACACCGGCCGTCTCGGCATTTGCCGGCAGGTCGAGGGCGCTGCGCGCCGTGCCGTCGGCATCGAACAGCCGGAAGGCGACCCCGCTATCATCGGAGGCGGTCGCGCCGCTCCAGGCGACCGCAAAACCGCCATCGGCGAGCGCGGTCACCCTGGGGACCAGCTGGTCGCCTCTGGTGTCGGCGACCACCGGGAGTTCGACCGTCGAGCGCAGGCTGCCGTCGGCATTGAACACCCGCATCGTCACGTCGGTCGTACCGTCGGCCGCACCGCCGCTCCAGACGAGCACGAAGCCGCCGTCGGCCAGCGTGACGATATCCGACTGATACGGCCCCAATGCCGGGTTGTCGTTCAGCGACAACAAATCTCCACCGATGATCCCCATGTGGAGGACCCACCTTTCCCCAACCCAAGATTTGAATTTTGCAATACCCAACTCGGCGGCCTGCAACTGCAGGTCACCCGAACACGGCTGTGCCGTACGCGATTTCTGTTTCAGAACGAACAAAAAAGAAGTTCTATTCGAAAAAACTGAAAATTTTTATTCACTCTGTGTCGGCCCGGTTACAGCCCGGCGCTCCGGAGCGCGCAGCCCGCCCGCCATCGTCTTTTCTCGGCGGGCATCTGAATATTGCCTTGTTCGCGTAGAAAAGCTCTCGCAAACGGTTGACGGACCTGTCACAAAGACCGCAACTACCCGTAAACATAGCAGAGACTGCGAATCCATGGCCCGCCGCGCTTACAGCATCCCGAACCTCCTCACCTACGGCCGCATCCTCGCCGTTCCGGTCATCGTCCTCTGCTTCTTCGTCGAAGGCCGGCTGCAATCGTCGGATTTCGCCCGCTGGACCGCGCTCGGCCTGTTCGTCGTCGCCTCGATCACCGATTTCCTCGACGGCTATCTCGCCCGCATCTGGAAGCAGACGTCGAACATCGGCCGCATGCTCGACCCGATCGCCGACAAGCTGCTGGTCGCCTCGGTGCTGCTCCTGATGGCGGCCGACGGCACCATCGCCGGCTGGACGATCTGGGCGGCGATCATCATCCTGTGCCGCGAGATCCTCGTCTCGGGCCTGCGCGAATACCTCGCCGAACTGAAGGTCAGCGTGCCGGTGACGCGCATCGCCAAGTGGAAGACGACGATCCAGATGTTCGCGATCGCCTTCCTGCTCGCGGGCCCCGCAGGCGACAAGGTCCTGCCCTACACCACCGAGGTCGGTATCGGCCTGTTGTGGATCGCCGCACTCATCACCATGTACACGGGATACGACTACTTCCGGGCCGGCCTGAAGCACATCGTGGACGAATGATGACCAAGCTTGTCTATTTCGCATGGGTGCGCGAGCGGATCGGACGCGGCGAGGAGGAGATCGATCTTCCCGGCCATGTCCGGACCGCCGGCGACCTGTTGCGGCACCTGAAGACGCTGGGTGAGGAATACGAGATCGCGCTCGAGCACGAGAACGTCATCCGCGTGGCCGTCAACCAGGAGCACGTGGAACACGACGAGCCGATCGCGGGCGCCCGCGAGATCGCCCTGTTCCCGCCGATGACCGGAGGCTGAGCCATGGCCGGCGGGGCTCGTTCACCCGTGGTCGTGCGGATCCAGCGCAACGATTTCGACGTGGCCGCGGAGACCGCGGCGCTGACCGCCGGACGCACCTCGATCGGCGCGATCGTCACCTTCACCGGCCTCTGCCGCGACGAGAACGGCGCGCTCGCGGCGCTGGAACTCGAACACTATCCCGGCATGGCCGAGGCCGAGATCCGGCGGATCTGCGACGCGGCGGTCGAGCGGTTCGCGCTCCAGGGGATCGCCGCCATCCACCGCTTCGGCAGAATGGCGCCCGGCGAGACGATCGTGCTCGTCATCGCCGCAGCGTCGCACCGCCAGGCGGCCTTCGACGGCGCATCCTTCGTCATGGACTACCTCAAGACGTCGGCCCCCTTCTGGAAGAAGGAGCACCGGGCCGACGGCAGCGCGGGCGGATGGGTCGAGGCCAAGGACGCCGACGACCGGGCGCGGGAGAAATGGAAGCGATAGCGCCTTCGCCGCCGGCAACGCTGTGCCGCCCCCCTCCTCACGGTATCCCCCGTTCCCGCCGCAGCACCACCAGCAGCAGCACCAGCGCCGAATAGATGACGAGATCCCGCCAGAGGAAATCGCCATAGGCGTTCCACAGCGTCTCGGCAAAGCCCAGCGCCGCGCCGCCGGCGGCGGAAAGCACCGGGGTCGCATAGCCGCCGATCGCGGCGATGAACAGCACCTTGACCCCGAAGTTCAGGCCGGCGCCGAAATCCATGTTGCCGTAGTAGCCGGCGGCGAGGATGCCGGCGAGGCAGGCGACGAGTGCCGCGAGCGCGAAGGCCTGGAGAAAGACGCGGGCGCTGTCGATGCCGCACAGTTCCGCCGCGTTGCGGTCCTCGCACACCGCCCGCCAGCGCCGGCCCCAGGGCGAGCGCGCCAGGAAGACATGGCCGGCGATCACGATCGCGGCCATCAGGGCGGAATTGATGATCTGGAGAACCGTCAGCGTCACCGGGAAGGCAGGGTCGCCCCAGAGTTCGATCGGCCGGTTCAGGAGCGGCGGCAGCCAGAGGCTGCGCGTATCCGAGGCAAGCCGCGCGCCCTCCATGAGCACGAGCACGACGCCGAGCGCGGCGACGACGACGGTGTTGTCGGAGGAGAAGGCGAGCGGCCGCATCACCTGGCGGCCGACGACCAGCCCCACCCCCAGGCCGTAGACCAGCGCCATCACCGCGCCGAAGCCGAGGGCGGCCGGCAGCACCAGCCAGAGCCGGTTCCAGCCGACATCGGCGAACAGGATGAACATCTGGCCGGCGAAGGCGAAGACGGCGCCGTAGCTGATGTCGACCCGCCGCGTCACCGAGAACGCGATCGCATAGCCGAAGGCGAGCATGGCATAGAGCGCTGCGACCGGCACGGCATTGGCGATCTGTTGCAGAAAATAGGCCATCGGAGATCTCGCTGGTGACAAACCCACTATAACTGGTAAACTGACTTTTACCAGTTAGGATAGCGTCATGACCTTCACCTGGACGCCCCATCGCTTCGCCGGCGGCGCGCTTGCGCTGGATGTCGCCAATTCCGTCGTCCTGCGGTTCGACCCGGCGCGCCGGATCGACCGCTATGCCGATCCGGCGGCGATGGACGCCTTTGCCGATGCGGCAAGCCTCCATTGCGCCGAGCGCGAGCAGGCGCAGGCGCTCGCTCCCGTTCCGCCCGTGCGCCGCAGCACCTTCATCGGGCTGCGCGAGGCGATCGACAGCCACTTCCGCGCCGAGGCGACGGGGGAAGGAACGGCAGCACTCCTGGCACGGCTTCTCGAAGCGATCGCCGGGACGCTGCGGCTGTCCGGCGCCGATCCGCGCGCCCTCGACACGGCGACGGCGCATTCGGCGCTGCGGCTGGCGGTGATGGCGGAACCGGAGCGGCTGAAGATCTGCCCCAATTGCGGCTGGCTCTTCCTCGACCGGAGCCGCAACCGCTCGCGCGCCTGGTGCGACATGGCGGTCTGCGGCAACCGCAACAAGGCCAGCCGCCACTACTATCGACGGAAGGAGGGCATGCGCGCATGAAACGATTGCTTCGAGGGCTTGTCATGATCGCCGCGCTGGCCGCCTCGGCGGCACTGGCCGGATGCCAGCGCGAAACCGGCGGCGAGCCGCTGCAACTGACGGGCAAGATCTTCGTCTTCAACTACCGCCTCGCCTACGCCACCTACATGCTCACGCTGAACCGGACGGAGCCGCTTCCGGAAGGGGCGACGATCACGGCCGAATTCGAAAACCCGGCCGGCGGAGATCCGCTGGTGCTGCAGCGCAAGCTGTTTGCCGCGCAGGAGAAGGTGGTGCTGGAGAGCCCGGACGTGCGTTGCGTGAAGAAGGCCAGGCCCTACCGGGTGTCGATCACCGTCGACGGCCCCGACGGCGCCCGGCTCCAGGCGCTTGAGACGACGGTCGTCTCCGACCTCGACCAGAGCGTGCTTCCCGCCCATGCGCTGGTCGTCGGCCCCGCCTACGACAAGAACCCCGAGATGTTCAAGAACGGCCTGACCGGCGGGCAGTTCGACATGAGGAAATGCCCGGCGTAGCGCAGTGTCCCGGCGGATACGAAAAACGGGGCCGCGCGGGCCCCGTTTTCGTATTTCGTTCAATTCGTTGAGGCCAGCGCCTCAAGATTTGATTCAGCCGACGATCTCGGTGCCGGAGAACCAGTAGGCGATTTCTTCCGCGGCGGTTTCCGGAGCGTCGGAGCCGTGGACGGAGTTTTCGCCGATCGACAGGGCGTGAACTTTGCGGATGGTGCCCTCTGCGGCGTTGGCCGGGTTGGTGGCGCCCATGACTTCGCGGTTCTTGGCGATGGCGTTCTCGCCTTCCAGCACCTGGACGACCGTCGGGCCGGAGGACATGAACTCGACCAGCTCGCCGAAGAACGGACGGTCCTTGTGGACGGCGTAGAAGCCCTCGGCCTCGCGGCGGCTCATCCAGACGCGCTTGGAGGCGACGACGCGCAGGCCGGCATCCTCGAGCATCTTGGTGATAGCGCCGGTCAGGTTGCGCTTCGTCGCATCCGGCTTGATCATCGAAAAGGTGCGTTCAATCGCCATAATCTCATATCCCTTGGTCTACGGTGAGTGGCGGTTCCTTACCCGCCAACGCGGCGCAAAACAAGGGGGCCCCGGCCCGAGACGGCCGGGAATCGGGCAGAGCGTCAGGCGGCGCGGACGCTGCGGCCGAGCCCGTCATGGAGATCGAGGACGCGCCCGAACCAGAGCGCGACCGGATCGTCGTCCGCAAGCACCTTCGCAGCCGAGGTGACCCGCAGCCACTGCAGCGCGCCGAAGACGATGTAGTCGGCAAAGAGCGGCCCCTCGCCGCCGATGAAGGGCTGCGACTTCAGCATCGTGCGCAGCGGCTCCAGCTTGCCGGCGAAGGCGGCGATCTCGTCGTCGCGGGCGGCCACGACGGCTTCCAGCGGCTGGCCGAGCCGATCCTCGCGGCTGGTGCGGAAATAGCTTTGATCCTCCGGCCCCAGCATGTCGTGGATATCGACCAGCGCGATCCGCATCACCGCCGGATGCAGGGTCGTCTGCGACCAGCCCTCGACGAAGCGGGCCATCGCCCTGCCGCCGTCGCCCCCGAAAAGGGTCGGCCGCCCGGGATAGGCCTCGTCCAGATAGAGGGCGATGTCGAAGCTGTCGCGCACGAGCCGCTCGCCGTCGCGCAGCAGCGGCACCGTCCTGGAGAAACCGCCTTCCAGCTTCGGGATCTCCGTGAAACCGACCTTCTCGACCTCGCAGGAAAGCCCCTTGTGCGCCAGAGACAGCATCGTCTTCCAGACATGCGGGGAGAACGGACGGCTGCGGTCTTCGCCGCAGAGCGCATAGAGCTTCAGGGTCATGGCTGCTTCCTTGCGGATCGGGGAGCGCCATTCGAGACGAGGCGGCGCTGAAGATCAAATCAGAAAAATTCATGCGACCGATCACCGCGGCTTCGATATGTCAGTGCCTGGTTTTGTCCTTCCTCGCAACGCATCCGGAAACAGACATGCTCGATCACTACAGGAATCTCGCCGCCTACAATGCCTGGGCGAACCGCGTCGTCTATGCCGAGGCCGCCTCGCTCTCGCCGCAGGCCTTCCGCGAGAACCGCGGCGCCTATTTCGGCTCGCTGCACGGAACGCTCAACCACCTGCTGGTGGCCGACCGCATCTGGATGAGCCGCTTCACGGGCTCGGGCGACGCACCGACCCGGCTCGACGCGATCCTGCACGACGACATCGACAGCCTGCGCCAGGCCCGGATCGCCGAGGACCGGCGGATCATCGACTGGCTCGGCTCGATCGACGCGGCGCGGCTCCGCGAAGAGATCACCTACAGCCCGATCTCGAATCCGGCCCCGGTGACGCACCCGCTCAGCATGGGGCTTGCGCACTTCTTCAACCACCAGACCCACCATCGCGGCCAGTGCCATACGATTCTGACAAGCATGGGCAGGCCGAGCCTCTCGCTGGACCTCATCTTCTTCATGCGCAACGAGGGCGCGAGCCTGCCGCGGGTGTAACGCCTGCAGGGGGGCAAGCCTGCCCCTCCGTCCCTGTTACCGAAGTGACAGGCGTGCTGCGAGCGCGGTGCGATAGTGCCCGGGCCGAAACGCCGAGAGGCGCTTCCCCCACCCGGCACGAATGAGGACGTGACATGGCAAGAAAGAGCGAAGAGTGGAGCGCGCTGCTGGGCAGCACGCTGTCGAAGATGGCCCTGGTGCGCGGCACGGACAGTCCGGACGCCTATCTGCCGGACGAGTGCTTCATCGTGATCGACAAGCTGCTTGCCGTGGCTCTGGAAGAGGCGCGCGCGCAAGGCTATGCCGAGGCGGTCCGCGACGCCCAGCAAGCGCAGGCCCGCCGCAAGGACAGCACCATCCGCCAGATGATCCGGGCGCTGCCGGCGGTGCGGCTGTTCGCCTGACCGGCCGCCCAACGCCGGCGAACGTCTGCGTTCTTTTCCCGCTCGGCAATGCCGGCCGCCCCTGGTGGCGCCGGCAGGTGGGCGTGCCATGCGACTGCCGCGGGCGCGGCGCAAGCAACAGGTTCTTAAGGCTTATCAGCTACTGGTTTTAAAGGCCGGCCTTGGGGAAGGATCGGCGCGACCGCACACTGCCCAGACACTGGTGAGCCATGACCGCAAAGGCCAATGCAACGGATACGCTTGCCCGATCGGCGGCAGTGCTCGCAAAGATCGCGCAACTGATGACGCGGCTGGAGATCGCCGCGATCCCGCGCAACTATTCGCTGCTGCACGAAGCGTTGACGGGCAGCAACACCGCACTCGGCCGCGAGATCACCGCGCTCGGCAAGGCGCCGGCGCAGGAGGCGCTGGACGCCATCGGCGTGCGCAACGGCCTGCCGGACCACAATTCGCTCGTGCTCGGCCACAGCGCCACCGACCTAATGCGCACCATCGCCGCGCTGGCGGCGGAGGCGGAGAGCGAGCGCCAGAAGCGCACCAATGCGGTGACGCAGATCAACCATCTGCTCGGGCGGCTGAAGGCCGATCCGGTGATGGCCATGACCGATTTCGCCAGCCAAGCCGGCCTGCTCGTCGCCGCCGTCGAGGCGCTGATCGGCAGCGAGAGCGCCCATTGCCAGCGGCTGGACGCGCTGGTGGCGCGGCTGGAGAATGTCGCAGCCGGGGCTGCCGCCAGCGAGACGGCGCTGCTGCACGACCCGATCACCGGGCTTGCCAACCGCACGGCGCTGATGAACCGGCTGGTGGCCACCTACGACGCCGAGGACAGCTCCGGCAGCGCCCTGCTCTTGATGCGGGTCGAGCGGCTGAAGAGCCTGTCCGACAGCCACGCGGCCGGGGCCAGCGAGGAGGCGCTGAAGCAGATCGCCACCATCTTCCGCAAGTCGATCAAGAAGCTCGACTACGTCGCCCGCGTCGGCGGCGACGGCTTCGCCTTTCTGTTCGACAAGGTCGACCACGACAGCGCGGTGCTGATCGCCGAGCGCATCCGCAACCGCATCGAGACCGAAGTCTTCCGCATCTCCGGCCGGGACTATCTGCCCGGCACGCTGTCGCTCACGGTCGGCGCCGCCTTCACCGACGACGCCCAGAACGGCAACGAGCTCTACCGGCAGGCGATGCTGGCGCTCGAGGCCGCCAACGAGAGCGGCACCTGCGTCTATTCGGTGGAACTGACCGAGCTCGCCGGGCGCAACTATCGCCGCGAAATCGCCTGAGGCCTTCGCCGCACGTCCTCCCACGCCTCTTGCGCAGGGGCGGTCGCCCACCCTATAGACGCCGGTCATGATCACGATTTCCGGCCTCTCCGCCCGCATCGCCGGGCGCCTGCTCATCGACAACGCCTCGATCTCGCTGCCCTCCGGCACGAAGGCGGGCCTCGTCGGGCGCAACGGCGCCGGCAAGTCGACGCTGTTCCGCATCATCACCGGCGATCTCGCCGCCGAGGCCGGCGCCGTCTCACTGCCGAAGAACGCCCGCATCGGCCAGGTGGCGCAGGAGGCGCCCGGCACCGACGAGCCGCTGATCGAGATCGTGCTCGCCGCCGACAAGGAGCGCGCCGCCCTGATGGCGGAGGCGGAGACGGCCACCGACCCGCACCGTATCGCCGAGATCCAGACCCGGCTCGCCGACATCGGCGCCCATTCGGCCGAAGCGCGCGCGGCCAGCATCCTCGCCGGGCTCGGCTTCGACCACGAGGCGCAGAAACGCCCGGCGAAGAGCTTCTCCGGCGGCTGGCGGATGCGGGTGGCGCTCGCCGCGGTGCTCTTTTCCGAGCCGGACCTGCTGCTCCTCGACGAGCCGACCAACTATCTCGACCTCGAAGGCACGCTGTGGCTGGAGGACTACGTGCGGCGCTATCCGCACACGGTGCTCATCATCAGCCACGACCGCGACCTGCTGAATACCGCCGTCAACGCGATCGTCCATCTCGACCAGAAGAAGCTGACCTTCTACCGCGGCGGCTACGACCAGTTCGAGCGGCAGAAGGCGGAAGCGGACGAGCTGCAGATGAAGGCGAAGGCCAAGAACGAGGCCGCGCGAAAACACCTGCAGAGCTTCATCGACCGCTTCAAGGCCAAGGCGACCAAGGCGCGCCAGGCGCAGAGCCGGGTCAAGGCGCTGGAGCGGATGGGCACCGTCGCCGCCGTGATCGAGGAGCATGTGCAGGGCTTCACCTTCCCCGAGCCGGAAAAGCAGCCCGCCTCGCCGATCGTCTCGATCTCCGGCGGCGCGGTCGGCTATGCGCCGAGCCAGCCAATCCTGAAGCGGATGAACCTTCGGATCGACAACGACGACCGCATCGCGTTGCTCGGCTCGAACGGCAACGGCAAGTCGACCTTCGCCAAGTTCATCTCCGGCAAGCTCGCCGCAGAGAGCGGCGAGGTGAAGACGGCGCCGGGGCTGAAGATCGGCTTCTTCGCCCAGCACCAGCTGGACGACCTGGTGCCGACCCAGAGTGCGGTGGAGCACGTGCGCCGGCTGATGACGGATGCGCCGGAAGCCAAGGTGCGCGCGCGCGTCGCCCAGATGGGCCTGGCAACGGAGAAGATGGACACGCCGGCGAAGGACCTCTCCGGCGGCGAGAAGGCGCGGCTCCTGATGGGCCTTGCCGCCTTCGACGCGCCGAACCTCCTGATCCTCGATGAGCCGACCAACCACCTCGACATCGACAGCCGCCGCGCGCTGATCGAGGCGCTGAACGACTACCAGGGCGCCGTGATCCTGATCTCGCACGACCGCCACCTGATCGAGGCGACCGTCGACCGGCTGTGGCTGGTCAAGGACGGCACCGTCGCGAGTTTCGACGGCGACCTCGAGGAATACCGCACGCTGATCGTCGGCGGGCCGAAGCCGAAAGAGGAGAAGGCGCGCCCCGTCCTCACCGACGACGGCCTGTCGAAGGCGGACCAGCGCAAGGCGAACGCCGACCGCCGCGCCTCGCTGGCGCCGCTGCGGAAAAGAATCAACGAAATCGAGACGCTGACGGCGAAGCTCGAGAAACAGATTCAGGCGCTGGATGCGGAACTCGCCGATCCCCTGCTCTACGAGAAGAGCCCGGCCAAGGCGGCGCAGAAAGCCAAGGAACGCGCGGACGCCGCCGGCAGGCTTGCCGAGGCGGAAGAGCAATGGCTGGAACTGTCGTCGGAATACGAAGACGCGATGGCGGGATAGGCTCCGCGCCGCCCGATCGCTCCTGATCCGATCTGCCCGAAGACTGCCCGCATGGCATCGCGCCTGCGCACCCGCTCTCCACGTCGAATCGCGCCGGCGAGCGACCCGTCGACGCCATGCACGCTGCGCGTGCGCCAGCCCGCAACCGATGTCGGAACGGCGTGGGCACAAGCCGGAAACGCCTTAAAAACATGCAGATAGGCGCGCCTTCCGTGATTAGACGAAAGTCGTATCCGCTTGCGGCCGGCTATTTGGCCGCCGTGCTTGAATAGGCCCCCCCGACATGGTTAGGTCTCCCTCGGTAACCAAGGGGCTCTGGGAGGCCCCGCCATTGGGAGGATAATCATGGACCGTCGTTCATTCATCAGGAAGGCCGGGATCACCGGCGTCGGCGCTGCTGCCGCAACCGCGCTGGCCGCGCCCGCGATCGCGCAGACCACCCCCAAGATCAACTGGCGCCTCGCCTCGTCGTTCCCCAAGTCGCTGGACACGATCTACGGTGGCGCCGAGGTGATCTCCAAGTACGTCTCCGAAGCGACCGACGGCAACTTCCAGATCCAGGTCTTCGCAGCCGGTGAAATCGTGCCCGGCCTGCAGGCGGCGGACGCCGCGGCCGCCGGCACGGTCGAGGCCTGCCACACGGTCTCCTACTACTACTGGGGCAAGGATCCGGTCTGGGCGCTCGGCGCCGCCGTTCCCTTCGCGCTCAACGCCCGCGGCATGAATGCCTGGCAGTACCACGGCGGCGGCATCGACATGTTCAACGAGTTCCTGGCGACCCAGGGTCTCGTCGGCTTCCCCGGCGGCAACACCGGCGTGCAGATGGGCGGCTGGTTCCGCAAGGAGATCAAGACCGTCGCCGACATGCAGGGCCTGAAGATGCGCATCGGCGGCTTCGCCGGCAAGGTCGTCGAGAAGCTCGGCGTCGTGCCGCAGCAGATCGCCGGCGGCGACATCTATCCCTCGCTGGAAAAGGGCACCATCGACGCTGCGGAGTGGGTCGGCCCCTATGACGACGAGAAGCTCGGCTTCTACAAGGTCGCGCCCTACTACTACTATCCCGGCTGGTGGGAAGGCGGCCCGACGGTCCACGCCATGTTCAACAAGGCGGCCTTCGACGGCCTGCCGAAGAGCTACCAGTCGCTGCTTCGCACCGCCTGCCAGGCGGCCGACGCCAACATGCTGCAGAAGTATGACTGGCTGAACCCGGCGGCGATCAAGCGGCTCGTCGGCAACGGCGCCAAGCTCAGCCCGTTCAGCGCCGAGATCCTCACCGCCTGCTTCGAGAAGGCGAACGAGGTCTATGCCGAGATCGAGGACACCAACCCGACCTTCAAGAAGATCTGGGAGTCGATCAAGGCCTTCCGCGGTGAGTACTATCTCAACGCCCAGATCGCCGAATACAACTACGACACCTTCATGATGATCCAGCAGCGGAACGGCAAGCTCTGAAGCTGATCGACATTGCGGCACGAGGGGAACCCCGGGGCGATGCTCCGGGGTTTTTTGTTGCTTGAGGGCCGCGCCGGCGCAGCGCCTGCGCGCGACGTCCGCCTCTCCAGCGAATCAAGGCGGCATGCGCTGCCCATAGCAGGAGAGACGCAGGGATTCGTCAGGTCCGCCTGGCGAGCACCCGCGCGCGGACGGGCTGATCTAACCCCTTGAGGGCAAGGAGACGCTCCCCTGCCCCGGCCGTCCACGCCGGCGAGCGGGCCGCCGTCTCGGCCGATACGAGGATCTCGCCCGCCGCCGCCTGGGACTCGAGCCGCGCCGCCAGGTTGACGGCGCCGCCGATCGCGGTGAAGTCGCTGCGGAAGCTGGAGAACTCGCCGATCTCGACGTCGCCCGTATGGATGCCGACGCCGACGCCCAGCGTATGTGCCGGCAGCCCATCCAAGCTCGAGCGCAGATCCTCGAACGCGGCCGCACACAGCCGCTGGAGGTCGAGCGCCGCGTTGATCGCGGCGCCAGCATGGTCGGTGGCGGTGATGGGGAAATTGAAGATCGCCATCAGGCCGTCGCCCATCTGCTTGTTGACGATGCCGTCATGCGTCCAGATCGCCTGCGCGCAGCGGTCCTGGAACAGGCTGACGATCGCGCTCAGCCGGATGGCGTCGATCCGCTCGGACAGGGCCGTGACCCCCCTGATGTCGGCGAACAGGATGGTTGCAGGCACGGTGACATGCCGCTGTTTCTTGACATAGCGGAACGAGCGTTCGCAGATCGTGCAGATGTTCGGGTTCATCTTGCTGCGGGTGATGCCGAAGGCGCGGAACGGCAGCGACAGCGGGCCGCGGATCGGGATCGGCACGTGCATCTGGTCCCAGCAGCCCCGGCAGATGCCGGCATGGCCGTGTCTGGCAGACCCCATGGGGCTCGCTGTCGTCATGTCCCACAACGTTCCGGCTGACGGTCCCCGGCGGCCGTCGATCGCCGCAAGCTTCGGCTATTCGGGAGCGTTTGGCAACGCGGGGTCGGCGCCCCGTTTTCCGGATGGGCGGCGGCTGCGCCGCGCTCCAAACGCGACGGGCCGGCTTTCGCCGGCCCGCTGCAGGTTTTCCGTGACACACCGTCAGTTGAACGACGGCGGCTGGCTGAGGTCGTTGGCCGGCGGCGCGGGCTGCGGCTGGGCGCCGGTTCCACCGTTCTGCTGGCCCCCTTCCGGGGCCGCGGGCGGTTGCTCGAGCGGATTGCCGCCCGGAAGCTGCAGGCCGCCGGGCAGGCCGAGGCCGCCGCCGTTGTCCGGCAGGCCGAGACCGCCGCCCTGCCCGCCGAAGCCCGGCACCTCGATCTTGATCGTCGAGGGATCGACCGCCCCGGCATCGCCCTTGTAGTGCATGACCATCTGCGGGAACATGATCGTCAGCGCCACCATGATGATCTGGATGCCGACGAAGGGCACCGCACCCCAGTAGATCTGGCCCGTGGTCACCGGCGCCGTCATCTTGCCCGTCACCTTGTCGAGATAGGGCACGCGGGCGGCCACCGAACGCAGGTAGAACAGCGCGAAGCCGAAGGGCGGATGCATGAAGCTCGTCTGCATGTTGATGCCGAGCAGCACGCCGAACCAGATCAGGTCGATGCCGAGCTTGTCGGCGGCCGGCGCCAGCAGCGGCACGATGATGAAGGCGAGCTCGAAGAAGTCGAGGAAGAACGCCAGGAAGAAGACCAGCACGTTCACCGTGATCAGGAAGCCCGTCTCGCCGCCCGGCATGGAAACCAGCAGGTGCTCAACCCACAGATGGCCGTTCACGCCGTAGAACGTGAGCGAGAACACGCGGGCGCCGATCAGGATGAACAGCACGAAGGCCGACAGCCGGGTGGTCGAGGTCAGCGCCGAACGGATCACGTCGAGATTGAGGCGACCTTTCGCCGCCGCCATGATCAGCGCGCCGACGGCGCCCATCGCCCCGCCTTCCGTCGGCGTCGCGATGCCGAGGAAGATGGTGCCGAGCACGAGGAAGATCAGCGCCAGCGGCGGGATCAGCACGATGATCACCTGCTGGGCCAGCCTGGACATGGCGTTGATCTTCAGGTTCCGGTCGAGCAGGGCCACGACATAGATGAAGGCGACGCCGACGGTGGCGCCGAGAATGTCGGCGTTCTCGCCCTGGGTCGGGGAGAGATAGACATGGGCCGCATAGGCGATGCCGGCCGCGACCAGGAGCGCGATCAGGAGTGAGGTCACCCCGGAGCCGAGCGAGCGGGCCTCCGGCGGCAGCGCCGGCATGGAATCCCGCTTCAGGAAGGTCATCAGCAGGATGTAGAGCATGTAGAGCCCGGTCAGCACCAGGCCCGGGACTAGCGCGCCGGCATACATGTCGCCGACCGAGCGGCCGAGCTGGTCGGCAAGGACGATCAGGACGAGCGAGGGCGGGATGATCTGGGCGAGCGTGCCGGAGGCGGCGATGACGCCCGAAGCGATGGAGCGGTCATAGCCGTAGCGCAGCATGATCGGCAGCGAGATCAGCCCCATGGCGATGACGGATGCCGCCACCACGCCGGTCGTCGCCGCGAGCAGCGCGCCGACGAAGATGACCGCATAGGCGAGACCGCCGCGGATCGGTCCGAACAGCTGGCCGATCGTGTCCAGCAGGTCCTCGGCCATGCCGGACCGCTCAAGCACGATCCCCATGAAAGTGAAGAAGGGGATGGCCAGGAGCGTGTCGTTCGACATCACCCCCCACAGCCGTTCCGGCATGGCGTTCAGAAGCGGCCATGACAGGTTGATGGTCTCGGAGAACGGCGCGAGTTCGACGCCGATGACGAAGAAGAGCAAGCCGTTCGCCGCCAGCGCGAATGCCACCGGATAGCCGAGCAGCAGGAACACGATCAGCGAGGCGAACATGATCGGCGCGAGGTTGTCTGCAATGAGTTCGATCATGCGCCCTTCTCCTCGGCGATAGCGGTGTCGAGCGGCGCATGCGTCGGAACGAAGGGTGTCGGATCCTCCATGTCCCCGCGCATGATGGCGATCTTCTTGATGATTTCCGATACGCCCTGGGCTGCGAGCAGCACGAAGCCGGCGAGCAGAATGCCCTTCGCGGGCCAGAGGATGAGCCCGCCGGCGCTCGACGACATCTCGCCCGAGCGGTAGGACATCATCACGTAGGGAACGAGGTAGTAGATCATCAGAAGCACGAAGGGCATCAGGAAGAAGCAATGCCCGAACAGATCGATCCAGTGCTGCGTCCTGCGCGAGAACTTGCCGTAGATCACGTCGATGCGGATGTGCTCGTTCTGGCTCAGCGTATAGGCGGCGGCGAGCATGAAGGCGCCGCCGAACAGGTACCACTGCGCCTCGAGCCAGGCGTTCGACGAGACGTTGAACGCCTTTCGCACCACGGCATTGCCGGCGCTGACGAGAACGGCGACGAGGATCAGCCAGGACACCGCCTTGCCGATCCTTTCGGTAATAGTATCAATCATTCGGCTGAGGCCGAGCAGCGCTCCCATCGTGTTCCTCCCCGCTTGGCGTGCTTGTCTGCTATTGTGCCATGCACAGCCAGAGTGCGCATTTCAAGCCCGGTTTCAAGGGCAAAGGCCGGTTTTCCCGGCTTGAGCCGCCGCATTAGACGAAAGGCGAATACGACGGCGACGGCGCTGCACAACGGTTAGGCAGCGATCGGGAAAAGACGCTCTTGCCGCGGCCGGCCATTCTGATAAAACACGCCGCAATCATCATACAAATCGAGCAAAACACCATGTCCCCGATCCATCTCGCCATCGTCGGCGTCGGCAAGATCGCCCGCGACCAGCACCTGCCTTCGATCGCCAGGAACCCCGACTTCCAGCTCGTCGCCGCAGCCAGCCGCCACGGCACCGTCGACGGCATCGACAATTTCAAGTCGATCGACGAGATGCTGGCAAAGGTCCCCGGGATCGAGGCGGTGTCGCTCTGCATGCCGCCGCAGAACCGCTACGAGGCCGCCCACGCGGCGCTGGTCGCCGGCAAGCACGTCTTCATGGAAAAGCCGCCGGGGGCGACGCTGAGCGAGGTTGCCGACCTGCAGGCGCTGGCCGACGCCAAGGGGCTGTCGCTGTTCGCCAGCTGGCATTCGCGCTACGCGCCGGCGGTGGAGGCGGCCAAGGCGTTCCTCGATTCCACCGTCATCCGCTCGATGAGGGTGATCTGGAAGGAAGACGTCCGCCACTGGCATCCGAATCAGGAGTGGATCTGGCAGGCGGGCGGCCTCGGCGTCTTCGATCCCGGCATCAACGCGCTGTCGATCGTCACCCACATCCTGCCGCGGCCGGTGTTCATCACCAGGGCAACGCTGGAATTTCCGGAAAACCGCGACGCGCCGATCGCCGCCGGCATCACCTTCACCGATGCGCACGGCCTCGACCTCACCGCCGAATTCGACTGGCGCCAGACCGGCAAGCAGAGCTGGGACATCGTGGCGGCCACGGACGACGGCGAGATGGTTCTCTCCGAAGGCGGCGCGAAGCTCTCGATCGACGGCGTGCTGAAGCACGAGGAGCCGGAGCAGGAATACCCGATGCTCTACAAGCGCTTCGCCGAGATCATCAAGGCCGGACGGTCGGATGTCGACCTCGCGCCGCTCCGCCACGTCGCCGACGCCTTCATGCTCGGCAAGCGAAAGTTCGTGGACGCGTTCTACGACTGAGACCGCGTCAACCCGCGGCCCGGCCCGGCTCGGCGGATGGAGGACGGCTCGCCTCCATTCGCGGGGTGTTTCTCAGAACGTCCGCCAGCACCTGGTAAATGCGCGGATCGAGCGTGTGGGCGACGTTGAAGCGCATGAAGTCCGCAGCACCGTGCGACACGCTGAACACGTTTCCCGGCGCCAGCACGATGCCCTGCTCGAGCGCCGACTGGGCGACCCGCGCCGCATCCAGCTCCGCCGGCAGCCGGCACCAGAGGTTGAAACCGCCGCGCGGCATCAGCCAGGGTTCCATTCCGAGCCCGTGCAGCCGCTCCGCCACCTCCCGGCGTGCCCGCACCAGCCGCTGCCGCACCTCGTCCATGTGCTTGCGATAGCCGCCGCCGGCCAGAACATGCGCGATCAGCTCGGCTGCGACCGGGCTCGGCCCTCCGAAGTTCGTCGCGACCTGCAGGTCCACCAGCCCCTCGATCCAGTCGGCGCGCGCGGCGATGTATCCGCAGCGCACCGATGCCGACAGCGTCTTGGAGAAGCTGCCGATCCGGATCACCCGGTCCAGCCCGTCGAGCGTGGCAAGCCGCGTGGACGGGGCCGGTTCGAAATCGGCGAAGATGTCGTCCTCGACGAGGATCAGATCGTGCTGGACGGCGAGGTTCAGCAGGCGATGGGCGCACTGGGGAGACAGCGTCGCGCCGGTCGGGTTGTGGAGCGCCGAATTGGTGATGTAGAGGCGCGGGCGCTCGGCGTTCAACAGGGCCTCGAACATCTCGACATCGGGTCCTGACGGCGTATAGGGCACGCCCACGAGCTTGACCTGGTGCGCGCCGAGCAGGGCGCGGAAATTGAAGTAGCAGGGATCGTCGATCAGCACGGTGTCGCCGGGACGCAGCACGAATCGGCAGACGAGGTCCAGCGCCTGCGTGCCGCTGCCGGCCAGCATCAGGTGGGCCGGCTGTGCGGCGATCCCCTCGTCCGCCAAGCGGTTCAGGAGAATGCGGCGCAACGCCAGGGACCCGCGCGTGCTGCCGTAGTAGGCGAGCAGGTCGTCCGTGCCGCGCGCCAGCGTCCGCATGGCGCGGCGGAGCGCCTCGTTCGGCATCCAGTCGGCGGGAAGCCAGCCGCATCCGGGCTTCAGCACCCCCGCGTCGGAATCGAGCGATTCCCGCGACACCCAGAACGGATCGACCGCCCTGACGCGCGGCGCCTGCGTGTCGGCGAGCCTGAGCGGCGGCAGGGCATGGCCGGACACGAAGAAGCCCGAACCCCTTTGGGCGCGGATCAAGCCTTCGGCGGCAAGGCGGTCATAGGCCTCGACCACCGTGGACGGGGAAACGCCCATCGTCGCGGCAAAGCTGCGGACCGATGGCAGGCGGTCGCCCGCCGCAAGGGCGCGGGTGGCGATCCTCGTCCTGATCGCCTCCATGAGATCCAGCGTCCGTTTTCCCGCAACCCGGCGCGACATGACTAGCTCCGATCAATTGTGCTGGTTACTGCACCAATACAGTTTGCGCCAATTGTACTGATCTGTGCCTGTTCCTGCCAGTGCCCCGCGCCTAAAAAGACGCAGGAAAGCGAGGCGACATGAGAACATCCACGGCAGGTTGGGGCAGCGGGCTGATCGGCGTCATCATCTTCAGCGGGTCGCTGCCGGCGACGCGGGTCGCCGTGTCGGATTTCTCGCCGCTCTTCTTGACCTCGGCGCGGGCGGTCATCGCCGCGCTGCTCGGGGCCGCCCTGCTCTTCGTGCTTCGCCAGCCGCGGCCCGCCGCCGGCCATCTCCTGTCGCTTGCGCTCGTCGCCCTCGGCGTCGTCGTCGGCTTTCCGCTGCTGACGGCGCTGGCGCTGCAGCACATCAGCGCCGCCCAGTCGATCGTCTTCGTCGGGCTTTTGCCACTGGCAACGGCGATCTTCGGCGTGCTGCGCGGCGGCGAGCGCCCGCGGCCGGCCTTCTGGCTGTTTTCGGGGATCGGCAGCGCCATGGTCGCCGGCTATGCCGCAACATCCGGCATCGCCGTCTCCCTGACCGGCGACCTCTTGATGATCGCCGCGATCGTCGTCTGCGGGCTGGGCTATGCGGAAGGGGCGAAGCTGTCGCGAATCCTGGGCGGCTGGCAGGTCATCTCCTGGGCGCTCATCCTGTCGCTGCCGCCGATGGCGGCCATCGCGCTCGCCACGCTGCCGCACACATGGCAGGGCATTGCCGGGCTGTCCTGGATCGGCCTCGCCTACGTCTCCGTGTTCAGCATGCTGCTCGGCTTCGTCTTCTGGTATCGCGGCCTTGCCGTCGGCGGCATCGCCGGGGTCGGGCAGCTGCAACTGCTCCAGCCGTTCTTCGGCCTGCTCCTGGCGGCAGGGCTTCTGGGCGAGCGGGTCAGCGGGATGATGTTCGTCACCACGCTTGCCGTCGTCCTGTGCGTCGCCGGCGCCCGGCGCTACGCGCGCTGACGCGCCTGCCTCACGCCTTCTTCGCCCAGCGGCCGTCGCCTGTCTGCTGCCAGTATGTCAGCTGGTGCCCCTCGCCCTTCAGGCGCTTCCAGTGGCCGCGCGCGGCGTCGAGCTCGGCCTGGTCGTGGCCGTCGAACATGAAGATGACGCGCTCGTAGGCGTCGAGCGGCGGCGGCTCGGCGCCGTCGACGAGGAAGCGGACGGTCGCGTCGTTGGCATTGCCGGGGCCGATCGTCAAAAGAACCGGCTGGTCGGCGGGGTTCGGCTGCTCGTCGGTGCCGTGCGGGAGGAAGCTCTCCTCCCGGTAGGTCCACAGATGCGTGTCGAGCGCGTCGCGCCGCTCCACCGTCCTTGCCTGGACGACGACCCGCCAGCCGCGTTCGAGGCTCTTGTCGAGCAGCGGCGGCAGGGCGTCCTCCAGTTTCGATTCGGTCAGGTGGTAGAACAGGATTTCGCTCAAGCGATCAGCTCTCGTACTGCGCCCGCACCAGCTCATCGAGCAGCCGCACGCCGAAGCCCGAGCCCCAGGACTGGTTGATATCGTCGGTCGGCGAGCCCATGGCCGTGCCGGCGATATCGATATGCGCCCAGGGGGTGTCCTTGACGAACCGGTGCAGGAACTGGGCGGCAGTGATCGAGCCGGCATAGCGGCCGCCGGTGTTCTTCATGTCGGCGAACTTGCTGTCGATCATCTTGTCGTATTCCTTGCCGAGCGGCAGGCGCCAGACCCGCTCGTTGGTGGCAAGGCCGGCCGCCGTCAGCCGCGCCGCCAGCGTGTCGTCGTTGGAGAACAGGCCCGCGTGATGGCTGCCGAGCGCGACCATGACGGCGCCGGTCAGCGTCGCGAGGTCGATCATAAACTGCGGCTTGAAGCGGTCGTTGCAGTACCAGAGCGCGTCGCAGAGCACGAGCCGGCCCTCGGCGTCGGTGTTGATCACCTCGATCGTCTGGCCGGACATGGAGGTGACGATGTCGCCGGGGCGCTGGGCGTTGCCGTCCGGCATGTTCTCGACGAGGCCGAGGATGCCAACGGCGTTGACCTTCGCCTTGCGGGCGGCCAGCGTGTGCATCAGGCCGATGACGGCGGCCGCCCCGCCCATGTCGCCCTTCATGTCCTCCATGCCGGCGGCCGGCTTGATGGAGATGCCGCCGGTGTCGAAGACCACGCCCTTGCCGACGAAGGCGATCGGACGGTCCTTCGGCTTGCCGCCGTTCCACTGCATGACCGCAAGCCGCGGCGGGCGGGCCGAGCCCTGGGCGACGCCGAGAAGGGCCGCCATGCCGAGCTTCTTCATCTCGCGCTCGGTGAGGATCTCGACCTCGACGCCGAGCTTCTCCAGCGCCTTCGCCTTCTCGGCGAATTCGACGGGGCCGAGCACGTTCGCCGGCTCGTTGACGAGGTCGCGGGCCAGAAGGACGCCGCCGGCGATCGCCTCGCTCTCGTCATGGGCCTTCTTCGCAGCGCCGGCAGCCGCCGTCACGATGGTGACCTTCGTCGCCTTCTTGCTGTTGGTCTTCTGGTCGTCGTCGTCCTTCTTCGTCTTGTAGGTCTCGAACCGGTAGGCGCCCAGCTGCAGGCCGAGGGCGAAATCGGCCGCGGCCTTGCCGCTGATCTCCACACCCGTGGCATCGAGGTAGACCGTCACCGATTCGGCGTCGCGAATCTTCGCAGCCGTCGCTCCGCCCGCCTTCAGCCAGTCATGCGCGGCGATCTTGGCTGGATCGCCGAGCCCGAGCAGGATGATGCGGTCGAACGGCGAACCATGCGGGGCGACGATATCGAGGTTCTTGAGCGCCTTGCCCTTGAAGCGGCCGACTTCGGCGGCGCGGGCGACAACGCCCGCGGGATCGGCATCGGCCGGCGCGCCGATCGCGTCCAGCGCCTGCAGGACCACCGCCGTCCCGCCCGCCGGCTTCACCGACTTCACAAAATTGACATCGAACTTCTGGGACATGATCCACTCCAAGGGTACGCGCGGGGCCGCTCCGGTCGCCCGGCGGCCCGAATTTTCCGGTTGCGAAAGCTGACTGTCGGCAATTCCTTGTCGCTTTTGCGGCGCTTGGCAAGATGCAGCGGCCGGTTTAAAACCGCACCTGCAGGTTTGTTCGCGGCAAATTTCCATGGCACAGGGGCCGCACCGGTCTGGTGTCGGCCGAATGAGAGCTTATATGCGCTCGGGCGTTCTCCGAATCGGTAGACGCGATCGGCCGCAACCGGGCGACCGGAGACCATGAGACAACAGGAACGGGAACCCGGTTCGGAACAGACATGAAGCTGATTGAACGCTACATCCTGCGTCGCACGTCGCTGATGTTCCTCGGCACGCTGTTGCCGCTGCTCGGCATCGTCTGGACGACGCAGGCGCTGACCAACGTCAATCTCGTGACCGACAGCGGCCAGTCGATGCTGGCGTTCCTGAAGCTCGCCACCCTGATCCTGCCCTCGGTGATCCCGATCATCCTGCCGTTCGCCTATGTCATCGGCGTGGCGCAGACGCTGACGGCGATGAACTCCGATTCGGAGCTGACCGTGCTGAACGCGGCCGGCAGCTCGCGGATGATGATCATCCGCCCGGTCATGTATCTCGGGATCGCGCTCAGCCTGATCTCGTTTGCGGTCGACAACTTCGTCGAGCCCTATTCCCGCGTGGCCGTGCGCCACATGGTGGCCACGGCACACGCCGACATGCTCTCCTCGGTGATCCAGGAAAACGCCTTCCGCAAGGTCACGGACGGGCTCTATGTCCAGGTCACCCGCCGCAAGGGCGGCGGCGTGCTCGAGGGCCTGTTCGTGGCCGATACCCGCGACCCGAAGGTGGAATACGTCTACTACGCCCGCGAAGGCGCCATCGACGAGAAGACCTCGGCGCTGGTGATGAACGACGGCGAGGTGCACCGCAAGCTGCCGAACGGCGACGTCTCCGTCATCAAGTTCGATTCCTACGCCTTCGACCTCGCCGACCTGACCGAGCGCGCCGGCGAGGCGACCATCCGCGCCAAGGACCGCGACCTCTGGTTCCTGCTGAACCCCGATCCGGAGGACGAGCAGGTCAAGCGCAATCCCGGCGCGTTCCCGGCCGAGCTGCACCGCCGGTTCACCGAGTGGACGCTGCCGATCCTGTTCGGACTGGTGGCGCTGGTCGCAAGCGTGGATGCCCGTTCCCACCGCGAGGCGCGCGTCCATCCGATGGTCTCGGCGCTGCTCGTCGCACTCGCGATCCGCTGGGCGATCTTCTATGCCGGCAGTGCCGCCGAATCGTCGCGGCTGGCGATCCCCTTCATGTACCTGATCCCGATCGCCGTCGCGGCGCTGGCGATCCGCCAACTGTCGCGCCACAAGAGCCTGGAACTTCCCGCCTCCTGGCGGACCCGGCTGGTCGACCTGCGCGACAGGCTGGCGGCTCACCTGCCCGGCCGGTCCGGCGCGGCGCCCACGAGCAACGGACCGCAGCCATGATCCCGACCCTCGCCCGCTATTTCTTCCGCCGTTACATCGTGACGACGGTCTGGTTCCTGATCGGGATCTTCGCGCTCGTCTTCATCATCGATTTCAGCGAGACCGCCAGCCGCATGGGCGGCCTGCCGAAATACACCGCCTTCAGCGGGCTGGTGATGACGGGGCTGCGCATCCCGATGATCCTGATGCAGACCATTCCCTTCGTCGCGCTCTTTGCAGGCATGGCGGCGCTGATCTCGCTGAACCGTCGCTACGAGCTGGTGGTGACGCGCGCGGCCGGCGTCTCGGTCTGGCAGTTCCTGCGCCCCTTCGCCGTCGGCGCCTTCCTGTTCGGCGTCCTGGCAGTGACGGTGCTGAACCCGATCGCCGCCTGGGGCACGCGCCAGGCGCAGGTGCTGGAAGCCGAATGGGGCTCGAACCGAAAGTCGTCGAACAGCGGCATCCCGTGGATTCGCCAGCGCCATGGCGACGACGATGCGATCATTGGCGCCAAGGCCGTCGAGGACAACGGAACGCGGCTCCTGAACGTCTCGATCATCCATTTCGACAAGGAAGGCCGCATCAGTTTCCGGCAGGACGCCGATTCGGCAATCCTCAAAGATGGTTACTGGGAGCTTAACAACGTGCTGGAGACCCGCAACGGCGAGTTGCCCAGGCGTTCCCCTTCGGCACAACTCGAAACCAATTTGAGACAGGAGTTCGTGCAGGAAAGCCTCGAAAAACCTGATTCCGTTTCGTTTTTCAGCCTGCCCCGGAAGATCGAAGCGGCGAAATCGTTCGGGTTCGCCACCGAGCCGCTCGAAACGCAGCTCCACTCGATGCTTTCGCTGCCGCTCCTCCTGGTTGCAATGACCCTCATCGCCGCCAGCGTATCGTTAAAATTTAGCAGGTTTAATCAATCACGTGCGGTGATTCTGGGTGGTATCCTTTCCGGCTTCATGCTTTATGTCGTCACCGTGCTTGTGAAAGCATTCGGAAGCAGTGGAATAGTCCCACCGTTTGTTGCGGCCTGGCTCCCAGTTGTCGTAGCAATGTCGTTGGGTGCAACGATCCTGCTGCACCAGGAGGACGGCTAGTGGCGGCAGGCAACCGCGAACGTAAGACTTGGATCGCGACGGCGCTTCTGGCCGGTGTCGCCCTGTGCGCGCTTGCGCCGATGGCTTCGCTGCCGGCGCGCGCGCAGTCGCCCAATGTCGACCAGCTCGCACCGAATATTCCGCCGGATGCCAAGCTCATCCTGGCGGCCAACGAACTTGTCTACAATCGGGACGCCGATACGGTGACCGCGCGCGGCGCGGTGCAGATCAACTACGGCGGCTACCAGCTCGTCGCCAAGCAGGTGGTCTACGACCAGACGACCGGCCAGCTGCGCGCGCTCGGCGACATCGAGTTCATCGAGCCGACCGGCAACCGCGTCTATGCGCAGGAACTGACGCTGTCGGACGATTTCGCCAACGGGTTCGCCAATTCGCTGCGAATCGAGACGACCGACCTGACGAAGATCGCGGCCACCAGCGGCGAACGCGTCAACGGCGAGGAGATGATCCTCAACCACGGCGTCTATACCGCCTGCACGCCCTGCGCGACCAATCCGACCCACCGGTCGCTGTGGCAGATCAAGGCCGAGCGCGTCGTGCAGAACGGGCGCACCCACACCGTTCGCCTCGAGCATGCGCGCTTCGAGATGTTCGGCAAGCCGATCGCCTATTTTCCGATGCTCGAGGTCCCCGACCACACGGTCAAGCGGAAGACAGGCGTGCTGTTTCCGAAGTTCAGCTTCACCCAGAAGCTGGGGCTCGGCGTCGGCGTCCCCTACTATATCGCGATCGCCCCCGACATGGACGCGACGATCACGCCCAACGTCTATACGAGCCAGGGCTTCCTGCTCGAGGGCGAGTTCCGCAAGCAGTTCCACAGCGGGCTCGTGACCCTGCGCGCGGCCGGCATCGACCAGATGCAGCCCGGACGCTTCACCGACGGCACGAGCGACCGCGAGGTCGACGGCCGGGCGATGATCGCCTCCGAGGGCGCGTTCCAGATCAATCCGCGCTGGGCCTTCGGCTGGGACGTGATGACCCAGACCGACAACAACTTCGCCCGCACCTACGACCTGTCGGGCTATGACGACCGCATCATCCGCAACGAGGTCTACCTGACGGGCCTCGGCAAGCGGAATTTCCTCGACCTGCGCGCCTTCTACTTCGACGTCCAGGACGCCGATCCGGACGACGTGGCCGAACGCCAGCAGGCGATCCCGCAGACGCTCGACTACGAATACATCGCCCCGCAGCCGGTGCTCGGCGGGCAGCTGAGCGCGACCGTGAACCTGACCAATGTCGAGCGGGACCGCCTCGACCGCTATCACCTGGGCACGTCCTGGCGCTTCCCCGGCCTCGAAGGCGGCACCTCGCGTCTGACGACGGAGCTGGAGTGGAAGCGGCAGTACGTCGTCCCCGGCGGCCTCGTCGTGACGCCGCTCGTCGCCGCCCGCGGCGATGCCCTGCGCCTCGACATGACCGACCCGGGCTTCCGCTACGACGGCAATTTCGACACAGACGACAGCGCAACCCGCGGCATGCTGACGGCGGGCCTGGAGGCGCGCTACCCGATCCTGATGACGACGGCGGGCAGCAGCCATGTCTTCGAGCCGATCGCCCAGGTCTATGCCCGCCCCGACGAGCAGCTGGCCGGCGAGCTGCCGAACGAGGACGCGCAGAGCTTCGTCTTCGACGCGACCAACCTATTCGAGCGCGACAAGTTCTCCGGCTTCGACCGGATCGAGGGCGGCACCCGCGCCAATGTCGGCTTCCGCTACACGGGCAGCTTCGACAACGGCTACACGATGCGCAGCCTGTTCGGGCAGTCCTACCAGCTGGCCGGCCAGAACTCATTTGCCACCGACGATCTCGTCCATGCCGGCGCCAATTCCGGCCTGGAAACCGACAGCTCCGACTATGTCGGCATGGCCGGCCTCGATACGCCGCTCGGCTGGGCCTTCTCCTACAGCGCCCGCTGGGACCGCAAGGACCTGTCGGTGCGCCGCACCGATACGCGGGTAGGTTTCCAGAACTACCAGCTGCAGGCCGCGATGACCTACACGCGCATCGCAGCCCAGCCGGACTACGGCTTCCCCGACGACAACGACGAAGTCCAGACCATCGGCGCGCTGAAATTCCGCGACTACTGGTCGGTGTTCGGTTCGCTGACCTACGACATCAACAACAGCAACCTGGCGCGCAGCGGCATCGGCCTCACTTATGACGACCGCGACACGATCTTCTCGATCGTCTACGAGAACACGCGCGACACCGGCTCCACGATCGCGAACGACTGGTCGATCGGTGCCCGCCTCAGCTTCCGCACGCTGGGCGACATCAACGTCGGTGACACGACGCTCGACGGCTTCGACGACTACTGATCGGGCGGGCCGGACGGCCCGGCTTGTCATCGTTTGGCCGCATGTATTATGCAAATGGCCGCAAGCAGGGTGCGACGCGCGGGAATCGCGTCGTTTACGCAGTCTCGCGTAGAGGGAAAATGCGGGAGCGGCGCCGCAACGGCACAGTGCAGCGCTCTCCGGACCGGCAGGCCGGCATTCCTGCGGAATGCGGACGGCAGCCGAGCCACGGAAAGGGATGGGCATGAGGAACATGATGTCGATGATGCGGGCAATGGCTCTTGGCACGGCCATCTTTGCGACCGCCGCAACTGTAGCGCCCCTTGCGACGCCGGCCGTCGCGGCCACCAGCGTCGAGGCCGTCGTGAACGGCTCGGCCATCACCTCGGGCGACGTCGCCCGCAGGGCGGCCTTCCTGAAACTGCAGCGCACCAAGAGCACGCGCGAGATCGCGCGCCAGCAGCTGATCGACGAGACGCTGAAGCGTAGCGAGATCGCCCGGCTGCGGATGTCGGTCAGCACGGCCGACGTCGAAGCCTCCTATGCACGCTTTGCCGCCAGCAACAAATTGTCGACGGACCAGCTCAACAAGATCCTCGACCAGGCCGGCGTCACCCCCGACCACTTCAAGCAGTACATCGCCGTGCAGATGAGCTGGCCGCGGGTCGTCAATGCCCGCTACGGCAACGCGCCCGGCGGCAAGTCGCTGGTGGAGCGCATGCAGGAGCATGGCGGCCAGAAGCCGTCCACCACCGAATATTTCCTGCAGCAGGTGATCTTCGTCGTGCCGGAGAAGCGCCGCAACGCCATTCTCGGCAAGCGCAAGGCCGAGGCGGAAGCCTCGCGCTCGAAATATCCGGGCTGCGACGACGCCAAGATCTTCGCGGCGACCATGCACGACGTGTCGGTGAAGAATCTCGGCCGCGTGCTCGCGCCGCAGCTGCCGGACGACTGGAAGCCGCTGATCGAGAAGGCGGAAGGCAACACGACGGGCACGCGCGTGACCGAGCGTGGCGTGGAGTATCTCGGCATCTGCAAGAAGCGCGAGGTCAACGACGACATGGCCGCCGAAATGGTCTTCCGCGCCGAGGAGCTCGGCAAGAGCGGCGGCGAGAAGGACGACAGCAACAGCCAGAAGTATCTCGAGGAACTGCGCAGCAAGGCGCAGATCGTCAACCGCTGACCCAAAGGCCGCCGGTGCGCTCCGCCGCACCGGTGCCCGACACGAAACCGTCTTCCACAGAAGCCGCCTTCCATGACCGCTGTGCGCGTGCCCCCGCTGGCCCTGACGATGGGCGACCCTTCCGGAATCGGCCTCGACATCACGCTTGAGCTGTGGCGGTCGCGGCGGACGCTCGATCTGCCGGCCTTCCTGTTGATCGGCGATCCGGATGCGCTTGCCGGGCGCGCGGAAGCTGCCGGCATGAACGTGCCGGTCGTCGAGGCCACGCCCGAGACCGCCGCGGCCGTCTTCGACAACGCCGTTCCGGTCCTGCCGGTCCGCCTTGCAGAGCCTGCCGTTGCCGGCGCCCCGTCGTCGCGCAACGCCGGCGCGATCATCGGCGCGATCGAGACCGCGGTGACGCTGACAATGGCTGGGCGATGTGCTGCGGTGGTGACGAACCCGATCGCCAAGGCGGTGCTCTACGAATCCGGGTTCCCCTTCCCCGGCCACACCGAATATCTGGCCGAGCTTGCCGCACGCGCAACCGGGCGGCAGTTGCTGCCGGTCATGCTGCTGGCCGGGCCGAAGCTGCGCAGCGTTCCGGTGACGATCCACATCCCGCTCAAGGATGTTCCCGCAGCGCTGACGGCGGACCTCGTCTACGAAACCGCGCGCGTGACCGCACGCGACCTTTCCCGGCGCTTCGGCATCGCCGCGCCGCGGCTCGCCGTTGCCGGGCTCAATCCGCACGCCGGCGAAGGCGGCGCGCTGGGGCTGGAGGACGATGCGGTGGTGGCGCCGGCGATCGCGCGCCTGAAGGCCGACGGCATCGACGCCTTCGGGCCGCTGCCGGCCGACACGATGTTCCACGATGCGGCGCGCGCCACCTACGACGTGGCGATCTGCATGTACCACGACCAGGCGCTGATCCCCGCCAAGGCACTCGGCTTCGACGATTCGGTCAACGCCACGCTCGGCCTTCCCTTCATCCGCACCTCGCCGGACCACGGCACGGCGTTTGCGCTGGCGGGAACCGGCAAGGCCAAGCCCGACAGCCTGCTGGCGGCGCTCAGGCTCGCGCACACGCTCGCCCTGCACGAGGGTGCGGCATCGACGCGAGGCGAAGCCTGATGGCGGCCATCGACGGGCTGCCGCCGCTGCGCGAGGTGATCCAGCGCCACGGGCTGGACGCGAAGAAATCGCTCGGCCAGAACTTCCTGCTCGACCTCAACCTGACGCAGAAGATCGCCCGCACCGCCGGGCCGCTGGAGGACTGCACCGTCATCGAGGTCGGTCCGGGACCGGGCGGGCTCACCCGCGCGATCCTGTCGCTCGGGGCCAGGCACGTCATCGCCATCGAGCGCGATGCGCGCGCCCTGCCGGCGCTGCAGGAGATCGCCGATCACTATCCCGGCCGGCTGACGGTGATCGAGGGCGACGCGCTGAAGGTCGACTTCGAGGCGCTCGTGCCGGCGGGCGAGCCGGTCCGCATCATCGCCAACCTGCCCTACAACGTCGGCACGCAACTGCTCGTCAACTGGCTGCTGCCGAAAGCCTGGCCGCCGTTCTACCGCTCGCTGACGCTGATGTTCCAGCGCGAGGTGGGCCTTCGCATCGTGGCACGCGAGGACGACGACCATTACGGCCGCCTCGGCGTGCTGGCCGGCTGGCGGACGCAGGCGCGGCTTGCCTTCGACGTGCCGCCGCAGGCGTTCGTGCCGCCGCCGAAGGTCACCTCCTCGGTCGTCCATCTCGAGCCGATCACCGATCCCCTGCCCTGTACCGCCCAGGCGCTCGAGCGCGTCACCCAGGCCGCCTTCGGCCAGCGCCGCAAGATGCTGCGCCAGAGCCTGAAGCCGCTCGGCGGCGAGGCGCTGCTGGCAAAGGCCGGCATCGACCCGCAACGGCGCGCGGAGACGCTGTCGGTGGAGGAATTCGTCACGCTGGCGAATGCCGTCTGACGCGCGGCAACGCGCGCCGGCGGCGCATCATCCGGCTCTGCCTGGACCAACAGAATCGGTTCCCAATCACAGCAGCACGCTCTAGAATCCGGCCGCCCATTCTTGCAGATCGACCGGGGCGTCAGATGAGCGAAATGACCGCCGCCTTCAACCAGAAGAAACGGATCGCCTGGTTCTGGCTGCTGGCCGCGCTGTTCGTGGCCGCCCTTCTGCTGGTCAAACCCTACTGGCATGAGGGGCCGGTGCACGAGGCGATCGAGGATACCGGGCTGATCCTCGTCTTCTTCGCCATCCTCGGGCGGCTCTGGAGCATCCTCTATATCGGGGCGCACAAGAACAGGCATCTGGTCGAGATCGGGCCCTATTCGATGACGCGCAATCCGCTCTACCTGTCCTCGCTTCTCGGGATCCTCGGCGTCGGGCTGATGTTCGGCTCGCTCGTCGTGGCGGTCGCCATGACCGCCGCCTTCTATGCGGTGTTCCGCTATACCGTCCGGCGGGAGGCCGAGTTCCTGCTTGCGACCTTCGGCAAGGCCTATGCCGACTATGCGGCGCGCACGCCGCTCTTCATTCCCGACCCGCGCCTCTACCGGAAAGCCAGGACGACCACCTTCTCGCAGAAGGCGCTGACCAGCACCTTCCTCGACAGCCTGCTGCTTCTGGCGCTGTTTCCCGTCATCGAGGGCATCGAACACCTGCGCGCCAGCGGCCACCTGCCACACGTCGCCACGCTCTTCTGAGGCGCGCGGCGAGAGAACGGGGCGTCAGAGCACTGGTTTCTCGGTCAGGAGCCTGGTGACGAAATCGAACATGCCGTGGCGGCGGTCGCGGCGCAGGCGCTCGGCCTTGACGATGCTCTGCACCGCGTCGAAGGCGGCATCGAGATCGTCGTTGAGGATGACGTAGTCGTATTCGTGCCAGTGCTCGATCTCGGCGCGCGAATTGGCGAGGCGCGTGGCGATCACCTCCTCGGTGTCCTCGGCGCGGCGGTGCAGGCGCGACTGCAGCTCGGTCATCGACGGCGGCAGGATGAAGATCGAGACGACGTCGGCGGCCATCTTCTCCTGCAGCTGCTGCGCGCCCTGCCAGTCGATGTCGAACAGCATGTCGCGGCCGGCGGCCATCGCCTCCTCGACCGGCTTGCGCGGGGTGCCGTAGAAGTTGCCGTGCACCTCGGCCCATTCCAGCAGCGCATCGGAATCGCGCAGCATCTCGAACTCGGCCCGGTCGATGAAATGATAGTGGCGGCCGGCGATCTCGCTCGGGCGGCGCTGGCGCGTGGTCACGCTGATCGACAGGCTGATGCCCGAATCCGCTTCCAAGAGGTTTCGCGCGATCGTCGACTTGCCGGCGCCGGAGGGCGAGGAAATGACCAGCATCAGCCCGCGCCGGGCAATCTGGATCGGTTGCGGCTTCTGCGGCGCGGTCATGGTCTACTCCAAATTCTGTATCTGCTCGCGGAACTGGTCGATGACGACCTTGAGTTCGATGCCGGCCGCCGTGACGGCGGCGGCGTTGGACTTGGAGCAGATGGTATTCACTTCCCGGTTAAATTCCTGTGCAAGGAAGTCCAGCTTTCTGCCGACGGGCTGATCGGCGGCCAGAAGCTCGCTGGCCGCACGGACATGCGCCTCCAGCCGGTCGATCTCCTCGCGCAGGTCCGCCTTCGTGGCGAGCAGCACGGCCTCCTGATAGAGCCGGTCGCGGTCGAGGCCGCCATTGCCCTGCATCAGCATCTGGACCTGCAGCGCGAGCCGCGCGGCGATCGCCTCGACGGTGCGGCTTTCATCGGCCTCGATGACGGCCGCCAGCTCGGCGATCCGGCCGACATGGCCGGCGAGGACCTGCTGCAGCGCCCCGCCCTCGCCCTGGCGCATCGCCAGCAGGCGCTCGATGGCGGCATCCAGCCCCGCGGCGATATCGGCATCGCGCCGCACCCGCTCGTCCTCGCTCTCCTCGGCCTCGCGGAAGTCGACGACGCCGCGAACCGACAGCAGCGTGTCGAGCCGCAGCGGCGCAGGGTCGATGATGTCGGAAAGCTGCTCGCGCAGGGCCAGGATCGCCGACAGCGCCGCCTGGTTGACCAACGGCTGCACCTGGGGTTCGGCGATCGACACGGAAAGGCCGATCTGCATGTTGCCGCGGGTGAAGACGGCGGCCGCGTTCTGCCGCACGGTGGGCTCGAAATGCTCGAAGCCCTGCGGCAGGCGGATGCGCAGGTCCAGCCCCTTGCCGTTGACCGAGCGGAGCTCCCAGGCCCAGCGGCAGCGGCCGCTCGTTCCCTCGCTGCGCGCAAACCCGGTCATGGATTGCAAAGGCATGGCGATCTCCGCACGAACTGGATGCAACGCCTGCGGAATCAGTCGCAGCGCTCATGCTCCCTTATAACCCTTTCCAGGATGAAATGCGCGCGATCGCGACGACAACACACAGCCGACGGAAAGCGCGGGGGCGCGGACGGGCCGCGCCCCGAAAGCCGTCACTGGCTGGTCGGCTGCCCGGCGTCCTCGGCCTCCTTGGCGGCTTCGGCGGCCTTCTCGGCCTCCAGCTTGCGCCAGCGGCGGACATTGGCATTGTGCTCGTCGAGCGTTTCGGCGAAGGCGTGGCCGCCGGTGCCGTCGGCGACGAAGTAGAGGTCCTTGGTCCGGGACGGGTTGGCCACCGCCTCCAGCGCCGCGCGACCGGGATTGGCGATCGGCGTCGGCGGCAGGCCCTTGATGATGTAGGTGTTGTAGGGCGTCTGCTTTTCCAGGTCGGACTGCAGGATCGCCCGGTCGGCCGGCTTCCCGTCGCCGCCGAAGATCCCGTAGATGATCGTCGGGTCGGACTGCAGGCGCATGTTCTTCTCGAGGCGGTTGATGAACACGGAGGCGACGCGCGGCCGCTCGTCCGCCCGGCCCGTCTCCTTCTCGACGATCGAGGCGAGCGTCACCAGCTCGGCCTCGGTCGCGATCGGCAGGCCGTCGTCGCGCCGCTCCCAGATCTGCGTCACCAGCGCCTTCTGGGCGGCCAGCATCTGCTGGAGGACGTCGGCCCGCTTGGCGCCGCGGGAGAACTTGTAGGTATCGGGCATCAGCGAACCTTCCGGCGGCAGCTCGGACGGCAGGTCGCCCTCCAGCACCGGATCGTCGGCCAGGCGCTGGAAGACCTGCTTGACCGTCAGGCCCTCGGGAACCGAGACGCTGTAGAGGATGGACTTGCCCGACTTCAGGAGTTCGAGGACATCGTGCATCGAGGCATTGGCGCGGATCTCGTACTCGCCCGCCTTCAGCACCTGGTCCTGCAGGTAGATGCGGCTCATGCCGCGGAACACCCGGCTGTCGGTGATGATGTTGTTGCGCTCGAGGCTGGCGGCGATCTCGTTCAGGCCGGCGCCGCTGCGAACGATGAAGTTGGTGCTGGTCGCCAGGGGACCCGGCTTCTCGTAGCTGTCGAGGGCGTAGTAGAAGATGCCCGCCGCCGCCACCGTCACCAGGACGATGACGGTCATGAGGAAATTCAGGAAGATGACCAGCTGGCTGCGCGCCTTGCGCGAACGGCGCGGCGGGTGCGGCACCTGCTCCGGGCGCAGGGCCTCGTTGGCGGACTTCGGAATGATCGGGCCCTTGTTGGCATTGTCGCCGCGACCGAACGACATGTCGCTGGTTTCGTTGTTATCGCTCACGGACACTCCTCGAATGATCTGGCCATGTTGGTCCGTTCCTCCCTGCCCGCGCCGGCCCCGCGACCTTCGGGCGGGGAAGAATCATGCGCGGATCTTTATTGTAACTGCGCTCCGGTGACCCCACACGAACGCGTGATGCACTAGGGCAGACCAATACGGCAAAAACAGGTACGGAACCCGCCCCGCTGGCGGGATCCGCAGTCGTCGGTGGTGGTGCTTCGGGCGAACCAGGAACCCTCGTCCGCGTCCGGATCTGCCCGGCATCCCTTGACCGAACGGCCCAGGGCTGCGGCCTATTCGCCGGGCGCCGGACGGATCAGGCGTAGCGCCGCAGGACCAGCGAGGCGTTGGTGCCGCCGAAGCCGAAGGAATTGGACAGCGCCACGTTGATCTCGCGCTTGCGCGCCTTGTGCGGCACGAGGTCGATGGCGGTCTCGACGTCCGGATTGTCGAGGTTGAGCGTCGGCGGGGCGATGTTGTCGCGGATCGCGAGCGCCGAGAAGATGGCCTCGACGGCGCCGGCTGCGCCGAGCAGGTGCCCGATCGCCGACTTCGTGGACGACATCGACATCCTGGCCGCGTGGTTTCCGACCAGCCGCTCGACGGCGCCGAGCTCGATCGTGTCGGCCATCGTCGAGGTGCCGTGGGCATTGACGTAGTCGAGGTCGGCGGCCGTCAGGCCCGCGCGCTTCAGCGCCATCTGCATGCAGCGATAGGCGCCGTCGCCGTCCTCGGAAGGGGCGGTGATGTGATAGGCGTCGCCGGACAGGCCGTAGCCGACGACCTCGGCATAGATCTTGGCGCCGCGGGCCTTGGCGTGCTCGAGTTCCTCGAGAACGACGATGCCGGCGCCCTCGCCCATCACGAAACCGTCGCGGTCGCGATCGTAGGGGCGCGAGGCCCGGGTCGGCTCGTCGTTGTACTGCGTCGACAGCGCCTTGCAGGCGGAGAAGCCGGCGAGCGCCATGCGCGAGATCGGTGATTCGGTGCCGCCGGCGACCATGACGTCGGCATCGCCGAGCGCGATCAGGCGGCTGGCGTCACCGATCGCATGCGCGCCGGTCGAACAGGCGGTGACGACGGAATGATTGGGGCCGCGCAGCTTGTGGCGGATCGAAACCTGGCCGGAGGCGAGGTTGATCAGGCGGCCGGGAATGAAGAAGGGCGAGACGCGGCGCGGACCCTTGTCGCGCAGGACGTAGCCGGCCTCCACGATGCCTTCGAGGCCGCCGATGCCCGAGCCGATCAGGACGCCGGTGGCGGTCTGGTCCTCGTCGGTCTTCGGATGCCAGCCGGCATCCGCAAGCGCCATGTCGGCGGCGGCGATGGCGTAGACGATGAAGGGATCGACCTTGCGCTGTTCCTTCGGCTCCAGCCACTGGTCGGCGTTGTAGGTCCCTTCCGTGCCGTCGCCGGTCGGAATGTAGCAGGCGATCTTGGCGGGAAGATCCTCGAACTCGAAGCCGCTGACCTGGCGGGCGCCGCTCTCGCCGGCGAGAAGGCGGGACCAGGTCACTTCGGTACCACAGCCCAATGGCGATACCATGCCGGTACCTGTGATAACGACACGTCTCATCGTCGGTGATCCACCCTATGTCTTTTCTTGGACCGAGGCGGCGCGTCCAGGCCGCAAGCGGGGTCGCGGCGGGCCCGCAGGCCCGCCGAAATTTCGATCAGGCCTGGGCCTTCTCGATGAACTTGACGGCGTCGCCGACCGTCAGGATCGAGTCTGCCGCATCGTCGGGGATCTCGACGCCGAATTCTTCTTCGAAGGCCATGACCAGTTCGACGGTGTCGAGCGAGTCCGCGCCGAGATCATCGATGAAGCTCGCGCCTTCGCTGACCTTGTCGGCGTCAACGCCCAGATGATCGATCACAATTTTCTTTACGCGTTCTGCGATATCGCTCATGTCGGAATTCCTCGACCTTTGTTTTCTTCGGCGCCGTTCACGGCACCGGGGCACTCAACCAAGCCCGGAATGAAAGTGATCCCGGGCAATTCTTTTTCAACCGTAGATGCCCCCGGGCGCCTTCGATGAGCGCCGCAAAAAGCCTGCATACCCCGGTCGACTGCTGACAGTCATGGCCCGCTTAACACGGTTTAAGTCTGTCGCAAAGTCCGAAAATCGCCGGGCATCGCACGGTCAACATGCTATTTTCACGCGACAACCCGGTCTTTTTCGCCGCCTTGTCAGATCATCGCCATGCCGCCGTTCACGTGCAGGGTCTGGCCGGTCATGTACGCCGCCTCCGACGAGGCGAGATAGACGACCGCCGAGGAGACCTCCGCGCCGGTGCCCATGCGCTTCATCGGGATCGCTCCCATGATCGCTTCCTTCTGCTTGTCGTTCAGCTTGCCGGTCATCGCGCTTTCGATGAAACCCGGGGCCACGCAGTTGACGGTGACGTTGCGGGTGGCGATCTCCTGGGCCAGCGACTTGGTGAAGCCGATCATGCCCGCCTTGGAGGCGCAGTAGTTCGCCTGGCCGGGATTTCCGGTGACGCCGACCACGGAGGTGATGTTGATGATGCGGCCGTAGCGGCGGCGCATCATCGGATGGGTCAGCTCGCGCGTCAGGCGGAAGACGGAGGTGAGGTTCACTTCCAGCACCGCGTCCCAGTCCTCGTCGCTCATGCGCACGAACAGGCCGTCCTTGGTGATGCCGGCGTTGTTGACGAGGATGTCGACGCCGCCGAGCTCGGCCTCGGCCTTCTCGCCGAGCGCCTTGACTTCGGCGCGGTCGGCGAGATTGGCGGGGAAGACGTGCACGCGCTCGCCGAGCGCGTTCGCCAGGGCCTCGAGCTTTTCGACGCGCGTGCCGTGCAGGCCGACGATTGCGCCCTGGGCATGCAGCGACTTGGCGATTTCCTCGCCGATACCGCCGGACGCGCCGGTTACCAGTGCCTTGCGGCCAGAGAGATCAAACATGGTTGCTGTCCGTTTCCTTGGGCTCGGCCCTTGCGGCCGGCCATCCTGGGGTCTCAGCCGCAGAGCGTCTGCAGCAGGTTTTCGATGTCGGTCGCCGTGTTGACGGCGTAGCCGGTGACGGATTTGTCGATGCGACGCGCAAGCCCCGTCAGCACCTTGCCAGAGCCGATCTCATAAAGCGAGGTCACGTCGTTGCCGGCGAACCATTCCACCGTCTCGCGCCAGCGCACCTGGCCGGTGACCTGCTCGACCAGCAGCCGGGCGATTTCTTTCGGATCGGTGACGGGCTGGACGGACACGTTGGCGATGACCGGCACGACCGGCTCGCGGATCGTCACCGCCGCCAGCGCCTCGCGCATCGTCTCGGCGGCCGGCGCCATCAGGGCCGAATGGAAGGGGGCGGAGACCGGCAGCATGATCGCGCGCTTGGCGCCCTTCTCGGTCGCGGTCCGCGCCGCGAGCTCGACGGCGGGCGTCGCCCCGGAGATCACCAGCTGGCCGCCGCCATTGTCGTTGGCGATCTGGCAGGAGCCGTGCACCAGCGAGGCGTCGCAGATCGCCTGCACCTCGTCGTGCTCCAGACCGATGATGGCGGCCATCGCGCCCTCGCCGACCGGGACGGCCGCCTGCATGGCGTCGCCGCGGATGCGCAGCAGCCTGGCGGTGTCGGCAATGGTGAAGGCGCCGGCGGCACAGAGGGCGGAATATTCGCCGAGCGAATGGCCGGCGACGTAGGAGACCGTGTCGCGCAGGATCAGGCCGCGGGCCTCGAGCACGCGCACGATCGCCATCGAGACGGCCATCAGCGCCGGCTGGGCGTTCGACGTCAGGGTGAGCGCGGCCTCCGGGCCCTCGAACATGGTCGCAGACAGCTTCTCCCCAAGGGCGTCGTCGACCTCGGCGAAGACGGCGGCGGCTTCCGCATAGGTCTCCACGAGTTCCTTGCCCATGCCGACAGCCTGGCTGCCCTGGCCCGGAAAGGTGAAAGCGATGGTCATGGGGGTTCTCCCGTCGTTGTTTTCCCCTCCATTCACGGAATGGCGCATCGAGTCAAGATTTGCGCGACCGTCAACAATTTCCCCTATTGCGTGTATAAGAAAATTGATAAATTATAGATTGCAACCAGGAGGGAACCCATGCCCATTCCGCCACGCAAGGCAGTGCCGTCGCCTACCGGTTCTGCTGCGGCATCGGCGGGAACCTCGCATGAAGACATCATGAAAGCCAACCTGCACCAGGTGGAAGTCCTCAGTTTCCGCTTCCTGCTGTTCTGCGCCGCGGTGATCATCCTCTATTCGTTCTCGGTCGCCCTCGTGGCGCCGCCCGCCGCCCAGCAGGTCCAGTTCGACGGGGAGTTCGCGCCCGCCTTCGGCACCGCGCGCGGGTTTCTGCTCGGCGTGGGAAGCTATCTGGCGGTGCTGACGGCCGCCGTGGCGGTAGGCGGCCTTCTCGGCTTTCTGTTCGGCATTCCCAGGCTGCTGCAGCGGATGCCGCAGGTCGAGCCCGTCGCCGCCTCACCCTTGTCCATCGGCAACGAGAAGCTGGCCGGACCTGCGTCCGAGACGGGGCAACTTTCCAGATTTGCGGGCAACACGAACCTGGAGGACATCTCCGACTGGCTGACCAAGATCATCGTCGGACTCGGCCTCACCCAGGCACACAACATCTATAAGGCCTTCGTCGACGCACAATCGCAGTTTGCCACCTCCGCGATGGGTGACACGGCAGGCGCCAGCGCGATGTTCGCGGCCATCGTGCTGAGCGGCCTCGTCGCAGGCTTTCTCTTCTTCTATCTGGAAACCCGCACCCGGCTCACCATCCTTCTGGCCTCGGCGGACCACTTCGAGCGCAATCTTTCGCCCGCCCACAAGGCCCTTGCCTACACCGTCCACACCGTCGAGAAGGACGCCCTTCTCGACAAGGTCAGAATTACGCGCGAATCGCCGGATGCCGGTACACCGACGGACATGGACCGGCAGATCGCCAGGGTTCCCTTCAGCGAACTGCGGACGGTCGGCGAGTTCACGGCCTGGGGCGCAGCACAGGAGCGCATCGGCAACGCCGCCGAGGCGGAAAGGGCCTTTCAGGCCGCACTCGCCCTGGATGGGGAGAACCCGAAGATCTACCTCGCCCTGGCATCGGTGCGGCAGCGACGGGGCGAGAGCGAGCAGGCGGCCAAGGTTCTCACCGACGCCACGGAGAAGTTCTCCGACAATGCCGCGGTCCTCAAGGACACGCTGCTAACGGCGCTCTATGTCCCGCCCCCAACCGGTTACACGACGGCGCTGGCCGCGGCCGACCAGTTGCGGCGGAATTTTCCGGAATCGATGGACGATCCGCAGGTCCGGTTGTGGATCGCGGCGGCGAACGGACAGAAATTCGCCAATCTGAAGGATGGCCCTGAACGGCAAACGGCGAGGACGGCCGCCCTCGAGGCCGTCAGGCGGGTCATCGCGCTTTCGCCCGATCCCGAGAGCCGCGTGCGGATCACCCTGCGCAAGATCTTCAATCCCGCTGCCGAAGGCTCGAACCCGACGGAGAACGACCTCGAGGTGTTCAAGGACGATGAGGCGTTCCAGGAACTGATCAAGCCGAAGCCGGAAAATCCGCAGCCGCAGGATCCGCAACCCCAGCATCCGCAGCCCTGAGGACGAAAGCCCACGCCGAAGGCGGGAACCGGGGATCGTTGCGGCCGCACGGCCAGCCGTGGCTCGCGATCGTCGTCACGCCGTCTTGAATTTGCACGCCCAACGATTAACTTCTGCTGCGGCGCAGCCCCGTGCCGCCGGCCTTCCCGCGCCGGCGGCACGGGCGCGCATCCTTCCAATTTCGCCGCGCTGCCTTACGGGCGCGCCGCCCACGCACAGAAACTCCGCTCATGAAATACAATCTTCTCGGCCGGACCGGCATCAAGGTCTCCGAAATCTGCCTCGGCACGATGACCTGGGGCTCGCAGAACAGCGAGGCCGAGGCGCATCTTCAGCTCGACTACGCCCTCGACCGCGGCGTCAACTTCATCGACACCGCCGAACTCTATCCGACCACGCCGCTCTCGCCCGAGACCTACGGCCTGACCGAGCGCCACATCGGCTCCTGGCTTTCGGCCCGCGGCAACCGCGACAAGGTGGTTCTCGCCTCGAAGGTGGCCGGCCCCGGCCGCAACTATATTCGCGGCGGCAGGCCGATGACGCGGGCGGCGATCCTCGAGGCGATCGAGGGCAGCCTGGAGCGGCTGCGCACCGACTACCTCGACCTCTACCAGTTGCACTGGCCGAACCGCGGCCACTACCATTTCCGCAACGCCTGGACCTACGACCCCTCGCGGCAGGACCGCGCCCGGGTGGCCGAGGAACTGGCCGAGATCCTGCAGACGCTCGGGGAATTGCAGAAGGCCGGCAAGATCCGCGCCGTCGGCCTCTCCAACGAGACCGCATGGGGAACGATGCAGTTCCTCGCCCTGTCGGAAAAGCTCGGCCTGCCGCGCATGGCCTCGATCCAGAACGAGTACAACCTGCTCTACCGCAGCTTCGACCTGGACCTTGCCGAGGTTGCGCATCACGAGGATGTCGGGCTCCTGGCCTATTCGCCGCTCGCCGCCGGCCTGCTGACGGGCAAGTACCTCGCCGGCGCGCGTCCGGACGGCTCCCGCCTGACGATCAACGGCGACCTCGGCGGCCGCTACCAGCCGCTGCAGGAGCCGGCCGTTGCGGCCTATGCCGCGCTGGCGCGCGAACACGGCCTCGACCTCGCGCAGCTTTCGATCGCCTTCTGCCTGACCCGCCCCTTCATGGCCTCCGTCATCATCGGCGCGACGACGATGGAGCAGTTGAAGACCGACATCGCCGCGGCAGGCGTCGCCCTCTCCGAGGACGTGCTCAGCGGCATCGGCCGGATCCACCGGCAGTATCCGGCACCGATCTGAGCCTCTCCCATCCGTGGCCCGGCGGCACCGCCCGGGCCACGGGGATCGCGCTAGCCGGCGGCGGCCACCGCCGCGGCAGCGCCCGCCTGCGCCGCCGGAACCACGACGATCTTGCCGAAGGGCGTGCCGTCGATCGGAAGACGGGACAGCCGGATGATCGCAGGCAGGCCCCATTCGTTGTTGCCTTCCACGTCATTGTCGGCGTCGATCGGCAGTTCGGCCGGATCCTCGCCGAAATCGATCGGTGTGCCGTCCTCTTTCTTTCCGGTCAACAGGGGATCGCGATGCGGCCGCCAGGTCGGCTGCTGGTTCAGCCAGGACAGCGGGTCGCCCTTCAGGATCCCGGCAAAGGTCGCCGCGACGATGATCGAGCCGACCGGGCCGAGCTTGCCGTCCGCCCGCGTTTCGGCCTCCTTCAGCACGTAGTACCACAGCGTCTTCGGCTCGCCTTCCGCGAGCGGAACGGGGGTGAGCCCGAACAGGCGGGCGACGTCCTCTCCGGCCGGCAGCTTCATCCGAACGCCACGGACCAGGTTTCGCGCGGCCAGCACGTTCAGGAGCTTCTTCGGGTCGCCGGGGTTCGACGGATCCTCGTGCAGGTGCAAAAGGGCATTGGCGAGCCTGGTGTCGATCCTGCGGGCACGCTGCGGGAACGGGCCGCGGGACGTCGTCATCTTCAGGAACCAGTCCCACTGCGGCACGCGGACGAGGTCGAACGGCACGCCCCCCTTCAGGCTGGAGCGGCCATGATCGTCGAAGATCGGGAAGAAGACGTTGAAGCCCGCCGGGGGTTTGCGGGAATTGGTCTGGTAGGCGTTGCGCACCATCGAATGGCCGAAGCGATAGGCGGCGACGGAGAACTCGACCGGCATGAAGGGATCCTGCTTCCAGTCGTAGACGTCATCCCTGTAGCCCATCTCCCAGAGCATCCGGCCGTCCGGCTGGGCTTTTTCCTCCAGCGCCGTCGCGTGGACGACGGAATCGGTGACGCGCCTGACGAAGTCGCTCCAGACGATCCACTGGTAGAGCCAGCGCAGCGTCTTTCGCGCCGCCTCGAACCGCTCGTTGACGGTGGCGCCCGGCATGGCGCGCGTGGCCCGGTCGAAGAGGCGGTTGTGGGCCAGCAGGAAGGCGAGATGGATATGGGCGACGATGATGTTCTCGTCGTTGCGGGGATCGCCGATCAGCGCCCGGTTCTCCGAATTGCGCGGCAGATCGTGAAAGGTGTCGGGCACGTTGGCAAAGCCGTTCGGCGCCCCCTCGAACGTGCCGGGGTTGAACGGGGCGACGAGAAACTTGCCGGTGAAGGCGCCCAGGGCGTCGTGCGCGTAGAGATGCGGCTGGGCGGCCGGCCCCTGGCCGTAAAGACAGTCCAGATCGAGGCGGGGCGTGCGGAAGTTGTGCAGGCGGTTGGGATCGACCTCGGCGGAACTCAGCGGCGTCACGTCCAGCGTCATGTCGTGGTCGACGAACTGGCCGAAATAGACATAGCCGGACGGGATGTCCGAATCGAACGGTTCGACGGCGTCCGCGTCGGCGGCCTTCAGAAGATCGGCGATCGACTGTCCGGGAAATTCCACCATGGCCTCGGAAGCGAACCTCAGGAAGTGCTCCTCCAGCTTGTGCTCGGGCACGCCCGGCGGCGACCAGGGGGCGAGGTCGGGAAAGAGGCGGCCGAATCCGCCCTGATAGGATCGCGAACGCGGCGCGGTGACTTCAAAATTCTTGCTGCCATGGTCCATGTCCAAGCCTCCTCGGTTCGAAGCCATTTCTATCTATTGGTGTTTTTTACATAGATACAACCATGATGTGCCCGTATGGGCCGGTTGGCAACCGGCCGTGGCATAAGGCAAAAGGCGTAGGATGGAGGCAGGGGGCGCCGGAGGCCGGCGATGAGCGGAACCGTGCCGCGGACACGACAAAGCCCGCCACAGGGGCGGGCTTCGCGCAGTGCGGACCCAAACTTCGAACATGGTCCGCCGTCGGCGGGCGCCAAGAGAGGCTCCCGCCCATTCTATCCGTCATGCGCGCCCTGCGTTACTGGGCGGGCGCGGGGGCTGGCTGGGCCGGCTGAACCGGGGCCGGGTCAGCGGCGCCGTCGGTCGGGGCTGCGGCCGGCGGCGTTGCCGGTGCCGGCTCCTGGGTGCCGATCGAAGAGGTGTTGGCGTTCGGATCCACACCGTCGCCGGTGCCGCTGCCCATGAAGTAGAAGGCGCCTACGGCGACCAGCACGGCAACGATCGCCGCCACGGCCCATCCGCCCGCTCCGCTGCCGCCGGTGCTGGAGGTGACGACCGTGGTCCGGTCCTCCGGCGGTCGGGTTTCATGAAGGGGACGGTTCTCTACAGGATCTTGCATTTGTCCTCGCTCCTCTTTGGTTGCGTCGGGATGGATAACGCACGCTTGCGCATCTGGTTCCCGATCGAGTGCGGGGGCGTGGCCGCACCGTCCCGCCGTCTGGCCTCCGCCCCTTGCGTTCTGCGGAAAAATCCGTATAAGCGCGCTGTTCAATACACCCGGTCTTCTCGGCTGGTGGCTGTACGGAGGGCCGTTTCCTATAAGAGGGAACGACAGGAACGGTAGCGTTCCGGCCTCCCGTGTCTCCGCTCTCGACCGTATAGATGAAACGCTTTTCTTGCCCGGCCGCACGGCCTCTGAGATCAGTCGTTGAGGCTTGGCGCCGGTTTCCGGGTGTGGATCAAACGCAAGAAAGGCAAAGCCACATGGCTCTCTACGAACATGTATTCCTGGCCCGCCAGGACGTGTCCGCCCAGCAGGTCGACGCGCTCGTCGAACAGTACAAGGGCGTGATCGAATCCTTCGGCGGCAAGGTCGGCCGGGTTGAGAACTGGGGCCTCAAGTCCCTGACCTACCGCATCAAGAAGAACCGCAAGGCGCATTACGCGCTGATGGACATCGACGCTCCGGCCGCCGCCATCCACGAGATGGAACGCCAGATGCGCATCAACGAAGACGTCCTGCGCTACATGACCATCGCCGTCGAAGCCCACGAAGAAGGCCCGTCCGCGATGATGCAGAAGCGCGACCGCGACGACCGCCCGCGCCGTGACGGCGACGACCGCGGCCCGCGCCGCGAGTTCGGCGACCGCGGCCCGCGCCGCGATTTCGGCGACCGCCCGCCCCGCGGCGACCGTCCGCCCCGCGAAGACCGCGCGTAACCGAAGCCGAAGGAGACAACGACAATGGCTGATATTTCTTCCGCTCCGGCACGCCGCCCGTTCCACCGCCGTCGCAAGACCTGCCCGTTCTCCGGCGCCAACGCACCGAAGATCGACTACAAGGACGTGCGCCTGCTCTCGCGCTACATTTCCGAGCGCGGCAAGATCGTTCCGTCCCGCATCACGGCCGTTTCCCAGAAGAAGCAGCGCGAACTCGCCAAGGCGATCAAGCGCGCCCGCTTCCTCGGCCTCCTGCCCTACGTGGTCGCCTGATTGAGGCCGACGCGGCATGCCGGCTCCGGCCGGCCTGCCGACAGCTTTCGGGAAGGCGGATGCCGCCTTCCCTCTCCCTTCCGCGTTGGGCGCGGATCGGAACACCATCGGCAGGAAAGCCAACCGGCTGCCGGCCAAAATCCCATGTTGGGGAGCCGTTCCTGAAGCCATCTGGCGGGACACTCCTCTAACTGTCGAAAACGACAGGACAGCGCTGTGAAGAACCTGGACTGGACCTCGATTGCGACCGGGCTCGTTGCCGGTGTGACCGCCGCTCTGCTTTCGCTGAGCGCGAACGTCCAGTCTGTCCTGTCGATTGTCCTCTTCGCCGCCTCGGCGCTGCCGATCCTCATTGCCGGGCTCGGCTGGGGCAATGCCAGCGCGCTGATCGCGGTGATCGCCGGCGGCTGCGTCGCTGCGGCACTGGCGTCATCGCATTTCGCGCTCATGATCGTCATCATCACGCTGATCCCGGCCGGCTGGCTCAGCAACCTCGCCAACCTCGCCCGCCCGGCTTCCGAGATCGGCGGCCCGAAGGACGCGCTGGCCTGGTATCCGATGTCGAACATCCTGACGCATCTGGCGATCATGGTGACGCTCGGCCTGATCGCGGTCGGCTGGATCGTCGGCTACAGCAGCGCGCTCGCAAGCCAGATGGTCGAGGTGATGATCGCGGTGCTGCAGGAGCAGGAGCCGCTCTACAATCCCGACGCCGCGACTGTCGCCCAGATGAAGGCGATGTTCGGCCTCGGTCTGCCGCTCGTGCAGGGTGCGCTGTGGGTGCTTCTCCTGTTTGCCGCCTTCTACATCGCGTCTGCCATCGTGCGCCTGTCGGGCAAGGGGCTGCGGCCGCGCGAGGACATGCCGATGGCGGTGCGCATGCACCGCAACGCCGTGTTCGTCTTCCTCGGCGGACTGATCCTGTGCTTCCTCGGTGGCCTGCCGGGCATCATCGGCGCGCTGGTCTGCGGCACGTTCGGCGCCGGCTTCGTGCTTTCCGGCTTCGCCATCCTGCACTACCGCACGCGCGGCAAGCCCTGGCGGCTGGCAGCCCTCTGGCTCGCCTACGCCTCGGTCATCCTGCTCGCACTGCCGGTGCTGCTCATCCTCATCCTCGGCCTGACCGACACGCGGCGCACCATCGCGCTGACGCCGGCAGGCCCGAAGACTGAAACGAAATCCAACAACATCTGAATGCAAAGAAAGGTACCAAAATGGAAGTGATCCTCCTCGAACGTATTTCCAAGCTCGGCCAGATGGGCGAGACGGTGAAGGTCCGCGACGGCTTCGCCCGCAACTACCTGCTGCCGCTCGGCAAGGCGCTGCGCGCCAACGAAGCCAACAAGAAGCGCTTCGAAGCCGAGCGCGCCACGCTGGAAGCCCGCAACCTCGAGCGCAAGTCGGAAGCCCAGAAGGTCGCCGACAAGCTCGACGGCAAGTCCTTCGTCATCGTCCGCTCCGCCGGCGAAACCGGCCAGCTCTACGGCTCGGTCGCTGCCCGCGACATCATCGAGGCGCTGGCGAGCGAAGGCTTCAACGTCGGCCGCAACCAAGTCGAGCTGAACACGCCGATCAAGGCGATCGGCCTGCACAAGGTCGTCCTGCACCTGCATGCCGAAGTCGAGATCTCGGTCCAGATCAACGTCGCCCGTTCGGCCGACGAAGCCGAGCGCCAGGCCAAGGGCGAGACCCTGACCTCGGCGGACGCCATCTACGGCGTCGACGAAGACGCGCTGAAGCCGGAAGACTTCTTCGATCCGGAAGCGGACCGCGAAGAATCCGAAGAGGCCTGAGGCGGCCACGAGCGGCGGCCCGCCGCCGCTCCCAGCTCCCGCGATACGTGCAAAAACCCGGGTTGAAATCCGGGTTTTTTTGTTATCTGTTAGTGTGATCAGACTGGAAAGGCGGTCGGGCCGCTCCCAGGCCGGTTTCCGACCAGACCCGCTCCGCCGCAGCCTGCGATGGAGTCCGCTGATGAAAATCATACTTTCTTCGACGATTTCGCGCCTGGTACGACGCGGCAACCTGAAACTGACATTTCCAGACGGCACAACCATGGAAGCCGGCGATCGCACGGGCAAGCCGGTCCATGTGCGGCTGAACAGCAAGCGGGCCCAGTGGGGTCTGGTCTTCGATCCCGGCTTCTACCTCGGTCACTACTACGGCACCGGCGATATCGATCTCGTCGAAGGCGACATGTACGACCTGCTGGAGACCGTCTTCACCGGCAATCCCGATTTCAAGTACTACGACAGCCGCTGGAACCGCTTCCTGGAGCGGATGCGCTATCCCCTGCGCTGGCTGCGGGAGAAGAACAGCGTCCGCCGTTCGCGCGACAACGTGCAGCATCACTACGACCTCACCGGCGCGCTCTACGATCTCTTTCTCGACGAGGACAAGCAGTATTCCTGCGCCTATTTCGAAACACCGGATCAGAGCCTGGACGATGCCCAGCTCGCCAAGAAGAGGCACATCGCCGCGAAGCTGACGATGGGGCGGCCCGGCCTTTCCGTGCTCGACATCGGCAGCGGCTGGGGCGGCATGGCGCTCTATCTCGCCCGCAATCTCGGCGCGCGCGTCACCGGGGTCACGCTCTCGAACGAACAGTTCGCCGTCTCGCGCGAGCGCGCCAGGGAAGCCGGCCTCGACAACGAGGTGCGCTTCCTGCTGGAGGACTATCGAAACGCGCCCGACACCTACGACCGCATCGTCTCGGTGGGCATGTTCGAGCATGTCGGGCGGCCGAACTACCTGCGGTTCTTCCGCAAGGCCGCCTCGCTGCTGCGGCAGGACGGGGTCATGCTGCTGCACACGATCGGCAGGACGGATGCGCCCACGACCAACAACCCGTTCATCGAGAAGTACATCTTCCCCGGCGGCTACATCCCGGCACTGTCGGAGGTGATGCGGGCGGTCGAGAAATCGGGGCTGGCGATCACCGACATCGAGATCCTGCGGCTGCACTATGCCGAGACGCTGCGGCACTGGCGCCAGCGCTTCATGGCGCGCCGCGACGAGGCGAAGGCGCTCTACGACGAATGTTTCTGCCGGATCTGGGAATTCTACCTGGCCGCATCCGAAAGCGCCTTCCGCTGGCAGAACCTGGTGGTGTTCCAGCTGCAGCTCGCCCATGACCAGACCGCGGTGCCGGTCACGCGCGACTACATCGAGCAGGGCGAAGGCTGTCTGAAGGCCCGCGAGGGCGACGGCAAGGCGCGGGCCGGCGGCGCCCGGAAGTTCCCGCAGGAGGCCACGATCTGAAAGGCGCACTGGCGGCACGAAAACCGTCGCGCCCGATCGCAAACCCATCGCCCGACCGGGCGATGGCCGCCTTCCCTTGGCCGGGAACCGGCATGCCCCGGCCCCTCCTCCACCGCCCGGTGGCCCTCCCCCTGATACGACCGATTCTCTGCCGATGGGCGTCAAGGCCGCCGGATCGAATCTGCGCCGCCTGGCGCCGATTTTTCGCCGCTGTGGGCTTTGCGCACGGGCGTGGCTGTGGATAGGTCGAAGAGCGTGTCCAATCGCGACCCGGCCGATTTCGATGGGCAGCGGGACGCAGTCGACGCTTGACCCTGGCGCGGCGCGGAGTGAAAGCAGGACTCTTCAATGCAGAAATGGATTCGGGAGATTCGGGCCAGATGAACGACGCTGTGCGAAAGCTTGCCAATCCGAGCCGGGACGATCTTGGGGCACACCACCGCGAGGCACCGAGCAACATCGAGGCGGAGCAGGCGCTTCTGGGCGCGATCCTGGTCAACAACGACGCCTACTATCGCGTCTCCGATTTCCTCAAGCCGATCCATTTCCAGGAGCCGCTCCACCGCAAGATCTTCGAACTCGCCGGCGACACGATCCGCATGGGCAAGATCGCCACGACGATCACGCTGAAGACGCATCTGCCGGCCGACGGCCGCGTCGGCGACCTGACGATCCCGCAGTACCTCGCCCGCCTCGCCGCCGAGGCCGTCACCATCATCAACGCCGAGGACTACGGCCGCGCCATCTACGACCTGGCGCTGCGGCGCTCGCTGATCACCATCGGCGAGGACATGGTCAACATCGCCTATGACGCACCGCTGGACATGCCCCCGCAGAGCCAGATCGAGGATGCGGAGCGCCGGCTGTTCGAACTCGCCGAGACCGGCCGCTACGACGGCGGCTTCCAGTCGTTCAACGATGCCGTGGCGCTGGCGATCGACATGGCGGGTGCGGCCTTCGAGCGCGACGGCTCGCTGTCGGGCATCTCCACCGGCATCCACTCGCTCGACGCCCGCATGGGTGGCCTGCAGCGCTCGGACCTGATCGTGCTCGCCGGCCGTCCCGGCATGGGCAAGACCTCGCTCGCCACCAACATCGCCTACAACATCGCCGCCGCCTACGAGCCGGAGGTGCAGGCGGACGGCTCGTTCAAGGCCAAGAACGGCGGCGTCGTCGGCTTCTACTCGCTGGAAATGTCGTCCGAACAGCTCGCCACCCGCATCATCTCCGAGCAGACGGAAGTCTCCTCGTCGAAGATCCGCCGCGGCGACATTTCGGAGGCCGAATTCGAAAAGCTCGTCGCCTGCTCGCAGATGATGCAGAAGGTGCCGCTGTTCATCGACCAGACCGGTGGCATCTCGATCGCCCAGCTCTCCGCCCGCGCCCGGCGCCTGAAGCGGCAGCGCGGGCTCGACTGCCTGGTGGTGGACTATATCCAGCTGATGACCGGCTCGGGCAAATCCAGCGACAACCGCGTTCAGGAAATCACCCAGATCACCACCGGCCTGAAGGCGCTCGGCAAGGAACTGAACGTGCCGATCATCGCGCTCTCCCAGCTTTCCCGCCAGGTGGAAAGCCGCGAGGACAAGCGGCCGCAGCTGTCGGACCTGCGCGAATCGGGCTCGATCGAGCAGGACGCCGACGTCGTGCTGTTCGTGTTCCGCGAGGAATACTACGTCAAGAACCTCGAGCCGCGCGACGAGTTCGACCCGAAATACGAAGAATGGAAGATGCAGTTCGAGAAGGTGAAGGGCACGGCCGACGTGATCATCGCCAAGCAGCGTCACGGCCCGACCGGGACGGTGAAGCTCGCCTTCCAGTCCGAGTTCACCCGCTTCGCCGACCTGGCCGACCCGTCGTTCTCGCAGTACGAAGAACATTGACCGGCCAAAGCTCCGGCCGCTGCGGCGCCGGATTGCGCCGCGGACCCGCGACGGTGGCCGCCGACGCTTGACGGCGGCCGCAGCGTTGCACCCTGGACCTGCATCATTTGCCCCGCAGGTCGTGAGGATCGGCCGCGGGAAACATCAGATCATCCCGGCTTCCGGCCCCGTCCCCGCGGGGCCGGATGACGGCCCGCCCTGCTCTGTCTCACCTCTCCACGACAAATCTCTCCGGCCTTCCCCCTGCCCGCGGGAAGGGCCGGCTGCGCCTTGGGTCATGGCCCCCCAAAGCCTGGCAAGCGACGGGCCCGGACCGGTCGGCCGCGTCATCCGGTCGCAATAAACATACATTTCATTTACATGTTTAAACCCCACCCCTATAACCGCTGGCGAGGAGGAGGACACGCGACCAACCAGCCGTTCGGAAAGGTGCAGAACAATGGAAGACGGACTCAACGCGAAAGTTCTCGAAGCGCTCGACAAGGTCATGGTGATCTCGACCACGGACCTGCAGGGCAACATCACCTACGTCAACGACCTCTTTTGCGAACTGACCGGCTACAGCCGGGAAGAGCTCATCGGCAAGCCGCACAACGTCGTTCGCCACCCGGACGTTCCGAAGAGCGTCTACAAGGACCTGTGGCAGACCATCAAGGAAGGAAAGACCTGGAGCGGCGCCTTTCCGAACGTCGGCAAGGGCGGCGCCCTCTATGTCGTCGACACGACCATCCAGCCGGTGCGCGATCGCGACGGCAAGATCGTCGAGTACATCAGTATCCGGCGTGTGATCAACGATCTCATGGCCGACTTCGAACAACTGGAGTCGTCCAAGGAATACTACGATCAATACTACGGCAACTGAAGTGGCGTTCGATCATGACATCAGACGGAAATCGGCTCGCGATCGCCTTCGGATCGGAGACCGGCAACGCGCGGAGACTGGCCGAACGGCTCGGTCTCGACCCGGCATTCGCCCCCTTTGAGCCTTCGATCACGCCGCTGGGGGAGTTCGACCTGGCCGCCTTCGACCATCGGCATCGGCTGGTGATCATTTCCAGCTCCTTCGGCGACGGCGAGCCCCCCGCAAATGCGGAGGGCTTCCTGGAGCGGCTGAAGGACCTGCCCCAGCCCCAGCGCCTCCGCTATGCCATCTTCGGCATCGGCGACGTCGCCTACCCCCATTTCTGCGGCTTCACGAAAGGGCTGGACGCGGCGCTGCGCGACGCCGGCGCCGTCCCCTTTGCCAACCGCGTCGATGCGGACACGGATTTCGACGGCTTCTTCGAGACCTGGCGGGCCGCGGTGCTGTCGGCGCTGAAGGGCGATGAGGCCGCGGCCCTGTCGCTTGCACTGCAGGTGAAATCATACGGAGAAAACAACACCTTCGACGCGCCCATCATCGAAAGGCAGACGCTCAACGGCACCGCCCCCTTCGCCTGGCACTATCGCTTCGGCATCGAAGGCAGCGGCATCAACTATCGGGCCGGAGACAATCTCTATCTCGTGCCCGAGAACGATCCCGAGCTGCTGTCGCAACTGGCGGAATGGTTTGGCGAGCCCGGCGCCTTCGAGCTGTTTTCAGCGAAGGAGCTGAGGAGCATCGGCAAGTCGTTCCTGCGGCAACTGGCGCGGCTTACGGAGAACAACGCCCTCAAGGAGCTCCTGAAGATCGCCAACAAGATCGCGCTGGAGGACTACCTCTATGGCCGTGATCTGCTTGATATCCTGCAGGATTTCGCAACGCCCGGGGCAGTGGCCGCCGCCGAGGTGGCCTCCCACCTGCCGGCGATCCAGCCGCGCGCCTACTCGATCGCCTCGCACGGCAATCCGGACTATATCGACCTGTGCATCCGCAACGTGAGCTACGAGCTTAAGGGCCGCAGGCGTGCGGGCGCGGCGACGGGATACCTGGACAGGACGACCGGCAAGGTGCCGATCTTCGTCCGGGCCAATCCGAGGTTCCATCTCTCGTCCGCCTCGGATCATCCGCTCATCCTGGTCGGCACCGGTACCGGCATCGGCCCCTTCATGGGGATGCTCGAACAGGCCGGACGCAGCGCGCGCTCGGCGCACACATGCCTCGTCTTCGGCGACCGCCGCAGCTCGTCCGACTTCCTCTACGAGGACAGGATACGGAGCTGGGAGCGTTCGGACGTCGTCGGCAGCCTGATCACCGCATTCTCGCGCGACAGTGCCGAGCCCTACTATGTCCAGCATGCCCTGATGGAGAACGCCGACCACATCTGGCAACTGCTCGACCAGGGTGCTCACGTCTACGTCTGCGGCAACAAGGCGAACCTCGACCGATCGATCGACGACGTCATCCGCAATATCGCCGCCCGCGCCGGCGGGCTGCCCGAGGACCGGGCCGAGCACTTCGTGCACGAACTGGTGCTGAACGAGCGACTGCACAAGGAACTGTACTGAATGGGCAGATGTATCGGCCCGGCAGGTTGAACACCAGCACGAAACCCTCGCTCGGGATTGTCTCCAGCCATGGAGACAATCCTCCACATCGAAATATTAACCCGGCGAACCGGCCGGGGATCCATGTATACCTCGATATATCTTTTCCCGATATCGCCGAACGAGCATCCTCGTCTGCATTTCAGGCCTTTTTTCAAAGTCAACACGTAAGAATAGGAGTATATCCATGTGCAGTGACTGCGATTCCGGCAGACGAACATTTCTGGCCACACTCGCCGGTGCCGGCGCGCTGGGCGCCCTTGCTGGCGCGAGCACGAGCAGTGCGGAGGCCGCCGGCCTCGATGCCTATGCCGATCCGGCAAATCCGGCCCTTCCCCCGACGAACATGCAGCTCAATCTCGCGCGGACGGCGCTGGTGGTCATCGACCCGCAGGTCGATTTCATGAGCCCGGCGAGCCCCGCCTGGCCCGTCGTCGGCGAAAGCGTCACCGAGCTGAACACCGTCCCCAACCTCGTGCGCCTGTTCAAGGCCGCCAAGTCGGCCGGGATTCCGGTGGTGATATCGCCCCACTACTACTACCCGCACGACCACCACTGGAAGGTCGAGGGTCCGCTCGAGATCCTGCAGCATCGGCTGGGCATGTTCGATCGGAAGGGCCCGCTGACGCTCGACGGCTTCGCGGGATCCGGCGCCGAATGGATGCCCGAGTTCAAGGAATACATCGAGGACGGGAAGACGATCGTGTGCTCCCCGCACAAGCTCTACGGGCCGCAGGCGAACGACCTCGTGCTGCAGCTCGGAAAGCAGGGCGTGAACCAGATCATCCTGGCCGGAATGGCCGCCAACCTGTGCGTCGAATCCCATCTGCGGCATCTTCTGGAACAGGGCTTCGAAGTCGCCGTGGTGCGGGACGCGATCGCGGCGGCAAAATTCCCCGAGGGCGACGGTTACCTGGCGGCGCTGATCAATTTCCGCTTCATCGCAAACGGTCTCTGGACCACCGACGAGACGCTGAAGAAGCTCAGCGCCGCCTAGGCGCAGACAGGGCGGCGGGGCACGGTCAGGTGCCCTGCCCCGGGATCGCTGCGCGCCGTCGCTCTTCGGCTCCTCGGCGCCGTTCGACACCTCCCGGGTGTGGCGCATTGCCGCTTTGACGATCGCACGCAAGGGTTTTAAAGATATATATAGAATCGATGTTATTGCGAAATGGCTGGCAACCTATACCGTCGTATGACTGGCGACGGATCGGGGCGGCGGCCAGTGTCGGCGGGGGCGCGCACGGCGCCCGATCAGATCGGAAAGTGGGGCAATGCTGTCGAAACTGACAAAGGGCGAGCGCGAGGGGGGCCTGATCATCCTGCTCGCCATGACGGTGATCGGGCTTGTCATCGCGATCGCCGGTCGGGGCGATCCAATCTCCGCCCACGGCTTCCTCATCATGCTGTTCTCGATGGCCGTCGCCGTGCCGGTGATGCGCCATCTCTTCGATCCGGAGCCGTCCCGCGACAGGCTCGACAGCTACTACGACGACCCGAGCAAGGTCGGCGTCGTGCTGACCTTCGCCTGGGGCGCGTTCGCGATGTTCGTCGGCGACTGGGTGGCGTGGCTCCTGGTCGAGCCCAACCTGACCTTTTCCGGCGCCTGGTCGAGCTTCGGGCGCCTCCGCCCGGTGCATACCACCGGCGTCATCTTCGGCTTCGGCGGCAACGGCCTGATCGCCACCTCCTTCTACGTCATGCAGCGCACCTGCCGGGCGCGCCTGCCCGACCAGCTCAGCCCGTGGTTCGTGCTGATCGGCTACAACCTGTTCTGTCTGCTGGCGGTCAGCGGCTACATGCTCGGCATCACCCAGTCGAAGGAATATGCGGAGCCGGAATGGTATGCCGACCTGTGGCTGGTCGTCGTCTGGATCGTCTACTTCGTCCTCTATCTGCGCACGCTGTCGCGCCGCCAGGAGCCGCACATCTATGTGGCGAACTGGTACTACATGGCCTTCATCGTCGTCGTCGCGATGCTGCACATCGTCAACAACCTCGCCGTCCCCGTCTCGCTCTTCGGCGCCAAGAGCCATTCGCTGTTCGCCGGCGTGCAGGATGCGCTGACCGAATGGTGGTACGGGCACAACGCGGTCGCCTTCTTCCTGACCTCCGGCTTCCTCGGCATGATGTACTACTATCTCCCCGTGCGCGCGGGCCGGCCGATCTTCTCCTACCGGATGTCGATCATCAGCTTCTGGGGCATCACCTTCATGTACATGTGGGTGGGCTCGCACCACCTGCACTATACCGCGCTGCCGCAATGGGTGCAGACGCTGGGCATGACCTTCTCTCTGGTGCTCCTGGTGCCGTCCTGGGGATCGGCAGCCAACGCACTGCTGACGCTGAACGGCGCCTGGCACAAGGTTCGCGACGACGCGACCCTGCGCTTCATGATGGTGGCCGCGGTGTTCTACGGCCTGACCACCTTCGAAGGCTCGTTCATGGCGATCCGCTCGGTCAACTCGCTGTCGCACTATACCGACTGGACCGTCGGGCACGTGCATGCCGGCGCGCTCGGCTGGGTGGCGATGATTACCTTCGGCGCGCTCTACGCCTCGATCCCCTGGCTGTGGAAGCGCGAGCGCATGTATTCGCCGGCGCTGGTGGAGCTGCACTTCTGGCTCGCACTCGCCGGCACCGCCGTCTACGTCTTCGCGATGTGGAACTCCGGGATCATCCAGGGCCTGATGTGGCGGACCTACACGGAGAACGGCAACCTCGCCTATACCTTCATCGACTCGCTGGTGGCCATGAAGCCCTACTACATCGCCCGGGCGATCGGCGGTCTTCTCTTCCTGCTCGGCGCGCTTGCCGGCTGCCTCAATCTCTTTCTCACGATCCGCCTGGCGCCAGGAGAAGCCGAAGCCGAACGCGCGGGATCGGGTCCGGCTTACGGCAGGCCGTCTGCCGCAGCACTGCAGGCCGGGGAGTAGTTCATGTTCAAGCTCCACTACAAGCTCGAACGGCGCGCCATCGGCCTGACGCTCGCGATCATCGCTGCGGCCAGCATCGGCGGCATCGTCGAGATCGCGCCGCTCTTCACCATCGACCAGACGGTGGAAGCCGCACCCGACATGCGCGTCTACACGCCGCTCGAGCTCGCCGGCCGCAACATCTACATGCGCGAGGGCTGCTATGCCTGTCACTCGCAGATGATCCGCACGCTGCGCGACGAGGTCGACCGCTACGGCCCCTACAGCCTGGCAGTCGAATCGAAATACGACCATCCGATGCTCTGGGGCTCCAAGCGCACCGGCCCGGACATCGCCCGCCTCGGCGGCAAGTATTCCGACGAATGGCATGTGCGCCACCTGATCAACCCGCGCGACGTCGTGCCGGTGTCGATCATGCCGGCCTATGGCTGGCTGATGGACAATGCGCTCCGGACGGACGACCTGTCCGGGCAGCTCGCCGCACAACGGGCGGTCGGCGTGCCCTATACCGACGAGATGATCGCCAATGCCGGAGCCGACGTCTACGGCCAGGCGAACCCCGACAGCGCGGCGGCTGCCGGTGTGACCTCCCGCTACGGCGAGGCCACGACCGTGCGCCTCTTCGACGGCGATCCGCAGCGCGTCACCGAGATGGACGCCCTCGTCGCCTATCTCCAGATCCTCGGCAAGCTCACGGATGCCGCAAGCCAGGACACCGCAGCGGTGGAAACGCAATGATGACGATCGTCGCCCATGACACACTGGTCTGGTTCGCCAAGACCTTCGGCCTCATCTACCTGGTGGTCCTGTCCGTCGTCGTGCTCTGCTACGCGTTCTGGCCGTCCAAGCAGAAGGAATTCGACGACGCCTCCGCTTCGATCCTCAAGAAGGAGGACCGGCCGTGGCAATAGAGGAACGCGATCCGCTGACCGGACACCGGACGACCGGGCACGAATGGAACGGCATCAAGGAACTCAACACGCCGGTTCCCCGCATCGTCTATTTCTTCCTGATCACGACGACGCTCTTCGGCCTCGTCTACTGGGTGTTCATGCCGGCCCTCCCCCTCGGGACGACCTACACCAAGGGTATTCTGGGCTATGACGAGCGCAACGTCGTCCGCCGCGACCTCGCGCGCGCTGCGCAAGACCAGGCGCACTGGCGCGACGTCGTTGCGCAGGCGGACTTCGCCACGATCGCCGCGGACGAGACGGTGATGGGCAACGTGCGCGAAGCCGGCCATGCGCTCTTCGGCCAGAATTGCGCCGTGTGCCATGGCGTCGACGCGAGCGGCAATGCGGGCTTTCCGGGTCTCTCGACCGGGGCGCTGAACTGGGGCGACACGCCGGAGGCGATCGAGGAGACCATCCGCGTCGGCATCAACTCCGCCCATCCGGAATCGCGGAGCGCGCAGATGCCCGCCTTCGGCCGCGACGGCATCCTGCAGCGCGCGGAGATCGAGGCCGTCGCCGCCTATGTCCGCGATCTCGGCAGGAGCGGCGCGGATGGCGCCGCGGCCGACCATCCGGAAGGCGCCGAGATCTTCGCGGCGAACTGCGCCGCCTGCCACGGCGATGACGCGCGCGGTAATGCGGATGTCGGCGCGCCGGACCTCGCGGACGACAAATGGCTCTATGGCGGCGGCTTGCAGACGGTCTACAGCTCCGTCTGGGCCGGGCGCCAGGGGCACATGCCCACCTGGGAAGGCCGGCTCGGGAGCCTGAACATCAAGATCCTCGCCGCCTACCTCGACGATCTGCGGAAGGCCCGGCCATGAGTATCCGGCGGAACCGGCTTGCCGGTCGCGCCGGCCTGCTGTTGGCCATCGTCCTCGGCGCCGCCCTGGTCGTCGCGGCCAATGTCCACCTCGTCTATGTCGCGGAGACGTCGCAACCGGAATGCATCGCCCACCGGCGGCTCGGCGAGGCCGGGGAACGGGCCTCCTACGCCGCGGCGCAATCCGGCTGCCGCCCATCCACCCCACCGAAAACCGCCAGCGAGTGACGGCCATGAACGAAGCCCTTCCCGATGTCGTGCCCGCCGAGCCGCGGGAGAAGATCTGGCGGCGGAACCTGCCGGCGACCGCCGCTTTCGGCTGGCTGCGCGCGGGCGCCCGGGACTTCGCGATCGGTCTGCACCAGGGCCTCGCCTACGGCCTTCTGGTCTGCCTCGTCTTGGCCGGCTGCGTCTGGGTCCTGTTCGCCTACGGCGCCGACTACATCCTGCTGCCGGTGCTCGCCGGCTTCATGGTCGTCGGTCCGATCTTCGCCATGGGGCTCTACGAGAAGAGCCGCCGCCTTTCGGCCGGGTTGCCGGTCACCTTCGCCGACATGATCTTCGTGCGCCCCGCCTCCGGCTATCAGGTCGTCTTCACCGGCGCGCTTCTTTGCCTGCTGATGATGGTGTGGCTGCGGGCCGCGGTGATCGTGTACGCGCTGTTCTTCGGACTGCTGCCGTTTCCGGGGCTCGACCATATCGCAGCCATGCTCTTCACCACCCCCGTCGGCTGGGCGATGCTCGTGGTGGGAAGCGCTGTCGGCGGGCTGTTCGCCGCCTTTTCCTTCGCGATCGGCGCCATTTCGCTGCCGATGCTTCTGCGGGAGCGCTCGGACGCGCTGACGGCGATGGGCACCAGCATGGCGCTGGTCTGGCACAACCTCGATGTGATGCTGGTCTGGGCCGGCATCGTCATGGGCCTGTTCGTGCTGAGCGTCGCGACCGGCTTCGTCGGCCTGATCGTCATCTTCCCGATCCTCGGCCACGGCACCTGGCACTGCTATCGCGCGCTCAGGCCCGCGGCCTGACGGCGGCGCAAGGAGGCGGACATGGCAACGGCATCTCTTTCCCCGCCCACCGGCGCGGATCGCGCCCCCGAAGCGCAGGACGGCGGCGAACTCCTGCTGCTCAGCAGGCAGTCGGCATCGAGTTTCAGGACCGAACTCGTCGTCCCCTCGATGCATTGCGGCGGATGCATGCGCAAGGTCGAGACGTCGCTCGCAAATCTGCCGGGCGTCACGAAGGCGCGGGCCAACCTGTCGACGAAGCGGGTCGTCGTGGAATGGAGCCGGCGCGGCACGCCCCCCGCCCTCACCGAGACCCTGGAGAAGATCGGCTTTCCGGCGCACGTCGCGGAGATCCCCGACAAGGCGCACGACGGCGACCTGCGGGCCATGCTGCGCGCGCTTGCGGTCGCAGCCTTCGCCTCCAGCAACATCATGCTTCTGTCCTTCGCGGTCTGGTCCGGCGCCGACCCCTGGACCCGGCAGCTCTTCCACCTGATATCCGGCCTGATCGCCCTGCCGACCGTCCTCTATTCCGGCCAGGTGTTCTATCGCTCCGCCTGGTCGGCCCTGAAACACGGGCGCACCAACATGGACGTGCCGATCTCCATCGGCGTGACGCTCACCTTCGTCCTCAGCGTCTACGAGACCGCGATGTACGGCGCGCATGCCTATTTCGATGCCGCCGTCTCGCTGCTGTTCTTCCTGCTGATCGGGCGCACGCTCGATCACATGATGCGGGCACGGGCGCGCAGCGCGGTGGCGGGTATCGCCCGGCTGGCGGCAAGGGGCGCCTATCTCATCGAGCCGGACGGGTGGCACCGCTATGTTCCGCTCGCCGAGGTGCGGCCCGGCATGCGGCTGGCGCTTGCCGCCGGCCAGCGCGTCCCGGTCGATGCGCGGATCGTGGCGGGGCGGTCGGAGATCGACTGCTCGCTGACCAGCGGCGAGAGCATTCCCGTGGCCGCCGATGTCGGACGGGAACTCCAGGCCGGCGTGCTGAACCTCTCCGCCCCGCTCGAGATCGTGGCGCTGCGCGGATCGAACGAATCCTTCCTGGCCGAGATGACCCGCCTGATGGAGACGGCGGAGTCCGGCCGCAGCGGCTACAGGCGGATCGCCGACCGCGCATCCGCGCTCTATGCGCCGGTCGTCCACGTCGCGGCGTTCCTGACCTTTCTCGGCTGGCAGGCCGCGGGGACCGGGCTGCATCATGCGGCGACCACGGCGATCGCCGTTCTGATCGTCACCTGCCCCTGCGCGCTCGGCCTCGCAGTGCCGATGGTCCAGGTCGTCGCCGCCGGCCGGCTGTTCCGCGGCGGCATCCTGATCAAGGACGGCAGCGCCCTCGAACGCCTGGCGGAGATCGATACCGTGGTGTTCGACAAGACCGGAACGCTGACGCGCGGGGAACCGGAACTGCTGCCCCAGAAGGACGAGAGCGGCGAGACAGACGGAAAACTGCTGGCGCTTGCGGCCGGGATCGCCCGCCACTCCACCCACCCCTATTCGCGCGCCATCGCGGCCGCCTGCCCCGATGCGGCCGCAGTCCCCGTCGGGCAGATCCGCGAAGTGGCCGGCCATGGCGTCGAGGCGCAGGTCGAAGGGGCGGTCTACCGGCTCGGCCGTCCGGACTGGGCAGCGCCGGTCGATACCGTGCCGGATGGCGTCAGCGTCGTGCTCGGCCGCGACGGCCGCCTTGTCCGCACGTTCCGTTTCGAGGACCGCCTGCGCGGCGGCGCCGGAGCCTGCATTGCCGAACTCAAGGCGCGCGGGCTGCGGGTGGAGATGCTGTCGGGCGACCGGCAGGACGCGGTCGCCGAGGTCGCCGGAAGGCTGGGCATCCCCTCTACCGCCGAAGCCACGCCGGCCGGAAAGGTGCAGCGGCTCGAGACGCTGAGGCGCGAAGGCCGGCGGGTGCTGATGGTCGGCGACGGGCTGAACGACGCGGCGGCGCTCGCAGCCGCGCACGTGTCCTTCGCACCGGCCTCCGCCTCCGATATCGGCCGCACGGCCGCCGACCTGATCTTCCTGCACGAGAGCCTGATGGCGATCGCCGACGCCCACCGGATCGCGCGCACGAGTGCCGCGCTCGTCCGCCAGAACTTCCTGCTGTCGATCGCCTACAACCTGCTCGCCGTGCCGATCGCGATCTTCGGCTTGCTGACCCCGCTTCTCGCCTCCGTCGCGATGTCGTCCTCCTCGCTGATCGTCGTTGCCAATGCGCTGCGGCTCAGCGGCGGTAGAACCGGGAGGGGCACGCCGCATGGCTGACGCGATGTTCCTCGTGCCGCTCGCGGTGCTGCTCAGCGCCGCGGCACTCGCCGCATTCATCTGGAACCTCTCGGACGGCCAGTACGAGGACCTTGACGGCGCGGCCGAACGCGTCCTCTACGACGACCGCGACCATCCGGACGGACGGCCACGACCGCCGGCCGATCGACCCTGACCCTTCAAATAGATGTCCTGCGGAGGTCCGAGGCTCGCAGGGCGGGATCGTCCTGCCGGCTCCGTTTCGTGGAGCCGGCGCAACCGTGCGGCCGGTGCGATCACACGGCGCGGGCAGAGATGCGGGGCGGCAATTCGCCCCTCGCGACCTGGATGCCATATTGGAAGCTGCGGGCAATCATCTGCGCCTTCTCCATGAAAAGGCGGGCATCGGTCTCGACGCACAGTTCCGTGACGGTCAGTTCGAAGAGTTCCAGCCAGCGGCCGAAGTGCGCCTCCGTCAGTTGCGTCATCGAGACGTGCTTCTGCATCGGGGTTCCCTTGTAGCGGCCCGACATCAGCATCACCGACGACCAGAAATCGTACATCGTCTGCAGATGCCGGTCCCAGTGGTCGCCGATCATCCGGTCGAAGATCTCGCCAAGAAGCGCGTCGCGACGGATGCGGCCGTAGAACGTGTCGACGACCCTGACGACGGTGGCCTCGTCGAGTTGCCGTTCCTTCAGATAGGCCGCCCGGGTTCCGGATGGTTCCGTGCGGTCGGCCTCCTCGGCCGGCTCGTGTCCCGGGCGAACGACGGGGTGGTGATCGTAGAATTCCACCAGCATCTGCATGCTGCCCGTGACTTCGACGTGATGCGGCTGCTGCGGCAGGATGACGACGGTATCGCCCGACGTCAGTAGAACCGGCGCGCCGCTGCCATCCTCGACCACATAGCGCAAGCTTCCGGCGATCACCCGCAGAACGCCCCAGACGCCGCTCTTCGTACTGTGCGTGCGGCGCAGCGCTGCGGGCAGTGTCTCCTCGTTGAAGATCATCGTCGTCCTGTAGGGTTTCGACGCCATGGGAGTTCCTTTCGGTGTCGGGTAGGATTTCATCGAAAGACGTGACCGGCCGCCAGGATCGTCCGTGCGCGATGGGCGGCCTCTGCGGTGCGGTTCTCGGCCAGGGCGGCGAACAGGACCTCTGCAGCCTTTTCGAACAGCTCGTTGACCGACGCCGCCGCATGCAGCGGCAGGCTCGCCAGGCAGGCGTCGAGAAACACGCCGCCGGCCTCGGCGAGATCATCGGCAGAGAGCGCATCGAAATGCGCGAAGAAAACATCGATCAGGTCCTCCTCCATTTCCTGCTGGAGAAGAATGCTTTCGCAGACCCGACCGAAGCCCTGCTCGAACTCCAGCCAGCGGTTGCCGACAAGCCTGTTCAGGACCGCGCGCAGCGCCGCATTGCGACGAAGCCGCATCGAGAAGTCGATGACCAGCTCCGAGACGGTGCTTTCGTCGAGATAGATGGACGGATCGTGCGGAAGGCAGGGCATGGCGGTCACGTCCCGTGGAGGAGCCGTCGCCGCAGCGGACGCGGAAGCCCGAAATCGCAGGCAGCCGCGCCGAGCCGCTCCCCTGCCCTGCACCGGTCCGGAGCCTTGCGCTTGATCGGCGTTGCTATGAATGGCACTTCCATGATCCAGCCAGCCCGCAAACACGTGGCCGGAGCCATGGACGGGAAGAATAGTTGTCGAACGTTGATCGCAATCAAATGATGGATTACACATATATCTTAAAACCGAGCCCGGCAAGACAGGGCGTCGACCGGATCGGCGGAAACCGGAGGGAGCGACGTCACGCCGCATGTCGGGGCCGTGGCAGGCCTCTGGTGTGCGTGCCTTCGATACCGGCGCCGCTATCGTCCACCCATCCGCTTTCAGACGGGGCATACCGATGAGATTGACGGCCTACACAGACTACGCCCTGCGGATGATGATGTATCTCGGCCTGAACACCCACAGGCTGGCGACGATATCGGAGATTTCCGAGGCCTATGACATCTCGCGCGCCCATCTGATGAAGATCACCCATGAACTGGGGCAGAAGGGCTTCATCGAGACGGTGCGCGGGCGGCAGGGCGGGATGCGGCTTGCCCGCGAGGCGAGCGAGATCAGCATCGGCGACATCGTCCGCGCCTGCGAGCCCGACTTCGCCATCGTCCCCTGTCTGGAGCCCGGCGCGCAGATCGTGTGCGTGATCCAGCCGGCCTGCGTGCTGAAGCGCGCCCTCTCGTCCGCGGCGGCGGCCTTTCTCGACGTCCTGGACGGCTATACGCTTGCCGACCTGCTGCGCCCATCGGTGCCGCTGCGCCAGATGCTCGGGATCACGCCCGACCGGCGTCCCCAGGCGTCACTCTCCTAAGCCGGATCAGGACCTGGCGCTACGGCCGCAGCGCGTCGATATCGCACCTCTCCGTCAACAGCGCGACGGCCTTCTGGACCCTCGCCACCTGGGCCTCGTCCATCATCGAGATATCAAGCCGGTCGTGACAGCTGCTGACCGGCGTTTCCGCTTCGTCGGCGAGGGAAATCCGGCTCGTGCACTGGAGGTGGTCGCCCTTCAGCACGAGCTGGCGGGCGGCGGCGTCGCCGGGGCGCAACGGGTTCCTGCCGGCGATCAGGTCGTCGACCGATCCATAGGCGACGGCGCTCTGGATGCGCTTCAAATCCATCATCGTCAACGAAAGCACCGCCCATTCGCCCGGCGACTGGAGGGCCGAGGTGGTGCGCACGCGGCATTCGTTACCGCTCACCTCCAGCCGGGTCACGAGGCGCGGCGCCGCGGGATTGTCCAGGTTCGAGCGATAGATGTCGGTGCGGCCGTCGCGGACGGGCTGCTCGCCGTCGAGATCGAGGCCGAGCAGCGTCGCATAGGCGTCGCGCAGCTCCGGCGACGGGTCCGGCGTCTCCTGCGCGCCGAGGGGCCGGACGAAGGACGCCGCGGTGAGAACCAGCGCCAGCGAGGCGGTGGCGATATGTCTTGGCATGCTCGCTGTTCAACCTCTCGACTTCAAAACTACAGAATTGCCTACACGCAAAGCGGAGGCATACCTGACAAAATCACCCCAGAATTGTCCTTCCGCGCCAAGCTCTAGCGGAAATTCACTGAGACGCAATCCTGTTGCTGCCAGAAGCCGGAGACTGTATTGCAGAAAAATGACGAACAACGGTTTTCCCTCCTCCGCCCCGGTCTCGTCGGACGAATTTCCCGGCGAGGAACCGGCACGTGTCACCATCGACCTCGGAGCGCTCGCCGACAACTGGCGACTGATGGCCCGCAAGTCGGGAAAGGCCCGCACGGCCGCGGTGCTCAAGGCGAACGCCTACGGAACCGGGCTCGAGCCGGCCGCGCGCACCCTCTACGGGGCCGGCGCGCGGGACTTCTTCGTCGCCACCCCGCAGGAGGGGGCCGCCCTCCGGCCCGTGGTTCCCGATGGCCGGATCTACGTCCTCTCCGGCATGTGGGCGGGCTCGGAGCGGCTGTTCTTCAGCCACGACCTGGTGCCGGTCATCGCGTCCAGCGAGCAGCTGGCCGTCTTCATGGCGGCCATCTCGGAACACGGTGATCACCCCTGCGTGCTGCAGGTGGACACCGGCATGAACCGCCTCGGGCTCACGGTCGCCGAGGCGACCGCGCTGGCCCACGACCCGGCCCGCCCGGCAAGCTTCTCGCCGGTTCTGATCATGAGCCATCTCGCCTGCGGCGACGAGCCCCTGCACCCGATGAACCGGATGCAGCTCGACCGCTTTCGCGCCGCCGCCAACGCCTTCGAGGGGGTCGAGGCCAGTCTGGCGAACTCCGCCGGCGTCTTTCTCGGCGCGGACTTCCATTTCGACATGACCCGCCCGGGCATCGCCGTCTATGGCGGAGCGGCGGTCAACGGCGAGCCGAACCCGATGAAGCCCGTCGTCAAGGCCGAGGCGCGGATCCTGCAGGTGCGCGAGGCGCGGATCGGCGAAAGCGTCGGCTACGGCGCCTCCGCCGTGCTGTCCCGGGACAGCCGGATCGCGGTGGCGGCGATCGGCTATGCGGACGGCTATCTGCGCAGCCTGTCCAGCGCCGGCGTGCCGCTGCGGCAGGCCGTCACCACCGGTGCCAAGGGCTATCTGCACGGCCACCACGTGCCCCTGATCGGCCGCGTCACCATGGACCTGACCCATTTCGACGTGACCGACCTGCCGCCCGGCGCTGTCCATGCCGGCGACTTCATCGAGCTGTTCGGCCCGCACATGCCGATCGACGTCGTCTCGCGTGCCGGCGGCACGATCGACTACGTGCTTCTGACCAACCTCGGCCCGCGCTACCGCCGGGACTACATCGAGGCCGGCCGGTAGGAATTGTTCTTCCCGCGTGGTAGGATCGCCGCAAATTTCGGAGGGCGGCATGTCGAACGCAAAGAAGTCCATCGTGGTCGGCGACCATTTCGAGCATTTCATCGACGAGCAGATCAGCTCGGGCCGCTACAACAATGCCAGCGAGGTCGTGCGGGCGGGCCTGCGCCTGCTCGAGCGCGACGAACTGCGGCTGGCGGAGTTGCGGCGGCTGATCGAAGAGGGCGATCGACAGATCGAAAATGGCGAGTATGTCGAGTTCTCCACCGATGACGACCTGACCGCCTATATCGTCGCCCGGGCGAAGTCCGCGAAGTGATCGAGGCCCGACTTTACCGCCTGTCGCCTGCAGCGATCGAGGATCTGATCGGCATATACGACTTCATCGCGCAGGAAAATCCCGACGCCGCCCTGCGCTTCGTTCGCGCCATCGAAGCCAAGATCAAGTCGGCAGCCGCAGCGGGCTATACTGGCGTTGCCCGAGACTGGCTGGCTCCCGGCTTGAGAGCCCTTCCCTACCGCGACCGATGCATCTATCTGCGGGTGTACGACACACGAATCGTCGTCATCCGCATCCTCCACGGCCGGCAGCAGCTGTCGCCGGACGATTTCACCGAAAGCGAGACCTGATGGCCAAGGCCCGGACCCAATTCGTCTGCCAGAACTGCGGCACGGTCCATGCGCGCTGGGTCGGCAAGTGCGACGCCTGCGGCGAATGGAATACCGTCGTCGAGGAAGATCCGATGGGCGGCATCGGCGGCGGCCCGGGCAAGACGCCGAAGAAGGGCCGCGTGGTGGCGCTGACGACGCTTTCCGGCGAGATCGAGGAGGCGCCGCGGGTTTCGACCGGCATCGGCGAGCTCGACCGGGTGACCGGCGGCGGCTTCGTGCGCGGCTCGGCCGTGCTCGTCGGCGGCGATCCGGGGATCGGCAAGTCGACGGTGCTGATGCAGGCGGCCGCAGCACTTTCACGCAAGGGCCAGCGCGTCATCTACGTCTCCGGCGAGGAGGCGGTGGCGCAGATCCGGCTGCGCGCCCAGCGCCTCGGCGCTGCCGAGACCGACGTACTGCTCGCGGCCGAGACCAATGTCGAGGATATCCTGGCCACGCTTGCCGACGGCAAGCGGCCGGATCTCGCCATCATCGATTCGATCCAGACGCTGTGGAGCGACATCGTCGAATCCGCGCCCGGCACGGTCACGCAGGTGCGCACCGGCGCGCAGGCGATGATCCGCTTCGCCAAGCAGACGGGTGCCGCCGTCGTGCTCGTCGGCCACGTGACCAAGGAAGGCCAGATCGCCGGCCCCCGCGTCGTCGAGCACATGGTCGACGCGGTGCTCTATTTCGAGGGCGACCGCGGCCATCACTACCGCATCCTGCGCACGGTCAAGAACCGCTTCGGACCGACCGACGAGATCGGCGTGTTCGAGATGTCCGACAAGGGCCTGCGCGAGGTCGCCAACCCGTCCGAGCTGTTTCTCGGCGAGCGCAACGCCAAGTCGCCGGGTGCGGCCGTCTTCGCCGGCATGGAGGGGACCCGCCCGGTGCTCGTCGAGGTGCAGGCGCTGGTGGCGCCGACCTCGCTCGGCACGCCGAGGCGTGCCGTCGTCGGCTGGGATTCGGCCAGGCTCTCGATGATCCTCGCCGTACTCGAGGCCCATTGCGGCGTCCGCCTCGGCCAGCACGACGTCTATCTCAACATCGCAGGCGGCTTTCGCATCTCCGAACCCGCCGCGGACCTCGCCGTCGCAGCCGCGCTCGTTTCGTCGCTGGCCGGCCTTGCCCTGCCCGCCGATTGCGTCTATTTCGGCGAAGTCAGCCTCTCGGGCGCCGTCCGGCCGGTCTCGCACACCGCCCAGCGCCTCAAGGAGGCGGAAAAGCTCGGCTTTTCGCAAGCGGTCCTGCCTGCGGGCTCGGCCGAACTGCCCAGGGGCAACGGCGGGCGCTGGCAGGAGATCGACAGCCTGCCGGACCTGGTGGCGCGGATCGCCGGTGCGAAGGGCGCGCTGATGCGCGCCGATGACGGGGATTGAGGGAACGACGACTGGGCAGGCCGCCTCTCGGCGGGCTGCCGCGAAATTGGCAAAGCTTTGTGGAAACAGTTCGTTGCCGATGAACCGAATTGAGACGCCGCAGACGCGATCGGCTAGAGTGCCGCGACAAACCGCGTCCGGGTCGCACGACATTCCTGGTCTGGAGTAAGACAAACATGCCCATCACTCTTCTCGACGGCATCGTCATCGGCGTCGCGCTGTTCTCGGCGGTGCTTGCGATGGTGCGCGGTTTCTCGCGCGAGGTCCTGTCAGTCGCCAGCTGGGTGGGCGCCGCCGCCGCCGCCTACTTCCTCTATCCGGTGCTGGTCCCCTACGCCAAGGAATACACGACGAGCGACACGGTGGCGATCATCGGCTCGGCCGGCGTCGTGTTCCTGCTGGCGCTGATCGTCATCTCCTTCATCACCATGCGGATTGCCGACTTCATCATCGACAGCCGCATCGGCGCGCTCGACCGCACGCTCGGCTTCCTGTTCGGCGCGGCCCGCGGCATCCTGATCGTCGTCGTCGCCATGCTGTTCTTCAACTGGCTCGTGCCGGCGCAGCAGCAGCCGTCCTGGGTCGGCAGCGCCAAGTCGAAGCCGCTGCTCGACAACCTCGGCACCAAGCTGATCGCGCTCCTGCCCGAAAACGCCGATACCGAGATCCGCGACCGCCTGCTCGGCCGCCGCGCGCCTGCCGAGGGCACCGACGCCCCGGCAGACGGTACGGACGGAACCACCGGCCAGGCGCCCGCCACCGGCGAGGAGCCGGCAGAAGAGGCACCGGCCACCAACGGATGACGTGCGGATGACAATGCAGGGCTGCCCCGCATTTTCGCGAGGGCAGCCGCAGTGGAAATCTGGTAGAGTGCGTTTCGCTACCACTGAAGCCTTCGGACTTCGGTGGTAAAGTCGTTCAGGCTCCCATATATAGGCGTCGCGGTCGCGCAAGTGAGAGGACCGCGCCCCGGCAGGCCCGGTCCGATGGCCCGATCCTGCCACCGAAGAAACGAAAATCGCGCAACCCCGTACCGTCGATCAAAGGCTTGCAGCACATGACCGAACTTTCCGTTTCCGACCACCGTTCCGATCATGAGGCGGACGATGATACCCTTCATGAGGAATGCGGCGTCTTCGGCATACTCGGGCATCCGGATGCGGCGACGCTGACGGCGCTCGGGCTGCACGCGCTGCAGCACCGCGGGCAGGAAGCCGCCGGCATCGTCTCCTTCGACGGGCTGCGCTTCCACTCTGAGCGCCGCATGGGGCTGGTCGGCGACCACTATACCGATCCGGCGACGCTTTCGAAGCTGCCGGGCAACATCTCGATCGGCCACGTGCGCTATTCGACGACCGGCGAAGTGGCGCTGCGCAACGTCCAGCCGCTGTTTGCCGAACTCGAAGTCGGCGGCATCGCGATCGCCCACAACGGCAACTTCACCAACGGCCTGACGCTGCGCCGGCAGCTGATCGCCGGCGGCGCCATCTGTCAGTCGACCTCGGACACCGAGGTGGTCCTGCACCTGATCGCCCGCTCGCGCTACACCTCGACCGCCGACCGCTTCATCGACGCGATCCGCCAGATGGAGGGCGGCTATTCGATGGTGGCGATGACGCGGACCAAGCTGATCGCCGCCCGCGACCCGACCGGCATCCGTCCGCTGGTGATGGGCGAGCTCGACGGCAAGCCGATCTTCTGCTCGGAGACCTGCGCGCTCGACATCATCGGCGCCAAATACGTCCGCGACGTGGAGAACGGCGAGGTCATCATCTGCGAGGTCCAGCCGGACGGCTCGATGTCGATCGACGCCCGCAAGGCCGGCAACGGCCAGCCCGAGCGGCTCTGCCTGTTCGAATACGTCTATTTCGCCCGGCCCGATTCGGTCGTCGGCGGCCGCAGCGTCTATGTCGCCCGCAAGAACATGGGCATCAACCTCGCCAAGGAGCACCCGGTCGAGGCCGACGTGATCGTGCCGGTCCCGGACGGCGGCACGCCGGCAGCCCTCGGATATGCGCAGGAGAGCGGCATCCCGTTCGAATACGGCATCATCCGCAACCACTATGTCGGCCGCACCTTCATCGAGCCGACCCAGCAGATCCGCGCCTTCGGCGTCAAGCTGAAGCATTCGGCCAACCGGGCGATGATCGAGGGCAAGCGCGTCGTGCTCGTCGACGATTCGATCGTGCGCGGCACGACCTCGCTGAAGATCGTGCAGATGATTCGCGACGCCGGCGCCAAGGAAGTGCACATCCGCGTCGCCAGCCCGATGATCTTCTATCCGGACTTCTACGGCATCGACACGCCGGACAAGGACAAGCTGCTCGCCAACCAGTATGCCGACGTCGAGGCGATGGCGAAGTACATCGGCGCCGATTCGCTGCAGTTCCTGTCGATCAACGGCCTCTACCGCGCCGTCGGCGGCGAGGACCGCAACGACGCCCGGCCGCAATTCACCGACCACTACTTCACCGGCGATTACCCGACGCGGCTGCTCGACAAGGATGGCGAGACGATGGGTCGCAAGGTCTCGGTGCTCGCCAGCAACGGCTGAGGCCGCCGGACGGTTTCCATTCGCCGGCAAACGCTCTAGAAGGCTGCGGAGACGCGGCCTTCTTTTTTGGCCGCACGGCATGGGAAGACAATGATGGACATCGACCTGAAGGGCAGGATCGCGCTGGTCACCGGCGCCTCGCGCGGCATCGGCTATTTCACCGCGCTCGAGATCGCCAAGCGCGGCGCGCATGTGATCGCCTGCGCGCGCACCGTCGGCGGTCTGGAGGAACTCGACGACGCCATCAACGCGGTCGGCGGAACGGCGACGCTGGTGCCCTTCGACCTTGCCGACATGGCGGCGATCGACAAGCTCGGCGGCTCGATCTACGAGCGCTGGGGCAAGCTCGACATCCTCGTCGCCAATGCCGGCGTGCTCGGCACGATCTCGCCGATCGGCCACGTCGAGGCGAAGGTGTTCGAGAAGGTGATGACCATCAACGTCAACGCCACCTGGCGGCTGATCCGCTCGGTCGAGCCGCTACTTTTGAAATCCGACGCCGGCCGGGCGCTGATCCTGTCCTCGTCCGCCGCGCACAAGTGCAAGCCCTTCTGGGGCCCCTACTCCGCCTCCAAGGCGGCCGTCGAGGCGCTGGCGCGCACCTGGGCGGGCGAGACGCAGCGCACGCCGCTGCGCATCCTCTCCGTCGATCCCGGTGCCACCCGCACGGCGATGCGGGCGCAGGCCGTCCCCGGCGAAGATCCCGAGACCGTGCCGCACCCTTCCGACGTCGCCGAGACGCTGATGCCGCTCCTCGGCCCCGGCATGACCGAAACCGGCAAACTGTTCGTCGTCCGCGAAAAGAAGATCGTCGACTATCGCATGCCGGAGTGAGCGGGGTCGGGCGTGGCAGAAGCAGATATGCTCGAGCGGTATCGAACTGCGCTGGTGTCGCAGCGGATCTCGCACGTCTGGCGCGGCCACGGCTCTGCGCTGTTTCTCGAACTGGGTCAGCTGTCGCCTGCGTCCAGACGCGACGGCACGTCCGGCAACGGCAGCGGCGAATATACCGTCATGATCGAGTGGAGCTGGCGGATCGAGAATGAAAACGCGATTGTATGCGGAAGCTGGAGCGATGAAGGGGAATGGGAGAGACACTTCCAGTCCCTCGTCGGCCGCAACCTCGAAGAGGTCTGCTTGAGTGGTCGCTTGCCGGAACTGGCGATCTCGGTTTCCGGCAATCTCTATGTGTGTTCCTTTATGACGTCCGAGGGACAGCCGGCTTGGTCGATTCTTGACCGCAAGGCGGGGCGAACGCTCTACGTGAAAGACGGCCGGATCTGCGAGGAGCTATTCAGCGGCAACCGGGCGCCCTGACGACAGATTGCCATGCGAATGGTCACTGGATTGCGCATACATGTCTCCGCCGTCATGCCGGCCCCCGAGCTGGGATCCTGTGTACTGCGGTTGTGGTAAAGGGTTTCGGGCTCAATCGTCCGTCCGCTCTGCCGCCAGGGCGCCCGCCATGGCCGCCCCGCCTCCGTCTACCACCGTGCTGACCACCACCGACAGGCCGGGCGTCAGGCGCGCGGCCGCCTCCTGCCCCGGATCGACCGCGATGCGGACGGGGACGCGCTGGGCGACCTTGGTGAAGTTGCCGGTGGCGTTGTCGGGCTTGATGACGCTGAACTCGGAGCCCGCGGCAGGCGAGAAGCGCTCGACATGGCCGCGCAGCTGCACATGGTCGAGGGCATCGACGGTGAAGGTGACGGCCTGGCCAGGCCGGATGCGGCTCAGCTGGGTTTCCTTGAAGTTGGCGATGATCCAGGTGCCGTTCGGCACGACGGCCATCAGCTGCGTCCCGGCCGCCACGTACTGGCCGAGCTTGACGCCGACCTCGCCGACGGTGCCGTCCTGCGGGGCGGTGATGGCGGTGTTGGCGAGGTCGATCTCGGCGAGCTGGACGGCCGCCTCGGCGCCGTCGACGTCCGCCTTCAGCTTGTCGCGGTTGACGACGATCGACTGCAGGTCCTGGCGCGAGACTTCCAGTTCCGCCCTGGCCTGGTCGACGGCGGCCTGCGCCTGGTCGAGCGTGGCCCTGCCCTGCTCCCGCTCGCTCTCCGCCACGAGGCCCTTTGCGGCGAGGTTCTCGACGCGGCTCCAGTTCTCGTTGGCGCGACGCAGCGCGAAGCTGGCGCTGTCGACGGCCGCCTCGCTGGCGCCGATCTTGGCCTTGGCCGAGTTCTCCTGCTGGATCGAATTGGCCAATGCCGCCTCCTGGGCGGCGAGCGTCGCCTTGGCCTGTTCCACCTTCTGGGCGAAGATGCGGTCGTCGAGCCTGGCCAGCAGCTGGCCTGCCTTGACGTGCTCGAAGTCCTTGACCGGAACGTCGACGATATAGCCGGAGAGCTGCGGGCTGATCAGGGTGACGGAGCCGCGGACATAGGCATTGTCGGTGACCTGCACCGCACTCTGAAAGGGCGGCAGGTCCCAGGCGTAGAGGACGAGGGTGACGCCGGCGATGCCGATCGCAATGGCGGCGGCGGAGGCGAGGCTTTTGATGATCTTCTTCATGGTCGTTACTCGAGTGTGGTTCCGGAGACGCGCCGCCGGCCGTCAGGCCGCAGCGGCGCCCTGCATGCGGAACCGGATGGCGTTGAAGGCGAGGTGCAGCGCCAGGCCGATCGCGGCGAGGAGCGAAAGCGCGGCGATCGCGAGGAACACGTCGTTGTAGGCCAGCACATTGGCCTCGCGGGTGATCCGTTGGGCGAGCAGGCTGGTGCCCTCGGCATTGAGGAGCGCTCTGTCGGTCAGCGTATGGCCGTAGGTCGAGGACAGCTGGCTCACGCGGTTGGCGACGAGCGGATCGGTCAGCGTGACCGACTGCGCCAGAACGTTGGAATGAAACTTCTCCCGCAGCGTGACCATCGTCCCGAACACGGCCGAGCCGAGCTGGCCGCCGATGTTCTGCGTCGCGAGGAACACGAGGATGAAGGTCAGGAAGTGGTTCGGGCCGCGCTTGAAGGCCTCGGCGATCCCCTGGGCCATGGCCGGCGGCAGGAACATGGCGGAGGCGAGCGCCATCAACGCCTGGCTGACATAGATGTCGTGCGGGCGGGTCAGGTTGGTGGCATGGCTGTCCATCCAGGCGCCGGCAGCGATCAGCATGAGACAGACGAAGTGGATATAGGGCTCGCGGCCCGGGCGATTGACCAGGGCACAGACCGTGCCGCCGATCACGGCGGCAATCGCAATCACGGTGTAGAGCCCGGTCAGTTGGTCGCTCTGCAGGCCGAGGACGAGGAAGAAATTGGTGGCGGACGCGGTCTGTTCCGTCAGAAGCAGCCTGAACAGCAGCAGCACGGCGGTGAAATGCAGCATGGCGGGGCTGAGCAGCCAGCGGACGTCGATGAAGGGGCGCGCGCGGTTCAGGTCGATCACGATCGCGAGCGTCAGGCAGACGATGGACAGCACCAGCAGTTCGCCGAGCCAGGGGACCTCGAACCACCAGTAGAGGCGACCGGTCGACAGCACGATCGCCATCGCCCCGAGCCCGACCGCCATCAGCGGATAGCTGACGAAGTCCAGCCGCTCGATCGCCCTGATCAGCGGCGGCGAGGTCAGCGGCAGCAGGTAGATCGCGCAGAGGCTGGCCATGGCGAGGCCGAGTTCGAAGAGGTAGAGCCCGTGCACCCCGCCGATCTCGAACAGGGTCGGGAACATGATGCGGGTGAGCGAGGGCATGAGCGCGATCAGCGTCAGCGCTGCGGGGATGCCGTGGCGCAGTTTCCGCTCCGGCGGCAGCTTCTCGATCATGTAGAGGAAGCCGAGGCTCGACAGGGGTGCCGCGGCGACGCCGGCGAAGAAGCGCACGGTGATCGCAGCACCGAGGTCGGTGACGAACAGGTGCAGGATGCAGACCAGCGTGAAGACCAGGATGCCGCATTCGGCAAATCGGCGCAGGCCGTACTGGTTGCGCACCTTCACCAGCGCCATCGACAGGCTGACGTTCGGCGCCAGATAGGCCGCGATCAGCCAGGTGGCCTCGTTCTGGGTGGCGCTGAAGGCGCCCTGCAACTGCGGCAGGTTGCCGGCGATCATGTTCATCCCGAAGCCCTGCGTCAAAAGCAGCAGCGCCGAGGTCGCGAAGTAGGCGTAGGACGGGAGGCCCGCTGCAGGACTTGCCGCGGGGCCTGCTTGCGGCGCAGGCGATGGCCCGGCGCTAGCGGCGAAACCGGGCCGGTCGGCCGGACCGGCCGTACGCTGTGGCGGATCGTCGTTGGCGGCGACCGGAACGGCGCCGGTGGCTTTGCCGACAGCGTGGATTTCCCCGTCGCTGATGATGGCGGTGCGCATTGCTACACGCCTTCCCGGCACGAGGTCGTGGCGGCGCAGGAGATCTGCTGCAATACGCGCACGGCGGTGGCGATGTCCTTGTCGCTGATCTCGGCCAGGAGGTCGCGGCGCAGGTCCTGGGCCAGCGCCACCATCTCATCGGCGGCCTTCTCGCCTTCCGGCGTCAGGACGATCTGCTTGGCACGGCGGTCGCCTTCGACATGGCGCCGCTCGATGAAGCCCTGCTTCTCCATGCCGTCGAGCAGGCGCACCAGCGTCGGCGTCTCGATGTCGAGTTCTTCGGCGAGTTCGCGCTGGTTGAGCCGCGGCGTCCGGCGCAGGATCAGCAGCGTCCGCGCACGCGACAGCGTCACCCCCCTCGCCCGCACCCGGGCATCGAAGAGCGCCCGCATCTTCCTGCCGGCGCGGGACAGCTCTTCCAGGACAACGTCTCTCGGGTTCGTCGGTAACATTTCTTAGCCCAACTATAATTAGCATGCTAGTAATTACCGCGTTAAGTATCATCGAATGACGACGCGCGCAAGTCGGCCATACTTGCGTTTACGCAAGGCTGAGGCGCCGCGAGCGCATGTCAACCTGTCGCAGGCGCGCCGATGCGCGCCCGCCAATGGCGGTCGATATCGATGTCAGTCTGGGAGATGCGAAACTAGCGGCCGTCGCGCGGTTCGGGCTCGGGCTCGTCCTCTTCCTCGCCGGGGAAGTGGTTTTCCACGGCCGTGTCGGCCGCCGGCCAGCCGCCATACTTGCGGTACCAGGCGCGGGCGCCGAAGGGCAGCGAGGCGAGGTAGATGGCGACCGTCACCACCATGGTTTCCCAGGTGAAGCTCATCAGGGTCGCGACATAGATGACGACGACCAGCATCACCGGCAGGACGAAATCCCGGCGGATGCGGCTACCTTCCGACTTGCCCGACCAGACCGGCACGCGGCTGACGAGGAGGAAGGCGATCAGCACCGTATAGGCGGACGCGACCAGGGCGAAGGGACGGCTGGGGGCAAGGCCGAGGAAGCCGACATAGACGGGCAGCAGCACCAGCATGGCGCCGGCCGGCGCCGGCACGCCGACGAAATATTCCGACTGCCAGGAGGCCTTGGTCTCGCGTTCCGACATGACGTTGAAGCGGGCGAGCCGCAGGCCGGCGGCGATGGCGAAGATCAGCGCGGCGATCCAGCCGACCGAGCGCGCCTGGTCGAGGATGAACACGTAGAGCACCAGCGCCGGCGCGACGCCGAAATTGACGATGTCGGCCAGCGAATCCATCTGCACGCCGAATTTCGACGTGGCCTTCAGCAGCCGGGCGACCCGGCCGTCGATGCCGTCGAGGAAGGCGGCCAGCAGCACCATGCCGACGGCGAGCTCGTAGCGGTTCTCGAAGGCAAGGCGAATGCCGGTCAATCCGGCGCAGATCGCCAGGATCGTGATCATGTTCGGAATGATGACCCGAAGCGGGATCTGCCGCAGGCGCGGCCCGCGCGCTTCGTCGTTCGGACCGTTCGGCTCGTAGGGGTGAAACGGCGTCTTCATCTCGGCTCGCTTTGCTTGCAGGACAGGGCGCACGCAATCTCGTCTCGACGGATCAACGAACCCGAAATCGTGCGCCCCCCGTCTTCTTTCAACCCCGGCGTCCCAGGACCGGTCCCTTCGCCGTCCCGAATTCGGCCAGCACCGTTTCGCCGGCGATCGCCGTCTGGCCGACGGCGACGCGCGCCTCGGCGCCGGCCGGCAGGAACACGTCGAGGCGCGAGCCGAAGCGGATCAGGCCGAAGCGCTCGCCGGCCTCGAGGTGATCGAAGGTCGAGGTCCAGCAGACGATGCGGCGGGCGACGAGGCCGGCGATCTGGACGACGCCGATCTCGCCATGGGCGGTATCGATGACGAGGCCGTTGCGCTCGTTCTCCTGGCTCGCCTTGTCGAGTTCGGCATTGAGGAAGCGCCCAGCCCGATAGGCGATGCGGCGGACGCTGCCGCGCATCGGCGACCGGTTCACATGGCAGTTGAAGACGTTCATGAACACGGAGATGCGCAGCATCGGCTCGGAGCCGAGCTCGAGCTCGAGCGGCGGCGTCACCATGGCGATGGCGGAGACGCGGCCGTCGGCCGGGCTGATGACGAGGTCGGGATCCTGCGGGGTGACGCGCTCCGGATCGCGGAAGAAATAGGCGCACCAGGCGGTCAGCACGAAGCCCAGCCACATCAGCGGCTCCCACAGGTAGCCGAGGATGACGGACACCACGAAGAAGATGGCAACGAACTTCCACCCGTCGCGGTGGACGGGAACCAGCGTGTTGCGCACCGTATCGACCAGACTCATGCCATCTCTCCGTTTCAAGTGCCCTGCAACTAGCGCGAAACCGCGGCCGGGGCAATGTGGGAGGCATGATGCGGCCGGGCAATCGCCGATGGCGCGCCCCGTCCGGCCTGCCGGCCGTCGCCGCCGCAAGGGGGCGAGAACCCGTTCTGCCCGCGCCCCTGCCGGGCCGGCCGCAGCGTTCAGGCGCAGCCCTTCTCGCACAGGGTTTTCCGGTCCGAGGGCGACGGCCGGTCGAGCCCCGATCGGGCAGGATATCATTCCGCGCGGCGAGATCCTGTTCCATCGCGCCGGAACAGAGGGCGATGCCAAAAGCGGCCAGTCCGGATCCCGGAATGCCGATGCGCATCAGATGTTTCCTGTCTTCTCTTAATGTGAAGCGATCTGCCTGCGCTACATGTATTTGGTCGGCAGCGCGGTGGTGAATTTCATCTCCTCCATGGCGATGGACGAGGAAAGGTCGGAGAACTCCAGCCTGTTGATGAGGTTCTGGTAGACCTGATCGTAGACCTCGATGTCGGGAACAACGATCCGCAGCAGGTAGTCGGTCTCGCCGGTCAGCCTGTAGGCCTCCACGATCTCCGGAATGTCGCGGATCTCCTTGCGGAAGGCATCCAGCCAGACGGAGTTGTGGCGGGGCACCTTGATGGCGATGAAGATCGTCATGCCCACATTCGCCATGCGCCGGTCCACGAGCGCCACGCGATTGCGGATCAGCCCCATGTCCTCCATGCGCTTGATCCGGCGCCAGCAGGGCGTGTGCGACAGGCCGACCTCGTTGGCGATGTCGACGACGGACTTGTTGGCGTCCTGCTGGAGGATATCGATGATCTTTCGGTCGATCTGGTCGAACATGCAGTCTCCGTTCATTGCGCCCGACCCGGGGCCTGCAAAGCGTTTTCTCAATCGGGCACGGTTCGTGCCCAATTCATTCTTCTCTTGCGCCGGATCCTCGGCGAATTTCCGCGCCGAACACCGCAAGGCCGGATCGGCCGTCTCCCTTATTGGATCAAGAAAACGACCATGCTGTAAAGCATCAAACGAAGAGGCAGTAGAGTGAGAATTCACAGGTTGGCGAATTTCTGCAAATTCATCCTAGCAAATCGGCAAATTGCCAGGATGAGATTGACGAATTTCGGGGTCTATAGCGGAAAAACGCAATTTCACCGCACCCGCCCTGCCCTATCCTTTCTCCCATCAGCAACACACGGACGGAAGAAACGCATGAAAAGGATCGGGCTGCTCGGCGGCATGAGCTGGGAAAGCACGGCGGTCTACTATCGCCGCGTCAACGAACAGGTACGCGACAGGCTCGGCGGCCTGAATTCGGCCGATGTGGTTTTGCGGTCCGTCAACTTCGACCGTATCGTGACGCTCCAGAAGGCCGGGGCGTGGAACGAGGCCGCCGACGCGCTCGGCCAGGTCGCCAGGGAATTGGAGGATGCAGGCGCGGACATGATCCTGATCTGCACCAACACGATGCATCTGCTCGCGAGCGAAGTTCAAGCGAGCGTCGGCGTGCCGCTGGTCCATATCGCCGACGTGACCGGCGAGGCGGTGGCCGCTGCCGGCTGCCGGCGCCCGCTGCTGCTCGCCACGCGCTACACGATGGAGCAGGCGTTCTATCGCCAGCGCCTGAAGCAGGCCTTCGACATCGATGCGCTGATTCCGGATGCCGCCGACCGGCAGGCCGTGCACGACATCATCTTTTCCGAACTGTGCTGCGGCATCGTCAAGGAGAGTTCGAAGGAGCGCTACATCCAGGTCGTCGAGGCGGGCAAGGCGGCCGGCGCCGACAGCGTCATCCTCGGATGCACCGAGATCGGCCTGCTCGTCGGCCCGGACGACTTCGACATCCCGACCTTCGATTCGACGCTGCTGCATGCGGATGCGGCCGTCGAGCTTTCCCTGTCGAGCACGATGACGGGGACAAAGGCCAGGACCAGGGGACAAGCCGCCGATCTGCACCAGAGCGTGCTGTTGTGATTTGGAACCATTCTGCCGGAGCAGGTTTTCGTCAGGGCGGAGGCGAGCGACGAAGGGCATACCGGAAGGTACGTTCGAGGCGCTCGCCTCTGCCCTGACGAAAAGATGCCCGGCCCTTCGGGTTGGTTGAAGCGNNCACAACAGCACGCTCTAGCGTGGCAGGCGGCGGAAACGTAACCTGACCCGGCACGACAGCCACGCGGAAGGATGATGGAATGCGCGAGCAGACCACCGTCGATGTCATCGACAGCGTGCTCGGGCCTGGCACAGGGTCCGGGCTCGAGGCCCTGTGCGACACGCGCGAGACGCTGAAGGCTCCGACCCGGTCGGGCTTTCGCGCGGCCGAGGCAACGCCGGAGCAGAGGACCGCGTGAGCGCCTCGCTCTCCAGTCCGGCCGGCGCTGCCAGGCCGTTCACGGTCTCGCATGGCGACGTGCTGCGCATCGCCATCCCGATGATGGTCGCCTATCTGTCGACGCCGCTGGTCAGCCTCGTGGCCACCGGCGTGATCGGCCAGTTGCAGGATGCGGCGCTCGTCGGCGGCGTCGCGCTCGCCGCCGTCATCTTCGACGTGATCTTCGTCTCCTTCAACTTCCTGCGGGGCGCCACCACCGGCTTCACCGCTCAGGCGATCGGCGCCGCCGACCGCCGTGCCGAGCAGCGGATGCTGCTCGGCGGGCTCGTCATCGCGCTGGTCTCGGGCCTCCTGATCCTTCTGTTGCACGGGCCGATCGGCGCGCTCGGCCTGGCGCTGCTCGGCGCCGAGGGCGAGGTCGCCACGGCGGCGGGGGAGTATTTCTTCTGGCGCGTCTGGTCCGCCCCGTTCGTGCTCGTCAACTTCGTCATCTTCGGCTGGATCATCGGCCGCGGCGAGGCGCTGACGGCGATGCTGCTGCAGACGCTGCTGAACGGCCTCAACATCGCCCTCAGCCTCTACTGGGTGCTCGAACTGGACTGGGGGCTTGCGGGCGTTGCCGGCGCCTCGCTCGTCGCCGAAGCCGTGACGACGCTCGCCGGCATCCTCCTCGTCGCGGCCCGGACGGACCGGCATGCCTGGAGCCGGCCGGACCTTGCGACACTGAAGCGGATGTTCTCGGTCAACGGTGACATGATGATCCGCTCGCTGTCGCTCTTGATCGGGCTTTCCTTCTTCACCCGGCAGAGCGGCGTGCTCGGCATCGAGGTGCTGGCGGCCAACACCATCCTGCTGCGTTTCTATTTCTTCGGGGTCGCCTTCCTGGACGGCGTCGCTACGGCGGCCGAGCAGATGGCCGGGCGGGCGATCGGGGCCCGCTACCGGCCGGCCTTCGACCGGATGCTGTCGCTGACGACGCTGTGGGGCTTCGTCTTTGCCGGCCTCGTCGCGGTCTCGTTCCTGCTGCTCGGCGGCTGGGTGATCGAGATGACCGCGCCCTCGCCCGCAATCGTGGCCATCGCCGGCGACTACCTGCCCTATGTGGTCGTGTTGCCGCTCGTCGGCCTCGTCGCCTTCCAGATGGACGGCATCTATATCGGCGCCACCTGGTCGCGGCAGATGCGCAACCTGATGCTCGCCTCGCTGGTCATCTACTTCGCCGCCTGGGCGGTGCTGCAGCCGCTGCTCGGCAATACCGGGCTGTGGCTGGCGCTGCTCACCTTCCAGGGTGCCCGCAGCGTCGCCTTCCGCTGGATGCTGCCGACGCTGGCCGACCGGACCTTCGCGGGCGCGGCGCGGCCATAGCGGCCGTCCGCCTCACTCGCCCGCCGCCGGCTGGCGCACCACGATGCCCAGTTCGTCGGCCTCGCGGACCTGCTTGAGGTGTTCCTCCGCCTCGGTGGCCTCGCGCTGGCGGTTCCACATCGAGGCATAGAGGCCGCCGTGGCGCAAGAGGTCCGAATGGGTGCCGCGCTCGGCGATCCGGCCGTCCTTCAGGACGATGATCTCGTCGGCGCCGACCACGGTGGAAAGCCTGTGGGCGATCACCAGCGTGGTACGGTTCTTCGACACCAGGTCGAGGGCCGCCTGGATCTCCTGCTCGGTGCGGGTGTCGAGCGCCGAGGTGGCCTCGTCGAGGATCAGGATCGGCGGGCTTTTCAGGATCGTGCGGGCGATCGCCACGCGCTGCTTCTCGCCGCCCGACAGCTTCAGGCCGCGCTCGCCGACCATCGCCTTGAAGCCGCCCGGCAGATGCGCGATGAAGCCCGAGATCTGGGCGATGTCGGCTGCCGCCCGCACCTCCTCGTCGCTCGCCGACGGCCGGCCGTAGCGGATGTTGTAGGCGATCGTGTCGTTGAACAGCACGGTGTCCTGCGGCACCATGCCGATCGCCTGGCGCAGCGATTTCTGCGTCACGGCACGCACGTCCTGGCCGTCGATGGTGATCTCGCCCTGCTGCACGTCGTAGAAGCGGTAGAGCAGCCGCGACAGCGTCGACTTGCCGGCGCCGGAGGGGCCGACGACGGCGACGGTCTTGCCGGCCGGGACCTCGAAGGAGACGCCCTTCAGGATCGGGCGGGCCGGATCATAGGCGAAATGGACGTCGCGGAAGGCGATCGCGCCGGTGCCGATTGCGAGCGGCGTCGCATCCGGCCTGTCCTCCACCTCGGCCTCCACCTCCAGGAGATCGAACATCTGCTCGATGTCGGTCAGCCCCTGGCGGATTTCGCGATAGACGAAGCCGATGAAATTGAGCGGGATCGACAGCTGGATCAGCATGGCATTGACGAAGACGAAGTCGCCGATCGTCTGTTCGCCGCGCTGGACGGCGAGCGCCGACATCACCATCATGATCGCGGTGCCTATGCCGAAGATCAGCGCCTGGCCGAAGTTCAGCCAGCCGAGCGAGGTCCAGACCTGCGTCGCCGCGCGCTCGTAGCGCTCCATCGACTGATCGAAGCGCCTCGCCTCCATCTCCTCGTTGCCGAAGTACTTCACCGTCTCGAAATTCAGCAGCGAATCGATCGCCTTGGTGTTGGCCTCGGTGTCGCTGTCGTTCATCGAGCGGCGGATGGCGATGCGCCAGTCGCTGGCGCGCACGGTGAACCAGATGTAGAGCGCCACCGTGACGGCGGTGACGGCGAGGTAGCTGAAGCCGTAGCCAGCCCAGAAGACGATCGCCGTCAGCAGGAACTCGATGATCGTCGGGACCGAGTTGAGGATGGTGAAGCGGACGATCGTCTCGATGCCCTTGGTGCCGCGCTCGATCACCCGCGACAGGCCGCCGGTGCGCCGCTCCAGATGGAAGCGCAGCGACAGCCGGTGGAGGTGGACGAAGGTGCGGTAGGCGAGCTGGCGCACCGCGTACTGGCCGACGCTGGCAAACAGCGAATCCCGCAGCTGATTCAGCCCGGCCTGAAGGATGCGGGCGAGGTTGTAGGCGATCACCAGCATGACCGCGCCGAGCAGGAAGGACGGCAGCAGGTCGACCGCGTCCATCCGGCCGTTCAGCGCGTCCGTCGCCCATTTGAAGAAATAGGGAACGAGCAGCAGGACAATCTTGGAGGCGAGCAGGAACAGCGTCGCCCAGACCACCCGCATCTTCAGGTCCGGCCGATCGGAAGGCCACATGTAGGGCCAGAGATTGACGATGGTTCCGAAAGGATTGCTGCTGTCGGCAGAAACCGTCTTCTTCGTTGTGGCCGCCACGCGCGCCTCCGGCTGCCGGCCGGCGCCGGCTCATGCGTTCAAGAAAAAATGCGGCGCCCCGAGGACGCCGCATGATGTGAGATAGGATGGATCGCCGTCAGAAACAATGTGCCGGCGCGGGAAAAGCCCCCGCCGCCTCACTTGCCCCTGACGTGCTTGCGGTGGATCTCCTCCGCCTCGGCCTCCGGCATCGCCTCGTTCGGCACGCCGAAGACCTGGCCGGGCCGGATCCGGTCCGGATTGTTGATCTGGTCCTCGTTGGCGAGATAGATCGTCGTGTAGCGCACGCCCTGGCCGTAGACGCGCCGGGCGATCTGCCACAGCGTGTCGCCGCGGCGGATGATCACCGAGTTCTTGCTCTGCTGCAGCGGCTCCTGCTCGACCGTCTGCGGCTGCGCCGCCGATGCCTGCGCGCCGCTTCCGGCCGGCTGGGCATCGCTGGCAACGGCTGCGCCGCCGCCCGACGACGTGCCGGACGCCGCAGCCGGATCGCTGCCTGCGGTCGCGACCTGCGCCTGCGACAGCAACGCCTCCGGTGCCGCCTTCAGCGCGGCGACCACGCCCGCATAGCTTTCGCCCGTCGCACCCGCCGGCACGCCGGACAGGGCGGCCGCGGTACTGCGCGCCCAGACCTTCAGCTGGTCGACGACCGCCAGGCGCATAGCGTCCGTGCCGGTCGGGGCGGTATAGGCGACGATCTCGTCCAGCGTCTGCTGCAGGCTGGCACGCGCCGTCCCGATCTCGTCCGGCAGGGCGTTGCGCCCGGCGGCGAAGAGATCCGCGAAGTTGCGGCCGAGGTCCAGCGCACGCGTCTCGAGCGCGGCGATGTCGACGGCCGGGGCAGCCGCCACGAGCGGTGCGTTGCCGGTCGTCGCCGGCGTCAGCGCATCCTTCACCGCAGCCGAAATCTCGCCGACGGCCTGGCCGACGCTTGCGGCATCCTTCGGCAGCGCCTTCAGCTTGGCGAGCGCATCGGCCGCGACGGCGCCGGTCTTCGCCGCGATCGGTTCGCCGGCGCTGCCCGGCGGCGCCTTGTACTGGGCCAGCGACTGCAGCGCGATCTCGGTTGCCGAGCGCGCCGCCGCCAGTTCCTCGGCGCTCGGCTGACGTCCCCCGTCATAGAGGCTGCCGAGCAGGCCGACTGCCTTGTTGGCCTCGGCACGCAGCATGTCGAAGGTGCCGTTGTCGATCAGGCCGAGAGAGGGCGCACCGTTCCCGGCCGCGGGCTCCTGGGCCACGACCGCCACCTGCTCGCCCTCCGGCCGGTCGAACGGCACGGAGGCGCGCAGCTCGACGGTGGCCGCATCGGCGCTCATCACGTCGGCGCGGATCGTGTGGCGGCCGACGGCAAGCGGCATCACGCCGTCGACGACATAGCGTCCGTCCGGATCGGCCTTCATTTCGCCAAGCAGCTTGTCATTGGCATAGATGCGCACCAGCGCGCCAGGATTGGTGCTGCCGGCGACGAACATGCGGTCGCCCTCGAGCTCGACGGCGGAAATGCGCACGTTCGGACCGGTCCCGGCTGCCGCCGGCGCGGTCTCGCCCGTCGAAGCCGCGGCTCCAGCCTGCGGCGCGACCGCGGCGGTCTCCGCGGTGCCCGCGGCAGATGGCTGCGCGGCGGACGGAGCAGTGCCCTGTCCGACCTCCGAATTCGTGTTGGCACCGGCCTGAGAACCGGAAGCCGTCTCAGGCACCGTGATCAGCCGGCTCGCGGTCCCGGGCTTCGAGACCATCGCCAGCAGCTCCCCGCCCTTGTCCTTCGGGATCGAGACGGTCGCGACCTCTTCGGAGGTCTTGGCCGAACCGCCCTCGCCGAGGATGCGCAGGGTGAGCTCGTGATCGCCGACGGCGAGCGGCTGGTCGAACACGGCGGCGAACTCGCCGGACGGGTTGACGGCGGTGGTGGCGACCACCGTCTCGCCGTTCAGGATCTGCAGCGTCTTGTTGGGCTCGGCCCTGCCGGCGACGACGGTGGAACCGTCGGGCTCGACGCGCAGGACGTCGAAGGACGGGGCCTGCCACGCCGCGGCGTCGCCTTCGGGCGCACCTTGCGCCGCCGTTCCGCTGCCGCCTGCGGCGGCGCCGTCGGCAGCCGGGGCTTCCGTGCGCGCCGTCTTGCCACCGGCCGAACCGGCCTCGGGCGCCGGTGCTGCCGACGTGCCCGCAGCCGCCGGCGCGTCCTGCTGCGCCGCCTGCTGCGTGGCCTCGGTGGCCTTGTCCTTGTCGATATTCGGAAGGACGAAGAACACCATCAGCGCCGTAGCCGCTGCCAGCACGCCCAACGCGATCAGGCCGGTCTTGTATTTCATGTCCTGAATTCTCCCAGCAGCACCCGCCGTTACCCTTGAATTGCTAGCGATTTCCAAGGGTTTCCACAAGCTTGCGCAACCCTTGCTCAAGGTTTGGTCCGGCCTTTTTCGTCATTTTTCTTGACCAAGGCCCGCATCGGATGGCTCAATCGCGTCATGAACGACGAAACCATGCCCATCCGGTCCATCTGCGTCTATTGCGGCTCCCAGCCGGGACGCGATTCCTCATACATCAATGCCGGCCGCGCGCTCGGCAGATCGATTGCGTCGAATCACCTGCGGCTCGTCTATGGCGGCGGCACGAAGGGCATCATGGGTGCCGTGGCGAGCGGGGTCCTGTCCGCCGGCGGCCGCGTTACCGGCATTATACCGCAATTCCTGATGGACATGGAGGCCACGCGCCACTCGCTCGGCCAGCTCTCCGAACTGATCGTCACGGTCGACATGCACGAGCGCAAGCACAAGATGTTCGAGCGCGCCGACGCCTTCGTGGCGCTGCCGGGCGGCATCGGCACGCTGGAGGAGATCGTCGAGATCATGACCTGGGCGCAACTCGGCCGCCACCGCAAGCCAATCGTCTTCGCCAATGTCGGCGGCTTCTGGGACCCGATGCTGAAGCTCATCCGCCACATGGCCGATGCCGGCTTCGTCCATGCCGCCCATCTGGTCCAGCCGCTCGTCATCGACGAGGCCGATCAGATCGTGCCCGCCCTGATCGAACACTGGGCCGGCGCCATCGACCGCGAGGGCGAGGCCGGCATCATCGCCAGGCTCTGAAGCACCTTGAGGTCGGCGCGTCGCACCGACCGTCCCGGAACACCCTGCCCTATTCCGCCGGCTTGAGGCTTTCCATGCGCTGCGCGCGGGCGGAGGTCAGCATCGATCCCGAATAGATGAACAGCGCCAACCAGATCAGCCCGAAGGCCAGCATCTGGGCATGGCCGAAGGGCTCGTGGAAGAAGAAGACGGCAATGATGAAGATCATCGTCGGCGCGATGTACTGCATGATGCCGATGGTCGAGAGCTTCAAGAGCTTGGCGCCGTTGGCGTAAATCATCAGCGGCACGGCTGTGACCACGCCACAGGCGAGCAGCCACAGGACGTCGGCCGTGCCGGTGTCGCCGAAATGGCCGCGGCCGGTCGTCTCCAGGTAGATGATGTAGCCGATCGAGGGGACGCTGAGCAGCAGCACCTCCAGGAAGAAGCCCTGGTTCGGCCCGACCGGCAGCGTCTTGCGGAAGAAGGCATAGAAGCCCCAGCTCACGCACAGCGCCAAGGACACCCAGGGCAGCCCGCCGGCCTCGAGCGCCAGCACCAGCACGGCGGCGGCGGCGAGCACGATCGCGACGATCTGCGCCCGCGTCAGCTTCTCCCGCAAGAGCACGGCGCCAAGGAAGATCGAGAACAGCGGGTTGATATAGTAGCCGAGCGCCGTCTCGATCGCCCGGCCCGCGCCGATCGCCCAGACGTAGATGCCCCAGTTGATGGTGATCAGCACGGCCGTCAGCGCCGCCATGGCGAGCATGCGCGGCGAGCGCAGGGCGACGCGGATATCGGCGGTGCGGCCGAGGATGACGAGAACGAGGCCGGCGAGCGGCACCGACCAGAGGATGCGGTGTGCCACCACCTCGGAGGCCGGGATATGCGCGACCGCCTTCATGAAGAAGGGCAGGAAGCCCCAGAGCACATAGGCCGTCAGCGCGAAGAGAAAGCCTTGCAGGGAATCGCCGTTCGTCGCTGCGGGAGCGTTCTTTTCTTCGGCCATGGCGCTGGTTCCTGTTCGTTGCCGGTGACGGGCGCGAAATCGGCTCCGCGCCCCACCCCTTATCCCGCGTTCCTACTGCAACGGCCGCGAATGCACCAATTCATTTCGGTGAAGAAAAGGATCAGCCGCGCTGACGCTGGCCGTCCCTGTCGAGGCGCGCGGCGAGCGACCACTGGAGCAGGCCGCAGAACCCGCCGGCGGCAGCCCCGATCGCGGCATAGGCCGGCTCCAGCCCGGGTGCGGTGAAATAGTCGTCGAGCGTGGCGAACAGGCCGAACAGGAGGCCGGTGACGAGACCGTTGCAGGCGAGCACGAGGACCGCGCGCGCGATGCGGCCGAGCCTTCGGCCGGCGGAGAGCTCGGCCAGCCATGCCGTCATCGCGCCCGGAACCAGGATGATCGCCAGCATCAGCAGCGCCAGCCCGTCATCGGGGTCGAGGCGCAGCGGCTTGCCGTAGAGAATGTCCTCGACCGGGGCCGAGACCCTGGCTGCGGCCACGAACAGCAGTGCCGCAAGCCCGGTCGCGGCCAGCACCAGCAGCAGTTTCATCACGATGCGCATGGCTGTCGCCTTTCGTCCTTGCCTGCCGCTGCCGCTCATTCGGCCGCAACCCGGCCCGCTTCGCCGCGGTTCTTCAGGAGCTTGTAGACGATGCTGTCCATCAGCGCCTGGAACGAGGCGTCGATGATGTTGTCCGACACCCCGACCGTCCACCAGCGCGCGCCCGTCGCATCGGTCGATTCGATCAGCACGCGGGTGATCGCCTCGGTGCCGCCGTTGAGGATGCGGACCTTGTAGTCGGCAAGCTCGAGGTCGGCGATCTCCGACTGGTACTTGCCGAGATCCTTGCGCAGCGCCAGGTCGAGCGCGTTGACCGGGCCATGGCCTTCGGCGACCGACATCATCGTCTCGCCGTCGACCACCACCTTGACCACCGCCTCGGACACCGTCTTCAGGTTGCCGTTGGCGTCGTAGCGGCGCTCGACCATGACGCGGAAGCTGTCGACATGGAAGAAGCTCGGGATCGAGCCGAGCGTGCGACAGGCGAGCAGCGCGAAGCTCGCATCCGCGCCTTCGTAGGCGTAGCCGGTCGCCTCGCGCTCCTTGACGATCTCGATCAGCCGGTCGAGCTTCGGATCGTCCTTGGCGACGACGATGCCGCGCAGCTTTAGCGCATTGATGAAATTGGCCTTGCCGCCCTGGTCGGAGACCATGACCTTGCGCAGGTTGCCGACGGTTTCCGGCGGCACGTGCTCGTAGGTGCGCGGGTCCTTCAGGAGCGCGGAAGCGTGGATGCCGGCCTTGGTGGCGAAGGCGGATGCGCCGACATAGGGCATCTGGTGATCGGGCGAGCGGTTCAGGAGTTCGTCGAAGCGGTGCGACAGCCGGGTCAGACCCTCGAGCCGCTCGCGGTCGATCGAGACCGTAAAGCGGGTGTTGTAGGCCTCCTTGAGCACCAGCGTCGGGATGATGGCGACGAGGTTGGCATTGCCGCAGCGCTCGCCGATGCCGTTCAGTGTGCCCTGGATCTGGCGCACGCCGGCCTCGACGGCGGCGAGCGAATTGGCGACCGCCTGGCCGGTGTCGTTGTGGGCGTGGATGCCGAGGTTTGCGCCCGGGATGCCGGCTGCGATCACGGCCTGGACGATGTCGCGGATCTCCGGCGGCTGCGTGCCGCCGTTGGTATCGCACAGCACCACCCAGCGCGCGCCGGCGTCATAGGCGGTCTTGGCGCAGGCAAGCGCATATTCCGGATTGTTCTTGTAGCCGTCGAAGAAGTGCTCGCAATCGACCATCGCCTCCTTGCCGGCGGCGGCGACGGCCTTCACCGAGGCGGAAATCGATTCGAGGTTCTCTTCGTTGGTGCAGCCGAGCGCCACGCGGACGTGATAGTCCCAGCTCTTGGCGACGAGACAGACCGCATCGCTCGACGCCTCGATCAGCGCGGCGAGGCCCGGATCGTTCGACGCCGAGACGCCGGCGCGCTTGGTCATGCCGAAGGCGACGAAGCGGGCGCTCTGCGTCTGCCTGCGGGAAAAGAAGGCGGTGTCGGTCGGGTTGGCGCCGGGATAGCCGCCCTCGACATAGTCGAGGCCGAACTCGTCCAGCATCGCGGCGATCGCGATCTTGTCCTCGACCGAAAAATCGACGCCCGGCGTCTGCTGCCCGTCGCGCAGCGTCGTGTCGAAGAGATAGATGCGTTCCTTGGTCATGTCTCTCGTTCCTCTTGCGGGGCCTTCACCCCCCTCTGCCCTGCCGGGCATCTCCCCCTCAAGGGGGGAGATTGGCTGGGACCGGGAAGCCGCATACCTCACCCTTCCCCCACCCTTTACTCATCCGGATGGCAGTCACGCACGACCGGATCCATCTTCCAACCGACGCCGGCTGCGAATGCGTCGATCCGGTGCGCCTGGCCGATCTCCCCCCTTGAGGGGGAGATGCCCGGCAGGGCAGAGGGGGGTATGGATCGGCGCGACACCTGTCCCCCTCATTGCACAAGCCCCGTCAGATCTTCAGCCCATGCGCCGGCCAGTTGTCGGTCTCGTGGTCCGGGTGCTGGAAGGAGATGATCTTTTCCTGCCTGGAGTAGTAGTCGGGATCGTCCAGCACCGGCTGGTCGAAGATGGTCTCGACCCAGGGCAGGCGCGCAGCGTGGTTCACCTGGATCTGCGGCGCCAGGTCGGAGCGGTCGTCGAAGGTGCCGATGGCGATCTCCAGCCCGCCGGGGTGGCGGTAGGTCATCGGCGTGCCGCAGTTGCTGCAGAAACCGCGGTCGATGTTGACCGAGGACTGGAAATAGCTCGGTTCGTCGCGCGTCCACTCGACGCCATCCTTCGGCGCGGTGACGAGCGCGGAGAAGAAGCCGCCGAACTGCTTCTGGCACATGCGGCAATGGCAGATCGACGGGCGGCCGAGCGCGCCGTGGATGCGGAAGCGGACGGCGCCGCACTGGCAGCCTCCGGTGCGGGGGGTGTCTGTCATGTCAATCCTCCGGTGGCCAGTGATCGGTGTCGTAGTCCGGGTGCTGGCGGTTTGATTCCAGGATGGCGAGATGGTGCTCGCGGCCGGCTGGACCGGCAGCGTCGGTCTCCTTCTCCGGCAGGCGGGCAAGCTGCGAGAACCAGAACATGCGCGATTCGACGCCGGACTGCGCATGCGGGCGCACGTCCTCCGGATCGTCGAGCGAGCCGAGCACGATGTTGATGAAGCGCTCCTCCGGCATGTCGTAGAACAAGGGCGTGCCGCAGTCGCGGCAGAAGCCGCGGCGGACATGCTCGGACGAGCGGAACCAGCCGGGCTCGCCGCGCGTCAGGCGGAAGCCGTCGCGGGCGGCGTTGGCGAGCGGCAGGAAGTAGTTGCCGGCCGCCTTCTGGCACATGCGGCAATGGCACAGATGCGGGTCGTCGAGCACGCCCTCGGCGCGATAGCGCACCGCGCCGCACTGGCAGCCGCCGGTATAGATCCGCGCAATGCTCATTCGCGGTCCTCCGGCGGAGACAGATCCGCAGCACCGGCAGCACGGCCCTCCGGCGGCCAGGCGGCGGTGTCGTGGTCGGGATGCTGGAAGGACACGATCTCGAGCACGAAGGGCGCCTCCTCGGCGTCCTCCTCCGTCCTGTGGCCGGGCAACGTATGCAGGGCATCGACGAAGCCGATCTTCGCTTCCGTGCCGAACTGCACCACGGGCGGCAGGGCCGAGGGATCGTCGAAGGCGCCGGCCGCGATCGCGACCCCGTCCGGGGCCTCGTAGGTGAGCGGCGTGCCGCAATCGGCGCAGAAGCCGCGGAGGGCGAAGTTCGAGGAACGAAATTTCTTGGGCTCCCCCCGCGTCCAGAGGAGTTCGGCGCCGCGGGTGGAGACCAGCGGCGCATAGTAGGCGCCGAACGCCTTCTGGCACATGCGGCAATGGCAGATCGAGCTGTCGGTCAGGGCGCCGCGGACGCGGAAGCGGACCGCGCCGCACTGGCAGCCGCCGGTGTAGAGGGGCGCGGTCATGGGGCGCGCTCGTCGCGCTGGACCCAATTCTCGATCACCAGTCCCTCGATGCGGGCAAACTCGCGCATGTTGTCCGTCACCAGTGTCATACCGAGGGACAGCGCGTGCGCCGCGATCAGCATGTCGTTAGGGCTGATCGGCGTGCCGCGCCCCTCCAGGGACAGGCGAATGTCCGCGTAGGATTCGTCTGCCGGCTCCGCGAAAGGAACGACTTCGACGCGCGCCAGATAGTCCTCGACCGCGGCCGATAGACGTGCCGAGTTTTTCTTGCGGCTGCCGTAGCGCATCTCGGCTGCGACAACGACGCTGACGCAGATATTGTCCCTTCCGACTTCGGCGATGCGCCTGGCCACAGCTCCCCGGGGCTGCCTGAAAAGGTGGGAGACCGTGTTGGTATCGAGCATATAGCGTGCCTCCGTCACAGGTCGATATCCCTGTTCGGCAAAAGGCTCTCGTCCAGATCCGGAAAATCCTCATCGATCGGCTCCAGAGTCGCGAGCCACTCCAACAGGTCGCTCTTCTTCCGCTTCGGCTCGATGATCAGCCGGTCGCCTTCCTTCCGCATCACCGCCTCGTCGCCGGGCATTTCGAACTCCACGGGAATGCGCACGGCCTGGTTGCGGCCGTTGCGGAACAGCTTGACGACCCTTTCGCCGGCCTCCTTGCCGGGTTCCTTTTCGACGCGAACGACATTCATCGAAAGCCTCCATCAACCAGTTGGCATATGCCATAGCATATGCCAATCACCGGACCGTAGCAAACCTCACCGCCTGACCTCCCACGTCGTCACGCGCTCACCCGTCGCCGGGTCCTTGCCGTCCTTGAGCTGGATGCCCTTGGCGAGCAGGTCGTCGCGGATCTTGTCGGCCTCGGCGAAGTTCTTGGCTTTCAGCATCTCCAGCCGAAGCTGAATGATCGATTCAACGCTCGCCTCCAGTGCCTCTGAAATCGCGGCCTTTTTCGCCGTCACGCCGAGAAGCGCCGCGCTCGCCCGGAAGGATCGCGCGGCGGCAGGATCGGTGGCCGCCTTGTGGGCGAGCGCATGCAGCGCCTGCACCGCCGCAACCGTATTGAGGTCATCGGCCAGTGCGGCGAGGACGGCCGGGTCGACCGACGCGCTCCCCGCCTCAGCATCCGCCGCGCCCGCCGGCCACTTGGCGAGCAGCCGCTCCGCCTCCTCCAGCCGCTTCACCGAAAAGTCGATCGGTTCGCGATAGTGCGTCATCAGCATGGCGAGCCGCAGCACCTCGCCCGGCCATGTGCGGCCGCCGAAGGTCTCGGTCTCGAGCAGGTCGTGAATGGTGACGAAGTTGCCTTCCGACTTCGACATCTTGCGGCCCTCGACCTGGACGAAGCCGTTGTGCATCCAGACGTTGGCCATGACGCTCGTGCCATGGGCGCAGCGCGACTGGGCGATCTCGTTCTCGTGGTGCGGGAAGATCAGGTCGAGCCCGCCGCCGTGGATGTCGAAGGTCTCGCCGAGATAGGCGGCCGACATCGCCGAGCATTCGATGTGCCAGCCGGGACGCCCCCGGCCCCACGGGCTTTCCCAGCCCGGCTCCTCCGGCGAGGACAGCTTCCACAGCACGAAATCGCCGGGGTTCTTCTTGTGGCCGTCGACGGCGACGCGGGCGCCGGCCTGCTGCTCGTCGAGATTGCGCTTCGACAGCTCGCCATAGCCCGACCAGGAGGTGTCGAACAGAACCTCGCCGCCCGCCTGATAGGCATGGCCGCGTTCGATCAGCCGCTCGATCAGCGTGATCATGTCGGCGCGGCCGTCCTGCCGCTTCTGCACGAAATCGGTGGCGCGCGGCTCGTGCGTCGGCGGCAGCGTGCCGAGCGCCGCCACGTCCTTGTGGAACTGGTCGGCGGTCTTCTCGGTGACGCGGCGGATCGCCTCGTTCAGCGTCACCGTGCCGGCGTCGATCTCGCGGCCGAAGTCGCGCAGCGCGCGCGCGTTGATCTTGTCGTCGACGTCGGTGATGTTGCGGACATAGGTCACGTGGCTTTCGCCATGGAGATGCCGCAGTAGCCGGAACAGCACGTCGAAGACGATCACGGGGCGGGCGTTGCCGATATGGGCGAAGTCGTAGACGGTCGGGCCGCAGACATAGAGACGCACATTGTCCGGATCGATCGGCGCAAACGGCGCCTTCGACCGGGTCAGCGTGTTGTAGAGGGTCAGGACCGGTTTGTCGGCCATCAAAAATCTCCCAAGGGCAAGCGTCCGGTTGGCCCGGCCCGTTTGTCATCTGGGGATTTCAGGAGACGAAAACGGCCAAGCCAGCTGTGCAGCTAGCGAATAATGCTCCGGCAAATAATGCAGAGTTCCGTTTTCATGGAACGCTTTATCGCGCCGGAATCCGCGGCGGTCAAGGGTGCCCCGGGCGCGGGATCGACAAGATCGTCGCCCCTTCAAGATCATCGCCCCTCCCCTCCGGTGCGCCTGCAAGGAAAACCGCCCGCCCTGTTCCTTCGGAAACACCGTGCCCGGACCGATGCTGGCAAAAAGCAGGCACCGCACATTCAACAACAGGCTGACGGAGGACAACGAAGATGATCTCGAAAATTGCCGCCAGACTGACGCCCGGCAAGAGTGCAACCTACCGGCGCCGTCCGGCAGGGCTGAGGGCGGTCATCGCCGCCGCCATGCAGATCAACGCGCGACGGCAGGAAAAATCCGTCCCCAACGCCTGACCGGCTTGCGGGGCATGGTCACCGGCGCATGGCTTCTCGTTCTGTATATCGTGCGCACGTTAACCATTGTTAACGACATTCTCGCCGGAGAGATCAAACATAATTCGACTTTTCGGCAGAATTTCACCAAAATCGACATCTATATTCCGAAGGCGCATCAGGCACTACATGAGGATAGCTTGACGCTCCGGAATTATTAATGGGAGTAAATAATGTTTACTGTAGGTGCGAAGGGTTCAACTTCGCCGAAAGCGCGAAAATCGGAGAAGCTCGAGGAACAATACAAACCGCTGCGGTTGAAGGCGGTGCTGGCGGCAGCCAGCCAGCGCAAGCCGGAAGAGGACAAGCGGACCAAGGGGAACAAGAAAGACCTGCCGGCCTGCCTGCAGGACATGGAAGAGGCCTGAGCAGGCCCGAGCGGCCGGTTCTCGCGCGCGGGCTTGCCCGCGTGCAAACAGGTATGCCACCGGCGCGGCCGTCAGAGCAGCGACAGCTGCCCGCCGTCGTCCGGTCCGCCCTCATCGTTTCCGGTGCCGGTCTTCCGGCGCCGTTCCCGCGCCCTTTCCCCCGCTGATGGGGCGGCCGCCTCGGCAAGAGCCGGGGCAAGCGGCGCCTGTATCTCCGGGTCGACGTTGGCGACCTTGTTGACCCGGTCGGAGACGGGGACCGCTTCGAAGAAATCGTCGTCGATCGGACGCAGCAGGTCTTCCACCGCGCGCGGTTCCTGCGTCTTGCAATCCAGCCAGCGGGCGAAGTCCCGCGGCTCTATCACGACCGGCATGCGATCATGAATGCGGCCGATCGCGGCATTGGCGGCGGTCGTCAGGATCGCACCGGTGTCCACCTCCGATCCATCGGCCGACGACCAGGTCTCCATCAGGCCTGCAAAGGCGACGATCCGCCCGTTCCTCGGCCGGATCCAGTAGGCCTGCGACTTCTCCTTCGACCCTTTCGGCGGGCGATGCCACTCATAGAACCCGCTCGCCGGCACGAGGATGCGCCGATGGCGCATGGCGGCGCGGAAGGAGGCCTTGCCGATCGCCGTCTCCGCGCGGGCGTTGATGAGAAGCGGGAATTCGCGCGGATCCTTGACCCAGGAGGGCGTGAAGCCCCAGCGCACCAGCAGCGCCTTGCGGTCGGGAAGGTTGCTGCCCGGCTCCTGCCGCTCGCCTGCGATCACCACCAGGATCGGCTGGGTCGGCGCAATGTTGTACCGCGCCGGAAACTCCTCCACGTCCACGACGTCCAGGAACTCCTTCAGCCTGGCGGCCGGTTCGGTCAATGCAAAGCGTCCGCACATGATGACAGCCTGTTCCCGTGTCCGCCCTTCGAGATACGAGATAGACGGCGCACCGGCCGATTTCAACGCCAGCCGACGCCGCAAGGCAGGCGCATCTGGATCAATCCGCAGGCGACCACTATAAGGAAGACATGAAGAGTCGGAACCGCCGATGACCGCAAAAGCAGCCTCCTCTGCCATTCTCGAGCGCGACGGGCGATACCTTTTGGTGTTGCGGCGCAACCCTCCGGCTGCGGACATGTATGCCTTTCCCGGCGGCCGGGCGGAGCCGGGGGAAACGCCGGCGGAGACGGCGCTTCGGGAGTTTCGGGAGGAGACCGGCATTGCCGTGCGCGATCCCCGCCTCTACGCCACCTACGACCTGAAGAGCCGGTCGACCGCCAGTCACTTCTTCCTGTCGGTGTTCCGCGTCGAGGCCGATGCCGACGCGGTTGCCGTCGCGGCGGACGATGCGGCCGATCTCGGCTGGTTCACCGCCGAAGAGATCCTGTCGCTGCCGGCCCCCGAGAGCGTCCGCGACTGCATCCGCCGGCTTCAGGCCGACCGCGACCGGGCGGGTGGCGATCCGCCGCATGTCGGCGGCCTCTGGTGAGCCGGATGAAGAACGCTTCCCGCCTTGCCCTTCCCTATCCGGCCCTTCCCCGTTCGGTGCGCGCGCTGGCGCTGGCGCTGATTCTATCCGGCGCGCCGTTTGCCGCCGCAGCGCAGGAGGCTGCCGCCCCGGCCGCGCCCGGTTCGCCGGCTTCTCCGCCTCCCGCACCGGCTGCCGAGAGCAAGCCGGCGCCCTATGACGGGCGGCTGGAGCGGCTTTCGGAGATCCTCGGCGCCGTCCACTACCTGCGTAATCTCTGCCTGAAGGACAAGGAAGACACCTGGCGCGCGTCGATGGAAGAGCTGATCGCGATGGAGGCCGGGAGCGAGCAGGCGCGCAAGGAACGGCTGACGGCCGCATTCAACCGGGGATACCGTTCGTTCGCCTCCGTCTATGCCTCTTGCACCGAACAGGCCGTTGTCGCAGAACAGCGATACCGTAACGAAGGTGCAACACTTGCCACGGAAATTACCGCCCGGTTCGGAAATTAGCGGATAATTAACCTCTTTTTCGCCGCACCCGTGTCGTTTTGATAAAAGGCTGATAAGCTCATTAACAGTCTGGTAAAGAAGTAGATGCCTCGCATGGATCACATGATGGAACCAAGCCTCAACGATATCGACGAGATGATCGTACACGAGAAGATGCAGGCCGCGCTGGAACACCAGAACGAGGCCTGGGCGGACGGGATGGCCGACGGCATCGAGCCGGAGATCATCGCCGATGCCGCGATCGCGCTTGCCATGCGCGAGACGATCCGCCTGCTCGGTGAAGAAGGCGCCGAGGCCATGTTGACTTCCCTGCGCGAGCGCATGCTCGCTGGCGAGTTTTCTCCGGAACGCACGCTTCAATAGGGCGAAAAGGCCAGAAGGATGCTGAGCTTGTACGACCGCATCAGGCTGCTTCGCGGCAGCGTGTTCGCCGTCTCGTTCGTGCTGGCGACCACGGCTTCCCTCGGCACCGTCTCCCCCGCCTTCGCGCTCAGCGAACTGAAACAGATTCCCGGACAGACGACGCAGGAACAGCCCGCGCGCGACGGCGCCGAGCCGGCGCAGGCGCCCTCCGAGGAAGCCGAGCCCGAGGAAGGCGAGCCGCTGCAACTGCCCATGCCCGACCCGCTGATTCGCCGCAACGCCGGTGAAGACGCCGTGACGGAGCCGGCAGACGACAAGGCGGTCACCGAGCCCGAGCCGCCGGTCGAGGTTCTCTACGACATCACCAAGGCGCCGGAATCCGTCCAGCGCATGCGCGAACTGATCGTCGAGGCGGCCGCCTCCGGCGACATCGAACGGCTGCGGCCGCTGCTCGGCAAGGGACCGACGCAGACCCAGGTCTCCGTCGTCGAAGGCGCCGACGATCCGGTCACGACGCTGAAGGGCCTGTCCGGCGATCCGGAGGGCGTCGAGATCCTGGCGATCCTGCTCGACGTGCTGGCGACCGGCTTCGTCAAGGTCGACGCGGGCACGCCGAACGAGATGTATGTCTGGCCCTATTTCGCCGAGAAGTCGCTCGAGATGCTGTCGCCGCCGGAAAAGGTGGAGCTCTTGCGGATCGTCACCGCCGGCGACTTCGCCGACATGCAGGAATTCGGCGGCTACAACTTCTACCGCGTCGGCATTTCGCCGGATGGCCAGTGGAAGTTCTTCGTCGCGGGCGACTGAGGCGGCTGCACGACGGCTGCAGGTCGGACGCCGGCCTCCAGCGGACGCTATAAGACTTGCGCCGGCCCGACCGGCATTCTACCTCTGATCAGGACGAGATTTGCAGTGCGCCGGCGGCGGCGCGCGCTTCAGACTGGATTGAGCCATGCCCGCAGTTACCCTTTCCGGACGCGCCTTCGTGGCGATCACCGGCACCGACACCGAAGACTTCCTGCAGGGGCTGATCACCACCGACATCGCCGCGCTGCCGGAAGGCGAGGCCCGGGCCGGGGCGCTGCTCAGCCCGCAGGGCAAGATCCTGTTCGACTTCCTGGTTTCCCGCCTGCCCGGCGGCGGGCTTGTCCTGGAGACCGCCGAGGAGGAGCGGGATCCGCTCGTCAAGCGGCTGACCATGTACAAGCTGCGGGCCCAGGTGGCGATCGCTGCCACCGAGGCGACGGAGACGACGGTCACCTGGGACGAGGACGGCGAAGGGATCGCCGACGGCCGCTTCGCCAAGGCCGGCCGCACGCTGCTGCGCCGGCCGGGCGGCGGCGGCGACGCGCCCGCCTCGCTCTACGATGCGCTGCGGGTCGACTGCGGGATCGTCGAATCGGGGGCCGACTATGCGCTTTCGGATGCCTTTCCGCACGACGTGCTGCTCGACCTGTCCGGCGGGCTCTCCTTCCGCAAGGGCTGCTATGTCGGCCAGGAGGTGGTGTCGCGCATGCAACATCGCAGCACCGCCCGCCGCCGACCGGTGATCATCGAGGCGCAGGCGGCGCTGCCGGCCCCGGGCACGGACATCACGGCGGAAGGAAAGACGATCGGCACGCTCGGCACGGCCGCGGGCAAGCGCGGCCTTGCCATCGTCCGCATCGACCGCGTCGCCGATGCGCTGCGCGCCGGCATGCCGATCCAGGCCGGCGACATCGAGGTGAGCGCCCGCCTGCCGGACTGGACGGGGCTGTCGTTCCCCGAAGAGAGCGCCGAGGCGCCCGCGCAATGAGCGGGACGGGACGGACGAGGAGCGAGCCCCGCGCCTGGCAGCGCATGCTGTCCGGCCGCAGGCTCGACCTGTTGAACCCTTCGCCGCTCGACGTCGAGCTTTCCGACATCGCGCACGGCCTTGCCCGCGTCGCCCGCTGGAACGGGCAGACCGCCGGCGACCACGCCTTCTCCGTCGCCCAGCACTCGCTCGTCGTGGAAGCGATCTTCCGCCAGCAGAACCGCTGCGGACCCGACGAATGCCTGATGGCGCTGCTGCACGACGCGCCGGAATACGTCATCGGCGACATGATCTCGCCGTTCAAGGCGGTGGTCGGCGGCGGCTACAAGACCGTCGAGAAGCGGCTGGAGGCGGCCGTGCACCTGCGCTTCGGGCTGCCTGCCGAGACGCCGCGCACCCTGAAGGACAAGATCAAGAAGGCCGACCGCGTCGCCGCCTTCTTCGAGGCCACCGAGCTTGCGGGCTTCTCGCGCGCGGAAGCCTCGAAATTCTTCGGCGAGCCGCGCGGCATCACGATCGAGATGCTGCCGGTGACCCCGCTGCCGGCGCTGCAGGCGCAACGGCTCTTCGTCGAGCGGTTCGAGGCGCTGGAGGCGGACCGCTCGGGCGGGGCCCGGGAGCGGCAGGCATGAGCGTCGGCGCGGGCACCGGTGGCGTTGCCGGCACGGGCGCAGGCCGGATCGTCGTTGCGCCGCTGCCGAAGGTCGCCGAAATGGCGGTGCGCAACGGCTGCCGCGAGATGATCAGCCTGGTGGCGCCAAAGCAGTTCTTCCATCGCCCGGCGGTGATCGATCCCGCCCGTCACCTGTTGCTGTCGTTGAACGATATCGCCTTTGCCGGCACCGGCGCGCTGGTCGCGCCGCAGGAGGAGCATGTCGCGGCGGTGATCGCCTTCGCGCGCAGTTGGGACCGCACCGCCCCGCTTCTGATCCATTGCATGATGGGCGTCTCCCGCTCGCCGGCCGCGGCCCTGATCGCAGCGCTCGCCGTCGCCCCCGACCAGGACGACGAGGCGCTGGCGCTGCGGCTGCGCGCGGTCTCCCGGCAGGCGACGCCCAATGCCCGGATCGTCGCGATCGGCGATGCGCTGCTCGGACGGCAGGGGCGGCTCGTCGCTGCCGTGAAAAACATCGGCCGCGGTGCGGACTACGTCGGCGACCAGCCCTTCAGCCTGCCGGTCGAGGCGGTCGCAGCCGACGTCCTGGCCGACGGCGGGGCGCTGCCGTGAGCCTCTCCGCCTCGCCTCCGGTCGAGATCGGGCTGAATGCGGCGGTGGTGGCGATCGACAACCGCGCCCCGGCGATTCTCGTCATCGCGGGCGAGCAGGGCGTGCGCGATGCCCTGCCCTTCGGCCCGTTCGAGCCGACGCGCCATCGCACCTTCGAGACCAGCCTGCGCGCCAGCGTCGAGGCGCAGACGGCGCTGAAGCTCGGCTATATCGAGCAGCTCTACACCTTCGGCGACCGCGGCCGGCAGAAGGCGCCGGACGAGGCCGGCACGCACATGGTCTCGGTCGGCTATCTGGCGCTGACGCGCATGGACGCGGAGGCCACCGAGAAGCTGGAGGCGGTGGGCGCGCGCTGGCGCGACTGGTACGCCTTCCTGCCCTGGGAGGACTGGCGCGGCGGCCGACCGGCGATCCTCGACCGGACGATCATCCCGGCGCTGACCGAGTGGGCGGCCGAGAGCGCGCCGCACGACAGTAAGGCGCTGCCCGGCCGCAAGGCGCGGCTGCGGCTCGCCTTCGGGCTCGACGACTTTCCCTGGGACGAGGAGCGGGTGCTCGAGCGCTACGAACTGCTCTACGAAGGCGGCCTTGCGGCGGAAGCGGTGACCGACGGCTGGGCCGCCCCCGGCAAACCCGCGGCCGGCGTCGCCATGCGCCACGACCACCGGCGCATCCTGGCAACCGCGGTGGCGCGCCTGCGCGGCAAGATCAAGTATCGCCCGGTGATCTTCGAACTGATGCCGGTGGAATTCACCCTGACCGATCTGCAGGCGACCGTCGAGGCGATCTCGGGCCGCCACCTGCACAAGCAGAACTTCCGCCGCCTCGTCGAGGGCGCCGAACTGGTGGAGCCGACGGGCGCGACAAGCTCGACCACCGGTGGCCGCCCCGCCGCCCTCTTCCGCTTCCGCAAACAGATCCTGGAAGAACGCCCCGCCCCCGGGCTCAAGGTCGGCGGGCGGTGACCGGCGGTTGACCTGACTGCCCGCAAGCCAATCCCGCCGCCGGTCGAAGGCGACGGGCGTTTCCCGCCGCCCCCTACTTGATCACCGCGCAGGCCAGCCGGTCGCCGGCGCCGCCGGCGGGCGCGGTGCGATAGTCGTCGAAGCCGGCATGGACGACGATGGCGCGGCCGCGGATGCCGTTGTCGCCGTCCTCGAGGCGCACCATGGCGTTGAAGACCTGGGCGCGCATGACGCCGTCGTCACCGACGTACTGGTTGGGCATGTCGCCGGCATGCGGACCGTCGGCGGCCAGGAAACCGTGCTCCTTCCCGCCCGGATCGAAGTGCCCGCCGGCGGATTCGTGCGACGAGCTCGGATCGCAGGCGCCGGTCTCGTGGATGTGCAGCGCCACCCATTTGCGCGGCGGCAGGCCGGTCAGCTCGATCTCGAACAGCACCCCGCCATCGCTCCCGGTCAGCGTGGCGCGGCCGCTTTCGGTTCCCGCCAGACCGAGGAAATCCGCCTGTGCGGTGTTGCTGTCCTGCGCGAAAGAGCCGCTGGTGGCGAGGAGTCCGGCGGCGAGCGTTGCGGCGGCAATCCGGGTCATGACTGTCCTTCCCATCTTGAAGTGGTGTCAGGACATCAACTCACCCGTCTGCCGCGTGTTCCCGCACGCGCGGCAGAAAATTCCCTCAGCCGACCGCGATATCCAGGCCGATGTCGAGTGTCGGGGCGGCCATGGTGATCTTCGAGGTGGAGATATAGTCCACGCCCGTCTCGGCGATCGCGCGGATCGTCTTGATGTTGACGTTGCCGGATGCCTCCAGCTTCACCCGGCGCGGATCGGCCGGATAGGCCTCGTCGGACAGGCCGGCGCAGTCGCGGTTGATCTCGACGGCGCGGCGCAACAGTTCCGGCCCCATGTTGTCGAGCAGGATCACGTCGGGTGCGGCCTCCAGCGCCTCCTCCAGTTCCTCCAGCGTCGCCACCTCCACCTCGACCTTGACGAGATGGCCGGCAAAGGCGCGGGCGGCAGAGACCGCGCCGGTGACGCCGCCCGAGACGGCGATGTGGTTGTCCTTGATCAGGATCGCATCGTCGAGGCCGAAGCGGTGCGACGAGCCGCCGCCCATGCGCACGGCATATTTCTCCAACGCCCGCAGGCCGGGAATGGTCTTGCGGGTGCAGCAGACCCGGGCCGGCGTGTGGGCGATCTCGTTGGCGAAGGTGGCGGTATAGGTCGCGACCCCTGAGAGGTGCATCAGGAAATTGAGCGCGACGCGCTCGGCCGACAGCATCGCCCTGGCCGGCCCGCCCACCCGCGCCAGCACGGTGTCAGGCGCGACGTGGTCGCCGTCGCTGACGAAGGCCTCGAAGGAAATCGACGGGTCCATCAGCCGGAAGGCGGCCGCGGCAAGCGCCATGCCGGCGATCACGCCGTTTTCGCGCGCGTTCAGTTCGGCGGTCGCGGACAGGTCCGGCGCGATCGTCGCCTGGCTGGTGATGTCGCCGGCGCGCCCGAGGTCCTCGTTGAGGGCCGCCCGCACCTGATCCTCGATCAGAAGCGGCGAGAGGACGGGCAGATGGGCCTTGGTCATGGTGGTCATTCCTGAAGTTTGGCGCTTCCAGCCTGGTTACGCCGCCGCGGTCTCGGAGAGCTCGGCGACCAGCCGGTCGGCGTCCTCCAGCGTCATGTAGGTGCGGTGCTGCCAGGCCTTTCGCGGCTCGGGGAAATCAGCGCGGAAGTGGCCGCCACGGCTCTCCTCGCGCAGGTAGGCGCCGACGGCGATCAGTTTGGCGGTGGTGGCGATGTTGTGGAAGCGCATGCGGGTGTTCTCGCGCTCGAGCTCGGCAATCGCGCGGATCGCATCGCAAAGCCCGTCGCGGTTGCGGATCACGCCGGCCTGGGCGCTCATCAGCCGGCGCAGCCGGGTCAGCGCCGGGCTGTCCTCCAGCGTCACCAGGTCGTCGCTCTCGCCGGCGTTCTGGCCCCAGTCGCCGGTCTTCGGCTCCGGCAGCATGCCCTTGATGTTGTCGGCGATGCGACCGGCGAAGACGACCGCCTCGAGCAGCGAGTTCGACGCCAGGCGGTTGGCGCCGTGGACACCGGTCGAGGTCACCTCGCCCGCCGCCCACAGGCCGTCGATCGAGGTGCGGCCCTCTGCGTCGGTCAGCACCCCGCCCATGTGGTAGTGCACGGCCGGCACCACCGGGATCGGCTGGGTGACCGGGTCGATGCCGGCGGCCATGCAGGAGGCATAGACGGTCGGGAACATGTCCGGGAAGTGCTTGCCCACCGCCTTGGTGCAATCGAGATAGGCGCCGCGGCCGGCCTGGACCTCGGCGAAGACGCCGCGCGAAACGATGTCGCGCGGGGCGAGTTCGCCGTCCGGGTGGATGTCGAGCATGAAGCGGTGGCCCGCCGCATTGACGAGATGGGCGCCGTCGCCGCGGAGCGCCTCGGTCGCCAGAGGCGCCGGGTCGCGGCCGATGTCGATCGCGGTCGGATGGAACTGGACGAATTCCGGGTCGGCGATGATGGCGCCGGCGCGCGCGGCCATGCCGACGCCCTGGCCGCAGGCCTCCCAGGGATTGGTGGTGACCGCGTAGAGATGGCCGACGCCGCCCGAGCAGAGCACGACGGCGCGGGCCGGGAAATGCACGCGCTTCTTCGACTGGCCGGCATCGGGGCGGGCGATAACGCCGGAGACGAAGCGGCCCTCGCGCACCAGTTCCTCGACGACATAGCCTTCCAGCACGCGGATCGAGGGCGTGTTGCGGACGGCTGTGATCAGCGCCTCCATGATGGCCTTGCCGGCCATGTCGCCGCGCACGCGCACGATCCGGCGCTCCGAATGGGCCGCCTCGCGCGACAAGAGCAGCTTGCCTTCCAGGTCGCGGTCGAAGGGCACGCCGTATTCCAGGAGGTCGGCGATGCGGGCGGGGCCTTCGGCGACCATCGAGCGCGCCATCTTCTCGTCGACGATGCCGGCACCGGCTTCGAGCGTATCGGCCACGTGCTTGTCGAAGGTGTCGCCGGAACTCATCGCCGCGGCGATGCCGCCCTGCGCCCAGGCCGAGGACGCGCCCTGCCCGATCGGCGCCGCCGCCAGGATCGTCACCGGCCGCGGGCTGAGCTTCAGCGCGCAGAACAGGCCGGCAAGCCCGCCGCCGACGATGACGATATCATCGATGGCGTTCCAGGACTGGGGGCGGAAACTTTCCAGTGGCATGTCCTATTCCTCCTCTGCGCGCTCACGACCGCCCCTCACCTGCCTGCCGGCATCCTCTCCCCGCAAGCGGGGCGAGGAGCGATGGGCGCGCCGCCTTGCTCCTTCTCCCCGCTTGCGGGGAGAAGGTCCCGGCAGGGGGATGAGGGGCCAAGCCGGTATGGCGGAACGATCTGTCGTGCGGCCTCTCCATCTGTTTGCGCGGAACGGTGCTCGCGCTACTGCTTCAAATTGATCATCCGCTCGACGGCGAGGCGGGCGCGACCGGCGATCACCGGGTCGACCAGCACCTCTTCCGTCATGTTCACCAGGCTGTCGAGGATCTTCGGCAGCGTGATGCGCTTCATGTGCGGACAGAGGTTGCACGGCTTGATGAAATCGACGCCCTCGACTTCGGCCTGGATGTTGGAGGCCATCGAGCATTCGGTGACCAGCAGCACGCGCGGCGGGCGGTGGTCCTTGACGTAGTTGATCATGCCGGCGGTGGAGCCGGAGAAATCGCAGACGGCGATCACGTCCGGGTGGCACTCGGGATGGCCGATGATCTCGATCGACGGATCGGCCTCCTTGTAGGCGAGCAGTTCGGCCGGGGTGAAGCGCTCGTGCACCTCGCAATGGCCCTTCCAGGTCAGGATCTTCTTGTTGGTCTGGCGGGCGACGTTCATCGCCAGGTACTCGTCGGGAATGCACAGGACCGTGTCGCTCTCCAGGCTCTCGACGACGGCGAGCACGTTCGAGGAGGTGCAGCAGATGTCGGTCTCCGCCTTCACGTCGGCCGAGGTGTTGACATAGGTGACGACGGGGACGCCCGGATAGCGCTGCTTCAGGAGGCGCACGTCGGCGCCGGTGATCGATTCCGACAGCGAGCAGCCTGCCTTGGCATCCGGGATCAGCACGGTCTTTTCCGGGTTCAGGAGCTTGGACGTCTCAGCCATGAAATGCACGCCGCACTGGACGATGATCTCGGCATCGACCTTGGTGGCGTCGCGGGCAAGCTGCAGCGAATCGCCGACGATGTCGGCGACGCAGTGGAAGATGTCCGGCGTCTGGTAGTTGTGGGCGAGGATGACCGCGCCGCGCTCCTTCTTCAGCCGGTTGATGGCGTGCACGTAGGGCGCATAGACGGGCCACTCGATCGCCGGGATGAACTGCCTGACGCGCTCGTAGAGATGCTCGGTCTCGCGGGCGACGGCGGGCGTGAAGGTCAGATCCGGCATGTCGACGATGCCGAAGCGCTCGGCGGCCGAAAGCGGGGCCACCTCCTCCCGTGCGGCGATCGAACCGGTGGCAAGCTGGGTCATGAACCCCTCCCTGAGTGTCCGCCCATCGGCGAGGCCCCATATTTGCTCACATTGAGCATAACTGGAGCCAAATAAAACCGGCGAGGCCGGCCGGGTTGATTTAGAAAGTTTTGTGACGGTTTGCAAGGAGGCGGCCCGGACATTTTCGCCGGGCCGGCCGGATCTCGTCTTTTCCGTTTGCCTCAGGCCATCGCCGGCCGGGCCACCGGCTGCTCGCGGATCGGCCAGTGGACGACCGCGGCGAAGATGCCGAGCGCGGCGCCGAACCACCAGACCGGATCGTAGGTGCCGAAGTGGTCGTAGAGATAGCCGCCCATCCAGACGCCGAGGAACGAGCCGATCTGGTGCGACAGGAAGACGATGCCGCCGAGCAGGCCGAGGTGGCGCGTGCCGAACATGATCGCCACCAGCGCGTTGGTCGGCGGCACGGTGGAAAGCCACAGGAGGCCCATCACGATCGCAAAGATGATCACCGACAGCGGCGATTGCGGCAGAAGCAGGAAGGCGGCGACGGCCACCGAGCGGGCGAGATAGATCAGCGCCAGGAAATAGGGCTTGGAATGGCGCTGGCTGATGACGCCGGAGGCGAGCGAGCCGATGATGTTGAAGAAGCCGATCAGCGCCAGCGCGATCACCGCATAGCGCGCGTCGATGCCGATGTCGCCGAGATAGGCGGGGAAATGCGCGGTGATGAAGGCGACCTGATAGCCGCAGACGAAGAAGCCTGCGACCAGCAGCAGATAGCTGCGATGGCCCAGGGCCTCCGTCAGCGCCTGGGCGACCGTCTGCTGGAGGGCGGTCTCGCCGCCCTTGCCGGCGGTGGCGGCGTTGCCGCGGAGCGGAATGGCAAAGACCGGCACCAGCAGCATCAGCCCGCCGAGCGCCACCAGGCTGTCGGACCAGCCGAGCGACGAGATCAGCCCCTGGCTCAGCGGCGCGAACAGGAACATGCCGGCCGAGCCCGCCGCCGTGCCGATGCCGAAGGCCATCGAGCGCTGCTGCGGCGTGACGTTGCGGGCGAAGGCGGAGAGCACGATGCCGAAGGAACCGGAGCCGACGCCGAGGCCGACCAGCACGCCGCCGCCGACATGCAGCGTCCAGGGCGAGCCGCCGAGCGACATCAGGAACAGGCCGCAGGCATAGACGATGCCGGACATGGCCAGCACCCGCCAGGTGCCGTACTTGTCGGCGATGGCGCCGAAGAACGGCTGGCTCAGGCCCCAGCACAGGTTCTGCAACGCCATGGCCAGCCCGAAGGTGGTGCGGTCCCAGCCGGTATCCTGCAGCATCGGCAGCTGGAAGAAGCCCATGGCCGAGCGCGGTCCGAAGGTCAGCATGACGACGATCGAGCCGGCCGCGATGATGAGCCAGGGCATGTGGGCGCGCCCTGCGGCGGCGGCAATGGTCGATGTGGGGGCGGACATGGGCGACTCCGGTTGATCGGCCGCCACGTTAGCCGCGCCGTCCCATGAGAAAAAGTGAATTAATTTGCAGCGAACGATCAGGGACCTTGATGAATGGCAGGCCGCCGGCGCCTCAGCCGCGCACCCGCATCGGCCAGCGTTCGTCCCGCCGCCGCAGCACGCTGACCGCCTCTCCCAGGCGCAGTTCGCCCTCGCCGCGCGGCACCGCGTTCCAGCCGAACAAGACGCCAGCGACGCTGCGGTCGGCGGACATGCGCTTTTCGGCGAGCCCCTGGATCGGGTTGCCGCCGATGCGCTCGCCGGTGATCTGGTCCTGCGTGGTCATGATGCAGCGGGCGCAGGGCTTGACGAGATCGAAGACGATGCCGCCGATCTCGACGGACTGCCACAGGTCCTCGGCCCACGGCTCGTCGTGCTCGACGAGGATGTTGGTGCGGAAACGGTCCATGCCGACCGGCTCCTGGCCCTTTTCGGCCAGCGTCCGGTTGAGATCGGCGAGCGAGCCGGTGGTGGTGATCAGCACGGGAAAGCCGTCGGCGAAACCGACGGGCACGGGATGGCCCGCCCATTTCGCGCCGACGTGGCGGCTCGCCTGGCCGTCCATTTGGACGAGCCTGACCGCGCGGCCGAGCCAGTCCGACAGGGTCGCGTTCGACGCCGCGTCGGCGAGCGCCGCATCGACGGCGCTGTCCCAGACCGTCACCGGAAGGCGGCGGGCGGCGTCGAAGGACGGGACAAGTTCGCGGCCGTTCATGACCAGGCGGACGGTGCCGTCCTGCGGATAGGCCTCCACCTGCGCCAGCGCCTGCAATTCGCGCTGGGTGATGAAGCGGCCGTCCGGCTCGGTCACCATGAAGCGCCGGTCGTCGGCGATCCCGTCGAGCCCGACCGAGACGGCCTGCATCGGTATCGCACGGCCGCTCTTCAGCGGATGGATGTTCAAGCCCGCGACCGTCATGTCCTTCGCCGTCATCCCTGTCCCCTCGTATCTGTGTGCCGTCCGGTCGCCGCTGCACGCGGCGCGGGAACGATCCGGCCCACTCCTTAGCCGATTTGCCCCGGCGGGGAAACGACACCTGAAGGAATCCGCCCGGATCCGCCGTCAGGCCGCATCCGGCGAGGCCGGCGTGCCGGATCCGGATGGGGCGGAAGCGGGCGGACCGGCCGGAGCCGGGTCGGAAGCGGGGCCGTCCGCCCTGCCGGTCAGGATCTTCTGATAGAACAGGCCGATGCCGATCAGGACGGCGCCGAGGCCGATGAAGGAGAGTGCGCGCAGGATGCCCTGCAGGTTCGACATGTCGACCAGGAACACCTTGACCACGGCGAGCAGCACCAGGGCCGCCGATGCGAGACGCAGGCTTCTCGCATCGAGGCGCGAGCCGAGCGCCAGAAGCGCCACGCCGAGCAGGAGCCAGACGACGGAATAGGTGTAGGTCTCCCCCTCGATGAACCCTTTCCAGCCGGCAATGCCCTCGCCGTGCCAGTAGCGGCGCACCGAGAGCGTCACCCAGGCGAAGACGAGCACGGCGCCGGTCAGCGCCAGCAGCGTCACATAGGCCGCCGGGCGCCGGCCGCGCGCATACCAGGCCAGCCCGGCAAAGGCGAGGCCGGGCAGCAGGTAGCCGACGAGCAGCAGGTTGAAGAACGGCCAGCGGCCGGTCAGTTCGCCGCTGAAATAGGGGTTGAGCGCGAAGAAGTGCGCCGACAGGATCGACAGCATGGACAGCACGCCGACCGCCATCGAGCCGTAGCGGAAGACCGGGCTCGGCTGCTTCAGCTCCAGCGTCATCAGCGCGGCGGAGGCGCCGGCGGCAAGGAGGGTGTAGATCGCCTGCTCGCCGAGCGTCGGCGCTGCGCTGTCGAGCACGCCGCCGTTCATCGCGTGGCGGACGAGGATCGCGACCGACAGCAGGACGAAGAGGCTCGCCAGCGCCTGCAGCAGGTTGCGTGCGCGCTCGCCGGGCCAGCTGCGAAGCAGCCAGGCGGAGGCTGCCAGTAGTAGCGCCGGGATGCCGTAGCCGGGCAGCAACTGGTTGAAGACCGGCGTCTTCGACAGGTCCGCAGGCCCGACGATCGTCGGGTCCCAGCCGATGCGGACAGCAACGACGAGGGCCGCGCCGACCATCGCCCAGGGCAGGACGGGCCATGGCCGCAGGCGGGTCGCAAGCACCATCGCGAAGCCCAGGATCGCAACGAGAAGCGTCGTGGCAAGACCGTCCGTCAACGCGAACAGGGCGAGCGTGAGGAAGGCGAAGCCGCCCAGCACCAGCGTCCATTGCGGCACGGGCGCCGGCCCCGGCGGCAGCGTGCGGGCATGGATCTCGGCCGCCCCCAGATAGGCCAGTCCGAGGACGAGCGCGAACAGCCCGTGCGTCAGGTCGAACGACAGGTTGCCGAAGGCGAGGAAGGCGACAGCGGCGATCGCCACCGGGAAGATGGCCATGAGTACGCCGTTCAGCGCCGAATGTCGCGGCATCCGCTCCTTCCACCGCCAGATCGCGCCCGCACCGGCAGCGGCAAGGGCCGCGGACAGAAGCAGGAGCACTGCGACCGGGGCAGCCCCTGCGGCGATCGGCACGGCCGTGTCGAAACCCGGTTGCCCCGGCAAGGCCGTCAAGGTCTCCAGCGCATTTCGCCCCGATACTCCGGCCAGCACCATCGCCCCGGCAAGGGCGCAGAGATGGCCGAGGACGGCGGGATAGAGCGCCCACCATCGGGCCGCGCCGAGGACGGCCAGCGCGAAGGCGAGGACTGCGAAGGCTGCGGCCGACGAGGCCGGCGACGGATGCAGGAAGGCGAGGACGATGGCCGGAAACGACGCTGCCAGCGCGGCACTGAGCGAGATGGCGAGGAACGCCGGCGCGAGGATCCGCCGCCAGCGGGCGGCCGCGGACCGGGCCCCGGCGGCGGGCGCGGCTGCGCCGGTCATTGCAGCGGCGCCGGTGACCGGACCGCCTTCGGCCATGGCGACGACGGCTGCGGCTTCACCCTGCGGCGTTGCCGCCACGCTGTCGGCGCCGGCAGGCGCGCCGGCCGGCACCCCGGCATCGGCTTCGCCTGCCGCCCCGCCGGCGCCGGGCCAGAGCACGGCCGCACCGGCCAGCATGACGAGGAGGGCGAGCGTGACGGGCGGCGTCGGCAGCGGCTCCGCTGAGGCCAGGTAGAGCAGCGCCCAGAGGCCGAGCGCGACATTGGCGAGCGTCGGCGCCACCTGCCAGCGTCGCAGGCGCGCGGCGGCCGCGGTCGCGAGCCAGGCGATCGAGAGATAGCCGAACAGCAGCCACGGATCGGGCTCGTCGCTCGCAACGAGCAGCGGCGTCACCATCGAGCCGAGCAGGCCGAGACCGGCGAGCGCCTGCCCATGCAGGAGCGACAGCGCAATCGTGGCCAGCGCGATCGCCGCGAGCAGCAGGAAGGAAAGGGGCGCGCCGATGAAGCCGTAGAAGCCGTGCGCGGCATAGGTGACGCCGAACAGCGTCAGCGCGCCGGCGGCCGTCAAGACGCCGGGGATCATCGCGTTGCGGAAGGCCACCATCTCGATCGGCATGCCGCGGCGGCGGACGATCTCGCCGGCCGCGACCAGCACGAGCCCGAACAGGGCTGCCAGCGTCAGCCGGACGGCGGGGCTGAGCACGCCGGCCTCGATCGAATAGCGGACCATGAAGACGCCGCCGAGCGCCAGCGCAAGCCCGCCGACCCAGACCGCCCAGCGCGCACCGATCCGGCTTTCCAGGCTCTCGCGCATCGGCTGCGCGATCGCCGCGGCCGTCGTTTCCGCGCCTGCCGATGCCGACACGCCCGCGCCTGCCGGCGACGCCACTTCGTCGCCATCGGCCGCTGCGCGCCCGCGCAGCCAGGGACTTGGGAAGGATGGTTCGGCGGAGGCCGGCTCGGCATCGCCCGGGGCCGCTGCTCCAGTTGCCATGGTGGTGGCGGTGGCGGTTTCGTCCGCCTCACGCAGCGGCGACGCGGCCGCGCCACCGCCGGCCCTCATCGCCTCCAGTTCCTCGCGAAGTCTGCGAATCTCTTCAGTGAGTTTCGCCGTTGTCTTGCCATTCCGGTTCATCGCGGCAATGGCAAGCACGATGGCGACCAGAGCGAGTATTTCCGCCATGTCTCTCCGCCTGCGCGGTCAATGTCCCGCGCGCTAGTGTGCTTCGACACCGGGCCCGGCGGGACGATGCCGCCGCAATCCTAGCCTGTGTCCGCGCTTTGTAAAACGGATTGCGATCAGCGCGTCAGATTGGCGATCGGGAAGATCGCGCAGGTCTCCGTGCCGTGGGCGAGAAGCTTGCCGGCGCCGTCGCGCAGCCAGGCCTCCGAGGTGGCGATGGTGCGGCCGCGATGGACCAGCCGCCCCTCGCAGGTGACCTCGCCCATGCCGGGCAGCACCGGCCGCACGAGGTTGACCTTGAACTCGACCGTCGTATAGGCCTCGCCCGGCTTGATGGCCGAGAAGACGGCGCAGCCCAGCGCCGAATCCATGATCGTCGCCGTCCAGCCGCCATGCACGGTGCCGAGCGGGTTGAGATGGGTCTCGTCCGGCAGCCCCTTGAAGACGACCCTGCCCTCCTCGACCTCGGTCATGCCGAATTTCAGCGTCTGCGCCATCGGCGGCGCCGGCAGACGGCCCTCCAGCATCGCCTGCATCGCCTTCAGCCCGCCGTCGCGCGCGACGACGTCGAGCGGCAGCGTGCCGATGCCGGAAACGGCAAGGCCGGGATAGAGTTCGACATTCATGAAACGGTCTCCGGTGGGTGTGCGGCGGCAAGCGCCTTCAGCGTCGCCTGGACGAAGCCGTCCCGCGCGCTCGACAGTTCGAGCCCGCGCGGCTCGCAGACGTGCCGGTTGAGGAAATAGGCGGTCAGCCGGAAGCCCTCCGACAGCGCCTGCACGTCGGCGGCGCTGTTGCGGCCGGCGCCGAGGAACGCCGGCAGCGCCAGCATCCGGTCGGCCCAGGGGGCGCCGGCGTTGCGGCAGACGGCCCTGCCCGATTTCGGCGAGACGAAGACCAGGTCATCCGTGTCGCCGGTTGCGGCGCAACGGGCAAGATCGAGACCGAAGCCGAGATCCTCCAGCACCGCCAGTTCGAAGCGGACGAAGAGTTCGCCGGCGTCCGCCGGGTCCTCCAGATGTTCCAGGATCACGCCGAGCATCTCGAAGAGATGCGGATGCGGGTCGCGCTCGGGCAGGAAGCGCAGCAGCGCCGCCATCGCCTGCACGCCGTAGACGGCGATCGCCGCTTCCATCAGCCGGCCGGCCCGCAGTTGCAGCGGCTCGATGCGGTATTCGCCGATATGCTCGTCGAGGCGCGCGCGCCAGGTCGCCTCCACCGTGTTGCCGGGCTGCAGCACCGGCTGCATCGTCCGGGACCGCCCGGAGCGGATTACGCCGAGGTGCCGGCCATGGCTGCGCGTCATCATCTCCGCGATGACGGAGGTCTCGCCATGACGGCGCACGCCGAGCACGATTGCCTCATCGGTCCACTGCATGGGCAAGCCTTACGCCGGGCGGGCGGGATCGGCAAGTGCGAAGCAGGCGCCGGAGGACGGAGGCGACCGCGCGTCAGGCCGATGCGGCGCGCCGCTCGTCGAGGTTGGTGCAGACGCGGTTGCGGCGCTCGATCAGAAAACGAAATCGTATTTGTCTAACGTCAGGCGGTCATCCAGATGGATTGTGAAGTCGGGCTTCTTGTCGCCATTGACGTCGCCCACGACGTAGGTGTCGGACGAGTGTCTGTAATACCGCAGTTCGCCGGCTTTGCCGTGGAATGCTTCCGTGGCGATAAACTGGAATGCCTGGTTTCCCGCTGACTTCGTGCTGGCATCGATCTTGGAGAGATCGATCTGGTCGTCGCCATAAAAGTCAAAAATGGTGTCGCGGCCGGCGCGTGAAACGGTGGAGTCTGATAACGCCTTGAACTGGAACACGTCATGTCCTTTGCCGCCGTAGAGATCGTCTGCGCCGGCGCCGCCGTGGAGTTTGTCGGAGCCGAATCCGGGTCCGCCTTTCAGAATGTCATTGCCTTCCCCACCCGAGAGCGTATTCGCACCGCGGTCGCCGTAGAGCTTGTCGGCATGGCTGGTACCGGTAAGGTTCTCGATCGAGATGTAGACGTCGCCCTTGGCGTCGTTGGTGTTGACCGCAGGGTTTGCCAGGCTCACCCTCACGCCCTTGGCTGCACCCGCATACGAAGCCGTGTCGAGGAACGGGCCTCCGTCCAAACGGTCTGCCCCGGCTCCACCGATGAGCGTGTCATTGTCGTCAGCGCCATAGAGCCTGTCATTTCCGGCACGCCCATCGACGACGTCGTCGCCTTGTCCGGCTTTGACAATCTCAGACTTCGCGGTCAGCTTATAGCGATCGTCGAGGTGCGAGCCCATAATAGTATCGCCGTTCTCAATCAGGTCACCAAGTCTTTTTCCGGCAAGCAGGCTGTAGCCAACCGGGGTGTCGAACGTAATAGATAGTAGCTCGCTCCGCCCTATTTCCTCGATTTTCTTTATCGACGTCTTTTCAATGTTCAACCTGTAATGGGCTGTATAGTCGCCATCAGCCCAGTGCCATATCTGGTCGCGGATAAGTGCGATGTGTCCAGTGTAGTGATATGAGGTCTCATAGAGCATTGGCCTCCACGTTTCTTTTGGCAGAGGCGTCTCCGCCCAAAGGAGGACACGGCTTGTTTCGATCGGCGCCGGGACCATCTTGCTTTTTTCGAAGTCAAGGTTCCAGCCGGCTCCCAGGCCGCCTATTTCCTGCATCTCGATAGTCTTCGTCATTCGCCCCACTCCTACGCCCGCCAAGATTGAGGCGATAGCCATCTCCACCATAGATGGTCACAGATTCGCGTTCGCTTCAATGCTGTTTGCGGGATAGCGAGCGTCTCCACCCTGACTGGCGAGGGTGGCTTCGACCTCGCTTGTCCTGGTCCTGATTGCAAACGTGCAACTCGCCCATTGGAGCCGGATCAAAGCCCGACGATGCGGTAGCCGTTGCGGCCGGCGGCCTTCGCCTCGTAGAGGGCACCATCCACGACCTTCAGGAACTCGACGCGCCGGCGGCCGCTCTGCGGGGCGAGCGCCCCGCCGACACTGAGCCGGGCCGAGACGGTGTGGCCATCCGCCTGGAAGGGCTCGTGGAAGGCGGCGACCAGGCGGCCGGCAACCAGCGCCAGCGTGGCGGCATCGGGCGGATCGGGGATGAAGATCGCGAATTCGTCGCCGCCCATGCGCACGGCGATGTCGGCGCCGCGGATGACGGCGCGAATCCGGTCGGCCGCCTGCCGCAGCACCTCGTCGCCGGCGTGGTGGCCGAAGCGGTCGTTGATGCCCTTGAAGCCGTCCATGTCGAGATAGAGCGCGCCGAAGGTGCTGCCGGAGACCAGCGTGTCCTCCAGCGCCTCATCGACGATCGTCGGCAGTGCCGAGCGGTTGAAGAAGCCGGTCATCGGATCGGTCATGGCGGCCGCCCGCAGGCTGCGCTCCGCCAGCGCCATCACGAGGTTGGCCTTCTGCAGGCGCAACAGCGCGCCGGCCACCAGCGCAAGCCGCGCAAGGCTCGCCCGCTCGCCCGCACCGAGTTCGCGCGGCCGGGTGTCGAGGATGCAGAGCGCGCCGACCGGCAGTCCCGCCTCCGTCTCGACCGGGGCGCCGGCATAGAAGCGGAAACCCGGCTCGCCGGTGACATAGGGCATGCCGCGCAGCTCCGGATGCGCGGCGAGATCGGGGACGACCAGGATCTCGTTTTCGAACACGACGCGGGTGCAGATCGACAGGTCGCGCGCGCACTCCGACAGTTGCAGCCCCGCCTGGGCCGCGGTGCGCTGCCAGTCCTCGTCGATGATGTTGACGGCCGCGAAGGGCGTCTCGAAGATATCCCTTGCGAGATCGGCAAGGGCCGAGAGCTCCGGCGTGGTCGCACTGCCGCCCGCCATGTTCAGTGCCCGCACCGCAACCAGGCGGTCCGTCTCGTTGGCGGGGATCAGCACGCTCTGGCCCATTCGGTCATCTCCGTCTCATCACGCGGCATGCATAGAAGAACGACTGCGCCGGCCGGCTCAAATCATTGCCCCGATCAGCCTTAACGGTCTCGTCCTCGTCCCTGTGCCGGAACGGAACGCCGCCGTCCCTGACCTATTCCCCTCACCGGCGCTTCAACGCTTCCGCAAGGGCTGCGCCCAGCGCCCCTTGCCCGGCGGCCTGCGGCTTCTGCTGCTGCGGCGGGCGGGCGTTGCCGCCGCGCTGGGCGTCGCGGCCCCGGTCATCCCGCCCCCGGTCCTCGCGCTGCGGCTGCGCGCCGCCGCCGTCCTTGCGCATGGAAAGGCCGATGCGCTTGCGCGGCACGTCCACCTCCGTCACCCGCACCTTCACCACGTCGCCGGCCTTCACCACCTCGTGCGGATCCTTGACGAAACGGTCGGCGAGCTGGGAGACGTGGACGAGCCCGTCCTGATGGACGCCGATGTCGACGAAGGCACCGAAGGCCGCCACGTTCGTCACCGTGCCCTCCAGCAGCATGCCGGGCTTGAGGTCCTTGATGTCGTCGATGCCGTCGGCAAAGGTCGCGGTCCTGAACTCCGGGCGCGGGTCGCGGCCGGGCTTTTCCAGCTCGGCCAGGATGTCCTTCACCGTCGGCAGGCCGAAGCGCTCGTCGACGAAGAGCGCTGGGTCGAGCTTCTTCAGGGCGGCGCTGTCGCCCATCAGCGCGCGCACGTCGCGGCCGCAGGCGGCGACGATCTTCTTGGCGACGCCATAGGCCTCGGGGTGGACGGAGGAGGCGTCGAGCGGCTCCTTGCCGTTCGGGATGCGCAGGAAGCCGGCGCACTGCTCGAAGGTGCGCGCGCCGAGACGGGCGACCTTCATCAGGTCCTTGCGGCTGTCGAACGGGCCGTTGGCGTCGCGGTGCGCCACGATGGCTTCCGCCGACGATTTTCCAAGCCCGGAGACGCGGGCGAGCAGCGGCGCCGACGCCGTGTTCAGGTCGACGCCGACCGCGTTCACCGCGTCCTCGACGACGGCGTCGAGTGAGCGCGACAGCTTCCCCTGGTCGACGTCGTGCTGGTACTGGCCGACGCCAATCGACTTCGGCTCGATCTTGACGAGTTCGGCGAGCGGATCCTGCAGGCGGCGGGCGATCGAGACGGCGCCGCGCAGCGACACGTCGAGGTTCGGAAACTCGGCGGCCGCGGCCTCCGAGGCCGAATAGACCGAGGCGCCGGCCTCCGAGACGATCACCTTGGTCGGCTTCGGCGCCGGCAGCGCGGAAAGCATGTCGGCGACGAGCTTCTCCGTCTCGCGGCTACCGGTGCCGTTGCCGATCGCGATCAGTTCGACCTTGTGCTTGCGGATGAGGCTCGCGAGCTCGGCCTGGGTACCGCGGATGTCGTTCTTCGGCGGGAAGGGATAGACCGTGGTGGTCTCCAGGAGCTTGCCGGTGTTGTCGACGACCGCCACCTTGACGCCGGTGCGGATGCCGGGGTCGAGGCCCATGGTGGCGCGGGTGCCGGCGGGGGCGGCGAGCAGCAGGTCCTTGAGGTTGCGGGCAAAGACGCGGATCGCCTCTTCCTCCGAGCGCTCGCGCATCTCGCGCATCAGGTCGAGCGACAACGACATGGAGAGCTTCACCCGCCAGGTCCAGCCGATGACGTCGGAGAGCCATTTGTCGCCGGGCTGGCTGCCGAGTGCGTAGAAGGAGGCGATGATGCGCTCGACCGGCTTGACCGTTTCCGTCGTATCCGGATCGACGACGATGTCGACGGAGAGGACCTCCTCGTTCCAGCCGCGCAGCATGGCGAGCGCGCGGTGGCTCGGAACGCCCGACCAGCGCTCGGTGTGGTCGAAATAGTCGGAGAACTTGGCGCCGGCCTCCTGCTTGCCGTCGACGACGCGCGCGCGCAGCCAGGCATTGTCCTTCATGTAGTCGCGCAGCCGCTTCAGGAGATCGGCATTCTCGGTGATCTGTTCGGCGACGATGTCGCGGGCGCCTTCGAGCGCCGCCTTGGCATCCGGAACTTCGGCGGAGAGGAAGCCTGCCGCAAGTTCGGCCGGCACCTGGTCGCGCTCGGCGAGGATCCGTTCGGCGAGCGGCCCGAGACCCCGCTCGCGGGCGATCTCGGCCTTGGTGCGGCGCTTCGGCTTGAAGGGCAGGTAGATGTCCTCCAGCTCCGCCTTGGTGGAGACGGCGGCGATCCTCGTGGAAAGCTCGTCGGTCAGCTTCCCCTGGCCGGCGATCGATTCCAGGATGGAGGCACGGCGCGCTTCCAGTTCGCGCAGGTAGACGAGCCGCTCGGACAGCGTGCGCAGTTGGGTGTCGTCGAGGCCGCCGGTGACCTCCTTGCGGTAGCGGGCGATGAAGGGAACCGTCGCGCCCTCGTCCAGAAGCCCCACAGCGGCCGAGACCTGCGCGGCACTCGCCTTGATCTCGGCGGCGATGATGTTCGCGATCTTGAGCGGGGTTGCGGCCATGAAGATCTCCTATGCGATGATTGCGCGCAGACCATGACGGGGGTTCGGACAAAACGCTGCGGCGGGCGGCGACCATAGTGCGCCACCGCCCGCCCGCCAATCGCCGGATGGTGCGGGTTCCACAGTTTATGGGACGGAAAGGGGAAAGGACCCGTTTGACGATTCGGGCGGTCTGAACTAGATTTTGTATTACAAACGGAGGCAAAAACGATGTCTGAACGGGAATTGTCCGATCCGATCACGATGCGCCTGCCCTTGGATGTGCTGGCCGAGATCGAGGAAATTGCCGCCGTCTGCGAACGCAGCCGCAGCTGGGTCGTCGTCCGGGCACTCAAGTCCTATCTCGCTGCCGAGGGGCGCGAGATCGTCGCGCTGGCCAAGGCCCGCCGGGACATCGACGATGGACGCGGCAGCGACCTCGACGAGGCAATCGAGGAGCTGGATGCGATCATCAAGGGTGCGGCTGCTTGAAAGTCATCCTGTCGCCGGACGCCAGGGACTATGTGAAGGCGGAAGCGTCGTACCTCATGGCACGAAGCCCGCGCGCGGCCCTGGCGTTTCGCGACGGCCTCAGGCGGCTGCAACAGGAGCTGGCGCGCTTTCCCCAATTGGGACACCCGCCGGATGATCTGCCTTTTCCGGGCATCCGGCGGTTCGTCATCGGCTCGTATCTGTTCGACTACGAAATTCGGGAAACGACTGTCGTCATTCTTGCCATTCGGCATGGGCGGCAGCGGCCGCCGGGCCTCGAAATAGACGATAACTTCGACTTCGAGGACTGACGCCATGTTCGCCCGGCGATGGCAACCTGCAAGGCCGGCAGGTCGCACGGCGAAGCTCAGAACCTGACCGGCGCCAGCGGCGGGCGGGTTGCCTCGAAGGCCCGCAGCTGCGCCTCGGTCTCGCCGATATAGTCGCGGGCGTAGGGAACGGCGTCCTGATGGCGGGCGAGCTGCAGCTGGATGATCGGCAGGCGGTCGTGGCGGAAGGCGGCTTCCATGGCGGCGAGGTAGAATTCCCACATCCGGCAGAAGCGCTCGTCGTAGAGCTTCGCCGCCTCGTCCCAGCGGGCGACGAAGCGTTCGCGCCAGGCCTTCAGCGTCCAGGCGTAGTGCATCGGCAGCATCTCGACGTCCTTGACGAGGAAGCCGGCGCGCTCGATCGCCGGCAGCACCTCCGACAGCGCCGGCAGGTAGCCGCCCGGGAAGATGTACTTCTCGATCCAGGGATTGATCGTGTAGGCCGGCTTCACCCGGCCGATATAGTGCAGGACGAAGACACCCTCCTTCTTAAGAACCCGCGCCATCGTCTTGAAAAATTTCCCATAGTTGGCAAGTCCGACATGCTCGAACATGCCGACCGAGACGATCCGGTCGAACTCGCCCTTGAGATCGACATAGTCGGTCAGCTCGAAGCGGACGCGGTCGGAGAGGCCGCGCTCGGCCACCCGCGCCCGCGAGACGGCGAGCTGTTCCTCGCTGAGCGTGATGCCGGTGACGTCGACGCCGGAACTCTCGGCCATGTACATGCCGAGCCCGCCCCAGCCGGAGCCGACCTCGAGCACGCGCTGCCCGGGCTCGAGCAGCAGCTTGGCGGTGATGTGGCGCTTCTTGGCGGTCTGCGCCTCCTCCAGCGAGATGCCGCGCGGCTGGAAGTAGGCGCAGGAATACTGCCAGTCATGGTCCAGGAAGAGATCGAACAGGCGCGCATCGAGGTCGTAGTGGTGGGCGACGTTGCGGCGGTTGCGGTTGACCGGGACCCGGGCGGAAAACTGGTAGGCGAGCATCCTGAGCAGCGACTTCGCCTTCAGGCCCGGCGTCGCGGCCCGGCGGATGCCGTTGCGGCGCAGCAGCGAGAGCATCTCGAAGATGTCGCCCTCCTCAACGACCAGCCGCCCGTCCATGTAGGCCTCGCCGAGCTTCAGGGCGGGATCCGCGGCGATCTCGCGCCCCACTTCGTCGTCGGCAAGGCGCACGCGCAGAGCGGGGCCGGAACCGTCGCCGAAGTCGGCCACGCCGCCCGCCGGATCGATGAGCTGCAGCCGGCCGGTCCTGATCACCCGGCCGAGCATTGCGGAGAATTCCGAGACCATATGCGTTACCCCTGCTGAATTTCCACTGCCGGCGGCACCGATGCGAACGTGACCTGCGAGCCTAGCCATCTGCCGGCGCGGCGCAACCTGCCGCCCGCAGCAAATCGGCGCAACATGCGGTTTCTCCGTAACAATTCCTCAATTTGTTGCTGCCTATCCTTGCCCCGTTCATGCAACGCGGGGCTTGCGGATGCGAAAATCCTTGCTGATGGCGACAGCGGCGGCGGTCGCCTTGTCGACATCGCTGCCCGCGACGGCTGCCGAAACGATCAATCTCCTGATCTGGGAAGCCTATATCGATCCGTCCATCCTGTCGGACTGGACGGCCCGGACCGGCATCGACGTCCACCAGACCTACTACGACAGCGGCGACGCGCGCGACGAGGTCCTGTCCAATCCGAGCAGCGACATCGATCTCGTCGTCACCGGCGAGAACGGGGCCCGGCTCTTCGGCGACCGCGGTATTCTCAAATCGCTTTCGGCCGATACGCTTCCCTCGCTGCTGGAGTATGACGACAGCTGGACGAAGCGCTGCGGCGGCTATGGCGTGCCCTATCTCTGGGGAACGATGGGGATCCTCTACCGGTCGGATACCGTCACTGCGGCGCCGACCTCCTGGGCCGATCTGATGAAGCCCGGCGAGCCGCTGCGGCACCACATCGCCATGTTCGACGACCACAACGAGGCCTTCGTGCCGGCCCTGGTCCTGCTCGGCAAGTCGATCAACGCCAATGACGAGGCGACGCTTCGGGAAGCCTTCCAGCTGATGAAGGCGCAGGCGCCCTATGTCCTCACCTACGACTACGTCATCACCTCGATCCAGAACCCGGAGGTCGGCCCCGAGGTGCACATGGCGCTCGGCTACAGCGGCGACCAGCACGTGCTCGACGAGATGACCGGCAAGGAACGGCTGTGGCGCTATGCCGTGCCGGCCGAGGGCACGCTGTTCTGGCTCGACTGCATGGCCGTCAGCACCCGCTCCAAGCATACCGAGGCCGCGCTCGATCTTCTGAACCACATCACCAGCGCCCGGAGCGCTGCCCGCAATGCCATCTCTCTGCAGATGCCGACGGCGAACAGGGAAGCGCTCAAGCTGATCCCCGCCGACATGCGCGAGAATGCCGAAATCTACACCGCACCCGAGATCCTGGCGAAGAGCCAGTATCAGGAGGAACTCTCCGTTCCCTCTGTCCAATCCCGCCGTCGCATCATCAGCAGCCTGGTCCAGTTCCGTGACACTCGGTAAACGCGCCTTTCTCCTCATCTTCCCGGTCGTTCTCGCAGGCTACGTGGTGGCGGCCACCCTGCTCTACATGAGCCAGAGCGCCTCCGTCCGCGCGCTCGAACGGGCGCGCCTGTGGCAGCAGCTGGGTCTTCTGAGCGCGGTCTTCCAGAACGACGTGACGCAGAACAAGAGCCTGATCTATTCGCTGGTCGAGGGAACGGCGATGCGCCTGTTCGTCAACGAGCCGGATGCCGGCTACCGGTCGAACGCCATCGGCGTGATGATGCAGGAAAGCATCCGCTCGCTGTCGGAGGATCCGACCCGCTTCGTCTCGCTGACCGTCATCCGCCCGCCGCTCTCGATCGACTACTACTACGAGAACAGCGACGATCCCTTTGCGGAAATTCCGAAGACCCAGGTCGACTATGCCCGCCGGCTCATCGACAGCCCCAAGCTTTCTGACTGGACCTATATCAAGCCGGAAGGGGCGGAACCGCTGATCGTCCACTCCGAATTCCTCGACCAGCAGACCTTCAATCGCCCGGTCTCCAGCGCCAAGGCCGGATCGATCCTGATCCAGACCGCCGTCCGCCCGCGCCAGTTCCTCGAGATGAAGGCGATGCTCGAGCGGGAATACGGCGCCGAGGTCGAGGTCTCCACGCATCCGCTGACCGCGGTCGGCGCCGTCTCCGCCACGGCCAAGCTCGGCCCGACGCTCTATGCGCGGCTGACGCCGCACGAGGGCCATGTCGAGGGCAAGCTGCAGAACCTGAAGGCGCTGCTCGCCATCGGCGCCATCGGCCTCAGCCTGTTCACCATCGGCCTCGTGCTCCTCTTGGTGCGCCGCTTCATCACCAATCCGATCGCCCACCTCGACCAGCAGCTGACCGACGTCATGTCCGGCAAGCGCAGCGAGCTGACGCCGGTCGAGGAGGTCGGCGAGATCGGCCGGCTTTCGGTGAACATGAAGCAGCTTCACGACAATGCGGTGGAATCCTTCGGGCTGGTGCGGACCGCCTCCTGGACCGACACCCTGACCGGCATCTCCAACCGGGCGCACTTCAACGCCCGCTCCACCCAGATGCTCGAGGTCGCCCGGGCATCCGGCGCCGGCTGCACGCTTCTGTTCATCGACGTCGACAACTTCAAGTTCGTCAACGACAAGTATGGCCACAAGGTCGGCGACGAGTTGCTGACGACGCTCGCCGCACGGCTGGAAACGCGGGTCAAGGCGGCAACGGAGCGTCGCGGCCTGCCCGATGCGCTGGTGGCGCGGCTTTCCGGCGACGAGTTTGCGATCATGGTGCAGTCGCATCCGGGCGACGGCACCGTCAGCGAGATCTCCGAGGCGATCGTGCGGCTGTTCGACGGCGGCTTCGAAGTGCTCGAACAGTCCTATCCGGTGACCGCCAGCATCGGGATCGCGGTGTTTCCGGAGGATGCCGCCGACCTGCCGGAACTGCTCGCCAATGCCGATGCGGCCATGTACCAGGCCAAGGCGCAGGGCAAGAACGGCTCGGCCCGCTACTCGCGCTCCCTGCACGAGAAGCGCACGCGGCAGCGGCACATCGAGGAAGAACTGCGGGCGATGAACCCGGACGACGAGATGCACCTCGTGTTCATGCCGATCGTCGACGGCCGCGGCAAAGTGACGGCCTGCGAGGCGCTGCTGCGCTGGGCCTCTCCCCTGCTCGGCAGGGTGACGCCGGACGAGTTCATCCCGATCGCGGAGACGACCGGCCTCTTCAGCAAGATCGATTCCTGGGTCATCGACACGGCCATGGCCCATTGCCACCGGCTCAAGCAGCTGTTCGGCGCCGAGACCATCCTGTGCATCAACATCTCCTCGGCGGAACTGTACAACCGCTCGATCGCCGACCGCTTCAGCGATGCGCTCGACCGGCACTCGGTGGAGGCGCGCGCGATCGAGATCGAACTGACCGAGACGTTCGCCGTCAAGCTCGGCGACCAGTCGCAGCGCAACATCGACATGCTGCGCCAGAAGGGCTTCCGCATCTCCATCGACGACTTCGGCGCCGGCTACACCTCGGTCCAGCAGATCATCGACTATCCGGCCGAGACGATCAAACTCGACCGGGCGCTGGTCGAGAGCCTGACCAACGCGGCGGCGCTGCCGACGCTGCGCGCGCTGATCGCGCTCTGCCACGCCCAGGACATGCAGGTGGTGGCCGAGGGGGTCGACACGACGGAAAAGATGACGCTGCTGGCCGCCGCCGGCTGCGACCTCTACCAGGGCTACCTGATCAGCCAGCCGCGCACGATCGAGGATCTCGGCATCTGGGCGATGCAGCGGCTGCTCGAACAGGCGCGGGAGAATGCGGTCGCGAAGGCGCCGGCCAAGGGGCCCAAGACCGGCCGGACCTGAGACGGCCGCCCCCGGGGCGCCTGCCGCAATTTCGCCGATTCGCGTTGCACGTCATGCGTGCTTCGTAGATCGGCGAAAGGCGAACCATGCTCCGGAAAATCCTGATGTTCCTCGGCGGCTGCGGCCTGCTCGTGTGGTCCTTCAATTCGAGCCTGATCGCGGAGATGCCCGAGGGCAAGGCGCGGATCATCGCCCATCGCGGCGTCCACCAGATCTTTTCGCCCGAGGGGGTCGAGAACGACACCTGCACCGCAACGCGCATCCTGCCGCCGGAAAACCCCTATCTGGAGAACACCATCGACAGCATGCGGGCCGCGTTCGAGGCCGGGGCCGACGTGGTCGAGCTGGACGTGCACCTGACGCCTGACGGGACGTTCGCCGTCTTCCATGACTGGACGCTCGATTGCCGCACCGACGGCAAGGGCGTCACCGAGCAGACGCCGATGACGGTGCTCAAGGGGCTCGACATCGGCTACGGCTATACCGCCGACGGCGGGAAGACCTTTCCCTTCCGCGGCAAGGGCAAAGGGCTGATGCCGACGCTGGAGGAGGTCCTGGCCGCTTTTCCCGACAAGAAGTTCATCGTCAACTTCAAGAGCCGGCGGGCCGAAGAGGGGGAGGCGCTGGCGGCGCTGCTGGAAGCGCAGCCGCAATGGCGCAGCGCTGTCTGGGCGGTCTACGGCGGCGGCGAGCCGACGGATGCGGCCACAGCAAGGATCGACGGCCTGCCCGGCTTTACCGGCGCATCGGCCAAGTCCTGCCTGCTCGGCTATCTCGCCACCGGCTGGATCGGCTACGTGCCGCAATCCTGCCGCGACACGATCGTTCCCGTCCCGCAGAACTATGCCTGGCTGCTCTGGGGCTGGCCGAACCGTTTCATGCAGCGGATGCAGCAAGCCGGCAGCGAGGTGATCGTGTTCGGGCCCTATGGCGGCGACGGCACGGCCGGCGTCGACTGGCCGGACGAAGTGGCGGAACTGCCCTCCCCCTTCCCCGGCTATGTCTGGACGAACCGGATCCTTTCGACCGCCCCGCTGCTGCGCGCGCAGCCGTGATCCGCAAGCCCGCTCAATGCGGGAAATCGAGGCCCATCTCGCGGAAGCGCTCGGGATCATCGCCCCAGTTCTCGCGCACCTTGACGAACAGGAAGAGGTGCACCGGCTGCTCGAGGATTTCCGACAGCTCCTTGCGCGAGGCCATGGAGATCGCCTTGATCGCCTCGCCGTTCTTGCCGAGCGCGATCTTCTTCTGGCTGTCGCGCTCGACATAGATCACCTGCTCGATCCGGACCGAGCCGTCCTTGCGCTCCTCCCACTTCTCCGTCTCGACATGCGAGGCGTAGGGGAGCTCCTGGTGCAGGCGCAAAAACAGCTTCTCGCGGGTGATCTCGGCTGCGAGCTGGCGCATCGGCAGGTCGGAGATCTGGTCCTCCGGATAGTACCAGGGACCTTCCGGCAGGGCCTTGGCGAGATAGTCCATGACGTCGTCGCAGCCGGAGCCGTTCAGCGCCGAGATCATGAAGGTGCGCTCGAAGGGCACGACGTCGTTTGCGGCCTTGGCCAGCGTCAGCAGCGTCTCCGGCGACACCTGGTCGACCTTGTTCAGGACCAGGATCTTCGGCTGCTTGACCTCCTTCAGGCCCTCCAGGATCGTCTCGGCATCGCCCTTCAGGCCGCGCTCGCTGTCGATCAGGAACATGATCAGGTCGGCATCCTTGGCGCCGCCCCAGGCGGTCGTGACCATGGCCCGGTCGAGCCGGCGGCGCGGCTTGAAGATGCCGGGCGTATCCATGAAGACGATCTGGGCGTTGTCGTGGATGGCGATGCCGCGCACGATCGCCCGCGTCGTCTGGACCTTGTGGCTGACGATCGAGACCTTGGCGCCGACGAGCCGGTTGACCAGCGTCGACTTGCCGGCATTGGTGGCACCGATCAGGGCGACGAAGCCGGAACGGGTCGGGGCGCCGTCTTCGACGGCTTCATTTTCTTGTTCTGTCATGACAAATCCGTTTCTGGGGCTGCTCGCGCCGCGCATCCATGATGCGCACAGGTCGCCGCCGCACTCAATCTTCTTCAATGGCCTTCTTCAGTCGGCCGCTTCGGCGGGCTTCCGGCCGGCCGTGCTTCGCTGATGTGACCGCGGCTCAGTCCTCCGGCTTCTGCCAGACGCCTTCCCGCTCGAGGATCTTCGTCGCCGCGGCCTGTTCGGCCGCACGCTTGGAGCGCTCGGTGCCGGTCGCCGGCGCCACCCCGGCGATCTCCACCGTCACCGTGAAGCGCGGGTCGTGGTCGGGACCGGAGCGCTCGTCGATGCGGTAGACCGGCGTCGTCGAAAACTTCGCGTGCGCCCATTCCTGCAGCTCGGTCTTGGCGTCGCGCCGGCCGCCGTGCTCGCTCCTGGCCCGCTCCTGCCAGTTGCGCAGGATGAACCCCCTCGCCGCCTCCAGCCCGCCGTCGAGATAGATCGCGGCGATCAGCGCCTCGACCACGTCGGCGCGGACGTTCATCATCGGCTTGGCGGTCAGCTTCTTGACGTCCGCGCCGGTGCGGATGAACTGGTGCAGGCCGAGGTCGTCGGAGACCTTGGCGCAGGTCTCGGCGCTGACGAGATGGTTGAGCCGCACCGACAGCTCGCCCTCGCTCGCCTCGCGGAAGGTCTGGAACAGCAGTTCGGCCACGCACAGCCCGAGGACGCGGTCGCCGAGGAATTCCAGCCGCTCGTAGTTGCTGCCCTTGGCGGGGCGCGCGCTCGCATGGGTGATCGCCCGGTCGAGCCGCTCCTTGGTTGTGAAGGCGTATCCGATCGCGGCCTCGAGCCGGCCGCGATAATCGTCGTTCAGCGGCTTGGCCGACTTCATTCGACGACCTTGAACAGGCGATCCCAGCGCAGGTTGGTCGGCCATTTCCAGATCTCGCGGAAGGCGGTGTCGTTGCCGAGCGAGAAGAAGATCAGGCTGGCGCGGCCGATCAGGTTCTCGGCGGGAACGAAGCCGACGTCGAAGCGGCTGTCGGCCGAGTTGTCGCGGTTGTCGCCCATCATGAAGTAGTGGCCCTCGGGCACGATGAACTCACGGGTATTATCGCCGATCGTGCCGATGCGCGTGTCGAGCGTGTCGTAGGAGACGTCGTTGTCCAGCGTCTCGCGGAAGACCGGGATGTTCTCGCCGTTGTCGTACTGGCCGTCGGCGCGGAAGAAGCCGGCCGGCTGGCGCGGAACAGCCTTGTCGTTGACGTAGAGGACGCTGTCGCGCACCTGGATCCGGTCGCCGGGCAGGCCGATCACGCGCTTGATGTAGTCGATGTCCGGATTCGGCGGAAAGCGGAAGACGACGATGTCGCCGCGCTTCGGGTCGCTGCCGAAGATGCGGCCGGAGAAGAGGTCCGGCGAGAACGGCAGCGAATACTTCGAATAGCCGTAGGAGAACTTGTTGACGAACAGGTAGTCGCCGACGAGCAGCGTCGGCATCATCGAGCCGGACGGGATGGTGAAAGGCTGGAAAAGGACGGTTCGGATGACCACCGCCAGCAGGAGCGCCTGGATGATGACCTTGACGTTTTCCCACAGGCCGCTCTCGGCCTTCTTAGTCTTCTCTGTCACGCCTGATTTGTCCTCTTGTGCAACCATGCCGCCCTCTTAGCGCAAGTCCTGTCGAATTGAAATGCGAGCAACGAAAATGCCGCAAGCCCGCCCGGCCGCGAGCCGCTCAGGCGCCTTTCGCCGGCAGCGCCTCGATGATGACAAAGGCCTGCGCCAGCGGGAAATCGTCGGTGATGGTGATGTGGATGTGGGCCTCGTGGCCGGGCGGCGTCATCGCCTTCAGCCGTTCGCCGGCGCCGCCGGTCAGCCGCATGGTCGGCTTGCCGCCGGGCAGGTTGACCACGCCCATGTCCTTCCAGAAGACGCCCTGCGCCAGCCCGGTGCCCAGCGCCTTGGAGCAGGCTTCCTTGGCGGCGAAGCGCTTGGCATAGGAGGCGGCGCGATTCTTGCGGCCGTCCGACTTGCGCCGTTCGATCTCGGTGAAGCAACGATGGGTGAAACGTTCGCCGAAGCGCTCGAGCGACTTCTCCACCCGGCGGATGTCGATCAGGTCGCTGCCGATGCCGATGATCATGTTCTTCTTCCCGTCTTCGTCTCGAACCGCAATGCCGAACGTCTCATTTCCAGGTCGCCGGCGGCAGCCTCGCCTCCAGGCCGCGATCCACAACCCTTTGCAGGCGCCGCCTGCGGAACGCACCGACGCCGAACCGCGTGAAAAGGTAGGCGGCGACGGCGAGCGGGGCCCCGAGCACGAGCGAACCCACGAGCATCGGCTTGAGGACCGGCGCCCAGAGATCGACAAATGTCAGATGGTCGAGCAGGTGTGCAAGGTCAATGGGGCTGTCGCCGTGTCCCGATGCGGTCCCGAGCACGAGTTCGCCGGTCCGGAAGGTTCCGGCCCAGATGAACGGCAGGGTCAGCGGATTGGCAAAGGTGGTCGCCAGCGCCGCCGCGATGACATTGCCGGAAAGAAGGTAGGAAACGGCCACGGCGAGGACGACATGGAGCCCCAGGAACGGGGTGAGCGCCGAAAACGTCCCGACGGCGACGCCCATTGCCACCGAATGCGGCGAGGCGGACAACCTCAGGATCCGTTTGCCGAGATAGCGGAACGGGCGGCTGAGGCCCTTTCTGGGCCAGAACAGATCTCGGACCCGGTCGCGCCAGGTTGCCGGCTTGCGGCGTCTAAACAGCATGGTCCAGACATAGCCGATCGATTGGTGGCATTTCAATGACCGCAACGTATGGTCGGCCACGGCCAGGCGGTGGCGCAATCAGATCGTTGCGCCACGGATCGGCATCGTCTTAGTAGTACTTGCGGAACAGGCCGCGGTCGATCTGACGCTGGCGGTATTCGAGATCGATGCGGTCGATCGCGCCGTTCAGGTAGGCCGTCTCACGTTCGGCGGCACTCGGTACGCGCAGGGCGCGGGTGAAATTTCTGATCTGCTTCAACATCGGTAAAACCCTTGTTCGGTTCAACCTCCCGAGTACAAAGATAGTAAAACCGGCAAAAACAACCAGCGTTAGTAACAGATCTCAGCCATGCGATCTGCGCATATCGACGCACCAACATTTAGGCAGACGTGCATGTTTTGCGGGCATCCGCGGTCGCGACTGCACAGAAAATACCTGAAATTCCACGGGCCGCAGCAAAGCGCGCCGAACAGCGGGACGCGCCGCCGGGCGACAAACCCGGACGGCCGCACCGAAAGCGGCCATCTGCCATGCACGGAGCGGGCAGCAGGATCGACGTGCCGGCTCGAAAGTAGGCAACACACTTAGCCCGGCGCGGGCCGTCCCGCCTTGATGCATCGCAACGGCGGGCCGCCGCGCCGGTGTCCTGTCAGGCGAAGACGCGGCTGACCGTCGAGACGCAGGCCAGTTCCTTGAGCTGGCCGATGATCTGGTTCAGCTGGCGCAGGTCCCAGACCTCCAGGTCCATCTGCACCTCGGTGAAATCGGCCGCGACCCGGTTCATCGTCAGCGAGCGGATGTTGACGTCGCCGGTCGCCAGCACCTGGGTGACCTCGGCGAGCGAGCCCGGCTCGTTCAGCTCGTTCAGCACGATGCGGGCCATGAAGCGGGTGTTGTTGGCCTCGTCGAGGTCCCAGCGGACATCGATCCAGCGCTCCGGCTCGTCGTCGAACTTCTGCAGCGCCGGCGACTGGATCGGATAGATGGTGATGCCCTTGTCCTTCTCCATGATGCCGACGATCCGGTCGCCGGGGACGGCGCCGCCGGCGGAGAAATGCACCATGGCATTGCCGGACAGGCCACGGATCGGCAGCGCTTCCGGCCCCGCCGTGGCCATGGCCGCATCGAGCTGGGCCTTGGACTTGCCGGGCAGCTTGAACACCATGCCCGAGGCGCTGCGCATCGGGAACCACCCCTCCTCCTGGCTCGGCTTGACGGTGACGCGCTCGTCCTGGTGATCGGGATAGACCGCGCGCAGCACGTCGAGCGAGGACAGCTCGCCGCGGCCGACGGCGGCGATGGCATCCTCGACCTCCTTCTGGCCGAGCCGGTGCAGTACCGGCCTCAGCGCATCGCGCGAGAAGGGCCGGCCGGCGCGGTCGAAGGTGCGCTCGATGATGCGGTAACCGAGCCCGGCGTACTGCTTGCGCACGGCGGCGCGGGTGGCGCGGCGGATGGCGGCGCGCGCCTTGCCGGTGACGACGATCTCTTCCCAGGCCGGCGGCGGCACCTGGATGCCCGAGCGGATGATCTCCACCTCGTCGCCGTTGTTCAGCCGCGTCACCAGCGGCATGATCCGGCCATTGATCTTGGCGCCGACGCAGGTGTCGCCGATATTGGTGTGGACGGCGTAGGCGAAGTCGATCGGGGTCGCCCCGCGCGGAAGCGCGATCAGCTGCCCCTTCGGCGTGAAGCAGAAGACCTGGTCCTGGAACAGCTCCAGCTTGGTGTGCTCCAGGAATTCCTCGGGATTGTCGCCCTCGGCCAGCGACTCGATCGTGCGCCGCAGCAGCGCATAGGCGTTGGACGGCGGCTTCTCGCCGTTGGCGGTCGTTTCCTTGTCCTTGTAGAGCGCATGCGCGGCGATGCCGTACTCGGCGATCTCGTGCATGCGCCGCGAGCGGATCTGCAGCTCGATGCGCTGGCGCGAGGGACCGATGATGGTGGTGTGGATCGACTGGTAGTCGTTCTGCTTCGGCGTCGAGATATAGTCCTTGAAGCGGCCGGGGACGACGCGCCAGCGGGTGTGGACGATGCCGAGCGCGCGATAGCAGGAGGGCACGTCGTCGACCAGGATGCGGAAGGCATAGACGTCGGAGAGCTGCTCGAAGGACAGCGACTTCGACTGCATCTTGCGGAAGACCGAGTAGGGCTTCTTCTGCCGTCCCTTGACGATGGCCGACGGCAGGCCGTTGGCGATCAGCAGGTCGCCGAGCTCGGCCTCGATCTTGCGGATCAGCCCTTCGTTGCGCTGGGACATCTCGGCGAGCTTGCGCGTCACCGTGTCATAGGCCTCCGGGTTGATGTGGCGGAAGGCGAGGTCTTCCAGTTCCTCGCGCATGTCCTGCATGCCCATGCGGCCGGCGAGCGGCGCATAGATGTCCATCGTCTCCTCGGAGATGCGCGCCTTCTTCTCCGGCGACATGTGGTCGAGGGTGCGCATGTTGTGCAGGCGGTCGGCGAGCTTGACGAGCAGGACGCGCACGTCGTCGGAGATCGCGAGCAGCAGCTTGCGCAGGTTCTCCGCCTGCTTGGCCTTCTTGGAGACGAGGTCGAGCTTCTTGATCTTGGTCAGGCCCTCGACGAGACGGCCGATGTCCTCGCCGAAGATCTCGTCGATCTCGGCGCGGGTGGCCGAGGTGTCCTCGATCGTGTCGTGCAGCAGGGCGACGGCGATGGTCGACTCGTCGAGCTTCATGTCCGTCAGGATGGCGGCCACTTCGAGCGGATGGGAGATGTAGGGATCGCCGCTCGCCCGCTTCTGCTGGCCATGCTTCTGCATGGCATAGACGTAGGCCTTGTTCAGAAGGGCCTCGTTCGCATCGGGCTTGTATTTCTGAACCCGCTCGACGAGTTCATATTGGCGCATCATCCTGCTTGAGCTCCCTCTGCGCCGGACGTCCGAAGAACGCCCAGGGGCGCAGTTGCTTCCCCTATATTGCACATCGCCCGAGGAGCCGGTCCGCCGCTCTCCGGGTCATGCGCGGCAACGAAAAAGTGCGCCGATCGTGAGGACGGCGCACTGCACATTTCAGATATATGTGACGGCTAGGCCGTCATCAATAATCGTCGCTCTTTTCCGGCGGGACAAGACCTTCGATACCGGCGAGCAGTTCTTCTTCCGACATGCGGTCGAAGGCCACGACTTCCGGCTGGTCCTCGTCTTCCTCGGCGACGACGAAGCCGGTTTCCTCGGCAGCGGCGATCGAAGCGGCATCGGGTTCCGGCTCGTCCACCTCGACATGCTTCTGCAGCGAGTGGATCAGGTCTTCCTTGAGGTCGCCCGGGGAGAGCGTCTCGTCGGCGATCTCGCGGAGCGCGACCACCGGGTTCTTGTCGTTGTCGCGGTCGACGGTGATCGATGCACCCTGGGAAATGAGGCGGGCGCGGTGGCTTGCAAGGAGAACCAGCTCGAAGCGGTTGTCCACCTTGTCAATGCAGTCTTCAACGGTGACGCGGGCCATTGCCTGTCCTTTGCGGTCTTGGAATTTCTGGAGCTTGGATGCCCCGATACAATCAATGGCCGGCGAATTCAAGTTTTTCCTTCCCCCCGCTCCCCGCTCGCGCCCGTTGCGGCAACGAACAGGGGATCGGAACACAAATTCGCCGCTTTCAACCTAAGTTTGCTTGGAAATTTCTGGGCCCTGCCCTAAATCGCGTATATCATTGCTTCGTAATGTTCGGGAGGAGGACATGCGTGGCCCCTTTCGACTCACGCAGTATTTTCAAGCGCTTTCGACAAAAAGGATAAGAATGAATGTTTGATCCCCGCGAGAAGATCGCACTTTTTATCGACGGCGCAAACCTATACGCCGCATCGCGCACGCTAGGGTTCGACATCGACTACCGTAAGCTGTTGAAGGCTTTCCAGAAGCGCGGATATCTGCTGCGCGCCTATTACTACACGGCCCTGATCGAGGATCAGGAATATTCCTCGATCCGCCCGCTGATCGACTGGCTGGACTACAATGGCTACAAGGTGGTGACCAAGCCGGCCAAGGAATTCACCGACTCCCTCGGCCGCCGCAAGATCAAGGGCAACATGGACATCGAGCTTGCCATCGACGCCATGGAGCAGTCGGAGACCGTCGACCACCTGGTGATCTTCTCCGGCGACGGCGACTTCACGACGCTGGTGGAGGCGCTGCAGCGCAGGGGCCGCAAGGTGTCGGTGGTCTCGACCATGTCGACGCAGCCGCCGATGATCGCCGACGACCTGCGCCGGCAGGCCGACTATTTCATCGACCTCGTGTCGCTGAAGGCGGAAATCGGGCGCGATCCCTCGGAGCGGCCTGCCCGCCAGGTCGAGCCGCATCCGGCCGAAGACATCGAGAACTGACGGCGGATCGCTTCGTCATCGTGCGGGCGAAATCGTCGCCCGCACGCGCATTCGATAAAATGCGAAATATCCGGCTTATCCCTTTTTCACGAATGGCTGATATGCAGGCCTCCTACGCAGGAGACATGCCCGGACAATGCTGAGCGCCATTTCGAACATCAACGGTGCCGCCCACCAGTTGGCGGCGGAGCGATTGCAGCAACGCAGCGCGCGCAGCGATGCGGCGGCTGCAGCCCTCGCCGCGCTTGCGCCGGTCCGTCCCCTGCCCTCCGTCTCCGATCACTCCGACGACGACGGCCAGGCGCTGTCGTTCCTGTACGGACCGGGCGGGTATCCCGCCCTGACGACCTCGCAGCCGGGCGAAGCCGCGGCGCAATCGACAGACGCCGGCAGCGCGCCTGCCCGGATTGCCATGGAGAGCACCCAGATGACCGCCCTCCTGTCGTCGCTGATGACCCCCGCCGCGCCTGCCCCGAAGCAGACGGGCGCAACCGCCCCGGCACAGGTGCCGGCCGTCGCCTCCGAATCGCTGATCAGCAAGCTCTACCGGCAGTTCTGATCGAACCCGGGCCGCCTGCGCCGGAGAACGGGTATCAGGAGAACGGGTCTCAGGGAAAAGGGCCGGACTATCCGCGATCCTTCAGGAGCCTGCTCTTCTGGCGGTTCCAGTCGCGCTCCTTGGCGGTCTCGCGCTTGTCGTGCAGCTTCTTGCCCTTGGCGAGCGCCAGCTCGAGCTTAGCCCGGCCGCGGTCGTTGAAGTAGATCTTCAGCGGCACCAGCGTCATGCCCTCGCGGTTGACGGCATTGCGCAGCCGGTGCACCTCGCGCTTCGACAACAGCAGCTTTCGCCGCCGCCGCGTCTCGTGGTTGAAGCGATTGGCCTGCAGGTATTCGGGCAGGTAGGAATTGATCAGCCAGATCTCGCCGCCCTCGTCGGAGGCGTAGGACTCGGCGATGTTGGCCTTGCCGTCGCGCAGGGACTTGACCTCGGTGCCGGTCAGCACCAGGCCCGCCTCGTAGGTATCGACGATCTCGTAGTTGAAGCGGGCCTTGCGGTTCTCCGCCACGATCTTCTTCACCGTCGCCGGCTTGGCCTTGACTGCCATGGCCGGCCTCAGTTCAAAAGACCGGCGTGCCGCAGTGCCGCGTCGATGGCCGCTTCGGTGGCAGGCTCCAGCGTCGACAGCAACGGCGAGCGCACCTTGCGGCTCATGCCGCGCAGGCGGTTCAGGCCGTACTTGGCGCCGCACAGCCCCGGCTCCATGAAGATCGCCTTGTGCAGCGGCATCAGCCGGTCCTGGAGTTCGAGCGCCTTGGCATAGTTGCCGGCGAGCGTGGCCATCTGGAACTCGGCGCAGAGGCGCGGGGCGACGTTGGCGGTGACGGAGATGCAGCCGACGCCGCCATGGGCGTTGAAACCGAGCGCGGTCGCGTCTTCGCCGGAGAGCTGGACGAAGTCCTTGCCGCAGGCGATGCGCTGCTCGGAGACGCGCTCGATCTTGCCCGTCGCATCCTTGACGCCGATGATCGAGGGATGGGCCTTGTGCAGCGCGCCCATCGTCTCCGGCGTCATGTCGATCACAGAGCGGCCGGGAATGTTGTAGATGACGATCGGCAGCTTCACCGCCTCGGCGATCGCCGCATAGTGGGCGAACAGCCCCTTCTGGGTCGGCTTGTTGTAATAGGGCGTAACCACCAGGATCGCGTCCGCGCCGGCCTTCTCGGCATGCACGGCCAGTTCGACGGCCTCGCGCGTGTTGTTGGACCCGGCGCCGGCGATCACCGGCACGCGGCCGGCGGCGACCTCGATGCAGAGCTCGACCACCCGCTTGTGTTCGGCATGCGAGAGCGTGGGGGATTCACCCGTGGTGCCGACCGGGACCAGGCCGTGGCTGCCCTCTTTGACCTGCCACTCGACATGTGCTGCGAAGGCGGCTTCATCCACCTCGCCGTTTTCGGCAAAGGGGGTAACGAGAGCGGGTATGGACCCCTTGAACATCGAGAACTCCTGAGGCCGGAGGGGCGAAAATCCCATCCTTTGGCCGTATTCCTTGATTAAATGCTGCCGCACCATAATCATGTGGCGGTCGGGCGGCAAGCGGCGGAAGCGGCGTTTTCCCACTCCGCCAGCAAGCGCGGAGGGCCCCGCTTGCGCAGGAAACGGGGGCAACCGACAGGCGTGGTCACATGGTCCTGAATTCCTTGGTAACCCTTCATTAACGAGACGGGACGCTAATCATCAGAGACGGATTCGCAAGCGCCTTTCGCGCAGGGGACAATCAGCGGGCGGGACGCCTCATGACCAGAGTCATCAGCCATGCGGCACTCATTCTGCTTGCGGTAACGGTTGTCGCGGCGCCGACGGCCCATGCCGGGACGCTGCCGGACGACAAGCTGCCCCTGCCCCGGACGAAGCCGCTCGGATTTGCCGCCAGCATGCCGGCGAACGAGGCGGGAGGCGCGATTGCCGGCATCACCGGCAAAGCGCCGGTCTCGGAGGCCCTGAAGAACGGCCTCGACGCCCTTTCGGACCGGGATGCGGCCGAGGCGCTGCGCATTCGCGACACCCTGCCGCCGGACAGCCTGGACCGGCACATCTTGACATGGGCGATCGCCGTATCCGGCCAGGCCGGCGTGCCCTCCTACGAGATAGCTGCGGCACAGAAGACGTTGAAGGGCTGGCCGGGGCTGAAATCGCTGCGCGCCAATTCGGAACGGGCGCTCGCCCGCGAAAACGCTGCACCCGATGCCGTCATCGCCGCCTTCGGCACGACGCGCGCCGAGACCGTGGAAGGCGCGATCGCGCTGGCACGGGCCAAGGCCGCCAAGGGCGACACGGCGGCTGCGCGCGAGGCGCTCCGGCCCTATTGGCACGCCGATGCGCTCGACCGCGACACCGAGACGAAGATCCTCGGCGAATTCGGTTCGCTGCTCACCGTGGCCGATCATCGCCGGCGGATGGAGATGCTGCTCTACCGGGAACGGGCGCAGCAGGCGCAGCGCTTCGGCGACCTCGCCGAGGCGCAATCCCTCTATCGCGCCTGGGCGGCCGTCATCCACAAGGCGAAGAACGCAGAGGCGCTGGTCAAGGCCGTCGATCCCTCCTGGCACAGGGATCCGGCCTATGCCTTCCTGCGTGCCGAGATCGCCAATCGCGCCGAGAAGTACGCGCTCGCCGCAGAGCTCCTGTCGAAGGACGCGCCGCTTGAAGACGGCAGCGACGACGACAGCGCGGCCTCCTCGGCCTGGTGGGTGGAACAGCGGATCGCCAGCCGCGGGCTTGCGGAACAGGGCAAATACGCCGCCGCCTACAAACTTGCCGCCCATCACGCCGCCCGCAGCGAGACCGACATGGTCGAGGCGGAATTCCACGCCGGCTGGTATGCGCTCAGGGGCCTGAAAGACCCGAAGACCGCCCTTTCGCATTTCCGGAAGATCCTGCGCGTCTCGAACCGGCCGCTCGCCGTCTCCCGCGCCTGGTACTGGATGGGCCGGGCGGCGGAGGCCGGGGGCGCCGCCGAGGCCAGGGAATACTACGCGAAGGCCGCCCATTTCGGCGGCACCTATTATGGCCAGCTCGCCGCCGCCCGGATCGGGCAGAGCGGCCTGAACGTGGTCTATCCGACCCCGAGCCAGGACGAACGCGCGCGCTTCCAGTCGCGCGAGGCCGTCCGTGCGATCGATCGGCTCGCCGCGGCGGGGCATGGATGGCGGGCCGCAAGCCTCTACCGCGCTCTTGCCGAGGAGCTGCAGAGCCCCGGCGAACTGGCGCTGCTCGCCGCACGCGCGGAGACCGGCGGCGACCACCAGCTGTCGTTGCAGATTGGCAAGATCGCCTTCGGGCGCGGCATCGACGTCGCAGCGCTCGCCTTTCCGGTGGGCGTGATCCCGGCCAGCGCCAACATCTCCGGCTCCGGCAAGGCGCTCGCCTATGCCATCGCGCGGCAGGAGAGCGCCTTCAACCCCGCCGCCGTCTCTCCGGCCAATGCGCGCGGCCTGCTGCAGCTCCTGCCCGGCACGGCCAAAGGGGTGGCGAAGCGCTATGGCCTTGCCTACTCCGCCGAGAGGCTGACCAGCGATGCCGCCTACAACGCCACGCTCGGCGCCCATTTCCTCGGCGAGCAGATCAGCGACTTCAACGGCTCCTACATCCTGACCTTCATCGCCTACAATGCCGGCCCGCGCCGCGTCGGCCAATGGATCGAGCGCTACGGCGACCCCCGCGGCAAGCCGATCGACGAGGTGGTCGACTGGGTGGAGAAGATCCCGTTCTCCGAGACGCGAAGCTATGTCCAGCGCGTGATGGAGAACTACCAGGTCTACAAGACGCGGCTCGGGCAGAAGGCCGACATCGTCCATGATCTGCGCCTCGGCCGGTCGTAGCGCGTCGGACGGAAGGCCGGCCGCACCGCCGCGGCCCGCCATCGTGCCTCGGGCCTTTCGCGCGGAACTGCCTGCTTGGGGCTGTCCATCGGTGCGACCTTGCGGCAGGATGGCAGCATAGCATGCCCTTGCATGGAGACCGGATGACGGCGGAAACTTCACTACCCTACCAGGAACGCTTTTTCCCCGCGCGTGACGGTCTCATGCTCCATGCCCGCGACTACGGCCCCGCCACCGCGGCGGCCGGTCAGGTGCCGATCGTCTGCCTTGCCGGCTTGAGCCGCAATGCGCGGGACTTCCACGCCTTTGCCGGCGCGATCACCGGTGACCTCGGCCGGCGCGTGGTGGCGCTCGACTACCGTGGTCGTGGACGCTCGGCGATGGACGACAACAAGGCGAACTACAGCCTCGCCGTCGAATGCGCCGACGTCGAGACGGCACTGGAGGCACTTGGCATCGAGAGCGCGATCTTCGTGGGGACGTCCCGCGGCGGGCTCATCCTCCATCTCCTCGCCGCCGTCGCGCCGCACAGGCTGAAGGGCGTCGTCCTGAACGACATCGGACCGGTGATCGAGCCGAGGGGCCTGCAGGAGATCGCCACCTATCTCAACCGGCGGCAGGCGCCGGCCGACTGGGCGGAGGCCGCCGCCATCCTCCAGGCGACGCATGGCACGGCCTTTCCCGCGCTGACGCAGGCTGACTGGGCCGAGATGGCGCGGGCGATCTATGTCGAGCGCGACGGGGCGATCGTCGCCGACTTCGACCCGGCCATCGCCCGGCAATTGCTGGATCTGGATCTCACCGGCCCCCTGCCCGACCTCTGGGCCCAGTTCGACGCGCTCCGCCCCTTTCCGATGCTGGCGATCCGGGGCGAGCATTCGTCGCTGCTGTCGCCGGAGACCTTCGCGGCGATGGCAATGCGCCACCCGAACCTCACCGCGTTGACGGCCCGCGGCCAGGGCCACGCACCGCTTCTGCACACGCCGGACGAGCTCGCGGCGGTGAAGGACTTTCTGCTGCGGGTCTGACGCCTTTCGCCGATCCCCTCCGGCATCTCGGCGTCCGATCCGGCGGCGCCGGCAAACGCCTGCCCGCATACCCTCGACGGAGGGCAATCGCCCGGCCGGATATCATCTGGCGGGAGCCCGCCGCCTGTGATCCGGTGCGGCCTGGCGCGGCCGGCCGGGCTCCACCAACGGCCCGGGCCGTCTCTGTCGTTCGCTGAAACGACAAGAGCCCGGCCTTGCGGCCGGGCTCCCTCCAAAATGACCGAGGTCAGATCAGATTAGAAGTCGCGCTGGAAGCGGATCATGCCGCCCCAATCGTTGGCTTCTTCGCCAGCGAATTCGTCGAAGTCAGACACGTAGCTGACTTCCGGACGGATCGTGAAGCCCGGAACGACGGCATATGCCAGGCCAACCGAGGTTTCGAACTTGCCGGTGTCGGTGTCGAAGCCGGCACCTTCGTCCATGAAGTTGAAGTCGCCGTAGATGGCCAGCTTTTCAGTGGCCTGGTACTTCGCACCGAGCCAGACAGCCCAGTCACCGTACCACTGAGCGTAGTCGTTCTGGTAGTCACCGTCGGTGTTCCAGCCGGCCATGACGTATGCGCTGAAGGCGCCGAAGGTCGCGTTGATACGGCCCTTGATGGCACCTTCTTCGACGACGGCGTCGTAGCCGCCGACCAAGAATGCCTGGAAGCCGCCGGCCGAGTAGCCAACGCCGCCGACAACGTTCGGAACGTAGGTGTCGATTTCGCCGTCATCGCGGGTGAAGTCGCCAGCAGCGTCGCTGCTGTCTTCGATACCAGCCGTGAACGTGAAGCCGTTGCTGACGTCGCCGTAGGTGTAGCGGATCTGGTTGCGAGCCGTATCACCGTAGTTGACGAAGATGTAGTCGTTCATCGAGTAGCCGCCACCGATGTAGCCGCCCGCGAAGAGCGAGTCGGTGTAACCGATGAGGAAGCCGGCGAAGTCGATGTAGCCGTGCGCCAGGTTGGTGCTGCCGCCGTTGTTGTTGTCCTTCTGGAACTCAACTTCAGCGTAGGTCTTCAGGGCGCCGTATTCGGTGTCCGTAGCCGTCGAGAACTTCATGGTCGCACGGCTGCGGGTCTGCCAGGAGTCGCCGCCGCCACCGGGGAAGGTGTTCTGGCCGAGGACGTCGCCGCCGCGCCATTCAACGCGGATGTAGCCGCCGATCTTGAGGCAGGTTTCGGTGCCGGGGATGTAGAAGTAACCGGTGCCGAACGCGTCGCAGACGCGAACGTATTCCATCGGCTCCGGCTCAGCAGCGACGATCGCGTCGGCAGCCTGAGCGCCGGATACTGCTGCGAGAGCAGCAGCGGAGCCGAGAAGAAGGCTCTTGATGTTCATTTCTGACCTCCAGTCAAAAGTTTCATTCGGGTCTGGGTCTTTTTGCTGAAGGACAGCGTTCCCTGCCCCATCCCCAATTTCAGGAAGCGGACGATCACCGCCCCTGCTTCCGGAGTTGAAAATACAAAACGGAGAACTTGGTGCAATCTTGAAACCGTCGGAAGCAAGCGTTTGTCACACCCTTCCGGTTACCGTGTTGCGCAAAGGACACAAAACTGTAACCGGGAGACAGAAAAATTTACGATGCGTTAATAAAAGAGCTTACGATCCGCACACTTAGCAAGACGCAAAAGACGCTCCTGCCGCAGCACGGACGGGCCGATTCATGCGGAAAACTGCCGTCCGGACGTGCGCAATGGACCGTTTTCAGGCGGGCGACCCGTCGCAGCGGCACGGGATGGCGACTGCCGTCCGAGTTCGATTCTGTCCCGAATCGAGAATCATCGGGATCGCCAACGTGGAAAAGCCCGGCTTGCGGCCGGGCTTTTCCTTTGATTCGACGGATGGCTTAGAAGTTGCGCTGGAAGCGGATGATGCCGCCCCAGTCTTCGGCTTCCGGACCAGCCTTCTCGTCCATGTCGCTGCGGTAGTTGACTTCCGGGATGACCGAGAAGCCCGGAACGACCTGGTAGGCCACGTTCAGAGCAGCTTCGACGTTGTCGCCGTCGTCGAAGTTGACGGAGCCGTTGATCGTAGCCTTTTCGGTGAGCGTGTAGGAGCCGCCGAGCCAGACAGCCCAGTCGCCGTCCCAACGGGCGTACTTGTTCTGGAAGTCGCCGTCGGTGTTCCAGCCGCCCATGGCGAACAGCGAGACCGGGCCGAAGGTGACGTCGCCGCGAACCTTGATCGCGCCCTCTTCGGCGAAATCGTCATAGGCACCGACGGCGCGGAGCTGCCAGACGCCGCCATTGTAGCCGAGACCGGCAACGACGTTCGGCACGTAGCTGTCGTAGTCGACGTCGTCGCTGTCGCTGCCGTCTTCGAGCGAGATGACGGCCGAGAAGCCGGCGCCGGTGTCGTACTTGTAGGTCAACTGAGTGGTCTGGAAGTCGCCGTAGTCGACATCCCAGTAGTCGTTGATGTTTTCGTTGGCGAAGCCGGTGAAGCTGGAGAACGCCGAGTCGGTGTAGCCAACCAGGAAGCCGCCGAGCTCGATGTAGCCTTCCTGCAGGTAGCTGTCGGAATCGCTGTTGTCGTCACGGTCGAAGCGAACTTCCGTGTAGGTCTTCAGGGCACCGTATTCGGTGTCGGTCGCCGTGGAGAGACGCAGGGCTACACGGGTGCGGGTCCGCCAGGAGTCACCGCCACCACCGGGGAAGGTGTCCTGAGCGCCGATGTCACCGCCTTCGATGTCGACGCGGACATAACCGCCGATCTTGAGGCAGGTCTCGGTGCCGGGGATGTAGAAGTAGCCGGTGCCGAAAGCGTCGCAGACGCGAACGTATTCCATCGGCTCGGGCTCGGCAGCGACGATGGCGTCGGCAGCCTGGGCGCCGGAAACTGCTGCGAGTGCCGCAGCGGAGCCAAGAAGAAGGCTCTTGATGTTCATTTTTGACCTCCAGTCAAACATTCTGATCCGATTGCGTCGGCGGGCGAACTCCTCGTCCATCCGTCCGACTGACGCATGCCCGGGACGGGAAGCCCTGACCTGCTGCAGCCACATTGCAGCCAGACCGCTGCCGCGCAACCAACAAAATTGAATAAGACCTTCCGTTTTCAAATAGATCGCCACAATTGTTGCAATAATAACACGTCCGTTTTGAGTGAATTTTGCCTATCTATCGGATTCCTTTCGGTTTTTAAGCGGACATTGATAACATTTCTGATCCTCAGTAACACTTTTGTTTCTTACTTTTACTTCGTAATCGAGCTACAATTTTTATAGAAATGCGAAAAACGCAGGATATGAAATGAGTGAAATCTGATATATACCTATTTATACTTAAATCACTGAGAAAACGATGAAAGACCTCCGTTCTCCCGACGCCGCCCGCAATAGATCGCATCGCCGCTCCGCGGGCGCCGAGATTCGCGGCCATGGATCAGCCTTGCCTATGGTGGCAGGATCGGCGAACATGACTTGGAAACGGCATCGGAAAGGCCAGGGTTCAACGCTCATGCGCCGCGGAAGCGTCCATTTCTACGTGCTCGCCTGCATGATCTTCAGCATGGGGGCGAGCGCTGCGGCGGACGAGGCCATCCCCTCGCGCGAGCCGCCCGAATCGACCGAGGCCGACGGTTGCCGGCATTTCGGACCGGGCTACTTCAAGCTCGCCGGCACCGAGACCTGCATCAAGATCGGCGGCAGCATCCGGTTCGACGTCGGCGGCGGCGTCACCACGCGCGGCGACGGGCCGTCCGAAGACTGAGACCGGGCCCTGCTTCGGCGGGCCCCGGGAGAATTCCGCCACCGCGGCGGTCGCCGCGCGAAGGGCATGGGGCCATGCGCAAGAGACCGGCAATGCGCACGATTTTTCTTCCCGCTGCAGTCCTTGCAGCCGCATCCGCTGCGACGACGTCCCGCGGCGCCGACGCGATCGTTGCGGACGCGGCCTCTCCTCTCGAATATGTCCGCGTCTGCGACGCCTTCGGCACCGGCTACTTCTATATCCCGGGAACGGAGACCTGCCTGAAGATCGGCGGCTACCTGCGGGCGGAGGCCTCGGGGGGCGATGTCAACGAACAGGATACGTTTCCGGGCGGCGGCGGCGATTCCTGGTCCACGCGCGCACGGCTGGCGCTGCGCCTGTCGACGGCGGCCGATACGGATTTTGGCGCGCTTTCGACCTATAGCGAGGCGGAAATCCAGAACGACGACAACGGACCGACGGAGATCAACGTCGAGAACGCCTATCTCGAGCTCGGCGGCCTGCGCGTCGGTTTCTCCGACACCCTCTACACCGAGTTCATGGGGGATGCCGGCAACACCATCAACGACTTCTACGACGTCGACTACGGCGACTTCGGCCGCACGCAGATCCGCTACACCCATGGCGGCGAGAAGGGCTTCAGCTTCGCCTTCGCCGCCGAGGACAGCAGCGACCAGGACGGGGACCAGACCGACAGCTACATGCCCGACCTGGTCGCGGCGGCGGGATACGGGACCGACACGTTCAGGATCCGCGCGACCGGCGGCTATGACGAGCAGGCGGAAGCCGGCGCCGCCAAGCTGCGGGTGGACGGCATCCTCGGCCCGGTTGAGCTCTTCGCCATGGGCGGATGGACTATCGGCGGCGAGCCGAACGACTATGCAAGGTGGAGTGGCGACTGGGCGCTCTGGGTCGGCGGTTCGTTCAAGATGACCGACAAGGCGACGATGAACGCGTCGGCCAACTTCGACGACGGCGGCGACGCGGAAGCGGCGCTGAACCTGAGCTATACCGTCGTGCCCGGCTTCACCGTCACCCCGGAAGTCAACTACCGCAACCACATGGAGGAGAAGGCCGGCCCGAAGGCGGGCGACTGGGGCGGGGTGATCCGCGTCCAGCGCAATTTCTGAACCGCCCGAAGGGTGAAAGCCGGGCAGAGGCGCGGCTCGCAGGATCAGGCCTCGCACAGTGGAGGCGGAGGCGGCGGCGCCGTTTCCCGCAAGGCACGGCGACCGGGGAACCTTACGGGGACCTACCGAGACCCGCGCGCCGGCGTCGGCACGATCGCCGACGCAATCGAGGCCCGGCCGATCCGGGCCCCTGTCTGCAGACGGCGTCCGTCAGCGCTGGAAGTTGACCACCATGCCGGGTGCGGCGGCGGCGCCGGTGCCCGGCTGGACCTCCTCGGCCTCGCCGGCGCCGAGGCCGGTCGCCACCACCGAGACGCGGAAGGTGCCGGCCAGATCCTGGTCGAAGATCGCGCCGACGACGATGTTGGCGTCGTGATGGACCTCGTCGCGGATGCGCGAGGCCGCCTCGTCGACCTCGAACAGGGTCATGTCGGTGCCGCCGGAGATGGAGATGAGCACGCCCTGGGCGCCCTTCATCGAGGCCTCGTCGAGCAGCGGGTTGGCGATCGCGGCCTCGGCCGCCTTCATCGCCCGGCCCTCGCCGCTCGCCTCGCCGGTGCCCATCATCGCCCGGCCCATGTCCTTCATCACCGCCCGGACGTCGGCGAAATCGAGGTTGATCAGGCCTTCCTTGACGATCAGATCGGTGATGCAGCTGACGCCGGAATAGAGCACCCGGTCGGCCATGATGAAGGCATCGGCAAAGGTGGTGTTGGCGGTCGCGACGCGGAACAGGTTCTGGTTGGGGATGACGATGACGGTATCGGCGCTCTCACGCAGGCGGGCAATGCCTTCGTCCGCCATCTGCATGCGGCGCCGGCCCTCGAAGCTGAACGGCTTGGTGACGACGCCGACCGTCAGGATGCCGGCCTTCTTCGCCGCTTGGGCGATGACGGCCGCAGCGCCGGTGCCGGTGCCGCCGCCCATGCCGGCGGTGACGAAGCACATGTGGGTGCCCGCCAGGTGATCCATGATCTCGTCGATCGATTCCTCGGCCGCGGCCCGGCCGATCTCCGGATGGGCGCCGGCGCCGAGGCCGCCGGTGATGTCGGAGCCGAGCTGGATGATCCTGGTCGCCTTCGACATGGTCAAGGCCTGGGCGTCGGTGTTGGCGACGACGAAGTCGGCACCCTGCAGGTCTTCGGCGATCATGTTGTTGACCGCATTGCCGCCGCCGCCGCCGACGCCGATCACGGTGATCTTCGGCCGCATCTCCGCGACCTCATGGGCCCGGGAATTCGTCATGTCTCGTCTCCTCGTAGCATCGGGGGCGTCACGTTCAGCCTGCCGGCAATCGCGAATCACCGCATCCCTGTTCGTGACTACCGGATAGCAGATGTCCGCCGCAAATGAACGCAACCGGCAGTTCCCTCCAGCGAGTCGCGCACGAATCGATGAGACCGGAAGAATGTGACTTTCTGCCGGCAACCGGAAATCCGTCCCGGCCTTTGAACGCAAGAGTGCCCCCCCCCCCCGGCCGGCAGCGGCAGTTGAGCCCGATGCCTGTGCCGGCGATAACCGGGACCGGGCGAAACACTGGCGCGGCGGCTACTTGAGACCCAGCCTGTCGCGATGGTAGGCCTCGTATCGCCTCGCCTCGTCCTCGCTCGCGAATGCCGAATGAACGGTGCTGTCGTCGACACGCACCGTCACGATCCACTTGCCGCTCTGCTTGACGACCGTGACCGCCTTTTCCGGACCGTTGCTGCTCTTGCCCAATCCAACCTCCTGCCCCTTCGAGCCACCCGAATAAGGTAACGCGCGAGCCATGCGAATTTGTTTCGCAACCGCTGATAACGGTTTCGTGAACGTCGCCGCCGCCGACCGGCGACGAAGCCCCTGCGGGTGCCGGGGCGGCTGCGACATCGAAATGGTGGACGGATCGCCCGGCATGGAACATTGTCGCAGGGCGGCGCTCTTGAGGTGTCTTGGGAAACTAGGAGACAGGGAATGACGAACGGCAGCGACAGACAGGAACTGATCCGCAAGAAGGCCTATGCGATCTGGGAGACGGAGGGGCGCCCGGACGGCCAGGACGAACGCCACTGGCGGCAGGCCGAGGCGGAAATCGAGACCGCCGCGCCGGCCGCAAGGCCCGCCGCCCGGAAGGCATCCGCCACCAAGCCGGCAACCAGGAAATCCCCGGCCGCGAAATCGAAAGCCGAGGCAGCCGCTGCCGGAAAACCGGAAGCGCAGACATCGGCAGTTTCAAAACCTGCAGCCAAGAAAACGGCAGCCAAGCAGCCCGCCGCCAAGCCGTCAGCCACAAAGCAATCGGCCAAGCGCCGCGCCAAGCCGGCTGCGGATCCCGCCTGAAGCCAGCCCCGACATCGATCGCATATTTGCAGGCTGGGTCGGCCCGGGCCGGCCCGCTCCAATCCGCCTGTGTTCAGCCTGTCGGGCGCCGCAGGCGGTTGCCGGCCATGGACATGAGCTTCTCGGGTTCGCGAGCGCCGGCCTTGTAGAGCTGGATGACCTGCTTGGCGAGTTCGTCGGCGGCGGCGGACCTCTGCGAGAGCAGGCATTCCTTGCAGAGATCGTCAAAGACCCGCTGCAGCATAGCGAGATCACCCGGCCCGACGAAATCGTCGGCTCGGATAAAGCGCGTAATCATCGACACCTCCCTTTTTGGTGGAAAAGAGTGCGCCCTCCTCCCGGGCGGTACAAGCAATCATGAAGTGTAACACATCCGGGGTTTCCGTCGATCCGGCCGCGAGCGGGGCTCGTCCTCGATGGGGGACCCGGCGCAGGCATGCAACGCCGCGATCCGGCGCCGGCGGCAACCCGCCCGTCAGTGCAGCGTCGGCGGGGCGTCCTCGGCCTCGCCGGCATCAAGCAGCGCGATCAGCCCGATCTCCCGCACGCCATGCTCGAATTCCTCCCATGCCGCCTGGTCGGTCGGGAAGAGTTCCTCCCAGACGGTCGAGCTGCCGTCGGGCTCCGCCAGTTCCAGCACCCACCCGGCCGCGCCCTCGAGCTGGTAGATCTCGACGTCGATCGTCATGCCGTCGGACGTGAACTTGCGGGACAGTGCAGATCTGAGGATTCTCGGCTCTCGCTTGCTCATCGGTCCGTCGCTCCGCATCACATGCCGTCGCCCGCCCGGAAGGCGCGAGCGCGCGTCGGGAGCAGCGGGAAGAGAACTCCGAGCCATACTGCCCCGGATCTTAGGAAATATCGATGGCCGATCGGCACGGCCTCGCGTATTCCGTCGTGAGTGTAAGGCATCGTTGATAGATATGACGCCATGTTTCTTGCGGCCGGGATTCGTTAGCAGATGCAACCAAATCGTGATGCGATGCCTAGCGTCGCAATGCTACCGGACGCACTAACGGTGAGCATCAATCATTAGGTTCGCAACGGGATACTTGAATAGGAAACCCGGCTTTGTGCGTTCGGGACGCCAGCCTTCTCAAGCTCAATTGCGAGGGCATCCCACACCGCAACGGGAAATTGCGTCGGCCCGACAATGACGTGCTCTAGAAAATGCGGAATTGAAATTCCTTTCATGCCGGACGGTTCGTGGTCATGAAGTGGAATTTTGTAGACCGGCTGGGGGATCCCACCGATGGTTTGAACATCTAGTTCTAGAGCGCCCGGGTCATCGAGGCCCTGAGTGTGCATTATTCGCCACTCCTTTTCCTCAACAAATCCGGGGTGCTTCGTGCACATGGCTGTCGCGCGAAGCAACGTGAAGAAATATCCAATTATTTCGCTTCTCTCCATTGTCGACAGAAGGCTTTTATTGGCTCCTACATTTTGCGCCACCTCCATGAACATTTCTCCAAATTCACGGTCCCCGAAATAATGAACCGGGCTACTGAATGCGCCAAACGTTTGACTAAGGCTGTATAGAGGCATTGGATTAATTATTAGCGCAACCCCGACTTGATTGGCAGTGTAGGACCTCCACATCGACAGTCGTCCATAGACTTCTTCGTTTGGCTCATGTTCCGACAGGCATGTGACATATGTCTTGTGCCGAAGTTCAAAGAGCCAGCCATCAAAGAGTTTTACCGCTTCGTCGGATATGCCGGGGAAGATGGAATCAAGGACCGTAATCAACGCACGGAGCCCCTTCTCGGCCTCGGTGTCCACCGGCGGCGCAATAGATGCCTGCATCAGTTGAATTCCGTGCTCGACTTCCATGAAGTCATTCATGCAGCGAACATTGCGCATCCAAATGCGACTGTGGCGAATTATCGAGATGGCGGCATCTGCAGATGTGTAGTGAACAAGCTTCTTGCCATTCTTTATGAGCGCGTCCCTCCTACGCGCCTCATGTGGAGCAAAGATATCTCGAAGAACAAACGGATTATCCATTTTTACGTTCCGATGCTGACAAGCGATTGAAACAATACACGACTAACCAACGATAGCGCGTAACCGCCGAAGGTTTTCCCCAGAATGCGAAAGCCCGCCGATCTTCAGCGGCGGGCTACTCATTAGGTGGGAGGATCGCTATCGATGGCGCTTCTATTTGCGCCGATAGCTCCAGATGAAGGTTCTTGCCGAGCTTTTTCATACCTTGCGAAACCCGTTTTGTGGCAGATTTTTTAGCAAGGTTTGTAGCAGAGACGCCTGATTTGCAAGGGGTTGCTGGAATATCAAGGGCTCTAAGGGTAGATGGCGGAGAAGAAGGGATTCGAACCCTCGATACCGTTTCCGGTATACTCCCTTAGCAGGGGAGCGCCTTCGACCACTCGGCCACCTCTCCGTCGCGGTTTCAGTATGCGGCGACTGCTGTGATTGCAAGGCTTTTTTGCGGTACTCGCCAGAATTTTCCCGCGCCATCCTATGCCTCCCCCATACGGGAACAGACGCGAACAAACCTTGGTTTCCGGCGTGCTCCCGCAAAGTTTCCGCAACATTTTGATCCCGCTTCTTTCTCAAACGAGAAGTGGTAGGCGAGCTTTTGGGCGAGCGCGCCGATCGATGGATTGGCGAGCGTTGCGTCCACTGATTCCCAACCGCCCTCGGCGCGCGGGCGTATGACGTCCTTGGTCTGACCAGTGGGCGCACACGCCTTTTCGGCGCGCGCCCCGGCAACACCTGCTGCACGTTGCGGAACGTCGTGGCGCAAGGCGCGTTTACTTCGCCGAAAGAGGATGCGCTCGCGATCAGGCGAGGCCAATTCGGGAGGTTTCGATGACGGATCTGACGCTGCAGGACATCGCAAGGGAAATGAAGGCCATCGATTTCGGGATGCTGTCCACACGGAGCGAGAGCGGCCGGATTTCCGCCCGCCCGATGAGCAACAACGGCGACGTCGCGTTTGATGGCGACTGCTATTTCTTTTCCTACGAGGACACGCGGAAGGTCGCCGATATCCGGCAGGCGCCGGGCGTCTCGCTCACCTTCAGCGGGGCCCCTTCCCTTTTCGGAAAGCCCGGGATCTTCGTCGCCGTCCAGGGCGATGCGGTGCTGAGCAAGGACAAGACCGAGTTCCAGCAGCATTGGGTCGACGGTCTCGACCGGTGGTTCCCGGACGGGATCGAAACCGAGGGGCTCATCCTGATCAAGGTGGTCGGGAGCAGGGTCGACTACTGGGACGGCAATGCGAACGGCACGATCGAGATCGCCCGCTAGCACGTCGGGCAAGACTTCGCGCACGCGGTCCGGAACGATCTCTGCCGCAGATCGTTGAAGCAGCGCCACAACCCATCGGGAGGATAAGATGCAGTCACTGTCCGAACTGTTCGAACACACCCTGAAGGACATCTACTTCGCGGAGAACGAAATCGCGAAGTCGCTTCCCAAGGTCTCCAAGGCCGTAAAGAGCGCGGAGCTGAAAAAGGCGCTCGACGCCCACCTGGACGAGACGAAGGGGCAGATCGAAACGCTGAAGAAGGTCTTCAAGACGATCAACGTCAAGCCGGCCGGCGAAAAGTGCGATGCCGCCGAGGGCCTTTTGAAGGAGGCCGACGGCATCATCGACGAGGGCAAGGGCGTTGCGCTCGATGCCGGCGTCCTTGCCGCCTGCCAGGCGGTCGAGCACTACGAGATTGCCCGCTACGGCTCGCTGCGGGAGTGGGCCAAGGTTCTCGGAAACGAGGAGGCGCACGTGCTGCTGAGCGAGATCCTCGATCAGGAGAAGGCGGCAAACAACGTGCTGACGAACCTGGCCGTCTCGAAGATCAATCACTGAGCCACGCCCGGTCGCAGGTTCCTCGTGAAGGACGCCGCGTCCCAGTAGGCTGCGCGCCGGCCGACCGGGGCAAATCCGCACCACCACTCCTCCAGGCTGCGCTCGCCGCGGCCTGGAGATCAGGCTTGGCAAGCTTCGGTCTCGCGGTCGTTCATGCGACCGGCAGGTTGCGGTCCGCAGCCGGCGATCACCGCCCCGTCAATGGGGTACGCTGCCTCTGACGCAGTTGTCCGGTTTCTCCCCATTCGCCCGGTGCTTCGCCGGGCGGACGATTTCCAGATACACGGTCCTGTCCCTCACCCCGGCGCGATAGAGAATCATCATGCGCCGTGCGACCTCGTCGGCCGCCGCCGACCGGTGCGCGATGTGCTCCTGCTCGCAGACCGTATCGAAGAGCTCCCGAAGCCGCGCAGCCTCGCCGGGGCCGGTACATCCAGCGTTTGCGAAATCAACCATAGCCCTATCCTCCAAACGACGGAGCTTGCTCCTCCGGAGGGCGCAGGACAACCAACTATCGCGTTAGAAGTGGAACATTCGCGAAGGCGCAGCCGGACGGCGGCCACGCCGGGATGGCTCGATCCGCAGACGTCGCGCGTGGCAGGTTGCTTCCAGGGGACTGCCCACGGGTTGGCCGCTGACGGTTTCGTGTTTTCAACTGGACCAGGTTCCACAGCCTTTCGGCGTCTGCTGGAGAAAAAGCGCGCCACGGTGCGAAACGCTCGCCGCCGGCCTGCATTTTCATGACCAGGTGCCGCCGGGTTCTTCTCGCCCGCTTCACGGCAGACCAGGGTGTTTGAAGTGACACGCCGGCCGCATCCGATATCGTCATTCCAGTCTGATCCACCACGTAGGAGAGTATCTTGTTCTGTGCGGGAAGCCGGATGAACGGCAGAGCGCCAAATAGCAGCATCAGTGAGGCGGCAATGATCGGCATTTGCAACATCTGCCATCCCCCGCTGCGAAATGTCCTGTAAATTGCTTGTCCCGGATCGCTCCAAATTGGCGCAATGCCACTGGCAGAATAGTAAAACAGACAAAAACCAAACTGCACCAACTCCAATAGGACCGAGAGCTTGATCATCCGGGGTAGCAGGAAGCTCAAGTTGTCGATTTGAGTGAGCGTGGCTCTTCCGGTGATCGCATGTGTTTCGGGTCCACTCATAGTTTCCACCTACCCAGGGTATCAACGGTGGCACACCACACCGCGGTAGCTGCAATACACTGGATCGCCCTGTTCGCTCAACCCCTCCCCTGAGTCATCTTCCGCTATGTGACACCGGCGCTCCCGGCAAGCCGCCATGGCGGCTCGAACCACGCTCCCCTTGGTGCTTTCTTGCTTCGAGCCCCCACAGACCAGCATAATCATCGCATCCGATCAGATCGCATATTTTGTTGACACGCAGCGATCCCATGTGTATTTACATCGCATCCGATATAAACGTATCCGATTAAAAATGGAGGCATCGATGACAGAGACGCATTTCGTTCCCGATTCCAGCAGCAATACCGGCCGACGCGTCGAGGGGCCGGCCGTTCCCCGGCCGCCGCTGCATCCGACCGCAAGGCGCCTGTTCGGCGCCGCGTGGTCGGCCTGCTACCTAGGCGCCGTCCAGGTTGCCGCCTTCGAGCGGCACATCGCGCTTCCCCCGGGGGCGGAGGTGGACGCCGAGATCGACCTCGACGACGACGGTTCGCACGCGCTGCGGGCCCGCCTGAACGTCAGCATGCCCGGCGTCGACCGAGAGACGGCGCGCGAACTCATCGATGCGGCCCACACCATCTGTCCCTATTCCCGGGCGGTCCACGGCAACATCGACGTCGCGACCAACCTGGTCTGAACCCGATCCGGTCAGGTCCGCCGCATGCGCCTGCGGACCTGACGCCCCCGCTTTGGAGGACTGTCATGCGGAAGGCCGACGCCTTGTCCCTGAACGCCCACGGCGCGTTTTCGCGCCTGCTCGATCCCGACGTCTACGAACCGCTGCCGGACGACTGGCTCGTCGGCATCACCGATGTCGTCGATTCGACGGTGGCGATCGCCTCCGGGCGATATGAGGACGTCAACTTCGCCGGGGCGTCGGCGATTGCCGCACTGGGCAACGCCTGGGGGCGCTTCGATTTTCCCTTCGTTTTCCGGGGCGACGGCGCCGCCTTTGCCCTTCCCCCGGAGGGCCTCCTGACCGCGACGTCGGCGTTGCGGCAGGTGCGGGCCTTCGCAGCAACGCACCTGCGTCTCGATCTTCGCGTCGGCCTGCTGACCGTGCGCGAGATCCGCGCCCATGCGCACGACGTCCGGGTCGCCTGCTTTGCGCCGAGCGCGAACGCCAGCTATGCGATGTTCTCGGGCGGCGGGTTGAAGTGGGCGGAGAAGCAGATCAAGGACGGCCGCCACCTGGTCGAGCCCGGGCGCTATGCGACCGATCCGGATCTGACCGGCCTCGCCTGTGAATGGCAGCCGTTCGCCAGCCGGCGCGGCGAAATCCTGTCGCTCCTGGTCGAGCCGTCCGAATATGCGACGGCCGAGGGGTTTTCGGCGCTGGCGAAAGAGGTGCTTGCGATTGTCGACGAGGACCCGCGCCAGTCCCATCCGCTGCCGGAGGAAATCGGGCGGCCCAAGAGCGACCGGTCGCGCGTCGGCGCCGAGCGTTGGTCGAACGTCGTCGCAAGTTCGGATTTCCGCAAGTTCGACGACGGCCTGCGGCTGACGCTGGATTGCACCGTGGAGCAGATCGAAACCGTCGAGGCCGTCCTTGTCGCGGCGCGCGCACGCGGCGAAATCAGCTTCGGCCTCCACCGTCAGTCGCATGCGTTGATGACCTGCCTGGTGCCGTCGGGCGGATCAGGGGCGCATCTGCATTTCCTGGACGGGCAGGATGGCGGCTATGCGAAGGCCGCCCTGATGATGAACCCGGACAAGCTCCGCAAGGCGTCGTCGCACTAGCCGGAAACCGGATCGCCGGACAGATGAGATCGAAAAGCTTCGGGTCGGCCGGTGCCGACCCGAAACCGTTGCACGGTTACCGCTTCGCCGTTGCCGGCTGCGCCGCCTGCAGAAGACTGTCGCGCATTTTCGCCACCGATCGCTGGACGCTGGCGAAGTCGTCGCCCAGGCCGGTCGCGCCGACGAGCGCGGCACCGGGGTTCGTTTCGATCAGCGCCCTTCCTGCCGGCGTCAGCGTCACACGAACCTGCCGCTCGTCGGCCGGGTCGCGCCGACGCTCCAGGTAGCCTTCGGACTCGAGTTTCTTGAGCATGGGCGTCAGCGTGTTCGATTCCAGGAAGAGCTTTTCTCCCAGCGCGCCGACGGTCTGCTCGTCTTCCTCCGAGAGCGCGACCATCGTCACGTACTGGGTATAGGTCAGGCCGAGCTTGTCCAGCAGCGGCTTGTAGGCGCGGCCGAAGGCGAGGTTCGCGGAGTAGATCGCGAAGCACATGAAGTTCGAGAGCTTTTCGGTGCCGCCGTCGCTTGCGGGCGTCTCCTGCGGCTCTCCTTTCCGGGACGTGGGCATGTCGGTTCCTCTTTGTGGTCGATGTCCTCCTCTATATAAATCGCATCCGATTAAATCGCAATGTTGTTGACATCATTTTTGAGATCGCTTATATAGATCGCATCCGATTGAAACGGATGCGATTAAAAACGAAAGGACATCGCAATGACTGAGAAGGTTCTCTTCACCGGCAAGACGCACAACACCGGCGGCCGCGACGGCGGCACCCGCAGCAGCGACGGCATGCTGGACCTGCGCCTGGCGCAGCCGCATCCGGCCGCCGAAAACCTGTTCGGCGCGGCCTGGTCCGCCTGCTACATCGGCGCGATCGAGCTCGCTGCCCTGCAGCGGAAGGTCAAGCTTCCGGCCGGCCCCGCAGTCGACGCCGAGATCGATCTGAACGCTCTGGACGGGTCGTACTTCCTGCGCGCACGTTTCAACGTCAGCCTGCCCGGCCTCGACCGTGACGTGGCACATGCGATCATTCACGCTGCCCACGAGATCTGCCCCTACTCCAAGGCGACGCGCGGCAATATCGACGTCGAGACCAACCTGGTCTGAGCCGGACGTCGAACAAATAGACCAGCATGAAGGGATGCGTGGCTCTCCGGCAGGAAGCCACGCATTTTCGCTTGACGTCCCAGGAGCCGTCCGGATCACCATATGAGCCATCGCTGATGGACGCTCTCCCCGCCATGTGAGATAGTCGGCAGGCCTTCGGCTCGCGTCCAGGAACCGGGTTTCGGGCCGAAGCTTCTCAAGTCCATTGCCAATTTCGTCGCTCGCCGCGGTCCGGTCATCGGCGCGGTGCCATTGCGATCTCATAGGACAGCGGAGGGCGCGTCGTGAGGAGAGAAATCCAGACCTGTTTGTTCGTGTCGGCCATTCTGGCCTTCGTCGGCGGCGTCGCCATCGCCGCGCAGGACAAGTTCACCGTGCAGGTCCCGGGCGGCCTGTCGCTTGGCGAATGTCGCGGCTACGACGACTGGCCTGCGGTTGCCGCAAGCCTGCCGGAGGAACCCGAAGTGAAGCTCAATCTGATCGTGGCGAACCCCACCATGATCGCGGCCTACAGGGCCGGCATACCGGCCGAGGGCAAGCATTTCCCCGACGGATCCAGGATCGTCAAGATCCTCTGGGTGCCGAAGAACAACGACGTGGCACCGTTCGGCGTCAAGGTCCCGGACCGGATTTCGAGCATCGGCTGCATGGTCAAGGACAGCGGCCGCTTTGCGGACACCGGCGGCTGGGGCTACGCCCAGTTCGACTACGACCCCGCTTCCGACACCCTCGTGCCGAATACCGCCTTGCAGGGCAACGACGCCAAGTGCGGCGCCGCCTGCCATCAGCTTGCGGAATCGACCGACTTCATCTTCACGGCGTACGGCAAGCGATAGAACCGGCCGAAATTCCGGGCGAAGCGGCCAGTCCTCGCCCCCGCGAAACGGGGCGCGGCGCACCCTGCAATGTTTTGCGGGACGGCGCTGCCGTGCCATCACCCGGACGTGAACGGTCCATTCAACGCCCATTCAGGAAAGATGCATAAGCTGCCCTCCAGCAACGAAGCATTGCAGCAAGAGGACGAATACCATGGGTTGGAACGGCTACACCTACTACGGCACCGACGGGCGCAACACCGTCTACCAGGATGACCGCGATGAGGTCGAAATCTTCACCTATGGCGGCAACGACACGATCTATCTGAACCTGGCCGACAAATGGGGCGGCTTCAACTATGTCGAGGCCGGCAGCGGCAACGACTATGTGAAGAACTGGTTCGAGGGCGGCAACAAGATCGATCTCGGCTCGGGCGACGACACCTACATCCACAACGGCTATGCCATCGACGACGACTACTATGACCGGGTCTATGGCGGCTCCGGGGACGACTGGTTCGAGGTCCTGACGCTGCAGAGCGACTACTATGGCGAGGACGACGACGACACGTTCCTTTCGGCCGGCTACGACAACTATTTCAACGGCGGTTCCGGCCGCGACACGCTGAGCTACGAGTTGCAGGACGACAGCGACCTGAGCGGCCGGGGTGTGCTCGTGGATCTCGACGGCAAGTACGCGAAGGTCGGCGCGAACAAGGAGACCTTCACCAGCATCGAAAACGCCATCGGCACGGGCTACGACGACACGCTGCGCGGCAATTCCGGTGCCAACGACCTGGAAGGCGGCAGCGGCAACGACATCCTGTCGGGGCGCAGCGGCAACGACTATCTCTACGGCGGCTCGGGCAGCGACGAGCTCCTGGGCAGCAACGGCAACGACGACCTGATCGGCGGCCGCGGCATGGACATTCTCGACGGCGGCACGGGCGCGGACTACTTCATCTTCGATTCCATCAAGGATTCGGTCGTCGGCAGCAATCGCGACGTGATCGAGGACTTCTACCGCTCGGAGAAGGACAAGATCGACGTCAGCAACATCGACGCCAACGTCGACAGGAGCGGCAACCAGTCATTCACCTTCATCGGCACCCATTCGTTCAACGACAAGGCCGGCGAACTGCGCTACTCGGGCCACATCATCTCCGGCGACGTCGACGGCGACGGCAGGGCCGATTTCCAGATCGATGCCAACCTGACGAAGTACTACTCCAGCGACTTCGTCCTCTGAGCGAAGGCCGCCTCCGAACGAAGAACCTCCCAGAAGAGCGACAGGGCGCCGGCAATCGCCGGCGCCCTGTCCTGCCTTCGCCGCGGCACGCGCGGGTCTGCCCGGCCGCCCCCGGGCGATGACGGCGCCTCAGGCGGCGCTGACGTCCACCCAGCGGCGCTCGGCGAAGGACTGCGCCATCGCATGCACGGAGCGTTCGATCCGCAGCCCCTCGGCAAAATCCACCACGCGGCAGGGTGCGCCTGCGATCGCGGCCAGAAGCTCGCGGCATTCGATGACCTTCAGATCGTTGAAGCCGAGGCTGTGGCCGGGGGCCGGAACGAAGCTGCCATAGGGGCGATGCTGCGGACCGGCGAGAACGGTGGCAAAGCCCTGCTCGCCCGCAAGGTCGGTGGCGCGGTAGATCTGGAACTCGTTCATCCGCTCCTGGTCGTAGAGGATCGCGCCCTTCGAGCCGAAGATCTGCAGGGCGATCCGCCCCTTTCGGCCCCAGGCGGCGCGGTTGACCATCAGGACTGCGGAAATGCCGCCGGAAAGACGCAGGAGCACGTTGGCCTGGTCGTGGTTTTCGACGGCTCGCCGCCCGCCCGCCGCAAGCGGGCGATCCGCATAGGGCTTGCCGAGATCGGTCATGACGGATTCGGCATGGCCGAACAGGTTCCACAGCAGCGACAGCGTGTGGACGGCGAAATCGTCCAGCGCGCCGTATCCCGACGCCTTCTCGCTGCGCGGCGAGAACGGAGCCTGCGGATCGGCCATGAAGTCCTCGTCCATCTCCACGCGCACCTGGTTGACCGCACCGATCGCGCCCTCGTCGATCAGGGCGCGGATGTGGCGCATCACCGGGTTCTGGATGTAGTTGTAGCCAACGATCGCGACCCGGCCGGACCGGCTCGCCGCGGCCGCCATCCGCTCGGCATCGGCCAGCGACGTCGCCATCGGCTTCTCGCACCAGACGTGCTTGCCCGCCTCGAGGGCTGCGATCGCCATCTCGGCGTGGAACTGATTGGGCGTGGTGATCGAGACGACGTCGACATCGGGATCGGCGAGCAGGTCGCGCCAGTCGGACGTCGCCTTTGCAAAGCCGAATTCGCGCGCCCTCGCCTGCGCGAGCCCTGTGTCGCGCTCGGCAAGATGGACCAGCCGGGGCCGCTCGACATCGCCGAAAATGGTCGCAACATTGTTCCAGGCGAGTGCGTGACACTTGCCCATATATCCCGTACCGATCAATCCGACGCCGATGGCTGCCATCATGTCTCCTCCTTCTGACGACGGCGGGGATGATGGACCCGAATATTTCGGAATGAAAGTGACATTTTTCAAATCTTATGGAATAAATGTTTCACTTTCGACGGAACGACACTGCACCGGAGATTTGGATCGCATATGGACGATCATCAGGACGACCATCAGAACGAGGTATCGGGGCAGGACGGAGCGATCCGCGTGCCGCGCGATTTCGACAGCCTGCGCAGCGTCATCATCGAACGGAAGGCGGCGATGCCGAAGCGGCTGGCGCAGGTGGCGGCCTATGCGCTCGGCCACCCGGACGAGATCGCCTTCGGCACAGCGGCCAGCATCGCCGCCGCCGCCGAGGTGCAGCCGTCCACGCTCGTCCGCCTCGCCCATCACCTCGGCTTCGACGGCTTCTCCGACCTGCAGACCGTCTTCCGCGAACGCCTGCGCGACCGCACGCTGTCCTACGAGGAGCGGCTGGCGACGCTGGAGCAGGGCTCGGCCGCGGATGCGGACGCCGAACTCCTGACGGGTTTCATCACCGCCGCCAGCCAATCGGTGGCGCGGCTCGCCGCGACGATCGACCGGGACCTCTTCTCACGGGCGGTCGAGCTTCTCGCCGGCGCGGAGACGATCTTTCTGGTCGCCAAGCGCCGGTCCTATCCGCTGACCGCGCACATGGCCTATGCCTTCGGCAAGCTCGGCATCCGCCACCAGATGATCGCCTCGCCGAACGGGATCGACACGGAGCTCGCGGGCTTCGCCACGCCGCGGGATGCGGCGATCGCGGTCAGCTTCGCCCCCTACGCCGCCGAGAGCATCGGCCAGGCGCAGGCGCTCGGCGACAGGGGCGTGCCGATCGTGGCGATCACCGATTCGGCCTTCTCGCCGCTTTCGGGCTGCGCCACCCACTGGTTCGAGGTCGCCGAAGCCGACTACGGCGGCTTCCGCTCGCTCTCCGCATCGATGGCGCTCGCCATGGCGCTGCCGGTCGCGATCGCCGAAAAGCGCCGCCAGCGCGAGCGCGGCCGCCGGGCGGCGCCGAAACGCAATGGAACAAATATTCCGAATTGACTGCGGTCTGGAATTGATGTTTCATTTCGGCGTGCACGATCCCGGGCAGCCGGATCGCGCCGACGGGAGGACCTCATGCCGACAGAAGACCCAGACACCTTGGCGGACACGACGCTCGACGTCATTGCGATCGGCCGCTCCTCGGTGGACCTCTACGGCCAGCAGCTCGGGAGCCGGCTGGAGGACATCACCTCCTTTGCCAAGTCGGTCGGCGGCTGCCCGGCCAATATCGCCATCGGCACGGCGCGGCTGGGGCTGAAGTCCGGCCTGATCACCCGCGTCGGCGACGAGCAGATGGGCCGCTTCATCCGCGAGCAATGCGGCCGCGAGGGCGTTTCCACCGCCGGCATCGTCACCGACCCGGCGCGGCTCACCGCGCTCGTGCTGCTGGCGATCGAGGCCGAGGGCGTCTCGCCTATGATCTTCGTGCGCACCGACTGCGCCGACATGGCGCTCTGCGAGGACGACATCGACGAGGCCTTCATCCGCTCCTCGCGCGCCGTCCTCGTCTCGGGCACCCACTTCTCCCGCCCGAACACCGAGGCCGCGCAGCGCAAGGCGATCCGCATCGCAAGAGAAGCCGGCCGCAAGGTCATCTTCGACATCGACTACCGCCCCAATCTCTGGGGCCTCGCCGGCCATGCGGAAGGCTTCGAGCGCTACGTGAAGTCCGACCGCGTCTCGGCGGTGATGAAATCGGTGCTGCCGGACTGCGACCTGATCGTCGGCACCGAGGAGGAGATCATGATCGCCTCCGGCGCGGACGACGTGCTCTCGTCGCTGAAGGCGATCCGCGCCGTCTCCAAGGCGACGATCGTGCTGAAGCGCGGGGCCATGGGCTGCATCGTCTATGACGGGCCGATCAGCGACGACCTCGAGGACGGCGTCGTCGGCCAGGGTTTTCCGATCGAGGTCTACAACGTGCTCGGCGCCGGCGACGCCTTCATGTCGGGCTTCCTGCGCGGCTGGCTGGCCGGCGAGGACCACGCCACCTCCGCCACCTGGGCGAACGCCTGCGGCGCCTTCGCCGTCTCCCGCCTGCTCTGCTCGCCGGAATATCCGACATGGGCGGAGCTGTCCTATTTCCTCGACAAGGGCAGCCGGCACCGGGCGCTGCGCAAGGACGCAGCCATTAACCACATCCACTGGGCGACGACGCGGCGCGGCGAGATCCCGCTCTTGATGGCGCTTGCCTGCGACCACCGCATGCAGCTCGTCGAGCTTGCCGACCAGGCCGGTGCGCCGCACGAGAAGATCGCCGCTTTCAAGCGGCTGACGGTGGAAGCCGCCGCGCGGGTGGCCGGGGGCCGGCCGGGCTACGGCATGCTGATCGACGAGCGCTTCGGGCGCGACGCCTTCTTCGACGCCGCCGGCAAGGGCTTCTCGTGGATCGGCCGGCCGGTCGAACTGCCGGGCTCGCGGCCGCTCCGCTTCGAGTTCAGCCAGGACATCGGCTCGCAGCTCGTCGAATGGCCGCTCGGCCACTGCATCAAGTGCCTGTGCTTCTATCATCCCGACGATCCGGCCGCGCTCAAGGCCGAACAGCAGCAGAAGCTCACCGCCCTGTTCGAGGCGGCGCGGCGCGTCGGGCGCGAACTGTTGATCGAGATCATCGCCGGCAAGAACGGGGAGCTGGATGATGAGACGGTCTCCAGGGCGCTGCGGGAACTCTACGATCTCGGCATCAAGCCGGACTGGTGGAAGCTGGAGCCGCAGGCCTCCGAGCAGGCGTGGCGCAACATCGAGGCGGCGATCGCGGAAAACGACCCCTATTGCCGCGGCATCGTGCTGCTCGGGCTGGAGGCGCCGAAGGCGGAGCTGCTGAAGGCCTTCGACGCCACGAAGGCAGCCCCCTCGGTGAAGGGCTTCGCGGTGGGACGGACGATCTTTGCCGATGCGGCGCGGCAATGGCTCGCCGGCCGCATCGACGACGAGGCCGCGATCGAAGACATGGCCGGCCGGTTCCGCGAACTGACCGAGGCATGGCTTTCGATGCGCGCAATGAAGTGAGTTAATCCCCTCCGCAGCCCCCTCACCCGGCCTTCCGCTTCGCTCGATCGACCTCTCGCCTCGGGGAGAGGAGGACGAGACGGCGCGGCGGTTCCCTTCTTCCGGCGAGGGACGGTGGGCCGACGGGGCGGATGAGGGAACATCACGCACTTGCCCGGCGCAGGCGGGCAGGCGAAAATGAGACTGGGACGAGTGAGACTGGGACGAGAAGGACGAAGGGTGGAGGACCCGATGGCAAGCACGATCCGGCTGACGATGGCGCAGGCCGTCGCGCATTTCCTGAAAAGCCAGATGACGATCGTCGACGGCAGGAAGGTGCCGATCTTCGGCGGCGTCTTTGCGATCTTCGGCCACGGCAACGTCGCCGGCATGGGCGAAGCGCTCTACCAGGTGCGCGAGGAGCTGCCGACGTGGCGCGCCCACAACGAGCAGGGCATGGCGCATGCGGCGGTCGCCTATGCCAAGGCGAGCTTCCGCCAGCGCTTCATGGCCTGCACCACCTCGATCGGCCCCGGCGCGCTGAACATGGTGACGGCGGCCGGCGTGGCGCATGTGAACCGCCTGCCCGTCCTCTTTCTGCCCGGCGACGTCTTCGCCAACCGCATTCCCGATCCGGTGCTGCAGCAGATCGAGGATTTCGGCGACGGCACGGTCACGGTCAATGATGCCTTCCGCTGCGTCTCGCGCTATTTCGACCGGATCACCCGGCCCGAGCAGATCATCCCGGCGCTGAAGCGCGCCATGCAGGTGCTGACCGACCCCGTCGATTGCGGGCCTGTGACGCTGTCCTTGTGCCAGGACGTGCAGGCCGAGGCCTATGACTATCCCGAGAGCCTGTTCGCCGAACGGGTCTGGACCGAGCGGCGGCCGCGGCCGGACACGGGCGAGTTCGCCGCTGCGATCGAGGCGATCCGTCATGCCGAGAAGCCGCTGATCATCGCCGGCGGCGGCGTGCTCTATTCGCGCGCCACGGTCGAACTGAAGGCGTTCGCCGGCCTGCACGGCGTCCCCGTCGCCGTCACCCAGGCCGGCAAGTCGGCGATCCCCGACGACCATCCGCTGTGCATGGGTTCGATCGGCGTCACCGGCACCTCCGCCGCCAACGCCTTCGCCGAGGAAGCCGACCTGATCCTCGCGGTCGGCACGCGGCTGCAGGATTTCACCACCGGCTCCTGGGCGCTGTTCAAGAACGACAAGGCCCGGATCATCGGGCTGAACACCACGGCCTTCGATGCCGCCAAGCATGACGCCCTGCCGCTCGTCTGCGACGCGCGCGAGGGGCTGACGCTGCTGTCGGAAGCGCTCGGCGGCTGGAAGGTGTCTGCGGCCGTGGAGGCTTCCGCCGCGCGGCGCAAGGCCGAGTGGACGGCGGCCGCGAACAAGGCGACGGCTGCGACCAATGCCGCACTTCCCTCCGACGCGCAGGTGATCGGCGCCGTGCAGCGCGCGATCGGCGGCGAGAATTCGATCCTCGTCTGCGCCGCCGGCGGGCTGCCCGGCGAGCTGCACAAGCTGTGGCAGGCCGGCCATCCGGGCAGCTACCACATGGAATACGGCTTCTCCTGCATGGGCTACGAGATCGCCGGCGGGCTCGGCGTCAAGATGGCGCGGCCGGATGCGGATGTCGTCGTCATGGTCGGCGACGGCTCCTACATGATGGCCAACTCCGAGCTCTCGACCGCCGTCATGCTCGGAAAGAAGCTGACGGTCGTCGTGCTCGACAATCGCGGCTACGGCTGCATCAACCGGCTGCAGATGGCGACCGGCGGCGCCAACTTCAACAACCTGCTGAAGGACGCCCGGATCGAAGCGATGCCCGACATCGACTTCCGCGCGCATGCCGAAAGCATGGGGGCGGTGGCGGTCAAGGTCGCCTCGATCGCCGACCTCGAGACGGCGCTCGAGCAAAGCAAGGGCACCGACCGCACCTCGGTGATCGTCATCGACACCGATCCGCTGATCACCACCGAGGCCGGCGGCCACTGGTGGGACGTGGCCGTCCCCGAGGTGAGCCCCCGCGAAGCGGTCAACAAGGCCCGCGAAGCCTATGTGAAGGCGCTGGCTGCGCAACGCATCGGCTAGCCGCCGACACCCGTATCAGATCACGCTTCGGACAGGCCGTCGCCCGGCTTTTCCGATCCCAAGGAGACTATCGATGAAAGCCAAACTCGGCATGTCGCCCATCGCCTGGTGGAACGACGACCTTCCGGAACTCAGCGACGACGTGTCCCTCGAGGAATGCCTTCGGCAGTCGCGCGGCGCGGGCTTCACCGGCATGGAAAAAGGCCGTCGCTTCCCGGAGGATCCGGCGGTGATGCTGCCGATCCTGCGCGGCGCCGACGTCACGCTCTGCGGCGGCTGGTTCTCGGGCACGCTCGTCGATGAGGAGCTTTCCGCCAACAAGGATCGCATCGCCCCGATGATCGAATTGTTCAAGGCGGTCAATGCGCCCTGCATCGTCTACGGCGAAGTGGGCCGTTCCATCCAGGGCGACCGCAAGAAACCGCTCGCGACCAAGCCGCGCCTTTCGGACGACGAGATGAGGGCCTATGCGCGCCGCGTCACGGAATTCGGCGAATGGTGCGCGGACCAGGGCATGCCGCTGTCCTACCACCATCACATGGCGGCCATCGTCGAGACCGAACCGGAGCTCGACGCCTTCATGCGCGCATCGGGCGAAGGCATTCCGCTGCTGCTCGATGCCGGCCACCTAGCCTTTGCCGGCGGCGACGTGTTGCGCGCCATCGACAATCATCACGCCCGCATCAACCACGTCCACGTCAAGGACATCCGCAAGGCCGTGGTGGACGGGCTGGATCGCAGCCGGCAGTCCTTCCTCGATGCGGTGGCGCTCGGCGCGTTTACCGTGCCCGGCGACGGTTCGCTCGATTTCGGCGCGATCGTCCAGCGGCTGGCCGACCATGGCTATGAGGGGTGGTTCGTCGTCGAGGCCGAGCAGGACCCGCGCAAGGCCCCGCCACGGAAAATGGCCGAGATCGGCCATGCGGAACTGATGCGCGTCATGACCGCTGCGGGCTACACCGTGGAAACAGAAGGCTTTCCGAAAGGATAGCGCGCCTGCGCCCGCCTGAACACGAATGCCGGATGAAAGGAACAAGCCGATGCCGAAACTGCTCGTCAAGCCGAACGGAAGCCATGGCCGGGTGACGCATGTGACGCCCGAGACGGCCGGCTGGACCTATGTGGGCTTCGACCTGCACCGGATGAAGCCCGGCGAGATCGTCGCAGCCGAGACCGGCAGCCGCGAGGTGTGCTTGGTGTTCGTCACCGGCAAGGGCACCGCGACGGCGGGCGGGGAGAGCTTCGGCGTGCTCGGCGAGCGGATGAGCGTGTTCGAGGGGCAGCCGCATGCGCTCTATGTGCCGGCCGATTCAAACTGGTCGGTGACGGCGGAGACGGAGCTCGAGCTCGCCGTCTGCTCGGCGCCGGGCGGCGGCGGCCACAAGGCACGCGCGATCCCGCCCGGCACGCATCCGCAGATCGTCCGCGGCAAGGGCAGCAACGTCCGCCACGTCACCAACATCATGCCGGAGGACGACGGTGCTGCGCATTCGCTGCTGGTGGTCGAGGTAATCACGCCGGAGGGCCACACCTCTTCCTACCCGCCGCACAAGCACGACCGCGACGACCTGCCGAACGAGAGCCTCCTGGAGGAGACCTACTACCACCGGCTCAACCCGCCGCAGGGCTTCGCCTTCCAGCGCGTCTATACCGACGACCGCTCGCTCGACGAGGCGATGGCGGTGGAGGACGGCGACGTGACGCTGGTGCCGAAAGGCTACCACCCCTGCGCCACCTGCCACGGCTACGACCTCTACTATCTCAACGTGATGGCCGGACCGAAGCGGGTGTGGAAGTTCCACAATGCGGCGGAGCACGAGTGGTTGCTCAAGTAGCGGTTGCGGCCGGTTGGTTGCGAAGGGTTCTTCACCGCCGCCGCAACAGCCCCCAGTCCCGCGCGATCTCCAGCGTCGAGGAAAACCCGGCCTCCAGCATGAACGGCTCGGAGCGCGCGGCATAGCCGCCGCCCTTGCCGCGGGTGACGGGGGTGCCGTGGCCGAGGCCGGCGATGCGGTGGTAGGTGACGCGGCTTCGGCCGGAGGCGTCACGCCAGCGGCGGGTGCGCCGGCCCTTCGTGCGGCTCTCGGAGAAGGCGGCCGCGTCGAGGCCGTGGACGTCGAGCCACTGGGCGACGAGCGCCTCGGCATTCGAGATCGAGACCGTCCGGTCGGCCGTGCCGTGCCAGATCGCCACCGGCGGCAGGCGGCCTTGCGCCGGTGCGGCGGCGCGCACCAGTTCGCCCCATTCGCGGGCGGCGCGGCCCGGCACCTGTTCCATCGCCGCCAGCGCCCGGCGGGCGTCGCGCGCGGCCCCGAACGGCAGGCCGGCGATGATCGCGCCGGATGCGAAGAGTTCGGGGTAGTTCGCAAGCATCGCCGCCGTCATCGCCCCGCCGGCCGAAAGGCCGGTGATATGGATGCGGGCGGGATCGATCCGCGCGCGGGCGGACAGGTGATCGATCATCTGGCGGATCGAGGCCAGTTCGCCGCGGTCGCGCGTCACCTCGCTCGGACGAAACCAGTTGAAGCAGCGGCGCGGATTGTTCGCGTCCCGCTGCTCCGGATAGAGCACGGCGAAACCCTGCTCGCGCGCCAGCGCCGCCCAGCCGGCGGCGCGGTCGTAGCTCTCCGCCGTCTGGCGACAGCCGTGCAGGACGACGACGAGGGCGGCGTTTTCCGGCAGGCCGTCCGGCAGGTATTCGAGCATGCGCAGATTGCCCGGATTGGAGCCGAAGCCCTTCACCTCGGCCAGCTGCGGTCCGTCGATCCGCCGCCGGCGGACGGGGGCGGCCTTCTTCTCGGGATCGCGGAAGAAGGGATGGAACAGTTCGCCGAAGCGTTCCGGATCGAGGAAGAAGCTCTCCATCGATCGCTTGAAGCGGTCACGCACGTTCGCGTCTCCTTGACAATTGGCAGCTGTCTCGTGCCACCGGCAGAGGACATATTGATGACGAAGGCCGAAATTCCCGGGCGAGGCGATCCGGGGCGTTTCATTCGTGGCGCGCATGAAACCATGCGCAAAGAGGGAAAGTCCCGCCGCCGGCGGATTGTTCCAACCCTTCCGGCCGGCGCAAAGCTGATGTAGCACTCATGTCCGAGAAAACCTCTGAACGACACGACGGCGAGAGGAAGCCCTGAGATGAGTGCACACAAAGCGACCCCGGAGCAGGCCCGCGCCAAGATGGCCGCCTTCGACTGGGAGGACCCCTTCCTGCTCGAGGACCAGCTCACCGACGAGGAGCGGATGATCCGCGACGCCGCGCGCGCCTACTGCCGCGACAAGCTCGCCCCGCGGGTCACCGAGGCCAACCGCCACGAGATCTTCCACCGCGAGATCATGACCGAGATGGGTGCGCTCGGCCTGCTCGGGCCGACGATCCCCGAGGAATATGGCGGCGTCGGCGCCAACTACGTCTCCTACGGGCTCGTCGCCCGCGAGGTGGAGCGGGTCGATTCCGGCTATCGCTCGGCGATGTCGGTGCAGTCCTCGCTCGTCATGCACCCGATCTTCGCCTACGGCACCGAGGCGCAGCGCAAGACCTACCTGCCGAAGCTCGCCTCTGGCGACTGGGTCGGCTGCTTCGGCCTGACCGAGCCGGACCACGGCTCCGACCCCTCCTCCATGGTCACGCGGGCGAAGAAGGCCGATGGCGGCTATCTGCTGTCCGGCGCCAAGAACTGGATCACCAATTCGCCGATCGCCGATATCGCCATCGTCTGGGCGAAGTCCGAGGCGCATGACGGCAAGATCAAGGGCTTCATCCTGGAACGCGGCATGAAGGGCTTCGAGACGCCGAAGATCGAGGGCAAGTTCTCGCTGCGCGCCTCGATCACCGGCATGATCATGATGCAGGACGTGTTCGTGCCGGAAGAGAACCTGTTGCCGGAAGTGGCCGGTCTCGCCGGTCCGTTCGGCTGCCTCAACCGCGCCCGCTACGGCATCGCCTGGGGGGCGATGGGGGCCGCCGAGTTCTGCTGGCACGCCGCGCGCCAGTACACGCTGGACCGCAAGCAGTTCGGCAAGCCGCTGGCGCAGATGCAGCTCGTCCAGAAGAAGCTCGCCGACATGCAGACGGAGATCGCGCTCGGCCTGCAGGGCGCGCTGCGTCTCGGGCGGCTGTTCGACGAGCACCGCGCCTCCGCCGAGCTGATCTCGCTGATGAAGCGCAACAATTGCGGCAAGGCGCTCGACATCGCCCGCGTCTCCCGCGACATGCACGGCGGCAACGGCGTCTCCGACGAGTACGGCGTGATCCGCCACGTGATGAACCTCGAGGCGGTCAACACCTACGAGGGCACCCACGACGTGCATGCGCTGATCCTCGGCCGGGCGCAGACCGGCCTGCAGGCCTTCCAGTAGGCCCTGCCCCTCCGCGATATCGCCTTGGCGGCGCCCTGCGAAATGCAGGGTGCCGTCTTTGCATTTCATCAACCGCGTGCGGATAGACTGGAAGCAGGATATCGGTCGGGAGGACGTCATGTCCCTTCAGAGCGCGCACGAGCACGAGCACAGCAGGCACCAGAACCAGAAGCGCAGCTTCGTCCAGCACCGCATCGACAGGCTGAGCCACGTCATCCCGGTCGGCCACCACCTGAGCGCGGCGACCGAATACGACTGCATCGTTCGCACGATCTCCTCTGCCGGCGCCATCATCGACCTCAGCGGCCGCGTCGAACTTCCGGAAAACTTCTTCCTGCGCATCGGCGGCATGCAGGACGAGATCGGCTGCACCCAGGTCCGCCGGGTGGGCGACGAACGGGTCGTCCGGTTCAACATGTTCCTCGATGCCGACTACCTCAAGCTCGTGATGTCGCGCTGATTCGACCTTGCGCGAGGCTGCCCACGCCGGCCGCCCGGACCCCAATGATATGGTGTGTAAATTTTGAGGAATTGCTTTCAGCCAATTCCAACACATAGTTGCAACACTATCGTTGAGGGAATGATGTCCCGCTTCTTTCTGGAGAGTTGCAATGGTGGAGCTGGTTGACAAGCGGCAGAGCGGCGGCCTGTACGAGCGCAAATGGGAACGGTTCAGGGTCAACCGCCAGGGCATGCTGCTCTCGGTCGGCTTCGACCTGGCGCTGCCCAAGGTCAGGACCTGCCAGCTGATCGACATCTCTCAGGGCGGCGCCAGCCTCTCGGTCAATACCACGATCGGGCTCGGCCCGCACTACTACCTCACCGTTGTCGGCGTGATGGCCCGCGTCGGCTGTGCGGAGGTCTACCGCAACGACCACCGCATCGGCGTGCAGTTCATCAAGGAGATCGACGAGGAACTGCTGCACGAGATCGTGCGCGCCGATTACTTCACCGGCGGCGTCGCCGCCAAGAAGAAGGAAGCGCCGCCCGCCTACATGCGCGGCGTCGATCGCCAGCGCTTCGCCTTCTAGCGGAACGGCCGGGCGCCGCGTTCCCGGCGCGGCCGGCGGGATGCCAAATGTAACGCCTTGAATCCGGTCCGTTATTCTGCCGGAAAACCAATTCCGATTTGCCGGAAACTGCAGTAGGGTGCCGGCCCGCACGTGCCGGGCGACCGCGGTCGCCTGCGCACCCTTCCGCGCCGCACGATACAGGGTTTGCAGACATGTCCGGCTTCTTTCGCTTCACCCCGCTTGCCAACGCGCTGCCGTCCACCGTGCCCTTCGTCGGGCCGGAGGCGATCGAGCGTGCGCGCGGACGGAAGGTGCGCGCGCGGATCGGCGCCAACGAGAGCGGCTTCGGTCCCGCCCCCTCCGTGCTCAAGGCCATTCGCGAGAGGGCCGGCGAGACCTGGATGTACAGCGATCCGGAGAATTTCGAGCTGCGCGAGGCGCTTGCCCTTCACCATGGCGTCTCGCGCGAGAACATCGCGATCGGCGGCGGCATCGACGGGCTGCTCGGCGAGATCGTGCGGCTCGTGGTCGAGCCCGGCACGCCGGTCGTCACCTCGCAAGGCGGCTATCCGACCTTCAACTACCATGTGAACGGCTATGGCGGGCGGCTGGTCACCACGCCCTATGTGAACGACAGGGAGGACCTGGACGGGCTGCTTTCGGCGGCGAAGCGCGAGGACGCACCGCTCGTCTACCTCGCCAATCCGGACAATCCGATGGGAAGCTGGTGGGATGCCGGCAGCGTGCTGTCGTTCGCACGCGCCCTGCCCGACCGGAGCCTGTTGATCCTCGACGAGGCCTATTGCGAGACCGCGCCCGCCGGATCCACGCCGGCGATCGACGCGCTGATCGGCCAGCCCAACGTGCTCAGGATGCGCACCTTCTCCAAGGCCTACGGGCTCGCCGGCGCCCGTGTCGGCTATGCGATCGGCACGCTCGGCAATGTCCAGGCCTTCGACAAGATCCGCAACCATTTCGGCATGGCGCGCATCTCCACGGTCGCCGCCCTGGCAGCGCTGGAGGACCAGGCCTATCTTCGCGACGTGGTGGAGAAGATTGTTCTGGCGCGTGATCGGATCACGGCGATCGCCAGGCAGAACGGGCTTTCGCCCCTGCCCTCGGCGACCAATTTCGTCGCCATCGACTGCGGCAGCGACGGCGTGCACGCGCGGGCGATCGTCGACGGGTTGATGGAGCACGGCATCTTCATCCGCATGCCGGGCGTTGCGCCGCTGAACCGCTGCATTCGTGTCAGCGTCGGACCGGATGCGGATCTCGACCTGTTCGAGGCGGTTCTGCCGAAGGTCCTGAAGGCGGTGAGGTAGCTGGCAGGCAGTAGGCGGTAGGGTGGCGGACAGCATCATCTTCCGCAGGCTTTGTTGTTCTTGGTCAACCCCACGGCCTACTGCCGGTTGGCTATTGCCGTCTTCCTCAATGCACCGTCATCCATTCGCGGGCGGCCCGCAGCGCCAGGGCAAGATCGGTCTTGCTCATGGTGGCCGCGAGGTCGGCGCGCAGTTCGGCGGCCCGATCGCAACCCTTGATGGCGGCGATGTTGAGCCACTTGTGGGCTGCGACCAGATCGACGGCGCATCCGCGACCGGTCGCATACATCAGACCCATTTCGCAGAAGGCATCCGCGCGGGCCTCGCCGCCCGTCATGGCGGCATTGTCGGCATTCTGGATTTCGAAGCGTGCCATCGTCTTGTCCCTGTCTTCGTTTCTTCTTCTCGTATCGCCCTGTTTTTTCTGCCTTTCGAAGCCCTTCCGTCTTTGCGGTCGTTGATCTTCGAAGGTTTGTCCGGCCGGTTGTTTTCCGTGCTCGTCTTATGGCTCCACTATGCCAAAAGGCCTTCAAAGGTCGCTTAAAATGCATGCTTAATTTGCGACAAACAAAGTTCAAACGCTTGGTAAACTTGGGTTTTCGTTAAGCATCGGAGGGGCTGGAACGCAGCGGATTCGCTTCAAAATTTACGAAAAATTCAACCGGCGATTTAAACGAATGGCTAACCACGCAAACCGGTCGGCTTCTTCCCGGCGCGCAGAAATGCCGGCGCCTTCGGGCGGCGAACTGGCCGGAAACCCTGAAAAATTTCCGGCGCTTGCTTGTTTACCTTTACGTTTGCGTAAGCTAGCTTTCGCGGCATCGGGCTGAGGGCGCAGGCACAATGACGGCTGCGCCGTTTCAACGGGGGCAGTCCGGGACCGGGAGGAAAACGATGACACGCAGGTTCGTTGCGGCCATGGCGCTGTGCCTTGGCGTTTGCGGCGGCGCATTCGCGGCCGAGCCGATCGAAGGAAACTGGAAGACCGCGAGCGGCGAGACCGCGGCGATCGAGAAATGCGGCGGCGGCTTCTGCATCACGCTGAAGACCGGCAAGTTCGCCGGCAAGCGGATCGGCCAGCTCGAAGGCTCGGGCGATGCCTACAGCGGCTCGATCACCGATCCCGTCGACGACAAGACCTACAGCGGTTCCGGCACGGTCAACGGCAACGCGCTCACGATGAAGGGCTGCATGCTGAAGGTGTTCTGCAAGTCGCAGACCTGGTCGCGGCTCTGATCCTGCGCGCAGAAGCAGAGAGGCTTTCTGCGACGCCGGGTGAAAACACGAGGCGCACGGCGGCGCAGGACGAGAGCCGGCCCGTTCCTTCCGGACGGGCCGGCTCCTGCATTGATGGACGGCGCTACCGCGCCCGCTGGTTGAACAGGATCTTCTGGGCTTCCTTGTCCTCGGCGAGGCTCGCCTGGCGGGCGCGCTCCTCCTTGCCGACCTCGATGCCGCGCTGGACGGCGGGCCGCGCGAGCACGGCCTCGAACCAGCGCTTCAGGTTGGGAAAGTCGTCAAGGGTCTGGCCCTGGTTCTCGTAGGGGCGCACCCAGCCGATGCAGGCCATGTCGGCGATCGAGTACGCGCCTGCGAGGTATTCGTGTTCTTCGAGCCTGCGGTTCATCACGCCGTAGAGGCGGTTGACCTCGTTGGTATAGCGGTTGATGCCGTATTCGATCTTCTCCGGCGCGTACTGGCGGAAATGATGCGCCTGGCCGGCCATCGGCCCGAGACCGCCCATCTGCCAGAACAGCCATTCCTCGACCTGCACGCGGGCGCGCTCGTCGGTCGGATAGAAGCGGCCGTACTTGCGGCCGAGATACTGCAGGATGGCGCCGGATTCGAAGACGGAGATCGGCGCGCCGCCGGGGCCGTCCGGATCGATGATCGCCGGCATGCGGTTGTTCGGTGCGATCTTCAGGAAATCCGGGGCGAACTGTTCTCCCCTGCCGATGTTGATGTATTTCACCGCGTAGGGAACGCCCAGTTCCTCCAGCATGATGGTGATCTTGTGGCCATTGGGCGTCGGCCAGTAGAACAGCTCGATCGGTCGGGTCATCCGGTTCTCCTTGGTGCGTCTCCGGCCCTTCCCGGCGCGGGATCCGCATGGGTTCAAAACGTGCGGGGCCCATCCGGCGACCGATGGTGGTGGCCGGGCATGGGCCGGACTGACGTAGAGGCGCGCCGGCCCGCCTTCAAGGCTTGCCCGCTCGTTTCCTGAACGCCAGATGAACCGACCTCTCAGGACGCATTCAGTCGCCACGTGCAAAAAGGGCATCATCACACGCCACCCAAGGGGAAGAACGATGGAAATCCTGGCACGTCGACTGACGATCATCTCGCTGCTCATGACCGTTTTCGCAGTCTCGGTGGCGGCCGCCGTCGAAACCGATGCCCGCCGCCACGAGCAGTTGCAGCGCTACGGCACTGCCAGCGCCTGCGCCATCCCCGCCCTCTGCCCGCCGGCCCTGTGAGCCGGGCCGCGCAAACCGCCGAAGGGACACGTCCCATGCCGCTTTCGCTCTTTTCCAGCCTCGCCGTCGGTTTTCGCATCCTTCTCCTGACCGCCCTGATGGTGGCTCCGCTGGCCGCCGTCTCGTTTGCGAACGGAACCAGCCTCGGCATCGGCAAGCAGGGTGCCGGTCTCGTGCTCTTCGTCACCCTGCAGCGCCAGGCGATGATCTGACGCCCCACGTCCCGGGCGGCTCGCAGCAGCCTGCAGGCGAAAGCGATTTCCGCTTTCACGCCACTTCCGCTAAGGATCGGGCTCCAGCCACGGAGCCTTCATGCAGCCCTTCCTCGTCTATGCCGCCGCCGCCCTTGCCGAAATCGCCGGCTGCTTCGCCTTCTGGGCCTGGCTCCGGCTCGACAAATCCGCCCTGTGGCTGATCCCCGGCATGGCGGCGCTCGCCGCCTTCGCCTGGCTTTTGACGCTGATCGATTCGAGCGCTGCCGGCCGCGCCTATGCGGCCTATGGCGGCGTCTACATCGCCGCCTCCCTGCTCTGGCTGTGGCTCGCGGAAGGCGTGGCGCCCGATCGCTTCGACCTGGCAGGCGCCGGCATCGCGCTCGCGGGGGCGCTGGTGATCCTCGCCGCACCGCGCTAGGGGCCAAACATTCCCGCCGAAAACGGCCCGATTACGATGTGCGGGCATTACTTTCGTCGCGTTTGCGTGCAAAATTGGCGGGAGATCAACGATTCACGAGCAAGAGCAACTTGTCGCCCACGGCCCTCCCCTTCTCCACGCCCGAACCCTTCGAGCCCCAGACCTTCGATGATCCGGCCAAGGCCGTCGACTGCCTGCAGGCGCTCTATGACCGCAACACCCGGTTTCTGACCGACGCCTTCATGGGGCTGGCGAAGATCGGTGCGCCCGACTGCCGCTACCGCGCCTGCTATCCGCAGGTGAGCGTGCAGTCGACGAGCTTCGGCCATGTCGATTCGCGCCTGTCCTACGGCTATGTCGCCTCGCCCGGCATCTATTCGACCACCATCACCCGGCCGACGCTGTTCCGCCACTATCTGAAGGAGCAGCTCGGCCATCTGATGCGCAATCACGGGGTCGTGGTCACCGTCTCCGAATCGGCGACGCCCATTCCGCTGCACTTCGCCTTCGGCGAGGGCGCCTATGTCGAGGCGGAGGTGGCCGAGAACATCACGGTGCCGCTGCGCGACCTGTTCGACGCGCCGGACCTGACCAACACCGACGACGAGATCGCCAACGGCTCCTACGAGCCCGGCCCCGGCGAGCCCTCGCCGCTGGCGGCGTTCACCGCCCAGCGCGTCGACTATTCGCTGGCCCGGCTCAGCCACTACACGGCGACCAGCGCCAACCATTTCCAGAACTTCGTGCTGTTCACCAACTACCAGTTCTACGTCGACGAATTCTGCGCCTGGGCGCGGCTGCAGATGGCCGAGGGCGGCAACGGCTACACCGCCTTCGTCGAGCCCGGCAACGTCGTCACCCAGGCCGGCAACGACAAGCCGGACACCGACCTGACGCTGGCGCGGCTGCCGCAGATGCCGGCCTACCACATCAAGCGCAAGGGCCATGGCGGCATCACGCTGGTCAATATCGGCGTCGGCCCGTCCAACGCCAAGACGATCACCGACCATATCGCCGTGCTGCGCCCGCATGCCTGGCTGATGCTCGGCCACTGCGCGGGCCTGCGCAACAGCCAGACGCTCGGCGACTACGTTCTCGCCCACGCCTATGTCCGCGAGGACCACGTGCTCGACGACGACCTGCCGGTCTGGGTGCCGATCCCCGCACTCGCAGAGGTGCAGGTGGCGCTGGAAAGTGCCGTCGCCGAAGTCACCGGGCTCGAGGGCTACGACCTGAAGCGGATCATGCGCACCGGCACCGTCGCCACCATCGACAACCGCAACTGGGAACTGCGCGACCAGCGCGGACCGGTGAAGCGGCTGTCGCAGTCGCGCGCGATCGCGCTCGACATGGAATCGGCGACGATCGCCGCCAACGGCTTCCGCTTCCGCGTCCCCTACGGCACGCTGCTCTGCGTCTCCGACAAGCCGTTGCACGGCGAACTGAAGCTGCCCGGCATGGCGACCGCCTTCTACCGCACCCAGGTCAACCAGCACCTGAGGATCGGCATCCGGGCGCTGGAAAAGCTCGCCGGCATGCCGACGGAAAAGCTGCACTCGCGGAAACTGCGGAGCTTCTTCGAGACGGCGTTCCAGTAAGTCGCAGGCAGTGGGCGACAGGGGGTAGGCAGTGGGCAATAGACCTGCAATGGGCGAGACCGGCGGCGGTCAGCGCGCCCTTGCGGGGATCCACGACAGCACCACCGACAGCGCCGTGCCGATGCAGGCGCTGGCGACGATCATCAGATGTGCGTTGATCGACGCCTCCGCTAGGACCGACAGGCCCGCCCGGCCGCGATCGGCGCCGAAGGCTGCGGCGCCGGCGGTGATGCCGGCGGGATAGGTGCCGACGCCGCCCGGCGCATGCACCGGCAGGACCGAGGACAGTTCGCCGCCAAGCGCGCCGCCGAAGGTGGCGGCAATGGGGGACACGCCGAGCAGGCCCAGCACCCAGGCGAGCACCAGCACCTTGACGCCCCAGTTGAGCACGGTGAAGCCCCAGGCACGGGCGAAGCGGCCGGCATCGGCCGGGATACCCGCCTCGACCTCCTCCAGCAGCGTCTCCAGCTTCCCCGGCAGGCGGCCATGGAGCCGGCGGAAGACCGGCGCCTTGACGGCGAAGAGGGCGAGCGGCGAGACGAGGAACAGCGCCCAGAGGAGCCAGGCGGCCGCGTGGTTGCCGGCGTTGAGCACGAGCCCGATGCCGGCGGCGGCGCAGAGCGCGTGCAGGTCGAGCAGGCGCATGACGAGGAGTGCTGCCGTGGCGCGCGGCAGCGGCACGGAAAACTGCGAGCGCATCAGGAGCGGGAAGCTCGTCTCGCCGGCCCGGAACGGCAGCATGATGTTCAGGAGGTTATGGACCTGCGTCAGCCGGAACAGCTTGAGGAACTGCCCGGCGGTCGCTGCGGGAAAATAGTCGTGGATGCGCTGGGTGCGCACGAGGTAGGTCGCCGTCAGCAGCGCGAGAGCCGCGATCGTCGTGCCGGTGCCGACCTTCTGCCACTGCGCCAGGAGCCGTCCCCAGCCCCATTGCCATTCGACGAAGGCGAGATAGGCCAGCAGGCAGGCGAGCGTGAGCGCCGTCATCGCGTGGCGGGAGACATGACGGGAAAGCCCGGATCCTCGGCTGGAATTTGGCGCGGAACTCATATAAGTGCTGGGTTTCCCTCGTCAGGTTGCGGGCGCGTGTTATCACGATACGCACGACGACAGAACTCCGCCGGAGTGGAGAAAGAAGAGTTGCAGCAAAATTCGGAAACCATCATCGCGGTCGAGCAGCAGTCCGCGGCCATCGAGATTTCGCTCGTCGTGCCCGTGTTCAACGAGGAAGAGAGCGTCGGGCCGCTGATCGAACGCATCTGCGCGGCCATGGACGGCTTCGACAAGCCGTGGGAGCTGATCCTCGTCGACGACGGCAGCACGGATGCGACGCTCCTCAAGGCGCGCGGCCTGCTGGACCGGCCCGGGCTGACCATGGCGATCATCGAATTGCAGCGCAATTTCGGCCAGACGGCGGCCATGCAGGCCGGCATCGACGCCGCCCGCGGCCGGCTGATCGCGACGCTGGACGGCGACCTGCAGAACGACCCGGCCGACATCCGCGCCATGGCGCAGGCGCTGGACGACCGCCAGCTCGACCTGCTCGTCGGCTGGCGCAAGAACCGCAAGGACGGGCTTTTCCTCCGCAAGATCCCGTCCTGGTGCGCCAATGCGCTGATCGGCCGGATCACCGGCGTGCGCCTGCACGACTACGGCTGCAGCCTGAAGATCTACCGTGCCTCGATCATCAAGCAGGTCAAGCTGATGGGCGAGATGCACCGCTTCATCCCCGCCTGGGTTGCCGGCGTCGTGCCGAGCTCGCGCATCGGCGAGATGGTCGTCACCCATCACCCGCGCACGCTGGGCACCTCGAAATACGGCATCTCGCGCACCTTCCGGGTGATCCTCGACCTGCTCTCGGTGCTGTTCTTCATGCGCTACAAGGCGCGGCCGGGGCACTTCTTCGGCTCGATCGGGCTTGCGGCCGGCGCGCTCAGCGCCGTCATCCTCGCCTATCTGTTCATAGACAAGTTCGCCTTCGGCAACGACATCGGCACGCGGCCGCTGCTGCTCGTCGGCGTCATGCTGTTTCTGTCGTCGATCCAGCTGATCACCACCGGCATCCTGTCGGAAATGATCGCGCGCACCTATTTCCGCGACGACGACACGCCGAACTATATCGTCCGGCAGATCTTCCGCGGCCCGTGAGATGACCCGCTTCCTGCGATCGGCCCCGCACGCGGTCTTCATGCTGCTGGCCGTCTATTTCGCCGTCAATTTCCTCGTTCGGATGGCGTTGCCGGGCTCGCTGGAGCGCGACGAGGCGCAGCAGATCCTCCTGTCGCAGTGGCTGTCGGCCGGCTACGACACGCAGCCGCCGTTCTACAACTGGCTGCAATACGGGCTGATCCGGCTGACGGGTCCGAGCGTCTTCGCGATCAGCATCCTGAAGAACCTGATGCTGTTTGCCGCCTATCTCGCCTACGGGCTGGCGGCGCGCACCGTCCTGAAGGATCGGGATCTCGCGATCATCGCCGCGCTGTCGCTCCTGACGATCCCGCAGATCGCCTTCGAGGCGCAGCGCGACCTGACCCACACCGTCGCCGTCGTCTTCGCCGCGGCGCTCTTCCTCTACGGCTTCCTGCGCACGCTCGCCGCCCCCACGGCGCTCTCCTATCTCGTCACCGGCGTTGCGATCGGCATCGGCATGATCGCCAAGTACAACTTCGCGCTCCTTCCGGCCGCGGGCCTTCTCGCCATCCTGTTCGACCGGGAATGGCGGCAGCGGCTGTTCGACTGGCGGCTTGGCCTGACCGCCGCGGCGGCGCTGGTGATCGTTCTGCCGCATGCGCTCTGGCTGCTCGACCACCTGGCGCTCGCCTCCGGCGGCACGATGGACAAGCTGTCGGACGGCAGCACCGGGATTTCCTCGCAGATCCTCGAAGGCCTGCTGTCGCTCGCAACCGCGATCCTCGGCTTCTCGGCGGTGACCGTCGCAGTGTTTGCGATCGTCTTCCGGGGCGACCTGTGGAAGGCGCTCTCCGCCGGCAACCGCTGGACCGCGCTGATCGAGGCGATGATGGCCTTCTTCCTGCTGGCGCTCTTGCTCCTGATCCTCTTTGCCGGGGCGGCGCACATCAAGGACCGCTGGCTGACGCCGCTTTTGCTGGTGCTGCCGCTCTATCTCTGCCTGAAGGTCGAGGCCGCCGGCCTCGGCAATGCGCTGCAGCTGAAGCGCTTCGCCCCGGTCGCAGCCGCCATCATGATCGCCGTGCCGGCGATCCTGTTTATCCGCGTCGCCGCCGCCGGGCTGACCGGCGACTACCAGAAGCTCAACGTGCCCTACGACGGCTTTGCCCGGCACGTCGCCGAGGAAGGGGTGACGCCCGCCGTTATCCTTGCCGACGATACGCACCTCGCCGGCAACCTGCGCCTGCAGTTTCCCGGCGTCCCGGTCGTCTCGGAGGACTATGCCGGCTTCGCCCCGGACGTCGCCTGGAGCGCACAGGCGCCGGTGATGGTCGTCTGGCGCAACGAGGACGGTTCGCCGGCCGAGGCGCCGCAGGCGCTCCTCGCCGACGCCGCCCGCTTCGGCAACGGCCGCGCGGCGGCCGCACCGGACCTGCACCGGGTGGAACTGCCCTATCACTACGGCCGCGACGGCGACCGCTACAGTTTCAGTTATGCGTGGGTGTATCCGGCGGCGGAGTAGCCGATTTCGACCGGCGCGGTAGTCGCCGGTGGCGCGGGCGCATGTCCCTCTCCCGGGGCTACCGTGTGAACGCGCGGTCCCTTCCTCCTCCGTCATCCCGGACCTGATCCGGGATCCAGCCCGCGCAAGTCCTTGCGCGATAAGGCTTTTCCCGCGCCGCAGACGCGGCGCTGCTGGATGCCGGATCAAGTCCGGCATGACGGGATCTTGGATGGCGTCACGCGCGTTGGTGCACGCGCTCAGCCCCGCATCACTTTCCACGCATGATCCAGCCCCTTGCGGGTGATCGCGATCATGTCGTCGATTTCGGCCCGGGAGATCACGAGCGGCGGGGAGAAGAGCATGCGGTCGCCGGTGGCGCGCAGTACCAGGCCGTTGGCGAGGCAGTGGTTGCGGACTTCGACGCCGGCCTTCTCCTTGTCGGCGAAGCGCGTCCGGCTCGCCTTGTCCTCGGCAAGCTGGACGGCGCCCATCAGGCCGACGCACTGGGTCTCGCCCACCATCGGATGGTCCTCGAGCGACTTCAGTCCTTCCGCCAGGTACGGGCCGACGTCGTCGTGGACGCGCTCGACGAGCTTCTCGTCCTCGATGATCCGCAGGTTCTCCAGCGCTGCGGCGGCGCAGACCGGATGGCCGGAATAGGTGAAGCCGTGGTTGAAGTCGCCGGCCTCGTTGACGAGCACGTCGCCCACCCGGTCGGAGACCATGACGCCGCCGATCGGCAGGTAGCCGGAGGACAGGCCCTTGGCGATCGGCGCCAGATCCGGCTCGACGCCGAAATGCTGGTGGCCGAACCAGCGGCCGGTGCGGCCGAAGCCGCAGATCACTTCGTCGACGACGAGCAGGATGTTGCGCGCCTTGCAGATGCGGGCGATCTCCGGCCAGTAGGTTTCCGGCGGCACGATGACGCCGCCCGCGCCCTGGATCGGCTCGGCGACGAAGGCTGCGACGTTGTCCTCGCCGAGTTCGTCGATCTTTTCTTCCAGCTCGCGCGCCACTTTCAGGCCGAACTCCGCCGGCGAAAGGTCGCCGCCCTCGCCGAACCAGTAGGGCTGGCCGATATGGACGATGCCCTCGATCGGCAGGGCCCCCTGCTCGTGCATGTATTTCATGCCGCCCATCGAGGCGCCGACCACGGTGGAGCCGTGGTAGCCGTTGCGCCTGGCGATCACCATCTTCTTTTCCGGCCTGCCGAGCGTCGCCCAGTAGACGCGGGCCATGCGGAACCAGGTGTCGTTCGCCTCCGAGCCGGAGCCGGTGAAGAAGACGCGGTTGATGTGCGGGCCGGCATGGGACGTGATCTTCTGCGCCAGCAGCACCGCCGGCGGCGTCGTGGTGCCGAAGAAGGTGTTGTAGTAGGGCAGCTCGTTCATCTGCCGCATCACCGCCTCGGCGATCTCCTTGCGGCCATAGCCGATGTTGACGCACCAGAGCCCGGCAAAGCCGTCGAGATACTTCTTGCCGAGGTTGTCGAAGATGTAGCAGCCCTCGCCGCGCTCGATGATGCGGGTGCCGGCGGCGTTCAGCTTCTTCATGTCGGAGAAGGGATGGATGTGGTGGGCGGCATCGAGCGCACCGAGATTGGAGGCGGCGGCGGACGGGTTCGACATGAGAGACTTTCCTCGGTCTGCAGGCGAATGCCAGGGGGACGTTGAGAGGGCTCCACCGGCCTCTCCCCCGAAGCCCGTGAAAGCGCCCGCACTCATTGAACGGCGGGTCAGAATAGGCTAGGAAAATGCCCATGTAACAGGCATTTGGCAAGAGAGCGGCGCGAGAATCGCTTGGCCACGATGTCGTCAAGGAACCTGCCCGAGGCGAATACTGATCATGAGCAACGACATCCCGGCGCGCGCCAACGTGCCCGCCAATGCCCCGCCCCGTATCGAAATCCTGCTCGTCGGCATGAACGGCGACCTGCGTGGCAAGCAGATCCCGCTGGAGGCGGAGAAGAAGGTCTGGGACGGCACCGTGCGCCTGCCCTCCTCCACCCAGTCGCTCGACATCTGGGGCGACGACAACGACGACATCACCGGCCTGTCGCTCTCGGTCGGCGATCCGGACGGGGAATGCGTGCCCGACCGCCGCTCGCTCGCCGCCATGCCCTGGGCGCCGGCCGGCTCGAAGCAGGTGCTTGCGACCATGCACGAGCTCGACGGGACGCCGAGCTTCATGTGTCCGCGCGCGATCCTCGCCAATCTCCTGAAGCGCTTCGACGAGCGCGGGCTGACGCCGGTGGTGGCGACCGAGCTGGAATTCTACGTGGTGCAGGACGACTGGCGCACGACCGGCAAGCCGCGGCCGCCGGAGCGGCTGATGTACCGCGACCAGCCGAACGGCTTCCAGCTCTACGACATGAGCGCGGTCGACGCGCTCGACGACTACCTGCAGACCGTGCGCGCCTACGCCCGCGAGATGGAGCTGCCGGCGGATGCGACGACGGCCGAGTTCGGCCACGGCCAGTTCGAGATCAACCTGCTGCATCGGCCGGACGCGCTGGCGGCCGCCGACGACTGCATCTACTTAAAGCGCGTCGCCGAGCAGGCCGCCCGCCGGCACGGGCTGAAATCCACCTGCATGGCCAAGCCCTATGCCGACCAGGCGGGTTCGGGCCTGCACGTGCATGCGAGCATCCTCGACCGCGACGGCCGCAACGTGCTCGACGCCAATGGCGGCGATCCGCTGCGGCTGAAATCGGTCACGGCCGGCATGCTGAAGACGATGCGCGAGGCGCAGCTGATCTTCGCCCCCTTCGCCAATTCCTACCGCCGTTTCCAGCCGGGCTCGTTCGCGCCGGTCGATATCGACTGGGGCTTCGGCCACCGGGGGACGGCGATCCGCATCCCCGACAAGGACGGCCCGGCCGCCCGCATCGAGCACCGCGTCGCCGGCGCCGACGTCAACCCCTACCTGCTCCTGACGGCGATCCTCGGCGGCATGCTGCTCGGCCTCGACGCCGACCTCGACCCTGGCCCGGCGACCGAGCCCGGCAAGGATCCGGTCGGCGTGCCGCGGCTGACGCACGACTTCCTGACGGCGGTGGAGGAATTCTCCGCGTCCGCCTTCATCGCCGACGTCTTCGGCGAGCGCTACCGCAAGCTCTACGGCGACACCAAGCGCAAGGAGGCGATCACCTACCTGCGCACGGTCTCCGACTTCGACTACCGGACCTACCTGCCGCGGATTTGAGTCATCAACGCCCGGCGGACCCGTCTCAGCCGGTACAACTGCTCCAGCGAGGTTTCTCCCAGCCCATGATCGTCTCCTGCTGGAATACGCAATGGCACCGATCGTCTTCCCGCAAGGGGGCAAAGATCGTCGAGCGACTTCTTCGAGACGATCCGGAGATCGTGTGTTGTCCTGAAGCCTTTGATGATTTCCTACCGACAGGATGGAACGGCCTCTTCAGCGAGCCGGACTACGGTTACCCAATCACGCCCGGCCGGCGGAAAGTCACGCTCTGGAGCAAAACGGGCTGGGCGGACGTGGATTGCGTCGGATCCGACGAACTGCCCAGCGGGCGTTTCGCCGCCGGCACGACGGAAACGAGCCTTGGCGCCGTTCGCGTCATCGGTGTTTGCATTCCGTGGAAGGACGCTCACGTTCGCGACGGAAATCGCAACCGAGAGCCTTGGGAGGATCATTCTTCATATCTGACCGGGCTGAGTTCGCCAGTGAAAGGCACACCCGAGATACCCACTCTCATCGTCGGCGACTTCAATCAACGTCTGCCCCGCCGCGGGAGTCCAATCGAGCTTCATTCCCAGCTCATGGCAACCTTGGAACAGTTTGCCATTTGGACGACCGGAGCAATACCGGGACTGGAGCGTCAGCCTGTCTGCCACATTGGCGGCAGCAACCATTTCGTGCCGGCTCGAACCTACGGATACCCAAAACTGTCCGACGGCCTCGTACTCAGCGACCACGATGGCGTCGCCGTGAGCATTGCGGCTGCATAGCCGCGGATCTGAGCTGCGGCCGCGCCCGGCTCAGGCTGCGGCTTCGGTGGTGGGCGCGGCGAATTGGGCCTCGACGCGCGGGACGATCACCTTCAGTTCGCCGGCGTGCAGGCGCAGGGCCACGTCCGTGCCCATCGGCAGCAGTTCGCCGTCGATGACGCAGTTGACGGCGCGGTCGATCTTGGGGAAATGCAGGTCGACGGCGCTGCCGGTCATCTCGGTGATGTCGGCGTTCTCGCGCAGCCTGCCGCGCAGGATGTCGGTGGCGAGCTTCGCCACGCCGCGGGAGCTCAGCGGATTGGCGACGTAGAAGCCGAGATGGCCGCCGGTGACATCGTCGGCATAGAGGAGCCCGTCATTGCCGAAGCGGTTGTTGGAGACGTTGATCGCCGAGACGCGCCGGTGCTCGCGCACGCCGTCGACGTCGAACTCGACCTCGAATTCCGGCGGATCCAGCATGACGCCGACGGCGGCGCGGACGTTGGCGGCCATCTTGCCGAGCCGCGAGCGATAGGTCATCGCGTTGCGCAACCTGACCATGCGCGCATGCATGCCGGCGGAGAACTGGTGGACGAAGGCGCGGCCGTTGGCGCTGCCGATGTCGGCGTCGGCGACGGTGCCTTCGGCGAGCGCGTCGAGCGCGTGCCAGATGTTGAGCGGGATGCGGAGCGAGCGGGCGAAGAGGTTCATGGTGCCGGCGGGCACGACGCCGAGCGAGATGCCGCTTTCCCAGGCGAAGCCGGCTGCGGCCGAGATCGTGCCGTCGCCGCCGCCGGCAAGCATGGCGTCGAGGTCGGTGCGGTCGGCGCAGCGGCGCAGCGCCATCTCGATATCCGCCCCCTCGACGACGTCGCAGTCGAGATGATGGCCGGCATCACCGAACACCTTTTCGGCATGGCGAACATAGGCGTCCATGTCGGTGGTGCGGAAGGTGCCGCCGTCCTTGTTGAATATCGCCTGAATCCGCATTGCATTCTCCGGTGTCTCGCGCGCGCCCTCCCCCAAACGTTCTTGCCATTAGATAGTTGCAAAGCGGCGAAATAACAGCGGACGGGCCGAGATTGGCCACCTGCGCATGGGGCGCGGTGCTGCCATGCAAAAATGCGGATACTGAATTTCGCTGACGATGTTAACTTTCGTCAAGCTCCGCGCCGTTTTGCAGAGTCCAACCCTACGATCGTCCATCGCATGGCCCGCCGGCCGGATCGCCTGCACAGCACCCGGGAGGAGGGTGGCAGCGCGGTACTTCCGCCTTTGTGCTGCGCCCCACAGAGAAGCCTCCGTGTCCGAAATGCATCCCGCCCAAAATGCCGCCGCCCTTGCCGAGCAGCCCCGCGTCTCCCCGCTGACGGTGGCGCTCATCATCCTTGCGCTCGCCGTCGGCAGCTTCGGCATCGGCACCGGCGAATTCGCCATCATGGGGCTCCTGCCCGATGTCGCCACCACCTTCGGCGTCTCCAATGCGCGAGCCGGCTATGTGATCAGCGCCTATGCCTTCGGCGTCGTCGTCGGTGCGCCGGTGCTTGCGGTCATCGGCGCCCGCTTCCGGCGGCGCGACCTGCTGCTGGCGCTGATGAGCGTGTTTGCGGCCGGCAACATCGCCAGCGCGCTGGCGCCGACCTTCGAGAGCTTCCTGCTGATGCGGTTTCTGACCGGGCTGCCGCACGGCGCCTATTTCGGCGTCGCAGCCCTCGTTGCCGCCGCGATGGTGCCGGTCAACAAGCGCACGCAGGCGGTCGGAAAGGTGATGCTCGGCCTGACGCTCGCGACCCTCATCGGCACCCCGCTCGCCGCCTTCTTCGGCCAGATGCTCGACTGGCAGTTCCTGTTCGCCGCCGTCGGCGTCACCGGCGTGCTGACCGCGGCCCTCATCGCCATCTTCCTGCCGCGCGACAAGGCGCCGGTCGGCATCAACGCGCTCACCGAGCTCGGCGCCCTGAAGCGCAAGCAGGTGTGGCTGACGCTCGGCATCGCCGCCACCGGCTTCTGCGGCATGTTCGCCGTCTTCACCTATATCTCGCCGATCGTCACCGAGGTGGCCGGCCTCGACCTGTCGATGGTCCCGGTGATCATGGCGGTGTTCGGCTCGGGCATGATCGTCGGCAACATCTTCGGCGCCAAGCTTGCCGACCTGTCGCTGATGCGCACCATCGGCTGGTCGCTGACGGTCTATTTTTTCGTGCTCGTCACGCTCTCCCTGACCGCGCACATCCCGGCCATGCTGTTTGCCTGCTGTTTCCTGATCGGCTGCAGCTTCGTCGTCGGCCCGGCGCTGCAGACGCGGCTGATGGACGTCGCCGGCAATGCGCAGACGCTGGCCGCGGCGCTGAACCATTCCGCCTTCAACGTCGCCAATGCGCTCGGCGCCCTCTTCGGCGGCATCGCCATCAGCAACGGCTACGGCTATGCATCGATGGGCTTCGTCGGCGCGATCATGGCCGTCTGCGGCATGCTGGTCTTTGCAACCTCGGTGGCGCTCGACCGGCGCGACCGGCAGGTTCCGGCGGCGGCCGTCGCGGCCGAATGACGGCCTGACCTCAAGGTGACCTGAAGGCGAGGGGCAGCGCGCGGCCGCAGGACGGCGGCGCGCACCGCGGGCGCACCCCTGCCCGCCTGCCGCGGACGGCGCGCATCGAAATCCCCTGTCCCATCCCCTCTCCCCGCATCCCGATCGCACGCCCGGCGTCCAGGCGCGAACCGGGGCAGCCATGCCCGCAAATCGGCGATTCTGCCGCGCACAAGGGTGTTACCAAGGTGACAACCTGCGGTGCGCGCTCTGGTAGAAACGTCTCCAGCGACCCGCCGAACGAACCGAAAGGATCGGCGCGGGTCGGACCGGAAGCCAGGACGGCGCCGGGAGATCCACATGCGACCTGGAGACTGAAATGCCCAGCTTTATCGATTCCCTCACCGGCTCCAACTGGTTCGGCTATCTCGGCCGCACGGTGCTGACCTCCATGTTCTGGATGAGCGGCGTGGCAAAGATGCTCGACTTCGACGCCGGCGTCGCCGAAATGGCCCATTTCGGGCTGGAGCCCGCGCCGTTCTTCAATGCCGCCGTCGCGCTGACGCAGCTGTTCGGATCGGCCTTCATCATCGCCAACCGCTTCACCTGGCTCGGCGCCGGCATGCTCGCGGTGTTCACCGCGCTCACCATACCGATCGCGCACAACTTCTGGACGATGGAAGAGCCGCTTCGGACCCTCGAATTCTACGTGGTGATGGAGCACGTGACCGTCATCGGCGCGCTGATGGTCGTCGCCTGGAAATCCGCCCACACCGACCGGGTTGCTGCTACGGCGTAGCGGCAAAGGGACGCCGCCCCGCCCCCCAACTCCCGGGGCGGCGTCCCGATCGATCCGGCCTGCGGCGCGGGCAAGCCTCTTCCGCCGCCGGCATCCACGACAACAGGAATGCCTTGCCCGTCGTCCGGGCGACGATTGCTGCTGCCTGACGCCCACCCTTCCGACCGGATTTGCCGCTGCGGCTTAGCGGCAAAGGGACGCCGCCCCGCCCCCCAACTCCGGGGCGGCGTCCCGATCGGCTCGGCCTGCGGGATGGAGGAACCGTCCCCCCAGATACCTGCGGCCTCATCGAGCGCGGCCCGCCATCAAAGCGAAGATCGCTGCTGCCTGACGCCCACCCTTCCGACCGGATTTGCCGCTGCGGCGTAGCGGCAAAGGGACGCCGCCCCGCCCCCCAACTCCCGGGGCGGCGTCCCGATCATTTCAGGTCCGGCAGCTTCAAGGGACCGCCGGTCTTGATCGTGCGGATGGCGAAGTTGGAGCGGATATCGGACACACCCGGCAGCGTCAGCAGCGTGTCGGTCAGGAGCCGCTCATAGGCCGCAAGATCGGCGACCACCACCTCCGCCAGGAAATCGGCATTGCCCGATATCAGGAAGCAGGACACGACCTCGGGAATGGCGAGCAGCGCCGCCTGCTGCGAGAGCGCATTCTGCAGGCTGTGGCGGTCCACCTTGATCTCGACGAAGACGGTCAGCCCGAGGCCGACCTCCTTGCGGTCGATATCGGCCCGGTAGCCCTTGAGTATGCCCGACTTTTCCAGGTTGCGGATGCGGCGCAGGCAGGGCGAAGGCGACAGGTTCACCCGTTCGGCGATCTCGACATTGGTGGCGCGCGCGTCTTCCTGAAGGATGCGCAGGATCGCGATATCGAATTTATCCAGATTTGGCATCTTTCTATCTTTTAAGACTGGTTATTGGCGGATAATTGCCAATTGTAGTTTCATACAGCCATAATTAGCAAGGACATGCCTCGGCATTCGGCAGTAGTTTTCCCGCAGAAACAACCCATACGCTGCCGGGGAATGCCCTATGTCCATCTCCACCCTTTCTTCCACCGAACGCACCTCGACCGCGGCCGGCTATGCCGGCGCAATCGTCACCGTGCTCATCTGGGCAACCTGGGTGCTCGCCACCCGCCATACCGCCTCCACCTCGCTGACCACGATCGACGTCGGCCTGCTTCGCTATGGCGTTCCCGCCCTCGTCCTGTCCCCGATCTGGATCCGCATGGGCCTGTTGCCCCGGGGCGTGCCGTTGCGGCTCGTCGTCATCATGGTCGCCGGCGCCGGGGCGCTGTTCTTCCAGGTGACGGCATTTGCCCTGCACTCCACGCCGGCTGCGGCGGGCGGCATCCTGCTCGGCGGCTCCATGCCGCTTGCGACGGCCCTGATCGGCATCGTCCTGTTCGGCGAACGTCCGGACCGCATGCGCGTGCTCGGCCTCTTCGCCATCCTTGCGGGGCTTGCGCTCCTGCTCGGCAAGGCGCTGCTCTCGGGCGGCATGACGCTCACCGGCTTCGTGCTGCTGCCGTTTGGCGGGTTGCTGTGGGCAGGCTATACCCACGCCTTCCGGCGGTCGGGCCTGACGCCGCTGCAGGGCGGCGCCCTCATCACGAGCTGGTCGACCATCATGCATCTCGGCCTGGCGGCGATCTTCGGCACGACACTCGCCGCGGCCCCGCTGTCGGAAGTGGCGGTGCAGTTCACCAGCCAGGGCATCCTCTCCGGCCTCGTCGCCACCTTCGCCTACGGAACGGCCATCCGCGCGCTCGGCGGCACGCAGGCGGCGGCGTTCACGGCGATCACGCCGGTGCTGGTGACGCTCGGCGGCGGGCTCATGCTCGGCGAGCCGCTCGGCATGACGGAACTGCTAGCCGCCGTCGTCACCGGCGCCGGCGTCGCCCTCTCCACCGGCATCCTGTCGAAGCGGGCGTGAGAGACCGCAGCGCGAACGAAAAAAGGCCCCGGCGAGCGATCACCGGGGCCTTTTCCCATCTGTAGGTTTCGACCCCTATCCGTGCACGATCTCGCGGTGGCGCTGCAGGCGCTTGCCGTAGGCCTGGCTGACGCGGTCGAAGATGATGGCGATGCCGACGATGGCGAGCCCGTTGAAGATGCCGAGCGTGAAGTACTGGTTGGAGATCGCCTTCAGGACCGGCTGGCCGAGCCCCTGGACGCCGATCATCGAGGCGATCACCACCATAGCCAGCGCCATCATGATCGTCTGGTTGATCCCGGCCATGATCGTCGGCAGCGCCAGCGGCATCTGCACGTTCTTCAGTTTCTGCCAGCCCGACGAGCCGAAGGCGTCGGCGGCCTCCAGCACGTCCTTGTCGACCAGCCGGATGCCGAGATTGGTCAGCCGGATCATCGGCGGAATGGCATAGATGACGACGGCGATCAGGCCCGGGACCTTGCCGATGCCGAGCAGCATGACGACAGGGATGAGGTAGACGAAGCTCGGCATCGTCTGCATCACGTCGAGGACCGGGTTGATCAGGTTCTGCAGGCGGTCGGAGCGCGACATGGCGATGCCGATCGGAATGCCGATCGCGATCGACAGCACGGTGCAGACGAAGATCATCGAGATCGTCTTCATCGTATCGTCCCACATGTCGAAATAGCCGATCACCAGCAGCGTGCCGACGCAACCGGCGACGATCTTCCAGTTGCGGCTGGCGAACCAGGCGATCAGCGCGATGGCGAGGATGACGATCGGCCAGGGCGTGCGGGTCATCAGCCGTTCGGACTGGATGAGGAAGAACTGCAGCGGTTCGAAGAAGGATTCGATCAGATCACCATAGGCGCGGGTGAACGCGCGGAAGCCTTCGTCGATCGCCTTTTTCAGCTCGCGCAGCGAATCGTCGTTCATATGCGGAAATTTGGTGAGCCATTCCATGCCCGTTCCCCTTCTTCTTCACGTCGCGGCGCCACCGGCCGTGCTGCCGGCGGCGGCCAATAAGCATCTGGCGGCGCGCCCGCCGGGAGCGCGCCGCCAGGTCACAACGTTGACGATCAGAGCGAAGCCTTGATCTTCTCGGCGGCTTCCGGCGAGACCCAGGGGGTCCACAGCGCCTCGTTTTCCTGCAGGAAGTGCTTGGCCCCGTCCTCGCCGCTCGCCTGGTTGTCGGTCATCCAGGCCATCAGCTTGTTGACGGTGTCGTTGGTCCAGGCACGCTTGTTGAGGTAGCCCATGACGTCCTCGCCGGCCCGCTCGGAGAAGCCCTTGGTCACCAGCGTCTGGACCTTGTCCTTCGGCCAGTCGTTCTTCTTCGGATCCGGGCAATCGGCAACCGTGTTGCAGCGCTTCCATTCGGCGGCATCGGCGGGCACGCCGTGCTCGAGCTTGACCATCTCGTACTTGCCGAGCAGCGCGGTCGGGGCCCAGTAGTAGCCGACCCAGCCTTCCTTGCGCTCATAGGCCTTGGCGATCGAGCCGTCGAGGCCGGCGGCCGAGCCGGTGTCGATCAGGTTGAAGCCGGCGGCCTCGCCGCCATAGGCCTTGTAGAGCTGCGCGGTGACGACCGTTCCGCCCCAGCCCTGCGGGCCGTTGTGGACGGCGCCCTTGGAACTGTCCTCCGGATCGGGGAAGAGCTCGGGATGCTTCAGCGCGTCGTCGATCGTCTTGATCTCGGGATTGGCGTCGGCGATGTACTTCGGGATCCACCAGCCCTGGACCGCACCGTCGGACAGCGCGACGGCGGCGCCGACGAGCTTGCCCTCTTCCAGGCCGCGATTGACGACGTCCGGCAGCAGATCGACCCAGCCTTCCGGCGCCAGATCCGGCTCGCCCTTCTCGATCATCGAGGTGATGGTGGGAACGGTGTCACCGACGATGATATCGGCGTTGCAGCCGTAACCTTCGGACAGGATGATCTTGTCGAGGGCCGCCAGGACCTCGGCGCTCTGCCAGTTCATGCTGGCGATCGTCACGTCGCCGCATTCGGCGTTGGCCGCGCCCGCAAGGCCGAACAGGCCGAAGGCGAGGCACGTGGTTGCAAGAAGCTTCTTCATTGTCGGTTCCCTCATTTATTCAGGCGGTGATTTCGCCCCACCGTCCGACTGCACCGCCGCAGCCGGACCAGCGATTGGAAGCACGGGACCGACCCGGCGGCAAGCGCCGGGAGAGGTCGGATGCACAGCCACGAGTTTTGCAGGCGTGGGGTGGAATGTCGCTCAAAATGCGTCCGAGACTGGCCCCATTGCGCCATAGCCATCAAATCGCCGCTAAAGGAGGGATGCAACGCGACCAGCGCCGCCCGTTATGCGGGTGCGGCGCTAATCGGATGATAGAATTGGCCTTTTTCCTGGAGCGCAGGCGAATCAGGCCTGGATTACGACGACCCGGTCGCCCACGTTGACGCGCTCGTAAAGGTCAATGATGTCGTGGTTGAGCATGCGCACGCAGCCGCTCGACATGGCAAGGCCGATCGATTCGGGCTGGTTGGTTCCGTGGATACGGAAGTGGGTGTCGTTGCCGCCGCGGTAGAGGTAGACGGCGCGCGCGCCGAGCGGGTTCCACGGGCCGCCTTCGAGACCGCCGGCGAGCTTGCGGTAGCGCTCCTCGCGCCGCATCATGTTCGCCGTCGGCGTCCAGCGCGGCCATTCGGCCTTGCGGCCGACATAGGCGCTGCCGGCAAAGGCCAGGCCCTCGCGGCCGACACCGACGCCGTAGCGCATCGCCCTGCCCTCGCCGAGCACGTAGTAGAGCCGGCGGGCGGGGGTGTCGACGACGATCGTGCCGGGCTTGTGCGGCCCCTCGTAGGCGACCTCCTGGCGGCGCAGCTCCGGCTTCACCTTGTCCAGCGGCATGGCCTTCAGCGGAAATTTCTCGTCCGGAATGGCCGCATAGTTGGCGACGTGGTTGGGCGCATCGGTGGAGCATCCGGCAAGCAGGGCAGACATGCCCAGCAGGAGGCCACGGCGGGAAATCGGCATGACTATGTCCTTGGTCAGTCAATAGGATGGCCAAGGTTTATTGAGATTATGGTTAATGAATTGATAAGGCTGCGTTCGGGAATGTGATCACGAATACGTCAACGGGCGGTGTGCGTTGATGAGATCAAGATATTCAGACGGCGTAAAATCTTCCCAGCCCTCCACGGGCGCCCGGTCGCTCTTCGGAACGGCGATCGAATAGACACCGAAGAAGCCGGTAGACAGTTCGTCGCGCCATGCCACGATCTCCGACCTCGACGCTCCCTTTTTGACGCGCCGCTCGAAAAGAGCTTCGTCATCCGTCGACATGCACCAAACCAGCCGAACCCTGTCGGTGCAGATATCTACGACCGGGTTCCAGCTGTGTGCGATCCCGACGGTTATTGTTTCGCCCGTCGGCCAATTTACAAGCCTGAGAAGGTCGGAAAGCCCCGTCGCCTCACTGATACCATCCGCCCGGATCCAGAGTTGCCGACAAACCTGAAGATGCCTTTGGCCGGGAGCGGGAAGCTGACACAACTTGATGCACTCGACGGCATGGGGCGCCTCGTAGCCGAAGCGGATCTCGAGTATGCGCGCATAGCCCCACAGAAGAGGAACGGGCGAGATGTCCGGATCATGGCCGTCCATCCACCAGTCCGGCGGCCCCAGGAACTCCGACACCTCGCGCATCGGCATACCAAGCTTCAAAGGCCCCAGTTCGCCCGTCTGGATGAAGGATATCAGCGACACGATACTGCGCTCGGGGCGTTTCGCCATCGGCCTCACATATTCGGATAGACCGGCCCCTCGCCGCCCTGCGGGGGGACCCAGTTGATGTTCTGGTTGGGGTCCTTGATGTCGCAGGTCTTGCAGTGGACGCAGTTCTGGGCGTTGATGACGAAGACGTCCTTGCCGTCCTTCTGCACCCATTCGTAGACGCCGGCGGGACAGTAGCGGGTGGAGGGACCGGCATAGACGTCGAGCTCCGAGGTCTTCTGCAGCTCCGGATCCTTCACCTGCAGGTGGATCGGCTGGTCTTCCTCGTGGTTGGTGTTCGACAGGAACACCGAGGAGAGACGGTCGAAGGTCAGAACGCCGTCGGGCTTCGGATAGTCGATCTTCTGGTGCTTCTCGGCCGGCTCCAGCGAGGCCGCATCGGTCTTGCCGTGCTTCAGCGTGCCGAAGAAGGACAGGCCGAACAGCGTGTTGGTCCACATGTCGAGGCCGCCGAGCGCGACGCCCACCGCCGTGCCGAACTTCGACCACAGCGGCTTGACGTTGCGCACCTTCTTCAGGTCCGAGCCGATGGCGCTGTCGCGCCAGCCGCGCTCGATCTCGATCGGCTCGTCATGGGCGCGGCCGGCGGCGATCGCATCGGCCAGCTTCTCGGCGGCGAGGATGCCGGAGAGCACCGCATTGTGGCTGCCCTTGATGCGCGGCACGTTGACGAAGCCGGCCGAGCAGCCGATCAGGGCGCCGCCGGGGAAGGACAGCTTCGGCACCGACTGCCAGCCGCCCTCGGTGATGGCGCGGGCGCCGTAGGAGAGCCGCTTGCCGCCCTCGAAGGTGCCGCGGATGGCCGGGTGGGTCTTGAAACGCTGGAACTCCTCGAACGGGTAGAGCCAGGGGTTCTTGTAGTTCAGGTGGACGACGAAGCCGACCGCCACCAGATTGTCCTCCAGATGGTAGAGGAACGAGCCGCCGCCGGTCTTCATGCCGAGCGGCCAGCCGAAGGAGTGCTGCACGAGACCCTGCTTGTGCTTCTCCGGCCTGACCTCCCACAGCTCCTTCAGGCCGATGCCGAACTTCTGCGGCTCGCGGCCCTTCGAGAGGTCGAATTTCGCAATCAGCTGCTTGGCGAGCGAGCCGCGCACGCCTTCGCCGATGAGGGTGTACTTGCCGAGCAGCGCCATGCCGCGGGTATAGTTGGGTCCCGGCTCGCCGTCGCGGCCGATGCCCATGTCGCCGGTGGCAACGCCGATGACGGCGCCTTCGTCGTTGTAGAGCACCTCGGAGGCGGCAAAACCCGGATAGATCTCGACGCCGAGCTCCTCCGCCTTGGTGGCGAGCCAGCGACAGACATTGCCGAGCGATACGATGTAGTTGCCGTGGTTGTTCATCAGCGGCGGCATGGCGAAGTTCGGCAGGCGCACCGAGCCGGCCGGGCCGAGCACCAGGAACTGGTCGTCGGTGACCTCGGTCTTGAAGGGATGCCCCTCCTCCTCGCGCCAGCCGGGCAGCAGCCGGTCGATGCCGATCGGATCGACGACGGCGCCGGACAGGATATGCGCGCCGACTTCCGAGCCCTTCTCCAGGACGACGACGGAGAGATCCGGATCGACCTGCTTCAGCCGGATCGCCGCAGCAAGGCCGGCCGGCCCCGCACCGACGATCACCACGTCGAATTCCATGCTTTCGCGCTCGGGGAGTTCCATCGCCTCGCTCATTCGTTCCTGCCTCCGCTGCCGTTCCGCTGACGGCCGATCTGTTATTGCGGTCCTCATGACAAATGCGCAAGTCCCTGTCGAGCCAAGGGGCGACAGGGAGTGTCCGCATTTGCGCATGACGTCATGCCCGCGGGCCGACATTTGTTGGCATTGACGTTTACGTCAACAAAAGAATCCGCCCGCGATACCGTTTTTGCCCCTCTCGCGGCAGCCGCCTCTGCCGGATGGACAGCCACAGCCTATGATCGATGCAATGAACGATGTTGACGTTTCCGGAACTATTCTTGACACGATCGGTGCATGCGGCCGCAGGCGACGGCACGGGCCTGTTTGGCAATCGGCGGCGGGCATACTATAGCCATCGGCACGCCGGCGGCCTGCCGGCGGCAACCGATCACGCGCAAGCCGCACCGTGACGCCACACCGGCCACGGCGACAGGGCAAGGCGCATACTGGCAGATGAGGGCAGGATGGATCTCGGCATCAAGGGAAAGAGAGCACTGGTGCTCGCCTCGTCGCGCGGGCTCGGCCGCGGGATCGCCGTGGCGCTGGCGCGCGAGGGCGCGGACGTGCTGCTGTGCGGACGCGACGGCGCAAACCTTGCGGACAACTGCGCCGCGATCAATGCCGAGGGTCGGGGCCGCGCCTCGTTCGTCGTCGCCGACCTGTTCGAGGACGACGTGGTGGAGACGCTCGAGGCGGCGGTCGCCGAAAAGCTCGGCGGCATCGACATCCTCGTCAACAATTCCGGCGGCCCGACGCCGGGGTCGACCGAGGACATGACGCCGGAGACGCTCTCGACCTATTTCAACGCGATGGTCCTGCGGCTGATCACGCTGACCAACCGCCTCCTGCCGCAGATGAAGGCGCAGCGCTGGGGCCGCATCCTGACGGTCGCCTCCTCGGGCGTGATCGAGCCGATCCCCGGCCTGGCGCTGTCCAACACGTTGCGCCCGGCCCTTGCCGGCTGGTCGAAGACGCTGGCGAGCGAGGTCGCGCAATACGGCATCACCGCCAACCTGCTGCTGCCCGGAAGCATCCGCACCGACCGGCTGGAGAGCCTCGATGCCGCCGCCGCCGAACGCAGCGGCCGGCCGATCGAGGACGTCCAGGCCGAGTTCGAGGCGGAGATCCCCGCCCGCCGTTACGGCCGGGTCGATGAGTTCGCCGCCACCGCCGCCTTCCTCTGCAGCGCGCCGGCAAGCTACGTCACCGGCACCCTCGTGCGCTGCGACGGCGGTGCGGCACGCTCGACCTGAGCGGACGGCGTGGACGGCCCGCCCGAAGCGCACCGCTGGCCTTGCGGCGGGTGCGGCCGTTCCTGTATGCCTGAGGCATGATCTCCGCCGCCGACCTTCAAGCCGCCGAACTGGCCGCCCTGCTCGCGTTCCACGCCGATGCGGGGGTGGAATGGCTGCTCGAGGACCAGCCCGTCGACCGGATCGCCGAATTCGAGGCGATGCGGACGGCGCATGCCGCCCGCCAGGGCGGCGGCGACGCCGCAGCCCGGAGCGCGGATAGCAGCCAGGCGTCCTCCGGCAGTGCGAGCGCGCGCGGCACTGCGCGGCCGGCGCCGAAGGAGGTGGCGGCGCCCGCCGTCGCCATGCCCGACGGCCAGGCGGTGGCCGAGGCGTCCGCCATCGCTGCCGCCGCAACCACGCTCGACGACCTCAGGGCGGCGATGGAGGGTTTCGGCGGCTGCAACCTGAAGAACAGCGCCCGCGGCCTCGTCTTCGCGCAAGGCAACATGCAGCCTTCTATCATGGTGATCGGGCCGATGCCGAACGCGGACGACGATCGCGAGGGCCTGCCGTTCTCCGGCCGGCAGGGCGCGATGCTGGACCGCATGCTTTCCGGCATCGGCCTGGCCCGCGCCGACGTGCTGCTGACGAACGTCATTCCCTGGCGGCCGCCCGGCAATCGCGTTCCGTCTGCGCCGGAAAGCGACATCTGCCGCCCCTTCATCGAGCGCCAGATCGTGCTCGCCGCACCGAATCACCTGCTGATTCTCGGCAATTTCGCCGCCCGATTCTTCTTCGGCGGCACGCAGACCATCCACCAGATGCGCGGAGAGTGGCGGGAACTGGCGATCGGCGGCCGAAAAATACCGGCACTCGCCACGCTTCACCCGCAGGATCTCGTGGCTGCGCCGGTCAGCAAACGCCTCGCCTGGCAGGACCTGCTTGCGTTTCGTGCAGGACTGGCCAGCCCGACCGCGTGAATCCCGAATCGGGATAACGGTTTTCTTTCAATCGCTTGGATGACGACTGCTTAACCTCGACGGGTCTGCGGCCTGCATTCCTGTCCGCATTTCTGCCTTCGACATGAACAGAATATTACGGAAGCCATGCGATCTTCGCATATCAGCAGGGCGTAATGTCGCATTGCAAGACGGATGCTGCGCTGCAATATTGCATGCGGGGGGACAGATTAAGGATATTCGATCATGACCGCCCGCCTTCGCCCCATCCATTCCGGCTTCGAGACGCTGCGCTATGCCGGCTACCGTCCGGCCAATGGCTTCGGTGGCCTGCGCACCCCGGCCAACGAGCAGATGACAGCATCCGGCTACGCTCGCATCAACCGCCCGGCCAACATCTACGCCGAGTTCGTCCAGCGCTGATCGCGCCTGCGCGTTCAGCCGCAACGCGCAAGGCCGCTCCATGCCCGGGAAGACACGAATGCAACGGATCCGCAAGCTGATTTCCGACCTGCACGACATCCGCACCGCGGTCAACGCCGCGCGCGAATACAACGTGCTCGCCTCGCTTCCCCGCGACGCTGCGCGGCGGAGCGACCAGTTGAAGGCGTTCCTGCCCAACTGAGCGCCGATCCCGGCCCGGATCGGCGTCATCCCATCCTTTGCGCCAGCCGCTGTCGCAGTGGACACCGCAGACGGACTTCTTTAGAGGCACAGTCCTGTTGTCCCGCGCGCCATACCGGCGACGGGGACCCGTCTTCCGGAATCCCGTCATGGTGGCGAGCCTCATCCCCTTTGCAAGCCTTCTCCTGTCGACGCTGCTGATGATGGTGGGGTTCGGCCTGCAGAGCTACGTCATCCCCGTGCGCGCCGTCGCCGAGGGATGGTCGACGCAGACGATCACCTGGATCGCGACGGGCTACACGCTCGGCTTCACCTCCTCGTGCATCGTCACCCCGAAATTCATTCTCGCCGTCGGCCATGTCCGCGTGTTCGTGGCGCTGGTCACGCTGCTCTCGATTGCGATCCTGCTCTGCTCGGTGCTGGTCGACTGGCGCGCCTGGATGCTGTTCCGCACCATTTCCGGCTTCGCCATCGCCGGCAGCTACCTGATCATCGAGAGCTGGCTGAACGAGCGGGTGACGAACGACAACCGCGCCGGCGTGTTCTCGCTCTACGTGATGACGACCATGGTCGGCGGCATCGCCGGCCAGTATCTGGTGCCGCTCGGCGATCCGAAAAGCACGACGCTGTTCATCCTCTGCGCCATCATCTTCTCGGTATCGCTGCTGCCGACGGCGCTGACCTCCTCGCCGCTGCCGGCCGCGCCGACGCAGGCGCGCTTCAACGTGCCGAAGCTCTATCGGCGCTCGCCGGTCGCCGTCGTCGGCGCCTTCCTCGCCGGCGCCCTCGCCGGCGCCTGGCTCAACCTCGGCGGCGTCTTCACCCAACGGATCGGCCTGACCACGACGCAGGGCGCCACCCTGCTGGCGGCCCTCCTCGTCGGCAGCACGCTGGCGCAGATCCCGATCGGGCGGGCGTCGGACCGGATGGACCGGCGGCTCGTCATGGTCGCCTGCGGCGGCGTCGGGGTGGCGGCGAGCCTTGCCATGATCGCCGTCCAGGGCGGCGCGCCGATCCTTCTCTACATCGTCGCCGGCCTCGTCGGCTGCGTGCTCTTTCCGATCTACGCGCTGAACGTGGCACATGCCAACGACCTCGCCCAGCCGGACGAGTATGTCGAGATTTCCTCGGGGATGATGATCGTCTACGGGATCGGCACGATCTCCGGGCCGCTCGTCGCCGGGCCGGTGATGGACCGCTTCGGGCCGTCGGCGCTCTTCGTCGTCTTCACGCTCTACTTCGCCCTCTACGGCGGCTATGCCGCCTGGCGCATCATGCGCCGCGACGCCCAGACCGGCATGGTGGTGAAGACCGACTACCAGGCGATGCCGGTGCAGCCGCTCGCAGCCGAAACCTGCGCCGCCGCAGCGCTGCAGGGCGAAGGTCTCCCCGACGAGGCAACCGAGGATCTCGTCGCCGACACGACCACGCCGCAGTGGAAATCCTGAACGCGGCGGCCGGGGCGGCATCGCCGCCCCTTTCGGCCCTGCCCCGTCATCCGTGCGGCGTCATGTGCCGGCGCGCCGCCTTCCGCCTGAGGCCGAGCCGGTGCTCGCGGATGATGATGAAGATGCCGGCGCCGACGACGATCAGGGTGCCGGCGAGCATGGTCAGGGTCGGCACGTCGTCGAACAGGACGTAGCCGAAGCCCATGCCGAGCAGGATCGAGGTGTATTCGAACGGGGCGATGGTGGAGACGTCGGCATAGCGATAGCTCGCCGTCAGCAGAAGCTGGGCCACCCCGCCGCAGAAGCCAGCCAAGGCGAGGAGCAACAGCGCGCGGCCGCTGATGTCCACCCAGCCGAGCGGCAGGGTCGCCAGCGAGAAGATGGACGCCGACAGCGAGAAATAGAGGACGATCGTCGGCGTCTTCTCGGTCTGAACCAGACGGCGCACCAGCACCATCGCAATGGCACCCAGCGTCGCCGAAGCGAGCACGGCCAGGGCGCCGAGCGCCTCGGCGGTCCCGACGCCGCCCTGCTCCAGAAGCGTCAGCCGCGGCCAGGTGATGACGGCGACGCCGACGAGCCCCGCCAGCACGGCCGACCAGCGATAGATCCCCACCGTCTCCTTCAGGAACAGCGCCGCGATGATGACCGCGATCAGCGGCATGGCGTAGCCGATCGCGATCGCCTCCGGCAGCGGCAGGTGGACGAGGCCATAGAAGCCGAAGCTCATCGCCAGGATGCCGACGAAGCCGCGGCCGAGATGGCCGAGGATGTCCGAGGTGCGGAAGGAATCGACGAGCTCGCCGCGCACCGCGAGCCAGGCCATGATCGGCACCATCGCGAAGGCCGAGCGATAGAAGGTGATCTGGCCGGTCGTGATGCCCTCCCCCGCCGCCTTGATCAACGTGGACATGCAAACGAAGATTGCGACGGAGGAGACCTTGAGAAAGATCGCCTTCATCGGCTGCTGCTCGGCAAACTCCATGCTTATTCACAGTCTCTTGTTCGCAGCCTCGTCGGCCGCAGGGCATCGGCATCCATCGGACGGGAAATCGCTCGCGCCGATCCTATACGACGGCGCAGGGATTCGGGATCAATTTTGGTGATGTGCCTGAACAGGTTTTGATGGGCGCCTTGCGATTTTCGGCGCCGCAGGCATTAGTCATACGATTTATATACCATTTCTCAAATATTGAGCATTAATCATAATTGAGAAAAATTTGATCAATTTCACCCCGCCGGCGACGCGCCCCGCCGGTCACGCTCACGAGATTGCCATGTCCGCCACCCCCGCGACTGCACAGGCACATTCCCAGCTTTCCGCCACGCCCCGAACCATGCGCGCCATCGCGGAGGGCATCGGCACCGATCTCGAGCGCTTCAGCGAGGAGAACAGCTCGATCGCCCGCCAGATCAAGATGCTGGCGATCAACGCCAGCATCGAGGCGGCCCGCGCCGGCGAGGCCGGAAAGGGCTTCGCCGTCGTCGCTTCCGAGGTGCAGCGGCTGGCCGACATCTCCAGCACGATCGCCCACCAGTTCGAGCGCAACGTGCTGGGCCGGATCACGCTCGGCCGCTCGGTCTCGGAATCGCTCGTCAACCAGATGGAGGGCGTGAGGCTCGTCGACATGGCGCAGACGCTGGTGCAGCTGATCGTGCGCAACCTGTTCGAGCGCACGGCCGACGTCCGGTGGTGGGCGACCGATCCCGCCCTCTGGCAGGCGCTGCAGGCGCCGGGCCGGAGCGCGTTCGACGCCGCTGCCGCCCGCCTGTCGGTGATCGCCAAGTACTATACGGTCTATCTCGATCTCGTCATGACCGATGCCGACGGACGCGTGGTGGCCTCCGCCAACCCCGCCTATGCCAGCTCGGTGCGCGGCGTCAACCTGTCCGACAAGGACTGGTTCCGCGCCGCCGCGGCGACGAAGAGCGGCGACGACTACGCGGTCGAGCGGGTCCAGCCGAGCAACCTGCACAACGGCCGGCATGCGATCGTCTATGCCGCCGGCGTCCGCGAAGGCGGCCTGCCGAACGGCAAGCTGCTCGGCACGCTCGGCGTCTATTTCGACTGGCAGCAGCAGGGCCAGTCGATCGTCGAGAAGGAGGCCAGCCTGCCGCCGCACGTGGCCGAGCGAACGCACGTGATGCTGCTCGACGGCGACAACCGCGTCATCGCCTCGAACCACCCCGCCATGATCTTCACGAGCTTCGGCCTCAGCAATCCGGGCGGGGCGATGCGCGGCAGCTACTACGCGCCCGACGGCACCATCGTCGCCTTTGCGAAGACGATCGGCTACGAGGACTATGACGGGCTCGGCTGGACCGGCGTGGTCGTCCAGCAGACCGAGAACGACGCCGAGATCCGCGAGACGCTGGCGTCGCAGAAGTAGCACCGCCCCTTGCCCCGACCGTGGACGGCCGCCTCGGGTCGCAGCCGGCCGGCCGGATTCATCCCCCTTCATGGACAGCCGTGAATTGCAGAATGTCAGGCGAGGACGCCTCACGGCAATGAGATGTTAAGCCCGAGCGAATATGAAGGGGCCAGCAGAAGACCAATCCGTCCTTTCCCCCCTTGTCAGGTTCCTCTAAAACGAAGCAAGGCGAAGGACACGAGCAGGACAGACCATGCGCACTGAGAACGGCCGGATCATCCATCTGGCAGACTACCGCCCGACCGATTTCGTTCTCGAACGCGTCGACCTGACCTTCGAACTCGACCCGACCAACACCAAGGTCGATGCCAGGCTGATCTTCCATCGCCGCGAAGGCGTCGATCCGAAAGCGCCGCTGGTGCTCGACGGCGACGAGCTGACGCTCTCGGGCCTTCTCTTCGACCAGAACGAGATGCCGGCCAGCCAGTACGACGCCACCCCGGAGAGCCTGACGATCCGCGACCTGCCGGCGGAAACCCCCTTCGAGCTGACGATCACCACCTACATCAATCCCGAGGCCAACACCCAGCTGATGGGTCTCTACCGCACCAACGGGATCTACTGCACCCAGTGCGAGGCCGAGGGCTTCCGCCGCATCACCTATTTCCCCGACCGGCCCGACGTGCTGGCGCCCTATACGATCACCATCATCGGCGACAAGGCCGCCAACCCGCTGATGCTGTCGAACGGCAACTTCCTCGGCGGCGCCGGCTATGACGAGGGCCGCGCGTTCGCCGCCTGGTTCGATCCGCATCCGAAGCCGAGCTATCTCTTCGCGCTCGTCGCCGGCGACCTCGGCGTCGTCGAGGACACCTTCACCACCATGTCCGGCCGCGAGGTAGCGCTGAAGATCTATGTCGAGCACGGCAAGGAGCCGCGCGCCGCCTATGCAATGGACGCGCTGAAGCGCTCGATGAAGTGGGACGAGGAGGTGTTCGGCCGCGAGTACGACCTCGACATCTTCATGATCGTCGCCGTCTCCGACTTCAACATGGGAGCGATGGAGAACAAGGGCCTCAACGTCTTCAACGACAAGTACGTGCTGGCCGACCCGGAGACCGCCACCGACGGCGACTATGCCAATATCGAGGCGATCATCGCCCACGAATATTTCCACAACTGGACCGGCAACCGCATCACCTGCCGCGACTGGTTCCAGCTGTGCCTGAAGGAGGGCCTGACGGTCTATCGCGACCACGAGTTCTCCGCCGACCAGCGTTCGCGCGCGGTCAAGCGGATCGCCGAGGTGCGCCACCTGAAGTCGGAGCAGTTCCCCGAGGATGCCGGTCCCCTCGCCCATCCGGTGCGGCCGACCAAGTACCGCGAGATCAACAACTTCTACACGACGACCGTCTACGAGAAGGGCTCGGAGGTGACGCGCATGATCGCGACCCTCCTCGGTCCGGACCTGTTCAAGGCGGGCATGGACCTCTATTTCGAGCGCCACGACGGCGAGGCGGCGACGATCGAGGACTTCGTCAAGTGCTTCGAGGACGCCAGCGGCCGCGACCTTGCGCAGTTCTCGCTCTGGTACCACCAGGCCGGCACGCCGCTCGTCTCCGTCTCCAGCGCCTTCGACCAGGCGAAGGGCGTCTTCACGCTCTCGCTCGAGCAGATGGTGCCGCCGACGCCCGGCCAGTCCGCGAAGGAGCCGATGCACATCCCGCTGCGCTTCGGCCTGCTTCTGCCGGACGGCAGCGAAGCGAAGCCCACGGCGATCGAGGGCGCCGAGATCACCGGCGACGTGCTGCACCTGACCGCCCGCAGTCAGGTCGTCACCTTCTCCGGCATCGGCGGCCGCCCGGTCGTCACCCTCAACCGCGGCTTCTCGGCGCCGATCAACGTGCATTTCGAGCAGGCGCCGGCCGATCTCGCCCACATCGCCCGCCACGACGCCGACCTGTTCGCCCGCTGGCAGGCGATCAGCGACATCGCCCTTCCCAACCTCGTCGAGGCCGCGCGCAAGGCCCGCGAGGGCGGCGAGATCGCCGTCGATCCGATGCTGGCCGAGACGCTGATCGCGGTCGCCGGCGACGAGACGCTGGAGCCCGCCTTCCGCGCCCAGATCCTGGCGCTGCCGAGCGAGGCCGACGTCGCCCGCGAGCACGGCAGCAACAACGATCCCGATGCGATCCGCGCCGGCCGCGAGGCCGTCCTCTCCGTCGTCGCCCACAAGGGCGCAGCACTGTTTGCGGCCCTCTTCGACCGCAACCACACCACCGGCAGCTTCACCCCGGACGCGGCAAGTGCCGGCAAGCGGGCGCTGCGCAACGCAGCCCTCGGCTATCTCGCCATCGCAGAAGGCACGCCCGACCGCGCCGCGAAGGCCTTCGCCGCCGCCGACAACATGACGGACCTGAGTGCGGCGCTGACCGTCCTCGCCCACCGCTTCCCCGAGGCGCCGGAGACCCAGGCGGCCCTCGAGAGCTTCCGCGCCCGCTTCGCCGAGAACCCGCTGGTCATCGACAAGTGGTTCGCGATCCAGGCGACGATCCCCGGCAGCGGCGCGCTCGCCCGCGTCGAGCGGCTGATGGAGAGCCCGCTCTTCAACCGCAACAACCCGAACCGGGTGCGGGCGCTGGTCGGCACCTTCGCCTTCTCCAACCCCACGGGCTTCAACCGTCCCGACGGCGAAGGCTACCGGTTCCTCGCCGCGCAGATCCTCGAGATCGATCCGAAGAACCCCCAGCTCGCCGCGCGCATCCTCACCTCGATGCGGTCCTGGCGCGCGCTGGAGGAAGGCCGGGCGGAGCATGCGCTGAACGCGCTGCGGCGCGTCGCGGCCGGGGAGAAGCTGTCGGCGGACGTCTCCGACATCGTCGAGCGGATGCTGAACGGCTGAGAAGGCTGCCGAACGCTCCGGCGGCGGCGTCGCCGGACTACAATTTCCCAACGATGAGAACTGGTTAAAAACTCGTTACCTTTTCCTCTGGACAAGGTGAATCGCGAATGATTCATTAGCTTAGATTCGGACGGCGGCGTTTTCGAATCACCAGAAGAAACAGGATATTGGACATGGCGGACGCGCAACGGGGTCGCGCAGCCGAGGGGCGGATTCGCCTCAAATTTCCGGGCTTGGCACCCTGGAACCAGGACCTGGCAGAACATGCCAGGATCTTTGCCGGGCCGGCGGCGTTCCGCCTGTCGCGCGCAGAGCCCGTCCTGAAGCGTTCGATCCCGATCCTGATCATCGCGTTCCTCCTGGTCGTCGGCATATCGCGGCTGACCGGCCTCGTTCTCGAACACCAGCGCATGGATGCGAGCCTGCGCGACGGTACCACGCTGATGGCGGCCGCCGTGTCGATCCTCGTCTCCACCGACGACGGCCGCCTGATGGCCGAGGGCCGGCGCGGCGACATCGAGCGCGCGCTGTCGAAATTCCTGCCGCAGGACCGGCTGCCCGAAGGGGCGCTCGTGCTGTTCGTGCAGAAGGACGGCCGGGTCTTCGCCGGTTCGCTGTCGGGGGCCGGCTATGTCGGCATGTCGATGACGCGGATCGCGCCGGACGTGGCTGCGTCCCACTATTTCGGCGATCCCTCCGGCGTCGTTCGCGCCCGGGTGGGCGACGTCGATCACTATGTCGCCGTCGTCGACGTGCCGGCGGCCGGCGGCTATGCGATGGTGGCGAGCCCGGTCGGGGCGATCGACGAATTGTGGCGCAGCGACCTGTCGCTGAACGTCACGCTGTTTGCCGGCATTTCGGCCATCCTCGGCATCGTCCTCTACGCCTATTTCCTCCAGGCGAAGCGCTCGCGCGATGCCGATGCGATCTTCGCCGAATCCAACCTGCGGGTGGAGACGGCGCTGGCGCGCGGACGCTGCGGGCTCTGGGATTTCGACCTGTCCGGGCGGCGGCTGTTCTGGTCGCGCTCGATGTACGAGATGCTCGGCATGACCCCGCGCGAGGACTATCTCTCCTTCGGCGATGCGGCGCGGCTGATGCATCCCGACGACGACGGCATCTACCAGGTGGCGCGCGCGATCGCCAAGGGTGAAGCCCGCCAGGTCGACCAGGTTTTCCGCATGCGCCATGCCGACGGTCACTATGTCTGGCTGCGCGCCCGCGCCCAGCTGATCCGCATGGGATCGGGCCGCACCCACATGATCGGCATCGCCATGGACGTGACCGAGCAGCACAAGCTGGCGCAGCGCTACCACGAGGCCGACCAGCGGCTGGCGGTGGCGATCGAATGCACCTCGGAGACCTTCGCGCTCTGGGACAAGGACGATCGCCTGGTCATGTGCAACGCGCACTATCAGCAGGCCTACGGGCTTCCCGACGAGGTGCTGGTGCCCGGCACCGAGCGGCTGGTGGTGCTGGCGGCGGCCGCGCGGCCGGTGATCGCCCGGCGGATGGCCGACAGCGACAACACCGGCTCGCAGACCACCGAGGTGCAGCTTGCCGACGAGCGCTGGCTGCAGGTCAACGAGCGGCGCACCCGCGACGGCGGCCTCGTCTCGGTCGGCACCGACATCACCATGATCAAGCGCCACCAGGCGCGGCTGCGCGAATCCGAGCGACGGCTGGTGGCGACGATCAGCGACCTGTCGGCCTCGCGCGCGACGCTGGAAAAGCAGAAGGCCGAGCTTTCCATCGCCAACGCCAACTACCAGGCCGAGAAGGAGCGCGCGGAGGCCGCCAACCGGGCCAAGTCGGAATTCCTGGCCAACATGTCGCACGAGCTGCGCACGCCGCTGAACGCCATCCTCGGCTTCTCGGAAATCCTGCAGAACCAGATGTTCGGCCCGCTCGGCTCGGACAAGTACGACGAATACGCCCGCGACATCCATGACAGCGGCCAGCACCTCCTGAACGTCATCACCGACATTCTCGACATGTCCAAGATCGAGGCCGGCCACATGCGGATCAGCTGCGACGCCATCGATCTGGCGCCGCTGATCGAGGAGACGCTGCGGCTGACGGCGATCTCGGCGAAGCAGAAGAACGTCCGCGTCGAGCAGCAGGTGTCGTCAGGACTGTCGCTGATCGCCGATCGCCGCGCGATGAAGCAGATCCTGCTGAACCTCCTGTCGAACGCCATGAAGTTCACCAACAAGGGCGGCCAGGTGCATGTTCGGGCGAAGAAGCGCGGCGGCGCCGTGACGCTGACGATCGCCGATACCGGAATCGGCATCCCGCGGGCGGCGCTTGCCAAGATCGGCCAGCCATTCGAGCAGGTGCAGAGCCAGTATGCCAAGAGCAAGGGCGGCTCCGGCCTCGGCCTTGCCATCTCCCGGTCGCTGACCCGGCTGCACGGCGGCAGCATGCGCATCTTCTCCGTGGAGGGCAAGGGCACCGTCGTCTCCGTGCGCATCCCGGCGGCCGACGACGTCGTGGCCCCCTGCCGCCAGGCACGCTGAGGCGCCCAAAATCGCGTCCTCGCCCCGTTCGGCCGCCCCGGATCAGATCGCGACCGTGGCCTGGAAGATGCGGCGCACGGCCTTCGAGAGCCGCCGCAGCTCGGCCTCCAGCGTCTTGACGTCCGGGCAGTCGCCGGCGCGGCAGACGAGGTCGACCAGCCCGGCCGGCGCCTCCTTCGGATCGAACGGACCGTCGATGCACAGCCGCACGATCTGGGAAATCTCCGAATAGACCCGCAGCGCCTGCTGGACCGTGTCGAGGTCGTTCTCGTCCATCTGCCCGAGTGCGACCACGGCAAGCGCATCCGCGGTCGGCAGCGCCTGCTCCGGCAGCGCCCCGCCCCGCGCCGGCGCCGAAAGCGCCAGGAACTGCGCGATGAACTCGATGTCGATCAGGCCGCCGGCAATCAGTTTCAGGTCCCAGATGTCGCGCGGCGGCTTCTCCTTGTCGATCAGGGCGCGCATCTCGGCGACATCCTTGGCAATCGCCGCGACGTCGCGCCGGCGGTCCAGCACCGCGGCGATGGTCGCGCGGGTCTCGGCGGCAAGGCTTTCGTCGCCGCAGACGACGCGCGCGCGCGTCAGCGCCATGTGCTCCCAGGTCCAGGCCTCCTCCTGCTGGTACTTCGCAAAGGAGGTGATGCGGGTCGCCACCGGCCCCTTGTTGCCGGAGGGGCGAAGCCGCATGTCCACTTCGTAGAGCACGCCCTCGGCGGTCGGCGCGGAGAGGGCCGCGATCAGCCGCTGCGTCATGCGGGCGAAATAGCGCGTCGCGTCCAGCGGCCTGGCCCCGCGCGATTCGGTGGACGCCGCGCCGTCGTGGTCGTAGAGCAGGATCAGGTCGACGTCGGAGCCGGCGGTCAGCTCGAAGCTGCCGAGCTTGCCCATGCCCAGGATCGCCACGCGCCCGCCCGGAAACGTCCCGTGCGCCGCCTCGATCTCGCGCCTGACCGCCCCGAGCGCCGCCTCGATGATCAGGTCGGCGACGTGGGTCAGCGCGCGCCCCGCCCGCACACCGTCGATCGTGCCCGTCAGGAGCCGGATGCCGATCAGGAAGCGCTGCTCGGCGGCGATGATGCGCAGCCGGTCCAGCACCTCCTCGTAGTGCCGGGCGCCGGCGACGAAACCGTCGATGCGCTCTGCGAGGTAGGCGCGGGTCGGCAGTTCCGCGAGCAGCCGCGGATCCAGCATGCCGTCGAAGACGTGCGGCCGGCCGGCGATGATCTCGGCCAGCCGCGGCGCCGACGACATGATGTTGACGATCAGGGACAATAGCCGCGGATTGTTGCCGAGCAGGGAGAAGAGCTGGATGCCGGCCGGCAGGCCGGAGATGAACTGGTCGAAGCGCAACAGCGCCTCGTCGGCGCGCTTGCTCTCGCCGAACACCTTCAGGAGCTCGGGCGTCAGCTCCGTCAACCGCTCGCGCGCCTCCACCGATTGCGTGGCGCGGTAGCGGCCGTAGTGCCAGGTGCGGATCGTCTGCGAGATCGCCTCCGGCCGCTGGAAGCCGAGCCGGCGCAGCGTCCCGAGCGTATCGGGATCGTCGCGCTGGCCGGTGAAGACGAGGTTGCCGCCCTCCGTCGAGAGCTTCGTCTCCTGCTCGAACAGCGCGCCGTAGCGCCGCTCCACCGTCCGCAGCACCTCGACCAGCGCGCCCGAGAACGCCGCGGCGTCGGCAAAGCCCATCATGAAGGCGATCCGCTTCAGCTCGGCCTCGGTCTCCGGCAGAAGGTGCGTCTGCTCGTCGCGCACCATCTGGATCCGGTGCTCGACGTCGCGCAGGAACCAGTAGGCGGCGATCAGTTCGCTGCAGGTCGTCTCGTCGATCCAGCCGGCGCGGGCAAGCTCCTGCAGCATCGGCTCGGTGGCGCGCAGCCGCAGCTGCGGCATCCGGCCGCCGGCGATCAGCTGCTGGGTCTGGACGAAGAACTCGATCTCGCGGATACCGCCGCGCCCGAGCTTGATGTTGTGCCCCTTCACCGCGATCTCGCCATGCCCCTTGTGCACGTGGATCTGCCGCTTGATCGAGTGGATGTCGGCGATCGCCGCATAGTCGAGATACTTGCGAAAGACGAAGGGGACGAGTTCGCGCAGGAAACGCTCGCCGGCCGCCACGTCGCCGGCGATCGCCTTGGCCTTGATGAAGGCGGCGCGCTCCCAGTTCTGGCCGCGGCTCTCGTAGTAGAGCATCGCCGAATCGACGGAGATCGCAAGCGGCGTCGCGCCGGGGTCGGGGCGCAGCCGGAGGTCGGTGCGGAACACGTAGCCGTCCGCCGTCCGCTCCTGCATGATGCGGATCAGCCGGCGCACCAGCCTTGCGAAGGTCTCGGTCGCCTCGCTCTCGTCGACGGCGATGCCGGCCTGCGGGTCGAAGAAGACGACGAGGTCGATGTCGGAGGAATAGTTGAGCTCGCCGGCGCCCAGCTTGCCCATGCCGAGCACGATCACGCCGGAGCCCTCGCCCGGCCGCGCCTCGTCCTTCAGCGCGAGCTTGCCGGCCGACTGTCCGGCCAGGAGCAGATGGTCGATCGCCGCCTTGACGGCGGCTTCGGCGAATTCGCTGAGGAAGGCCGTGGTCTGGCGGCCGTCGATCAGCCTGGCGAGATCGGCGAGTGCGGTGAGGAACGACAGCTTGCGCTTGGCCTGCCGCAGCCGCGCCATCACCGCCGCCTCGGAGGCGTTTTCGTGGAGCGCCGGATCCCAGGCGCCGCGCGCCTCGGCGATCGCCTGGCGAAGCTGCGGCAGCAGCGGCCCGCCGATCGCGCTCGACAGGAGCTCCGGCGACACCCGCGCGGTATCTCTCAGATAGGGCGACAGCGACAGCGCGGCGACGATGAAGTCCTTCAGCGCCCCCTCGCCGGCGAGGAGGTCTGCGATGTCCGGCTGGCTGCGGGCGATATCCTTGAGGTCGGAAAGGACGGACTTGACCTCCGTCTGGCTCAGCGGCCGGATCGCACCGGCCTCGATGTCGCTCAGTCGCAGCGTCTCTTTCATCGTCATCGCCTCCCCGCGACGCGCATCGGCTCCAGCCTTCAACAGCACGCTCTAGCAGGCCGATCGCGTCGGGAAAACCGATGGCGGTGGAAAATCGCGGTGAGGACACCTTCGTCGCGAGCGGCAACGTACGCGTCAGGCCTTCCCCGCGCCGCCTGCGGGAAAGCGCATCGTCGCCGTCAGCCCGTGCTCCGCCCCGTCGCCGGCGATGGTGGCGTCGAGCTTCAGCGTGCCGTGATGCACCTCCATCACCGCCTCGACCAGCGACAGGCCGAGGCCGGTGCCGGGCTTGCTGCGGCTCTTGTCGAGCCGGACGAAACGCTTCAGCACATCGGCGCGCCGTTCGGCGGGAATGCCGGGCCCGTTGTCGGCGACCGACACCTGTGCCGCCTCGCCCTCGCGCGACAGCCGCACGACGATGCGGCCCTCCGGCGCCCCGTCCACGTACTTGATCGCATTGTCGAGCAGGTTGCCGAGCGCCTGCCCGATCAGCTCGCGGTTGCCGGTGACGTGGATGTCGGGCGCGATCTCGGCCGTGACCGAAAGCCCGGCCTCCTCGGCGGCCGGCTCGTAGAGCTCGACGCAGTCGGAGACGATCTGGGTGAGGTCGACCGGCCCCATCTCGGCGACCGCCGAGCCGGCCTCGACCCGGGAGATCATCAGCAGCGCGTTGAAGGTGCGGATCAGCTGGTCGGACTCGGCGATGATCTCCGACAGGGATTCGCGGAACTCGGCGGGTTCCGTCTTGCCGGCGAGCGCGGCTTCCGCCTTGTTGCGCAGCCGCGTCAGCGGCGTCTTCAGGTCGTGGGCGATGTTGTCGGAGACCTGCCGCAGGCCCTCGTTCAGCTTCTCGATGCGGCCGAGCATGGCGTTCAGCGATTCCGACAGCCGGTCGAACTCGTCGCCCGAGCCGCCGACCGGCAGGCGCTGCGTCAGGTCGCCGTCCATGATCCGCTGGCTGGCGTCCGACATCCGGTCCATCCGGCGCAGCGCGTTGCGGCCGATCAGGTACCAGATCGCCAGCGCGCCGATGCCCATGATGCCGAGCGCCACCACCAGCGACTGGCGCACGAGCCCGCGGAAGTTCTCGGGCTCGCCGAGGTCGCGGCCGACGAGGATCTTCAGGCTGTTGGGCAGCAGGAACACCTCGGCGAGCGCGGCATGGCGCTCGGACTTGCCCTCGTCGCCGAAGCGCTCGTAGCGGAACGGCGCCGTCGTCCAGCCTTCCTGGTCGAGCACGCCCGGCTGCAGCGACAGCACGTTGCCGGCCAGGATCTCGCCGGCGGGATTGGCGATGATGTAGAGATTGGCGCCGGGCTGGCGGGCGCGGCGCTCCAGCGTCCTGAGCAGTCCGTTCATGCCGGCGCGGTTGTAGACCTGCTGGATCTCGAAGGCCTCCTGCGCCACGGTCTCGCGGATCTGGTCGCGCAAAAGCCCCTGCGACATCGAGGTGACGTAGAAGACGAGGAAGGCGGCGCAGGCGGCAAAGAGCAGCAGGTAGAGCGCCGAAAGGCGGACCGCGGTGGTCCGGAACAGCGCTTTCATCCCCGAGGCCATGTCCGATACTGCCATGTCAGGCGGAAACCTCGTCCTTGATCATGTAGCCGGCGCCGCGCACCGTGCGCAGCAGCGGCTGGTCGAAATCCTTCTCGATCTTCGAGCGCAGCCGCGAGACGTGCACGTCGATCACGTTGGTCTGCGGGTCGAAGTGATAGTCCCAGACGTTCTCCAGAAGCATGGTGCGCGTCACTACCTGGCCGGCGTTCTTCATCAGGTATTCCAGGAGCCGGAACTCGCGCGGCTGCAGCAGGATCTCCCGGCCGGCGCGGCGGACCACATGCGCCAGGCGGTCGAGCTCGAGGTCGCCGACGCGGTAGGTCATGTCCTGCTCGGGCGAGCCCTTGCGCCGGCCGAGCACCTCAACGCGAGCCAGAAGCTCGCTGAAGGCATAGGGCTTGGGCAGGTAGTCGTCGCCGCCGGCGCGCAGGCCCGTCACCCGGTCGTCGACCTGGCCGAGCGCCGACAGGATCAGCGCCGGGGTGTGGATGCCCTTCGCCCGCAGTTCGGAAATCAGGGACAGGCCGTCGCGGCGCGGCAGCATGCGGTCGACGACCAGCACGTCGTAGGCGTTCTCCGTCGCCAGAAACAGGCCGCTGTCGCCGTCGCTGGCATGGTCGGAGACGATGCCGGCCTCGCGGAACGCCTTGGTGAGGTAGGCGGCGGCATCCAGATCGTCTTCTACAATCAGTATCTTCATGGATGAACCTTACACGGGTTGGCGCGCGCTTGAACAGATCGCCGCGGATGGGGCCGCGTCAAGACGCAAGGCGCCGCGAAACCTTGCGATTTCGCGGCGCCCGGATCGAGCTGTGCGGATCAGCCCTGGTCGATCGGCAGGGCAACGAAGCGGCTGCCATCGTCGGTGTCGACCTGGAACAGCGCGCGCGAGCGGCCGTCCCTGCGGGCCTGGTCGATCACCTTGGTGATGTCTTCAGCCGACTTGACTTCCTTGTTGTTGACCGAGGTGATGCGGTCGCCTTCCTTCAGGCCGCGATCGCTCGCGTCGCTGTCGGGGTCGACGGCGGCGACGGTGACGCCGTTGCCGTCATCCGAGGGGCTGACGGCGATGCCGAGGTCGGCGAGCTCCTGCTCGCTCGACTGCGGCTCGTCGGGCGTGGCCTGGTCCGGCTCGGCAGACGCCTGCTGGTCGGCCTGGAGCTTGGCGATCTCGACCTTGACCGTCTCGGACTTGCCGTTGCGCCACAGCGTGAACTCGGTCTCGGTGCCGGGCGTGATCATGGCGACGCGCTTTGCGAGGTCGCGCGGATCCTTGATCGGGTCGCCGTCGAGCGCGGTGATCACGTCACCCTTCTTGATGCCGGCCTTCTCGCCGGGAGAACCGGCCTGCGGCTCGACCACCAGCGCACCCTGCGCCTCGGCGAGGCCCAGCGATTCGGCGATGTCCTTGGTCACCGGCTGGATCTGCACGCCGAGCCAGCCGCGCTCGACCTTGCCGTCCTTCATCAGGTCGGCGACGACGTCCTTGGCGACGGAAGCGGGGATCGCGAACGCGATGCCGACATTGCCGCCGGAGGGCGAGAAGATCGCCGTGTTGATGCCGACGACCTGGCCGTCGAGGTTGAAGGCGGGACCGCCCGAGTTGCCGCGGTTCACGGCCGCGTCGATCTGCAGGTAGTCGTCATAGGGGCCGGAGCCGATGTCGCGGCCGCGGGCGGAGATGATGCCGGCGGTCACCGTGCCGCCGAGGCCGAACGGGTTGCCGACGGCGACGACCCAGTCGCCGACGCGGACCTTGCTGTCGTCGGCGAAGCTGACATAGGTGAACTTGCGGTTCTCCTTGTTGTCGATCTTCAGGACGGCGAGGTCGGTGCGGCTGTCCTTGCCGACCAGCTTGGCGTCGAGCTCGGTGCCGTCGTTCATGATCACGGTGAAGGCGGCGCCGTCATCGACGACGTGGTTGTTGGTGACGATGTAGCCGTCCTCGGAGATGATGAAGCCGGAACCCTGGGAGGTCGGGCGCAGGTGGCCCTTGCGCTTGCCGTCATGGTCGCGGTCGCCGAAGCGGTGCGGGCCGCGGTCGGCGCGGGGGCCGTCAGGGCCGCCGTCGGGGCCGCCGAACTCACGGAAGAAGCGCTTGAGCGGATGGTCGTCCGGCAGCTCGTCGAAGCCGCGGCCGCCGAAGTTGAAGTTGAAGGTGCTGCCGCTGTCGTCGCTGGCCGGCTTGATGTCGGACTGGACGCGGACGGAGACGACGGCCGGCGAGACGGCATCGACGACGTCGCCGAAGCTTGCGACCTGCGGGCCGGTGACCTTGACCGGCTCGGCGAAGGACTGCACCACCTGTGCAGGAATGCCGGTCGCCAGCATCAGCGCCGCCAGACCTGCCACCGTGGAGGTCTTCAGAGCCGTCTTGAGCGAGGGGCGGAAGGAAATTTGCTTGGACATCGCGGAACCTTTTCTCTGGTGTCTCGACTGGAGATCGATGACCAACAGATAGGCGTCTGCACATTACCGTGCACTATCCGCGGGATGAAATTTTGGTAATGTTGGGAGGAAAGTCGCGCGGAAGGATACGCCTGTGTATGACTTCAATCACCTGGAACGCCGGCGAAAGACCTGATCGCGACGGCGAAGGTCGAGGATGCGATCAAGATCTATCTCTTCATGGCAGACGGCGACCCGTCGCTCGATGCCGGGTACCTCGGCGAACGGCTCGGCAAGCGCTATGAACTCATCGGCGATCTGCATGCCGCAAAATACTGGTACGGAAGAGCGGTGGAGGAAAATCCGGAAGTCAGGCTGACATCCGTGGAAGCGCGCACAAGGCTCAGCCACATCGGCATTGATCAATACGTCGAGATCGCTGAAAAATAGTCTCGCGCTTTGGCCCCGCAGAACGAGCAATGCCGTTGCGATATCCGCAGAGCCTAGCGTTCCTCGCCAGTGCTTCTTGCCTTCCCCTCGGCGACGATCCTCTCCAACTCTGCCTTTTCCTCTGCCGTCAGCGGTTCACCCACCGCCTTGCCGGCGCGTCGGCGCACGAACAGCGCCATGGCGACCGCGCCGCCGACGAAGAGCAGGATCGGCGCGCCCCAGAGCAGCAGCGTCTCGCCGCGCAGACGCGGCCTGAGCAGCACGAACTCGCCGTAGCGCGAGACGACATAGTCGATCACCGCCGCGTCGCTGTCGCCTTCCGAAATCCGCTCGCGCACGAGCAGGCGCAGGTCGCGGGCGAGCTCGGCGTTGGAATCGTCGATCGACTGGTTCTGGCAGACCATGCAGCGCAGCTGCGCCGAAAGCGCCCGCGCGCGCGCCTCGAGCGCCGGATCGGAGAGCACCTCGTCCGGATTGACGGCGAAGGCCGGCAGCGGCGAAAGCAGCAGGAAGAAGGCCAGTGCCGACCGCGCAAGGACGCCTCGACGCCGCTCGCCGCCTGCCGGGGCGCCTCGCCCCTCATCCTTGCCCGGCGCGTCTCGCCCCTCATCCGCCCTGCCGGGTACCTTCTTCCCGCGGGCGGAGAGAAAGAACGAGCCGCGCCGGCCTGCCGCGCGTTCGCGTCGCGCCCGGGCCACGTTCCCCCTCCCCGCCTGCGGGGAGAGGGCCAGGGTGAGGAGCAAGTCTCTCGCAGCCCAGGCAAACAGAGAGCGCATCATTCCGCCGCCTCCAGTCCCGCCACGGGCCTTGCCCGGCGCGCGCCCTGCGGGGCGCCGATGCGCAGCCGGCGGTCGCACAGCGACACGAAGCCACCCGTCATCATGATCAGGGCGCCGAGCCAGATGCACAGGATCATCGGCTTCCACCAGACGCGGACGACGATGCCGCCGTCGCTCATGGCGTCGCCGAGGGAGACGTAGAGCTGGCTGAAGCCGAAGGTGCGGATGCCGGCCTCGGTCGTCGGCATCCGCCGCGCCGTGTAGAGCCGCTTGGACGACCAGACCTCGCCCTTCGAAGCACCGGCGCGCGCGACGGTGAAGTGGCCGCGCTCCTCGGTGAAATTGGCGCCGCGGCCCTGGCGCATGCCGTCGAAGGTCAGCGTGTAGCCGCCGGCCTCCACCGTCGCGCCCGGCTTCATCTCGACCACGTGCTCGGTCTCGAAGGCGGTGACGGCGACGATGCCGATGAGGGTGACGCCGAGGCCGAAATGGGCGAGCGCCGTGCCGAAGGCGGAGCCCGGAAGGCCGAACAGCCGCCGGCGCGCCACGCCCGCGGACACCTTGCCGATGCCGGCGCGCAGCGCCAGGTCGGTGACGGCGCCGGCCAGCATGTAGAAGCCGAGCGCCAGGCCGAAATAGGCGAGCACCGGCCCGCCGCCATGCGACCACTGCGCGATCGCCGCCAGCACGAGGCCGACGCCCGTCGCTGCGAACAGTCTCTGCCCGGCCGCCAGCAGGTCGCCGCGCTTCCAGGCGAGCAGCGGCCCGAACGGCACCGCCAGGAGCAAGGGCAGCATCAGCAGGCCGAAGGTCAGGTTGAAGAACGGCGCGCCGACCGAGATCTTCTCGCCCGTCAGCGCCTCCAGCACCAGCGGATAGAGCGTGCCGGTCAGCACGGTCGCAGCCGCCGTCGTCAGGATCAGGTTGTTGAAGACGAGCGCGCCCTCGCGCGAGATCGGCGCGAACAGGCCGCCGGCCTTCAGCGTCGGCGCCCGAAAGGCAAAGAGCGACAGCGCGCCGCCGATGAAGACGACGAGGATGGTCAGGATGAACACGCCGCGCGTCGGGTCGGTCGCGAACGCATGCACCGAGGTCAGCACGCCGGAGCGCACGAGGAAGGTGCCGAGCAGCGACAGCGAAAACGTCAGGATCGACAGCAGCACCGTCCAGATCTTCAGCGCCTCGCGCTTTTCCATCACCAGCGCGGAGTGCAAGAGGGCGGTGCCGGCGAGCCACGGCATGAACGAGGCGTTCTCCACCGGGTCCCAGAACCACCAGCCGCCCCAGCCGAGTTCGTAGTAGGCCCAGTAGGAGCCCATGGCGATGCCGGCGGTGAGGAAGCTCCAGGCCATCAGCGCCCAGGGGCGCACCCAGCGCGCCCAGGCGGCGTCGATCCGCCCGTCGATCAGGGCCGCGATCGCGAAGGAGAAGCAGACGGAAAAGCCGACATAGCCGAGATAGAGCAGCGGCGGGTGGATCGCGAGCCCCACGTCCTGCAGCACCGGGTTGAGGTCCTGCCCCTCGCCCGGCGCCGGGTCGAGCCGCAGGAAGGGATTGGAGGTCAGCAGGATGAAGAGCGCAAACGCCGTCGTGATCCAGCCCTGGACGGCGAGCACGTTGGCCCGCAGCCGCTCCGGCAGGTTGCCGCCGAAGGCCGCCACCAGCGCGCTGAAGAAGGTCAGGATGAGCAGCCAGAGCATCATCGAGCCTTCGTGGTTCCCCCAGACGCCGGAGATCTTGTAGATCAGCGGCTTCATCGAATGGGAATTCTCCCAGACGTTGACCACCGAGAAGTCCGAGGTGACGTAGGCAAAGGTGAGGATCGCGAAGGCGAAGGCCGTCAGAAGGAAGCCCGCGACCGCCGCCGACGGCGCCACCGCCATCAGGGCCGGGTCCTTCCGCATCGTGCCCGCGAGCGGCAGCAGCGACTGGACGATCGCCGTCGCCAGCAGCAGCACCATCGCGTAGTGGCCGATTTCGATGATCAACGGATCGTCTCCTTGCCGCCGAGTTCCACCCCTTGCGCCTTCAGCCGGTCGGCCACGTCCTTCGGCATGTAGGTCTCGTCATGCTTGGCGAGCACCGTGTCGGCCACGAAGACCGGGCTGCCGGCGACGAAGGCGCCCTCGGCGACCACCCCCTGCCCCTCGCGGAACAGGTCCGGCAGGATGCCGGTATAGGTCACCGGAACCGTGCCGATCGTGTCGGTGACGACGAAGGTGACCGTCGAGCCCGCGCCGCGCTCCAGCGAACCGGCCTCGACGAGGCCGCCGAGCCGGATCCGGGTGCCGGGCGGAACCTCGGTCTTCTTAAGGTCGCCGGGCACGTAGAAATAGGCGATCGACTGGCTGAAGGCGAACATGACCAGCAACACCGCCGCCAGCAGGAAGCCCACGCCCCCGCCGATCACTGCCAACCGTTTCTGCTTGCGTGTCATTGTCCGCTGCCCTCGGCCGTTATCTGAAGCTCGCCCGCCAGCGCCAGCAGTTGCCTGCCGTTGTCGCTCTCGGGCGGAAAGCGTTTCAGCGCCGTCGCTAGCGCCGCTTCGGCGGCCTGTCTTTGATCCAGGACCACATAGGAGCGGATGATGCGCATCCAGCCCTCGAAATTGTCGGGGTTCTCCTTCAGCCGGGCCGCGAGGCCGTCGACCATGCCCTCGATCATCTGCTGGCGGCTCTGCGTGTCCATCTCGCCGGCCGCGGCCACGTCCTCCGCGGTCGGGCCGCCCGGCGCGCCGTTGCCCGCCGCTTCGGGAGCCTGTCCTGCCGCCTGTTCCGGTGCCTGTTCTGCCGTCTGCCCCGGCGCCTGTCCGGCGACGTTGCCCCCGAGCGAGGCGATGTGGCGATTGACCAGCGGCAGCCAGGGCGCTTGCGCCGGCGAATCCTTCGCCAGCGCCTCGAATGCGCCCCTCGCCTCGTCCCGCCGGCCCTCCTGCTCCAGCGCCAGCGCCAGGTAGAAGCGGGTGCGCGGGTTGCTGGCGTCCAGCGCCTGCGAGCGCTGCAGCACCTCGCGGGCATCCTTGGTGACGATGCCGTTTGCGAGCGCGATCAGCGTCTCGGCATAGCCGTCGAGCCGGTCCGGCGAACCGCCCAGGATCCGGATCGCCTGGCTGTAGGCGTTGGCCGCGTCGTCGAGCCGGCCGTTGCGGGCATAGATCGGCGCCAGCAGGTCCCAGCCGGCGCCGTCGTCGGGGTTTTCGGCGAGGTGCCGCTCGGCCTTGGCGAGCAGGATGTTGAGGTCGTTGCCGGGTGCCGCGAGCCGCGCCGCCAAAGGCTGGGCAGGCAGCTCCGGCCGTCCCTGCAGCAGGTAGAGACAGAGCCCGATTGCGGGCAGGAGCACGACGATGACGGCCTGGGCGAAGAGGTTGCGGCGCCTGTTCGATGGCGGGGCGGCAGCGGCCGCGTCCACCGGCGCGGCCTTCTCGCGGGCGTTCGCCGCGATCAGCCGCCGTGCGATCTCCGCACGGGCGAGCTCGGCCTCGGCCCGGCCGATCAGCCCGGCCGCCTCGTCGCGCCGAAGCTCGTCCAACTGGTCGCGATAGACCTCGGCATCGTGCGCCTCGGCGTCGTCCGTGTCGCGGCCCGCCCGCAGCAGCGGCAGGAGCAGCGCGATGGCGACGGCGGCGGTCAGGGCGGCGGCAAGGATCCAGAACATGGCGATCAATTAATGGAACGCCATGCCTTTTCCAATTGCAAAAGGCCTGCTGACGGAGATTTGAGGCGTTTCGCCGCATTCCGCCCGAACGACGGGCCCGCCGTTCAGGTCAGCGGCGTCCAGGTTCCCGCGGCGGTGCGGCAGGCCGCGCCGCGGCTGACCGTCTCCCGCCCGCCGGCCGTCACCGTGTGGCTGTATTGCCGGCAGTTCTGCGAGCCCACCTGGTAGGGGGCGGCGGCGACGATCGATCCCTGCACCCCGCGCCCCTGCCAGACGACCGGCTGGCCGCCCGGGGCGGCCTCGAGCGCGCGATATTCGGCCTCGAGCGCGCGCTGGCGGTCGGCGGCAGACAGCGTCACCCCCGATGCCCTGGAGACGAGGCCGCCTTCGAGCGCGGAGATATAGGCTTCCGAGGACACGGCCGCTCCGGCCGACGCGTTTGCCGTGCTGATGGTGCGCCCCGAGGTCGTGCTGCAGCCTGCAAGCCCGATCGAAGCGACGACTACCGGAATGGTTACGACACGAGACTTTCTGTTCATCCGGTCTGTCTGATTCATTTCAGGCCTTTTCCCGAGACAACCGGCTCATTCATCGAGCGCGGCGGACGACGTTGCATCGCAGCACCTATCTTGCACTGTCTTCGGTCTCAAGCAACATCCTTTGCGACCGCCGGCAGCGTCAATCGTGCCAGCAGTCCGCCGAGGGGGCCGCGCGCCAATGTCAGCGTCCCCTGGTATTCCGAGGTGATCTCGCGGACGATCGAAAGACCGAGGCCGGTGCCCGGCTTGCTCTCGTCCAGCCGCCGCCCGCGCTTCAGCGCCTCCTGGATCTGGTCCGGCTCCAGCCCCGGGCCGTCGTCCTCGACCTCCAGCAGCACCCAGCGGCGGCGCTGAACGTCGCCGTTGTCCTGGGCATCCGGCGCCGGGATCGCCCGGAGCACGACGGTGTTGCGGGCGTAGCGCGCCGCGTTCTCCAGAAGGTTGCCGACGACCTCCTCGAGATCCTGCTGCTCCATCGCCAGCATCAGGTCCTCCGGCTCGATCATCACGGGAAACTCGATGTCGGCGTTCAGCCGGCGCATCACCCGCGCCAGCCGCTGCAGCACCGGTGCGGCTTCCGTGCGGGCCAGCACCGATTCGCGCTGGGCGGCGATGCGGGCGCGGTTGAGGTAGGACTGCACCTGGCTCTGCATCGCCTCGGCCTGCGTGCGCACCAGCTCGCCATGCGAGGGCGACAGCACGCGGGCCTCGTTCAGAAGCACCGCGATCGGCGTCTTCAGCGAATGGGCGAGGTTGCCGACCTGCATGCGCGCCCGCTCGATGATGCGGCGGTTGCTGTCGATCAGCGCATTGACCTCGCTTGCGAGCGGCTGGATCTCCCGCGGGAAGGCGCCGCTCAGCTGTTCGGCCTGGCCGGCGCGGATCTGCTCCAGCGCCTTGCGCACATGGTCGAGCGGCTTCAGGCCGATCAGGATGGCGACCGCGTTCAGGCAGAGGCTGCCGAAGCCGAAGCCGGCCAGGGCGAGATAGAGATTGCGGGAAAAGGCGCGGATATCGTCTTCCAGCACGTTGCGGTTGCCGGCGATGCGGAAGCGCGCCGTGCGGCCGTCCTGGTCCAGCACCACCTCGGTCTCGACCACCTCGACCCGGTTTCCGAAGGTGTCCTCGGTCGTGTAGTAGCGCTCGTAGCGCGTATCGAAGGGAATGGTCTCGGTGTCGGGGATCGGGATGCTGCCGTAGCCCAGCGACGTCGACGACATCGGTTCGGAGGGGAAGTTGTCGCCGATCGGTTCGACGATCCAGTACCAGCCCGTCTGCGGCTGCGAGAAGCGCAGGTCGCCGAGCTGCGGGCTGCCGGTCAGCTGGAAGCTCTCGTCGGTGGAGACGGAGTTGATGACGTTGTAGAGCTGGGCGCGCAGGAGGTCGCGGAAGGCGCCCTCGGCGCTGCGGCGGTAGAGCGTGGAGATCACCAGCGCGATCACCACCAGCGCCACCGCCGACCACAGCGAGGCGAGCAGCAGCACGCGGAAGGTGAGCGACCGCGCGCCCGCAGGTGCCCTAGCGGCCATCGCCGGGCGCTTGCATGCGATAGCCGAGGCCGCGCACGGTCTCGATCAGGTCGACGCCGATCTTCTTGCGCAGCCGGCCGACGAAGACCTCGATCGTATTGCTGTCGCGGTCGAAGTCCTGGTCGTACATGTGCTCGACCAGTTCGGTGCGCGAGACCACCTGCCCCATGTGGTGCATGAGGTAGGAGAGAAGCCGGTATTCGTGCGAGGTCAGCTTCAGCGCCACGCCGTTGACGGTCGCCTTCGAGCCCTTGGTGTCGAGCCGGACCGGGCCGCAGACGATCTCGGAGCTCGCGTGTCCCGCCGCGCGGCGGATCAGCGCCCGGATCCGGGCCAGCACCTCCTCGACGTGGAAGGGCTTGGCCACGTAGTCGTCGGCGCCGGCGTCGATGCCGGCGACCTTGTCGCTCCAGCGGTCGCGCGCGGTCAGAAGCAGCACCGGCATGCGCTTGCCGTCCGCCCGCCATTTCTCCAGCACCGTGATGCCGTCCATCTCGGGAAGGCCGATGTCGAGGATCACCGCGTCATAGGGCTCGGCATCGCCGAGATAGTGTCCCTCCAGGCCGTCATGGGCCTGGTCGACCACATAGCCCGCCTCCTTCAGCGCCTCTGCAAGCTGGCGGTTGAGGTTTTCGTCGTCCTCGACAACGAGAATGCGCATCTGTCGGCTTCCCTTCCTTCCGGTCCCCGAAACGCGGCGAACCCTCCGGAGGCCTTGCGCGCTTCGCGTTCCTTCTTGTCGCATGTCGCGGTCGCAAAGACCACTGCCCGCTTCGGGGCGACATGCCTTGCGGACCCGGCGGCCCGTCCGGCTATTCCATCGGCACGCGCACGGTGATCTTGCGCGGCCGCGCATTGCCCTTGCCCGGCACCAGCACGGTCACCACGCAGACGCCGTTGCGCGGCTGTGCCGACAGCAGCTCTCCGCCCGTCTCGGCGATGACCCGGCGCGCCGCGTCGCTGCAATCGGCGGCAGCCGGCTGCACGCCGGGCAGGCGGTCGGCGACCGGCGGCGCGAAGAGCGCCATGCTGGCCGCTGTCGCAGCGATGATGATGGGCGAGGTCATGGACACACTTTCGATGGCACTAACAACGTGGCGTCAGAATTAACGCAGCGACGCTGAATGGCAAATGAATGTGTCGATGAATTCCCCGCGACCAGCCGCGCCCCTCAGCGCAACCGCCTGCTGGCGGCGAGCCGTCCTGCAATCGCGACAATTCCGCCCGCGGCGGCCACAAGTGCCGTCACCCTGTCCGCCAGCTCGGCCTGGTCGGCCCCGCTGATCTCGATGCCGGCCAGATTGAGGACCGAGGCAGCGACTGCGAGTATGCCACCCCAGACCGTCCTCGACAAATACCAGCCTTTCGTCTCCGCATCCATGCAACGCTCCTTTCCAGTCAGATTTCAACGGTTCTTTCGGCCGCGATGCCCTCGCGCACGGCCCGCCCGAGCTGGCGGACGCGGATCGTGTGCGCTGTCTGCGCCGCGCCGAAATCGGCAATTTCGTCCGTCGCCGGATAGAGGCAGGCCGGCCCGTCGGTCTCGATGGAGCGCACCACCGCGCCGGCGCTCAGGATATCCAGCCGGTAGGCCTCGAACGGCTCGTCGAGCGGAATGTCGAAAGCCTCCCACCCGTCGGCGTCGCGCCGCGCCCGCCGGGTCCAGGAAAAGCGGATGTCGCCGTCGCCGAGCCGCCGCCCGCGCAGGTGCACCGGCGAAAGCGGCGTGCGCGCCCGCATGCCGCCGGCAAAGGCGACCGGCCCGCTCGCCTGCGCGGTCCCGCGCGCCTCGACGATGAAATTGAGGCTTCGCCCGGCCTCCTCCGCCGTCAGGGCCAGCGGCCGCACCGCCTCGTCCAACACGATCGCCACAGCGCCCGCCGGATGGCCCTCGTTCATCGCGTCCTCGCTGCCGGCAAGCCCCCGCAGCAGGCCGCCGAGCCGCCAGCGCCGCGGCGCCGTCTCCTCGGCCTCGAGATAGCCGATGACCTCGAATCGGCCGGAGGGGGTGGCGACCGCGATCCGGTTGTCGCCGCCGAGGACGGCGTCGCGCGTCCGTGTCGAAAGCCCGCCGAAGGGCAGGTCGAGCTCGATCGCGTTCATCTGGTCGAACCGTCCCCAGGCGCCCGGCGCCAGCGCGGCGGCAAGCCGGCCGATTCGTGCCGGCCGCTCCAGCCGCACGCGCGGCGCATAACCGTCCGCCCCCGGCGAGGTGGAGACCAGCACCGGCCGCCAGGGCCTGGCATGGACGGCGACGCGGGCGAAGCTCTCGTCTGCACCCGCCTCGAAACAGGGCAGGTCCAGCAGATGCACGTCCGGCAGGAAGGCCGCCGCCTCCAGCCCCGCCGCCGCCCGCGCCGACTGGCGGGCAAACCGCACCCGCGCGTTCTCGTCGCCGCCGGCACAGCTCTCCACCTCGATCTCGCG
>UBZP01000051.1 GCA_900469965.1 Hyphomicrobiales bacterium | reverse complement strand
CGGCGCGTTGGCCACCCTACCGCCCACAGCTGTTTCATGACCGATGAACGCCGGCGCCCGGGGATCACCCCACCCCGGAGCTTCGCTCCGACCCTCCCCCTCGAGGGGAGGGTTGGCCGCGGCGCTGTCGTGTCGTGCGGTTGCACGGCGAGATTGAGCGCATTCCGGTTCATGAGGCCGCCTGAAGGGCGACTTTTCCGCCTCTGCAAGGATGACTTTTCGCCGCGGGCTTGCTAAGTCCGCCGCAGTCCAACGATCTGCCAGAAAAGCATCCCATGCCCGATCTCCTGCTTGAGCTCCGTTCCGAGGAAATTCCCGCCCGCATGCAGCGCAAGGCGGCCGGCGACCTGCGCAAGCTCGTCACCGACGCCCTCGTCGAGGCAGGGCTCACCTACGAGGGCGCTCGCGAATACTGGACGCCGCGCCGGCTGACGCTCGACATCCGCGGCCTGAACGCGCGCTCCGCCGACAGCCGCGAGGAAATCAAGGGCCCCTCCACCAAGGCGCCGGAACAGGCGGTCACGGGCTTCCTGCGCAAGGCCGGCCTGTCGGATGTGTCGCAGGCCCAGGTGGTCTCCGATCCGAAGAAGGGCGACTTCTACGTCGCGGTGATCTCGAAGCCCGGCCGCGCCGCAGACGAGATCATCGCCGAGATCATGCCCGGCATCATCCGCACCTTCCCCTGGCCGAAGTCGATGCGCTCGGGCGCCGCGTCCGCGCGGTCCGGCGCGCTGCGCTGGGTGCGGCCGCTGCAGTCGATCGTCTGCCTGTTTGGCTCGGAAACGGAAGAGACCCGCGTCGTGCCCTTCGAGGTCGACGGCATCGTCGCCTCCAACGTCACCTACGGCCACCGCTTCCACGCCCCCGAGGCGATCACCGTGCGCCGCTTCGACGACTACGTCGCCGCACTGGAAAAGGCCAGGGTCATCCTCGACGCCGAGCGCCGCAAGGAGATCATCGCCACCGACGCCCGGAACATCGCCTTCGCTAACGGGCTCGAGCTCGTCGAGGACGAGGGGCTCCTGGAGGAGGTCTCCGGCCTCGTCGAATGGCCGCAGGTGCTGATGGGCACCTTCGAGGCGGAATTCCTGGCGATCCCCGCCGAGATCATCCGTCTGACGATCAAGACCAACCAGAAATGCTTCGTCACCCGCCCGGCGGGCGGCGAGGGCCTTTCCAACCACTTCATCCTCGTCTCCAACATCGAGGCGAAGGACGGCGGCAGGGAGATCGTCCACGGCAACGGCAAGGTCGTGCGCGCCCGCCTGTCGGACGCCCGCCACTTCTGGACCCGCGACCAGCACGACCTGCCGGACCTCGACACGCTGAAGGCCTCCGCCGAAAAATTCGGCCTCGACCTGAGGAAGCCGCTCGACCAGCGCATGGCCAAGCTCGACGCGCTGAACGTCACCTTCCATGCCAAGCTCGGCACGCAGGGCGAACGCGTGCAGCGCATCCGCGCGCTCGCCGCCGAACTCGCCAGGGTCACCGGCGCCGACCCGGCGCTCGTCGACCGCGCCGTCGTGCTCGCCAAGGCGGACCTGCGCACCGAGGCCGTCGGCGAGTTCCCGGAACTGCAGGGCATCATGGGCCGCAAATATGCGGCCCTGCAGGGCGAGGCGCCTTCGGTCGCCGAGGCGATCGAGGACCACTACAAGCCGCAGGGTCCCTCCGACCGCGTGCCGTCGGATCCCGTCGCCATCACCGTGGCGCTTGCCGACAAGCTGGACACGCTGGCGGGCTTCTGGGCGATCGACGAGAAGCCGACCGGCTCGAAGGATCCGTACGCGCTGCGCCGGGCGGCGCTGGGCGTGGTCAGGATCTTGCTGGAGCGAGGTGTCAGGATCAGCTTGAGAAGGGTTCTATCCACCCCCATTGTCGAAGCGGCAACAGCCAAATTTGGCCGAGCCTTAGTTGATCGAATGCCTTCTTTCGACGAGGTTGCCCGCGAATCCGAGAAGCCGCTGGACACTCTCACTGCCCTTGAAGTCCGCATCGAGCAGATCCGAAGGGCGGGTGGTCCTGAGTTCGCTGCCAACTTTGTGAACGACGTCGAGGCCATTCGAAGCGACCTCCTCTCCTTCTTCCACGACCGCCTGAAGGTCTATCTCCGCGATCTCGGCGCCCGCCACGACCTGATCGACGCCGTGCTCACGCCCGATGCCGACGATCTCCTGATGGTCGCCCGCCGTGTCGAGGCGCTGACGGCGTTCATTACCTCCGAGGACGGCAGGAACCTGCTTGCCGGCACCAAGCGCGCGACGCAGCTGCTGACGGCCGAAGAGAAGAAGGGCACGGTCGTCGCCGACGGCGTCTCCGTTGAACTCTTCCGCCTGCCGGCCGAGAAGGATCTGAACGAGGCCATCGTCATCGCCTCCCGCGGGGCGGCAGACGCCGTGGCGAAGGAGGATTTCCACGCCGCCATGACGGCGCTGTCGAAGCTTAGGGCACCGGTCGACAAATTCTTCGACGACGTGCTCGTCAACGACGAGGACGCGGCGATCCGGGCCAACCGCCTGGCCCTGCTCGCCGCCATCCGCGCCGCCACCGGCACGGTCGCCGACTTCTCCAAGATCGCCGGCTGACGCGGGGCGCCGCGGCCACTCAACCCTCCCCTCGAGGGGGAGGGTCGGAGCGAAGCTCCGGGGTGGGGTGACCCGCTCCGGCCTCCGAAGGCGGTCGCGATAGCGTTCCAGGTAACGCGCCCCGGGCACGGCGGTCATCGCCGCGCCGTTGGTGTCCCCCCCACCCGCCGCTT
>UBZP01000024.1 GCA_900469965.1 Hyphomicrobiales bacterium | reverse complement strand
GGACGTGGCGCGCGGCGTGGGGGTGGCGGCGGGTGCCTGTTCGGTCGAAATGGGGGGCTGTTGTTCGGTCATCTGCCTGTTCATCGAGAGTTGTCCGGCCGGATGATGAGCCGAGGGAACGAAGGGGCCAGTCGGCATCGGTCGGTCCGAAAAGATGGCGTGCGGTCGCTCTGCCCCGCCGCGCGCAGCCTCACACGTCGACCTGTTCGAGCACGGTCCGGCGGGCATCCGAATAGAACTGCCGGCGGATGAGGACGAAGATGATGAAGGCGGTCGTCACCATGAAGAGATAGGGGCTGACGAACCAGCCGAGATAGCCGATCGACAGAAAAATCGCCCGCAGCCCGGCATTGAAATGGCTGGCGGCGAGGATGTTCATGCGGATCACCTTGTCTGCGGCGAGGTCGGCTGCCGCCGGGTCCTTGTGGATGTCGCCCGCCATCGGCACGGCGCCGAGAAGGATGGTGCAGTAGTTGAACAGCCGGTAGGACCAGCCGAACTTGAAGAAGGCATAGCCGAAGATGCAGGCGAGCCCGCCGACCTTCAGTTCGAAGCCGGCGCGGCCGGCCTGGAAGACCAGAGGCAGGTCGCCGAAGATCATGAAGACCTTCTCGGTGGCGCCGAGCAGGGCGAAGCATCCGCCGAGCGCCAGGATCGAGGTGGAGGCGAAGAAGGCGGTGCCGTTTTGCAGGCCCGCCATGATCTGCGTATCGATCATGCGCAGGTCGCGGCGCATGGCGTTGCGGATCCAGGCGGCGCGCTGGGCGTTCATCGCCCGCGTCAGGCTCACGCGGTTGCGGAAACGCAGGCTGTCGGTGGTCCTGGCATAGGCCAGCCACAGCAGGATGAAGACGACGAAGGCAATCGGATCGGCGATGGTCATGGGCCTGTGATGTGCCATGGTTTATGTGATTTGCAAACTGGCGGTGAGCTCGGCGGGCCCGGATTTTCAGACTGCCGGCTTTTGTGTGGCGGGCAGGCATGCAGCCGGCACATGCCTCAAGATCGTAACCATTTGATTTTAAATAAAATGCAATTGTTCTAAAGTATGATTGTTGTGCATTTGCCTTGGTTTCGCCACTTTTCCGGATTGCCTTTTCATCATTCCTTCACTAATGAAGGGCCGTCGTCGGGGCGATAGACACCGGACGACATGTCCTTCACCATCTTGGGGAAATCATGGAAAGTTCCGTACAGAAGGCCTGCTGGGGCCTCACCTTCCGCATGGTTCTCGGTTTTGCAGGCTTTCTCGGTCTCGTGTACCTCTTCGGCGGCAACTGAGCGAAATCACGGGTAGAGACCTGAACGGCGCGCCGACCACTGGCGCGCCTTTTTCGTTTTGGACACCACGTCACCGGCGATGTCGCAGGCACAATGACGGATGTCGGGGCGCCACCTTGAGCCCCTCCGGCGATCGCGTAGTTTTCCCGCAGGTTTCACATATTGCCGCGCGCGCGCGGCATTGCCATCTTACAGGCGAGGGCGCGCACACGGCACGGGGTCGCGGTGCGGCCCATGGTTTCGGCAGGTCCACGGCATGTTTCTTTCCGTCTTCGACGTCTTCAAGATCGGTATCGGCCCGTCCAGTTCGCATACGATGGGGCCGATGTCGGCGGCCAACCGCTTCCTCGAACTGATCCTGTCTCCCGACTGGCCGCGACCGGCCGGGGCAGCCGTGGCAGCCATCAAGATGAGCCTGCACGGCTCGCTCGCGTTCACCGGCGTCGGTCACGGCACCGACCGTGCCGTGATCCTCGGGCTGATGGGGGAGCGCCCCGACCTGGTCGATCCCGACCGGATGGACGCGATCATCGCCGAGGTGGAGCAGAGCGGTCGGATCACGCCGCCGGGCCACCCGGGCTACGCCTTCCAGCCGAAGACCGACCTGATCTTCGACAAGAAGACGCCGCTGCCGGGGCATGCCAACGGCATGTCGTTTTCCGCCTTCGACCGCGACGGCAGGCTGCTCCTGAAGCGCATCTACTATTCGGTCGGCGGCGGCTTCGTCGTCACCGACACCGAACTGGAGGCGATGCGGGCGACCAAGGCGCAGGCGAGCGAACGCAAGGTGCCGTTTCCCTTTGCGACCGCCAAGGAAATGCTGGAGATGGCGCAGCGCTCCGGGCTGACGATCGCGCAGATGAAGCGGGCCAACGAAGAGACGGCGATGTCGCGGGCCGATCTCGATGCGGGCCTCGACCGGATCTGGAACGCGATGACGAGCTGCATCGACCGCGGCCTGCAGGGCGAGGGCATCATGCCGGGCGGGCTGAAGGTCAAGCGACGCGCCCGGATGATCCACGACAAGCTGCATGCCGAGTGGCGTTCCAACAAGTCCAATCCGCTGCTCGCCAACGACTGGCTCAGCGTCTATGCGATGGCGGTGAACGAGGAGAACGCCGCCGGCGGCCGCGTCGTCACGTCGCCGACCAACGGGGCTGCGGGTGTCGTGCCGGCGACGATCCGCTACTACCTGCACTTCCACGAGGACGCCGATGCCGACGGCATTCGCGACTACCTGCTGACGGCGGCCGCGATCGGCGGCATCATCAAGCACAATGCGTCGATTTCCGGCGCCGAGGTGGGCTGTCAGGGCGAGGTGGGTTCGGCTTCCGCGATGGCGGCAGCGGGGCTCGCCGCCGTCATGGGCGGCACGCCGGAGCAGATCGAGAACGCCGCCGAGATCGCGCTGGAGCATCATCTTGGCATGACCTGCGATCCGGTGGCGGGGCTGGTGCAGGTGCCCTGCATCGAGCGCAATGCGCTCGGCGCGGTGAAGGCGGTGACGGCCGCATCCTTGGCCATCAAGGGCGACGGAACCCATTTCGTCCCGCTCGACGCCTGCATCGAGACGATGCGGCAGACGGGCGTGGACATGAACGAGAAGTACAAGGAAACCTCCACCGGCGGTCTGGCCGTGAACGTCGTCGAATGTTGACGGCTGCTGCGGCTGTGGAGCACCTTCGTCCGGCTTGACGCCGGCTGCGGAAAGGCGTTGAAGGGGCCATGGCCCTGCATCTCATCAAGCTTTGTGTCGGCGCGGATTCGATCGAGGACCTGCGCGAGTGGGTGTCCAGGCGAGCGCTGGTGGCCATGGCCGCCGGCCTCGAGCCGAGTTCCAGCCATACGACCCGGATGGTGCCGAAGCGGGCGGAGGAGCTCTTGGACGGCGGTTCGCTCTACTGGGTGATCAAGGGACAGGTGCAGGCGCGCCAGCGGCTGCTCGACCTGAAGACCTTCACCGACGCCGACGGGATCGGCCGCTGCGAACTGGTGCTCGGCCCGGAAGTGATCGAGACGGAATTCCAGCCCAAGCGCGCCTTCCAGGGCTGGCGCTACCTGAAGGACGAAGAGGCGCCGCGCGACCTCAAGAGCCTCGGCTCCGACGGCGCCGAACTGCCGATGGAACTCCGCCGCGAACTCGCCGAACTCGGCCTGCTCTAGCATCACCCCGAAAGACACCGCTTCCGGATCGCGCGGCCGTGGCCACTGCGGCGGGCGTGCTGCGTCGCGGTCCCTGCGCGATCGGCACGCAGGTCGGTTCACGGTCCGCGATGCGCCCGTTGCGCGCCACGCTCAGTGCGCGGTGTAGGCGCCGTCCACCAGATGGCAGCTTCCGGTGATGAAGCTCGCCTCGTCGGAGAGCAGGAAGCTGACGAGGGCCGCGACCTCTTCCGGCGTGCCGCGCCGGCCCATCGGCTGCAGCGCCTCCAGCCGCTTGTTGGCGGCGAGCTTTGCATGCTCGGACAGAAGCGGCGTTTCGATCCAGCCGGGGGCGACGGCGTTGATGCGCACCCCGTGCCGGGCATACTCGATCGCCGCGACCTTGGTCAGGCCGACGACGCCGTGCTTGGCCGCCGTATAGGCCGCGGTCGCGGGCAGGCCGACGCAGCCGAGCACGGAGGCCATGTTGACGATGGCGCCGCCGCCGGCGGTCAGCATGGCGTTGATCTCGTATTTCATCGAATAGAAGACGCTGTTGAGGTTGACGTCGACCAGCTTGCGCCAGCTGTCGAGCGAATAGTCCGCCGTCATCGCCAGGCTGCCCTGGAAGCCGGCATTGTTGACCGCAAGATGAAGCCCGCCGCAATGGGAAACGGCATAGTCGACGAGCCGTTCGACGGCGTCCGCATCGGTCACGTCGACGGCGACGTCGTGCGCTTCGCCGCCGTTCTCGCGGATCACGCTGCTGACCTCCCTGGCGGCGTCCGAATCGATATCGGCGATGACGACCTGCGCACCGTCGCCGGCAAGCCGCCGGCTGACCGCCGCACCGATTCCCGATCCGCCGCCCGTGACGATCGCCACTTTCCCCGCAAAGCCAGAGGTCATCGTCTCCCTCCCATTCTGTGTTTTTCACCAGTCGAACAGAGGCCGCTAACGGAAGCAAGCCATTTCGTCCCCGGCAAAGGGGTGCGGTGTGGACAGAACCGCGTGGCCGCTGTTCCGAATCGCAACACGTGCACCCGGCCGCCCCTGCGACCGCAAGGCTTGGCCAATCGGCATCGTGATGCTAAGTCTAGGCACAAGGGTTGGTCCGATTGCTGACAGGTGCCCATGGACAATGATTTCGTCTCCAGCCGCCGGGCGCTGCTCTTCGCAAGCCTCGGCCTCGTGGCAACCGGTGCGTCCGGATGCCGTTCGATCTACTCCCGCTACATCACGTCCGACTATTCCAGCTACCGCGTCGACCGGCGGTACCGCCGCAAGACCGTCGCCTATGACGGCCACGAGCCGCCGGGTACGATCGTCGTGAACACCTACGAGCGCTACCTCTACTATGTCGAGGGCGGCGGGCAGGCGACCCGGTACGGCGTTGCCGTCGGCCAGGAAGGACTTACGCTCAAGGGCGAAGCGAGCGTCGGGCGCAAGGCGGAGTGGCCGTCCTGGACGCCGACGGCATCGATGATCCGCAGGAAGCCGCATCTGGCGCAGTATGCCGGCGGCGTGGAGGGCGGGCCCAACAACCCGCTGGGGGCGGCGGCGCTCTATCTCTATCGCGGCGGACAGGACACCCTGTTCCGGCTGCACGGCACCAACGAGCCCTGGTCGATCGGGCAGGCCGTGTCGAACGGCTGCGTGCGGTTGACGAACGACGACATCGTCCATCTCTACAACCGCACCCCGATCGGGGCGAGGGTCATCATCATCTGACGGTCGGCCGGGGCCCGGAAATCGACGCTTTCGGCTTCGATGCGCGCTCGTCTTCGATCCGCCGGTCCGGCAAGAATTCGATTCGCCCGAACGAATATCGCTTCCTGCAAACAGGGGCTGCCCGCGCAAACGCCGCGTACAGCGCACGCTCATCACGCGATTGCTACAAGCCGTTGAAAAATCTGATCTTGGCCGCTCTTCCTGCGAATTAACTTTGTGGTGCTTCTGCACTATGCCTTTGATGTTTTTGCGGCTATTACTATGACGTTGCCTTCGAAAAACCTATTCCGATTCAAGGAGAGGACATCTTGATGAGCAGACTTTTGATCCTGGCAGTAGCAGTGCTTTCGGTAGCCGGTCTCACCGCTTGCGACACCGTCGGCAAGGGGAAGGGCAAGGCTCCGCCTCCGGTCGAGCAGCCGGCTCCGGTCTATAAGTAACGACTGACCTTGGTCCGGGGAGGCGCCCTCGGTGCTTCCCCGTCCAGCTCTCTCAGGTGCCTTCCGGCTCGGAACGCACAAGGCAATTCGAAAACAGTGCAGGCCTACGACGGTGGCGTGCGACGGAGCGTGTTCATGACGCTGTTCAAGAGCCGTGCATCGCTTTTGATCCTCATCTCGCTGGCAATCACCTCCTGCCAATCGGAGGACAAGCCGCCACTCCCCCGCTACACATCCGAATATCGCGGCTATGCCGGTACGGCCCAGTCCGGCCGAAGCGACGCACGCTATTTCATCGAATTCCGGTCGCGATATGCGCTGACCTACGGCCATTCCTACGTGATCTTCGGCCAGCTGGGGAAGGGCGGCCGGCCGATCACCCAGGAGGTGGCGGGCCTTGCGCCGGCGTCGAACGATCCGGCGCCCTACGTGCTCGGACATTTCGTGCCCGTGCCCGCGGAGACGGGCGCCAGCGACGGAGACCTGGAAGAGGAGTACAGGTCGGCAAGCTGGCGTGTTAAGCTGACGGAGGCGGAATACCGCAAGACGGTGGCCTTCATCCGGCAACTGCAGGCGAAGTCCAAGCTCTGGCAGGCTTCCGTCTACAACTGCAACGCCTTCGTGGCGGAGATCGCGAAGTCCATGGGATACAAGGCGCCGGCGATCTGGCTCAGGCCGCAGCAGTTCATCACGAAGCTTCGTGAGATGAATGGGGGGTAACATCATGGCTGATCGGAAAACGTCGACGCCGCGGCCGGGCGAGGGCCTGCGGTGAACGGTATCGGCATGTCGACCGCCGCCATCGGCGCGGTTCTCTGGGTGGTGGGCGGAATCGCCTGGTACGTCATCCGCTATCCCTTCGAACGTCGGGCGCGGCGCACCCAGGTGGTGCTGAACCGTCGATCCCTGGTCGACATGTGCGGTCTCGGGGCCGCCATGCTCGGCATGGGACTGGTGCCGGCGATCTATGTCGCGACCGGCTTTCCGGCGTCCGCCGACTATCCGGCCGGACCTATCCGGGTCGCCGTGGGCGCGATCCTGTTCTTTGCCGCCGTCTGGCTGTTCCGCAGGACGCACAAGGAGCTCGGCAAGAACTGGTCGATCACGCTCGAGATCCGCGAGAAGCACAAGCTCGTTTCCGGCGGGCCCTATTCCCTCGTCCGCCATCCCATGTACACTTCCTTCCTGATGATGGCGGTCGGGCAGGCGCTGCTGCTCGCCAACTGGTTCGTCGGCCTGGCCGGGCTCTTGGGGTTCGCGCTGTTGTTCTTCCTCAGGGTGGACAAGGAAGAGCGGATGATGCTCGACACGTTCGGCACCGATTACCGGGACTACATGGACAGGACGAAGCGAATCATACCGTTTGTCTACTAGGGCGCGCCGCGACCTTTGGGTTTGGTGCACTCCGGACGAGTGTTTCCGCCATGTCGTGACGCGGGGTTTCGGAGGAAGGATGCGAGGCAAGGCCCTCAAGATATCGGCGCCGCGGCGGCTCGTCTGCGATCTGATGCGCTTTTCCATCGGCATCCCGCGGGTGACGGTGCAGCGGCAGATGAACCTGGCGCCGCTGCTGGCCGCGCGTGCCGCCCAGCCGCAAAGGCCCTCGTGGAGCGTGCTCTTCATCAAGGGCTACGGGCTTCTGTCCCAGGAGGTGACCGAACTCCGGCGCGCCTATGTGAAGCTGCCCTGGCCGCATTTCTACGAATACGCGCTCAGCGTCGCCTCGGTCGCGCACGAGCGTGAATTCGAGGGCGAGCGGATCGTGCTGCTCGGATCGATCAAGGGGCCGGAGCGGCGGTCGATCAGCGATCTCCAGGCGATGATGGAGACCGCCCGGACGCGGCCGGTGCTGGAGAACAAGGAATTCCGGCGGGCACTGAAGATCGCGCGGTTGCCCGGCCCGCTGCGCTGGCTTCTGATGTGGCTGGGGCTGAACCTCGCCCGGCGGCGCGGCCGCCACTTCGGCACCTTCCAGTTCTCCGTCTATTCGGGGCTCGGCGCCGAGTCGCTGAACCCGCTGACGCCGCTGACGACGCTTCTGAACTACGGCCCGATCCGCGAGGACGGGACGGTGACCGTGCGGATCCTCTATGACCACCGCGTGATGGACGGGGCGAACGTCGCCCGGGCGCTCGAGCGCTTCGAGGCGATCCTCAACGGCGCGGTGGCGGCCGAGGTCAACGGCATGGGCAGCGGGACGGCGTCCGCCGAAGGGGCCGGTCAGCGGCCGACCGCGAGGACGGCCGGATGAGCGCCGGCCTTTCTGTCAGCCGGCCGGCCGTGGTCGTCGTCGGCGCCTCCCGCGGCCTCGGCCGCTCGATCGCGAGGGTCGCCGCGCGCGAGGGCGGGCCGGTGGTTCTCGTCGCCCGGTCGCGCGATGGGCTCGCGGACGTGGCCGCCGAGCTGCGCGCCGCAGGGGCCGAGCCGTTCACGGTCGCCCTCGACCTCCTCTCCGGGGATGCCGCGCAGCGGCTGCAGGAGGAACTCGATCGCAGCGGCCTCTACTGCGACGTTCTCGTCAACAGCGCCGGCATCGGACTGCGGGGAGCAGCGACGCTCCTGCCGGTTAAGGACCAGATCGGCATCATCGACCTCAACATTCGCGCCCTCAGCGAACTGACCCTGCATTTCCTCAAGGGGATGGTCGCCCGCAAGCGCGGCGGCGTGCTCAATCTCGGCTCGATCGCGAGCTTCACGCCGGGACCCGGGATGGCGATGTACTATGCCAGCAAGGGGTTCGTCCGGTCGTTCTCCGAAGGGCTGTACACGGAGATGCGCCCGTTCGGCGTCACGGTCACCTGCGCCTGCCCGGGGCCGGTTGCCACCGAGTTCCTGGTCCTGTCGGGGGCGGGGAAGTCGATGCTGTTCAAGGTGCTGCCGCGGCTGGATCCGGACTATGTGGCAGAGCGTGCCTGGCGCGGGTTCCGGGCACGCCGCCGGATCGTGATCCCGGGCCTGTCGGCGAAGCTCGCGGCGCTCGCCTCTTCCGTCGTGCCGTCGGCGCTGATGCTGCCGTTGATTGCCCGGCTGCAGCGCCGCAGCAGCGATCTCTGCCCCTGCGGCTCCGGCAAGCGCTACGGCAACTGCTGCGGCAAATGACGCAGAACAGTCACCGCCTGCGCGTCGCTATCTGACACGCATGCGGACGGGATGGCAGCGCCCGTTGCGATGTACGTGGAGGTGGATGCCGACTTCCGGCTGCGCGGTGCGCCAGGCGCGCGCGCCGTGCGCCAAGAGCATGCCAACCAGGTCCTTGGTGCGGGCCCGAGACCGGCTGAGCCCGATGTCTGCGATGCGCAGTGCAGCCTCGTGCAGCGGATGCAGGCCGCTTCGAAGGTCCCGCTTGGGGCCCTGCCTTGTGCCGGTAACGTTCTCGTTCATCGCCGTGATATCCCTCGTACGCAATACCCAATCGAGGTCGACGGACGCCTGATGGCGGTTCCGTCCGCATGGTCTGGTCCGCCGGCAATCAAACCCAACCGGCAAGTACCCCGACCAAAACCGAATTCCGAACGACGCTGGTCCATCGTTATCGTGTCCCTGCGTCGTCTATGCTGTCACTGCTGGCTCGCCCAGCAGGCGAAACCCTTCTTCTTCAAGGCCTTGCAGGCGTTCACGGCGCTGTCCTGGCCGGAGAAGCCGGCAAAGCGGGCGCGGTAGAGCTGGCTGCTGCCTTCGCCGACGGCGACAGTGAAGGGCTGGGCGCCGTTCAGGGCCTTGCCGCCCCGGTTCTTTGCGTTGTCGAGCAGGACCTGTGCCTGGCTGCGGTCCGGCGTGGCGCCGATCTGGATCACCCAGCCGGAGGGGACGGACCGCTCGGCTGCCGCAGCGGCCGCGGTCGAGGAGGTGGTCAGCGCGTCGACCGAAGCATCGGCGTCGCCCTGCTCGATCGCCTCTTCGGTCGCGGCTTCGGCGACAGGCTCGGCCGCCGGGTGGACGGCGCCTTGGCGCTGGATGCGGAGCGTGGCTGCGAGCGCGTCCCGGCCGACGACACCGGCGGCGCTTTCGCCGGAGGTGGCGGCATAGGCCGTCTCGATACGGGACTCCTCGTAGCGGTAGGTCGGAACCGGACCATTGTCGGGAAGGTCGATGGCCGCCGTCGTTGCGGCGACGTCCGCCGACACGGCCTTCGAAGCGGCAGCGGCGGTCAGCGTCGGCGCATCCTCGGTCTCGGCGATCAGGTTGCCGTCGCCGCGGCGGGAGGCCTTCGGCATGTAGCTGGCGATCAGCTTCTTCATCTGCTGGTCGCGGGCGCCGCCGGAACGGCCGCCGAGCACGACGCCGACGACGCTGCGACCGTCGGCCTGGGCGGAGGTCACGAGGTTGAAGCCGGAGGCGCGGGTGTAGCCCGTCTTGATGCCGTCAACGCCGCGCACGACACCCAGAAGCCGGTTGTGGTTGCCGATCGTCTGCTTGCCGTAGCGGAAGCTGCGGGTGCTGAAATAGTCGTAATATTGCGGGAAATGCTGCCGCAGCGCCATGCCGAGGCGGGCCTGGTCGCGCGCCGTCGTCACCTGGGCCGTGTTCGGCAGGCCGTGCGCATTGCGGTAGACCGTGCGGGTCATGCCGAGGGCGCGTGCCTTCTGCGTCATCATGCGGGCGAAGCGGTCTTCGGAACCGCCAAGGAATTCGCCGAGCGCTGTCGCGACGTCGTTGGCCGAGCGGGTGACAAGCGCCTGGATGGCCTGCTCGACGGTCAGCTTGCTTCCGGGGCGGACGCCGAGCTTGGAGGGCGGCTCGCCGGCGGCATGCTTGGAGACCGGCACCAGCGTGCCCTTGGAAATCTTGCCTGACTCGAGCGCCTCGAAGGTCAGGTACAGCGTCATCATCTTCGTGAGAGAGGCCGGATAGCGCAGCTCGTCAGGGGCTTCGCTGTAGAGGACCTTGCCCGTTTTCGCATCGATGACGATGCCTGCATATTTCGGATTTGCCTGTGCGTTGCCGGCCGTGGCCGCGGCGATCGTGCCTGCCACCAGCAGGCATTTTGCCGTTGCACTTGCTAGACCGGCCGTGCGCGCAAAAAGGGCGGAGAAAACGGAACGGAACACGCTGCTACTCTTCAACTCTCGGATTGCTGCTTCGTTCGAACGAGGATGCGAACGATGATCTGGGGGATGCTATCGGAGCAGGGTTACCAATCGGTTTATGATGAATCATTGGTTGAATGTTTCTGTCTCATTCTTGTCGTCGGGGCGGCCGGCGGCCGCGGCGGCGCTTTTTACGAGGTGGGCGCTGGCGAAGGACCGGAGGGACTGCTCCATCGCCTGCCACTGCGGCAAAAGTCTGCTCGAAAACCGATAAAGCAGCGACAGGTCGTTGCCGATGTGGATATCCCGCTGGCAATCGGCGCTCGTGGAGGCGTCGGCGCGTTCCGGCACGATGCAGCGCACCGCATAGTCGGAGCCGTCCGGCAGGCGCGCTGTGAGGAGAACCTCCTGCTCGTAGCCGGCATTTTCTTTCAGCCGGCGCAGGGTCAGGCCGCCCGGCCCCTTGGCCGGCGGACCGTCGAAGAGATGGGAATAGATCGGCTCGACCCGCCCGGACATGTCGCGCGACATGGTGCTCTGCGACAGCTGCAGGAAGATCAGGCTCTCCGGCCGCGTGACGTCGTTGAAGCGGGCCCGGTTCGCCTCCGTGTAGCCCTCCATCTCCGGCCAGGTCAGGTACAGATCGATCCGGTCCGTCGGGCCGCTCGTGCGCTGCTCCTCGAAGCGGATGGCGTTGGCGGGCAGGCGAAGAAGGTCCTGTCCGATCAGGACGTTCACGACGCTGCGATCTTCGGTGTGGCCCGCAAGCGCGATGTGCTCGCCGAGCTTCCTGCCGCCGATGCTGATGGCGAGGGTGAGGCAGGCGAGGGCGCCGATGCCGATCGTCAGCCGCCTGAGGAGGCGTGGCGAAAAGAGGGTGTCTGCTTCGGCGTCCATGGCGTGTGGGCTTGCGTGCATGATCGTCCCGTCGCGACCCGAGAGATGGGGTGCAAGCGAACGCTATCGGACGGACCCGGCGCGGAGCTTGCCTTCATGCAACCGAAGGTGTGTCGGATATGGTTGATATTCGGTAAACGGGCGACCACCGAACGGGGCGGGCGCCCAAGGGACGGCGGCCGGCCCAGGGACAAAGAGCCGACCGCCAGGGCCGTGGTCGGGACGGGGATTGGGACTGACCGGGCCCTTGTTCCTGCGGCGGCGGAAGCCCTCCGGGGAGGAGGGCGTCCGGGATGGCCGCCTATTTGTTCACGCTGCCGACGGCTACCGTCGCGCGGCCGTCTTCGAGCTTCACCCAGCGGCCGGCGTGCCGCTCGGACTGGCGCTTGAGGAAGCGGTATTCGGTCTCCGACCAGAGCAGCACCTTGTCGCGCATGTTGTCGAGGACCAGGTCGCCGCGGTCGGTGCGGACGGTGAGGACGGCATGGCCTTCGCCGTTCGGCTGCAGGACCACGGTGATCAGCAGGTCGGAAGCGGAGAAGCCGGCCTCCATCAGCAGCTTGCGCTTCAGGAGGACATAGTCCTCGCAGTCGCCGGCGCTGCCGGGATAGCTCCAGCGCTCCTCGACGCCGTAGATCTCGTCGTCGGTCATGGGCTCGACGGAGCTGTTGACGCTGTAGTTGATCTCGAGAATCTGCTTCCAGCTTTTTTCCGTCAGCACCAGCGGGCGGTCCGCCTCCATCGCGGTGCACTCGTCGGCGTTCTGCTTGCAGAACTCGTAGTGGCCGATCGGCTGGTTGGTCGGGCCTGCGACCGACATGCTCGCCGGCGCGGCGCCGGCCGCCGGGCCGAATGCCATCGAAATCAGAACTGCGATTGTCCCTGTCCAGGAAGTCTTCTTGGTCATTGCCGTGTCCCCGTGTCGAGAGGACAATGGCACTAATCTTTTTATCTCACGCGAAATCGCGAAGTATAATTGAGGTCAATATTTCGACGAGTAAGAATAAAATCTGAAATTGATTTGAGTTATATTTGATGCGAATTTAAGTAAAATTGTCTCTATTTTTCGGCGCGCAAGGGAGCGGGCCTTGCTGGTGCAATCCGCCTAGGTTGTTGGAATATATCGATTTTTCAGAATGATGCAGCGCCAATGGGCAGGCGTTCAGGGCCTGCGGCTCGGGCGCGCAGCGCGCTTCGGCTGACGGACGCCGCACGACTCCGGCCCGCGACGGACCTCAAACGGGTCCGGTCGAGCTTTTGACGGTCGAGAAATTTCTTGGATGATTTTGCGAAAATGCGCGGCCGGATCAGAGGAAGGCCGTCAGGGCTTCCTTGGACTGCACGCTCGAGAACTCGATGGCGACGCCTTCCTGGAAGTGTCGGACGACGCGGCCGCGCATGTTGCCGAGCTGGACCGGGGTGCCGACCGCCGGGCGCACCTCGATATCGATCGCCGCACCGGACAGGGAGAGGTCGATGATGCGGCAGGGGTAGTGGCGGCCGTCGTCGAGGGAAAGCTCGGTGCGGCCGTTGCGCGGTGTCAGGCGATCGTGCTGGCGGTCCTCGGGCAGGCCGAGCTCGTGCTTGTTGGCGATCCAGGTGAGCTGGGCCGCAAGCTTCTCGCGCTTGCGTTCGGTGGCGTTGACCAGGATGACGAACCCGTCGTCGGTGCTCTTGCTGACGGTGCCCTCGATGCGGCCCAGGTGGTCGACATAGGCGATGATCCGCTCACCGGGGCGCGGACGCGCGTGGCAGGCGAAGAATACGTCGCCGGGCGACATGTCGATCACGGTGCATTCGTATTCGTCGTGGTTGGGCAGCATGAGGCGGCCAGGGAGATTGACAGAAACGCGCTGGAAACTCCGCTGGTCAGGCTGTGTTCTGTGGGTCGCCGGCGACGTTTGCTGAAACGAATACATGGGCGGACGGGGGCCTGATTAATCTCTCTTTCCAACTCCTAACCTTTCGAGGTTAACAGTCCGTTTTCACGCCGTTGCAACTGTTGGGAATTGGAATGCTTTTGCGGTTTTAGCTAGGGTCCTGACCCTAGCGACCGCCGTCGAACACCTTGAGGTGGAGGACGCGGCGGACCGCCTGTCCCAGGTCGTGGCGGCGGACGGCGACGACGGAGGTCGCCGGCGTGGCGGGCAGGGGGGCGGCATCGTCCAGGTCCTCCAGCGCCTTCGGCACGGCCTCCACCAACTTCGGCAGCAGGTGGCGTAACGGCAGGTCCAGCGGCTGGACGGTAGCGAGGGGACAGAAGGCGCCGAAGATCCGGTCGGCGCGCGAGGTGTGCGAGGTCATCGGCAGGAGCGCAATCTCCACGGGGGTCGCCTGGACGGAACGCCCATAGGCATCCGCATGCAGGATGGCGGGCGTGCGCTGGTTCATGATGTTCTGGCAGATCCGCAGGGTCCTCGGACGCTGGTCGGCCGGGAACAGGCGTTCGAAGCCGGTCGTGCGCAGTTCGCGGCCGAACAGCATGCAAAGCCGCGTGCCGGCGAGCCGGAACGACACACCGCCGCCCGGCTGCTGTTCCAGGATGAAAAGATCGGGCAGAAAATGCTGAAGGGCAGCCGGTGCGATGTCGCGCCGGTTGGGGATGTCGCGGTTTCCTCTCACCGCCGACCAGTGTCGATAGATCGCTTTTGTCGTCGCCTGCATCGTCATTCCGCCCTGCGATGTACCAAACCGGCACGTCATGTGCCGGTGTCCGCCGGCTCGAAAATACCAAGCGAAGATCGTGCCAGCCCCGGCATTAAGGTTAACCTTTGGTTTCGATTGTGCGGCTTGTGCAGGCGTGGCACATCATGGACATGACTTCGTGAGGGGAAACCTTCAGCACACACTTCAGGGTCGGGGTATTGGGGGCCCGGGGCCGTATGGCGAAAGCTGTACGGCCCTTATTTTATCTGTATAAGCGGTCACACATTTTTATCTTGGCGGATTTTATGAGCGATACCGAGGACAGCGGGCCTGGGGTCCCGGAACCGGTCCGGAAACGGGAGCCGGCCTTCAACCTGCCCGGCAGCCTCGTCGCGGCGCTTGCCCTGCTGACACTGGTCCATATCGTGCGAACCTACCTGCTTTCGCCTGAGCAGGACGAGTGGGTGCTGCTGCAGTTCGCCTTCATCTCCCCGCGAGACCTGCCGCAGATCGTGGCCGCCGACTGGGCGTGGCTTTGGACGCCGGTGACCTATTCCTTCCTTCACGGCAGCTGGGAGCACCTGATCTTCAACGGTTTCTGGATGGTGGCGTTCGGGGCGCCGGTGGTCCGGCGGATCGGCCCCGCGCGCTTCGTCGCGTTCTGGTGCCTGTCGGCGGCCGCATCGGTGGGGCTGCATTGCGCGCTTCATTGGGGCGAAGTCGTCGTGGTGATCGGCGCGTCGGGCGTCGTTTCGGGCCTGATGGGGGCGGCTGCCCGCTTCGTCTTCTCGCCGAGCGGGCGAATCAGCCGGCAGTTCGCGCACCTGAACCGGCTGTTGACGATCCGCGAGGCGCTGTCGAACCGCTCCGTCCTGGTCTTTTCGGCGATCTGGTTCCTGACCAATTTCGCCATCGGCTTCGGCCAGCTTTTCGGCGGCTCGGACGGGGCTCCGATCGCGTGGGAAGCCCATATCGGCGGCTTCCTGTTCGGCTTTCTCTTCTTCCCCCTGTTCGACCGGCCGCCGCTCGGGGCGAACGCCGAACGCCGGGCCGGTTAAGGCTAAACCCGGTCCGGCCTTGCATTCCTGGGCCCTGTGGCGCACGATTGTCCTGTTCCGGTTGGCACATGCACGCCGGGACGCAGGTGGATGCGTCACCTGACGGATCTACCGGTTGGCAGGGTGTCCCTGTCCGGATCCCTGCCTCTCTGCGGCATGATGCACACGGGAGGAATGCATGTATGTAAAGTCCATTCTTGACGAAAAGGGCCGAAACGTCGTCACCGCCGGTTCGCAGCTCACCGTTCGTCAGGCTGCTGTCTATCTTCATGACAATCACATCGGGGCGATCGTCATCGTCGATCGCCACGACCGGATCGCCGGAATTCTGACGGAGCGCGACATCGTCGCCGCCGTCGCCAAGAGCGGTGCGGATTGTCTCGACAAGCCGATCTCGTCCATCATGTGGGGCAACGTACATCGTTGCGGCGAATCCGCGACGGTCGAAGAAGTGATGGAAATGATGAGCACGCTGCGCTCCCGCCATATCCCGGTGGAGAAGGACGGTCGTCTCGTCGGCATCATCTCGATCGGCGACGTGGTGAAGGCGCATATCCGGTCGATCGAGCGCGAGGCGGCCGAGATCAAGGCCTATATCGCCGGCTGACGGCGATCGCATTCGCTGTTCGGGACGGGGCGCCGCAGGCGCCTCGTCTTTTCCATCCGCCACGGCCGCGGGCGCGGCCCGGCTTCAGCGCGCCAGCACTTCCTGCATGCGCTTGACTTCCGATATCTTCGATTTCGCCTCGAGGTAGCCGCGGTCTATCGCCTCTCCGGCACGGTGGAATTCCGACAGGCCGATGTCGCTCAGCCGCGGCAGCAGCGACAGGTCCGGCGGGTCGCCGGCGAGGCGGGCGCGGGCGATCCGGTCCTGGATGATGTTGAACGACTGCACCATCACGCCGGTCAGTCCGAGGCGGGCCTCGTTGTTCTCCTGCCGCGGGGCGCCATCGATCTCCTGGATGGTGGCGGTGTGCTTGATCACGGCGGAGCGGCCGTAGAGGTCGTAGTTGAGGTTGACGGCGACGACGAGCGGTTCCTCGTGCGCACGGCAGACCGACACCGGGACGGGGTTCACCAGCGCGCCGTCGACGAGCGTGCGGCCGTTGCACTTGATCGGCTCGAAGATGCCGGGCAGGGCATAGGAGGCCCGGATCGCCGTGATCAGCGAGCCCCGGGTGATCCAGACTTCATGACCGCTGTTGACCTCGGTCGCGACGGCGACGAAGGGCCGGTCGAGCTCCTCGATCGAATGGTGCTCCAGGTGCTCTTGCATGCGCCTGGTGAGTCGCATGCCGCCGAACAGGCCGCTGCCGCGGATGGTGAAATCGAGCAGGCTGGCGATCCGGCGCATGGTCAGCGAGCGGGCGAAGCTCTCCAGTTCGTCGAGCTTGCCGGCCAGGTAGCAGCCGCCGACCAGCGCCCCGATCGAGGTGCCGGCGATCATGCTGACCTCGATCCCTTCTTCCTCGAAGGCGCGCAGCACGCCGATGTGGGCCCAGCCGCGCGCGGCGCCGCCGCCCAAAGCCAGCGCGATGCGCGAACGGGCCGAGGTCGCTTGCGTGGCAGGCGGCTGCATGTGATTCATGGAGGGACCATCCGGCTCCGACGCATCTGCCGTCACCATACCCCGGTTTAGACCCCAGTTCAGCATAATTGCCCTCCGACGAGGAGAGAACTTCGTCGTCCCACTTCCTGTTCCGGCGCTGCGTCAAACAATCCTGCGCAACGAGAGCCGAGTCCCGTCGCGTTCGGCTCCAGAATAGCAGGCGAGCGGTGAACGGTGAGCCCGTTCCTTTTGGTCTGGCTCATCAATTGGGCGTAGTTGCGACGGGGGCGCAGGCGTTCCCACGCCACAGCCGGCGCAAACCGTGGCGGCCGGGGGATTGCTGGCGTGGAGGTTGGCATGGCCGGTTCGCTGCGCTGTCGTTGCTGCCGTCACTACAGGCCGATTTCCTTGCCAAAGCGTAAACGCCGTGGCGAAAGAGGACACGCTCCTAGTCTGCCGGGCCTTTCCGGTAGACCTCGGCGGGGTCGAAATGGACGCGGTCGTCGGCGATCTCGAGGCGTGCGCCGTCCCCCACATGGTTCACGGTGCGGTAGAAGCAGGAGCGGCGGCCGGTGTGACAGGTGGCGTCGTGGCCGGCGACCCTGACCTTGAGCCAGACGGCGTCCTGGTCGCAGTCGGTGCGCATCTCGACGACCGTCTGCAGGTTGCCGGAGGTCTCGCCCTTCTTCCACAAGGCCTGCCGCGAGCGGCTCCAGTAGTGGGCAATGCCGGTCTCGACGGTCAGCGCCAGCGCCTGCGCGTTCATGTGCGCGACCATCAGCAGTTCCCCGTCGCCGGCGTCCGTCACCACCACGGTGACGAGGCCATGGGCGTCAAAGCGCGGCGTGAAGGCGCCGGCCGCTTCGAGCTCGTGCTTGTCGGACGCTGGAGGGGAAAAGGTGATGGCCATCGTCGGCTCCGTCGGCCGGAGCCTTTGGCATCAGCCGCGGCCCCGGATCATGGTCATGAAGCGCGCCTGCTCGGCGGGCTCGGATTTGAAGCTACCGGTAAAGGTGGTCGTCAGCGTTGTCGAGCCCTGCTTCTGGATGCCGCGCATCGCCATGCACATGTGCTCGGCCTCGATCATCACGGCGACGCCGCGCGGACGCAGCGTCTCGTCGATGGCGTTGGCGATCTGCGCCGTCATCGTCTCCTGCGTCTGCAGCCGGCGGCCGTAGATCTCGACGACGCGGGCCATCTTGGACAGGCCAAGCACGCGGCCGTTCGGCAGGTAGGCTATGTGGGCGCGGCCGATGATCGGCACCATGTGGTGCTCGCAATGCGAATAGAAGGGAATGTCCTTGACGAGGACGATATCGTCGTAGCCGGCGACCTCCTCGAAGGTGCGGCCGAGCACGTCCTCGGGATCCTGGGCGTAGCCGGAGAACAGCTCCTTGTAGGCCTTGGCGACGCGGGCGGGGGTGTCGAGCAGGCCTTCGCGCGACGGATCGTCACCGGCCCAACGCAGGAGCACGCGAACGGCGTCCTCGGCTTCCTTCTGGGTCGGGCGCCCGTCCTTGTCGTCGCCGACGGGGAAATTCTTGATGATGGCGTCCATGATGCCATGGCCTTTCTGCAGGTTGACTTCCGTCAATGTCGGACTCGCCATTGGCCATTCGCCTATCCCTGCAGGCTTGGGTTCCGTTGGCGGGCTCCGGGGCTTTCGGACCGCAGCTTCAGCGCGCGATCCTCCGGCACGGTTTCCCAAACAACAGGCGAACGTTCATGTTGCAAAACGGTCGCCCCAACACGACATAGCATATAGTATCGCCCAAGAGCTGTGGAAGGGGCCAGCGGCGACACGGAATGCTTTTTTCGCGTATCCGGGAGAATATCGTGCCCGGAACGCGCAGAGGTGTAGAAACCCATGAAAACGTGGACAAATCCTTATGGACGACATCTATAACAGCCGCATCCTCGAATTTGCCGGCAACATCCCGAGGATCGGCACGCTCGAGGACGCCGATGCGGAGGCGAGCGCGCACTCCAAGCTCTGCGGCTCGCGGGTGAAGATCTGGCTGAAGATGGACGGCGACCGGGTGAGCGATTTCGCCCATGAGGTGAAGGCCTGCGCGCTCGGCCAGGCCTCGTCCTCGATCATGGCGCGGCACGTCATCGGTGCCACCGCCGACGAGGTGCGCAAGGCGCGCGAGGACATGCTTTCGATGCTGAAGGCGGACGGCGAGGGGCCCGAGGGCCGCTTCGAGGACATGCGCTTCTTGCGTCCGGTGCGCGACTACAAGGCGCGGCACGCCTCGACCATGCTGACCTTCGATGCCGTCGTGGATGCGATCGGGCAGGTCGAGGCGAAGCGCGCGGCGCAGGCCGAAGCGGTCTAGCGATGTGCGTTTTCTGTTCCATCCGTGAGGACGGGGACGACGGAACCCATGCCGTTCCGCCGGGCGGGCCCGGGGGGGCGGCCGCAGACAGGGACGGTCCAGCAGCTGTCCCGCCTGCGGGCGGCACGGCTTCCCGTTCGCGCAACTGGTCCGGCCCGTTCCGCAAGACCCCCGGGCGGCTCGCCGGCATGGCCTTCATCCGCCTCTACCAGCTGACGCTCTCCGGCTTCATCGGCAATTCCTGCCGGCACCTGCCGACCTGCTCGGAATACGGCTACGAGGCGATCGCGCGCCATGGGCTCTGGCGCGGCGGCTTCCTGACGCTCTTCCGCGTCGCCCGCTGCGGCCCGGGCGGGACGTCGGGTTTCGATCCGGTGCCGGAGCGGCTTACGGAGCGATACGCGTGGTGGGCGCCGTGGCGGCTGTGGCGGATGTCTGCGGCGAGCCCGGAATAGCGGCTGCAATGACCGCCTATGTCGCCTTGCTCCACAGCATCGTTATCGACCGCGCGCGGCGCGTGGTGATGTCCGACTTGCGGCAAATCGCCGAAGCGGCGGGCTTCCACGACGCCCGCACGCTCGTCTCGACGGGCAATCTGGTGCTCCGGTCGGAAACCGTGCTGCCGGTCAGCCTGGTCGAGCAACGCCTGGAAGACGGGATCCGCGAGGCTTACGGAAAGCACATCGACGTCATCGCGATGACGGCTGCGGACTGGCTTCGGCTGACGGCGGACAATCCGTTTGTCGAGGAGGGCGATGCGGACGGAAGCCGTGTGAGCGTCCGTGCGATGCGTGCGCCGCTTGCCGAGGCTGCCGTGGCGCGGCTTCAATCCTATTGCACGCCGCAGGAGAAGATCGCGCTCGTTTCCGGACACCTCTGGCTGTCGTTTTCCGGCAAGCCCAGCGAGACCAGGCTGCTGCCGCAACTGACGACGAAGCGGCTCGGCGTCGGGACAGTGCGCAACTGGAACACGGTGAAGGGCCTGGCGGCGATGGTCGCCGGAGAGCAGCAAATTCTTTACTCGGGGCCGCAAACACACTAATCAGGCGACCGGATCAATCACCCCGACTGGTCATCACATTTCGACCACCCGCATTCGTTGGCGGGACTGGATAGGAGTTCATCATGTCGAATGCCGTTTCCCTCACCTTTCCCGATGGTTCCGTCCGCGACTATCCCGCCGGTTCGACCGGGCGCGACGTCGCCGAGGCGATCTCGAAGTCGCTGGCCAAGAAGGCCGTGGCGATCGCGCTCGACGGCGAGCTGCGCGACCTTTCCGACCCGGTCTCGAGCGGCCGGCTGGAGATCGTCACCCGCGACGACCCGCGCTCGCTGGAACTGATCCGGCACGATGCGGCGCACGTGATGGCCGAGGCCGTGCAGGAGCTGTGGCCGGGGACGCAGGTGACGATCGGTCCGGTGATCGAGAACGGCTTCTACTACGACTTCAAGCGCATCCATCCCGAGAGCGGCGAGGACTGGCCGTTCACGCCCGACGATCTGCCGAAGATCGAAAAGCGGATGAAGGAGATCATCCAGCGCAACAAGCCGTTCACCAAGGAGATCTGGTCGCGCGAGAAGGCGCGCGAGGTCTTCGCCGGCAAGGGCGAGAGCTACAAGGTCGAACTCGTCGATGCCATCCCGGAAGGCCAGGACCTGAAGATCTACTACCAGGGCGACTGGTTCGACCTCTGCCGCGGGCCGCACATGGCCTCGACCGGGCAGATCGGCACGGCCTTCAAGCTGATGAAGGTGGCCGGCGCCTACTGGCGCGGCGATTCGAACAACCCGATGCTGACCCGCATCTACGGCACCGCCTGGCACACCCAGGAGGAGCTCGACACCTACCTGAACATCCTCGCCGAGGCCGAGAAGCGCGACCATCGCCGCCTCGGCCGCGAGATGGACCTGTTCCATTTCCAGGAGGAAGGGCCGGGCGTCGTCTTCTGGCACGGCAAGGGCTGGCGGATGTTCCAGACGCTGGTCGCCTACATGCGCCGCCGTCTCGCCAACACCTACCAGGAGGTCAATGCGCCGCAGGTGCTCGACAAGTCGCTTTGGGAAACCTCGGGGCATTGGGGCTGGTACCGCGACAACATGTTCAAGGTGACGGTCGCCGGCGACGACACCGACGACGACCGCGTCTTCGCGCTGAAGCCGATGAACTGCCCGGGGCACGTGCAGATCTTCAAGCATGGCTTGAAGTCCTACCGTGAACTGCCGGTGCGGCTTGCAGAATTTGGCAACGTCCATCGCTACGAGCCGTCCGGCGCGCTGCACGGGCTGATGCGCGTGCGCGGCTTCACCCAGGACGACGCGCACGTGTTCTGCACCGACGAGCAGATGGCGGCGGAATGCCTGCGCATCAACGACCTGATCCTGTCGGTCTACGAGGACTTCGGCTTCACCGAGGTCGTCGTCAAGCTGTCCACCCGTCCCGACAAGCGCGTCGGCTCGGACGAGCTCTGGGACCGCGCCGAAAGCGTGATGACGGACGTCCTGAAGCAGATCGAGGCGCAGTCCGGCGGCAAGATCAAGACCGGCATCCTGCCGGGCGAGGGCGCGTTCTACGGGCCGAAGTTCGAATACACGCTGAAGGACGCGATCGGCCGCGAATGGCAGTGCGGCACGACGCAGGTCGATTTCAACCTGCCGGAGCGCTTCGGCGCCTTCTACATCGACCAGGCGTCGGAAAAGCGCCAGCCGGTGATGATCCACCGCGCCGTCTGCGGCTCGATGGAGCGCTTCCTCGGCATCCTGATCGAGAACTTCGCCGGCCACATGCCGCTGTGGATCTCGCCGCTGCAGGTCGTCGTCGCGACGATCACCTCGGAGGCCGACGACTATGCCCGCGAGGTGGCCGAAAAGCTGCGCGATGCCGGGCTGACGGTCGAGACCGATCTCCGCAACGAGAAGATCAACTACAAGGTCCGCGAGCATTCGGTGACCAAGGTGCCGGTGATCATCGTCTGCGGCAAACGCGAGGCGGAGGAACGCTCCGTCAACATCCGCAGACTCGGTTCGCAGAACCAGACGGCGATGTCGCTTGACGAGGCGATGGCGACGCTGATCGACGAGGCGACGCCGCCGGACGTCAAGCGCAAGGCGTTGGCGCGCGCTGCGGCCTGAGGAGGTTGTCGCGAGGGGCGTATTCGCGCTCCTCGCACCCGGCCTCTGTCAGACGAATGCAACAAAACTGTCGTAGACTGTTCGCAAATGTGAAGTGCAGGGGATGCCGGTGCGGTTCAAGGAACTGTCCTACGCCAATGAAAACGACCCGCGGCTGAAGCGCTGGTTCATCCGTTCGATCGAGGGACTTTCGGGGCGCAACCGCTATGCCGCGCTCTACGAGCGCTGGCGGGCCGAAAGCGTCGGCACCAGCGAACGCATCTTCGGCGAGATGCTCGACATCATCGACGTGAAGATGGAGGTGGCGGGCAACTGGCCGCCGCGCGAACTGCCGGACGCGCCGCTCGTCATCGTCGCCAACCATCCCTTCGGCATCGGCGACGGCATTGCCGTCCTGGCGCTGGCCGAACAGCTCGGCCGGCCCTTCCGGGTGATGATCCACAAGGACCTCTTGAAGGTGCCGGAGATGGAGCCCTATTCGCTGCCGGTCTCCTTCGAGGAGACGAAGGAGGCGCTTGCGATCAACATGCGCACCCGGCACGAGGCGGTGCGGCTCCTGAAGGAAGGTGTCACGATCATCGTCTTTCCCGCCGGCGGGGTGGCGACCGCAAAGCGCGGCTTCGGGCGTGCCGAGGACCTGCCGTGGAAGATCTTCCCGGCCAAGCTGATCCAGGCCGCGCAGGCCAACGTCCTGCCGATCTATTTCGACGGCCAGAACGGGGCGCTGTTCCACATCGCCAGCAAGATCTCGCTGACACTCCGGCTGTCGCTGCTGATCCGCGAGTTCAAGCAGCTGTCCGGGTCGACGATCTCGGCACGGGTCGGCGCGATGATCGGCTGGGACGAGCTGGGTTCCATTCCGGACCGCAAGGACCTGCTCGGCAGGATCTACGAGGCGGTGTTCGCGATGCAGCCGCCGCGGCGGGTGCGGTTCAAGCGGGCGGGTTGACCGGAGAGAACTGGTCGAGGATACGCCGGGCGATCAATCGGCTTCGGTGCCGATCTGCGCCTGCTGGTCCGGCGTCTCGGTCAGCAGCACCTCGACGTCGGTGTTCTGGCCGGCGGTCACGGTGAAGTCGCGCTGGTAGATCTTGTTCTTGTTGCGCGCCACGGCCGTATACTGGCCTTCCGCCAGCACGAGCGTGGGAAAGGCGCCGACGCTCTCGCTGACGACGTCGCCCGAAGAGGTCAGGATCGACCATGCGGTGTCGGCGATCGCTTCGCCGCCTTCCTCGGAGACGAGCTTCAAGGTGAGTTTCGCCGCGCGGTGCTGGATCGTCGCCTCGATCAGCTTGCCGGCCTCGACCTGGATGTCGGCGCGAATCACGGCATTGACGGTGCCGTAGTCGGAGACGACATGGTAAGTGCCGGCATTGAGCCGGACCACGGTATTGGCCTTCACGTTGGGCACGACGAGGCTGCGCTCGCCGTCCTCGCCGACCTCAGAGGAATAGATCGAGAAGGTCAGCTCGTTCGGCGGAATGCGGACGTCCGAGCCGGAGACGGCATTGAGCATGATGCCGCCGGCATCGAGCACCATCACCTGGGTCTCCACAGGACCGGTTTCGGGCACCAAGAGCTTTTTGGTCGCGGCGGCGCGGCCGAACGCGACATTGACGAAATATTCGCCGGGAACGAGCTGGAAGGCTGCCGAGCCGCCCTCGGAGGAGGCCAGCAGCGGCAGCTTGCCGTCGGCGTCGGGAATGGGCGAGAAGACGCGCCAGCTCAGCCCGTGCTTCATCGGCTTGCCGTCCTTGGTCAGCAACGCCTCACAGATGATGTCGCGCAGATTCTTCGGCTCCGCCTCGCCGGTGACGAGCGGGTTGAAGGAGGTGAGCTTGCCGCTCTTCTTCGGCGTCGTAATCTGCGAGAAGCTGTCCAGCGTATCCTGCGCCCATGCCGGAAATGCCGCGCACAACGCCGCACAGAGACAGGCGATCCGGGACAGGGCGGAAATGCTGCGGCTGGGCATGGTGAAGGTTGACTTCCTTTATCGTTGGTTCCACTTCAATGCCCGGCAAATGGCATTTTCATGGCCGATCGATGGCCGCACGTTAGTGGAACTTCCGCCTGATGAAAACTGATATCAAGCTTATCGACTATCTTTCCAACCGCCGTTCCATTCCGGCCTTCCAGATGGGCGCTCCCGGCCCCGGTCAGGTGGAAATCGAACAGATGCTCAGGCTCGCCTCGCGCGTGCCGGACCATGGCAAGCTCGCGCCCTGGCGCTTCATCGTCTACCGGGGCAGGGAGCGGGAGCGAATCAGCGCCGAGCTGGCGAAGATCGCGCTGGCCGACAAGCCGGATCTTTCGGCGGAGATGGTCACGGTGGAGAACACGCGGCTGACGCGCGCCCCGGTGGTGGTCGCGGTGGTGAGCACGGCGGCCCCGCACATCAAGATCCCCGAGTGGGAGCAGCTGATGTCGGCTGGCGCCGTCTGCCTGAATCTGCTGATGGCGGCGAACGCGCACGGCTATGCCTCCAACTGGCTGACGGAATGGTTCGCCTTCGACGAGCGCGCCCATCCGATCCTGGGCGTGAAGCCGGGGGAGAAGGTGGCCGGCTTCATCCATATCGGGACGGCCATGGTGCCGCCGACGGAACGGCCGCGGCCGGACCTGAAGGAGATCGTCTCCTGGGTCGGCGAAGAGGCTTGAGGACGGCGCGATGTTCTACGATACCGCTGCCAACGCGCATGGACTGGCCCACGATCCGTTCAAGGCCATCGTCTCGCCGCGCCCGATCGGCTGGATCGGAACGAAGGGGGCGGGCGGTATCCACAATCTCGCGCCCTATTCCTTCTTCAACGCGGTCAGCGACAAGCCGAAGCTCGTGATGTTCTCGTCCAGCGGCCACAAGGACAGCGTGCGCAACATCGAGGAGACGGGGGCGTTCACCTGCAGCTTCGTCGGGCGCAACGTCCTCGAACAGATGAACATGACCTCGCTGACGGCACCTTACGAGGAGAGCGAGTTCGAGCTGGCCGGGCTGACGCCGCAACAGGCGCATCTCGTCGACGCGCCGTTCGTCGCCGAGGCGCATGCGGCGCTCGAATGCCGGATGACCGAGGTGATGCGGCCGCGCGGCGTGGACGGGACCCTTTCGGAAAGCTGGGTGGTGTTCGGCCAGGTGGTCGGCATCCACATCAAGGACGCGGCGATCCGCGACGGGCGATTCGACATGGCGGCGGCGCGGCCGATCGGACGCATGGGCTACATGGACTATTGCGACGCCGGCGACGTCTTCGAGATGCTGCGGCCGCAGCGGCGATAGCCGCACGTCGCGTGCATCCCCGAACGCTCAGGGGGCGGATCGATACGCCTGATTGATGATGGCGACCTGGCCCGCATCGACGGCCACGCAGCCGTCGAAGCCGTCCGCGCGGGCGCGGCGGCAGCCGGCCGAAAGGTGGTTGCCGCCGGCGGCCACTTCATAGGCGGCAACCCCGGCTGCCTTTGCCGCCATCAGCGTCATCGAACGCGCGCCGGCGAAGGCCGCCGTCCAGGCGCCTTGCTCATCCTGCCAGCGCTCGGCGCCGAGCAGGCGCGCCAGCGGTCGCCAGTCCCAGACGAGACCGGAGAGCCGCGCGGATTTTCCGACGAAGCCTGTGGCATCAAAGGGGGCGGGCAGCAGGCCGTCGGTCCAGGCGAGGATCGCCGTCGTCCCCGGGCCCAGGCCTTCCTCCGCCTCAGCCACCGACAGCAGGACATCCAGCCGCTGGACATCGGCACCCGAGCGGCAGTTCAGAAGTGCGACCGCGGTCGGCCGCAGGCGGACAACCATGCGAAGCGCTTCCTCGCTTTCGTCCGGCGGCAGGAGGATCGTGCGGTTGCCTGGGACAGGCGCCGGCAGCGGCGACGGGCAGAAGAGGGCATCGGCCGCGGCGATCTCCTCGGCGGCTGTGTCTGGGGTCCATGCGAGGATGGAATGCAGGCTTCCGGTCATGGCTTCTTGTAGGACGGCCGCGGCGGCGCTGCAATCCGGCGGGCGGCCGCGGGTTAAGGAACATGGTGAACCAAACGTAAACCATTTACCGCTAGCGTTTGCCTATCGCACAGGAACTCCGAGACTCTGGGGCACATCTTGATCATCAACGCCTTTCTCCGATGGGTGGAAACCGCCAAGGCCGGTGATCGGGCACGGGCGGCCAGCGCGCTGGCGCGGGCCTACGCCAACGCGTCGATCGGCATCGACGAGCGCCACGCGGCGGAGATGGCGATGATCTTCCTTCTGGACGACCCCGCGCCGAAGGTGCGGCTGGCCTTGGCGGAGGCGATCGCCGACCATGCCGATGCGCCGCGCGCCGTGATCCTGCCGCTGTCGGAGGATCAGCCGGAGATCGCCGCCCAGGTCATCCTGCGCTCACAGGTCCTCACCGATGCCGACCTCGTCGACCTCGCCGCAAGGGCGAGCGACATGACGCGTGCGCTGATTGCCCATCGCCCAAGCGTGTCGCGGGTCGTCTGCGCGGCCTTGATCGAGGTCGGAAGCGTCTTCGATGCGCTCACCCTGCTGGAGAACGAGGGCGCCTGCATCGGCGCGCGCAGCCTCAAGCGGATCTGCGAGCGCCACGGGGACGATGCCGAAATCCGCGCGCGTCTTCTGGAGCGGGACGATCTTCCGAGCGACGCCCGCCATGCCCTGGTCGAGAAGGTCGGCGCGGCGCTTGCCGGTGACGCTCTCATTCAGGCGGTCGTAGGCGGCGGCCGGATCGAGCGCGTTGCGCGCGAGGCCTGCGATGTCGCCACGATCGCACTTGCGGCGGAACTGGAGACGGGCGAGCTGGACCGGCTGGTCGAGCATTTGCGCGTCTGCGGCCGGCTGACGCCGGTGCTTCTCATGCAGGCCCTGTGCGCCGGGCGAATCGCATTCTTCGCCGCCACGATGGTCAATCTCTCCGGGCAGAGCGAGAAGCGGGTGCGTTCCATCCTGGCCGACGGTCGCCGGCAGGCGATCTGCGCCCTGTTCGAGACGGCGGGCCTCGGGAGCGACATCAGCGCGCTCTTTGCCGAGGCGGTGCTGTTGTGGCGGAAGGACGCACGCGACGGCGGCGGCAGAATGACGGTGACGGCACGGCTTGCGATGCGGACGCGCGAGGCGCGCGATGCCGCTTCGGCAGCCTTGCTGGAGATGATCGAGGGACTGGCGATCGCCGAGCAGCGCCAGTCCGCGCGCAGCTTTGCCCTGCTTGCGGCACAGGACGCAGCCTGAGGCATGCCGCGCGAGAGCGCACAGCGGCTTAGCGAAAATGCCACGAGAACGAAATTTTAGGCGCGGGGAGCGAATCCGACGGTTCGCGACGCGCCAGTCTCAGGACTGTTCCCGCCTCTTGTGAGAAGAAGAAGCGCCGGCATGGGGAGCCGTCCTTGCCGGGGCGACTATCACTCGGCCACGAACTTCCGCACCACCCAGCTGTAGCCGTTTTCCGCGTAGCGGAACGGCTTCGTCACCGTGTCGCGAATGGCGGCCCGGTCGGGCAGGTTGCGCTTGAGCATGGCGATCGTGCGAACGGTGATGCCGTCCGCCTTCGTGGCGGACGCTGCCGGCGCCGGGGCTTCGGGCGGGGCGGGGACGGCGGCCTGGTCCGCCGGAGCGGGAAGGGCGCCCGCCTCAGCCCCCGCCGGAGGCGTGGCCGCCTGCTGCGCCTCGACATTCTGCGGACCGTTCCGGTCTTCGCAGACGGCGACGACGACGGGGTAGTTGGCGTTCTGGTAGCGCGTCATCTTGGCTTCGGACTCGGCGTCGCACAGCGCCACCGACTGCCAGGTGCTTTCGACGGTGTCGATATAGTGGCACTGCGTGACCGTGTCGTCGCAGCCGAGAATCGTCATGACGATGAGTGCGGCCTTCATGTGCACGCGTCCTTCCTGCCAGCGGGACGGTCCGGGCCGATCCCTGGAATTGTTTGCCACCGGCGCAAGAACCGCGCCGGTGACGCCCTTAGACGGGGCCAATGTCACGGAATTGTGGCGCGAAATCCTGCAATCAGATGTCGAGGTTCTCGGCGAAGACGGCGCGCTCCTGAATGAAGCGGAAGCGCGCATCGGCCTTGGTGCCCATCAGATTGTCGACCGCATCGCGCGTGCCTTCGAAATCGACGTCGTCGATCGCCACCTTCAGCAGCGTTCGCTTCTTCGGGTCCATCGTCGTTTCCTTCAGCTGCGCCGGCAGCATCTCGCCGAGGCCCTTGAAGCGGCCGATCTCCACCTTGCCGCGGCCGGAAAACTCCGTGCGCATCAGTTGCTCGCGGTGGGCGTCGTCGCGCGCATAGGCGACCTTCGCGCCCTGGCTGATGCGGTAGAGCGGCGGCACGGCGAGATAGAGGTGGCCGCCGCGGATCAGCTCGGGCATCTCCTGGTAGAAGAAGGTGATCAGCAGCGAGGCGATATGGGCGCCGTCGACGTCGGCGTCGGTCATCACGATGACGCGCTCGTAGCGCAGGTCCTCCTCGCGATACTTCGAGCGCGTGCCGCAGCCGAGCGCCTGGATCAGGTCGGCGAGCTGCTGGTTGGCGCCGAGCTTCTCGCGGCCGGCGCTGGCGACGTTGAGGATCTTGCCGCGCAGCGGCAGGATCGCCTGGTTGGCGCGGTTGCGCGCCTGCTTGGCCGAGCCGCCGGCCGAATCGCCCTCGACGATGAAGAGCTCGGCGCCGTCGGCGGAATTCTGCGAGCAGTCGGCGAGCTTGCCGGGCAGGCGCAGCTTGCGCACCGCGGTCTTGCGGTTGACTTCCTTTTCCTTGCGGCGGCGGACGCGCTCCTCGGCCCGCTCGATCACCCAGTCGAGCAGCTTGGCCGCTTCTGCCGGATTGTCGGCGAGGTAGTGGTCGAAGGGATCGCGGAGCGCGTTCTCGACGATGCGCTGGGCCTCGACGGTGGCGAGCTTGTCCTTGGTCTGTCCGACGAACTCGGGCTCGCGGATGAAGACCGACAGCATGCCGACGGCGGAGATCATCACGTCGTCGGTCGTCACGATCGCCGCCCGCTTGTTCTGCGTCAGCTCGGCATAGTTCTTCAGGCCCTTGGTCAGCGCGATGCGCAGGCCCGCCTCATGGGTGCCGCCGTCGGCCGTCGGGATGGTGTTGCAGTAGGAATGGATCATCGAATCGCCGCCATACCAGGTGACGGCCCATTCCAGCGCGCCGTGGCCGCCGGATTTCTCCGTCTTGCCGGCGAAGATCTCGCGGGTGACGGTGTGTTCCTTGCCGAGCGTGGCCTGCAGATAGTCCTTCAGGCCGCCGGGGAAATGGAAGACGGCCTTCTCCGGCGTCTCCGAGCCCTCCACGAGAAGCGCCGGGTCGCAGCTCCAGCGGATCTCGACGCCGCCGAAGAGATAGGCCTTGGAGCGGGCCATGCGGAAGACGCGGGCCGGGTCGAAATGGGCGTGCGGCCCGAAGATCTCCGGATCCGGGTGGAAGCGCACCCGGGTGCCGCGGCGGTTCTGGACGTCGCCGACCTCCTCCAGCGGACCTTGCGGCACGCCGCGGGAGAAGCACTGGCGGTAGAGTTTGCGGTTGCGCGCGACCTCGACCTCGAGATGATCGGAGAGCGCGTTGACGACGGAAACACCGACGCCGTGCAGGCCGCCCGAGGTCTCGTAGGCCTTGCCGTCGAACTTGCCGCCGGCGTGCAGCACCGTCAGGATCACCTCGAGCGTCGACTTGCCCGGCATCTGCGGATGGTTCTCGACCGGAATGCCGCGGCCGTTGTCGGTCACCGTCAGGAAGCCCTCGGCGTCGAGCGAGACCTCGATGAAGTTGGCGTGGCCGGCGACGGCCTCGTCCATCGAGTTGTCGATGACTTCGGCGAAGAGGTGGTGCAGGGCCTTCTCGTCGGTGCCGCCGATATACATGCCCGGCCGCATGCGCACCGGCTCCAGCCCCTCGAGCACCCGGATCGCCGAGGCGTCGTAGCTGCCGCCGTCGCCGGCCGGCGGCGCCGGGCGCGGCGCGACTGGGGCTGCGGGCGCGGCGGCTACCTGAGCCGCAGGCGCGGGGCGCGGCTCCGCTGCCGCGGGGGCGGTTTTCTGTGTGCTGTCGATATTGGCGAAGAGATCGTTGTTGTCGTCCATCGGGCTTTTCAGACTTCGTAGCTCGCAGGCCGGGGAGGCGGGCCGCGACGGCTTGGAATTTCAAGGTTTCGCATCGGGTCGGCGAATCGGTGCCAGTTTGCCAGATTTCGACCGGTTTCGCGATTCGTTCTCGTTTGAGGCCCGCAGCCGCCCCGCCGAATTTGTCCCGGCAGGATTGCTTCGCCGGACCCGGAATGGCAAGACTTGCCGCCCGAAGGGAGCCAGACTTGAGACCGCAGTCCACAATTCATTGCCGCAAATCGCGTTTTTTGCGCGGCGTCCGGCTTGTTCTGGCCGCAATCGTCGTATCCGCGCTGTCGGTTCCCCCTGCCTCGGCCGCATCGCTTGCCCCCTGGAAGGACGAGCTCTTCGCCTATCCGGCGATCATCGAGAGCAGCGACGGCGGCGCGCTGCGGGTGGTCGACTACCAGGAGATGCGCGACATCAACGGCCGCGACCAGGTGCCGGAGCGGCGGGCGAAGGCCGCCTATGTCTCGACCGCGGTGAAGCGGCAGCAGCAGAACCTCACGGTCGCGACACCCGGCGGCCCGGTGGACGTCGCCGTCACCGGCAGCCAGCAGGGCGCCGCCTTCACCGTGATCTTCATCCACGGTCGCGGCGGCGACCGCAGGCTCGGCAACAACGACTGGAGCTTCGGCGGCAACTTCAACCGGATCAAGAACCTGGCGGTCCGCAACGGCGGGGTCTACTACGCCGCGAGTGTTCCGCGTTTCGATGCGGAGGGGGCCGGGCCGGTCAAGGGGCTGATCGCGGCGGCACGGCAGAATTCGCCGGGCGCGCCGGTGGTGCTCGCCTGTGCCTCGATGGGCAGCTTCATCTGCTGGCAGGTCTCCCGCGATCCGGAGGCCGTCCGTAACCTCGCCGGCATGGTGATCATGGGCGGGGCCACCGATCCGGACTATGCCGCAAGCGCCGCCTACGAGGCGAAGCTGCCGATCTATTTCACCCATGGCGAGGCGGACAAGGTCTATGCCGCGAAGGACCAGGTGGCGCTCTTCCGCAAGCTCCTGAAGGCAGGCGTGCCGACGCAGTTCGTGCTGTTCCGCACCGGATCGCACGGAACGCCGGTCAGGATGACGGACTGGCGCGAGACGGTGAACTGGATCCTGGCGCGCAGACGCACCGCCGGCGCCCGTGACACGAATGTAACCCCGGGCGTCCGCGCGCCCTTACAATGACCGCGTCCGTCTGCTACGGGCTTGGCAGGCAACCAATTCTTCAGGAGGCAAGATGACACCGGATGTGACCCCGCTCGTGGCCGGCAACTGGAAGATGAACGGCACCCGCGATTCGCTGAACGAGATCAAGGCGATGGCCGATGGCGTGAAGGGGCCGCTCTCGGAGAAGGTCGAGGCGCTGATCTGCCCGCCGGTGACGCTGCTCTATGTCTCCACGGCGCTCTGCGACGACAGCCCGCTGCTGATCGGCGCACAGGACTGCCACGAGAAGGTGTCCGGCGCCCACACCGGCGACGTCTCCGCCGCGATGATCGCCGACTGCTTCGGCACCCATGTCATCGTCGGCCATTCCGAGCGCCGCACCGATCACGGCGACACCGACCAGCTGGTGCGCGCCAAGGCGGAGGCCGCACATGCGGCGGATCTCGTCGCCATCGTCTGCATCGGCGAGACGGAAAGCGAGCGCAAGGAGGGCCGAACGCTCGACGTGCTGAAGACGCAGCTTGCCGGATCGGTTCCCGATGCCGCGACGGCGGAAAACACCGTGATCGCCTACGAGCCGGTCTGGGCGATCGGCACCGGGCTCACGCCGACCGTGGCCGACGTCGCCGAGGCGCACGCCTTCATGCGCGGCGAGCTGAAGGCGCGCTTCGGCGGGGAGGGGGCGAAGATGCGCATCCTCTATGGCGGTTCGGTCAAGCCGGCCAACGCGAAGGAACTGATGGCGGTGGATAACGTCGACGGCGCGCTCGTCGGCGGTGCCAGCTTGAAATCGGCCGATTTCCTCGCCATCTACCGCGCTTACGAAGAACTGGTGGCCTGACGCCGGGTTTGCGGCGAAGGGTCTTCCCGCGAACGATGAATGGCCCTAAGGGCTTGGAATGGCCGGCGGCTTGGTATAAGGAGCCGCCAATCTCCTCTTTTTTGCCTTCGGGCAGGGTTTCAAAATGCAGACCGTATTGCTTGTCATCTATCTCATGGTCGTGGTCGCGCTGATCGGCATCGTGCTGATCCAGCGGTCCGAAGGCGGCGGCCTCGGCATCGGCGGCGGTTCCGGCTTCATGTCGGCGCGGGGTGCGGCCAATGCCCTGACCCGGACGACGGCGATCCTGGCGACGCTGTTCTTCGCGCTGGCACTCGCCATGGGCATCCTGTCGCGCTACGAGACGCAGCCGACTGACATTCTCGACCGGATCCCCGGTACGACCGGCACCGGCAACGGCGTGCTGGATTCGCTCGGCGGCGAGGCGACGCCCTCGACCGGCCAGCCGGCACCGGTAGCGCCCGCCGCTCCCGCGGCGCCGGCCAATGGCGCCGTCCCGACCGATGGCGGCACGGCGCCCGCGACCGGTGCGGCTCCGGCGACGGGCGGGGCGACCGCTCCGGCCGCACCTGCCCCGAACACGGGCGTGCCCACGGGCCAATAAGCGGCAGCAGCGACGTGAACCGGCCGGCAGGCGACAAGTCCGCCGGCCTTCTTCTTGTGTGAACCAGTGACATCCTCCACGGAAAGTTGGCCGCGCGGGCAATTTTTCGGTGGCGGAATCGTTTTTGAAAAGGTATCCGGTGACTCCCATGGCGCGATATGTATTCATCACTGGCGGCGTGGTTTCTTCCCTCGGAAAAGGAATTGCGGCCGCTGCTCTCGGAGCGTTGCTGCAGGCCCGTGGCTACCGGGTCAGGCTACGCAAGCTGGACCCCTACCTCAATGTCGATCCGGGCACGATGAGCCCGACGCAGCACGGCGAGGTGTTCGTCACCGACGACGGCGCGGAGACGGACCTCGACCTCGGCCACTACGAGCGCTTCACCGGGCGCTCGGCGACCAAGACCGACAACATCACCACCGGCCGGATCTACAAGAACATCATCGACAAGGAACGGCGCGGCGACTATCTCGGTGCCACCGTCCAGGTGATCCCGCACGTCACCAACGAGATCAAGAACTTCGTCATCGAGGGCAATGACGACTACGATTTCGTCATCTGCGAGATCGGCGGCACGGTCGGCGACATCGAGGCGATGCCGTTCATGGAGGCGATCCGCCAGCTCGGAAACGACCTGCCGCGCGGTACCGCCGTCTACGTCCACCTGACGCTGATGCCCTATATCCCGGCAGCGGGCGAGCTGAAGACCAAGCCGACGCAGCATTCGGTGAAGGAACTGCAGGCGCTCGGCATCCACCCGGACATCCTGCTGGTGCGCGCCGATCGCGAGATCCCGGAAGCCGAGCGCAAGAAGCTGTCGCTGTTCTGCAACGTGCGCCCGTCGGCCGTCATCCAGGCGCTCGACGTCGCCTCGATCTACGACGTGCCGCTCGCCTACCACAAGGAAGGCCTCGACGACGAGGTGCTGGCCGCCTTCGGCATCGAACCGGCGCCGAAGCCGCGGCTGGAGGCCTGGCAGACCGTTTCCGACCGGATCAAGACGCCGGAAGGCGAGGTGACGATCGCGATCGTCGGCAAGTACACCGGCCTGAAGGACGCCTACAAGTCGCTGATCGAGGCGCTGCATCACGGCGGCATCGCCAACCACGTCAAGGTCAAGCTCGACTGGATCGAATCGGAAGTCTTCGAGAAGGAGGACCCCGCACCCTACCTGGAAAAGGTGCACGGCATCCTCGTGCCCGGCGGCTTCGGCGAGCGCGGCTCGGAAGGCAAGATCCGCGCGGCGAAGTTCGCGCGCGAGCGCAAGGTGCCCTATTTCGGCATCTGCTTCGGCATGCAGATGGCGGTCGTGGAAGCCGCCCGCAATCTCGCCGGCATCGAACACGCCTCGTCGACCGAATTCGGCAAGACCGGGGAGCCGGTGGTCGGCCTGATGACCGAATGGGTCAAGGGCAACGAGTTGCAGAAGCGCACCGCGTCCGGCGACCTCGGCGGCACGATGCGGCTCGGCGCCTATCGCGCGGCCCTGAAGTCGGGCACCAAGATCGCCGACATCTACGGGGCCAACGACATTTCGGAGCGCCACCGCCACCGCTACGAGGTGAACGTCGACTACAAGGACCGGCTCGAGAGCTGCGGCCTCGTCTTCTCCGGCATGTCGCCGGACGGCGTTCTGCCGGAGACGGTCGAGTATCCCGACCACCCCTGGTTCATCGGCGTGCAGTATCACCCCGAACTGAAGAGCCGCCCGCTCGACCCGCACCCGCTGTTCGCCAGCTTCATCGAGGCGGCGCTGGAGCAGTCGCGGCTGGTGTGAGGCTGCCCGTCTCAGACGATCCGAATGGCCCGGCCGCAAGCGCCGGGCCTTTTGTCATGTAGCCTTCAGGATCGCGTTTCTTCCAGGCTCACGGGAAGCGATCGTTCAGAACCGGGCCGTGACGGTTGCCAGGAGCGTGCGGCCCGGGGCGGGAATACCGTAGGCCATCTCAATATCGGTATTGAAGATGTTCTGTGCGAGAAGGCCGAGTTCCAGTTCGCCACTGGGCGATTTCCAGGTCACGGCGGCGTCGGTCGTGGAATAGGGTTCGAGATCGAAGACGAGCCGATCGCCGGAGTCGGAGAAGCTTTGTGCGCCGACCTGCGAACCGACGAAGGTTTGCGCGACCGTGGTCTGGATGCGCGAGGGGTGGACGTAGGTCAGACCGATGCGGCCGACATAGTCCGGGACGAGCGGGACGTCCTCGTCGAACCCCAGAAACGATGTCGTATCCCGGCTCTGGTTCCATGTGAACGCGCCAAAGAGCCCGAGCCCGCCGCCGACCCAGTAGTTGGCGCTCAGATGGAGGCGATCGAGGTTGCCGGAGGAGGTGTCGTAGCTTCCCATAAAATCAGGCACGTCGAGGGTGAGACCGGCGAAGCGCTGGTGCTGGTATTCGACAGCCGTGAAGAAGCGCTCGTTCCATTCCGCATCCCAGCGCACGGCCGCCGTTTGCGTTTGGCCACCCAGAAACAGCGGCAGTTCGAGCGGCGTGAGGCCGACCGTCGAGATGGGCGAAAGCGTGTAGCTGCTGCCGAGCTGGGTGTCCTGCCGGAAGTAGGCGCGAAACCAGTGATCTTGAACCGGCGCCCAGGCAACGCCGAACCGCGGATCGGCGCGTCCCCATTCGCTGTCGGGGTCCTCGTCGAACCAGTTGAGGTAGAGGCCTGCCTGCGTCTGCAGGTTCTTCGAAAAGTCGTAGGTCGCGTCGATGTAGGTGCGCCCCGAGGCACTGTTTCCCGTCAAGCCGAATTGGTCGTCGACAGCGCCGGTGTCGATCGCGACATACTGTACGTGCTGGTCGTAGCGCGAGGTGACGGCTTCCACGCCATAGCGAAGCGTCAGGGCGTCGAGGCCGAGCAGATGGCTGACCCCGAATGCCGTATCGTGGCTGTCATCCTCCAGATTGAACAGGAACGGCCCGAAATCCAGTTCCTGCTTCGTGTTGCCACGGAACGCCGTATGGGCGGCAAACGCCTGGAGGACACTCCGGTCACCCAGTGTATGGCTCCAGGCCGCACCGATCGTCTGGCGGCGGTTGTCGTTTTCATCCAGAAGCGTCGGCAGCCAGACCTGCCCGGGATAACCGCGATCGACGCCGATCGTGTCACCGAACAGAACGATGCTGTCGGCAAGCGTCGGGCGCAGGCCGATCTGAAAGGTGGCCCCCTCCAGATCCAGGGTGTCGTTGTCGCGTTCGCTGTTCGGGCGGGATATTTCGCCCTGCAGATAGTAGCTGACCGGCAGGCCGGCATAGCTTGTGCCCTGGACAAGGACATTGCCGTTCCAGCCCGGGCTGCCCGTCTCCCAGCCCAGGCCTCCTCCGATCGCCGCCTCGAAGAAGCTGCGCCGCTCGATGGAGTTGCGCTTCTGCTCGGATGCGATGGCCAACGGATCGAGCAGCAGGCCCTGCAACTCCGCCGACCGGTCGCTGCTGCCGCCCTGGACATGCTGCACGCCGTTGAGCGGCTCGCCCACGAAGGGGCTCAGCCGACCGTTGCTCGCCTCGTCGAGATAGGTCGTCGCCATGAACGGATCGGCGCCACGATCGGCATAGTATCGGCCCCAGTCGTCGAGACCCAGATTCTTCAGGGTGACGCCCAGAAAGGAGGATGCCTGACGATTGGCGTCGTAGCCGGTGTAGAAGCCACCGCGGTCCATCCGCCGGCGCAGGGCCTCGCGGGCCTCGACGATCGCCTCGTCTGCGCGATACTGGTCGAGCGCGATCCCGGAGCGGATCAGCGGAATGGAGGGGTTGTCGGGGTCGAAGCGATCGGCATTGTCGAGCGCCTGGGCGGCGCCTGTCTCCGAGCCCAACTGATAGGAGGCGATCGCCTCGCCGATCAGCGCATCGCCGTAGGTCGGATTGACGGCCGAGGCCTGCAGCAGGACCTGCTCGCCCTCCTCGGTCCTCCCCATCCGCAGCAGGTACCGGCCCTTGGCGGCCAGCACGGCGTAGGAGGTTGCATCCAGTTTTTCGGCCATGTCGATCTGCCGCTTCGCCGCTGCCAGTTGGTCGTTGTCCATGAGGAAACGGGCGTAATTGGCGTGCAGCGCGGCATTTTCCGGATTGAGGGCAATTGCCGTGGCATAGGCGTCGTTCGCCTCGATCGGCGCATTGCGGTCATGATAGACGATGCCCAGCTCGTTCCAAGCCACATCGTCGCCGGGGGCAACGCGCACCGCCTGCCGCAGGTCGGCAAGGGCGCCGTCGAGATCGCTGGAGACGGCGGCGCGGAAGCGGGCACTCATCAGCAGATAGGAGGGGTCGTCGGGGTCGAGCAGGCGGGCTCGCTCGAGCGCTTCGCGCACTTCGTCGCGACGATCCAGCGCGAAGGCGAAGGACGCACGCATTGCCGGAAGGCGGGCGTCGTCGGGAAACCGCCGCTCCGCCTGTCGCAGGACGTCGATGGCAGCGGCAGCCCCGTCGGCATGGGCGACGAGCGTTGCGTGGGCAAGGGCCGCCGTCGGGTCGGAGACGGGGTCTGCAGGAGGAGTGATGTTCGCCGCGGGATCGGCGAGGGCCGCCGCGAACCAGCGGCCGTAGGCTGCCGTTGCCCGACGGTCGGCGGGCAGCGCCGGGATCGCCTGCGCGAACAGCCGTTCCGCCTCGCGATAGCGCGTCTCCTGACCGGCGATCATGGCCTCGACCAGCCTTGCCCGCGCCTCCAGCGGCGGAGCCAGCGGCCGGCGCAATCGGGACAGGGTTTCACGGGCTTTTTGGCGGCCATCGATGGTCAGCGCCGTCTCGGCCAGCGACAGCCAGTCCGCGTCGGTTCTCACGGCCTCCGAGAGCGCGAGGACGCGGGCGTGCTCGCCGCGCATCGCCGGCCCGCCCAGCGTGCTTGCGGGCAGGCTGGAGAAGACGTCGCGCAGTTCGCCATAGAGCAGGATCTGCTCGCGCTCCTGCAGGTCGACCAGGGTGTATTTGTTCGGTGCCTGCCCGATCGCAGCGACGGCGCCTTCGCCGGGATTGACGACCACCGACCCTTGCGGGTTGGACAGCGTGACGCTGCCCTCCAGCACTGTCAGCGTCGTTCGGTCTCCGTCGACGCGCAGGGTCCAGTCGGTGCCGCGGATGGCCGCCGCGGCGGCGGCCGTGTTCACGATGAGCCCGTTGCCACCGCGGCGGGCGCGCGCCCAGATGGAGCCGCCCTGCAGCTCCACTTCGCTGTCGGCATCGGTTTCGATGCGGCGGACCACCAGCGTGGTGTTGCGCCCCATGCGCATCTGGGTGCTGTCGGAGAACAGGATGGCCAGCGTGCCGCTGGCATTGGTGCGCAAGGTGTCGCCGGGAAGCAGGTCCTGGCTGACCTCGACCGGGCGCCATGGCGGCAGGTCGACGAAACGCACCTCCTCGCCGGACTTTCGCGCGATGACGGAGCCGACCGCTGTCGAGACGCGCGGATAGGGCTCGGCCAGGACGGGCGTGGCGGCGAGCGCCATCGCAAGTGCGGCGGCACCCGTTCGCAACCTGTTCTTCATGTCCCCGCGATATCCAAGCATGTGCGCGGGATATGCGGATGGTCGCTCGACGCTGTCAATGCGAAGGGTCGGGCGAGCCACCGCCTACGCGCATAAGTTACATCATTGTGGCCTGCCGGACACGGCTGCCTCTACCGGAGCCCTGAGGCTGCGCACGAGGTTTCGCCCACGCCGCAAAGCGGTGAGGGCGGCGCCTGCCGCGACGATCCAGAGAGCGCCTTCGACGATCGCCAGCTGCCCCTGCCACGTCACGGCGATCGCCGCCAGGACGGCTGCTGCCGTCATCACCGCCATGCGGTGCTGCTTGGCCATCGGGCCGGAAAAGTCGGCGGGTGCGCCGTTGGCACGTCCGAGCTCGCGGACATAGGCGGTGAGCACCGCGAAGGCGGCGGCAGACCAGCCGAGCGCAGGGCTGCCGATGCCGTAGCCGGCGCCGGCGAGGATCAGGATGTCGGCGATGCGGTCGGGAAACTCGTTCCAGAAGGGGCCGTCTGCTTCCGCCTTGCCGCCCTCGACGGCGACCATGCCGTCGAAGAGATTGCAGAGCAGGCGCAGCTGGCAAAAGAGCGCCGCGGCGAGGAACAGCAGGGCGGCGGGCAGGCCCGCGCGGCTGCCGGCGAGCCAGAAGCAGGCGCCGGCGCCGGCAGCGGCGACCATGCTCGCCTGCGAGATGCGGTTCGGGGTGAACGCGCGGGCGGCGAGCCAGCGGGCGATCGATCGTGCCCAGCGGGTGTCGCGGCTGGACAAAGGCCTGCGGTCGCCGGTGCCGGCGCCTCCGCTGCTGGGGTCTCTGCTGGCGGTCATGGGGCGTGCTGCTCCTTCCGGTAGAGCATGAGGTTGTAGAGGGCGGCATAGCTCGACGAGACGAGCAGCGGCAGGGCGACCGTTCCCGCGATCTCCGGGGTGCCGGCGAGCGCGTGGATCGCCACCAGCAACGTCGCCGAGCAGGCGATGGCGATCGCGGGCGGGGCCCACAGGGCCGAGGCACCCCGGAACCTTCGGGCCAGCCGCTCGACCGCCGACTTGAGGAAAAGCGTGAGCAGCGCCGAAAGCGTGCCCTGCACGGCGGCGGCGGCCAGCATGCGGGCAGGGCCGTGGCCGTGATTGGCAAGAAGCGCCCAGCCGCCCATGGCGAGGAACGCCACCGCCATGTGGAGGCTCGTCCTGCCCGCCATCCGGCGGATTGCGGCGTGCGCGCCGAAGCTCATGTCAGCGACCAGCCGTAGCGGACGATGTGGAAGAAGATCGGCGCCGAGAAGATCACCGAATCGAGCCGGTCGAGCAGGCCGCCATGGCCCTCGACGATGTGGCCCCAGTCCTTGACGCCACGGTCGCGCTTGATCGCCGACATGACGAGCCCGCCGAAGAAGCCCATCAGCGTGATGACGAGCGCGAGAAGCCCCGCCTGCAGCGGCGTAAACGGCGTGATCCACCAGAGCGCGGCGCCGATCAGCGTGGCGCTGGCGATGCCGCCGACGAATCCCTCCACCGTCTTGGAGGGGGACAGGCGCGGGGCGATCCTGGTCCGGCCGAACAGCTTGCCCCAGACATATTGCAGCACGTCGCTCATCTGCACGACGATGACCAGGAAGGCGATCAGCAGCACGTTGCGCCCCTCGTAGCCGGGGATCTGCAGCGTCAGCAGCGCCGGCACGTGCGAGATGCAGAAGACGCAGATCATCAGCGCCCACTGCACCTCGGCGACGCGGTCGAGGAAGCGCTCGGTGTCGCCGCGCAACACCGACGCGATCGGCATCAGCAGGAAGGCATAGACGGGGATGAAGATCGCATAGAGGCCGTACCAGTCCGTGGCGACGAGATAGTACTGGACCGGGAGCACGACGAAGAACGCGGCTGCGAGCGCCCAGTGGTCGGCGCGGCGGGTGTGCGTCAGGGTGACGAATTCACGGAGCGCTGCGAACGAGCAGAAGGCGAAGAGTACGATCACGCCGGCGCGGCCGGCGAGAAAGGCGATCCCGATCAGCGCCACCATCACCCACCAGGCGTTGATGCGGGCGTTGAGGTTCTCGATCGCCGCGTTGCTGCGATCGGGCGACAGGCGTCGTTGCAGGATCTGGCCGATGGCGGTCGCGACGACCAGGAAGGCGCCGATTGCGAGCACCAGGGTGAGGAGATCGGAGCGGGCCTCGGTCATGCGGCGGTGTCCGTGTGCGGCGATAGCGAGAGGAGGGCCAGGCGGGCGCGATCGAGGAAATCCTGCTTCTGCTCGTCCTCCCGCAGGCGCAGGGGTTCGCCGAAGGTCACGGTGCAGATCAGCGGAATCGGCACGAACTCGCCCTTGGGCATGACGCGGTTGAGGTTGCTGATCCAGACCGGAACGAGCTCGATATCCGGGCGCGGCTTCGCCAGGTGATAGAGCCCGCTCTTGAACGGCAGCAGCGGGTCGTCGGTCTGGTTACGGGTGCCCTCGGGAAAGAGGATCAGGGAGGCACCCTCGTCGAGCGTGCCGGCCATGCGGGCGACCGGGTCCTCGCTGCGGGTCTTCTGCTGGCGTTCGATCAGCACCGCGTTGAAGACGTGGCTGCCGATGAAGCGGGTGAGCGGTGACTTCAGCCAGTATTCCGCACCGGCCACCGGCCGCGTCCTGCTGCGCGCGCGCGGCGGCAGGACGGTCCAGATCAGGATGAAATCGCCATGGCTGCTGTGGTTGGCGTAGTAGACGTGCTGGCGCTGCGGCGGGCCATCGGGCGACCAGTGGGCGCGGACCGCCGTGACGGCGCGGGCGAACAGGACGATCAGCGTGGCGACCGGGCCTGCGGCCCAGCGGCGGGTGCGACTGCGCGCGTCGGCGGATATCTCGTCAGGGGAAGCCACGTCCGTGCCCGTCGCCGTTCTTCATTGTGTCAGGGCCTCGAGGCCCGGGATCGGCCAAGGCCTGTCGCTCTCACGTTTGAAGCGGCCGGATTATTCCGGCGAAATCGCCCGCCGGTCGATCACGGCCGGCGGGCGACGTGGAAACGGCCTTGCCGGCGGAGGACGTCATGTCCCCCACCGGCAATCCGGCTGGCTTCACTCAGCCGGCGGCAACTCGCTGACATCCATCGTCTGCAGCCTGTCGCCGATTGGGGATGTGTCACCCGGCGCGGCCCGGCCGCGCAGGGAATTCTCCGAGATATCGATGATCGGCTGCGACGCCCCGGTCCGGGACACCGACAGCACGGATTCGAGATCGCCGTCCTGGTGGCGAGGCGCCGGGGCGGCGCCGGCGCGGTCGCCGCGGGCGGCCTCCAGCTGCCCCGTCAGGATCGCCCGGTCGGTGCGAAGCTGCCGGATCTCCGACTTGGCGATCTCCAGGCTCGTCCGCAGCTGGCTGATCTCGTGGCGATCCGATTCCGCGCGCGTCTCCATGTCCCGGCGCGCTTCCTCCCAGTCGCGATCGCGCTGGTTGCGCACGCCTTCGTATTCGCGCAGCTTCAGCACGAGTTCGCTATGCTGCATGGCCAGTTCGCGGCGCGCATTCTCGCTCTCGCCGCCGGCCGCACGGGCGCGGGCAAGTTCGTCGGCCAGCCGTTCGGCGCGTGCAGTCGTCGACTGCATCTCGCTCTTCAGGCGCTTCAGTTCCGCGCGGGTCGTGCGCAGTTCCTCGTCGGTCATGCGGTTGCGGCCATTGGCCGTCGCCAGCAGCTTCTCCGCCAGCTCGGCCTTGGAGCCGATCGCCTCCTGGCGCGTGTTCATATGGGCGATCTGCAGCGCGGTCGCGTTCTGGACGCCCTCCAGCTCTTCCTCGAGGTTGCGGTTCTTCTCCTCCAGGACGGTGATCTCCTGGCGCAGGCCGGCAACGCTCGCCTGCAGGCTGCGGACGAGGGTCTCCTGCTGGGACAGCGTGTTCTTCAGCTGGCTCTTTTCCTCGTTGAGGCGGGTCATCTCGCGCGCCTGGGCGGCGGTCTCCCGGCGCGAGGTCTCGATCAGCAACTGATGGGCCGTCGATTCGACGTCGAACTTTTCCCGCAGCGCCGCGAGTTCGCGGCTGCGAACCTCGAGCTCCTTCTGCGTGCGCTTCATCAGCGCGTTCGCCTCGTCGAACTGGCTGCTCCTGTCGGACATCTCGCGTTCGGCGTCGGCCAGACGCATTTCCACGATCGAGAGTTCCTCGCAGGTCACCCCGTGCAGCGCCTGGAGCTTGACGAACTCCTGCCTTATCGCATCGATCTCGACGCGCAACTGGGCGTTGTTCGCGCGCACTTCCTTGTTGTCGGACGTCAGCCGGCTGTTGTCCTGCTCGAAACGTTTGCGCGCACCGGTCTCGTGTTCCAGGAGCGAGCCGAGGCGGTTGCATTCCGACCGCAGCCCGCCCACTTCCGACAACAGGCGCGCATGGCCAGTGACCAGCGTCGATACGCGGTCCTGCACCAGGGCGAGGGTGGAGACGAGTTCTTCGGAGGACTGCTTGCTTTCCTCGAGCGCCAGGCCGAATGCCTCGAAGTCGAGCGGATCGGCCGACACTGCGGGCACGGACGGATCGGCGGACGGCGTTGCGGGACCGCTTGTGGCAAGCCCGTCCGGGACGTAGCCGGATCCCGGACGGTTCGCATGGATGATGCGATTGTCCTCACTACGACGAAAAAGGTTCATGACCATCCCTCAGCCCCCGGGCGACGTCAAAATATCCGGCAATCCGCCACCCGCCCCAAGGGTCACGCATTGCGCATTTGCTTCCGTATTCCTGCCTGTTCGCACAGTCAGCCCACTGCCTGTCCGTTGGCGAGCAGAAAAGACGCTCGCGGCAAAATTGTCAAAACGGGACAGCGTGCCGATCAGGGCAACTGCGGGTAATCAACAGCTTTTTTCGGCCATTGAAGCCGTTCTGGAACCTGCCGTTAGGGTATTTTAGCGGTTGCTTTTTCGCGCCGGGGTACGCCTGTGCGCGCCGCCCTTGCAATACGGTCCCAAAAAGGGCAAAGCACGGCCCATGGATGAGCCCGGATCACCTTCATGAGTGCGAAGCCCAGGACAGCGCGTCCGATCGATCACCTGGTCCTGCCGGTCTGCGAAATCGCAACGGCGCGGGCGCGGCTGACCCTGCTGGGGTTCACCGTCGCCCCCGATGCGCGCCATCCCGTCGGGACCGAGAACTGCTGCGTGTTCCTCGGCGACGGCAGCTACCTGGAACCGCTCGGGATCGCCAACCGGGAAGAATGCGAGGCGGCAGCTAGGGCCGGCAACGTCTTCGTTTCCCGCGACCAGGCCTTCCGCTTCCGCCGCGGGGACGACGGCTTTTCGGCCATCGCCATGGCGACCGACGATGCGCACGAGGACGACGCCCGCTATCGGGCAGAGGGACTTTCGGGCGGGGAGATGCTGGCGTTTTCAAGAGACATGCTTCTGCCGGACGGCAGCAGCGCCACCGGCAGCTTCCGGCTCGCCTTCGCAGCCGACCTGCGCTCGCCCGATTTCTTCTTCTTCTCCTCGCAGCGGGTCGTGGCCCTTCCGTCCGACCGCGCGACGCTCGAGGCGCATGCCAATGGCGCCGTGGCGCTTTCGGAGGTCGTGCTGTCGGAGCAGAACCCGACCGATTTCCAGTATCTCCTGCAGGCTGCGGCCGATGAACGCGCGGTCGAGGCGCATTCGTTCGGCATGAGCGTGGATACGCCGCGCGGTCGCATCAGCGTGCTCAATTTCGCCGGGATGCGGGGCTTCTATGGCATCGAGCCTACGTCGGCCGATCGCGGCCTGAAGGGAGAGGCCGTCGTGTTCCGGGTGAAGGACCTCGGCCATTGCCGCCGCCACCTGGAGGGCAACGGCATCGAATTCGTGGAACGCGGCGGGCGCCTGATCGTCCCGGCCGCACCGGGGCAGGGTGCCCTTTTCGTCTTTGGAGAATGACATGGAAACCAATGCAGTCGTCACCGCCGGAGAAGGCAAGGGCAAGGTCACGTTCTCGCAGAAGGAGCGGCTGACGCTGATCGCCGGTCCCTGCCAGATGGAGACGCGCGACCATGCCTTCATGATCGCCGGCACGCTGAAGGAACTGTGCGGCAAGCTCGGCATCGGGCTGGTCTACAAGTCGTCCTACGACAAGGCCAACCGCACTTCGCTGTCGGGCAAGCGCGGCATCGGCCTGGAGAAGTCGATGGAGGTCTTCGCCGACCTGAAGAAGGAATTCGGCTTTCCGGTCCTGACCGACATCCACACCGAGGAACAGTGCGCGCTGGTGGCGCCGACCGTGGACGTCCTGCAGATCCCGGCCTTCCTGTCGCGCCAGACGGACCTGCTCGTCGCCGCCGCCAAGACCGGGCGCGTCATCAACGTCAAGAAGGGACAGTTCCTGGCGCCCTGGGACATGAAGAACGTGCTGGCGAAGTTCACCGCCAGCGGCAACCCGAACGTACTTCTGTGCGAGCGCGGCGCCTCCTTCGGCTACAACACGCTCGTCTCCGACATGCGTTCGCTGCCGATCATGGCCTCGCTCGGCGCGCCGGTCGTCTTTGACGCCACCCACTCCGTGCAGCAGCCGGGCGGGCAGGGCGGCTCCTCCGGCGGCCAGCGCGAGTTCGTCGAGACGCTGGCGCGGGCGGCGGTCGCCGTCGGCGTCGCCGGCGTCTTCATCGAGACGCACGAGGATCCGGACAATGCGCCTTCCGACGGGCCGAACATGGTGCCGCTGAAGGACATGCCCCGGCTTCTGGAAAAGCTGCTCGCCTTCGACGCCGTCGCCAAGGGCTGAGCGGCACCGTGGCACCGCCATCACGATGGTGTCACAAGGCTCGGCTAGCCGGAGACGGCGCGCTTGCAATTCCGTCCGCTTCGATTAAGAGCTTTTAATCGATTAGATCATCGCTGACCCGCTTAAAACAGGGAAGAGTACCATGACCGCTATCATCGACATCACCGGCCGCGAGATCCTCGACAGCCGCGGCAATCCCACCGTCGAGGTGGACGTCCATCTCGAGGACGGCAGCTTCGGCCGCGCCGCGGTTCCGTCGGGCGCCTCGACGGGTGCGCATGAAGCGGTCGAACTGCGCGACGGCGGCACCCGCTATCTCGGCAAGGGCGTCGAGCGCGCCGTCGAGGCGGTGAACGGCGAGATCTTCGAGGCGATCGGCGGAATGGAGGCCGAAAACCAGATCGAGATCGACCAGACGATGATCGAGCTCGACGGCACGCCGAACAAGGCCCGCCTCGGCGCCAACGCCATCCTCGGCGTCTCGCTCGCCGTCGCCAAGGCGGCTGCGGCCGCAGCCGGCCTGCCGCTCTACCGCTATGTCGGCGGCCCGAACGCCCGCGTCCTGCCGGTGCCGATGATGAACATCATCAACGGCGGCGCGCATGCCGACAATCCGATCGACTTCCAGGAGTTCATGATCGTGCCCGTCGGCGCCGACACCATTCGTGATGCGGTACGCATGGGTTCGGAAGTCTTCCACACGCTGAAGAAGCAGCTCGCCGCCGACGGCCACAACACCAATGTCGGCGACGAGGGCGGCTTCGCGCCCGGCCTCGCATCCGCGCCGGCCGCACTCGACTTCATCATGAAGTCGATCGAGAAGGCCGGCTACAAGCCGGGCGACGACATGTTCATCGCGCTCGATTGCGCCTCGACCGAGTTCTTCAAGGACGGCAAGTACGTGCTGGAAGGCGAGGGCCGCACGCTGGAGCCGGGCGCCATGGCCGAATATCTCGCCGAACTGACCGCCAAGTACCCGATCTTCTCGATCGAGGACGGCATGGCCGAGGACGACTGGGACGGCTGGAAGCTGCTGACCGACAAGATCGGCTCCAAGGTCCAGCTCGTCGGCGACGACCTGTTCGTCACCAATTCCGCCCGCCTGCGCGACGGCATCAAGATGGGCGTCGCCAACTCGATCCTCGTCAAGGTCAACCAGATCGGTTCGCTGTCGGAGACGCTCGACGCCGTCGAGACCGCGCACAAGGCGAGCTACAGCGCGGTGATGTCGCACCGCTCGGGCGAGACCGAGGATTCCACCATCTCCGATCTCGCGGTCGCCACCAACTGCGGCCAGATCAAGACCGGCTCGCTGGCGCGCTCGGACCGTACCGCGAAGTACAACCAGCTGATCCGCATCGAGGAGCAGCTCGGCCTGCAGGCGCGATACGCCGGCCGGTCGATCCTGCGCGGCTGAGACGCCGACCCTTGCGGGTGAGGCGTCCGCCCCTCACCCTGACCCTCTCCCCGCAGGCGGGGAGAGGGGACGCGGCCCGAGCTGCGATTTTCCCTCTTCTCCATCGTTCGGGTCAGGCCAGCAGCACCCTCTGCTCCACGCAGGGGAGCCGGCGCCGCATCGCCACGTTGTTCCTTCGCCCCGCTTGCGGAAAGAAGGTGCCCGGCAGGGCGGATGAGGGGCGAATGCTCCGGCAGGCAGGCCGTCTCCCAATTCCCACATGGTCAACGCTCGGTTAACCGATCGCGACTAGAGTGGTCCCGTACTGCGTATCGGGACCTTTCCATGTGGACCAAGCATCATAAGAAGCGCCGGCTCGGCCGTTTCATCGTTCCAGCGATCACCATCGCCTTTCTGTCCTATTTCAGCTATCATTCCGTCCACGGCGACTTCGGCCTGCGGGCGATGGAGAAGTTCGAGCGCACGCGCGTGACCCGGCAGGCGAAGCTCGACGTGCTCATCGAGGAGCGGAAGCGGCTGGAGCGCGAGGTGTCGCTGATGAGCGACGGGTCGCTGGAACGGGACATGCTGGACGAGAAGGCGCGCTTCGCGCTGAACATGTCGAGAGCCGACGAGATCGTGATTTTTCACTGATCGAGGCGATTAACCGAAAATGGGTTAATTTTAAATAATTGAATAATTTCAATTATTTAGCACGAATGTGAGCCATGCATTTATGGCATTGCTGAGGTCGCTTTCTTCCCCTATGTTGCCGCCAAAGGCAGAAACTCGGGGAGGATTGTATGGCTCCGCGCAAGACCGCGACCGTATCGAGCCGCAAATCAGCGGCAAAGCCTGTCAAGAAAGACTTCAACGGCGGCACCATCGTCGAATTTTCCAAGGACCAGGATCTGAATGCCTACCGCGAAATGCTGCTGATCCGGCGTTTCGAGGAGAAGGCCGGCCAGCTCTACGGCATGGGCTTCATCGGCGGCTTCTGTCACCTCTACATCGGCCAGGAAGCGGTCGTCGTCGGCATGCAGATGGCGCTGAAGGAAGGCGACCAGGTCATCACCGGCTACCGTGACCACGGCCACATGCTGGCCTGCGGCATGAGTGCGCGCGGCGTGATGGCGGAACTGACCGGACGCCGCGGCGGCCTTTCCAAGGGCAAGGGCGGCTCCATGCACATGTTCTCCAAGGAGAAGCACTTCTACGGCGGCCACGGCATCGTCGGCGCGCAGGTCTCGCTCGGCACCGGGCTCGCCTTCGCCAACCGCTACCGCGGCAACGACAACGTCTCGCTCGCCTATTTCGGCGACGGCGCGGCCAACCAGGGCCAGGTCTACGAGAGCTTCAACATGGCGGCGCTGTGGAAGCTGCCGGTCATCTACATCATCGAGAACAACCGCTACGCCATGGGCACCGCCGTCTCGCGCGCCTCGGCGCAGACCGACTTCTCCCAGCGCGGCGCCTCCTTCAACATCCCCGGCTACCAGGTCGACGGCATGGACGTGCGCGCGGTCAAGGCTGCAGCCGACGAGGCCGTCGAGCATTGCCGTTCGGGCAAGGGGCCGATCATCCTCGAGATGCTCACCTATCGCTACCGCGGTCATTCCATGTCGGACCCGGCGAAGTACCGCTCCAAGGACGAAGTGCAGAAGATGCGCTCCGAGCATGATCCGATCGAGCAGGTCCGCGCCCGCCTTCTGGAGAAGAAGTGGGCCTCCGAGGACGAGTTGAAGCAGATCGACAAGGACGTCCGCGACGTCGTCGCCGACTCCGCCGATTTTGCCCAGTCCGATCCGGAGCCGGACGTATCCGAGCTCTACACCGACATTCTGATCTGATCCGGGCGGAGGAAACACCATGCCAATCGATATTCTCATGCCCGCCCTGTCGCCGACGATGGAAGAGGGCACGCTGTCCAAGTGGCTCAAGAACGAGGGCGACAGCGTCAAGGCCGGCGACGTGATCGCCGAGATCGAAACCGACAAGGCGACGATGGAAGTGGAAGCCGTCGACGAGGGCACGATCGCCAAGATCGTCGTGCCGGCCGGTACGGAGAACGTGAAGGTCAACACGCTGATCGCGCTGCTCGCCGAGGAAGGCGAGGACGTGGACCAGCTCGGCAAGGGCGTCGGCGAGGACGAGGTCGATGCCGGGCCGAAGGGTGCCGAGGTCGAGACGCCGAAGCCGGCACCGGCCGCTGCGGCTGCCGCCCCCGTTCCGGCCGCACCGAAGGTCGAAGTCGCCGCCGATCCCGACATTCCGGCCGGCACCGAGATGGTCTCGACCACCGTACGCGAAGCGCTGCGCGACGCCATGGCCGAGGAGATGCGCCGTGACGGCGACGTCTTCGTCATGGGCGAGGAAGTGGCCGAGTACCAGGGCGCCTACAAGATCACGCAGGGGTTGCTGCAGGAATTCGGCGCCAACCGCGTCATCGATACGCCGATCACCGAACACGGCTTTGCCGGCGTCGGCGTCGGTGCGGCGATGACCGGCCTGAAGCCGATCGTCGAGTTCATGACCTTCAACTTCGCCATGCAGGCGATCGACCAGATCATCAACTCCGCCGCCAAGACGCTCTACATGTCCGGCGGCCAGATGGGCGCGCCGATCGTCTTCCGCGGCCCGAACGGCGCTGCGGCCCGCGTCGCCGCCCAGCACTCGCAGTGCTACGCCGCCTGGTACAGCCACATCCCCGGCCTCAAGGTCGTGATGCCGTATACGGCCGCCGACGCCAAGGGTCTGCTGAAGGCTGCCATCCGCGATCCGAACCCGGTGATCTTCCTGGAAAACGAGATCCTCTACGGCCAGCACTTCGACGTGCCGAAGCTCGACGATTTCGTGCTGCCGATCGGCAAGGCGCGCATCCACAAGGCCGGCAAGGACGCGACCGTCGTCTCGTTCGGCATCGGCATGACCTATGCGACGAAGGCGGTGGCCGAACTCGAGAAGGACGGCATCGACGTCGAACTGATCGACCTGCGCACCATCCGCCCGATGGACCTGCCGACGATCATCGAATCGGTGAAGAAGACCGGGCGCCTCGTCACCGTCGAGGAAGGCTATCCGCAGAACTCCGTCGGTACCGAAATCGCCACCCGCGTCATGCAGCAGGCGTTCGACTATCTCGACGCGCCGATCCTGACGATCGCCGGCAAGGACGTGCCGATGCCCTACGCTGCCAACCTCGAGAAGCTCGCGCTTCCGAGCGTCGGCGAGGTCGTCCAGGCGGTCAAGACCGTCTGCTACAAGTAACGGGAGGGCGCAGACATGCCGATCAACATCACCATGCCTGCCCTTTCGCCGACCATGGAGGAGGGCAATCTCTCCAAGTGGCTCGTGAAGGAAGGTGACACCGTCAAGTCCGGCGATGTGATCGCCGAGATCGAGACCGACAAGGCGACGATGGAAGTCGAGGCCGTCGACGAAGGCGTCGTCGCCAAGATCGTCGTTCCGGCCGGCACCGAGGGCGTGAAGGTCAATTCGCTGATCGCGGTTCTGGCCGCCGATGGCGAGGACGTGAAGGCGGCTGCGAGCGGTGCTGGCGGCGCTGCCCCGGCGCCGAGGGCGGAGGCGGCTCCGGCCGCCGCCCCCGCGCCTGCCGCAAAGACCGAGGCTGCATCGGCTCCGGCACCGTCGGCGCCGGCCGCGGCTGCTCCCGCAGCCAAGGCTGACGGCAACCGCACCTTCTCCTCGCCGCTGGCCCGCCGTCTCGCGAAGGAAGCCGGGATCGACATTTCGGCCGTTGCCGGCTCCGGCCCGCACGGCCGCGTGGTCAAGGCCGACGTCGAGGCTGCCGTTTCGGGCGGTGGCGCGAAGAAGGCGGCAACGCCTGCTGCCGCCGCTGCTGCGCCTGCCGCACCGCTGGCGAAGGGCGTGTCCGACGATGCGGTCCTGAAGCTGTTCGAGGAAGGCTCCTACGAACTCGTGCCGCATGACGGCATGCGCAAGACGATCGCCCGCCGGCTGGTGGAATCCAAGCAGACCGTGCCGCATTTCTACGTTTCGGTCGATTGCGAGCTCGACGCGCTGATGGCGCTGCGGGCGCAGCTGAATTCGGCCGCCCACGAGAAGGACGGCAAGCCGGCCTACAAGCTCTCGGTCAACGACATGGTCATCAAGGCCATGGCGCTGGCGCTGAGGGATGTGCCGGACGCCAACGTCTCCTGGACGGAACAGGCGATGGTCAAGCACAAGCATTCCGACGTCGGCGTCGCCGTCTCGATCCCTGGCGGCCTGATCACCCCGATCATCCGCCACGCAGAGACCAAGAGCCTGTCGGCCATCTCCAACGAGATGAAGGACCTCGGCAAGCGCGCCAAGGAACGCAAGCTGAAGCCGGAGGAATACCAGGGCGGCACGACCTCGGTCTCCAACATGGGCATGATGGGCGTGAAGAACTTCGCCGCCGTCATCAACCCGCCGCATGCGACGATCCTCGCGGTCGGCGCGGGCGAGCAGCGCGTCGTGGTCAAGAACAACGAGATGGTCATCGTCCAGGCGATGACGGTCACGCTGTCGACCGACCATCGCTGCGTCGACGGCGCGCTCGGTGCGGAACTGCTGCAGGCCTTCAAGCGCTATATCGAGAACCCGATCGGGATGCTCGTCTAACGGAGTGGTTCGGCCATGAAGACGGTCCTCTGCTACGGCGACAGCCTCACCTGGGGCTATGATGCGGAGACGCTCGGGCGCCATGCGCTGGAGGACCGTTGGCCGAGCGTGCTTGCCAAGGCGCTCGGTCCGGGCGTGCAGGTGATCGCCGAGGGGCTGAACGGCCGCACCACGGCCTATGACGACAACCTCGCCGACTGCGATCGCAACGGTGCGCGCATCCTGCCGACCATCCTGCACAGCCACGACCCGATCGACCTCGTCATCATAATGCTCGGCGTCAACGACATGAAGCCGGCGATCTGCGGCACGGCCTTCGGCGCGATGCGGGGCATGGAGCGGCTGGTGGCGCTCGTGCGGCATCACGCCTGGTCCTTCGACGACACCGAGCAGCCGGAGATCCTGATCGTTGCGCCGCCGCCGATCTGCGAGACGGCGAACACGGCGTTTGCGGCGATGTTTGCCGGCGGCGTCGAGCAGTCGGCGATGCTGGCGACGCTCTATGCCGATCTGGCCGACGAGAAGGGCTGCGGCTTCTTCGACGCGGGCTCGGTGGCAGAGACGTCGCCGCTCGACGGCGTGCATCTCAATGCCGAGAACACGCGCGCGATCGGCCGCGGGCTGGAGCCGGTCGTGCGCATGATGCTCGGGCTCTAGAGGCCGGTTGACGGGGATCAAGGAGTGCAGGTCCTTGGGGACTAGGCTTGTCGCATCGACGCGAAAAAGGAGATGCGACATGTCGAACACCCCGCACAAGCTGGCAGAGGAATTCCCCGAATATGCCGGCGCAATCCGGCATCTGCGGGAGGTCGATGGACACTTCAACCGCCTTGCCGACGCGTATGACGCGGTGAACCGGGCGATCCATCGGGCCGAGACGGATATCGAGCCGGTGGACGACTTTCGCATGACGGAAATGCGCAAGGAGCGGATGCGGCTGAAGGATGAGATCTACGGGTTGCTCGGGCGCTTCGGGGCCTTCGAAGAGCAGCCCTGAGGACGGAAGGCGTCTTCCGCTCCTCCAAGGACGACAGGCGGTTCTCGCAAACGGGAAACGCTGCAAGAGAAAAGAGGAGTGGAAGCGCTCATGGCGAATGCTTACGACGTCATCGTTATCGGTTCGGGTCCCGGCGGCTACATTGCCGCGATCCGCGCCGCCCAGCTCGGCCTGAAGACCGCCATCGTCGAGCGGGAGCACCTGGCCGGCATCTGCTCGAACTGGGGCTGCATCCCGACCAAGGCGCTGCTGCGCTCGGCGGAGGTGTTCCACTACGCCAAGCACCCGGGCAACTACGGCATCAAGATCGAGGGTAGCGTGACGCCGGACCTGAAGGCGATCGTCGCCCGGTCGCGCGGCATCGCCGAGCGCATGAACGGCGGCGTCGGCTTTTTGATGAAGAAGAACAAGGTCGACATCATCTGGGGCGAGGCGAAGCTCTCCAAGCCCGGCGAGATCGTCGTCTCCAAGCCGTCGAAGAAGCCGGTGGAGCCGCAGGCGCCGCTGCCGAAGAACGTGCTGCCGGAAGGCACCTACACCGCCAAGCACATCATCATCGCGACCGGCGCGCGCCCGCGGGCGCTGCCGGGCATCGAGCCGGACGGCAAGCTGATCTGGACCTACTTCGAGGCGATGAAGCCCGCGGAAATGCCGAAGTCGCTGCTGGTGATGGGCTCCGGCGCGATCGGCATCGAGTTCGCCTCGTTCTACCGCACGCTCGGCGTTGATGTCACCGTCGTCGAGGTGATGAAGACGGTGATGCCGGTCGAGGACGCGGAGATCTCCGCACTCGCCAAGAAGCAGTTCGAAAAGCAGGGCATGAAGATCCACCTGGAGGCCAAGGTCACCAAGGTGGAGAAGGGCGCGAATTCCATCACCGCCCATGTCGAGATGAAGGACGGCAAGGTCGAGACGATCACCGCCGACCGGATGATCTCGGCCGTCGGCGTCCAGGCCAACATCGAGAACATCGGGCTCGAGGCGCTGGGCGTGAAGACCGACCGCGGCTTCATCGCCATCGACGGCTACGGCAAGACCAACGTGCCGGGCATCTATGCGATCGGCGACGTCGCCGGTCCGCCGATGCTGGCGCACAAGGCCGAGCACGAGGCGGTGATCTGCGTGGAGAAGATCGCGGGTCTGCCCAACGTCCATCCGATGGACAAGCTGAAGATCCCGGGCTGCACCTATTGCCACCCGCAGGTCGCCTCGGTGGGCCTGACGGAGGCGAAGGCGAAGGAGCTGGGCCGCGACATCCGCGTCGGCCGCTTCCCCTTCGTCGCCAACGGCAAGGCGATCGCGCTCGGCGAGGACCAGGGCCTGGTCAAGACGATCTTCGACAAGAAGACCGGCGAACTTCTGGGTGCGCATCTGGTCGGCGCCGAAGTGACCGAACTCATCCAGGGCTTCGTCGTCGCGATGAACCTGGAGACGACGGAAGAAGAGCTGATGCACACGATCTTCCCGCATCCGACGATTTCGGAAACGCTGAAGGAGAGCGTGCTGGACGCCTACGGGCGGGCGCTGAACGCGTAGTCGACGGCGCCGGCAAGGCCACGGTTTCGTGCGGAGCTTGCCTCTCACCTAACCCTCTCCCCGCAAGCAGGGAGAGGGAACGAGCCCCGCTCAGTGGCGAGAGTGACGGCGAGTGCGCGGCATTCCTCCTTCTCCCTGCTCGCGGGGAGAAGGTGCCTGCAGGCGGATGAGGGGCGGGTGTGTAGCGCGTGCGGTCGGCCACCCTCGGCCGTCACCCGGGCTTGATCCGGGATCCGGTGGCGCCGCGTCTGCGGCGCCGGAAATGCTCTTTTCGCGCAAGGGCTTGCGCGGGCTGGATGCCGGATCAGGTCCGGCATGACGCTAGGTAAGGCGGTATCGTGCGTCACCCGGCGGTGGCCGCGGCGCGCGGTCACGCATTGCGAGCGGCGCGGCGGTGCCCATATGACGAAGGGGCGATACGGTCGCCCGACAGATGCGAAGGACGGACGGCATGGAAGTGGGCTGGTTGGCGGGTATCATCATCGGCGGTCTGGCGGGGTGGCTCGCCGGCAAGCTGATGGACATCCGGTTCGGCATCTTCATGAACATCGTGATCGGCATGGTCGGCGCGCTGGTGGCGAATGCCGTGTTCGACCGGGCCGGCATCCATGTCGCAGGCGGGTGGCTGGGTTACCTGGTGCAGGGTTTCGTCGGCTCGTGCATTTTGTTATTCATCGCCAAAATCGTCAGGCGTTGACGGGTTATTCGCGCGCGGTTTTGAGCAGCGGCTGAAGGCAGGTTTACATGGTCACCATTCTCGACAGGACGATCCCCGGCGAAGAAAAGCGCCTGCGGCACCCGGAAAAGGCGCATCGTCCCGACAACGAGGTCATGCGCAAGCCGGAATGGATCCGCGTGCGCGCGCCGGTCTCCAAGGGCTACCAGGAGACGCGCTCGATCGTGAAGGAAAACAAGCTGGTGACGGTCTGCGAGGAAGCGGGCTGCCCCAATATCGGCGAGTGCTGGGACAAGAAGCATGCCACCTTCATGATCATGGGCGAGATCTGTACGCGCGCCTGCGCGTTCTGCAACGTCGCCACCGGCAAGCCGAACGCGCTCGACATGGCCGAGCCCGAGAACGTGGCGAAGGCGGTCAGAGAGATGGGCCTCAGCCATGTGGTCATCACCTCGGTCGACCGCGACGACCTGGAGGACGGTGGCGCGGAGCATTTCGAGAAGGTGATCTGGGCGATCCGCGCAGCTTCGCCGTCGACGACGATCGAAATCCTCACGCCGGACTTCCTGAAGAAGCCCGGCGCGCTGGAGCGGGTCGTCGCCGCCAAGCCGGACGTCTTCAACCACAACCTGGAAACGGTGGCCGGCAACTACCTGACGGTCCGCCCGGGCGCCCGCTATTTCCACTCGGTCCGGCTGCTGCAGCGGGTGAAGGAGCTGGATCCGACCATGTTCACCAAGTCCGGGATCATGGTGGGGCTCGGCGAGGAACGCAACGAGGTGCTGCAGCTGATGGACGACCTGCGCACGGCGGACGTCGACTTCCTGACGATCGGCCAGTACCTGCAGCCGACCCGCAAACACCACAAGGTCGAGAGCTTCGTCACGCCGGAGGAGTTCAAGTCCTACGAGACGGTCGCCTACACCAAGGGCTTCCTGATGGTGTCTTCCAGCCCGCTGACGCGCTCGTCGCATCACGCCGGCGACGATTTCGCCCGCCTGAGGGCGGCACGCGAGAAGAAACTTCTGGCTGCAGCCGAATAGACATTCGCGCCACCGTGCTTTAAGTCCCGCCGTCCCACCGGACGGCGGGATTTTTCGTTTCAGGGGAAGGCCATGACGGCTTCGACGACCATCGAGACTGCCGCCGAGCGGCTTGCGACCGCGCAACGCATTCTCGTCCTCGGCTGCTCCGGCAGCGGCAAGAGCACGCTTTCGCTGCGGCTTTCAGACATGCTGGGTCTTCCGTATGTCTCGCTGGACCGCGAGGTGTTCTGGATGCCGGGATGGCAGAGGCGGCCGCGGGGCGAGGCACTAGCCCGCCTGGAGGCGGTGGTGGCGAGGGACCGGTGGATCATGGACGGCACCAGCCCCGGCACGTTGCCCTTGCGTCTGCCCCGCACCGACCTCGTCGTGTGGACACGGCCGCCACGCTGCGTGTCGCTGCAGGGCGTGCTGTCGCGCTGGCTGAAGTTTCGCGGGCGGACGCGGCCGGAGATGGCCGACGGTTGCCCGGAACGCGTCACCCGGGAGTTTCTGTACTACGTCTGGAACTTCGAGCGGACGGAGAGTCCGGAGATCGAGGCGTGGCTTGCCAAACATCCGTCGGTGCCGGTGATCGTGCTCCGCTCGCGTCGCGAGGCCGACCGGCTGGCCGTTGCCACGGGCAGGGCGGTTGCCGCGCGGATACCGGCGCGGGCTCCCGGCTAGCCGGAGCGGCGCGAAGGGGCGGCCACGGCGGTTCGGCGATGCCCCGGCAATCGCGCAAAAGGATTTGTCGCCCGCTCGTTGCAGGCGTAGGCTGTCGTGGCCGCCGGTGCGGGGAGGCGCGGCGGCGGGTTGCGACACATCACGCGGGAGGTTGCGGATGGAGGTGGACAGCCTTTTTCGCCTGGCGGCCGCCGAGGCCGCGCGTTTTCGCAATGACGTGGCCGAGCGGCCGCACCGGCCCCTGCGCGGCTATGCCGACAGCGTCTCGGTCTTTTCCGAACCCCTGCCGGACCAGGGCGCCGATGCGGAGGGCGTGCTCCTGCAACTGGTGGCGATGGCCGAGCCCGGCCTGCATCTCATGGCCGGCCCACGCTTCTTCGGCTGGGTGATCGGCGGCTCGCATCCGGCCGGCGTCGCAGCCGACATGCTGACGTCGGCCTGGGGGCAGAACGCCGGAAACCACACGGCGGCCCCGGCTGCCGCAGCCGCCGAGGTGGTCGCCGGGCGGTGGCTGCTCGACCTGCTCGACCTGCCGCGGACGTCCTCCATCGGCTTCGTCACCGGCGCCACGGTCGCCAATTTCACCTGCCTTGCCGCCGCGCGCGGCGCGGTCCTGCGCGCCCACGGCTGGGATCCCGATACCAAGGGGCTCTTCGGCGCGCCGCCCATTGCCGTTCTGATCGGCGACGACGCGCATACCACCATCTTCTCCGCCCTGCAGTTCCTCGGGCTCGGCCACGACCGGGTGGTGCGCGTCGAGACGGACGGGGAAGGACGGATCCGGCCGGAGGCTTTCGCGCGGGCGGTGGCCGCAGTCGACGGCCCGGCGATCGCCATCCTGCAGGCGGGGCAGATCAACACCGGCGCCTTCGACGAATTCTCGACGCTCATTCCGCTCGCCAAGGCGAAGGGCGCCTGGGTGCATGTCGACGGTGCCTTCGGGCTCTGGGCGCGGGCGTGTCCCGAGCGGCGCGGGCAGGCCGATGGCGTCGAGCTTGCGGACAGCTGGGCGACCGACGGCCACAAGTGGCTGCAGACCCCCTATGACAGCGGTTATGCGATCGTGCGCGACGAGCTGGCGCACCGGCGGGCGATGACGATCGCGGCCAGCTACCTGCCGCTGGCAGGGGAAGGCGAGCGCGATCCGAGCCACTACGTGCCAGAACTGTCGCGGCGGGCGCGCGGCTTTGCCACCTGGGCCATGATCCGCCATCTCGGCCGCAGCGGCATTGCGGCGATGATCGAGCGCAACTGCCGGGCTGCGACGATCCTGGCTGAACGCCTGGCCGGGAACAGCGGCATTGCGGTGCTGAACACGGTGAAGCTGAACCAGGTGGTGCTGCGGTTCGGCGCCAGGCTTTCGCCGGATGCGGGCGACCGGCTGACGCAGGAGGTGATCGCGCTCGTGCAGAAGGACGGCCGCATCTTTGCCGGCGGCGCGGTCTGGCGCGGCCGGCAGGTGATGCGTCTGTCGGTCAGCAACTGGCAGACCGACGAAGAGGAGGCCGAGCTTGCGGCCGATGCCGTCCTTTCGGCCTATGAGCGGGCGGTGGACGGCGCCGGCTGAGGGCGGATGGCCCGTGTGCGAAAGCGCTGCCTTCGATGTGCGGCATCTTGTTTCGCAGCGCGGGTTTTTATATCTCCAGCGCATGCCACAGTTCGAAACCCGGCGGCCGGTGCCGCACAGCCCCGAACAGATGTATGCCCTCGTCGCCGACGTGGAGCGCTATCCCGAGTTCCTGCCGCTCTGCGAGGGACTTGCCGTCCGGTCCCGCAAGGAGCGCGACGGCAAGGAGCTGCTCGTGGCCGACATGACCGTCGGCTATAAGGCGATCCGCGAGACCTTCACCACGCAGGTGCTGCTGAACCCGGGCGACACGGCGATCGACGTCAAGTATCTGGACGGGCCGTTCCGCTATCTCGACAATCGCTGGCGTTTCGAGCCGCTGGGCGAGGGCAGGTGCAACGTGCACTTCTTCATCGACTACGAGTTCAAGAGCCGCATCCTGGGCGCGCTGATGGGCTCGATGTTCGATCGCGCCTTCCACATGTTCTCCGAAGCCTTCGAGAAACGCGCCGAAACGATCTACGGCAGCTGAACAAAATCGCCGGCTCGTCCGTCACGACTGCAAGGGTCGGGCGGGATGCTGGAGTTTTGGGCATGAACGGATTGCTTCTTGCGTTGAATGTCGCCTCGCTGGTCTTCGCCGCCTTTCTCGTTCTCGCAAGCCACACAGGCATATCCGGCAGCGGGGTCTCTTCCGTGTCGGCGTCGATGGCCGGCGCGCCGGCGCCGGGTGTGCGCCGCTTTTCGCCACAGCGTTGAGGATCAGACGTAGCCTTCAGCCGGTTCCGAGTTCGTCCAGCATCTGCAGTGCGGTCCTGACGGTCGCAAGCCGGATCTCGTGGCGGCCGATATCGCCGTATCGCATCGCCCGATGCCATGTCGGGCCGTCGCGACGGGCCGCGGCCAGGTGAACGAGGCCGACCGGTTTTTCCGGCGATCCGCCGGCAGGTCCCGCAATGCCGGTGACCGCGACGGCGCAGTCGGCCCTCGATGCGGCGAGCGCGCCCCTGACCATTTCCAGCGCCGTCTCCTCCGACACCGCGCCATGCGCCGAAAGTGTCTCCGGACGGACACCCAAAAGGGCGGTCTTGGCTTCGTTGGAATAGGTGACGAAGCCGCGGTCCACCACTGCGGAGGATCCGGCGATCTCGGTGAGCGCTGCCACGATGAGGCCGCCGGTGCAGGATTCGGCGGTTGCCACCAGGAGCCCGCGCGCCGCAAAATCGGAAATCAGCCGGCTGGCCGCCTGCTCGATATCGGCCGGCCACATGCTCATGACGGACGCCCCCGATAGACGACGGTGGCGGTGGCGATGGCGGCGATGCCCTCGCGGCGGCCGACGAAGCCGATCTTCTCGTTGGTCGTCGCCTTGACCGAGCAGCGCTCGAGTGCGATCCCCAGGAACTCGGAGAGCCTGTGCCGCATCTCGTCCCGGTGCGGTCCGATCTTCGGCGCCTCGGCGATGAGCGACACGTCCGCATTCATGATCGTGCCGCCGTGCTCGCGGACGATCCTTGCCGCGTGCTCGAGGAAGATCTTCGACGCTGCGCCCTTCCACTGCGGGTCGGAGGGCGGGAAGTGATCGCCGATGTCGCCGGCGCCGCAGGTGGCGAGCAGCGCGTCGGTCAGGGCATGCAGCGCCACGTCCGCATCGGAATGGCCCTTCAGCTTCTGGTCGTGCGGGATGAAGACGCCGCAGAGTGTGACGCCGTCGCCGGGCTCCAGCTGGTGGACGTCGTAGCCGTTGCCGGTGCGCACGTCGGCAAGCGGCGGCGAAAGGCGTTCGTCGGCCATGATGATATCCTTGTGCAGGGTCAGCTTGACGTTGGCCGCCGATCCCTCGACGAGCCGGACCGGGACCCCCGCCCATTCGGCGATCGCCGCGTCGTCGGTGAAGTCGTCGCGGCCATCCTCGGCAGCGCGACGGTGCGCGTCCAGGATGGTGCCGAAATGGAAGGCCTGCGGCGTCTGGGCGGCAAACAGGCCGGCGCGCGGGACGGTCTCCAGAACATGGCCGGCGGTGTCGGAGCGCTTCAGCGTATCGGCAACGGCGACGGCAGGCAGGACGGCGCATTCGCCGGATGCAAGCGCCGCAGCGATCCGGTCGAGCAGCGGCTTGTCGACGAAGGGGCGGACCGCATCCTGGATCAGCACGTGGTCTACGTCGAAGGAACACAACGCCTCGAGGCCGGCGAGCACGGACTGCTGGCGCGTGCGGCCGCCGGTCACGGCCTGGATGCGGTCCCTGCCGCCTTCCAGCTGGTCCATCGCCGCATCGAACAGGTCGCGGTCGTCGGGGTGGATCACGGCGACGATGCGGCAGGCGGGGTCCCATTTGACAAAAGCGTCGAGGGTATGGGAAATAACGGGCCTTCCGGCGATCCGGCGATACTGCTTCGGGCCGTCCGGATGCGATCCGGCCCGTTCGCCGCGCCCGGCGGCAACGACGATCACACCGCAGTTGATCCGTTTTCGTGCGCCCATTCTGTGCTGGTCCCCCGCGCTACATGCCGTTCCGGCCGGTTTAGAACGATCGCCGCCGCTTTGCCAGACGTGCTGCGGAAATTTGCGGCACTGTGCCAAAACGGCTTGGCAAGCGGCACTAAAATGGCTAAAAATAATGCACGATAGTAGATTGCTTGAAAGATAAGCATTTGGTTCCGGCGTTCCTTTCAGATCCCCTGGCGATCGGGCGGCAAGTCCTGCGCAACCGTGTCGTCCTTGCACCGATGTCCGGCGTCACGGATCTGCCCTTTCGCGAACTCGCCTGGCGTTTTGGCGCGGGGCTGGTCGTCACCGAAATGGTCGCCAGCCGCGAGCTCGCCGCCAATGCCCCCGAATCCTGGTCGCGGATCCGCAATCGCGGCATTCGCCCGCACATGGTCCAGCTTGCCGGGCGCGATGCCGGCTGGATGGCCGAGGCGGCGAGGCTGGCCGAGGCCCATGGCGCCGACATCATCGACATCAACATGGGATGCCCGGCCAAGAAGGTCATCGGCGGGTACTCCGGGTCGGCCTTGATGCGCGAGCCCGACCATGCGCTGCGGCTGATCGAGGCGACGGTTGCGGCCGTCAAGGTGCCGGTGACGGTCAAGATGCGGCTCGGCTGGGATCACGACAGCCTGAACGCCCCACAGATCGCCGCACGGGCGGAAGCCGCCGGCGTCCAGATGATCACGGTGCACGGCCGCACGCGCATGCAGTTTTACGAAGGCAGGGCCGATTGGGACGCGATCCGCGCCGTGCGCGATGCGATCGCGATACCGCTCGTTGCCAATGGCGATGTCGACACCGTCGAGGACGCGGCCGAGATCCTGCGGCGCTCCGGCGCCGACGCGGTGATGGTCGGGCGCGCGGCACAGGGGCGCCCGTGGCATCCGGCGGTGCTCGCCGGAGCCTGCGCGGCGCCCGACCGGCTCGCCCTTGCGGGCCTTGCCGTCGAGCACTACCGGATGATGCTCGATTTCTATGGCGTCGCGGCCGGTCTGCGGCACGCGCGCAAGCATGTCGGATGGTATCTGGACCGGCACGCGCCGGGGCTCGCGCCCGCGGACAGGGCGGCGCTGATGACGTCGACCGACAGCGAATTCGTCGCCGGCCAGCTGGCTGCGGCATTGATCGAACACGGCACGTCCGTGCGACCGGAAGAGATAGCGGCATGACCAGTTCAGACGACGAACGCCGGCAGCAGTCCGACGGCAACGGACTGGCAATGGCGGTGCTCAACGCCATCCAGCATCCGGTCATCCTCGTCGATGAGGCCGGGCATATCGCCTTCGCCAACTGGGAGGCGGAATCCTTCTTCGGCGCGAGCGCTAGTCATCTGTCGCGGCATAATGTCAGCAATTTCATACCGTTCGGCAGCCCTCTTCTCACGTTGATCGAACAGGTGAGGGAGCGGCTGGCGCCGGTCAACGAATACCGTGTCGATCTCAGTTCGCCGCGGCTCGGCGCCGACAAGCTCGTCGATCTCTACGTGGCGCCGGTGGCGACCAATCCGGGCTCCGTGGTCGTGGTGCTGCAGGAGCGCTCGATGGCGGACAAGATCGACCGCCAGCTGACCCATCGCGCCGCTGCCCGCTCGGTGACCGGGCTCGCCTCGATGCTGGCCCACGAGATCAAGAACCCGCTGTCGGGCATTCGCGGCGCCGCACAGCTGCTGGAGACCTCCGTCGAGGACGAGGACCGGGCGCTGACGCGGCTCATCTGCGACGAGACGGACCGCATCGTCTCGCTGGTCGACCGGATGGAGGTCTTCTCCGACGAACGGCCGGTCGACCGGGTGGCGCTCAACATCCATTCCGTGCTCGACCACGTGAAGGCGGTGGCGAGCGCCGGCTTTGCCCGCAACATCAAGATCACCGAGAACTACGACCCCTCGCTGCCGCCGGTCTATGCCAACCGCGACCAGCTGGTGCAGGTGTTCCTGAACCTGATCAAGAACGCGGCGGAGGCGGTGGGCGACCGGCCGGACGGCGAGATCCAGCTGACGACCGCCTACCGACCGGGCATCCGCCTTTCGGTGGCAGGCACGCGCGAGAAGGTGTCGCTGCCCCTGGAGTTCTGCGTGCACGACAACGGCCCGGGCGTACCGCCGGACCTGCTGCCGCACCTATTCGACCCCTTCATCACCACCAAGACCAACGGGTCCGGCCTCGGGCTGGCGCTCGTTGCCAAGATCATCGGCGGCCACGGCGGCATCATCGAATGCGACAGCCAGGGCCACCGCACCACGTTCCGCGTCCTGATGCCGGCCTCCAAGGGGCTGCGCGAGGACGACGACATCGCCGCAGAGCAGAGGAAGTAGCAGATGACAGGCGCCACCGTCCTTGTTGCCGACGACGATGCGGCAATCAGAACCGTCCTCAATCAGGCGCTGAGCCGGGCGGGCTACGATGTCCGCATCACGTCCAATGCGGCGACGCTGTGGCGCTGGATTGCGGCCGGCGAAGGCGACATCGTCGTGACCGACGTGGTCATGCCGGACGAGAACGCCTTCGACCTCCTGCCGCGCATCAAGAAGGCGCGGCCGGACCTGCCGGTGCTGGTGATGAGCGCGCAGAACACGTTCATGACGGCGATCAAGGCATCGGAGCGGGGCGCCTACGACTACCTGCCGAAGCCGTTCGACCTGACGGAACTGATCGCCATCATCGGCCGCGCGCTGGCGGAGCCGAAGAGGAAGCCGGCCAAGCTCGACGACGACACGCAGGACGGCATGCCGCTGGTCGGCCGTTCGGCCGCCATGCAGGAGATCTACCGGGTCCTGGCGCGGCTGATGCAGACCGACCTGACGCTGATGATCACCGGCGAATCGGGCACCGGCAAGGAACTGGTGGCGCGCGCCCTGCACGACTACGGCAAGCGCCGCAACGGACCGTTCGTGGCGATCAACATGGCGGCGATCCCGCGCGACCTGATCGAATCGGAGCTGTTCGGCCACGAGAAGGGCGCCTTCACCGGCGCGCAGAACCGTTCCACCGGTCGCTTCGAGCAGGCCGAGGGCGGCACGCTGTTCCTCGACGAGATCGGCGACATGCCGATGGATGCGCAGACGCGGCTCTTGCGCGTGCTGCAGCAGGGCGAATACACGACCGTCGGCGGGCGCACGCCGATCCGCACCGACGTGCGCATCGTCGCGGCGACCAACAAGGACCTGAAGCAGTCGATCAACCAGGGGCTTTTCCGCGAGGACCTCTACTACCGCCTGAACGTGGTGCCGCTGCGGCTGCCGCCGCTGCGCGACCGGGCCGAGGATATTCCCGACCTCGTGCGCCACTTCGTCCAGCAGGCGGAGAAGGAGGGGCTGGACGCCAAGCGATTCGACCAGGAGGCGCTGGACCTGATGAAGGCGCATCCCTGGCCGGGCAATGTGCGCGAGCTGGAGAACCTCGTCCGGCGGCTGACCGCACTTTATCCACAGGATGTCATCACCCGCGAAATCATCGAGACGGAACTGCGCGCGGACATTCCCGACAGCCCGATTGAGAAGACGACCGCCCGCAGCGGGGCGCTTTCGATCTCGCAGGCGGTCGAGGAAAACATGCGCCAGTACTTCTCCAGTTTCGGCGACGGCCTGCCGCCGCCGGGCCTCTACGACCGGGTTCTGGCCGAAATGGAGTATCCGCTGATCCTCGCCGCTCTGACGGCGACGCGCGGAAACCAGATCAAGGCCGCCGACCTGCTCGGGCTCAACCGGAACACCCTGCGCAAGAAGATCCGCGAGCTCGGCGTCTCGGTCTATCGCAGCTCCCGGCTGGCTTGACTTCGTCGCCGGCTGCGTTGCATTTTCGCCACATTGTGTTGCATGGTGGTAACAGATGCACGCGGGGGCGAATAGGCGGTGACCATCCCTCGTTCTCTCCCCAGAGGAGCCGGAGCTTGCGCTTGCGGACCCGTGCTTCTGCTTGAACGAGGTATCGGCCAGTCGCTGGCCGGTCGGAGTGAGTGCTTCGGATGAACGAGAATGCGACCCTCATCGGGGGTGGAGAAGACGCCGCCGGCAATGGCCGCGACCGCAGGGCCTCGTTCGCGCTTCCGGGTCTCCTGCTCGCCGGCGGCGCGCTGGTCGCCGCGACGCTGTCGCTGTTCATCCTTCTCGGGCTGACGCCGATCAAGCCCGAGGCGAACGTGATCATCGCCTCGGTGGCGGTCAACGCGCTCTTCGTCATCGGCCTCATCATCCTGATCGGCCGCGAGATCGCCCGGCTGCTCAAGGCCCGCTCGCGCGGCCGCGCAGCGGCGCGGCTGCATGTCAGGATCGTCGCGCTGTTTTCGATCGTGGCGATCACGCCGGCGATCCTGGTCGCCATCTTCGCCTCGATCACGCTCGACGTCGGGCTGGATCGCTGGTTCTCGATCCGCACGCAATCGATCGTCAGCTCGTCACTGAACGTGGCGCAGGCCTATGTGCTCGAGAATGCGAGCTACCTGCAGGGCCAGACCGTGTCGATGTCGAACGACCTGGAGCGCAACCGCCAGCTCTACAGCCTCGACCGCACCGGCTTCAACGACCTCATCACCCGGCAGGCCCGCGGTCGCGGCATGCTCGGGGCTTTCCTGGTGCGCGGCGACGGATCGCAGGTGCTGCAGGCCAACATCCCGACCGAGAAACCGTTGCCGCCGGTTCCCGACGAGGCGCTGAAGGCGGCCGCCGCCGGCCAGCCGACGCTCATTCCGCCCGGGACGACCAATCTCGTCGGCGCGGTGATCAAGCTCGACAACATCCCCGATACCTTCCTCTACACGATCCGCACCGTCGACCCCGAAGTCATGCGCTCGATGCGGATGATGGAGGACAACACCGCGGAATACCGCGCGCTGGAGGCCGGCCGGACGTCGCTGCAAATCGCCTTCGGGGTGCTCTATCTCGGCTTTGCGCTGATCGTGCTCCTGGCGGCGATCTGGACGGCGATCGCGGTGGCGGACCGGATCGTGCGGCCGATCCGCCTTTTGATCGGCGCGGCGGACGCGGTCGGATCGGGCAATCTCGACGTGCACGTGCCGGTGCGGGCCGCCGACGGCGACGTCGGCAACCTGTCGCGCACCTTCAACAAGATGATCGCCGAGATCCGGGCGCAGCAGGGACAGATCCTCGACGCCAAGGACGAGATGGAACAGCGCGGCCACTTCATCGAGGCCGTGCTGTCGGGCGTGACGGCGGCGGTGATCGGCGTGGAGGAGGGCGGCCGGCTGACGATCGCCAATTCGTCCGCCGAGCTTCTGTTCGGCCGTCCGGCGGGATCGCTCGTCGGCGCAGAGCTCGCGGAGATCTCGCCCGAGGTCTTCGAGGTGCTGCAGGAGGCGACACACCGCTTCCGCAACGAACATCGCCGCCAGATCAACATCATGCGCGGCGGCACCGAGCGGACGCTGAACGTGCAGGTGACGCGCGAGGAGGCGAAGGACGCCAAGGAATCCTACGTCATCACCATCGACGACATCACCGACCTCGTCATCGCCCAGCGCTCCACCGCCTGGGCCGACGTCGCCCGCCGCATCGCGCATGAGATCAAGAACCCGCTGACGCCGATCCAGCTGTCGGCGGAACGCATCCGCCGTCGCTACGGCAAGCAGATCAACCAGGACGACCGTGCGGTGTTCGACCAGTGTACGGACACGATCGTGCGGCAGGTCGAGGATATCGGCCGGATGGTGGACGAGTTCTCGGCCTTTGCCCGCATGCCCAAGCCGACCAAGGACAGGTCTGACCTGCGCGCCATCCTCAAGGATGCGGTGTTCCTGCGCGAGATGGGCAACACGCACGTGACGTTCCTGAAGGATTTCGAACAGGTGCCACTGGTCGGGAACTTCGATTCCCGCATGCTGGGCCAGGCGTTCGGCAACATCATCAAGAACGCGGTCGAGGCGATCGAGGCCCTGCCGGCCGACATCCAGCGCGAGGAGCGCAAGATCCTGGTGCGCGCAAGTCGCGACGGGGTCAGCGGCCATTTCGTCGTGGACGTGATCGACAACGGCAAGGGCCTGCCGACCGAGAACCGGCACCGGATCCTCGAACCCTACATGACGATGCGCGAGAAGGGCACGGGGCTCGGTCTGGCGATCGTGAAGAAGATCATTGAAGACCACGGCGGGCAGTTGGAACTGCACGACGCGCCGCCGGACTTCGACAACGGCCACGGCGCGATGATCCGCGTGATCCTGCCCGCCGAGGAAATCCCGGCCGTCGATGCGGAAGAAGAAGACAAGGAACTGACCCATGGCCTCTGATATTCTGGTGGTGGACGACGAAGAGGACATCCGCGAGATCGTCTCGGGGATCCTGTCCGACGAGGGCCACGAGACGCGGACCGCCTATGACAGCGACAGCGCGCTGCAGGCGATCAGCGACCGCGTGCCGCGCCTGGTCTTCCTGGATATCTGGATGCAGGGCAGCCGGCTGGACGGGCTGGCGCTGCTCGACGAGATCAAGAGCCGCTACCCCGACCTTCCCGTCGTGATGATCTCCGGCCACGGCAACATCGAGACGGCGGTGTCGGCGATCCGGCGCGGGGCCTACGACTTCATCGAGAAGCCGTTCAAGGCGGACCGGCTGATCCTGATCGCCGAACGGGCGCTGGAGAACTCCAAGCTGCGGCGCGAGGTGACCGAGCTCAAGCGCCGCTCGGGCGATGCGGTCGAACTGATCGGCACGTCGGTGGCGGTCTCGCAGCTGCGCCAGACCATCGAGAAGGTCTCTCCGACCAACAGCCGCATCATGATTCTCGGGCCGTCTGGCTCGGGCAAGGAACTGGTGGCGCGGATGATCCACCGCAAGTCGAGCCGCGCCAACGGCCCGTTCGTCGTCCTGAACGCGGCGGCGATCACGCCGGAGCGGATGGAGATCGCGCTCTTCGGCACCGAGGGCGGCGGCGGCGGGCAGCAGCGCAAGACGGGCGCGCTGGAGGAGGCGCATGGCGGCATCCTCTATCTCGACGAGATCGGCGAGATGCCGCGCGAGACGCAGAACAAGATCCTGCGGGTCCTCGTCGACCAGCAGTTCGAGCGCGTCGGCGGCTCGAAGCGCGTCAAGGTCGACGTCCGGATCATTTCGTCGACGGCCTACAATCTCGAGAGCCTGATCGCGGAGGGCGCGTTCCGGGAGGACCTCTATCACCGGCTCGCCGTCGTTCCCGTCCGCGTGCCGCCGCTGGCCGAGCGGCGCGAGGACATTCCGTTCCTGGTCGACATGTTCATGCGGCAGATCAGCGAACAGGCCGGCATCCGCGCGCGCAAGATCGGCGACGACGCGCTCGCCGTGCTGCAGGCGCACGACTGGCCCGGCAACATCCGGCAACTGCGCAACAACATCGAACGGCTGATGATCCTCGCCCGCAGCGACGGTCCGGACAGCGCGATCACCGCCGACATGTTGCCGACGGACGTGGGCGACATGCTGCCGAAGGTTTCCAGCCAGGGCGACCAGCACATCATGACGCTGCCGCTGCGCGAGGCGCGCGAGATGTTCGAGCGCGACTACCTGATTGCCCAGATCAACCGTTTCGGTGGCAACATCTCGCGCACGGCCGAGTTCGTCGGCATGGAGCGCTCGGCGCTTCATCGCAAGCTGAAATCGCTCGGCGTCTGAGGCGGGCACAGGGGCTTCGGGGTAGGGCACATGAAGGTCATCATCTGCGGCGCGGGCCGGGTCGGCTACGGCATCGCCGAGCGGCTGGCACAGGAAGACAACGACGTTTCGGTGATCGATACGTCGGCGGCGCTGGTCGCGGCGATCACCGAGACGCTCGACGTCAGCGGCGTCGTCGGACATGGCGCGCACCCGGACGTGCTGGCGCGTGCCGGCGCCGAGCAGGCCGAGATGATCATCGCCGTCACGCTGCATGACGAGATCAACATGGTCGCCTGTCAGGTCGCCCATTCCCTGTTCAAGGTGCCGACGAAGATCGCCCGCATCCGGGCGCAGAGCTACCTGGCGCCGGAATACTCCGACCTCTTTTCCCGCGACGACCTGCCGATCGACGTCGCGATCTCGCCGGAGATCGAGGTCGGCAAGATGGCGCTCCGGCGCATCTCCTATCCCGGCGCGACCGACGTCGTGCGCTTTGCCGACGACAAGATCGTCATGCTGGCGATCGAGTGCATGGAGGATTGCCCGGTCGTCAACACGCCGCTGCAGCAGCTGACGGAGCTCTTTCCCGACCTGAAGGCGACGGTGACGGCGGTCTTCCGCGAAGGCAAGCTGTTCGTCGCCAAGTCCGCCGACGAGCTGCAGACCGGCGACCTCGCCTATGTCGTCTGCGATTTCGCGCATGTCCGCCGCACCCTGTCGCTGTTCGGTCACGAGGAGCAGGAGGCCCGGCGGATCGTGATCGCCGGCGGCGGCAATATCGGCTTCTTCGTCGCAAAGACGATCGAGCAGTTCCAGCCGCGCACGCGCATCAAGATCATCGAGAGCGACCGGGACCGGGCGGTCCACATCGCCGACCAGTTGCGCAACACGGTGGTGCTGCACGGATCGGCGCTGGACCAGAAGATGCAGCAGCAGGCGGACATGGAGAATGCCGACCTGTTCGTCGCGCTGACCAACAACGACCAGATCAACATCCTCGGCAGCGTCATGGCGAAGAGCCTGGGCTGCAAGCAGAGCCTCGTGCTCCTCAACGATCCGGCTTTTCACGACCTGATCGACAGCATGGACATCGACGCGCACATCAACCCGCGCGCCGTCACGATCTCCGGCATCTTGCAGCATGTGCGCAAGGGCCGGATCCGCTCGGTCTATGCCGTGCAGAAGGGCTCGGCGGAGGTGATCGAGGCGGAGGCGCTGGAGACCTCGCCGCTGGTCGGCACGCCGCTGAGGGACCTCGACCTGCCGGAGGGCATCCGCATCGGCGCGATCTATCGCGACGGAAACGTGCTGCCGCCGGGCGGCGACCTGCGCATCAAGGCGAAGGACCGGGTGGTGCTGTTTGCGACGGGGGAAGCCGTTCGCCACGTGCAGCAACTTTTCCGTGTCAGCATCCAGTATTTCTAGCAGGGCCCTGTCGCCGACGGCCGCCGGTCAGAGGGGTAGGCGCTTCGTCTGCGCTGCCCAGGACGGGTTCCTCATTCGGCGTATTTTGGCGGGTTGTTGTCTGTCTGTGACAGTGCTGCCCGGATGAGCCATGATACTTTTTTCGACATTGCGGAGAAGTCTGCGATTTGATACCTAAACCGTTGGATGGGCGAAATGTGCGTCGCCTGTCTTCGGGGCATCAATGTTTTAGTCAACCGGTCGAAAGGACCGGCAATCAAGAAAGAAGCGGCGCGATGGCGGAACGTTCTCAGAATTTGCAGGATCTTTTTCTTAATACCGTTCGCAAACAAAAGATTTCCCTCACAATATTCCTGATCAACGGCGTGAAGCTGACGGGCGTTGTGACGTCTTTTGACAATTTCTGCGTGCTCCTGCGGCGCGACGGCCACTCGCAGCTCGTCTACAAGCACGCCATCTCCACCATCATGCCCGGCCAGCCGCTGCAGATGTTCGAGAACGAAGAAAGCGCCTCCTGACAAGGTGAAGGCTGATTAGCAAACGCGATACATCCCAGGATTCGATCGTGCCGGAGCTCGAAAAGCGCCGCGACGATTCGCGTGCCGTCGTCATCGCCCCGGTCATCAAGAAGGGGCGGGCCGAGGCCAACGGCGTGGTGTCGCGCTCGGACGAGGCACGCCTTGCCGAGGCGATCGGGCTGGCGCGGGCGATCGATCTCGACGTCGTCTTTTCCGCCATCGTCCCGGTCTCGCAGCCGAAGCCGGGCACGCTGCTCGGTACCGGCAAGATCGAGGAAATCAAGACGGCGCTGGACGCCAACGACGCGGGGCTGGTGATCGTCGATCATCCGCTGACGCCGGTGCAGCAGCGCAACCTCGAGAAGGAATGGAACGCCAAGGTCATCGACCGCACAGGCCTGATCCTGGAGATCTTCGGCCGCCGCGCCTCCACCAAGGAAGGCACGCTGCAGGTCGAGCTCGCCCATCTCAACTACCAGAAGGGCCGGCTGGTGCGCAGCTGGACCCACCTGGAGCGCCAGCGCGGCGGCGCCGGCTTCATGGGCGGTCCGGGTGAAACCCAGATCGAGGCCGACCGCCGGCTGCTGCAGGAGCGGATCGTGCGGCTGGAGCGGGAGCTGGAGCAGGTGCGCCGTACTCGCCAGTTGCACCGCGCCAAGCGCAAGAAGGTGCCGCACCCGATCGTGGCGCTGGTCGGTTATACCAATGCCGGCAAGTCGACGCTGTTCAACCGCATCACCGGCGCCGGCGTGCTCGCCGAGGACATGCTGTTTGCCACGCTGGACCCGACGCTCAGGCGGATGAAGCTGCCGCAGGGGCGGACCGTGATCCTCTCCGACACCGTCGGCTTCATCTCCGACCTGCCGACCCATCTCGTCGCCGCCTTCCGCGCGACGCTGGAAGAAGTGCTGGAGGCGGACCTGATCCTGCACGTTCGCGACATGTCGGATCCCGACAACGGCGCCCAGGCATCCGACGTGCTGCGCATCCTCGCCGATCTCGGCATCGACGAGAAGGACGGCGCCGAGCGCATCCTGGAGGTCTGGAACAAGATCGACGACCTGCCGGCCGAGGCGCGCGAGGCGCTCGTGCAGAAGGCGGCCGCGACGCCGAACACGATCGCCGTCTCGGCATTGACCGGGGAAGGCGTCGATGCGCTGATGGCCGAGATCAACCGGCGGCTGTCCGGCGTCCTCGTCGACCGCGACGTGGTGCTGCCGGTCGACAAGCTGCAGCTTCTGCCCTGGCTCTACGACCACTCGATCGTCGACGAGCGCGAGGACCAGGAAGACGGCCGCGTGCGGATCGCCGCCCGGCTGACGGAGACCGAGGCTGCCGAACTGGACCGGCGGCTGGGGCAGGGCGAGCAACGCCCCCTCGAGGATTGGGAACGGTAACGTTCATCGCGGCGGGCGGCCGTCGCCCGCGTGCTGTCAGCCGAGTTGCCGCTCGATCGCCTTGGCGGCCTGCCACAGCTCTTCCATCCGCTCCAGCGTCGCCTGTTCCAGCGTCTCGCCCGCGGCCGTGAGCTCGGTCTCGATGTGGGCGAATCGGCGGCGGAACTTGGCGTTCGTGCCGCGTAGCGCCATTTCCGCATCCGTATCGGTGTGGCGGCCGATGTTGACGACGGCGAAGATCAGGTCGCCCAGCTCGTCGGCGACCTTCTTGCGGTCGCCGTGGCGCAAGGCTTCGCGCAATTCGCCGACTTCCTCCTCGATCTTGTCGAGGATCGGTTCGGGCTCCGACCAGTCGAAGCCGACCTTGGCGGCGCGCTCCTGCAGCTTCAGGGCCTCCACCAGGGCCGGAAACGAGCGCTGGACGGTGCCCAGGTGGCCGGTGTCGCTTTCGGGCGGCAGTCCGCGGCCGGCGCGCCGTTCGCTGCGCTCGCGCTTTTCCGCCTGCTTGATCGCGTCCCACTGGGCTTTCACCCGCTCGGGCGTATCGGCATCGGAGCGGTCGAAGACATGCGGATGACGGCGGATCATCTTCTTCGTGATCGCCTCGACCACGTCGCCGAAGGCGAATTCTCCGGCCTCCTCGGCGATCCGGGCGTGAAAGACGACCTGCAGCAGCAGATCGCCGAGTTCGTCGCAGAGGTCGTGCATGTCGGCGCGCTCGATTGCGTCCGCGACCTCATAGGCTTCCTCGATCGTATAGGGCTTGATGGTCTCGAACGTCTGGACGACGTCCCACGGGCAGCCGGTCTCCGGCTGGCGCAGCGCGGCCATGATGTCGATGAGACCCTTTATGTCGCGTGACGGCTGCATGCGCTCCACTCCGTCCCTCGCTCAGTTGAGCGGGATGCTGTTGTCGTTCTTGCCGGATTGGTAGCTTTCCGACAACCGGTCGTAGGCGTGCCGGATGCGCGCGTCCTGCGCCTTCAGTTCGGTTTTCTCGGGCTCTGGCGCGACGGCGATCAGGTCGCCGATCGCGGCCGATCGCCAGAAGGCGTTCGTCTTGGCATAGCCGCCCGGCTCGAGGCGGAAGACTTCCTTGAGGATCTTCAGATCATGCGGGATCGCAAACGCGTCGCGCGAATCCTCGTGGGTGAAGAAGTAGTAGAAATTGTCGAAGCCGGCCCAGGTGATGGCCGAGAGGCACATGGAGCAGGGCTCGTGGGTGGAGAGGAAGATCAGCTCTTTCGGATCGGGCCTGTCGGCCTGCTCGTGGAACCGCTTCAGCGCATGGACCTCGCCGTGCCACAGCGGGTTCTCGGTCTCGTTGTTCGTCTCGGCGATCACGAGCGAGAGATCGGACTTGCGCAGGATCGCCGCGCCGAAGATCTTGTTGCCGTCGGCCACGCCCTTTTTCGTCAAGGGGAGGATGTCGTTCTCGATGACGTCGAGCAGACGTCGGGCCAGGGCTTGCCGGTTCATGGCGATTTCCTCTTCGGTCGCAATCCGCGCCCACCTTTAGCGGGGCGGCCGGCGCCGAGGCAAGGGGCAACGGCGCCTCGGAGAGATTTGCTCTAAATGCCCTGCAGGCGAGCAAAAGAATACGCCGCCCCGAAAGGCTGCGAATTTCTGTTCCTTTAATTTCCATCCCGTATTGGCGATAGTGCGGCTCACTCGAACCGGACCCTGAGATGCAGCAAGCCAGCAACACGCTTTCGGTGTTTCCCGCCTTCTTCCGTGTCAGCGGACGAAGGGTCGTGGTCGTGGGTGGTGGTGAGGAGGCGTATGCCAAGGTTCGCCTGTTGCGCAACACCGATGCCGAGATCGTCGTGGTGGCTTCCGGGCTCGCTGCCGATTTTTCCCGCTATCTCGAGACCGAAGCGATCGAAGTGACCGCCGGGCCGGTGTCGGCCGATGTCCTGGCAGGAGCCGTTCTCGTCTTTGCCGCAACGGGCGACGGCGCTGCTGACCGCGACATTGCGGCCCTCGCGCGGGAACTGCGTATCCCGGTGAATGCCGTCGACCAGCCGGACGAGTGCGATTTCTTCACGCCGGCCCTCGTCAACCGCGCGCCCGTGGCCGTGGCGATCGGGACCGAAGGGGCGGGGCCGGTGCTGGCCCAGATGATCCGCGGCCAGATCGACCAGCTTCTGTCGCCGTCGCTGGGCAGGCTTGCGACGCTCGCCGCTTCCTATCGCGATGCCGTCGAGGCGATGGTGCCGCGCGGCGTGACGCGCCGCGTCTTCTGGCGCCGCTTCTTCCAGGGGCAGGTGGCCGATGCCGTCAGCGCCGGCGACGAGGATCTGGCGCGCCGGAAGGCGACCGAGCTGCTGTCTCGTGCCCGCAAGGTCGAAGGCCATGTCTGGCTCGTCGGGGCCGGACCGGGGGCGGCAGACCTTCTGACGCTGCGCGCGCAGCGGGTGATGATGGAAGCGGACGCGATCGTCTTCGACGCGCTGGTGCCGCAGGCGATCGTCGACATGGGGCGCCGCGATGCCGAGCGGATCTCGGTCGGCAAGCGCAAGGGCTGTCATTCGAAATCGCAGGACGAGATCAACGACCTTCTGGTGGAACTCGGCCGCGCCGGCAAGCGGGTCGTGCGGCTGAAATCCGGCGATCCCCTGGTCTACGGCCGGGCGGCCGAAGAGATGTCGGCGCTGCGCGAGGCGGGGATTTCCTACGAGATCGTCCCCGGCATCACCTCCGCCTTCGCCGCGGCCGCCGATTTCGAACTGCCGCTGACCTTGCGCGGCGTCGCCTCGTCGCTGGTTTTCACCACCGGCCACGACCTGACCGGTGCGGTTCTGCCGGACTGGGGGCGGCTTGCCGTTTCCGGGGCGACGATCGCCGTCTACATGGGCCGCACCGTCACGGCGTCCGTCGCCGGGCGGCTGATGCAGGCGGGGCTGCCGGCCGAGACGACGGTCGCGGTCATCGAGAACGCCAGCCGATCCGACAGGCGGCTGTTGCACGGCACGCTGAAGGACCTGCCGGACCTCGAGCATCGCGACGAACTGACCGGCCCGGTGATGGTGATCATCGGCGATGCGGTCGCAGGCGCCAACTTCGAACACTCCGTCCCGCTCGTCCGCAGCCGCGCGACGACGGACGCCGCATATCTGGGAGCATGACATGACAGACAAGGTCCTGACCGCGAACCGGCTGTCGGACGGCATATCCGTCTGGCTCGATGCCGCTGGCAACTGGAACACCTCGTTGCAGGAAGCCTTCGTGGCGCGCCACAAGGAGGCGGTCGAGGCGCTGGAGGCCACGGGCAAGCAGGCGTTCGCCGACAACAAGGTGGTTGACGTCAACGTCGTGGATGTCGAAGAAGTCGACGGCGTGCTGCGCCCGCTTCGGATGCGCGAGCGCATCCGCGCCGGCGGTCCGACCATCCCCTATGCTGCCGGATATTCCGGTCTGAACGCGACCCGCGCGGCCGTGGCCTGAAGGACAAGACATGTATCGCTACGATGAATTCGACCACGCCTTCGTCAACGACCGCGTCGCCCAGTTCCGCGACCAGGTCGCCCGCCGCCTGTCCGGCGAACTGGCGGAGGATGCGTTCAAGCCGCTGCGGCTGATGAACGGCGTCTACCTGCAGCTGCACGCCTACATGCTGCGCGTCGCCATTCCCTACGGCACGCTGAACAGCCGACAGATGCGCATGCTCGCCCATATCGCGCGCAAGTACGACCGCGGCTATGGCCATTTCACGACGCGGCAGAACATCCAGTACAACTGGCCGAAGCTGTCGGAGCTTCCCGATGCGCTGGCCGACCTCGCCTCGGTCGAGATGCATGCGATCCAGACCTCGGGCAACTGCATCCGCAACGTCACCGCCGACCATTTTGCCGGCGCCGCCGCCGACGAGGTGGCCGACCCGCGGCCCTATGCGGAAATCCTGCGGCAGTGGTCCTCTGTCCACCCGGAGTTCTCCTACCTGCCGCGCAAGTTCAAGATCGCCGTGACCGGCGCCGAGCGCGACCGCGCGGCGATCCAGGTCCACGACATCGGCCTGCACCTGAAGAAGAACGACAAGGGCGAGATCGGCTTTGCCGTCTATGTCGGCGGCGGCCAGGGGCGGACGCCGATGATCGCCAAGAAGATCCGCGACTTCCTGCCGGAAGAGGATCTCCTTTCCTATACGACCGCGATCATGCGCGTGTACAACCTGCATGGCCGGCGCGACAACAAGTACAAGGCGCGCATCAAGATCCTCGTGCACGAGACCGGGGCGGATGAACTGGCGCGGCAGGTCGAGGTTGAGTTCGCCGAGCTGAAGAACACGGAACTGAAGCTGCCCGAGGCCGACATCGAGGCGATTGCCGCCTATTTCGCGCCGCCGGCGCTGGAACCGCGCGCCGAGGGCTGGGCCAATCTCGCCCAGTGGAAGAAGGCCGACTCTGATTTCGCCCGCTGGGTCCAGCAGAACGTCCAGCCGCACAAGCACCCCGATTACGGCATGGTGACGATCTCGCTGAAGCCGATCGGCGGCATTCCGGGCGATGCCACGGATGCGCAGATGGAGGCGGTCGCCGATATCGCCGAGGAATATGCCTTCGACGAGATCCGCGTCAGCCACGAGCAGAACCTGATCCTGCCGCACGTGGCGCTCGCCGATCTCGAGCCGATCTATCGCGCGCTGGTCGCAGCCGGGCTGGCAACGGCCAATGCCGGGCTGATCACCGACATCATCGCCTGTCCGGGGCTGGACTATTGCGCGCTGGCGAACGCCCGCTCCATTCCCGTGGCGCAGGAGATTTCCAATCGTTTCGCTTCGCCCGAGCGGCAGGCCGAAATCGGCGAGCTGAAGATCAAGATCTCCGGCTGCATCAATGCCTGCGGCCATCACCATGTCGGCCATATCGGCCTGCTCGGCGTCGAGAAGAAGGGCGAGGAGCTGTACCAGATCACGCTCGGCGGCTCCGGCGACGAGAACACGTCGATCGGCGAGATCATCGGCCGCGGCTTCGAACCGGAGAAGGTGACCGACGCGATCGAGGTGATCGTCGACACCTATCTCGGCCTGCGGCTCGATCCGTCCGAGAATTTTCTCGCAGCCTACCGGCGCGTCGGGCCGCAGCCCTTCAAGGATGCGCTCTACGGCAATGCGGCAGCGGCGGCAGCGTAGGGGGACGCGAGATGACGAGAATCTGGAAGGAAACCGGCTTCGTCAACGACGACCCGTGGGTCATCGAGAACGAGGACATCAAGGCCGGATCGAACGAGAAGGCGATCCTCGGTCTCTCCGACTTCCTGGCCCGTGTCGCCGAAGGCGACGAGGCGGGTTTCGGCGTCCTCATCAATCCTGCGGACGATGTGCGGCGGCTCGAGGGGCACCTGGACCGGATCGCGCTGGTGGCCCTGGCATTTCCGGCCTTCAGCGACGGGCGGGGCTTCAGCCACGCCTCGCTGCTGCGCTCGCGGCTCGGCTATCAGGGCGAGGTGAGGGCGGTCGGCGACGTTCTGATCGATCACATCCCGCTGATGCTTCGGTGCGGCATCGACAGCTTCGCCGTCACCAATGCGACGGCGCTGAAGCGGCTTTCGGAAAACCGGCTGCCGGGGATCGACAATCACTACCAGCCGACGGCCAGGCCGTCGGCGGACGCGAAATCCTACAGCTGGCGCCGCGTCGGCTGACGCATATTGTCGCGATCGGGGCCCGTTTCCGGCTAAAGACGGATGCGGGCCTTTCTTCTTGTTGCGCCGCACATTATATGAGGGGTGCAAGTGCAGGGCGACCGATGGAATGCATTTTGCGCATGGCCGCTTCCTTTGGAACGCGATGCCTTCCTTCGGCGACCGCAGTATAATATCTGCCTATGCGACATTCCGTAGAGACCGCAGGAACCGACCACGAATGAATGCGCCCGCAAAGACCGAAGATCTCGCAGCAACCGTTCCCGCCGGCGTCTATGTCGAGAAGGTGACGAGCGTCCAGCACTATACCGACCGTCTCTTCCGCTTCCGGATGACGCGTCCGGACGGCTTCCGCTTCCGGTCCGGCGAATTCGCCATGATCGGCCTGATGGTCGACGGCAAGCCGGTCTATCGCGCTTATTCGATCGCGAGCCCCGCCTGGGACGAGGAGCTGGAGTTCTTCTCCATCAAGGTGCCGGACGGTCCGCTCACCTCGCACCTGCAGCAGATCCAGCAGGGCGATCAGGTGCTGATGCGCAAGAAGCCGACCGGCACGCTGGTGCTCGATGCGCTGACGCCCGGCAAGCGGCTCTACATGTTCTCCACCGGTACCGGCATCGCGCCGTTCGCCAGCCTGATCCGCGATCCGGAGACCTACGAGAAGTTCGACGAGGTGATTCTCACCCATACCTGCCGCGAAGTATCGGAACTGAAGTACGGCTTCGACCTCGTGGAGGAGATCGCCAAGGACGAACTGCTGTCGGAGGTCGTCGGCGGCAAGCTGCGCCACTATGCGACGGTGACCCGCGAGGCGTTTCCCTACCAGGGCCGGATCACCGATCTGATCAGCAACGGCAAGATGTTCGCCGATCTCGGCGTCGACCCCTTCGATCCGGCGGTCGACCGCGCCATGATCTGCGGTTCGGCGGCGATGCTGAAGGAAACCAAGGCGCTGCTCGAGCAGGCGGGCCTCACCGAAGGCGCCAACAACAAGCCCGGCGAATTCGTCATCGAGCGCGCCTTCGTCGACTGAGGCGGCTTCCCAGCGACCGGTTACAGAAAAAAGGGGCGATGCCGTGTGCATCGCCCCTTTCGTCATTTTTGCAGGATCAGGTCGCCGGATGTCGCATGAGGCGCGCAGGGCGGCTGCGTCTGCGGCCACCCTGCGCTTTGCCGCCTCAGGCCAGGATGAAGTCGTTGGCGCCGAGATGGGCGATATCGAATTCCTTCAGGACCAGGATGTCGGTCGTCGCGAACTTCAGCCGCACGTCGTCGCCGACCTGGGTCGCCTTGCTCAGCACCGACGAGGCGGAGGAGAAATCGTAGCTGCGCAGGTCGATCTGATCCACGCCGTCGGAGAAGACCTCGACCGTGTCGGTGCCGTAGCCTTTTCCGAAGACGAAATCGTCATGGCCCTTGCCGCCGAACAGCGAGTCGTTGCCGTGGCCGCCGTCGAGGACGTCATTGCCGTTGACGCCCTTGAGCACATCGCTGCCGCTGCCGCCGGAAATGCGGTTGGCGGTCGAATTGCCCGTCAGCTTGTCGGAATAGCTGGTCCCGATCAGATTTTCGATCGAGGAGTAGCTGTCACCCTTGGCGGAGCCGGTGTTGTCCGAACGGGAGCCGAGGTTTGCGGTCAGGCCGGCGGTGGCGTTCTGGTAGCTCACCGTGTCGGTGCCGCTGCCGCCGATCAGCTTGTCCGTGCCAGGGCCGCCGATCAGGGTGTCGTTGCCGGCCCCGCCGTCGAGCGTGTCGTTGCCGCTTCCGCCGTTGAGACGGTTTGCGTAGCTGTTGCCGGTCAGCCTGTCGGCATAGGCGGAGCCCTGCAGATGCTCGATCGAGGAATAGGTGTCGCCGGCGGCGTCGTTGGTGTTGATCGAGGGTTTCGACAGGTTGGCCGTCACGCCGCCGCGCGCCGAAGCGTAGGATGCGGTGTCGGCGCCGCTGCCGCCGATCAGCCTGTCGCCGGAGGACCCGCCGATCAGTGTGTCGTTGCCGGTGCCGCCGTCGAGGCTGTCGCGGCCGCTGTTGCCATAGAGCGTGTCGTTGGCGGTCAGGCCGTAGAGCCTGTCGTTGCCGCTGTTGCCGGTCAGCGTGTTGGCGGCCTGGTTGCCTTCGATGGTATCCGCGCCCGAACCGCCCTTGGCGTTTTCGATGAGGGAGCGGGTGTCGCCCTTGTACAGAAGGGCGTTGAAGATGTTGCCGCGGGCATAGTGGCTGTCGCCGAGATAGGCCAGTTGCTCGTCGCTGAATTCCGAGTGCGAGCCGGGGGCCAGGTCGATCTCGACGCCATCGGAATAGGCGGAGAGATCATAGGTGTCGCTGCCGCCGCCGTCCCAGATGGTTGCGAAGATGCGGTTGGCGCCGGGCGCGATCGCGACTTCGCCGTTGACATAGGTCTTGCCGCTGCCCGGCGTCCACTTGTAGGTCGTGTTTCCGGCATTCGTCGTGAAGTCGGCGCCGTACATGCGCTGGAGGGCGGCGATATCGGCCATCATGAAGGTCTGCGGGGCGCCGAACTCTTCATAGGTGTACATATCGGCGTCGCTGCCCTGGTAGCTTCGGTAGGTCATCACCGAATATTCGACGCTGTCCTTGGCCGAAGGCATCTTGGCGAAGCCTTCGCCGGTGTGGGCGTGCTCCAGGCCGAGTGCATGACCGAGCTCGTGAATCAGCGTGTGCCAGCCGTAGTTGCCGGCCTCGGGATCGTTGAAGTCGCTGTCTTCGCCGAACCAGAGGTCGCCGGCCTCGTCGTAGGTGCCGGGGAAGTAGGCCTTGGCCGTCGGGTTGTCGTAAGTCGATTCGGCGAAGCGAAGGGTTGCGCTTGACTGCGATCCTGCCGAAAGGGTCAGGCCGGTGAAGCCTTCCACCGAAAAGCCGTCATTGGCCTTGGATCCGTAGGACTGTTCCATCGCAAAGAGCGCGGCAGACTTCATCTTGCCCGAGACCGAACCGAATCCGTCGCTCGGCTCATAGTCCGAATAGCCATAGGCCGAGCTGCTGGTCGGGAAGGCATAGGTGACGGTGCCGCTCCAGGCCGTTCCGCCGAGGACCGAGTCGACGATGTCGTTGCCGGTGGCAGAAACGCTCTTGGTGCTCTTGTTGATGCCTGTCATGCAAATGTCCTTGTACGGTCTCGTGGAAGATGGTCAGGGGCGGGCACTGCCGAATACGTGTATCGGCAAAGCTTCAACAACTTGTGACGTTTAGCGAGATTCGCCACAGGTTGCCATCTTGGAAGTTCTCCCGCTGGATCGCGCGGCCCGATGCCGCAGGGCGGTCCCGTGCCGGAGGCAGGCCATGGGGGACCGAACGCGAGGAAGGCGATAACGGCAGAATGAGCCCGTCTCATGGCAAGAGGGGCCGGAGGCCGCGGCTGCGGCGCGTTGTCCCCGGCGAAGTGCGCGCTTCAGGGGGGCCGGATCGTGGGCCTCGGCGAATGGAACGGCATCATACGTTGAACAAGGCATGAGCTGCGCACGTCTGCCGCGAAAAGTTTTTGCGCCGGCGACATTGGATTTTCGCGCTGAAACGTTGATGTCTCGAGGGTAGCGAAATCACATGCGCAACAGAGGCATCGACCGGCGGCCAGGGGCGCGCCGATCGGCTCTCGATCAGTGGGTGAGATTGCCGCGATCGGCACGGCGTGCCGGACTTCAGCCGGCGGGGCCGGGCGCAGGGTATTGACGGTTAGTGGGCGGCGGCCGAAGCAGGAGGATCTCGCAAGGATCCCCGGCTTCGGCCGGTTCCGCATGCGGCGGGCGGATCAGAAGGCAGTCCGCGGCGGCAAACACCTTCATCATCGAGGAATCCTGCTTGTCGTAGGGCGTGGCCACGAGGGCGCCGTCGTCGCGGACGGCAAGCGTCGCGCGGAGATGGTCCTGGCGGTGATCGTTGGCGGCGAGGGCCGTGCCGGCAACCGCGAAGGTCCGCCGGTCGAAGGCCGGCAGGCGGGACAGCTTGCGGACCAACGGCTCCAGGAACAAGAGCGCGCAGACCATGCTGGAGGCAGGATTGCCGGGCAGGCCGAGAATGTGCATGCCGCCGAGGCGGCCGACCATGAGCGGCTTGCCCGGCCGCATGGCGATCCGCCAGAAGTCCAGTTCCATGCCGGCGGAGACGAGAACCGGCTGCACCAGGTCGTGATCTCCGACCGAAGCGCCGCCGAGCGTGACGAGTACGTCCGCGCCGCAGGCCTTGGCCCAGTCGACGGCATCCATGATCGCATTGGGGTCGTCGGCGGCGATGCCGAGATCGATCACCTCGGCGCCGGCCTCGCGGGCGAGGGCGGCGACGCCGAAGCTGTTGGAGGCGACGATCTGGCTGGGGCCGAGGGCGGAGCCGGGCGGGACGAGCTCGTCGCCGGTCGCAAGCAGGGCGACCTTCGGCCGGGCGTAGACGTTGAGAACCGCATGGTTCATGGCGGCAGCGACGGTCAGCCGGGCGGCATCGAGCATCTGCCCCTGCCGCAACACCACCTCGCCCTCGGCGAAGTCCTGTCCGCGCGGGCGGATGTGGCGGCCGCGCTGCGGCAGGAACGTGCTGCGGATGCGATCGTCGCCGACCGTCTCGGCATCCTCCTGCAACAGCACCGTGTCGGCGCCGGTCGGGAGTGGCGCGCCGGTGAAGATCCGTACCGCCTCGCCGGGCCCGACGGCGCCGGAAAAGGCATGGCCCGCAGCGGATCGGCCGATGACGCGCAAGGTGGCGCCGGGCTCGACGATGTCCTCATGACGCAGCGCGTAGCCGTCCATTGCGGAATTGTCGAAGGGGGGCTGGGTCAGGCGGGCGGCGACGTCGACCGCCAGCACGCGGTCGCAGGCCTCGTGGAGCGGCACGCTCTCGCTTCTGTCCGGGGGGCGGGCTGACTTCAACAGGCGTTCAAGCGCATCCTCGACCGGCAAAAGCGACATCTTCAATCCTGCTCCCTGCGCCGATAGTCTCCCGAACGGCCGCCGGACTTGGCCAGGAGACGGATACCGCCGATCTCCATCTCCCTGTCGGCGGCCTTGGCCATGTCATAGATCGTCAGGCATGCCACGCTGACGGCCGTCAGCGCCTCCATCTCGACCCCTGTGCGGCCGCTGAGCTTGGCCATCGCCTCGACGCGCAGGCCGGGCAGATCGGGATCCTCGGTGATATCGACGGAGACCTTGGTCAGCATCAGCGGGTGGCAGAGCGGAATGAGGCTGGCGGTCTGCTTGGCGGCCATGATGCCGGCCAGCCGCGCGGTGCCGATCACGTCGCCCTTCCTGGCGTTGCCTTCGCGGATGAGCGCCAGCGTCTCGGGACGCATCCGTACCGACCCTTCGGCGACGGCGATCCGCACCGTCTCGTCCTTGTCGCCGACATCCACCATGTTCGCCTCGCCGGAGGCGTCGATATGGGTCAGTCCGCTCCGTCCGCGCGCCATCATTCGGCAGCCAGCACGGACGTGCCGCCGGTCAGCAGGGCGCGGGTGGCCGTCGTCACGTCCGCCTGCCGCATCAGGCTCTCGCCGACGAGGAAGGTCGTGATGCCGGACGCCTTCAGCCGCTCGCAGTCGGCATGGGTGAAGATGCCGCTCTCGCCGACGAGCAGGCGGTCGTCGGGCACCATGCGCGCCAGCCGTTCGGAGACGGCGAGATCGACCTCGAAGGTGCGCAGATTGCGGTTGTTGATGCCGACGAGCTTCGATTTCAGCCGCAGCGCGCGCTCCATCTCCGCCTCGTCGTGCACTTCGACCAGGACGTCCATGGCGAGCGAGAACGCATGATCCTGCAGGCGCCGGGCGTCGTCGTCCGACAGCGAGGCCATGATGAGGAGGATGCAGTCTGCACCCCAGGCCCGGGCTTCCTGCACCTGGTAGGTGTCGAACATGAAATCCTTGCGCAGCGCCGGCAGGCTGCAGGCGGCGCGCGCCTCGGTCAGAAACGCCGGCGCGCCCTGGAAGCTCGGTGCGTCCGTCAGCACCGACAGGCAGGCGGCGCCGCCGGCCTCATAGGCCTTCGCCAGCGCCGGCGGATCGAAATCCGGGCGGATCAGGCCCTTAGAGGGGCTCGCCTTCTTGATCTCGGCGATCAGGCCGAATTCACCCTTCGCCTTCCTGGCGAGCAGACTCGCGAAGAAGCCGCGCGGCGGCTCCTGGTCGCGCGCGATCGCCCGCAACTCCGCAAGCGGGACGGCTGCCTTGGCGGCCTCGATCTCCTTGCGCTTGTAGGCTTCGATCTTCTTCAGAATATCGGTCATGGAACGAGCCTACCCCTGATCCGCCGCGTTGGAAACCGCCACGAGCCTGCTGAGGGCCGCGCTCGCGTTGCCGCTCGAAAGCGATTGGCGGGCGATCTCCATGCCGTCTGCGATCGTGTCCGCCTTGCCGGCGACGATCAGGCCGGCGGCGGCATTGGCGAGCGAGATGTCGCGATAGGCCGTTTCGGCACCGCCGAGGACTGCGCGCAGTGCCTCGGCATTGTGGGCGCCGTCACCGCCGCGGATCGCGTCGAGGTCCACCTGCTGCAGGCCGAAGTCGGCCGGCGTCAGCTCCAAGGTGCGGATCCTGCCGTCCTCGAGTGCGGCAACCTGCGTCGTGCCAGTGGTGGTGATCTCGTCGAGGCCGGAGCCGTAGACGACCCAGACGCGCTCGGAACCGAGGTCGCGCAGCACCTCTGCGACGGGAACGAGCCATTGCTCGGCGTAGACGCCGACGAGCTGGCGCTTGACGCTGCCGGGGTTCGACAACGGTCCGAGCAGATTGAAGATCGTGCGCGTGCCGAGTTCGACGCGCGAGGGGCCGACATGCTTCATCGCCGGGTGGTGAAGCTGGGCGAACATGAAGCCGAGGCCGGCTTCGTTCACGCAGCGCGCGATCGCCTCGGGGCCGATGTCGAGCTTGACGCCGAGGCAGGAGAGCGCGTCCGCCGTCCCCGATTTCGAACTCAGCGCACGGTTGCCGTGCTTGGCGACCGGCACGCCGGCGCCGGCTACGATGATCGCGGCGAGCGTCGAGATGTTGTAGGTGCCGGCGCCGTCGCCGCCCGTGCCGACGATGTCGATCGCGCCGGCGGGTACGGAGACGGGAAGCATTCGGGCGCGCATCGAGCCGACGGCGCCATAGATCTCGTCGACCGTCTCGCCGCGCACGCGCAGCGCCATCAGGAAGCCGCCGATCTGCGAGGGCGTGGCGGCGCCGGACATGATGATCTCGAAGGCGCCGCGGGCTTCCTCGCGGTCCAGCGGCTGTCCGCTGGCGACCTTGGCGATGAATGGTTTCAGGTCAGACATGTGATCGGCTTCCCCGGATTGTCATTGCATGCTGCGCTCGGCCAGCGACCGGTTGATCGACACACCGTAGGAGGTCTGCAGGCTGGAAACCATCTGGTCGAGGATGTCGTCGCCGCTGGCGCGGGCGATTGCCTCGATCTGCTGGTCGGTATTGGCGAGCGCGTCGCCGGCGGCGTTGCTGTCGACTTCCGTCACCTGCAGGACGATCTGGCCGTCGCCGGCGGTCCCCGGTGCGTTGGCGACATGGCCCACCGGTCCGCCAAAAGCCGCCGTGACGGCCGCCGGGCTCAGCGTGATGTCCTCGGCGCCACGGGTCAGCCCGGCCTTGGTTTCGACGGCGATGCCCATGTCCGAGGCGATGTCGGCCATCTTCTCGCCCTTGCGGATGCGCTCGGCGATCTCGGCGGCCTTCTTGCCGAGGGCGTCGCGCTGCTGCTCGGCGGTCCAGTCGGCGACGACACTGTCGCGCGCCTCGTCGAGCGTGCGGTCCCGTTCCGGCACGATATCGCGAACCTCGTACCAGATGTAGCCGTCACGGCCATAGTTCACCGGCGGGTTCTCCATGCCGGCCTCCGTTGCAAAGACGGCAGCCAGCAGCCCGGCCTGCTCGGGAAGAGCGAGCTCCTGGCCGTCCTGGCCCTTGCCGGTATTGTCGGCGGCCTCGACCGTGACCAGCTTGAGGTTCGTCTGGGCGGCGGCGTCCTCGATCGTCGCGCCATTGGCAACGGCTTCGTCGAAGCGGTCGTGGATGGCCATCAGGTCGTCGCTCGCCTGGGTCAGCGCCATTTCGTTGCGCAACTCTTCCTTGACCTCGTCGAAGGCCCTGGTGGCTTCGGGGCGGATGTTCGTGGCGCGCAGGATCACCGGCCCGAAGATGCCGTCGACGACGGCGGAGGTGCCGCCGTCGGCGGGAATCGCGAATGCGGCCTCGGCCAGCGTCTGTTCGGGCATCGTCGCCTTGGTGAACTCGCCGAGCGTGACGTCGGCGGCGGTCTTGCCCTGCTCGGCGATCAGCGCGTCGAAGGTGGTGCCCGAGGAGAGCTTGGCTGCGGCCGCATCGGCGGCGGCGCGATCGGCGAAGGTCAGCTGCTGGACGGTGCGCATTTCGGCGGTCCGGTACTTGTCCTTCGTCCGCTCGTATTCCTCGCGCAGGGTGGCGTCATCGATGGCGGAGGCGTCGGCAATGTCCTTGGGCGACAGGGCGACATAGACGAACTTGCGGTATTCCGGCGCCTTGTACTTCGCCTTGTTCTGCTCGAACCAGGCCGACAGCACGTCATCGGCCGGCGCCTTGACCGGATCGATATTGGCATTGGACAGCAGCAGGTAGTCGACCGAGCGCGCCTCGTTCCGATACTGGCGGACGGCGTCGGTCAGCGCCTGCGGGGCGCGGTATCCGTCGGAAATCGCTTCCACGATCTGGCTGCGTACGGCGACCTGGCTGCGGTTGTTGATATAGTCGTTCTCGCGCAGGCCGGCATTGCGCAGGATCGCCGAGAAGGCCGTCCGGTCGAAGCGGCCGTTCGGTCCGCGGAATGCCGGATCCTCCGCAATCAGCTGCGCCAGACGATCCTCGCTGAGGCCGAGGCTCATGTCGTTGGAGAGCTGGTCCAGCGCGGCGCCGGCGACGAGCTCGGCATAGACCTGGTTCTCGACGCCGAGCGCGCGGGCCTGATCGCTCGAAAGCCGGGTGCCGAAGCGCTGCGAGAGCGCCGAGAGCTGGCGCTCGTAGGCCAGCCGGAAATCCGTGGCGGAAACGTTGACGTCGCCGACGGTGACGACCGCGTTCGACGTTCCCGTCACGAGCGAGCTCGAAATGCCCCAGATGCCGAAGGAGCCCACCAGAATGAGCAGGAGGGCTTTCGCAACCCAGGTCTGGGCGCCTTTTCTGAGAGTTTCGAGCATGTATCGCATTCCTTGCTGGTACGGCGCCTCGGCCGGAGGCAACCCGTCTCATAACGGAAAGTTCAAGCGATTAGAAGTCCGATGGTCGGCGCGCTTTCTTCGCGCCGCATGACGGGTCGGATGTGGCGGATCTGCGGGGATTTCGGCAGGGTGCGGGAGATGAAATCGCGGAAGGGCGCAAACAGGCCAGTTGCGGACGATTTCATTTGCCGGCAAAGAAACTGTTTCTGAAATAATTGATGAATTGCGCAAGAATGACTTTCTGCGATTCTCGCCGGGCAGCCGATGCGTGGTGCGGCTCCGGCGCGGTGGCGCAGGCGTGACAGGGAAGGCGTTGGCATGGAATCGACGATCGTGATGATCAATCTGTTCGGCGCGGTGGCACTCCTGCTGTTCGGGCTCGCGCAGGTGAAGGACGGCGTCACGCGGGCGTTCGGGAGCAGGCTGCGCAAGGGGCTGGCGCTTGGCACGGGCGGCTCGCTGCGCGCCTTCGTGTCCGGCTTCCTGGCAACAATCGCCCTGCAGAGTTCGACGGCGACGGCCCTGATGACGGCATCCTTCGTCGAGAAGAACCTGATCCGGTCGCGCATGGCGCAGATCGTCCTGCTCGGGGCGAATGTCGGAACGGCCGTGACCGCCTGGATCGTTGCAACCGGGATCGAATGGGTGGCGCCGCTCGTCATCCTCGCGGGCGTCATCCTCTACAAGGGCCGTTCGACCTTCAGGCAGGGGGCCGGCGCAGCACTCGTCGGCATCGGGCTGATGCTTCTGTCGCTGCATCTCCTGAGCCAGGCGACCGAGCCCATGCGGCAATCGGAAGCGCTCGCCACGTTTCTCACCCTGCTCGATGGTGCCTGGCCGGTGGCGCTCGCCTTCTCCACGGCGCTGGCGGTCGTCTCGTCCTCGAGCCTTGCGGTCGTCGTGCTGATCCTGTCGCTTGCGACGACGGGGATCGTCTCGCCCGGGCTGACGGTCGTGCTGGTTCTTGGGGCCAATCTCGGCGGCGCCATCCCGCCGGTCATCGCAACGCTTCGCTCGCCCGCGCCCGCCCGCAGGGTCACGATCGGCAATCTGCTCGTGCGCGCGGCCGGCTGTCTGGTGGCGCTGCCCTTCGCCGACATGGCCGCCGACGCCCTGCTGCGGTTGCCACTGCCGCTTGCGAAGCTTCCCGTGGACGCGCACCTGGCGTTCAACGTCGCCGTCGCCCTTTTCTTCTGGCCGTTGTCGCCGCTGCTGGCGCGGGTGATGGAGCGGCTGGTACCGGACGAGCCGCCCGGAGAGCGCGGTCCCCAGTACCTGGACGAGGCGGCGCTGGAGACGCCGGTGGTGGCACTGTCAGGGGCGACGCGGGAGGTGCTGCGCATCGGCGACCTGATCGAATCGATGCTCATCCACACGATGAAGGCGTTCGAGGAGAACAACCTGGACGAACTCGGCAAGATCGGCGTGCTGGAGAAACAGGTCGACGAATTGCAGCAGGCGATCAAGATCTATCTGTCGCGGCTCGGCAACAGGGGGCTGAGCGCCGAGAACGGCGCCCGCTCGATCGTGATCATCGACTATGCGATCAATCTCGAGCATGTCGGCGACATCATCGAGAAGGGCCTGCAGGAGGAGGTGCGCAAGAAGGTCGTCAACGGCCTTCGGTTTTCGACCGACGGCTACAGCGAACTCTCCGGCCTGTTCAACCTGACGATCGAGAACCTGCGGATCGCCCAGACGATCCTGGTCTCGCGCGACTTCGCCCTCGCCAAGCAACTGGTCGAAGTGAAGGTCGCCGTGCGGCACATGGAGAAGCAGTCGTCCGAGCGCCACCTGGCCCGCCTGCGCGACGGCCGTCTCGAGAGCCTGCAGACGAGCTCGCTGCACCTCGACATGCTGCGCGACCTCAAGCGGATCAACGCCCACCTGGTGTCGGTCGCCTATCCGATCCTCGATGAGAGCGGGCTTCTGGTCGAGAGCCGGCTGCGCGGCACGGAATAGGCGCGAATTCCCTTTGTCTCCGAGCGGTTTCGTTTGATATGGAACCGTAAACGATCAGCTTGACGAGGATGCCGATGCACAAGGACGAGACGAAACGCAGCTGCCTGGCGATCATCCTGGCGGCCGGCGAGAGCACGAGGATGAAATCCTCGCAATCGAAAGTGCTGCATCCGATCGGCAACCGGCCGATGATCGCCCATGTGGTCGACGCGCTTGCGGGGGCGGGGATCACCGAGATCGCGCTCGTGCTCGGCCGCGACGCAGACAAGGTGGAGGCTGCCGCCCGGCATCCGTCGGTCCGTTCCGAAACCTTCATCCAGACGGAGCGGCTGGGGACGGCGCATGCGGTGCTCGCCGCCCGCGCAGCGCTGGCCAAGGGCTATGACGACGTGCTCGTCGTCTTCGGCGATACGCCGCTTCTGACCGCAGCCCCGCTGCAGACGGCCCGTGCCGGGCTTGCCCAGGGCAGCGACGTGGTCGTGGTCGGCTTCATGGCTGACGATCCGTTCGGCTATGGCCGCCTGATCGTCCGCGACGGCGAACTCTTGGCGATTCGCGAGGAGAAGGACGCGACGGCGCAGGAGCGGGAGATCGCCTACTGCAACGGCGGCCTGATGGCGATCGACGGCCGCAAGGCGCTCGGCCTGATCGAGAAGATCGGCAACGACAATGCCAAGGGCGAATACTACCTGACCGACATCGTCGAGGTCGTCCGCGCCGAAGGCGGTCGCGCCACCGCGGTCGAGGCGCCGGAAGAAGAGCTGACCGGCTGCAACACGCGCGCCGAGCTCGCCTTCATCGAACAGCTCTGGCAGAAGCGCCGGCGCACCGCGCTGATGCTTTCGGGCGTCTCGATGATCGCGCCGGAGACGGTCTTCCTGTCGTTCGACACGCAGATTGCGCAGGACGTGACGATCGAGCCGAACGTGGTGTTCGGGCCGGGCGTGACGGTGGAGAGCGGCGCGGTCATCCATGCCTTTTCGCATCTGGAAGGCGCCCATGTCGGGGCCGGTGCCTCGGTCGGCCCGTTCGCACGGCTGCGCCCTGAGGCGAAGCTCGGCGCCGGTTCGAAGGTCGGCAATTTCTGCGAGGTGAAGAAGGCAGAGATCGGCGAGGGCGCCAAGGTCAACCACCTGACCTATATCGGCGACGCCTTCGTCGGCGCCGGCAGCAACATCGGCGCCGGCACGATCACCTGCAACTACGACGGCATCAACAAGCACGAGACGCGGATCGGCGCCAACGCGTTCGTCGGATCCAATTCGTCGCTCGTGGCCCCCGTCACGATCGGCAACGGCGCCTATGTCGCGTCCGGCAGCGTGATCACCATGGACGTCCCCGACGACGCGGTGGCTTTCGGCCGGGCGCGGCAGGAAAACAAGCCCGAGCGGGCGAAGCTGATCCGCGAGCGCAACGCGGCGATCAAGGCGCAGCGCAAGAAGGCGGCCGAATAGGCCATCGGCATTAACGCATGAAATCGAAAGTGAGCGCTAGGTCATTGCGCTCGCTGCAAAAACCGCTACCAGAATGCGCCATCTACACCGCATACCCCCGAAAGACCGAGTGGCTTTTCGGGCAGTGTTATGCGTCGATCAATCGTGGGGTCCGCGTCGCTGCCGCAAGCTCGGTGGCCCGTGCGCCCGGCCAGCAATGGGGTGGTTTCATGTGCGGTATTGTCGGCATCGTCGGGACGCAGCCGGTCGCAGGACGGCTGGTGGAGGCACTGAAGCGGCTCGAGTATCGCGGCTATGATTCGGCCGGCGTCGCCACCATCCTCGACGGGCGGCTGGATCGCCGGCGGGCGGAGGGCAAGCTGGTCAACCTCGAGGCGCGGCTTGCCGAGAAACCGCTCGCAGGGACGATCGGCATCGCGCACACCCGCTGGGCGACGCATGGCGCGCCGACCGAGGGCAACGCGCACCCGCATTTCACCGATGGCGTCGCCGTCGTCCACAACGGCATCATCGAGAACTTCTCCGAGATCAAGGACGAGCTGATCGCCGGCGGGGCGGAGTTCTCCACGCAGACCGATACCGAGGTCGTCGCGCAACTGCTGGCGAGACTGAGGCGCGAGGGCTTCGGGCGGCGCGATGCGATGCTTTCCATGCTGCAGCGGGTCAGCGGCGCCTATGCATTGGCGGTGATGTTCGAGGACGATCCGTCGACGATCATGGTCGCCCGCAACGGTCCGCCGCTCGCGATCGGCCACGGGCAGGGGGAAATGTTCCTCGGCTCAGATGCGATCGCGCTCGCCCCGTTCACCTCCGAGATCACCTATCTCGTCGACGGCGACTGGGCGGTGGTCGGCAGGAACGGCGTGCACATCTTCGACCTGGAAGGCAATCCGGTCGAACGGCGCCGGCAGGTCTCCAGTGCCGCGGCCTACATGATCGACAAGGGCAACCACCGGCATTTCATGGAGAAGGAAATCCATGAACAGTCCGAGGTGGTCTCCCACACGCTGAGCCACTATATCGACTTCATCGATAACAAGGTGAAAAAACCGGCGGAAGAGATCGATTTTTCTACTGTTTCCAGCCTTGCGATCTCGGCCTGCGGCACCGCCTACCTCGCGGGTCTCGTCGGCAAGTACTGGTTCGAGCGGTTGGCGCGGCTGCCGGTCGAGATCGACGTCGCCTCGGAATTCCGCTACCGCGAGATGCCGCTGAACCCGACTTCCGCCGCGCTGTTCATCTCGCAGTCGGGCGAGACGGCCGATACGCTGGCGTCGCTGCGCTACTGCAAGGAGGCAGGGCTGAAGATCGGCGCGATCGTCAATGCGCCGGAATCGACCATCGCCCGCGAGGCCGACGTGGTCTTCCCGACGCTGGCCGGCCCGGAGATCGGCGTCGCCTCCACCAAGGCGTTCACCTGCCAGCTCGCGGTGCTGGCGTCGCTGGCGATCCAGGCGGGGCACGCGCGCGGCACGCTCGCCGCAGCCGACGAAAACGCGTTGGTGCGCCACCTGGCCGAGACGCCGCGGCTGATCGCCCATGTGCTCAACACGATCCAGCCGGCCGTCGAGCTCCTGGCGCGCGAGCTGTCGAAGTGCCGCGACGTGCTCTATCTCGGCCGCGGCACGAGCTATCCGCTGGCGCTCGAGGGGGCGCTCAAGCTGAAGGAGATCTCCTATATCCACGCCGAGGGCTATGCCGCCGGCGAGCTGAAACACGGGCCGATCGCGCTGATCGACGAGAACATGCCGGTGATCGTGATCGCGCCATTCGACCGGTTCTTCGAGAAGACGGTCTCGAACATGCAGGAAGTGGCCGCCCGCGGCGGGCGGATCATCTTCATCACCGACGAGCGGGGTGCTGCCGCGACCAAGCTCGAGACTATGGCGACGATCGTGCTGCCGGCGGTAGACGAGATCATCGCGCCGGTGCTCTATGCGCTGCCGATCCAGCTGATCGCCTATCACACCGCCGTCTTCATGGGCACCGACGTCGACCAGCCGCGCAATCTCGCGAAATCGGTGACGGTCGAATGATCATCCGCGACGAGACGGCTGCGGACGTCGCAGCCATCGGCGCGCTGACCGCGGAAGCCTTTGCGACGATGCCCTACAGCGACGGCAGCGAGCCGGCGATCATCGCGCGGCTTCGCGCCGCTGGGGCGCTGACGTTCTCGCTCGTTGCCGAGGAGGCGGGCGAGGTCATCGGCCACGTGGCGTTCTCGCCGGTTTCGGTGTCGGGCGAGGGAGAGGACGGGGGCTGGTACGGGCTCGGTCCGATCTCCGTCCAGCCCGCGCGCCAGCGCTCGGGCATCGGCAGCGCGCTCGTTCGCGCCGGCCTCGCGCGGCTTCAGGCTATCGGCGCCAGGGGCTGCGTGCTCGCCGGCGATCCCGGCTACTACGGCCGATTCGGTTTCGCCTGCGACCCTGCCTTCACCTCGCCCGGCATCCCTCACGAGTATTTCATGAGGGTTGTGTTTTCACCGGTTTACGCGGGCGGCACGGTTACCTATCATCCGGCTTTCTTCGGCTGAGGTTCCGGCGGCATACAGGCGATGACCGATATCGTTCCGCGACTTTCGATGGCTGCGCGGCTGCGCAACAACTTCCTGACAGGGCTCGTCATCTGCGCACCGATCGCGATCACGATCTGGCTGACGTGGACGTTCATCCACTGGGCGGACAGCTGGGTGAAGCCCTATATCCCCAATCGCTACAATCCCGAGAGTTACCTCCAGTTCGCCATACCCGGCTTCGGGCTTCTGATCGCACTCGTCGTCATCACGCTGGTCGGCTTTCTCGGCAAGAATCTGATCGGACGCTCGATCGTCAATTTCGGCGAAACGATCCTCAATCGCACGCCGCTGGTCAGCACCATCTACAAGAGCCTCAAGCAGATCTTCGAATCGGTCCTGAAGGAAAAGGGGACCTCCTTCAACAAGGCCGGTCTGATCGAGTATCCGAGCCCGGGCCTGTGGTCGGTGGTATTCATCGCCACGGACGCCAAGGGCGAGATGAAGTCGAAGTTCGACGCCATGGGCCGCGACATGGTCGCCTGCTTCCTGCCGCCGACGCCGTTTCCGACCGCCGGCTACCTCGTCTTCGTGCCGCGCGAGAAGATCGTGCTGCTCGACATGAGCGCCGAGGATGCGGCCAAGCTGATCATCTCGGTCGGGCTGGTGAACCCGCCGGACAAGCTGCTGGCGGCGCCGATGCCGTTCGCCGCGAAGCTGAAGGAAAAGTTCAAGAAGTAGCGCTCAGCCGGCGCGCAGGAACCGGATCGCCTCGTCGCGGCGGAAGAGATAGAGCAGCGTGCGGATCGCCTGTCCGCGCACGCCTTCCAGGTTCGGATCCGTCTCCAGCACGTAGGCGGCCTCCTTGCGGGCGATCTCCAGCAGGTCGCCGTGCGCCTCGATGCTGGCGACGAGGAAGCCGGGCGTGCCGGACTGGCGGGTGCCGAGCAGTTCGCCTTCGCCGCGCAGCTTCAGGTCCTCCTCGGCAATGCGGAAACCGTCCTCGGTCTCGCGCAGGATTCCGAGCCGCGCCCGGCCGTTCTCGCTGAGCGGGCCCTTGTAGAGCAGGATGCAGGAGGAGGCGCCTTCGCCGCGTCCGACCCGGCCGCGCAGCTGGTGGAGCTGGGCGAGGCCGAAGCGCTCGGCATGCTCGATCACCATGATCGTCGCGTCCGGCACGTCGACGCCCACTTCGACGACGGTGGTGGCGACCAGCAGCCGCGTTTCGCCGCTCTTGAAGGCGAGCATGGCCTCGTCCTTCTGCGGTCCGCTCATGCGCCCATGCACGAGGCCCGCCGCATCGCCGAAGACGCTTTTCAGCGTCGCATGCCGCTCCTCCACCGACATCAGGTCGGATTCCTCGGTCTCCTCGACGAGCGGGCAGATCCAGTAGGCCTTCTTGCCCTCGGCGATCGCGGTGCGCAGCCGCTCGACGATTTCGCCGGTGCGCTCCTGCGGCACGATCACCGTCTGGATCGGCTGGCGGCCGGCCGGCTTCTCGGTGAGCTTGGAGACGTCCATGTCGCCGAAGGCGGCGAGCACCAGCGTGCGCGGGATCGGCGTCGCCGTCATCACCAGCATGTGCGGCGAGATCCCCTTGGCCGTCAGCCGCAGCCGCTGGTGGACGCCGAAGCGATGCTGCTCGTCGACGACGGCCAGCGCCAGGTCGCGGTAGACGACGGTGTCCTGGAACAGCGCATGCGTGCCGACGACGATGTGCGTCTCGCCGCTTTCGATCCGCTTCAGGATCTCGTCGCGCTCGCGGCCCTTGGTGCGCCCGGTCAGCACGTCGATCCTGATGCCGGCGGGTTCGGCCATCCTGGACAGCGTTGCATGATGCTGGCGGGCGAGGATCTCGGTCGGCGCCATCAGCACCGCCTGTCCGCCGGCCTCGACCGCCGCCAGCATCGCCATGAGCGCCACTGCCGTCTTGCCCGAACCGACGTCGCCCTGCAGGAGCCGCAGCATCCGCTGGTCGGTTGCCATGTCGTCTCTGATCTCGGCGATCGCGGCCTCCTGGCTGCCCGTCAGCGCGAAGGGCAGGGCGGACAGCACCGGCGCGGACAGTTTCCCGGTGGCGATCACGGGACGGCCGGCGACGCGGCGAAGCGTCTGGCGCACCAGCGCCAGCGAGATCTGTCCGGCCAGGAATTCGTCATGGGCGAGACGCCGGCGGGCCGGCGCCTGCAGGTCGAGAGCGTGGCCGTCGTGCGGATGATGGAGGGCGGCGAAGGCCTCGGTCGCCGCGGGAAAGCGCTCGCGCACGGCAAGGGCCGCGTCGATCCATTCAGGCAGTTGCGGCACGCGCGCCACCGCCGCCTCGACCGCCTTGCGCAGGGTGCGCGGCGACAGGCCGGCGGTCAGCCCGTAGACCGGCTCGACCAGCGGCATCGTCTCGGCTTCCGACGCCTTCACCATGAAATCCGGATGCACCATCGAGGCACGGCCGTTGAACCAGTCGACCTTGCCGCTGACGACCACCTCTTCGTCCACCGGCAGGCTCTTCTCCAGCCAGTCGCCCTTGGCGCGGAAGAAGGTCAGTGCCAGCTCGCCGGTGTCGTCGTGCAGGAACACCCGGTAGGGGACGTTGGATTTTCCCCGCGGCGGCGGTTGGTGGCGGTCGACACGGCCGGACACGGTGACGATCGCTCCCTGCGGCGCATGCGCGATGCCTGGCTGGTTGCGGCGGTCGATCACGCTGTGCGGCAGGTGGAAGACCAGATCGACGACGCGGCAGTCCTCGATGCTCTCCTGGCCGAGCAGCTTGGCGAACAGTTCGCCCGTCTTCGGGCCGATGCCGGGAAGCGAGGCGAGGGAGGCGAACAGGGGATCGAGCAGGGCAGGACGCATGGCCGCAAGATGCGCCGGACGATTGCCGCTTGGCAAGGCTGACAATCGCCTTTCGAGCGTCTATAGAAACGCCGGCGAGGGTCGGCGGTGAGCCGCCCGACCGTTCGCCTGCGCCGGCCGGCCGACAAGGACAGCTGTCGCAGCAAGCGATTGAATTCGTGCATGAAGCCGCGGCGCCGGCGAGGCCGCCCCGGTGTGTCATGCGCCCCGGCCGTGTGCCTCCAGGCGGGCGGACGGCGAAACCCATGCGGGAAAGACAGCCATGACCGGCACCACACGCTCCAGCGCCGACATCGAACCACGCCGCAAGCGCATCCTCTTTCGCTGCTGGCACCGCGGCATCCGCGAGATGGACCTGGTTCTCGGGTCTTTTGCCGATGCCGAGATCGAGACCTTGTCGGAGGCCGAGCTGGACGAGCTGGAGGCGATCATGGCCGAGCATGACCGCGACCTCGTCATGTGGGTGACGGGCGAGCGGCCGGTGCCCGACCGCTTCCGGACCGGCCTGTTCCCGCGCATCTGCGCCTTCACGCCAGACTTCTCGCCGGTCACGGCGGAGACCTTCGGAAAGACGAAATGATCCCCGGCCTCGATACCGCAGCGCTTGCAACGATCGGCCAGCCGGCCACGATCGGTTCCGTTCCCGGCGGCGCCGAGCCGCTGGTGCTCGCCGAACTCGCCGGCACGCTCGGGCCCGTCGCCTTCGTCATGTCCGACGGGCAGCGGATCGGCGACATGGAGCAGATGCTGGGGTTCGCCGCCCCCGATATCCCGGTGCTGACGCTGCCGGGCTGGGACTGCCTGCCCTATGACCGCGTCTCGCCGAGTGCGGATACCTCGGCGCGCCGGCTGTCGGCGCTGTCGGCGCTGATCGCCCACGGCAACGACCCGCATCCGGCGATCGTGCTCGTCACCGTCAACGCCATGCTGCAGAAGATGGCGCCGCGACAGGTGATCGCCGATCTCGCCTTCTCCGCGCGGCCGGGAAACCAGGTGCGGATGGACGATCTCGCCGCCCGGCTGGAGCGCAACGGTTTCGACCGCGTCGCCACCGTGCGCGAGGTCGGCGAGTACGCGGTGCGCGGCGGCATCCTCGACGTCTTCGTCCCCGGCAGTTCCGAGCCGGTCCGCCTCGATTTCTTCGGCGATACGCTGGAGAGCATCCGCACCTTCGACGCGGCCAGCCAGCGCACCACCGGGCAGGCCAGGAGCCTCGACCTCAACCCGATGAGCGAGGTGACGCTGACGCCGGAGACGATCAGCCATTTCCGCAAGGAGTACCTGTCGCTGTTCGGGGCTGCGACCCGTGACGATGCGCTCTATCAGGCGGTCTCGGAGGGACGGCGCTATGCCGGGATGGAGCACTGGCTGCCGCTGTTCTACGACGAGCTGGAGACGGCGTTCGACTATCTGAAGGGCTTCCGCATCGTCACCGACCATGCCGCGCGCGAGGCGGCGGCCGAGCGCTCGAAGCTCGTGCGCGACTACTACGATGCGCGCCTGAATTCGGCATCCGCCAAGGGCCAGATGGCGCAGGCGACCCCCTACAAGCCGGTGCCGCCCGGCCAGCTCTACCTCGACGACGACAGCTTCGCCCGGCTTCTGAACGAGCACGACGCGATCCGCATCTCGCCGTTCAACGAGCATGAGGGCGAGGCGCGGCGGGTGTTTCCGGTGGAGGCGCGTGCCGGGGCCCGCTGGGCGAAGGCGGTCAAGGACGGCGAGGGCGCCACCGAGCGCGTCAACGTCTTCGACCAGGTGGTGAAATACATCGCCGACCTCAGGTCATCAGGACGCAAGGTGCTGGTGACCGGCTGGAGCGAGGGCTCGCTCGACCGTCTGATGCAGGTGCTGGCCGAGCACGGGCTCGGCAACGTCGTGCCGGTGGCCGACGTGGCAGGCTTGCGGAAGCTGAAGCCGGGCGAGGCGGGGTCTGCCGTCCTCAGCCTCGAGAACGGCTTCGAGGCCGGCGATCTGGTCTTCATCGGCGAGCAGGACATTCTCGGCGACCGCATGGTCCGCCGCTCGCGGCGGCGCAAGCGCGGCGCCGACTTCATCGCCGAGGTGGCGGGGCTGGACGAGGGCAGCATTGTCGTGCATGCCGAGCACGGCATCGGCCGCTTCGTCGGTCTGCAGACCATCGAGGCCGCCGGCGCACCGCATGCCTGTCTGGAGCTGCGCTACGCCGACGACGCCAAGCTCTACCTGCCGGTGGAAAACATCGACCTTCTGTCGCGCTATGGCGGCGAGGGGACGGACGCGATCCTCGACAAGCTCGGCGGCGTCGCCTGGCAGGCGCGCAAGGCCAAGCTGAAGAAGCGGCTGCTCGACATGGCGAACGGTCTGATCCAGATCGCCGCCGCCCGTCTCGTGCGCCACGCGCCGGTGCTGTCCGCCCAGGACGGCGTCTACGACGAGTTCGCCGCCCGCTTTCCCTATGACGAGACCGACGACCAGGCGAACGCCATCGACGCGGTGCGCGAGGATCTCGGCGCCGGCCGGCCGATGGACCGCCTCGTCTGCGGCGACGTCGGCTTCGGCAAGACGGAGGTCGCGCTGCGCGCCGCCTTCATCGCGGCGATGAACGGCGTGCAGGTCGCGGTCGTGGTTCCGACGACATTGCTCGCCCGGCAGCACTTCAAGACCTTCACCGAGCGCTTCCGCGGCCTGCCGATCCGCCTGCAGCAGGCCTCGCGCCTGGTCGGCTCGAAGGAGCTGGCACTGACGAAGAAGGAAGTGGCGGAGGGCAAGACCGACATCGTCGTCGGCACGCACGCGCTGCTCGGAAGCTCGATCAAGTTCGCCAATCTCGGCCTTCTCATCATCGACGAGGAGCAGCACTTCGGCGTCAAGCACAAGGAGCGGCTGAAGGAACTGAAGAGCGACGTGCACGTGCTGACGCTGTCGGCGACGCCGATCCCGCGCACGCTGCAGCTCGCCATGACGGGCGTGCGCGAGCTGTCGCTGATCACCACGCCGCCGGTCGACCGGATGGCGGTGCGCACCTTCATCTCGCCGTTCGATCCGCTGGTGATTCGCGAAACGCTGATGCGCGAGCATTATCGCGGCGGCCAGAGCTTCTACGTCTGCCCCAGGCTCAGCGACCTCGCCGAGATTCACGAGTTCCTGCAGCAGGACGTGCCGGAACTGAAGGTGGCGGTCGCCCACGGGCAGATGCCGGCCGGCGAGCTCGAGGACATCATGAACGCCTTCTACGACGGCCGCTACGACGTGCTGTTGTCGACCACGATCGTCGAATCGGGGCTCGACGTGCCGACCGCCAACACCCTCATCGTCCATCGCGCCGACATGTTCGGGCTCGCCCAGCTCTACCAGCTGCGCGGCCGCGTCGGGCGTTCCAAGGTGCGCGCGTTCGCGCTGATGACGCTGCCGGTGAACAAGAAGCTGACGGCGACCGCCGAGCGGCGGTTGAAGGTGCTGCAGTCGCTGGACACGCTCGGCGCCGGCTTCCAGCTCGCCAGCCACGATCTCGACATCCGCGGCGCCGGCAACCTGCTCGGCGAGGAGCAGTCCGGCCACATCAAGGAGGTCGGCTTCGAGCTCTACCAGCAGATGCTCGAGGAGGCCGTCGCCGAGATCAAGGGCGACGAGGAGATCGTCGACACCGGCTGGTCGCCGCAGATCTCGGTCGGCACGCCGGTGATGATCCCCGACGACTACGTGCCCGACCTGCACCTGCGCCTTGGTCTCTACCGCCGGCTCGGCGAGATCACCGAGCTTTCCGACATCGATGCCTTCGGCGCCGAGCTGATCGACCGCTTCGGTCCCCTGCCGCTGGAAGTGCAGCACCTCCTGAAGATCGTCTACATCAAGTCGCTCTGCCGGACGGCCAATGTCGAGAAGCTGGATGCGGGGCCGAAGGGCGTCGTCGTGCAGTTCCGCCACAAGGAGTTCCCGAACCCGGCGGCGCTGGTCGGCTACATCGCCAGGCAGGGAACGCTGGCGAAGATCCGTCCCGACCAGAGCCTGTTCCTGGCGCGCGACCTGCCGACGCCGGAGAAGCGGCTCACCGGGGCGGCACAGCTGATGACGCAGTTGGCGGGACTGGCGAAGCAGGCAGCGGCCTGACCGTCCGCGGCCGGCGAGATACGCCGGCCGTCAGGCCTGGACCGCGACCTGGCAGGCGCCGGCTGCGCTTTCGGCGCGCTTCAGCGCCGCCACTTCGCGGAGCGCCTCTACCAGGACGTCGGCCGTTTGCGCGCCCATGACCGCATACTTGTTGTCGATGATGAAGCAGGGAACGCCGGTCACGCCCATCTGGCGCGCCAGGCCGATTTCCTCCTTGACCGAATCGACGTCGGCGCCGGCGGAATACAGGGCGGTGACGACGGCGCGGTCCATGCCGGCGCTTTCGGCGATGTCGAGCAGGACCTTCCGGTCACCGATATTGCGGCCGTCCTCGAAATAGGCCTTGAACAGGGCCAGCGAAACGCGGCTCTGGACATCCGGCCCTTCGATCGCCGCCCAGCGCAGCAGGCGGTGCGCGTCCAGCGTGTTGGGGCTCAGCGCGATCTGCTCGAAATGAAAGTCGATGCCGGCTTCGTGGCCGAGGTCGGACAGCATGCCGTGCGCACGGTCGACGGCATCCTTGCCGCCGAGCTTCTCGGCCAGATAGTTCTTATGGTCCACGCCCTGCGGCGGCATCTCGGGATTGAGCTGGTAGGGACGGAAGGTCACGGACACGTTCAGTTCGTCCGCGACGGCCTCGATGGCCTGCTCCAACCGCTTCTTGCCGAGATAGCACCACGGACAGACAACGTCTGAAACGACATCGATCGTTACGTTTTCCATTCCCAATCAACCTCCTGCGGTCGCCACCTGAAGCGGAGATAGTCGCTGGACCCGTCCGGTTCAATGGGTTCCCTGCATGTAACCGGCCGGCGCAGCGTTCATTGCTGCGCGTTCGCGTCCCACCACACCGGAAACTGGTAGCCATAGAGCGGGACGATCGCAGGACGGGCGATATGGCTGTGGCGCGCCACCCATTGGCGGCCGAGATGGTAGAGCGGCAGCACATAGTGATTGGAGAGCAGCATCCGGTCGTGCGCGCGGACGGCCGAGCGGAAGTCGTCGGCGCTGCGCGCAGCGAGGATCGCATCGACCATCCGGTCCACATCGGGATCGTTCGCGCCGGCGAAAGCCTCGCTGCCGTCGCGGTCGCGGAAATCGGAGCGCCAGCGCACCGCCTGCTCCAGCCCGGGCGAGAGCGAGGAGGCATAGGCGCGGATGATCACGTCGTAGTCGAAGGTCTGGGTGCGGGCCTGGTATTGCGAATCGTCGACGGTGCGCACCGCGGCGCGGATGCCGAGCGCATGGAGGAAGCGCTGGTAGGCCAGCGCCAGCTTCTCCTGGTCGGCATTCAGGGTCATGATCTCGAAGGCGAGCGGGCGACCGGCCTCGTCGCTCATCACGCCGTCCTTGATCGTATAGCCGGCCTCCTTCATCAGCAGCACCGCCTGCTTCAACACCGTGCGGTCGCGTCCCGAGGCGTCCGTCACCGGCCACCGGTAAGTGCCGTCGAGGATAGCAGGCTCGATACGGGCAAGGGCAGGGCCCAGCAACTGCCGCTCCCGCCCATCGGCGGCGACGCCGAGCGACGACAGGTCGGAGTTCTGCCAGAAGCTCTCCGTCCTCCGGTAGGCGCCCTCGAACAGGTTCTTGTTGACCCATTCGAAGTCGAACACGAGCGAAAGCCCGTGGCGAAGCCTCGCATCGGCAAACATCGGGCGACGGGTGTTGAAGACGAAACCGAGCATGCCGGAGGGCACCTTGGGGGTGAACTCGTCCTTGACGATCTCGCCCGACTGCACGGCCGGGAAATCGTAGCCGCGCGCCCATTTGGTCGGATTGCCTTCCTGGTAGACGTCGATCGCGCCCTTCTTGAACGCCTCGAACAGCGAATTCTCCTGCAGGAAGTATTCGACGCTGATGCGATCGTAGTTGTCGAAGCCGATCTTGGCCGGAATGTCCTTGCCCCAATAGTCCGGATTGCGCTCGTAGACGATCTTCTCGCCGGGCCGGACCTCGCTGACCCGATAGGGACCGGAGCCGAGCGGGAACTGCAGCGACGTGCGGTCGAAACCCTCGGGATCGATCGCGTGTTTCGGCAGGACCGGGGACAGCGCCAGAAGCAACGGCGATTCGCGGTCGGCCTTGTCGTTGAAGGTGAAGCGGACGCTATGCTCGCCGACTTTCTCCATCCGTTCGACGACGTCGAGCCTGCGGCTGAACGGGGAGCGCCCCTTGTCGCGCAGGAGCTCGAAGGAGAAGATCACGTCCTCCGGCGTGACCGGCCTGCCGTCGGCCCAGCGCGCCTTCGGATTGAGGTTGAACTGGATGAAGCTGCGGGCCTCGTCCCACTCGACCGTCTCGGCCAGCAGGCCGTACATCGAAAACGGCTCGTCGCGCGAGCGCTGCATCAGGGATTCGTAGACGAGATTGCCGAATTCGGGGTCCCACATGCCGCGTGCGGTCGTGCGCATGCTCTTCAGAATGAAGGGGTTGAGGTTGTCGAAGGTGCCGACGACGCCATAGGTGATCGCGCCACCCTTCTTCACATCGGGATTGACATAAGGGAAGTGCCGGTAGTCCGCCGGCAGCGCCGGTTGGCCATGCATGGCAATCCCGTGCACGGGGGCGGCCTCCGCCATCTGCGCGGACGCAGCCGCCGCGGCGATCAACAATGCTGTCAGTAGAAGCCGCAACATGTTTCCTCATGGCAATGCGAGCACGATTCGTGGACAACTTACATAATCGTGCATCGGCCGAACAACCGTGAGCGGTCTTTTTCAGGAAGTCGGGGTAAAATTGCGACGAAAGACTGGATATCCGCTGGCGCCCATTGTAACAGGGTGCCTGAAAATCGGGTCATGCAAATGCCTCAATTCGCCGACAGAGAGCGCTGAGCTGACCGGAACACCTAAGGGGCGAAACAGCGCTCGGCATCGGATCTCAGGAGACGGAACTCGTTATGATCACCAAATCGATCTTCACCAAGCAGGCCGTACTTTCGGCGTTCGCAGCGTCGCTCGCCGCAGCCGCCCTGCCGTCCGCCGCCTCGGCCCAGCAGGCACAGGCGCCGCAGGGTTGGTTCAAGGTCTGCACCAAGCAGGAAGACAACGACGTCTGCATCGTGCAGAACCTTCTGACCGCCGGTGGCGGCCAGCTGCTGACCGCCGTCGGCCTGATCACGGTCGAGGGCAAGGTCAATCGCAAGATCCTGCAGGTTTCGGTTCCGAGCGCCCGCCTGATCCCGCCGGGCATCGCCATGCAGATCGACGGCGGCAAGCCGCAGAAGCTCGACTATGCCATCTGCATGCCCGACAAGTGCGTCGCCGAGGCACCGCTTTCCGACCAGCTGCTGGCAAGCCTGAAGAAGGGCGGCGAGGTGGTCTTCACCTCCGTCAACTTCCAGCGCTCGCCGAACCCGATCAAGATGTCGCTCGGCGGCTTCACCGGCGCCTTCGACGGCGAGCCGATCGAACAGTCCAAGCTCGAAGAGCGCCAGCGCCTGCTGCAGGAAGAAATGCAGAAGAAGGCCGACGAGGCCCGCAAGAAGCTCGAAGACGCCCAGAAGGCCGCCAAGAGCCAGTAAGCGGCGATCTCAGGTTCGAATTGACGAGAAACCCGGCCAACGGCCGGGTTTTTTTACGTCCTGCAATGTGGCTGGCTGCCGGTTGGCGACCGTTGGTCCTCAGTGGACGATGCCGGCGTCGACCTTCCAGTGGTAGGTGCCGCCGTCGTCTTCGGCCATCAGCGCGCGGACCTGCGGATGGCGGACCGGCATGCCGCTGTCGTCGGGCACGAGGTTCTGCTCGGAGACGTAGGCGACATATTCGGTTTCGGCGTTTTCCGCGAACAGATGGTAGAAGGGCTGGTCCTTCGAGGGGCGGATTTCCGCCGGAATGGCATTCCACCATTCGTCCGTATTTGCAAATTCCGGATCAACGTCGAAGACCACGCCGCGGAACGGGTAGATCCGATGGCGGACCACGTCTCCGATACCGTATTTGGCTGTTCTGACTTTCATACCTGGCCTTCCTTTCAACTTATATTTGGGAAGGAGCGCCGAAAACTCAAGGGTTTGACACTTTCGCGTCCAACGGACGCCGGAAGACCCTCTGGCTTTTGCATGCGCAAGGTACGGCGCGGGCGCATGGAGCCGGTTTGGCAAAAGCCCGGCTCCGGGCCGGGCTTCTCGGGTTGGGGCTCCCGCCTGAGGCGGCGGGAGCGATCGGCCTCAGGCCGAGTAGTACATGTCGAACTCGACCGGGTGCGGGGTCATTTCGAAGCGCATGACTTCCGCCATCTTCAGTTCGATATAGGCGTCGATCTGGTCGTCGTCGAAGACGCCGCCGGCGGTGAGGAACTTGCGGTCCTTGTCGAGGTTCTCGAGCGCTTCGCGCAGCGAGCCGCAGACGGTCGGGATCTTCTTCAGTTCCTTCGGCGGCAGGTCGTACAGGTCCTTGTCCATGGCCTTGCCCGGATGGATCTTGTTCTTGATGCCGTCGAGGCCGGCCATCAGCATGGCAGCGAAGCCGAGGTAGGGGTTTGCCAGCGGGTCGGGGAAGCGGACTTCGACGCGCTTGGACTTCGGACCGGTGCCGAACGGAATGCGGCACGAAGCCGAGCGGTTGCGGGCCGAATAGGCGAGCAGGACCGGCGCTTCATAGCCCGGGACGAGACGCTTGTAGGAGTTCGTCGTCGGGTTGGTGAAGGCGTTGATCGCCTTGGCGTGCTTGATGATGCCGCCGATGTAGTAGAGGCAGGTCTCGGAGAGGCCGGCATACTCGTCGCCTGCGAAGGTCGGCTTGCCGTCCTTCCAGATCGACTGGTGCACGTGCATGCCCGAGCCGTTGTCGCCGAAGATCGGCTTCGGCATGAAGGTTGCCGTCTTGCCGTAGGCGTTGGCGACCTGGTGGACGACGTACTTGTAGATCTGGATCTTGTCGGCGTTGCGCACCAGCGTGTCGAACTTGACGCCGAGCTCGTGCTGGGCGGCCGCCACTTCGTGGTGCTGCTTTTCGACGACGACGCCCATCTCGGCGAGCACCGTCAGCATCTCGGAGCGCATGTCCTGGCAGCTGTCGACCGGGGGAACCGGGAAGTAGCCGCCCTTGACGCGCGGACGGTGGCCGAGGTTGCCGGTGTCATAGTCGGTGTCGTCGTTGGACGGCAGTTCCGACGAATCGAGCTTGAAGCCGGTGTTGTAGGGGTCGGCCTTGTACTTGACGTCGTCGAAGACGAAGAATTCCGGCTCCGGGCCGACGAAGACGGTGTCGCCCACGCCCGAGGACTTCAGGTAGGCTTCGGCCTTCTTGGCGGTGCCGCGCGGGTCGCGGTTGTAGGCTTCGCCGGAGATCGGATCGAGGATGTCGCAGAAGATGACCATCGTCGACTGGGCGAAGAAGGGGTCCATGTGGACGGTTGCCGGATCCGGCATCAGCACCATGTCCGACTCGTTGATGGCCTTCCAGCCGGCGATCGAGGAACCGTCGAACATGACGCCGTCGGCGAACATGTCTTCGTCGACGCAGGAGATGTCCATCGTCACGTGCTGCAGCTTGCCCTTCGGGTCGGTGAAGCGCAGGTCCACGAACTTGACGTCGTTCTCCTTGATTTGCTTCAGAATATCTTTGGCAGTCGTCATGTTTTGAAAGTCCCTATGTAGTGGAGGGGTGGAAAGCCCGTGCCGGACGGCCAGGCGGGATTAGATTGCGTCGACGCCGGTCTCGCCGGTGCGGATGCGGATGACTTCTTCGATATTGGAAACGAAGATCTTGCCGTCGCCGATGCGGCCGGTCTGGGCGGCGTTGCGGATCGCCTCGATGACGGCCTCCGCATTCTCGTCCGCGAGCACGACCTCGACCTTCACCTTCGGCAGGAAATCGACAACGTATTCCGCGCCGCGATACAGTTCCGTATGGCCCTTCTGGCGCCCGAAGCCCTTCGCTTCCGTGACAGTGATGCCCTGCAGACCGACTTCCTGAAGCGCTTCCTTCACTTCGTCGAGTTTGAACGGCTTTATGATCGCTTCGATCTTTTTCATGAGAAAATGTCTCTCCGCTTCTCCCATTTGCGCAGGAATTTGCTTCCCGCCGCCTTCATCAATGCATTTTGCGTGCCAACCTTTGCATTTCTCGTGCCAGTTTCGCCCGTTTTGGCTCATTTGCGTCCGGCTTTGGGGATGGGGCTCGCGAAAGCGTCGGCGCCTGCTCGGCGGCGCGATGGCGATCTGCCTAAAAAATACGTCGCAACCGGCCATCGGGGCGATGCTTTCGTGCCGATCGATCGCGGATTCCGGTATCCGCACTGAAAATGAGCATTAAAGGCATGCAAATGCACAAAACGTGTGCATGGACTGGGAAAATTTGCCGTTGGCAGGCTCGGGCGCAGGAGGCATTGTGGTCGTCATGCACATGGAACTTAAGACCAGCATCGTCACGCCGGAAGAAATGGCCGGCATCGATCGTGCTGCCATCGCCTCGGGCATCGACGGTTATCAGTTGATGGAGAGGGCGGGGCAGGCCGTGGCCGCCGCAGCGCTTCGGCTGTTTCCCGGTGGCCTTCGCTTTGTCGTGCTCGCCGGCCCCGGCAACAACGGCGGCGACGGTTATGTCGCCGCGCGCGCGCTTGTCGATTCCGGCTGCGCTGTGGACGTCTACGCCCTGGGCGAACCGGCACCCGGCGGTGATGCGGATCGTGCCCGCCAGCTCTACACAGGCGCCGTGATGGCGCTCGGCGACTACGCGCCTGCCACCGGCGACGTCGTCATCGATGCGCTGTTCGGTGCCGGCCTGTCGCGCGACCTGGACGGCTCCGTTTCAGCCCTCGTTGATCGCGTCAATTGCCTCGCCCTTCCCGTCGTCGCCGTCGATCTGCCGAGCGGCATCGACGGCCGCACGGGGATGGTGCGCGGGGCAGCGTTCCGGGCACAGCACACGGTGACCTTCATGTGCCGCAAGCCCGGCCACCTGCTGATGCCGGGCCGGGCGCTCTGCGGAAACACCGAGATCTTCGATATCGGCATACCGGGACGGCTGGTCTCGGCCGCCTCGCACCATTTGCGGGTGAACGAGCCGGCGCTATGGCGCATGAGCCTGCCGGAGGTGGATCCATCGGCGCACAAGTACGGCCACGGCCATCTGGCGGTGTTCTCCGGCGGGCCGCTGTCGACCGGCGCGGCCAGGCTCTCCGCGGCTGCGGGACTGGCCGCCGGGGCAGGGCTGGTCACGCTGTTGTCGCCGGGCGCCGCGGTGGATGTGAACGCGGCGCAACTGACGGCCGTGATGCTGCGCGCGGTCGACGACGTGGCCGGGCTGGAGGCGCTGCTTGCGGATCCGCGGCTTTCGGCCTTCGTGCTCGGGCCGGGCTTCGGCGATTTCGACAAGGCCCGCGCCTATGTGGCAGCACTCGGCGGCCGGCCGCTGGTGCTGGACGCCGACGGCATCACCGCATTCCGGGAAAATCCGGAGCCGCTTTTCGAGATCTATCGCGAAGCCGACCGGCGCCTGGTGCTGACGCCGCATGACGGGGAGTTCGCCAGGCTCTTTGCCGACCTGGCCGCCGATTCCGGCCTCTCCAAGGTCGACCGTGCCCGTAAGGCGGCGGCGCGCAGCCATGCCGCGGTCGTACTGAAGGGCGCCGATACCGTCATCGCCGCCCCCGACGGGCGGGCGCTGATCAATGCGAACGCGCCGCCGTCGCTCGCCACCGCAGGGTCGGGCGATGTGCTGGCCGGCATCATCGGCGCGCATCTGGCGCAGGGCATGCCGGCCTTCGAGGCGGCGGCGGCAGGTGTCTGGCGCCACGGCGAGGCCGGCCGGCGTGCCGGCTCCGGGGTCACCGCCGAGGATCTCATCAACGCCCTGAATGGCTTCGATCAAATCAAATGACTTTGGCCGCGCGCGACGAAACGCTAAAGCTCCGCGGATCGAAGCGTGAAGAGAAGACATGTCCATGGGCCTGATCGATATCGCCCTGCTGGTGCTGGTGGCGGCGCTCTGGGGGTTCAACTTCGTCGTCATCAAGATCGGCATCGCCAATTTTCCGCCGATCCTGTTTTCGGCGCTGCGCTTCCTGTTCGCAGCCCTGCCGCTCGTCTTCTTCCTGCCGCGCCCGTCGGTGCCCTGGCGGCTGATCCTCGGCATCGGCCTCGTGCTGGGCGTGGTGAAGTTCAGCCTGCTCTTCATCGCCATGGATGTCGGCCTGTCGGCCGGGCTCGCCTCGCTGCTCCTGCAGGCGCAGGCCTTCTTCACCGTCATCCTGGCGGCGATCGTCTTCGGCGAGCGGCCGCGCCCGGTGCAGGTCGTCGGCATCCTCGTGGCGCTCGCCGGGATGACCATCATCGCTTCGACCGTCGACGGCGGCTTCACCTATGCGGGGCTGGCGCTGGCGCTCGGCGCCGCCCTGGCCTGGGCCGTGTCCAACATGCTGATGAAAAAGGTCGGGCAGGTCGACATGCTGGCGCTGATGGTGTGGGTCAGCCTCGTGCCGCCGATCCCGCTGGCGCTCATCTCGCTTGCGACCGAGGGGCTGGACCGCGACCTCGCCGCGCTCGCGGCGCTGTCGTGGCAGGGGCTCGGGGCGGTCGCCTATATCGCCTATGTCGCGACGGTCTTCGGCTTCGGCGTCTGGGGCTACATGATCCGCAAGCACGGGGTGTCCGCCGTGGCGCCGTTCTCGCTGCTGGTGCCGGTCTTCGGCATGAGCTCGTCCGCGCTGGTGTTCGGGGAAAGCTTCGGCCCGACCCGGCTGGCGGCCGCTGCGCTCGTCGTCTGCGGCCTCGTGCTCACGGCACTCGGCCCGCGGCTGCTCGACCGGGTCCGCCGCCCGGCAACGGCTACATCGTAGCGTAGCGTCATCGCGGGGGCATCCGGCGCAGACGGCTGGCCCTGCGGCGTCCCGTCGCGCAGTCCCGTTCCGGCGGCCGTCCTCCCGTCAGCCGGCCGGCCGCGCGCGCTTCTGCAGCTCGCGCGCGCCGTTCGGCGCATTCACCTTGCCGGATGTGATGAAGAAGGCGAACACGTTGCGCGGCTCCGCTGCCGGCTTGTGGCCGGGATCGACGAGCGGCAGGTCCTCCGGTTGACCGCCGGCGGCCCAGGCCTTCAGCCGCCCCGCCCATTCGTCGAGCGCGGCTGCGGGGTAGCAGGTGGCAATGTCGTCCGAGCCCCGCTGCAACCGGGCATAGACGAAATCCGCCGTCACGTCGGCGATCTCGGGATAGTCGTCATGATGGGCATAGACGATCGCGGCCTTGTGCTTGCGGGCCAGCGCCACGAATTCCGGCACCATGAAGGAGGCATTGCGGACCTCCAGCGCGTGTTGCAGCGGCAGCCCATCCTGCTTTTCCGGCAGGAGCTTCAGGAAAGCCTCGAAATCGTCCGGCTCGAACTTCTTCGTCGGCGCGAACTGCCACAGGATCGGCCCGAGATGCGGTCCGAGCTCGGTCAGCCCTTGCGTGAGGAAGCGCTCGATCGATTCGCCCGCCTCGGCGAGCACCTTGCGGTTCGTCGTGTAGCGGCTGGCCTTCAGCGAGAAGACGAAACCGGCCGGCACCTCGGACGCCCATTTGGCGAAGGTCTCCGGCTTCTGCGAGCTGTAGTAGGTGCCGTTGACCTCGATGGCGGTCAGTTCGCGGCTGGCGAATTCGAGCTGGCGCTTCTTCGACAGTTTCTCGGGATAGAACGTTCCTTCCCAGGGGTCGAAGGTCCAGCCGCCGATGCCGGTTCTGATGGTGCCGGATTTGGTCATGGGGTCACTCCCTGGGATGAAGGCCGGCCGCTCAGGCCGGCGCCGTGAAGGGCTGCGAGATTTCCTGGAAGACCGGCAGCGCCTCCAGCGTGCTGCAGTGCGCCGCGAGCGCCGGGCGCTGGCTCGGGCAGATCAGCCCGGGATGGGCCTCGCTCATGTGCCGGATCGCGCAGGCGACGGCGATGTCGGCGTGGCTGATGCGCGCGCCGAACCAGTAGGGACCGGTCGCACGCCTGCGGTCGGCCTCGAGCACGTCGAGCGTGGCGGCGATCTGCACCTTGCAGCGCTCCACCCAGAGGACCGAGGGCTCCTTGTGGATCCGCTCCTCGTAGAACAGGCTGACGCCCTTGTCGGCAAAGCCGGTCGCAAGCGCCATGACCTTCAGCCCGTGCCGGCGCTCCGCCCCCTCGACCGGCAGCAACCGCCGCTCCGGCGCCACGAGCCCGTCGATGTGGTCGATGATCGAGGGACTGTCGACGAGCACCTCGCCGTCGTCGAGCACCAGCGTCGGCACCCGCATCAGCGGATTGTAGGCGCGGATCTTGTCGCCGTCGCCGAAGACCGACCAGGGCCGGTGCTCGAACGGCAGGTCATAGAGCCGCAGCGCGATTGCCACCCGGCGGACGAAGGAGGAATCGTACTGCCCGATCAGGATCATCCGTCCTACTCCGCCGCCACCTTCTTGGCCGGCCGTCGCTCCAGGAGCTCCTTCAGGAACTGGCCGGTATAGGAGCGTTCGACCTTGACCACCTCCTCGGGCGTGCCCTTGGCGATCACCTCGCCGCCGCCGTCACCGCCCTCGGGGCCGAAGTCGATGATCCAGTCGGCGGTCTTGATCACTTCCAGATTGTGCTCGATCACCACCACGGAATTGCCCTGGTTGACCAGTTCGTGCAGCACTTCGAGCAACTTGGCGACGTCGTGGAAATGCAGGCCGGTGGTCGGCTCGTCGAGGATATAGAGCGTGCGTCCAGTCGAGCGCTTGGAAAGCTCCTTGGCGAGCTTGACGCGCTGCGCCTCGCCGCCGGACAGCGTGTTCGCCTGCTGGCCGACCTTGATGTAGCCGAGGCCGACCTCGTTCAGCGTCTTCAGCTTGTCGCGCACAGCCGGGACGGCGGAGAAGAATTCCACGCCTTCCTCGACCGTCATGTCGAGCACGTCGGCGATCGACTTGCCCTTGAAGGTGACGTCGAGCGTCTCGCGGTTGTAGCGCTTGCCGTGGCAGACGTCGCAGGTGACGTAGACGTCGGGCAGGAAGTGCATTTCGATCTTGATGACGCCGTCGCCCTGGCAGGCCTCGCAGCGCCCGCCCTTGACGTTGAAGGAAAAGCGGCCCGGCTGGTAGCCGCGCGCCTTCGCCTCCGGCAGTCCCGCGAACCAGTCGCGGATCGGCGTGAAGGCGCCGGTATAGGTCGCAGGGTTGGAGCGCGGCGTGCGGCCGATCGGCGACTGGTCGATGTCGATCACCTTGTCGATGAACTCGAAGCCGTCGATACGGTCGTGCTCGGCCGGGATCTCGCGCGCGCCCATGACGCGGCGGGCGGCGGACTTGTAGAGCGTTTCGATCAGGAAGGTCGACTTGCCGCCGCCGGAGACGCCGGTCACGGCGGTGAAGACGCCGAGCGGGATCGAGGCGGTGACGTTCTTCAGGTTGTTGGCGCGGGCGCCGACGACGGTGATCTCTTTCTTCTTCTTCGGCTTGCGGCGTTCGGCGGGAACTGCGACGGCGAGCTCGCCGGAGAGGTATTTGCCCGTCAGCGACTTCGGATTGGCCATGATCTCGTCGGGCGAACCCTGCGCGATCACCTCGCCGCCATGGATGCCGGCGGCCGGGCCGATGTCGACGACGTAGTCCGCCGTCAGGATCGCATCCTCGTCGTGCTCGACGACGATCACGGTGTTGCCGATGTCGCGCAGGTGCCGGAGCGTGTCGAGCAGGCGGGCGTTGTCGCGCTGGTGCAGGCCGATCGACGGCTCGTCGAGGACGTAGAGCACGCCGGTCAGCCCCGAGCCGATCTGCGAGGCGAGCCGGATGCGCTGGCTCTCGCCGCCCGACAGCGTGCCGGAATTGCGCGACAGGCTGAGATATTCGAGGCCGACGTCGTTCAGAAAGCGCAGGCGCTCGCGGATTTCCTTCAGGATGCGCACCGCGATCTCGTTCTGCTTGGCGTTCATGTGCTCCGGCAAGACGTCGAACCAGTCGCGCGCGACGCGGATCGACATGTCGGTGACTTCGCCGATATGCAGACTGTTGATCTTCACCGCCAGCGCCTCCGGCTTCAGGCGGAAGCCGTTGCAGGCGGGGCAGGGGGCGGCCGACATGAAGCGCTCGATCTCCTCGCGCGCCCAGGCCGAGTCCGTCTCCTTCCAGCGCCGCTCGAGGTTCGGCACGATGCCCTCGAAGGTCTTGGTCGTCTTGTAGGAGCGGGCGCCGTCCTGGTAGTGGAACTCGATCTTCTCGTCGGTGCCGTAGAGGATGGCTTTCTGGCCCGCCTCGGGCAGGTCCGACCAGCGGTTGGAGAGCTTGAAGCCGTAGGCCGTGCCGAGCGCCTCCAGCGTCTGGTTGTAGTAGGGCGAGGACGACTTGGCCCAGGGGGCGATGGCGCCGTCGCGCAGCGTCCGCTGCGGTTCCGGGACGATCAGGTCCGGGTCGATCTTCTGCTGGCTGCCGAGGCCGTCGCAGGTCGGGCAGGCGCCGAAGGGGTTGTTGAACGAGAACAGCCGCGGCTCGATCTCCGGAATGGTGAAGCCGGAGACGGGGCAGGCGAACTTCTCCGAGAACATCACCCGCTCGTGCGTCTCGTTCAGCGACTTGTTGGCGGAACCGCCCGCGGCCGTCTCCTCAGGCGGCAGCGGCCTGTCGGCGAATTCGGCAATAGCCAGCCCGTCGGCGAGCTTGAGGCAGGTCTCGAGACTGTCGGCGAGGCGGGCGGCCAGGTCGGGGCGGACGACGACGCGGTCGACGACGACGTCGATGTCGTGCTTGTATTTCTTGTCCAGCGCCGGAACGTCGGCGATCTCGTAGAACTGGCCGTCGACCTTGACGCGCTGGAAGCCCTTCTTCATCAGCTCGGCGAGTTCCTTCTTGTACTCGCCCTTCCGGCCGCGCACGATCGGCGCCAGGATATACAGGCGCGTGCCCTCGCCGAAATCGATCACCCGGTCGACCATCTGGCTGACCGTCTGGCTCTCGATCGGCAGGCCCGTCGCCGGCGAATAGGGAACGCCGACGCGCGCGAACAGGAGGCGCATGTAGTCGTAGATCTCGGTGACCGTGCCGACCGTGGAGCGCGGGTTCTTCGAGGTCGTCTTCTGCTCGATCGAGATCGCCGGCGACAGCCCGTCGATCTGGTCGACGTCGGGCTTCTGCATCATCTCCAGGAACTGGCGCGCGTAGGCCGAAAGGCTCTCGACATAACGGCGCTGGCCCTCGGCATAGATGGTGTCGAAGGCGAGCGACGACTTGCCGGAGCCGGACAGGCCGGTCATGACGATCAGCTTGTTGCGCGGCAGGTCGAGGTCGATGCCCTTGAGGTTGTGCTCGCGCGCACCGCGGATGGAAATGGTCTTCAGTTCGCTCATGTGTCCAGCGCCAGTCGTCAGGTCTCAAAGTGAAAGTGGCTTTCGCGTCTGCGCACCCTATGTAGGGACTGGAGCAAAGCTGTCCATGCACGTTGCGACGAAACCCTGCCTCTTTCCGATTCGGTTGACAAGATGTTAGCGATTAACTAGAACAAAAAAAGAACGAAATAAATCGAATTCTGGTCGCGGCGATCTGAACTGTGGATTACCCGGGCGCCGGGGCGGCGCAGGGCGGCTTCGACGTCTAAGATGCGCGGATCGAAAATTCAGGCAGCCGGGCGCAGCGTCCGGCGCGGCAACAGGGACGAAAGCGGATGGCAGGCAGCGTCAACAAGGTAATCCTGATCGGGAACGTCGGCGCGGATCCGGAGATCCGGCGCACCCAGGACGGCCGTCCGATCGCAAACCTGCGGATCGCGACGTCGGAGAGCTGGCGCGACCGCAATTCCGGCGAGCGCCGCGAGAAGACCGAGTGGCACACGGTCGTCGTGTTCAACGAGGGCCTGTGCAAGGTCGTCGAGCAGTATGTGAAGAAGGGTGCCAAGCTCTACATCGAAGGGGCGCTGCAGACCCGCAAGTGGCAGGACCAGAACGGCAACGACCGCTACTCGACAGAAGTCGTGCTGCAGGGCTTCAACTCGACGCTGACCATGCTCGACGGGCGCGGCGAGGGCGGCGGCGACCGTCGCGGCGGTTCCGACTTCGGCGGCGCCGGCAACTTCGGCGGCGGCGGCGCCCCGAGCTACGACGACTACGGTTCGCAGCCGTCGTCCTCGTCTGCCGGCCGCGGCGGCGCGGGTTCGTTCTCGCGCGACATGGACGACGACATCCCGTTCTGAGAACGTCAGCGGGTCGCGGCCGGCGCCGGGACCGGACCATGGTCGCCCGGACGCTTGCGGTCGGGCCTCTGTTGGCCTGCTTGCGCCTGGTCAAAGGTCTTCGCGCCGCGTAGGCCGGTGACGGGCGTTGGCGATGTCTTCAACGGGCGGAGGCGCCGGAATGGACAACGAGGACGATCGCGGTTCGCTCTACGACTGGATCGTGGGGCGCAACTCCAACACGAACGAGGGGCTGGGGCGATTGCTCGCACTGGTCGCCGTCCTGATCGTCGGGCTCGGCACGTTGTTCTGGGCCTTGCTGCGCTGACGCGGCGCGCGGGCACATAGACCGAAGGGACGCCACGGCGCCCGGCCACCAGTTCTTTTCGCGGATCCCCGCCGTGACGGGAATCCGCGATGTCTTCCTTGCGAACGAAGCTCAGAGAATGAGGTCCGCATTCATGTGGCCCTGACCCGTCGCCAGTTGGGCGAGGAGCTTCGCCAGCCCGTCATGCGCGGCATCGGCGACGTCCGTCGGCAGCTGGAAGTCGGCCGAATGGTGCGTGAGCCGGGAGACGGCAGCGTCCCGGTCTCCGAGGTTCGCGAAGATCTCCTCGAACACATGGGCGATTTCATCGGCGTTGCCGGCAGCCTCCGTCGAGGCGTGGAAATGCAGCTGGTCTTCGTCGAGCGCAAGCGCGCGATGATCGCCATTCTTTTCCGTCGGGGCCTTTGCCTCGTCGCCGGCGGGTGCCGAGGTGTCGGCCGCGGCATTGGCACTCAGGGGCGCCGCCTTCTGGGCCGGATCGACAAGGTCGACCTTCACGTTCTTCGTGCCGATCGTCGCCTTCTTGGTCGACGTGGCAATGTCGGCGCCTGAGAAGGTGACGGTGTAGGTGCCGGGCTTCAGCACGAGGTCATAGCCGCCGGCTGCGGACGTCGTGGTCTTGAAGACCTGGCCGGCCGAATTCTTGGCCGTCACCGTGATGCTGCCGAGACCCTCGCCGACGTCGTAGAAGCGGTCGCCGTCGCGATCGTCGAACGCCACGCCCGTCAGGAACAGGTCGGAACCGGACTTTGCGAAATCCTGCGTCACGAATGCGCTGCTGCGGCCCTTGTAGTCGCCGACCTCGACGCCGAGGCCGATCTCGCGGAAATTCGGGTTGAGAAGGTTGGCGCGATGGCCGGACGAGTTCATCAGGTTGGTGTGCAGAAGCTTGACTTCATCCTGATAGCCGGTCGGCGCCCGGGTCGTCGCCCAGGCGATGTTCTCGCCCGTGGCCCAGGACCCCTGCAGGACATAACCCGCCGCCTTCATGCGTTGCGTCGAACTGGATCCCCCGGAACCGGTATGCGAGAAAACGTCGGCAGCGAGCATCCACTTGCTGTGCCCCTCTGCGGCCTCGCTGAGATCATTGTCGAAGGCCAGTGGCTGTGCACCCGTCTTTGCCCTCTCCGCATTGATCAGTTCCAACAGATATTGCTCATTCGCGCTGTGCTTCGGCATTCAGTCAATCTCCCCGAAGGTCATTCTTCGTCAATTGAGTGCCCCGACCCAATCGCTCCATAGGAACGAACTGTGTCCAAGGTGCGGAGCAAGATTGACCAACTTGGGAATTTGCACATGTATCTTCGCCGCCGTGATTTCCCGCGTCGCGTGTAGCAGGATCATCTGCTCGGTTACTGCGAAGTGATTGTCGGCGATCTGCCGATGATCTTTCGGGAGAGGGGATCCTGTCCGGGCATGACGTGCCCGACGGCAGGTGTCCGAGGCGCAACCAGCTGGGCTGGCGCGGTCGCCAGGCGCTGGTGCACAGCCTTTCCAAAGGCGGCGGCATCAACACGCCGGCTGAGCGGGGGTGCTGTGTTTCGTGCGGCAACCGGAAGGGAAACGGGTTCGCACCGGGCGAGTTGCCGGGCGAGCAAGACGAAACGCCGTCCGCCTTTTCGCCGGTCGGATCGATCGGAAAAAAAGTCGGACGGAAGAGTTTCTAGAATGATTTCAAGCGTTTATGGCGACCCCTGCAGGATTCGAACCTGCGACCTACTGCTTAGAAGGCAGTTGCTCTATCCAGCTGAGCTAAGGGGCCGTTTGGGACCGCAGGCTGGGATCAGTGCGTCCAGGGCTGCATGCGGTTGAAACGGAAATTGTCCGGGTAGGCGACCTTCTTGCGGGTCGGGTCGTGCGGTTCGACGACACGGTACTCGATGCCGTTGCGCTCGGCATAGGCGACGGCGAGTTCGCGGGTCTCGAAGGTCAGCTTGACCTGCTGGCGCATGTCGCCGGAGCTGGTATAGCCCATGATCGGATCGATCGTGCGGGCGCGCTCCTGATCGAACTCCAGGATCCAACGATGCGTTTTCGCCTGGCCGGACTGCATGGCGGTCTTGGCGGGACGGTAGATCTTCGCGGACATGGGTCTCTCGGGCTCCGATGAATTCTCTGTGGTGCCGCGCCGGCACCCGCGCATCCTTAGCGCAGAATCGGTCGACGGCCAATGCACGCGCACGGATGCTCCCCGGCTGCGCGCCGCATCTGCCGGGCTGCATAGCATCCGGCGACGGGCAATTCAACGGCCGCAGCGGGCGGCGAAAGGGCGCGGCACGGGCCGCGGTGTTTTCGCGTCGCCGCCCTTGCCGCGACCGGGAACTCCACCATCTCAGGAAGAAGGAGAAGGGGTGCATTCAAGGGGGCCGGGTTTCCGCCGTCGCGGCCGGCAGTTTCGGACCTGATGCGAGGGCGGAAGGCACCATGCGGGGGCGCGCTTGCGGCGCAGGCCGCGTGGCCGGTGGCGCGAAGGGCGGAAAGGAATGGACAGGATGCACAACAGGACCAAAAGGCTGGGCGGCATTCCGCTCCTCATCTGCGCCGTTTCCTTCTGCGTCGCGGGCTGCACGTCCGCCACCGGCGGCAACTATCCCGAGCCCATTCCCGGCAGCATCACCTATGGCGGGCAGCCCCGGACGAAGCTGACCAAGTCTCCCGTCGGCAGCTGGTTCCACCACCGCTTCACCGACCAGTACGGCCGGACGGTGGAGGAAACCTACTTCATCCAGCCGGACAGATCCTTGCTGCTGACGAGCCGGATCGTCGTCGAGGACATCTTCGACGACTGAGAAACCCGGCCGGGACGCCGGGCGGCATGCCTCTCGTGGCGGATAGACGGCACCGGGATCGCCACTTTTGCAGTTGCGGCGGCAGCGGGATGCGTGTATCTCCGCGGCCACGGATCGGCGGAGTGTAGCGCAGCCTGGTAGCGCATCTGGTTTGGGACCAGAGGGTCGGGAGTTCGAATCTCTCCACTCCGACCACCGTATCTCCGCCATTGCCCCTTGATCTGTGACTTTAGCCTTGGCGATCGGCCGGGGCGGCCCTACTCGGCGGCGACCATGCGGAAGGTGCGCTCGGTCGTGTCCTTGGTGCTTCCGGCCATCAGGTAGATCAGACAGCTCGTCCTCAGCAGCGAGGCGAAGTTCGAGACCGAGCCGTTGATCAGCAGCGCCTCGTCGTAGAGCGTCGACAGGAAGCGGGATGTCGATAGGCCCTGGCTTGCGGCGATCTCGTCGATGAGGTCCCAGAAGGCGGCCTCGATCTGGATGCTGGTGGAATGACCACCGATTCGGACCGAACGGTTGACGGGGCGGTAGCGCTGCGGGTCCTGGCCCGCAAAGACCTCACACATGATCTTTCCTCCAGTCTTGTTCTTATGGGCGCGATTATGCGTTGGGCGTCGGCTTCGGTCAAACTGTCCCCTGTTGCCGGCAGATCGCGCAAAATCCTTCGGTTTTCACTCCGGATCAGAGAAATTTTGCATGCGGTAACGGGCTGCTACCCGATCCCGCCGTTCCGGGCGCACTCTCCAAGGCATCAGTCGCATTCGCAAGAACCGGGAAGGGCAGCGTGGCCAAAACCATACATTCGATGATCAGGGTCCTGGACGAGACGCGTTCGGTGGAGTTCTACAGCAAGGCATTCGGGCTGGCGGTGGCCGAGAGGCTGGATTTCGAGACCTTCACCCTCGTCTACATGAGCAATGGCGAAAGCCCGTTCGAACTCGAACTGACGATCAACAAGGGGCGCGCCGAACCCTACCAGCTCGGCGACGGCTACGGTCATCTCGCCGTCTCCGTCGACGATCTCGACGGCGAGCATGCGCGGCTGGGCGCGCTCGGGCTCGAGCCCGGCAGGATCGTCGAGTTCAACCGCGAGGGCAGCCTGCTCGCCCGCTTCTTCTTCATCACCGACCCCGACGACTACAAGATCGAGGTGCTGCAGCGGCACGGCCGCTTCAAGTGAACAGGCTGGCGGCCGGAGGAGGGCCGCCGGCCAGGGATGCAATGGGAGGAACGAACATGACCACGATCTATGAGCGCAGCGCGGGCCCGCAATCCGGCCTGTCGCGGCGCGAGCTTCTCAAGCGCGGCACGATCGGGGCCGCGCTGATCGTCACCGGCAATGCGGTGATCAGCCCCGATCGCGCCTGGGGCCTCGAGACGACGGCGCTGAAGCCGGACACCATGGCGACGCTGATCAAGCTCGCCCGCGACATCTACCCGCACGACCAGATCCCCGACCGCTTCTACGCCATCGCCGTGAAGGGGCAGGACGTGAAGGCGGGCAAGGACCCGGCGCACCGGGAACTGATCGAGGTGGGCATTGCCGACCTCGACACGCGGGCCGGCACGGGCGGCTACCGCGGGCTCGGCTGGGAGGACGACCGCGTCGCGATCCTGCGCGAGATCGAGACGACGCCCTTCTTCCAGGCGGTGCGCGGCGACCTCGTCGTCTCCTTGTACAACCAGAAGGAACTCTGGCCGCACTTCGGTTACGAGGGCGAATCCTATTCCAAGGGCGGCTACATCAGCCGCGGTTTCGACGACATTGAGTGGCTGTAGGGCCGGGCGAGGGCCGGCGCCGGAGGAGGGCGCCCGCCGGGCACGGACGTGCCGATCGCAGAGACAGACCGGGAGGAAAGCATGGCAGCTCCATACAGACTGGACGATGACAGCGTCGTCGTCATCATCGGCTCGGGTGCCGGCGGCGGCACGCTGGGCAACGAACTGGCGCAGAAGGGGATCGACGTTGTCATCCTCGAGGCGGGTGCGCGCATCGAATACGAAGACTTCATCAACGACGAGTGGGACAGCTTCGCCCAGCTCGCCTGGCTCGATCACCGCACGACCGGCGGCGGCTGGCGCGTCTCCAAGGATTTTCCCAACCTTCCGGCCTGGATCGTCAAGGCCGTGGGCGGGACGACGACGCACTGGGCCGGCGCCTCGCTGCGCTTCCAGGAGCATGAATTCAAGGCGCTTTCCACCTACGGCAAGGTCGAGGGCGCCAATCTCCTGGACTGGCCGATCACGCTCGCCGAACTCGAACCCTACTATGCCAAGGCCGAGGACAAGATGGGCGTGACCCGCACCCACGGGATCGAGGGGCTGCCCGGCAACAACAACTTCAAGGTCTTCAAGGCCGGTGCCGACAAGCTCGGCTACGAGAAGTGTCACACCGGCCGGATGGCCATCAACTCCGCCGAGCGCGACGACCGGATGAGCTGTCAGCAGACGGGCTTCTGCTTCCAGGGCTGCAAATGGGGCGCGAAGTGGTCGACGCTCTATACGGAAATCCCGAAGGGCGAGGCGACCGGCAGGCTCGAGGTGCGGCCGAAGTCGCATGTGGTGCGGATCGAACACAACGACGACGGCAAGGTGACAAACGTCGTCTATGCCGACAAGGACGGCAAGCTGCAGAGCCAGAAGGCGCGGATCGTCTGTGTCGCCGGGAACTCGATCGAGAGCCCGCGGCTGCTTTTGAACTCGGCCTCGGCAAAGTTCCCGGACGGGCTTGCCAATTCCTCCGGCCAGGTCGGCAAGAACTACATGCGGCATACGACCGGTTCGGTCTATGCCGTGTTCGAGAAACCGGTGCACTTCTATCGCGGCACGACCATGGCCGGCATCATCCAGGACGAGGCCCATCACGATCCCCAGCGCGGCTTCGTCGGCGGCTACGAGATGGAGACGCTGGCGCTCGGCGTGCCCTTCATGGCCGCCTTCCTCGACCCGGGCGGCTGGGGCCGGTCCTTCGCTTCCGCGATGGACGGCTATGCGAACACCGCCGGCCTCTGGATCGTCGGCGAGGACATGCCGCAGGAGCAGAACGCGGTGAAACTGCATGCGACGCTCAAGGACCAGTACGGCATGCCGATCCCCGACGTCTGGTTCACCGACCACGCCAACGACGTCGCCATGCGCAACCATGCCTACAGGCAGGGCCAGGCGCTCTACGAGGCGGTCGGCGCGATCCGCACCTTCCCGACGCCGCCCTATCCCTCGACCCACAATCTCGGCACCAACCGGATGAGCGAGAAGGCCGAGGACGGCGTCGTCAACAAGTGGGGGCAGACCCACGACATCAAGAACCTGTTCATCTCCGACGGCAGCCAGTTCACCACCGGGGCGGCGGAGAACCCGACGCTGACCATCGTGACGCTGGCGATCCGCCAGGCCGACAACATTGCCGAGCAGATGACCGCTGGCACCATCTGACGGCCACGCCAACCTCCCCCGGCCATCTGCGGCGGGTGGCCGGTGATCGCGCGCGGAGCATGCCGCGCCAACTCTGGTCGGCCCCCCGGCCATTTTTTTTGAGAGCGCGGCAACGGGCGCCGTCGACCGCGAGGCCCAAAACGACCGCGGGCGGACCTTGCGGCCCGCCCGTTGTCGTTTTCATTGCCTGATGGCGTCGCGCCGGCCTCAGTGCAGGATCTGGCTGAGGAACAGCTTGGTGCGCTCGTGCTGCGGATTGTCGAAGAAGTTGTGCGGGTCGTTCTGCTCGACGATCTGGCCCTGGTCCATGAAGATCACCCGGTTGGCGACCTGGCGGGCAAAGCCCATTTCGTGGGTGACGCAGAGCATGGTCATGCCTTCCTCGGCGAGCGAGACCATGGTGTCGAGCACTTCCTTGACCATTTCCGGGTCGAGGGCCGAGGTCGGTTCGTCGAACAGCATGATCTTCGGCTTCATGCAGAGCGAGCGGGCGATCGCCACGCGCTGCTGCTGGCCGCCGGAGAGCTGGCCCGGATACTTGTGCGCCTGCTCGGGGATCTTGACCCGCTCCAGGTAGTGCATCGCCACCTGCTCGGCGTCCTTCTTCGGCATCTTGCGCACCCAGATCGGCGCCAGCGTGCAGTTCTCCAGGATCGTCAGGTGCGGGAAGAGATTGAAGTGCTGGAACACCATGCCGACCTCGCGGCGCACCTCGTCGATCTTCTTCAGGTCGTTCGTCAGCTCGATCCCGTCGACGATGATCTGGCCCTTCTGGTGTTCTTCCAGCCGGTTGATGCAGCGGATCATGGTGGACTTGCCGGAGCCAGACGGTCCGGCGATGACGATGCGCTCGCCGCGCATCACCTTCAGATTGATGTCGCGCAGCACATGAAAATCGCCGTACCACTTGTTCATGTTGACGATGTCCACGGCCACGTCTGTCGCGGAGACCGCCATCTTCTTGGGTTGAGTTGCCATCGATGTTGTTTCCCCTGAGGTTATCTCTTGTGGCTCTTGTCGAGCCGGCGCTCCACGAAAGCCGAGTAGCGCGACATTCCGAAGCAGAATATCCAGAACGTGAATCCGGCGAAGATCAGGCCCGTCAGCGGGGTGACCGGTGTGATCCAGCCGCTGTCGCCGAAGCTCGCCTTGACGATGCCGAGCAGGTCATACATCGAGATGATGGTCACGAGCGAGGTGTCCTTGAACATTCCGATGAAGGTGTTGACGATGCCCGGGATGACCAGCTTGATCGCCTGCGGCAGGACGACGAAGGTCATCTTGTGGAAATAGTTCAGTCCGAGCGCATCGGCGGCCTCGTACTGGCCCTTCGGGATCGCCTGCAGGCCGCCGCGGATGACCTCGGCCATATAGGCCGAGGCGAAGACCGATACGCCGATCAGCGCCCGCAGGAACTTGTCGATGTTGTTGCCGGGCTCCAGGAAGAGCGGCAGCAACACGCTCGCCATGAACAGCACCGTGATCAGCGGCACGCCCCGGATCAGTTCGATGAAGCTGATGCACGCCGTCCGGACGATCGGCATCTGCGAGCGGCGGCCGAGCGCCAGGAGAATGCCGGCCGGCAGCGATATGACGATGCCGACGAAGGAGAGGATCAGCGTCACCATGAGCCCGCCCCAGAGCGTCGTCTCGACGTGCGAGAGGCCGAAGTGGCCGCCGAGCAGAAGCACATAGGCGAGGATCGGCAGCGCGACGAGCAGCAGGATGGCGTTCAACCCCTTGCGCGGTGCCCTCGGCATCAGAAGCGGGACGAGCAGGGCGACGAACAGGCCGCCGATCAGCAGGGGCCGCCAGAGCTGGTCGCGGGGGTAGGAGCCGAACATGAACTGGACGAAGCGGTCACCGACATAGGCCCAGCAGGCGCCGCTCCATCCGCTCGGCAGTGCGCCGCCCTGGTCGACGGTCAGGCAGGCGGTTCGGTTTTCGCCCGTCCACACGGCGGAGAGGAACAGCCAGTCGATCGCACCCGGCAGAAAGTACAGGAGCGCCACCAGTGCGGCGATCGTCATGGCGCTGTCCGTCCAGGTGGCGAACAGGTTCTTGCGCATCCAGCCGACGATCGTGGAATCGGAAACCGGCGGCTGCGCGGCGGGAATGAATTGGTCGCGGACGTAAGTGATGTTCTCGGCCATCTCAGCGCTCCACCAGTGCCATCTTGGCGTTGAACCAGTTCATGAACAGCGACGTGAGGAGGCTGATCGACAGATAGATCGCCATCCAGATCGCGATGATCTCGATCGAGTGGCCCGACTGGTTGAGGATCGTGCCGCCGACCGCGACGAGGTCGGCGTAACCGACGGCGACGGCGAGCGACGAGTTCTTGATGATGTTGAGATACTGCGACGTCAGCGGCGGGATGATGATCCTCAGGGCCTGGGGCAGTATGACGAGCCGTGTCGTCGGCCCCGGCCTTAGCCCCAACGCATAGGATGCTTCCGTCTGCCCGCCCGGGACGCCCCGGATGCCGGCGCGCACGATCTCCGCGATGAAGGAGGCGGAGTACAGCGACAGCGCCAGGTAGAGCGCCAGGAACTCGGGTCCGATAACCATGCCGCCCTTCATGTTGAACGAGCCGGGAACCGGGTAGTCGAACGACAGCGGCATCCCCATGAGAAGGAAGACCACGAAAGGCAGCAAGAGGATCAGCGCGAGGTTGACCATCAGGACCGGCGGGCGGTTGCCGGTCGCCCGCTGGCGGGCATTGGCCCAAACGGTGAAGGCGATCGCGGCGAGGACGCCGGCGACGAAGGCGGCGACGACGAGGCCGAATCCGTCGCCGAAGATGGGCGCCGGCATATAGATGCCCCGGTTGGATATGAAAAAGATCGCGCCCGGATTGTCCTTCACATGCTGGAAGATGGTGCGGATGGTCGGCAGCAGCGCCAGGACGCCCAGGTACCAGAAGAAGATGACGAGCAGCGGCGGGATATTGCGGAAGATCTCGACATAAACCGTGCACAGCCGCGCGACGAGCCAGTTGTGCGAAAGGCGGCCGATGCCGACCAGCAGGCCCACGATCGTCGCCGTGACGATGCTGCAGGCCGCGACGACCAGCGTGTTCAGGAGGCCGACCTGCAAGGCCCTGAAATAGGTCGAATCGCTGGTATAGGCGATCAGGCTCTGGGCGATATCGAAGCCGGCGCGGCTGTTGAGGAAGCCAAAGCCGCTCGTCATGTTGGCGCGAGCGAGGTTTTGGGTCGCGTTGTGCCAGGCGTACCAGACGACCCAGACGATCAGGACGAGTGTCAGTATCTGGTAGACATAGCTTCGTAGGGCGGGATTGTAGAGGAGCGACACCTTCGGAGGTTCGCCGTCCCCGGTGCGGGCTTGCGCAATAGCCATTCAGTACCCCTTCTTTCCGTTCGCCCTTTTTGCCGGGCGTTACTTTTAACGGGAGGGCGGAATTTCCGCCCTCCCGGCATTACGGCTCAAATGCCGATCAACGGATCGGCGGAGCGTATTGCAGGCCGCCCTTGTTCCACAGCGCGTTCAGGCCGCGGTCGATCTTGAGCGGCGAGGCCTGGCCGACGTTGCGTTCGAACGATTCGCCGTAGTTGCCGACGGCCTTGATGATCTGCACGGCCCAGTCCTTCGGAAGGCCGAGGTCCGCGCCGAGGGTCGAATCGGCTTCTTCGCCGAGGAAGCGCTTGATGTCGGGGTTGGCCGACTTCTTCATCTCCTCGACATTGGCCTGGGTGATGCCGAATTCCTCGGCGGCGACCAGCGCGTAGTGCGACCAGCTGACGACATCCAGCCACTTGGAGTCGTTCTGACGGACTGCCGCGCCGAGCGGTTCCTTGGAGATGATCTCCGGCAGGACCATGTGGTCGTCCGGGTTGGCCATCTTCAGGCGGATCGAATAGAGGCCGGAGGCGTCGGTCGTATAGGCGTCGCAACGGCCGGCATTGTAGGCGGCGTCGGCTTCGTCCTGGGACTCGAACACGACGGGCTTGAAGTCCATGTTGTTGGAGCGGAAGTAGTCGGCGAGGTTCAGTTCGGTCGTGGTGCCGGACTGTACGCAGACCGAGGCGCCGCTCAGTTCGAGCGCCGACTTCACGCCGAGCTCCTTCTTCACCATGAAGCCCTGGCCGTCATAGTAGGTGACGGCGCGGAAGTCGAAGCCGAGCTGCGAATCGCGGCTGGTGCTCCAGGTGGTGTTGCGGGCGAGCATGTCGATTTCGCCCGACTGCAGGGCGGGGAAGCGATCCTTGGCGGAAAGGGGCGTGTACTTCACCTTGGTGGCGTCACCAAAGATGGCAGCGGCCACGGCCTTGCAGAGATCCACATCAAGGCCCGACCAGTTGCCGGCCGAATCCTGCGCGCCGAAGCCTGCGAGGTTCGAGCCGTTGACGCCGCACTGTACGAAACCCTTTGCCTTCACGTCGGAAAGCGTGTCCGCCTGGGCAGCCTGGGCGCCCATCCCCAATACGGCAGCGCCAACGAGTGCCGTCACGATCTTCTTTGCCATGTCCAAATACCCTTGTTCTATTTGTCTTTCTTTGTCCGCCCGGCGCTGCCAAGGTGCGGGAGCGCTGGCGGCACTCGTCACCCTCCCGGCGCGAGTTGACCTATCTCATGCTCAAAATGACGCAGGGTCAAGAGTGGCCGCCCGATTTCCAAGCAAGCTGGTGAATCTCACTGCCATTGACAAAAAAATATGCAAAATCAGCTGGAAAAGTGCATCATTAGCTCAAAATAACCGCTGCTGCGGAGGCCCTTGCGCGACCGAACCGTCACATCCGCGTGATGGGTCCTTCAGCAAAATTGGCTTGACCGCGCAAATCACCCTCTGGAAAGTGCAAAGTTTCCCATCAAGCAACCCTGCGGATCCCGTTTCATGAATGACAAGAAAGACGTGCTGGCCGCCGCCGGCCCGAATACCCGGCTGACCCATGTCGGCAACGACCCCGCCGAATTCCACGGCTTCGTCAATCCGCCGGTCGTCCATGCCTCCACCGTGCTCTTCCCGAATGCGGCGACGATGGAGAAGCGGGCGCAGAAATACACCTACGGCACGCGCGGCACGCCGACCACGGATGCACTCTGTGCGGCGATCGACGAGCTCGAGGGCTCTGCCGGCACGATTCTCGTTCCCTCGGGGCTCGCTGCCGTCACCGTGCCGTTCCTCGCGTTCCTGTCGGCGGGCGACCACGCGCTCATCGTCGATTCGGTCTACAGCCCGACGCGATATTTCTGCGACACGATGCTGACCCGCCTCGGCGTCACCGTCGAATACTACGACCCCGCCGTCGGTGCGGGGATCGCCGCGCTGATGAAGCCGAATACGAAGCTCGTGCATCTCGAGGCGCCGGGCTCGAACACCTTCGAGATGCAGGACGTGCGTGCCATTGCGGATGCCGCGCACAAGGGCGGCGCCGTCGTCACCATGGACAACACCTGGGCGACGCCGCTCTATTTCCGGCCGCTCGACCACGGCGTCGACATTTCGATCCATGCGGCGACGAAATATCCCTCCGGCCATTCCGACATCCTGATGGGGACGGTCTCGGCCAATGCGGCCCACTGGAACAGGCTCTGGGAGGGGAATTTCGCGCTCGGCATCTGCGGCTCCCCGGATGATGCCTACCAGATCCTGCGTGGCCTGAGGACGATGGGCGTCAGGCTGGAGCGGCATCAGGACAGTGCCCTGAGGCTTGCCGAATGGCTGGAGGGCAGGGACGACGTCGCCGCCGTGCTTCACCCCGGCCTGCCGAGCTTTCCGGGGCATGCGCTGTGGAAGCGCGATTTCAAGGGCGCCAGCGGCATCTTCACGATCGTGCTCGACGGCGGCAGTCCGGAACGCTTCAAGGCCAAGGCGCATGCCTTCCTCGATGCGCTGCGCATCTTCGGTCTCGGCTATTCCTGGGGCGGCTTCGAGAGCCTTGCCGTCCACGTCAACCTGAACGACCGGACGATCTGCAAGGGGCCGACGGCGGGGCCGCTGGTGCGGCTGCAGATCGGCCTGGAGGACATCGCCGATCTGCGCGCCGACATCGAGCGCGGCTTGGCGGCCGCCCGGGCCGTCTAGAACCGGCCGGCGCTGCGCCGCCTGGCGAACGCTTTCCGGTGCCCGCTCCTTCGGGGGCGGTCACGGTGCGGCCAGCCGGCGAGGGCGCTCAGATGTCCGGCCGGTAGCCGTAGAGCCAGTCGAGATCGGCCGCCAGGCTCTCGGCGCTCCGCAGGCCCAGCACGATATCGCGCACAAGGGCCACCGGCCCGCGGGCGTGGTAGGCGAAGCGGTTGAAATCGGCCCGTGCGCGAACGCGGCCGATGCGCTGCCGGCGCCGCGCCTCGAAGCCGGCAAGGGCGGTCCTGGCGTCCGCTCCGCCGGCAAGGGCTTGCGCCAGTTCGGCCGCGTCCTCGATCGCCATGGCCGCACCCTGCGCGGCAAAAGGGGTCGTCGCATGCGCGGCGTCGCCGATCAGAAGAAGATCCTTGCCGTCGAACCAGCGCCCGTCGCCGCATTCGTAGAGCGGCCAGGCAAGGGGCTTCTCGGCGAGGGCCAGGAGGGCGGCGATGTCCTTGTTCCAGCCGGAGAAGGCGTCGAGCCCGAAGGCGGTGCCGGCCTCGCCGGCGTGCACGTCCCAGCTGTGACTGATGAAGGCCGGGCCCTTGTGGATCGCGACGATGTTGAAGGCGTCCGCCTCGGTGAGCGGGTAGGCGACGAGATGCGCCGAAGGCCCGACGAAGGCGGTGACCGCGCGCGGATCGAGAAAACGCGGCGCCGTTGCGAAGGGGATCGTGAAGCGCCAGGCGATGTTGCCGCTGAAGCGGGCATTGGCCGCACCCGGGACGCCCGCCCGCATGGTCGACCAGACGCCGTCGGCGGCGATCGTCAGATCCGGACGGACGCCGATCAGGTCGGCGATCTCGGCGGCGCGGTCATATCCTTCCATCCGTACGCCGAGCGTCATGCCGATGAGCGGGTTCCCGCTTGCCGCCTCGAACAGCACCTGCTGCAGCGTGGCGCGATGAAGGACGCCGTAGGGGGCGTGCCAGCGACGGCGGGCGTCGGCACCGACGGGTACATGGGCGAGCGGCTTCAGGCTGCGGCCGGAGGCGATCACGATCCGCTCCGGCTCGGTCCAGCGTTTTTCCAGGGCAGGGAGGAGGCCGAGCGTGGCAAGGACGCGCGACGCGTTCGGCGAGATCTGCAGGCCGGCGCCGACCTCCTCGAGCCGCTCGGCCTGTTCGATCAGGTGGCTGGCGATGCCCTTTCGGGCAAGGCAGAGTGCCGCGGTCAGCCCGGCCATGCCGGCGCCGACGATCGCGACCGTTCGCACGGTCATCCGCGCGACTCCTCAGATGACATCGATCAGGCGGCCTGGTTTGCGAAGGTGCAACCGACGGGGCTGGTCTGCGTCGCCTTGAGTGAGGGGTTGTAGCGATAGAGCGTGGAGCAGTAGCCGCAGACCTTCTCGTTGTCGTCGCCCATGTCGATGAAGATATGGGGATGATCGAAGGGGACCGAGGCGCCGACGCACATGAATTCCTTGACGCCGATCTCGATCACCGCGTGCCCGCCGTCGTTCTGGAAATGGGGAATGCTGTGGCCAGCCATGGGATGCTCCGGGTGGTATGTCGAAATTTCGGCGGACCATATAGCCGTTGCACGCAAATGTGTAGCGGCAAACGTCAAGTCGCGGCGGAGAAAAAACAGGGTGAAGCGTTCCATCCTGCGGCAAAGCGTCCTAAGAGCGGAGCGACCGCGGACAGGACTTGCGCACACCCAGAGGCAATGGACATGAATCTCGATCCCCCGACCTTTTCCCGTTTCCACCACGACGGGCTCGAGCTGGCGTTTTTCGACGAGGGCGACCCGTCCGGTGCGCCGGTGCTGCTGATCCACGGCTTCGCCTCGAGCGCCAGCGTCAACTGGGTCTATCCCGGCTGGATGAAGACGCTCGGCGACGCCGGCTACCGGGTGATCGGCATCGACAATCGCGGCCACGGCAGGAGCGACAAGCCGCACGATCCGGCCCTCTACCATCCCCCCGCCATGGCTGGCGACGCGGCCGCATTGCTCGATCATCTCGGCATCCCCGAGGCCCATGTCATGGGCTATTCGATGGGCGCGCGCATCACCGCCTTCATGGCGATCGGCCATCCGCACCGCGTCCGTTCCGTCGTCTTCGGCGGTCTCGGCATCGGCATGGTCGACGGGGTGGGCGACTGGGATCCGATCGCCGACGCGCTGCTGGCGCCGTCTCTGGAGGACGTCAGCCACGAGCGCGGGCGGATGTTCCGCGCCTTTGCCGAACAGACGAAATCGGACCGCAAGGCGCTGGCGGCCTGCATCGCCACCTCGCGCGACCTGTTGACGCCCGCCGACATGGCGCGGATCGACGTGCCCGCGCTCGTCGCGGTCGGCACGAAGGACGACATCGCCGGCTCCCCCGAAGCGCTGGCCAGGCTGATGCCGGACGGGCGCGCCGTCGACATCCCCGGGCGCGACCACATGCTGGCGGTGGGCGATCGCGTGTTCAAGACGGCGGTGCTGGCCTTCTATGCGGAAATCGACGGTCGATAGCGCCTCCGTGACCGCCGGGGCATTCCGCCCCGCGGCCGTTTGCTCTATATATTGAGCCAGACGCAAGAAGGAGTACGGCGATGGTCGCCAGCAATGAGAAGCGCGCCGACGACAAGCTGAAGGTGATGGACCCGATCTGGGACAGCCTGCAGCAGGAGGCGCGTGTCGCTGCACAGGAGGACCCGCTGCTGGCGGCGTTTCTCTACTCGACGGTGATCAACCAGGCCTCGCTGGAGGCGAGCGTGATCCACCGCGTCTGCGAGCGGCTCGACCATCCCGACCTGCAGGCGAACCTTCTGCGCCAGACCTTCGAGGAGATGCAGGCGGCCTGGCCGGAATGGGGCGCGATCCTCAGGGTCGACATCCAGGCGGTCTATGACCGCGACCCGGCCTGCACGCGGTTCATCGAGCCGGTGCTCTATTTCAAGGGATTCCACGCGATCCAGACGCATCGGCTGGCCCACTGGCTGCACCTCAACGGCCGGCGCGATTTCGCCCTCTACCTGCAGAGCCGCTCCTCCAGCGTGTTCCAGACGGACATCAACCCGGCGGCCCGGATCGGCAAGGGCATCTTCCTCGATCACGCCACCGGCCTCGTCGTCGGCGAGACGGCGGTGATCGGCGACAACGTCTCGATCCTGCACAACGTCACGCTCGGCGGCACCGGCAAGGAGGGCGGCGACCGCCATCCGAAGATCGACAACGGCGTGCTCATCGGCGCCGGCGCCAAGATCCTCGGCAACATCCACATCGGCCACTGCTCGCGGATCGCCGCGGGTTCGGTCGTGCTGAAGGACATGCCGCCGAAGTCGACCGTCGCAGGCGTCCCTGCCAAGGTCGTGGGGGAGGCGGGCTGTTCGGAACCGTCGCGCGCCATGGACCAGATCCTGCACGGCGCAGGCTTCGACATCTGAACGCAAAACGCTGGAGACTGGCCTCTTTCAGGGTTTACAGCGTCCGGCGCAGGTGCGAGAAGCGGCGCGAACGAACCGATACGGAGACGCAATCGTGAAGCCCGAAGAGATCAGGAAGCTTGAGGCCTACTTCAAGCGGAACTTCAACAAGGACATGGTCATCAAGGCACGCCCGAAGAAGGACGAGTCGGCGGAAGTCTATCTGGCCGACGAGTTTTTGGGCGTCGTTTTCCGGGACGAGGAGGACGGCGAACTGTCCTACAACTTCTCGATGGCGATCCTCGACATCGATCTCTGATCCCGCCGCCCGACGGCGATCCGATCAAGCCCGGCGCCAAGAGGCGGCCGGGCTTTTTTGTGTCCTGTCAGGTTCCGCCGACCAAGCATTTGCAATTGCTGACTAATATTGCACTGCGGCAAACAAATTGACTTTATTGTGCATTGCATATAGTTTTTGCCTGTCCGGGTGGGACAAATAGGAGGAAATACATGTTCAATTTCGATGAGGCCAACAAGACGGGCAAGGAAGCGATGGACACAATCCTGAAGAGCTACTCGTCGGTGGCCAAGGGCATGCAGGCCATCGCGACCGAAGCTGCCGACTACTCCAAGAAGTCGTTCGAGGAGGGCGTTGCGCACTTCGAGAAGCTGTCGACCGTGAAGAGCTTCGAAGCCGCCTTCGAACTGCAGACCTCCTTCCTGAAGAAGTCCTACGAGTCCTACATCGCCGAGGCGACGAAGATCGGGGAAATGTATTCCGACCTCGCCAAGACCGCCTACAAGCCCTACGAGGCGCCGGTGGCCAAGGCGACCGCAGCGGCCAAGGCAGCCGTCGCGGCCTGATCACCGCAAGCGATTGTTTCAGAAGGCCGGCGGCGCGGAAGTGTCGCCGGCCTTCGCCGTTTTGGCGCACGCCGCTAAAATTCAGGCTTTCAATCCCGCACCGCTGGATTATCCTTGCAGGACGAAGCAGGGGCCTTAAAATCCCGAAAGGAACCACTAGATTACGTAGGCATGATGACGGCAACCGTCGGCCGCCGCGGCTTTCCCTTCATGCGAGAGCCGCACTCACGAGGAATGAACTGGAATGAATGCGATACCGGGCCGGTTGCAGGGCAATGAAGGAAGCGGCGACACTCCCGGTCGCAGCACTTCCGTCATTACCCGCACGAAGCCGAAGACCAAGAAGCCGAGCCTTTACCGGGTGCTGCTTCTCAATGACGATTACACGCCAATGGAATTCGTGATCCATATCCTCGAGCGGTTCTTCCAGAAGGACCGCGAGGCTGCAACCCGGATCATGCTGCATGTGCATAATCACGGCGTGGGTGAGTGTGGCGTTTTTACCTACGAGGTTGCCGAAACCAAAGTGACACAGGTGATGGATTTCTCCCGCCAGCACCAGCATCCGCTCCAGTGTGTCATGGAAAAGAAATGAGGAATGAACGTGCCAACTTTTTCGACCAGTCTTGAGAAAGCGCTTCACCAGGCACTGACCTACGCCAATGAGCGCCACCATGAATATGCCACGCTGGAGCACCTGCTTCTGGCGCTGATCGACGACGCCGACGCGGCGGCGGTGATGGGCGCCTGCAACGTCAATCTCGAAACCCTGCGCAAGACGGTCTCCGACTACGTCGACAACGACCTTGCCAACCTGGTCACGGGCTACGAGGAGGATTCCAAGCCGACCTCCGGCTTCCAGCGCGTCATCCAGCGCGCCGTCATCCACGTCCAGTCTTCCGGCCGGGAAGAGGTGACCGGGGCAAACGTCCTCGTCGCGATCTTCGCCGAACGGGAGAGCCATGCCGCCTACTTCCTGCAGGAACAGGAGATGACGCGCTACGACGCCGTCAACTTCATCTCGCACGGGATCGGCAAGCGGCCGGGATCGTCCGAGGCCCGGACCGTGCGCGGGTCCGAGGAGACCGAGAACGAACAGAAGCAGACCCGCTCCCAGGGCGAGCAGGAGGACGCCGGCAAGAAGCAGGACGCACTCACCGCCTACTGCGTCAACCTCAACGAAAAGGCCAAGGTCGGCAAGATCGACCCGCTGATCGGCCGCCATGCCGAGGTCAACCGCACGATCCAGGTGCTGTGCCGCCGCTCCAAGAACAATCCGCTCTATGTCGGTGATCCGGGCGTCGGCAAGACGGCGATCGCCGAGGGGCTGGCCAAGCGCATCGTCGAGAAAAAGGTGCCCGAGGCGCTGCAGGATGCCACGATCTTCTCGCTCGACATGGGCACGCTGCTCGCCGGCACCCGCTATCGCGGCGACTTCGAGGAACGGCTGAAGCAGGTCGTCAAGGAGCTCGAGGAGTATCCGGGCGCGGTGCTCTTCATCGACGAGATCCACACCGTGATCGGCGCCGGCGCCACCTCCGGCGGCGCGATGGATGCCTCGAACCTTCTCAAGCCGGCGCTGTCGTCCGGGGCGATCCGCTGCATCGGTTCGACCACCTACAAGGAATACCGCCAGTTCTTCGAGAAGGACCGGGCGCTGGTCCGCCGCTTCCAGAAGATCGACGTCAACGAGCCGACCATCGACGACACGATCGAGATCATGAAGGGGCTGAAGCCCTATTTCGAGGACTACCACAAGCTGAAGTACTCGAACGAGGCGATCAAGTCGGCGGTCGAGCTTTCGGCCCGCTACATCTCCGACCGCAAGCTGCCCGACAAGGCGATCGACGTGATCGACGAGACGGGGGCCGCACAGATGTTGCTGCCGGCCGGCAAGCGGCGCAAGCTGATCACCGAGAAGGAGATCGAGGCGACGATCGCGACGATGGCCCGCATTCCGCCGAAGACCGTCTCCAAGGACGACGAGACCGTTCTCGCCAACCTCGAGAAGGAGCTTCGTTCGGTCGTCTACGGCCAGGACCTGGCGATCGAGGCGCTGGCGTCGGCGATCAAGCTGGCCCGGGCCGGCCTGCGCGAGCCGAACAAGCCGATCGGCTGCTACCTGTTCTCCGGCCCGACCGGCGTCGGCAAGACCGAGGTGGCCAAGCAGCTGGCGTCGTCGCTGGGCGTCGAACTCCTGCGCTTCGACATGTCGGAATATATGGAGCGGCACACGGTCTCGCGGCTGCTCGGCGCCCCTCCCGGCTATGTCGGCTTCGACCAGGGCGGCCTCTTGACCGACGGCGTCGATCAGCATCCGCATTGCGTGCTGCTGCTCGACGAGATCGAGAAGGCGCATCCGGACCTCTACAACATCCTGCTGCAGGTCATGGACCACGGTTCGCTGACCGACCACAACGGCAAGAAGATCGACTTCCGCAACGTCATCCTGATCATGACGACGAATGCGGGCGCTTCCGACATGGCGCGGGCCGCGATCGGCTTCGGCTCGTCCAAGCGGGAGGGCGAGGACATGGAGGCGATCAACCGCCTGTTCACGCCGGAGTTCCGCAACCGTCTGGATGCCATCATCCCGTTCGGCTCGCTGCCGACGCCGGTGATCCACCAGGTCGTGCAGAAGTTCGTCATGCAGCTGGAAACCCAGCTGTCGGAGCGCAACGTCACCTTCGAACTGCAGCCCGAGGCGATCGCCTGGCTGGCCGAGAAGGGTTACGACGAGAAGATGGGTGCCCGCCCGCTGGCGCGCGTTATCCAGGAGAACATCAAGAAGAAGCTCGCCGACGAGATCCTGTTCGGCAAGCTGAAGAAGGGCGGCGTCGTCCGCGTCTCCGTGGGCACCAAGGAGGACGGTACCAAGGGCATCGTGCTCGATGCCGTGCCGGAGACCGCGCCGATCAGGCCGAAGGCGGAGATCGCCACCCCCGCCCGCAAGGCCGCGAAGCCGCGGAAGGCCAAGGAGACCGTCGCCGCCAGTGCGTCGAAGTCCAGGGCCGCCAAGGCAGAGGCCGACAAGGCGGCCGCACCGGCCCGCAAGGGCAGCGGCGTGCCGAAGGTCCCGCGCAAGAAATAAGGCCTGCGACAGCAGGTTCCGTGCCGGGCAGGCGACTGCCCGGCATTTTCATGTGGCATGCCGGGAATGACGTATGGACGCCGAGGCGATATCCGAAGGGCAGACGAAGCGGCACTGGTTCGTTCAGGGCATGCGCGGGATCTGGAGCATTCCGGCGATCATGCTGATGCTGTCGTTCGTCGGCTTTGCCGCGTTCACGGCCGAGGGCGGCATTCCGGTGGAGCAGGTCATGTTCATGACCGGCATGGTCTGGGCGCTCCCGGCCAAGGTGATCCTCGTCGGCAGCATGCTGTCGGGCGCCAACATCGTCACCGCCTTCATCGCCGTCACGCTGTCGTCCGTCCGCATGATGCCGATGGTGGCCGCGCTCGTGCCGGAAATCCGCAACCGGAAGACCCCGACCTGGCTGATGCTCGTCCTATCGCATTTCGTTGCGATCACCGCCTGGGTCTTCGCGATGGAGCGGGCGCACAAGATCCCGCGCGACGGGCGGGTCGCCTACTTCGCCGGCTTCAGCATCACGCTGACTTCGGCCAACATCGTCCTCGTCGGCGTCGCCTATTTCCTGGTGACGCAGTTTCCGCCGCTGATCGGCGCGTGCCTGTTCTTCCTGACGCCGGTCTACTTCCTGACCTCGATCTGGGTGTCCGCGCGCCATCGGGTGATCTACTGGGCGCTGGGGATCGGCCTGGTCCTCGGCGTCGTCTTCCATGAAATAGCACCCGACTTCGACATCCTGCTTGCGGGCCTGGTCGGCGGCACGCTCGCCTGGTTCGGCGAGCGGCGCCTGCGGCTGCGGCAGAAGGGCGGGGTGTGACGATGGCCGACGCGCTCTGGCCCTATGTCTTCATCGTCGTCGCCGGCTGGCTTGCGACCGACATCTGGCGCTGGCTCGGCGTTGTCGCCGGCAACCGGATCGACGAGAATTCGGAGACGATGAACTGGGTGAGGGCGGTTGCCACCGCGCTCGTGGCGGCGGTCATCGCCAAGCTGATCGTCTATCCGACCGGGGAGCTGGAAGGTTCGCCGATCTGGCTGCGGGTGGGCGCGGTCGCGGCGGGGGCCGTCGCCTTCTTCGCCTTCAGGCGCCACCAGTTGCTCGGCATCGTCGTGGCGATCGGCACGCTCGCTGCGGGGCTCTATGTCCTCGGCACCTGAGGGGCCGGCGAACCGGCCCCGCCGACGACGTTGGCCTTATCCGGCCAGGGCCTCACGCATCTTCTGCGCGTTCGCGGCAAGAACGCCCTGGTCCTCCATCGTGCCCGAATGCGGCTTGAGCGGCACGCCGTCGAAGCGCGGAATGATGTGGAAGTGCAGGTGGTAGATCGTCTGGCCGGAGGCCGGTTCGTTGAACTGGATAACGGTGACGCCGTCGGCTGCGAAGGCTTCCTTCGCGGCGATCGCCACCTTCTGGACGACGGGCATCACCCGCGACAGCGTTTGCGGGTCGGCATCGAGGATGTTGCGCGAGGGCGCCTTCGGAATGACGAGCGTATGGCCCGGTCCCTGCGGCATCACGTCCATGAAGGCCAGCGTGTGCTCGTCCTCGTAGATCTTGTGGGAGGGGATCTCTCCCCGGAGGATCTTGGCGAAGATGTTGCCCGGATCGTAGGCGCTCATGATGGTCTCCTTCAAAGGTGCGGCCCGTCGGGCCGGAATCGATTGCAGCGGCACGGCGGCCGCGTCAGTCAGTCCTCGTCCGGCGGGCGTTCGCCGCCCTTGCGGAAGGGGCCGTGTTCGGCGAGCCATTCGCCCGTCTCGGCGACGTCCCGGCGTTCCCGCTCCAGATAGTCGGCCACGGCGCGGCGCAGGCCGGCATGGCTGATGTAGTGCGCCGAATGGGTCGTCACCGGCATGTAGCCGCGCGCCAGCTTGTGCTCTCCCTGCGCGCCCGCCTCGACGCGGGCGAGACCGCGGGCAATCGCGAAATCGATCGCCTGATGATAGCAGACCTCGAAATGCAGGTAGGGGTGATCCTCGATGCAGCCCCAGTGGCGGCCGAACAGGGCGTCGCCGCCGATGAAGTTGATGGCGCCGGCGACGTAACGGCCGCCGCGCCGCGCCATGACGAGCAGCACGTCATCCGCCATCCGCTCGCCGATCAGCGAATAGAACCTGCGCGTCAGGTAGGGACGTCCCCATTTGCGCCCGCCGGTGTCCATGTAGAAGGCGAAGAACTGGTCCCAGATGTCCTCGGTCAGGTCCCTGCCGGTCAGCCAGTCGATCTCGATGCCGTTCTCCAGGGCGGAGCGTCGTTCCTTCTTCAATGCCTTGCGCTTGCGCGACGCCAGCGTCTGCAGGAAGTCGTCGTGCGAGCCGTAGCCGCAGTTCTGGAAGTGGAACTGCTGGTCGGTCCGGTGCAGGAAGCCGGCGTCCTCGAGCGTCGGTATCTCGTCGACGGGGACGAAGGTGACGTGCGCCGAGGAGACGCCGTGCCGCCGCGTCAGTTCCTTCAGCCCCGCGGCAAGCGCCTGGCGGATGGGCGCGGGATCGAGGTCGGCGCGGTGGAGCAGGCGCGGCCCGGTGGCCGGCGTAAACGGCACCGAGGCCTGGAGCTTCGGATAATAGTGTCCGCCGGCCCGCTCGAAGGCGTCTGCCCAGCCGTGGTCGAAGACGTATTCGCCCTGGCTGTGGTTCTTCAGGTAGGCGGGCAGCGCGCCGAGCAGCGTGCCGTCCTCCTGCTCGAGGAGGAGGTGCTGGCCGAGCCAGCCGGTGTCCGCCGTGGCCGATCCGGACTCCTCCAGCGCCGACAGATACGCATGGCCGACGAAGGGGTTGTGGGCGGCGCCCGCAAGCCCGCGCGCCGCGCCGGAAAGCTGCGCCCAACGCTCGGCCGGAATATCAGCGAAGCTCTGGGCGATGCGGATCCGGTAGGTGTCGGCCATCGTCAGGCGACCAGCGTCTCGCGCGGATCGAAGCCCTCGAAGGTCATCTGGTCGGCCTCCGCGAAGGTCTTCTCGACGGCCTGACGATCGCGCACCGTCCAGGTGATGATCGGGATCCCGGCCTTGCGCTCCTTGGTGATGAACGGGTTGGGCAGGTCACCGTAGAAATAGGAGATGAAGTCGAGCCCGAGCTGCATCGCCTCCTCGTGCACGAAGAAGGTCTCAGGCTCGATGCCGCCGGCCGTCAGCCCGACCGGACGCGGGGCGCCGAGCTCCTTCAGTTCCTTCAGCAGCCAGTGGTCGAAGCTCATCAGGGCGATCGGTCCGTCGTAGTCCTCGATGATCTCCAGGACGCTCGCGACGAAACCCTCGTCGTCGTCCTTGCGACCCTTCAGTTCGATGACGAGCGGGACGCGGCCGGCGACGAGCTTCAGGAGCTGCGCAAGCGTGGGCACCTTGTCCTTCGTGCCGCCGATCGACAGCATGCCGAGCTCCACCGACGTCTTTGCGCGGACGTCGCCGGGAATGGCGCAGAGCCTGTCGAGCTTGTCATCATGGAAGACGACCGGCACGCCGTCGGCGGCATATTGCAGGTCGCACTCGATGGCAAAGCCCGCCTCGACGGCGCGGGAGAACGCCGAAAGCGTGTTCTCCCAGACGGTGCGGTTCATGTCGTGATAGCCGCGATGGGCGATCGGCTGCGCGGTCAGCCAGGAAAGCTCTGCAGACGGCATCAGGCGATTTCCACGATCGCGTCGATCTCGACGGCGGCGTTCAGCGGCAAGGCGGCCATGCCGACGGCGGCACGCGCATGCTTGCCCGCCTCGCCAAGCGCTGCGACCAGGAGGTTCGAGGCGCCGTTGATGACGAGGTGCTGCTCGACGAAGTCGGGTGCGGAGGCGACGAAGCCGTTGATCTTGATGATCCGCCTGATTCGCGAGAGGTCGCCGAGCGCGGCCTTGGCCTGGGCCAGGATGTTGACGGCGCAGAGCTCCGCCGCCTTCTGGCCGGTCGCGACGTCGACGTTCCTGCCGAGGTGGCCGGTGACGGCGATCTTGCCGTCGGCCATCGGCAGCTGGCCGGAAATGTGCAGGACCTGACCGCTGATCACATAGGGAACGTAGTTTGCGGCCGGTGCTGCGGCCGTCGGGATGACGTAGCCCAGTTCCTTGACCCTGTTTTCGATTTCGGCGGACATGCTGTTCTCCATCCTGCGATCGCGCGACGGCGGCGCAACCCGCGGCCCGCCGCATGTAGCTGTGTCTCTTCGGCCGGCCCGTGCGAACTGTGCGCAGGCGTGCCGCCAAGATTGCGTTTTCTGTTACAATGCGGCATGCAATGCCTTGCGCCCCGCTCTTGCCGAATGTGTACTTATAACATCGCGGCCGAGTTCAACAGGAGGAAACGGATGTTTCGCTCAACCTTTGTCCCGGCATTCTGTACGGCGGCGTTCCTTGCAGCCATGCCGGCTGCTTCCGTCTCGGCAGCAGGACTGGCGCCGCACCGCGCCGTCTACGACCTGCAGCTCAAGGATGCGTCCGAGCGCTCCGGGATCGCCGGCATGTACGGCCGCATGGTCTATGAGTTCAACGGCAACGCCTGCGACGGCTATACCGTCAGCTTCCGCTTCGTCACCCAGATCAACACGGGTGAGGAGACGCGGCTGACCGACCAGCAGACGACCACCTACGAAGACCTGAAGAACCGGAGCTTCCGCTTCCTCACCCGCTCGTTCACCGACGAGAAGCTGGACAAGGAAGTGCGCGGCAACGCCAAGGACGAAAAGGACGGGGTCAACGTCGAACTGACGTCGCCGGACGCGCGCGCGGTGGAACTGGCCGACAGCATCTTTCCGACCGAACACATGCTGGAACTGATCGACCGGGCGAAGAAGGGCGAGCGCTTCTTCGAGGCGCGCATCTTCGACGGCTCGGATTCCGGCGACAAGACGCTGATGACCACCACGGTCCTCGGCAAGGAGGAAATGCCGGCCGGCGACGATCCCGACGCCGCGAAGGCGGGTTCCTTCGCCAAGCAGTCCTTCTGGCCCGTGACGATCGCCTACTACAACGACGACGCGACCGGCGACGCCCTGCCGATCTACCGGATGTCGTTCAAGCTCTACGAGAACGGCATCACCCGGGACCTGACCATGGACTACGGCGACTTCGTCCTCTCCGGCAAACTCGCCAACCTGGAGCTCTTCCAGCCGGGCGAATGCAAGTAGCATTCCGGGCTGCGCCCGCGTTTTTCGCGGCTTCGGGGTTGATTTCGGGGCCGACTGCGGTTAAGGGCAGCGCATTCCACACGTGAGGCATGGGGCTTTCCGGGAGAAATCCGGACGGTTCCGCCGGTGGCAGGGCCAACGGGTCCTGCTGTTCGCCTTGCGGAGGTTCAACCGGAAAAGGAGAAAAAGGCATGGCATTGCCTGATTTCAGCATGCGCCAGCTTCTGGAAGCTGGTGTTCACTTCGGCCACCAGACCCATCGCTGGAACCCGAAGATGAAGCCGTACATCTTCGGCGATCGTAGCAACGTCCACATCATCGACCTCGCGCAGACCGTGCCGCTGTTGCACCGCGCGCTGCAGGTCGTCAGCGACACCGTCGCCGGCGGTGGCCGCGTTCTCTTCGTCGGCACCAAGCGCCAGGCTTCGGAAATCATCGCCGACGCCGCCAAGCGTTCGGCCCAGTACTACGTCAACGCCCGCTGGCTCGGCGGCATGCTGACGAACTGGAAGACGATCTCCAACTCGATCCAGCGCCTGCGCAAGCTCGACGAGATCCTGGCCTCCGAAGCCTCCGGCTTCACCAAGAAGGAGCGCCTGAACCTCGAGCGCGAACGCGAGAAGCTCGACAAGGCGCTCGGCGGCATCAAGGACATGGGCGGCACGCCGGACCTGATGTTCATCATCGACACCAACAAGGAGTCGATCGCCATCCAGGAAGCCAAGCGTCTCGGCATCCCGGTCGTCGCCATCATCGATTCGAACTGCGATCCGGATCCGATCGACTTCCCGATCCCGGGCAACGACGACGCTTCGCGCGCGATCGCGCTGTACTGCGACCTGGTTGCACGCGCCGCCATCGACGGCATCGCCCGCCAGCAGAGCTCTTCCGGTCGTGACCTCGGCGCAGCCGTGGAAGCTCCGGCCGAGCCGACCCTGGACGACGCCCAGGCCTGATAAGGCAGGGCGCGGCTCGTAAGGACCGCGCCCGTTGAAGGATCTGGACAAGGCCGTTTGCCTCCAAGGGGGACCGAGCGGCCTTGTCCGTTTTGCCACAGATCAGCGCGCAATGCGCGCGATCATGAGGCGCGAGGGTCTTGATCCGTCATCACCCTGTCATGCGCACGGTGGATTGGCTGCCGCACGCGCTGCGCGTCCCAAGGGCGCCGCGAGAGTGCTGCCGAACAAATGAAATCGCGCAACAGCCGTGCGGGAGCCCTCCGGTTTCCGCCAGGCGAGGCGCAGAACCCGCAAAGAGGCGAGACGATGGAAATCACTGCAGCAATGGTGAAGGAACTGCGCGAAAAGTCCGGCGCAGGCATGATGGATTGCAAGAAGGCTCTCAACGAGACCAATGGCGACATGGAGGCCGCGATCGACTGGCTGCGCGCCAAGGGCATCGCCAAGGCCGACAAGAAGTCCGGCCGCACCGCAGCTGAAGGCCTGATCGGCATCGTCAGCGGCGGCGTCAAGGCCGTTGCCGTCGAGATCAACTCCGAAACCGACTTCGTCGCCCGCAACGAGGCCTTCCAGGAACTCGTCCGCGGCGTCGCCAACGTCGCGTTGACCACCGACGGCAGCGTCGAGGCGATCTCCAAGGCGACCTATCCGGCGACCGGCAAGAGCGTCGAAGACTCGATCAAGGACGCGATCGCGACGATCGGCGAGAACATGACGCTGCGTCGCTCCGCTCTGCTGAAGGTCGAGGACGGCGTCGTTGCCACCTACATCCACAACGCGGCCGGCGACGGCATCGGCAAGCTCGGCGTTCTCGTCGCGCTGAAGTCGATCGGCGACAAGGAAGTGCTCTATTCGGTCGGCCGCCAGGTCGCCATGCACATCGCTGCCACCAACCCGCTCGCCATTCGCGCCGAGGAAGTCGATCCGGCTGTCGCCGAGCGCGAACGCAACGTCTTCATCGAGCAGTCGCGCGCTTCCGGCAAGCCGGACAACATCATCGAGAAGATGGTCGAAGGCCGCATGCGCAAGTTCTTCGAGGAAGTCGCCCTGCTGTCGCAGGCCTTCGTCATGAACCCGGAGATCACGGTCGGCCAGGCCATCAAGGATGCCGAGAAGCTCGCCGGCGCGCCGATCGAAGTCACCGGCATGGCCCGCCTCCTGCTCGGTGAAGGCGTCGAGAAGGAAGAGAGCGATTTCGCAGCCGAAGTGGCTGCCGTCGCCAAGGGCTGATTTTCTTTACCCGATTTGGGAAAAGACCACGGACTTTGGAAAAGAAACAGGGCATCGCGTGACAACGCGGTGCCCTTCGTGTATCCGGCTCACGGCGAGGCCCAAGCTGTCTCGCGCGCTGCCGCGCGAGCGCCGGTAATGCCGCATTCGTCTCGCCGCGACGTCCAGTCCAACCACCAGGAGCGCCAATGTCCGCCAATCCGATCTACAAACGCGTTCTGCTGAAGGCCTCGGGCGAGGCATTGATGGGGTCGCAGGGCTTCGGCATCGACGTTGCCGTCGCCGACCGCATTGCCTCGGATATCGCCGAGGCGCGGTCGCTGGGGGTCGAGGTGGGTGTCGTCGTCGGCGGCGGCAACATCTTCCGCGGCGTCGCAGTCGCCTCCAAGGGCGGTGATCGCGTCACCGGCGACCACATGGGCATGCTCGCGACCGTCATCAACGCGCTGGCGCTCGCCACCTCGCTGCGCAAGCTCGACATCGACACCGTCGTCCTCTCCGCCATCGCCATGCCGGAAATCTGCGAGAGCTTCTCGCAGCGCGCCACGCTCGCCCACCTCGCGGCCGGCCGCGTGGTGATCTTCGCCGGCGGCACCGGCAATCCGTTCTTCACCACCGATTCCGCCGCAGCCCTCCGTGCCGCCGAAATCGGGGCCGAGGCGATCTTCAAGGGCACGCAGGTAGACGGCATCTATTCGGCGGACCCGAAGAAGTTCCCCGATGCGACCCGCTTCGACCGCCTGACGCACAAGGAAGTGCTGGAGCGGGGGCTGGCCGTGATGGACATCGCCGCCGTGGCGCTCGCCCGCGAGAACGCGATTCCGATCGTCGTCTTCTCCATTCACGAGAAGGGCGGTTTTGCACAAATATTGACCGGCGGCGGCCGCGGGACCATCGTATCCGACAATTGATTCCGAAGCGGCGCACAAGACCCGCCGTTTTCCTATAACGGGAGTTCCAAGCTATGAGTGAAGGTGTTGATCTGAAGGAACTGAAGCGCCGCATGGATGGTGCCGTTTCCGCGTTCAAGCACGATATCGCTTCGCTGCGCACCGGCCGCGCCTCGGCCAACGTCCTCGACCCGGTGACGGTGGAGGCCTATGGATCGCGGATGCCGCTGAACCAGGTTGCCAACATCACCGTGCCCGAGCCGCGCATGCTGGCTGTCTCGGTCTGGGACAAGCAGATGGTCGGCGCGGTCGATCGCGCGATCCGCGAATCCAATCTCGGGTTGAACCCCATCGTCGATGGCCAGAACCTGCGCATTCCTCTGCCGGAACTGAACGAGGAGCGCCGCCGTTCGCTCGTCAAGATCGCCCACGACTATGCCGAGAAGGGCAAGGTGGCGATCCGGCACGTGCGCCGCGACGGCATGGACGACCTGAAAAAAGCCGAGAAGGATGGCGATATCGGCCAGGACATCAGCCGCAGCCAGTCCGAAAAAGTTCAAAAGATGACGGACGACATGATTTCCGAAGTCGATCGCTTGCTTGCCGAGAAGGAAAAGGAAATCATGCAGGTCTGAGCGCAGCCCTGTCCGGTTTCCCGTCCTCTTACACGGATCGTCGATGACCCATCACGCTTTGAAGAACATTCCCCACCACGTTGCCATCATCATGGACGGCAACGGGCGCTGGGCCAATGTTCGCGGCCTGCCGCGCAGCATGGGACATCGCAAGGGGGTGGAGGCCGTCCGCGAGGCGGTCCGCACCGCCGCCGATGCGGGCGTGGCCTACCTCACGCTCTTTGCCTTTTCGTCCGAGAACTGGAGCCGGCCGGAGAGCGAGGTCTCCGACCTCATGGGGCTCCTGAAGACTTTCATCCGCCGCGACCTTGCGACGCTGCACAAGGAAAACGTGCGGATCCGGGTCATCGGCGACCGCTCCAACCTGCGCGACGACATCCTGCCGCTGTTGCTGGAGGCGGAGGAGAAGACGCGGGACAATACGGCGATCACGCTGGTGATCGCCTTCAACTACGGCGCCCGCGACGAGATCGCCCGGGCGATGCGCTCGATTGCGGCTGACGTCTCGATCGGGCTTGTCCACCCCGGGCAGGTCACGCCGGAGATGATCAGTGCGCGGCTCGACACCGCCGGCATTCCCGATCCGGACCTGATCATCCGCACCAGCGGGGAGGAGCGCCTGTCGAACTTCCTGCTCTGGCAGGCGGCTTATGCCGAGCTCATGTTCGTGCCCGAGTTCTGGCCGGACTTTTCGCGGGCGACATTCCTGCAGGCGCTGGCGAACTATGCCGGTCGTGAGCGTCGCTTCGGCGGCGTGCCGGCGCCGACACTGGCAGTGGGCTCGTGATGAGCACCGAGCTGCGGCTTCGCATCGTCTCAGGCCTGGTCCTCGCTGCCGTCGTTCTCGCCGCCACCTGGGCAGGCGGCCTGCCGTTCCGGCTGTTGGCGGCCCTGATCGCCCTCCTGGTCTATTATGAGTGGTCGACGATCACCCGCCTCGGCGAGGTCGACGTGCGGGGCAACGCGTTCGGCTGGGCCGCAACGGTAGCGGTCGCCGCCATGGTGGTGTTCGTCGAGGAGGAACTGGCGCTCGTGACCCTTGCCGGCGCGGTGGTGCTGTCGGCCATCCATGCGATGGCGTTCAAGCGGAGCCTCTGGCTTGCAGGCGGCATCGCCTATGCGGGGCTGACCGCCCTTTCGCTCGCCGCCATCCGCGCCGACGACGCGACCGGCCTGATCGCGATGCTGTTCGTCTTTGCGGTCGTCTGGGCGACCGACATCCTGGCCTATTTCGTCGGCCGGGCGATCGGCGGTCCGAAGCTCGCCCCGCCGATCTCGCCGGGCAAGACCTGGTCCGGTGCGATCGGAGGAACCATTTCGGCCGTCATCGCGGGCAGCGTGCTCTATCTCTGCTTCTTCCCGAAGGTCGGGGTGTGGATCCCGCTGATCGCCTTCATCCTGTCGGTCTTCAGCCAGGTGGGGGACCTGTTCGAATCCTTCATCAAGCGCCGCTTCGGCGTCAAGGATTCCAGCCACCTGATCCCCGGTCACGGTGGTGTCATGGATCGGGTCGACGGTCTTGTTTTCGCCTGTTTCGCGGCGTTTCTGCTGAGTCTGGCGGCAATGTTGTCGGGGCAGCAGTCCGCATCGACGGGCGCGTTTCTTCTTGGCCTTTGACGCCAGCCTTCCAGGGAGTCCATCGCAGATATGGAACTGTTGCAGCAAGCGTTCGGCCTCGTCACCGGGACGATTATTCCCTTCCTGGTCGTCCTGACCCTGATCGTCTTCATCCACGAAATGGGCCACTATCTCGCCGGGCGCTGGTGCGGCATCGGGATCACCGCCTTTTCCGTCGGGTTCGGGCCCGAGATCGCCGGCTTCAACGACCGTCACGGGACGCGCTGGAAACTCTGCGCGATTCCGCTCGGCGGCTACGTCAAGTTCCACGGCGACGAGGATGCCGCCTCTACGCCGGACTACGGCAAGCTGGGGAACCTGAGCGAGGAGGAGCGCTCGCGGACGTTCCTGGGGGCTGCGCTGTGGAAGCGTGCGGTCACGGTTGCCGCCGGACCGATCGCCAACTTCGTGCTGGCGATTGCGATCTTCAGCGTGACGTTTGCGATCTACGGCCGGCAGGTGGCCGATCCGGTGGTCGCCGAGGTTCGCGAATCGAGCGCGGCTGCGGCCGCCGGCATCCTGCCGGGAGACCTGCTCGTCTCCATCGACGGGACTGCGGTGCGTACCTTCGACGACGTCCGCCGCTATGTGAGTGTGCGCCCGGAAGTGCCGATCGTCGTCACGATCCGGCGCAACGGCGAGGAGCGCGACCTGCGCATGGTGCCGCAGCGGACGGAACTGTCCGACCAGTTCGGCAACAAGATGGAGGTCGGCGTCATCGGGATCGTGACGACCGAGGCGATCGGCAATTTCCGCGTGGTGGAATACAGCCCGCTGCAGGCGATCGGGCAGGGTGCGCTGCAGAGCTGGTACATCGTCACCGGCACGTTCGACTATCTGGCGAACGTCGTCACCGGCCGCATGAAGGCCGATCAGATCGGCGGACCGATCCGGGTGGCGCAGGCCTCGGGGCAGATGGCGACCCTCGGTGTTGCCGCACTGCTGCAACTTGCGGCCGTTCTGTCTGTTTCCATTGGACTTTTGAACCTAATGCCCGTTCCGGTACTTGATGGGGGGCACTTGATGTTCTATGCGGTTGAAGCCCTTCGCGGACGGCCCGTCGGCCCGAGGACGCAGGAGATCGCCTTTCGTATCGGTATGGCGCTGATCCTGATGCTGACGGTGTTTGCAACCTGGAACGACACTTTCGGTAGGCTCGGGTAAGTCTGCGGGGGTATTGCAGGTGCCGGAAGCAGGGGCGGGGCAGGGGCGCCGCTAAGGTCCTGTTTACTGTATTTGAAGGCTTTAGTGACCTTAGGGCCACGGTTCGAATCGAAGTAAACAGAAATTAACGGGCGTGCTTGCTTGTATGGCAAAAGCGGTTAAAACGGCATCGTGACCGGAGTCGGGTTTTCGAGTTCGCCGCGGGACATTGAAACAAAGGTAAGTTGTGAAAATGAAAGCTGGTTCAAGATTTTTGAACGCGGTGTCTGCCGTTGCCCTTTCCACGAGCATGGTGGTGGCTGGTGGAGCAGCCGTCTCGCTCGTTGCCGTAAGTGCCGCAGAAGCCGCTGTCATCCAGCGCATCGATGTTCGTGGTGCCGATCGTGTGAGCGCTGAGACCGTTCGCTCCAATATCACGATCCAGCCGGGCAAGACCTTCAGCAATTCCGATATCGACGCTTCCGTGCGCCGGCTCTTTTCGACCGGCTATTTCTCCGATGTCCGCATCAGCGTTTCCGGCAGCACGCTCGTCGTCGTCGTCGACGAGAACCGCCTGATCAATCAGGTCGTCTTCAACGGCAACCGCAAGATCAAGGACGAGAAGCTTGCGGGCGTCGTCCGCTCGCAGTCGCTCGGCCCGTTCAGCGAGACGACCGTCGAAAGCGACATTCAGGCCATCAAGGATGCCTATGCCGCGATCGGCCGCAGCGATGCGACCGTGACGACGCAGACCTATGACGTCGGCAATGGCCGCGTGAACCTCGCCTTCGTCATCAACGAAGGCGATCGCACCAAGATCTCCGCGATCAACTTCGTCGGCAACAATGCCTACAGCGACGGTCGCCTGCGCTCGGTCGTCAACACCAAGAAGTCCGGCCCGCTGTCGTTCCTGTCGCGCAAGGACGTCTATGACGAAATGAAGCTGCGCGCCGACGAAGAGGCGCTGCGCCAGTTCTACTTCAACCACGGTTATGCCGACTTCCAGATCGTCTCCTCGGAAGCCGTTCTCGACGAGAGCACGAACGAGTACACGATCACCTTCACGATCGAGGAAGGCGAGCGCTACAAGTTCGGCGACGTCACGGTCGAATCGACCGTCGAAGGCGTCGATGCCGAGCAGCTGAAGGGTCTCGTCGAATCGCGCGCCGGCGACGTCTATCGCGCCAACGACGTTCAGGACTCGATGTCGCAGATCTCGCGTGTCGTCGCAGCGCGCGGCTATCCCTTTGCCCGCGTCACTCCGCGCGGCAACCGCGACTTCGCAAACCACACGATCGCGGTCGACTACCTCGTCGACCAGGGCGAGCGCGCCTATGTCGAGCGCATCGAGATCCGCGGCAACACCCGTACGCGTGACTTCGTCATCCGCCGCGAGTTCGACATCAGCGAAGGCGACGCCTTCAACCAGGAAGTCATCAACAGCGCCAAGCGGCGGCTGGACGCTCTCGGCTTCTTCTCGTCCGTCAACATTACGACTGCTCCGGGCAGCGCGCCCGACCGTGTCGTGCTCGTCGTGGATGTGCAGGATCAGTCGACGGGTACCTTCGGCGTCGGCGCCGGCTACACGACCGGCAGCGACGGCGGCTTCAAGCTCGAGGCATCGATCGAGGAAAAGAACTTCCTCGGGCGCGGCCAGTACATCCGCATCGCCGCCGGCGGCGGTTCGGATTCGCGAAACTACAGCCTCAACTTCACCGAGCCGTATTTCCTCGGCTACCGTCTGGCTGCGGGCTTCGACATCTTCAGCAACCAGGATGATTCCGAAGACTTCTACGACGTCGATAACAAGGGCTTCACGCTGCGCGTCACCGCGCCGATCACCGAGGACCTCTCGACGACGCTGCGCTACAACTACACCAAGTTGGACTACAGCACCGGCGTCGACGAGGAAGAAGACCTGGCGCGTGATCCGGAAGACCGCAAGCTGTCGCGTCCCTACTGGGATGCTGTCGACGGCAGCCCCTGGGTGCGTTCGTCGATCTCGCATTCGATGACCTACGATACGCTGGATGACCGCAAGCTGCCGCGTGAAGGCATCTACGCGACCTTCACCCAGGAGTTTGCAGGGATCGGCGGCGACTCCGATTTCTACAAGATCTACGGCAAGGCACGCTATTTCCAGACGCTGCTCGAAGATGCCGACGTGATCGGGTCGCTGTCGGCAGGTGCCGGCTACATGACCCCGACCAGCGGCGAGCTGAACGTTTTCGACCAGTTCCAGCTCAACGCGAACGACCTTCGCGGCTTCGAGAGCGGCGGTATCGGTCCGCGCATGGCGAACGGCGACGAAATCGGCGGTACGACCTATTTCACGGTCTCGGCGGAGACGAGCTTCCCGCTTCCCTTCGTCGCGCGTGACGCCGGCTTCCGCGGCGCCTTCTTCGCCGACGCCGGCACGCTCTATGGCAACGACGTCGACATCGGCGACGACGAGGTCGAGGGTACGAGCATGTCCTGGCGTGCATCGGTCGGCGCCAGCCTGATCTGGTCTTCGCCGTTCGGTCCGCTGCGTGTCGACTACGCGATTCCGGTCGTGAAGGAAGACTTCGACGAAACGCAGCGGTTCAAGTTCGGCATCTCGTCGACCTTCTGATCCACGCAGTCCAGAACTGCTGACAACGGACTGTTCTGGAGTCTATGCTGATGGAACACAACTGGTTCTTTCCGCCTCACGAGGGCGTTCGCCTGGATGACCTGGCGAATCGCCTTGGGGCGGAACTTCTCGATCCGGCGGCCGGGTCGCGGCTGGTGCGCAATGTATCGCCCGTCTACCGGGCGAAGGAGGGCGACCTGTGCTACCTCCTGTCGCGCAAGACGAAGGCCGAGCTCGAGACCTGCCAGGCCAGCGCCATCCTTTGCGATCCCTCGCTCGTTTCGCTCGTTCCGGCACATGTCACCGTCCTGCAGACGAAGCGGGCACACATGGCCTTCGCGCTTGCGGGCGAAATCCTGCAGCCGGGTGCGATGCGCCCCGCCCTGACCACGTCTGAGCCTGCCGGGATCTCGCCGCTCGCCTATGTCGATCCGACCGCGCGGCTGGAGGCCGGCGTCGTAGTCGAGCCGATGACGGTGATCGGCGCGAATGTCGAAATCGGCGAGGGTACGCGGATCGGCCCGGGCGTGACGATCGCCGCAGGCGTGCAGATCGGACGTGACTGTACGATTTCGGCCGGTGCCAGGATCCAGTGCGCGCTGATCGGCAACCGGGTCATCCTTCATCCAGGCGCCTGCATCGGGCAGGACGGCTTCGGCTATGGCCCGGGGCCGAAGGGCGGGATGATCAAGATCGTGCAGATCGGGCGCGTCATCATCCAGGACGACGTCGAGATCGGCGCCAATACGACGATCGACCGGGGCACGATGGACGATACCGTGATCGGCGAGGGGACCAAGATCGACAACCAGGTGCAGGTCGGGCACAACGTCCGAATCGGCCGCCATTGCGGCATCGTCAGCAAGGTCGGCATCGCCGGCAGCACGACGATCGGCGACGGTGTGATGATCGGCGGCGCCACCGGCGTGAACGGCCATATCACCATCGGCGACGGCGTCCAGATCGCCGCCATGAGCGGCGTGGTCGCCGACATTCCCCCCGGCCAGCGCTATGGCGGGATACCGGCGCGGCCGATGCGCGACTTCCTGCGCGACGTGGCCGAAATGACGATGCGGATAAACAATCGAAAGAAGACGGGTGACAAGGAATGAGCGAGGAAAAGAGGGAGGCCCTGGGCATCGCCGAGCTGAAGGAGATCCTGACGCTCCTGCCGCACCGCTATCCGTTCTTGCTGGTGGACAAGATCATCGAGATCGACGGCGACAATTCGGCGATCGGCATCAAGAACGTGACGGTCAACGAGCCGCAATTCACCGGGCATTTTCCGGAACAGCCGATCATGCCGGGCGTGCTCCTGATCGAGGGCATGGCCCAGACCGCGGGCGCGATCTGCGCGCGCAAGACCGGCTCCGGTTCCAACCTCGTCTATTTCATGACGATCGACAACGCCCGTTTCCGCAAGCCGGTCATCCCCGGCGACCGGGTCGAGTACCATGTCGTCAAGCAGAAGCAGCGCGGGAATATCTGGAAGTTTCACTGCGACGCAAAAGTTGATGGGCAACTTGTCGCCGAAGCTGATATCGGCGCGATGATCGTCAACAAGGAAGACGCCTGAACATGATTGCAGCCAGTGCCAGGATCCATCCGCTGTCCGTCGTCGAAGACGGGGCGGTGATCGGGGAGAACGTCGTTGTCGGCCCCTTCTGTCATGTGGGGCCGCATGTCGTTCTCGGCGACGACGTCGAGCTCCTGACCCATGTCGTGGTCACCGGGCGCACGACCATTGGCCGCGGCACGCGCATCTTCCCGTCGGCCGTTATCGGTGGTGACCCGCAGAGCATCCATCACGGCGGCGAGGACACCACGCTGACGGTGGGCGAGCGCAATACCATCCGCGAAGGCGTGACGATGAACACCGGCACCGCCGGCGGCGGCGGCAAGACCGTGGTCGGCGACGGCAACCTGTTCCTCGCCTATTCGCACATCGCCCACGACTGCATCCTCGGCAACAACATCATCCTGTCCAACAACGTCATGCTGGCCGGTCACGTGACGGTCGAGGACCGCGCCATCCTGGGCGGCGGCTCTGCCGTGCACCAGTTTGCGCGCGTCGGGCGACATGCCTTCGTCGGCGGCCTCTCGGCCGTGGCCTACGACGTCATTCCCTACGGCATGCTCAACGGCAATCCAGGCATCCTCGGCGGCATCAATGTCGTCGGCATGTCGCGGTCGGGGATGGACAAGGCGACGATCCATCGCGTCCGCCGCGCCTTCAAGGCGATCTTCGAGGGCGAGGGATCGATCCGCAACAATGCGGCAGCCATTCGCGAGGAGTATGCGGACTGCGTTCCGGTCATGCACATCCTCGACTTCATCGGCGCGGACAGCGATCGCGCGCTTTCCTCGCCGAACCGCGGCAAGGCCTGAACGGCATGGCGGAGCGCCGCCCCGAAGGCGCAGGGCGGCTGGCCATCATCGCCGGCGGCGGACTGCTGCCGGTGCATGTCGCCCGCGCCGCCAGGGTGCATGGCGAAGATCCCTTCATTCTCGCGCTTTCCAACGAAGCCGAGCAGGACTGGTCGGAGTTCGACCATGCCGGCGTCGGCGTCGGCGACTATGCCGGCATCAGCCGCATCTTTTCCAGTAAAGGCATCGATCGCGCCGTGCTGTCCGGTTCGGTCCGGCGACGGCCGGAGTGGCGTGACATCCGCCCCACCGTCAGAACCTTGATGCAGGTACCGGGCATCGTGCGGACGCTGTTGACCGGCGGCGACGACACCGTGTTGAAGATGGTGATCCGGCTGATCGAGGCGAACGGCGTGCGCGTCGTCGGCGCTGACGAGATCGCCCCCGAGCTTCTGGCAGCGGAAGGACCGGTCGGCGCGGTCAGGCCGGACGAGGAGGCACTGCGCGACATCGCGGCGGCTTCTGCCGCAGCGCTGGCCCTCGGTTCGCTGGACGTCGGACAGGGTGCCGTTGCCGTGGGGGGCAGGGTGGTCGCGCTCGAGGGCGCGGAGGGTACCGATCTGATGCTGGAGCGGGTGACAAGCCTCCGGCGTGACGGCCGCATCTCACGCCGCCGCAAGGGCGTGCTGGTCAAGCTGTGCAAGCCCGACCAGGACCGCCGGGCCGACCTGCCGTCGATCGGGCTCGACACCGTGCGGCGGGCGGCCGAGGCCGGGCTTGCGGGCATCGCCTGCGAGGCGGGTCGCTCGCTGGTGCTCGACCGAGCGGCGCTCGTCGAAGAGGCCGACCGTGCCGGTCTCTTCGTGACCGGCATCCTGCCGCGCGCTGCAGGAGGGCACCGATGAGCCCTCCGCTGAAACTGGCCGTCATCGCCGGCGAGGTTTCCGGCGATCTTCTGGGCGGCGATCTGGTTGCAGCGCTCCGCCGGCAATGGCCAGGCGAAATCGCGCTCTGCGGCGTCGGCGGCGAGGCGCTGCAGGCGGAGGGCCTGAAGTCCCTGTTCGACTATTCCGAACTCTCGATCATGGGGTTCTCGCAGGTCCTGGCGAAACTGCCGAGGCTGATCCGGCGGATCCGGGAGACTGCGGCTGCGATCGTTGCCGAAAAGCCGGATATGCTCATCATCATCGACAGCCCGGATTTCACCCACCGCGTTGCCCGCAAGGTCCGCAAGCACCTGCCGGATCTTCCGGTGGTCAACTATGTCTGCCCCAGCGTCTGGGCGTGGAAGGAGGAGCGCGCGCCGCGCATGCGCGCCTATGTCGACCACGTGCTCGCGGTGCTGCCGTTCGAGCCGGCGGTGATGGCGCGTCTGGGCGGGCCGCCGACCACCTATGTCGGGCACAGGCTGGCCGGTGATCCGGATGTGCAGGCGGTGCGGGCGATCCAGTTGCAAAAGACCGCGCCGGCGCTCGGCAGCGGCGAGGGGCGGACCTGCCTGCTTCTGCCGGGCTCGCGGTCCGGCGAGATCACGCGGCTTTTGCCGGTCTTCAAGGACATGGTGGCCGAGCTTTCCGCCGGGCCCGTGCCGTTCGCGTTCCGCCTGCCGACCGTTCCACGACAGACGGACCTGGTTCGCACACTGGTGGCCGACTGGCCGGTGAAGCCGGCCGTGACGGTCTCCAGTGCCGAGAAATGGCAGGCCTTTGGCGAGGCCGACGTCGCGATTGCCGCCTCCGGAACGGTCCTCCTCGAACTGGCACTGGCTCGGGTGCCGGTCGTGTCCTGCTACAAGGTCGACTGGATCGCCAAGCTGATGGCAAGCAAGATCAAGACCTGGACGGGGGCACTGCCCAATCTGATCGCCGACTATGCCGTGATCCCGGAATACCTGAACGAGATGGCCCGCCCCGGCAGCCTTGCCCGCTGGGCGGTCCGGCTCTCGCATGCGACGCTGCAACGCCAGTCGATGCTGGAGGGGTTCGATCTCGTCCATGACCGCATGCAGGACGTGCGCGCGCCTGGCGACAAGGCGGCAGAGGTGATCGTCACCCTGCTGAAAGAAAAAAAGCCCGGTCTGTTCTGACCGGGCTTTTTCTGCTTTGTCGACCTCGTCTCAGCGCTTGGAGACCGGCACGTAGTCCCGCTTCGGTTCGCCGACATAGAGCTGGCGCGGGCGGCCGATGCGCTGTTCCGGATCCTCGATCATTTCGTTCCACTGCGCGATCCAGCCGACGGTCCGCGCCAGCGCGAACAGCACGGTGAACATGGTCGTGGGGAAGCCGAGCGCCTTCAGCGTGATGCCCGAGTAGAAGTCGATGTTCGGATAGAGCTTCTTCTCGATGAAGTACTCGTCGGTGAGCGCGATGCGCTCCAGCTCGATGGCGACCTCGAGCATCGGATCGTCCTTGATGCCGAGCTCGCCCAGGACCTCGTGCGTGGTCTTCTGCATGATGCGCGCACGCGGGTCGTAGTTCTTGTAGACGCGGTGACCGAAGCCCATCAGACGGAACGGATCGTTCTTGTCCTTGGCGCGGGCGACGTATTCCGGGATCCGGTCGACGGTTCCGATCTCGGCCAGCATGTTGAGCGCAGCCTCGTTGGCGCCGCCATGGGCCGGGCCCCAGAGGCAGGCGATGCCGGCGGCGATGCAGGCGAACGGATTGGCGCCGGAGGAGCCGGCCAGGCGCACCGTCGAGGTCGAGGCGTTCTGCTCGTGATCGGCGTGCAGGATGAAGATGCGGTCCATGGCGCGCGCCAGCACCGGATTGACCACATATTCCTCGCAAGGCACCGCGAAGCACATGCGCAGGAAGTTCGAGGCGTAGTCGAGATCGTTCTTCGGATAAACGAAGGGCTGGCCGATGTGGTACTTGTAGGCCATCGCCGCGATCGTCGGCATCTTGGCGATCATCCGCAGCGAGGCGACCATGCGCTGGTGCGGATCGGTGATGTCGGTGGAGTCGTGGTAGAACGCCGACAGCGCGCCGACGCAGCCGCACATCACGGCCATCGGATGCGCGTCGCGACGGAAGCCGGTGAAGAACCGCGACATCTGCTCATGCACCATCGTATGATGGGTGACGCGATAGTCGAAGTCGTCCTTCTGCGCCTTCGTCGGCAGTTCGCCGTACAGAAGCAGATAGCAGACTTCCAGGAAATCGCCGTGCTCGGCCAGTTGTTCGATCGGGTAGCCGCGGTGCAGCAGCACGCCTTCGTCACCGTCGATGTAAGTGATCTTGGATTCGCAGGAGGCCGTGGACGTGAAGCCGGGATCGTAGGTGAACGCGCCGGTCTGCTTGTAGAGCGTGCCGATATCCATGACCGAGGGCCCGATACTCCCGGTTCGCAGTGGCAACTCCACCGTCTTGTCACCGATTGTGACGTCCGCGCTCTTTCCCGTCATGAGGACCTCCATTGAATTAAGAGGGCACGGAGCGTGCCCGAACTTGGCGGTGCCGCTTTGCTAACCCATTTGCGACGCCCTGCCAAGCAGGACGAAAGGCATAGTTGTGCGATGCAAAATCGGACATTCCGGATGGCAATATCTACTCTTCCGCGCCAGTTGCAAGCAACTTGTGGGCGAGGCCGTGAAATTAGGGAGGGGGCATTCTTTCGCGGAATGCCGGCCAATCGGTCGCAAAATCGGGATTGCCTGACAAAATCTGAAGTTGCATTATCCGATGGTCTGATGCCGGGATCTTCGGGATGGGGGAGCGGACTGCCAGCGAGGTCGCACAACGGGCCGCAGCGCCGGAGGCTGCTTCGGCGACGACGCTGGCCGCGACCCTCGTCGCCCGGCCTTTTCAGAGCCTTTCCCGGCCGGTTTCCGGGCGTGCGATGGTGCTCCGGCTGGCATCGACGGGCGCAGGCGCAAAATCGTCCTTCGCCGCGGCCTGGCAGCGGGAATGCGACTACGGCACGCCTTTCCTGTTCGTGCCCGTCGCGATCGGGGCGGGGGCCTGGACATGGTACGCACTTCCCCGTGACCTGCCGCCGCTGCTGCTCGCAGCCATGCTGGTGGCAACCGCCATCCTGGCCGTCCGCTGGTGGCATCGTGGCGGCGTCCATTCCGTTGCGGCGCGCACCGGCTTTCTGTTCGTTGCCGGGCTGACGCTCGCGGCCATCGAGACGGCGCGGCTTTCGACCGTGCTGCTCGATCAGCCGGTGACGACCACCCTTGCCGGACGCGTGCTGGCCGGCGAGGCGGACGACCGCGGGCGGATGCGCTATCGCATCGCTGTGCTCTCCACCGAGAAGCCGACGCTGCGCCGGCCGCCGGCCATCGTCAATCTCGTGGCGCGCAGCCGGCACGCGCCGATCTCGGTCGGGGAGGGCATCTCAGGGCGGGTCCGCCTCGGCCCGCCGTCGGGCGCAGCCTTGCCGGGATTGAACGACTTCGCCTTCGATGCATACTTCGCCGGGACCGGCGCGATCGGCTACTTCTACGGGAAGCCAACCGCGACATCCTTGGCCGACGAGGACCGGGGGCGTTCCTGGCTTGCCGGCGCACAGGAGACGATGGCGAGCTGGCGCGGGGCGCTGACGACGCGGATCCGCGACCGGATCGGCGGCGACGCAGGCGCCATCGCCGCCGCCCTCGTCACCGCCGAGCAGCGGGGGATCAGCCCGGCGACGGTCGAAGCGCTGCGCCAGGCGGGCCTTGCACATGTGCTGGCGATCTCCGGGTTGAACATGGTGCTGGCGGCCGGCACCTTCCTGGTCGGGGCGCGCCTGGCGCTGGCTCTTCTGCCCGGCGCGGCCGAGCGGTACCCGATCAAGAAGGTCGCCGCGGCAGGCGGTCTCGTCACCGTCACCCTCTACATCCTGATCTCCGGGGGCGCCGTCTCGGCCGTCCGTTCCTGGCTGATGATCGTCATCATGTTGCTCGCCGTCCTCGTCGATCGCTCCGCCATCAGCCTGAGGAACATCGCCCTGTCGGCGATCGTGATCCTGTCGGTCACGCCCTCGGCCGTCACCGGTCCCGGCTTCCAGATGTCCTATGCCGCGACCCTCGGGCTCGTGGCCGGCTATGCCGCCTGGCGGGATCGGGCTGCCACCGGCGACCGACCGGCCGCACGCGGTCGGCGGCTGACGCGGCACGCGAGCGGATTCGTCGCCGGCCTGCTGCTCACTTCCGTCATCGGCGGCCTTGCCACGCTCGCCTATTCCGTCGGTCACTTCCATCGGATTCCCGCCTATGGGCTTGCCGGCAATCTGCTCGCCATGCCGATCATCTCCCTCGTGGTGATGCCGATGGGGGTCGTCGCCATGCTGCTGATGCCGTTCGGTCTCGAAGGCATTCCGCTCGAGGTGATGGGAATGGGCATCGAAGCCATCATCGCCCTGGCGCATCTCGTGTCCGGATGGGGCGGCGAGATCGTCACCGGACGCCTGCCGCCGCTTTCCTTTGCACTCCTGGCCGCGGGTGGGGCGATCGCCTGCCTGTTCCGGACACAGATCGCAGCGCTCGCCCTCCTGCCGCTCGCCATAGGCGCCGGCCTGGCTTTCTTCCCGCCCGCCCAGCCGGCGCCGCAAGTGCTGGTGTCCGAGGACGGGGCGCTGGTGGCGCTCGTCCACGACCGTGAGGCTGCGACCAATCGCCGGCAGCCTCCGGGCTTCCTCTACGATCAATGGCGGTATGCGCTTCGGCTTAAGGAACACAGGGCGCCTGCGACACTCGAAAGCGGGGAACGCGAGCGTGGGGGTGTTGCAAGCTCAACAGCGGGCGGCCGAGGCACGGGGCCAACCGGTCGACAGGGCGACGGGCGATCGGTCGGTGGGCAATCGCCTGACAGGCAATCGGGTAACCGTAGATTACCTGACGGGCAACTAGGCGAGGACAACTCCATATCGCCGCCCGAGGCGCCGTCCCTTCTCGCTGCGGCATCCGGCCCCGGGGGCTCCGGGCGGTCTCCGGCCGGGGCCGGCGCGGCGGGCGGCGCGTTCGACGCGGCCTTCTTCCTGGCGGTCGCGCAGAAGCGATTCGTCTGCCGTCGGCAGGCGTGGTGTGCCGGCGTCGCTGCCGCCGGCTGGCGGGTGATCTGGCTGGAGGATCCGATCCACCTGGCCGCGGCATGCGACAGCGCCGACATCGTGATCGCCCCGCGCCATCGCAGCGGACGCGCCTGCGGCAACGGAACGCTGTTGATCGGCGGGCCAAACCTGCGCCTGACCGGCGCCCTGGAAATCGCATCGACGGGCGCTGGTGGCGGGGCAGGGCGCGACATTTCCATCAGGCCGGCCGTCGTCCATATCCACCGCCCCTGGAACCGCCATCGCCTCTACGACTGGCGCTCCGACAGCTTCCGGGATCCGGACCGGGCCTACGGCGTCAATGATAGCGACGAATGAGACCGACCAGCTTGCCCTGGATCTTGACGCGATCGGGGCCGAAAATCCGCGTCTCGTAGGCCGGGTTGGCAGCCTCCAGCGCGATCGAGGCACCCTTGCGGCGAAAGCGCTTGAGGGTCGCCTCCTCGTCGTCGACGAGCGCCACCACGATATCGCCGGGATTGGCCGTCCCGGCATTGCGGATGATCACCGTATCGCCGTCGAGGATGCCTGCCTCGATCATCGAGTCACCCCGAACCTCCAGCGCGTAGTGCTCGCCGCCGCCCAGCATTTCCGCCGGCACGGAGATATCGTGGGTGTTGTTCTGGATGGCGGAGATCGGCACGCCGGCGGCGATCCGGCCCATCACCGGCACGGCAACGGAGTTCTCCGATGCCGGAGCCTGCGGCCGTTCCGGCGCCGGCTTTTCCTTGCCGAGGCTGCCTTCGATGACGGAGGGCGAGAAGCCGCGCCGCGCCTTCAGGCTCGGCGAATAGGCTTCCGGCAACTTGATGACCTCCAGCGCGCGGGCGCGATTGGGCAACCTGCGGATGAAGCCGCGCTCCTCGAGTGCGGTGATGAGCCGATGGATGCCGGACTTCGACGCCAGGTCGAGCGCATCCTTCATCTCGTCGAACGACGGCGGAATCCCCGTTTCCTTCATCCGCTCGTGGATGAAGAGAAGCAGTTCCTGTTGCTTGCGGGTCAGCATGGCTCATCACCCAGAATCGTGAAACAAATACGGAACAAACACTATCTGTTCCATTTGTGTTCCGCAAGTGGCTAAAATTCAGTGAATGGGAGGTCTGGCGGAAGCGACAGGCTCAGCAGAGTTGCCTTGTAATGTCCGTTGTCGCGCTCCCGCATGCCGGCCTTCGCCCAGAGCACACACGAGGATGGCCACAATTGCGCGGCCGCCATTTCAGGACCATGAATTGACAATGGCCGCTTCAAACGACAGTACAATGTCGGCCGGTGCTGTGCCTGTCGTCCTGGCCTTGATCGATTACTTGAAATGCGGAGTGCGCAATGCATCCCTATCCAAAAGACAGTCCCGAGATTTGGTGGAGCAGGGCGGTGGCGCGTAGTACGCCGCAGGAAGCCACCGGGCTCTACAGCAAGCGCTTCGCTCTCGATGCCGATTCCCGCATCGCCACCGCCGGCAGTTGTTTCGCACAGCATATCGCAAGGTATCTTCGGTCGAACGGTTACAACGTCCTCGACAGTGAGCCGGCTCCCTTCGGATTGAGCGAAAAGGCAAAGCCCGAGTTTGGATACGGGATCTACTCCTGCCGGTATGGAAACATCTATCATGTCCGACAGTTGCGGCAGCTTCTCGAGGAAGCGGTCACCGGCCGCCCGAGGGACGGGATCGTCTGGGAACGCAAGAACCGCTTCTTCGACGCGCTGCGTCCCGGGGTGGAGCCGGACGGACTTGAAACTGCGACCGAGGTCCTGGCGCATCGGCAACAACACCTGAAATGCGTGCTGGCGATGTTCCGGAAGACCAACGTCTTTGTGTTCACCATGGGACTGACGGAAGCATGGATGGACGCAGGCACCGGCGTCATCTTCCCCTCGTTCCCCGGCAGCTTCACGCAATTTGACCCCGAGGTGCACATCTTCAAGAACTTCCGTGTCTCCGAGATCTACGAGGATTTCGTTGCCTTCCGCGCGCTCTTGAAGACAATCAACCCATCAGTGAAGTTCATCGTTACGGTATCTCCCGTTCCACTCATGGCTACCGCCACACATTCCCACGTCCTTCCGGCCACAACGTATTCCAAATCAGCGCTCAGGGCCGTGGCCAGCCAGCTCTATGAAGATTTCGAGGACATCGACTATTTCCCGTCCTACGAGATCATCTCGTCGCCCTGGTCGAAGGGGGCATTCTTTGCGCCCGATCTGAGATCGGTGACGGATGAGGGCGTCGCCACCGTCATGCGGGCGTTCTTCCTCGAGCATCGCCCGACCGCGCAGGCCGAGGAACTGCCGCCCCCCTCGCTGGAGGAGGTCGTTTGCGAAGAAGTGCTGCTGGAGGCTTTCAGCCGATGACCCGTCGTGTTTGCATCATCGGAAATTCGGCGCTCGCCTGCATCAAGCTCGCCTGGGATCAAGCGTCGGTCGCGGTCGCCCCTGGGACGACGATGACCTTTTTCGGCTCATCCCAGTACACGGTCGATTGTCTTCGATTGGCCGACGGTCGCCTCGTTCCGACCGAAGAGAAGGTCGGCGCCCAGTTCGCGATGACGTCCGGCGGCAGCCGCGAGATCGAGCTCGATCGCTTCGACCACTTCATCGTCTACGGCGTTTCCTTCGAATACCGCGATTTCCTCCGCATTTTCCGTACACATGCGCTGATCGAGGATCTGGACCTGGCGCCTGACCGTCACCTTCTTTCTAACGCATGCCTCGATCGTGCGGCGCTGGACCTGAAGGACTTGCGGCCAGGTTTCAGGATCGCATCCGACATTTCCAGTGCCACGACGGCGCCCGTATCGATCGTTCCGGCTCCGGGCCCTTCCGAAATTGTTCTGGACGAGCCACAGTTCGGCAGTTTCAAGCCACTGGCAGAGACGGAGTTCGTGGCACGCATCTGGTCGCGCTACGGCGTGCTCGCACAGAAATATGCCGCCGAGCGGGGATATGCCACGACGCTGCAATCCAACGACACCTTCGCTTTTCCCGGCTTCACCGCAGAGCGGTACTCAGTTGGTGCGGTAGGCCTGCCGCAGGATGCCGAAAGAGCTATGGCTAAAGGGAAATGGCACAGGGAGGCGCGCGCCCGCGATCCATGGCATATGAATGCCGAGTTTGGCCAGACGGTCCTTCGTCAGGTGCTCGCGCTCCTTTAGGCGGATTTACCGTTCAAGGCTGGGAGCGATTTCGCGGGACGGCGATGTCCGTCGGTGAAGGGGCACGCACGTTGACGCGGCAATCAAAGCTGCTACAAAGCCTGCCGTTGAACGAGTTGGTAGCATGAGGGTGGCCAACACCTTGGTGCAGACGTTCTCGAAGCGGAGAACGTCAAACCTTTTCAACGCAATGGAAGAGTGTCCGAGTGGTTTAAGGAACCGGTCTTGAAAACCGGCGTGCGGGAAACCGTACCGTGGGTTCGAATCCCACCTCTTCCGCCACAAGCCTTGATTTTATTTGGTATTTCTTGACAGTCATCGACCTGCGCCCTGAATGGCGCATGCGGATGGAGGGGTGGACCTCGCCATCCGTTTTGCCGTGGCATCCTCCCGGCGATTGTCTTGCCATTTGCCGTTAGTGGCACTCGTCCCGATAGAATGCGATGCTGCTGATCTTTCCGATCGGAGGGATGGCGGTCATGGAACAGACGCATGCGGCCGAACTGGCGAAAGAGTATCTCCGCCTCGGTGGACGACGGCTCTCGAAGGTGGATGACAATCATGTCACCACCCGCATCTGGGAGCGCGAGACGCCGGAAGCAGAGGCATTCTGGGCAAAGAACATCGAACCACTGGACGAACGTCATCAGCGGGAAGTGATCACGCTGTTGCCTTCCATCAGCGAAGTCTAGGGCAGGGGTGTTGTCTCACCCATTTGGGTTAGAGCTTTCGCTGCAGTTTCAGACTGGTTCCTCAAACGGTCGCAGATGTTCGCGAGCCGTTCGAAATGCTTTAGCTGTTTATAAGGAACAAAAATGTTCCCGTCGCCTCGCAGGTTCGCCGGCGAGGGCGCGGCGAATGCCGGGCGCCGCCGGGTGATGCAGCGTTGCCAAATTCGTCCGGGATGACGAAAGGGGACGGACCACGCGCGATAAAGAGAACCCGGCTCTGCGATGCAGTGTTCGTCCTGACCGCCCGCCAGCTTGGCTGCCATGATTTTCACGGGAGAGCGAGGAAAGGCTGTGGGGCTCGGCCAGCGATCGCCGGAAGGGGGAACCAGGTGAACGCCGTCGGCTGCTGCCGACCCGGCGGGATGTCGGGACAGTTCGGGGAAACCCCTGCCGGGAGGGCAGGGGTCTTGCTCTGTTCTCGTCAGTTGACCGAGGTCAGCGTCATCGAGGTGCCGGTGGCGGCGATGTTGAGGCCGATCTGGCCGGTCAGGCTGACGGTCTGCAGGTGGATGGAGCCTGACGTGCCGCCGACGAGGATGTTGGCGCCGACGCCGGCGCCCACCGTCGCCTCGGCCGTGGCGCCCTGGTAGATGCCGCCGAGCGAGCCTTCGTGATAGCCGGCAGTGGGGGCCAGCACCGCCCAGACGAGGCGGCCTTGCGTGGTGAAGCCCAGGTCGACGCCGAGCTTGCGGATCTCGCCCTGGTAGTGGTCGACCGGCTCGCTCCCCATCGTCGTGACGAAGGCGCAGTCGACCTCCTTGGCCGAGCCCAGCACATAGCCGGCGCCGCCGCCGATCCTGCAATCCAGGTAGCCGATGCGCACGCCGTCGCGCGCGTCCGATCGGGGGGCGACCGGCGCCGCCGGTACGACCACCGTGTCGGCGGCGCGGACGGCCGTCAGGCCGGATGCAGCAAGCGAAGTGGTCATCACTGCGATGGCAAAAGCCTTTTTCATAAATTTTCTCCTGTTTCGGCCGCGCCCTGCGGCGCGCCTTGCTTATCGAGGTCACTCAACCGGCGATCAGGAACGCCTGGCCGCGATCGAGGTTCCACAACGGCGAATCCGTCGTCCGCTGGCGTCGGCCTTCATTGAGGCAATTCAACGGCATAGGCAGCCCGTGCGGCCGCGATCAACAATCCTTGATCCGCCCCGAGCGAACAGGCAACGGCATGTAGCGGACCGTCTCAGCCAGACGGTTTCGCAAGTGCATCGGGTGGTCATGGACGGCTCAGGCAATTGTGCGCGAAGTAGAGGCAGTCCACCGCGCGCAATGCGTGCAGAATTATACATTCATTAACCATGCAGAAATTTAGTTCTTCTGTGGCGCCGTTTCAGCGCCGGCGGAAACGTAATTTCGCCATTTTGACGTCATGATTAATATATTGTTTTGAGCAGGGCGCTATCGAGGGGGCGATCGCAGGACAGGCGATCGCAAGCGGATAGCCTCCGAAACAGATGCGGCGTGGGACACATGAATTTCGGTAACTTCTCGGCGGGAGCGCGCACCTATTTCCGTCTCGTCGCCATTCCGGTGGTGTGCGCCGGCCTGGCGGCCTGCAACACCACGGGCGAGACGGCGAGAAAGGCGGGACGGAGCAAGGAGTATTTTGCCGAGTCCGAATACGGCGTGAAGGCGAGCCCGCGGGTCGTCCGCGAAGGGCAGGCGGTGCCCAAGGGTGGCGGACGCTACCAGGTCGGCCAGCCCTACCAGGTCCGCGGCAAGTGGTACAAGCCGAAGGAAGACCCCGGCTACGACAAGGTCGGTCTCGCCTCATGGTACGGCTCCGCCTTCCATGGCCGCTATACGGCCAATGGCGAGGTCTATGACAAGTACCATCTCTCCGCCGCCCATCCGACCTTCCCGCTGCCGAGCTATGCCCGCGTCACCAACCTGGAGAACGGCACCTCGGTCATCGTGCGGGTGAACGATCGCGGCCCCTATTCGGACGGCCGGATCATCGACCTGTCCTCCAAGACCGCCGAAATGCTCGATGTGAAGGGCAAGGGAACGGCCAAGGTTCGCGTCCAGTATGTCGGCAAGGCGCCGCTCGACGGCCACGACATGCCCTACCTGATGGCGTCCTACGTGCCGAAGGGCTCGCGCGTGCCCGCCGCCGATCCGGGCGGCCAGATCGCAACCGGCGTGATGGTCGCCTCGGCCGCGCCGATGACCGAGAGCCTGCCGGCGGCGATCCCGACCTTCGCCGAACGGGAGAGCGACGTCGCCTCCGGGTCCGGCTCGGCGATGACGGCGATGACGGCGCTCGCGGCGCCGGCGCCGGAAAGCCCTGCGCTGACAGCCATCGGGGCGTTCGCGCTGTTGCCCGAAATCGGGCCGATCCCGCGCGAACGGCCGGATTTCGTACCGGTGCCGGGTGACGGTGCCAGCTACGCCGCGGCCTACGCAGAGCCTGGAACGGACGCCGGTTCGGTCGAAGCGTTCGATGCGGTGCTGCGGCAGGACGGCTCGCTGCTGGTGCTCTCCGGCGCGACCGACAAGCCGGAAGACAACGGGTAAAACGCTTCGCGAGCGCCTTGCCGAACGCATGGATGTGTAGGACTTTAGGACAATTGCCGGAGTCCCCATGTCCTTCCGATCGCTCGCCATTCTCCTCCTCTCGCTGGTCCTGGGTTCGCCCGCCGGCGCCCAGACCCCCGATGCCTTCGACAGCAAGGCCAAGCAGGTCTACCTGGTCGATTCCGGCACGGGGACGGTGCTGTTCGCCCGCAAGGAAACCGAGCCGGTCACCGCGGCGTCGCTCGCCAAGGCGATGACCCTTGCCGTGGCGTTCAAGGCGCTGAAGGCGGGGGAGGTGAGCCTGCAGACGAGCTATCCCGTTTCGGAACATGCCTGGCGGACCGGCGGGGCGCCGTCGCGCACGGCGACGATGTTTGCCGCGCTGAAGTCACAGGTTCCGGTCGAAAGCCTGATCCGGGGTATCGCGGTCCAGGCCGCCAACGATGCCTGCATCATTCTCGCCGAAGGCATGGCCGGATCGGAGGCCGCCTTCGCCGCCCGGATGAACGCGGAGGCCCAGGCGCTCGGACTTTCACAGTCGCGTTTCGCCAATGCCACCGGCCTGCCGGACCCCGGCAACAAGACCAGCATGCGCGATCTCGTCGGGCTGGCGCGCCACCTGCGGGAGACCTACCCGGAGTATTACCGGTACTATGCCGAGCCAGAATTCGAGTGGAACAGGATCAAGCAGCGAAACCGCAACCCGCTGGTCGGAATGAACATCGGCGTCGACGGGCTGGTGTTCGGCTTTGCGGAGGACAGCGGCTACGGCCTGCTCGCGTCGGTCGAGCGCGAGGGGCGGCGGCTCTATCTCGCGATGAGCGGGCTTGCGAACGAGAAGGAACGGATCGACGAAGCACGGCGGATAATCGACTGGGGCATGACCGCCTTCGGCTCGAAGAGGCTCTTCAAGGCCGGCGACACGATCGCGGAGGCGAGCGTCTACGGCGGGAGTGTCCACAAGGTCGCGCTGGTGACGCCCGGCGATGTCGAGGTGCTGCTGCCGGTCGACAACAAGGAGCGGCTTTCGGCGCGCGTCGTCTATGCCTGGCCGCTGCAGGCGCCGATCGTGCCGGGCCAGCAGGTCGGCGTGCTGCGGATCTGGAACGGCGATCAGTTCCTCCGCGAAGTGCCGCTCCAGACGGCCGGAGCGGTCGAGGTCGGCACGCTTTCCAGCCGCGCGCTCGATGCGCTCCAGGAACTGCTGTTTTTCTGGCTCTGATGCCGGCGGTCGCCGCCTTTCACAGGATCGCACGGCGACGGGATGCGAACCGGCCCTCGGCCCCGCGTTTCCCGCGCGAATGAATTTTCGGTTTTCACGGATATGCGCTAGTACTGAGCCGAATCGGCCCGAAAGGGCAGGGCAAACGCCGGTACGCCGGATTGGAAAAGGTCGGGTTGGTCGGGTTGGCCGGATTGTTCATCACGTTCGAGGGCGGCGAAGGGGCCGGGAAGTCGACCCAGATCCGGCTGCTGGCGCAGGCGCTGCAGGAACGCGGTCAGGACGTGCTGATGACGCGCGAGCCGGGCGGTTCGGCCGGCGCGGAGGCCGTGCGCCACGTCATCCTGTCCGGGGCGGCGGAGCATTTCGGCACGCGGATGGAGGCGCTTCTCTTCGCCGCCGCCCGCAGTGATCACGTCGAGGAACTGATCCGCCCGGCGCTCGCCGCGGGCAGGGTCGTTCTGTGCGACCGATTCGTCGATTCGTCCCGCGTCTACCAGGGGATCACCGGCAATCTCGAGCCGGATTTCATCGAGCGGCTGCAGCAGGTTGCCGTAAACGGCGTCATGCCGGATTGCACGCTGATCCTCGATCTGCCGGCCTCAGTCGGCCTCGAGCGGGCGCGCCAGCGACAGGGCAGCACCTCGGAGGGCGAGCCGGACCGGTTCGAGAAGGAGGAACTGCAGACGCACGAGAAGCGGCGCGAGGCCTTTCTGGAGCTCGCCGAGCGGGAGCCGCTGCGCTGCCGCGTCATCGATGCCACGCAGCCCAGGGACGCGATCGCCCGCCAGATCCTTTCCATCGTCGAGCCGCTGCTGCCGATCGCGCGGCGCAGCCGCCTGGCCCATCCGGAGGATGCGACGTGAGCACCGAGCAGCCCGGCCTGCTCGACGGCGCGGTCGCCCCGTCGGAGCAGACGCGCCTTTTCGGCCATGCGGCGGCGGAGGCTTTCCTTGCCCAGTCCTACCGGTCGGGCAAGGGCCACCATGCCATCCTGATCGAAGGCCCCGAAGGCATCGGCAAGGCAACGCTCGCCTTCCGCTTCGCCCATCACATCCTGTTGCATCCCGATCCGCAGACCGCACCGGAGACGATGGCCGATCCCGACCCGGCCTCGCCGCTCGGGCGCCAGATCGCGTCCGGCGCCTCCCACAATCTCCTGCATCTCAGCCGGCCTGTTGACGAGAAGACGGGCAAGATGCGCCAGGCGATCACGATCGACGAGGTGCGCCGCGCCGGCAAGTTCTTCGCTCAGACCTCGGGCACGGGGAACTGGCGCATCGTCATCGTCGATCCGGCAGACGACCTGAACCGGAATGCGGCCAATGCGATCCTCAAGATCCTCGAGGAGCCGCCGAGGAACGCGATGTTCCTGGTGCTGACCCACGCGCCGGGCAAGCTCTTGCCGACGATCCGCTCGCGATGCCTGCCGCTGAGCCTCGCTCCGCTTTCCGAGCCGGATCTTTCGAAGGCGCTCGGCAGCCTCGGCGTTTCCCTGCCGGCGGCGCAGGCGGAGCGGCTGCTGCAGGCGGCGGGCGGGAGCGTGGCCACGGCGCTGAAGCTGATCAACTACGGCGGCTTCGACATCCTGGAGGCCTTCCACGCCATCGTCGCGCAAGCCGGGGAGGCGCCGCGCAAGGATGTGCACAAGCTCGCCGACGTCCTGGCGGCCAAGGATAGCGACACGCTCTACGACTTTTTCTGCGGGCAGGTGAGCGATCACGTCGTGGCGGCCGCCCGGGCAGCGGCGCTAGTCGGCGACATCGCGGCTGCCGAACGCCTGGCGCGGCTTTCGTCCGCGCTTGCGGAAAAGATCGGCATTGCCGCCGGCTACAATCTCGACCGCAAGCAGACCGTCATCGAGATCCTCGACGCCGTGGCGACGCAGGGCGGCCGCTGACAACCGAAGGGGGCCGTCGCCGGTCTCCCGGCGGCGCCCTCAGGCGAAGACGAGCTTGGTGCCGACTAAGGCGAGGGTGACGGCCAGCATCACGCTGACGAGCCGGTCGGGCATGCGTGGCGAAAGATGGCTTCCGATCACGATCCCGGGGATCGAGCCGACCAGCAGCGTCACGAGCATGCTCCAGTCGACCTCGCCGATGACCCAGTAGCCCATGCCGGCGGCGAGGGTGAGGGGGACCGCATGCACGATGTCGGAGCCGACGATCTCGCGCACATGCAGGCTCGGGTAGAGCGCCAGCAGCACGGTGACGCCGAGGGCGCCGGCGCCGACCGACGTCAGCGTCACGAGGACGCCGAGGGTCAGACCCAGGACGATCGTCATGGTCGCGACCGTCGAAGGTTGCACCGGCCGCCGGTCGCGCATCAGATGGCGGATCTTCTCGATGATGCGACGGCGGAAGATCAGCAGCACCGCTGTCAGGATCAGCATGTAGCCGAGCGCGATGGTGATCGTCGCGACCGCGGTGATGTCGTGGCGGTCGATGCCGGAGACGAACCACAGCGTGACCGCTGCGGCCGGCAGGCTGCCGGCGGCAAGCCGCGCCACGACCTTCCAGTCGATCGTCTTGTTGCGGCCGTGAACCAGCGTGCCGGCACTCTTGGTGACCGCGGCGTAGAGAAGGTCGGTTCCGACCGCGGTGACCGGATGGACACCGAAGAGAAGGACGAGAAGGGGCGTCATCAGCGATCCGCCGCCGACCCCGGTCACGCCGACGAGCATGCCGACGAAAAAGCCCGAGACGGAGTACAGGGGATTGAACGTGCTGAAGAAGTCCAAACAGCGTTTCCTTCGGTTTTCGTACCGAACACCTTGATCGTCGGTATCGAAACCTTACGAAACGGGTCAGTTGGGCGGCATGGTTACTGGCGGGTCGAAAAGCTGTCAAGCAAGGACGGGCCTGCGATCGCGGCAGGGCTGACGCGCAAACTTGCTGTTTCCCTTCAAGGACGCATGCGCTAATAGCTGCCACGATCACAGGAATAGACAGGCCAGGCCTCGCCCATGACAGACACGTCGCCCTTCTACATCACCACGGCAATCTCCTATCCGAACGGCAAGCCGCATATCGGCCATGCCTACGAGCTGATCGCGACCGATGCCGTGGCCCGCTACCAGAGGCTGGACGGACGCGACGTGTTCTTCCTGACCGGCACCGACGAGCACGGCCAGAAGATGCAGCAGACGGCGCGCAGGGAGGGCATCACCGCCCAGGAGCTCGCCGACCGCAACACGGCGGAATTCCAGAAGATGGCCGTGCTGTTGAACGCCTCCAACGACGATTTCATCCGCACCACCGAAGAGCGGCACCACGAGGCCAGCCGGGTGATCTGGAACCGCATGGCTGATGCGGGCGACATCTACAAGGACAGCTATTCCGGCTGGTACTCTGTGCGCGACGAGGCCTACTACCAGGAGAACGAGACGGAGCTGCGCGACGACGGCGTGCGCTACGGGCCGCAGGGCACGCCGGTCGAGTGGGTGGAGGAGGAGAGCTACTTCTTCCGCCTGTCCAACTACCAGGACAAGCTGCTGGCGCTCTACGAGGCGCAGCCCGACTTCGTCGGCCCCTCGGAGCGCCGCAACGAGGTCGTTTCCTTCGTCAAGTCCGGGCTGAAGGACCTGTCGGTCTCGCGCACCACGTTCGACTGGGGCATCAAGGTGCCGAACGATCCGGCGCACGTCATGTATGTCTGGGTCGATGCGCTGACCAACTACATCACCGCGACCGGCTACCTGACGGACCCGGAGGGGCCGCGCGCGAAGTACTGGCCCGCCGACATCCACATGATCGGCAAGGACATCATCCGCTTTCACGCCGTCTACTGGCCGGCCTTCCTGATGTCGGCCGGGCTGCCGCTGCCCAGGCGCGTCTTCGCGCACGGCTTCCTGCTCAACAAGGGCGAGAAGATGTCGAAGTCGCTTGGCAACGTCGTCGACCCGACCAATCTCGTCGAGCATTTCGGCCTCGACCAGATCCGCTACTTCCTGCTGCGCGAGGTCTCCTTCGGCCAGGACGGCAGCTACAGCGAGGAGGGGATCGCCACCCGCATTAATTCCGACCTCGCCAACGGCATCGGCAACCTCGCCAGCCGCTCGCTGTCGATGATCGTCAAGAACTGCGACGGCAAGATCCCCGCCTGCGGGCCGCTGACGGAGGCTGACCGGACGATGCTCGCCTCCGCAGACGCCTTGCACGCGATCACCCGCGAGGAGATGGGCAGGCTGATGATCCACCGGGCGCTGTCGGCGATCATTGCCGTCGTCTCGGAGGCGGACCGCTATTTCGCCGGCGAGGCGCCCTGGGCGCTGAAGAAGACCGATCCGGAGCGGATGGGGACCGTGCTCTACGTCACCGCCGAGGTGGTCCGCCAGATTGCGATCCTGCTGCAGCCGTTCATGCCGGCGTCCGCCGCCAAGCTGCTCGATCTCGTGGCCGCGCCGCAGGACGGGCGCAATTTCGCAGCCCTCGGCGAGGCCGGCCGGCTCAAAAGCGGCACCCCGCTCGAGGCGCCGACACCGGTGTTCCCGCGCTACGTCGCGCCGGAAGCCTGACAGAAACTGGATGCCGACATGCTGATCGATACGCATTGCCATCTGGATTTCCCCGATTTCGAGGCGGAGCGCGATGCGATCGTGGCGCGCGCGCATGCGGCCGGCGTCGCCCAGATGGTGACGATCTCGACACGGGTGAAGAAATTTCCGCAAATCCTTGCGATTGCGGAAAAATACCCGAGCGTGTTCTGCTCGGTCGGCACCCATCCGCACAATGCCGACGAGGAACTCGACGTCACGGTCGACGACCTGGTTCGCCTGTCCGGGCATCCGCGGGTGGTCGCGATCGGCGAGGCGGGGCTCGACTATTTCTACGACAACGCCCCGCGCGAGGCGCAGGCACAGGGCCTGCGCAACCACATCGCCGCAGCCCGCATCACCGGCCTGCCGCTCGTCATCCACAGCCGCTCGGCCGACGAGGACATGGCGGCGATCCTGTCCGAGGAGACGGGGAAGGGGGCCTTCCCCTTCCTGCTCCACTGCTTTTCCTCAGGCGCCGAGCTTGCCCGGATCGGCGTGGAGCTCGGCGGCTACGTGTCGTTCTCGGGCATCCTGACCTTCCCGAAGTCGGAGGACCTGCGCCAGATCGCAAGGACGGTGCCGACCGAGCGCATGCTGGTCGAGACCGACGCACCGTATCTCGCGCCGAAGCCGTTCCGGGGAAAGCGCAACGAGCCGGCCTATGTCGCCCACACGGCCGCGGTGCTTGCCGAGACGCTGGGAATGAGCGAGGCCGAGATCGCCGCCATCACCACCGAGAATGCATTGCGCATCTTCTCCAAGATGCCGAGGCTCTGAAATGGCGGGCTACCGGCGGCGCTTCACCATCCTCGGCTGCGGTTCCTCGCCGGGAACGCCGCGGATCACCGGGGACTGGGGCGCCTGCGACCCGGAAAACCCGAAGAACCGCCGCACGCGTGCCGCCCTTCTCGTCGAGCAGATCGGGCCCGAGGGGACGACGACCGTCGTCGTCGACACCGGCCCGGATTTCCGAGAGCAGATGATCGCGGCGAAGGTCTCCCATATCGATGCGGTGCTCTACACCCATCCCCATGCCGACCACATCCACGGCATCGACGACATCCGCGGCTTCGTCATCCGTGGCGGGCAGGTGCCGATCTGGGCGGACCCGCCGACGATGGCGCGCATCCGCGAGGGCTTTTCCTATTGCCTCGAGACGCCGGAGGGCGGCTTCTACCCGCCGATCGTCCGCGCCAACCTGATCGAGCCGGCCGACCGGCCGGTGGTGATCGGCGGAGCAGGGGGCGACATCAGCTTCCAGCCTCTGATGCAGGTGCACGGCGCGATCCATTCGCTCGGTTTCAGGGTCGGCGGCTTCGCCTATTGCACCGACGTCAGCGATTTTCCCGAAGAAACCGTGGCCCGCCTTGCGGGGCTCGATTTCCTGGTGATCGACGCGCTGCAGTACCGCCCGCATGTCAGCCACCTGTCGCTCGGCCAGGCGCTCGACTGGATCGAGCGGCTGAAGCCGCAGCGCGCCGCGCTGACGCACATGCACGTGCCGCTCGACTACGCGGCGGTGATGCGGGAGACGCCGGAAAATGTGGAGCCGGCCCATGACCAGATGGTGATCGAACTCGACGTCACCGACGAGGTGAGGGCGCCGGCTTAGGCCGCCCCGAATGGGCGGCCGCCGGTTGCTTGCGCCGGCTGCCTGCGCGGGCCCAAAGTCGGCGGCTGGTCATTCAATATTATGCATATTAAATATTGAATATAACGATCCGTGGCCACGGTCGCCGTTCAGGCACGACTTCCACAGAGTTGCGCATACCGTTGATATGCAATAGGTTATTCGAAGTACGGCGTGAGGTTCTTGCGGATCCGCTCCAGCACCGTGGTGCCCGAGAGGTCCGGCACGAAGGTCTGGCCGGTGATCGTCTCGTAGGCCTGGATATAGACCCTGGAGGTCTGCTCGATGAGCTCGGCCGGGATCGCTGGGATCGGATCCTTGTAGGGATCGCAGCGCTCGGTGACCCAGGCGCGGACGAAATCCTTGTCGAAGCTCTGCGGCCGCGTGCCGGCGGCAAACGCCGCCTCATAGCTGTCGGCAATCCAGTAGCGGCTGCTGTCCGGCGTGTGGATCTCATCGGCAAGCACGATCCTGCCGTCCTTGTCGGTGCCGAACTCGTACTTGGTGTCGACGAGGATCAGGCCGCGCTCGGCGGCGCGCGCTTGGCCGCGGGCGAAGAGCGACAGCGCATAGGCAGAGACCGTCTCCCATTGCTCGGCCGAAAGCAGTCCCTTGGCCAGGATCTCGTCGCCGGAGAGCGGCTCGTCATGGCCGCCGTCGAAGGCCTTGCTGGTCGGCGTGATGATCGGCTGCGGCAGTTTCTCGTTGTCGCGCAGGCCGTCCGGCAGGCGGATGCCGTACATCTCGCGTTCGCCGTTTCTGTACTTGGTCAGAACCGAGGTGCTGGTGGTGCCGGCCAGATAGCCGCGGACGACGACCTCGACCGGCAGGATGTCGAGCCGCGTACCGACGACCACGTTCGGATCCGGATAGGCCAGCACATGGTTCGGGCAGATGTCGGCGGTTTCCTCGAACCAGTAGCGCGCCGTCTGCGTCAGGACCTGGCCCTTGAACGGGATCGACGTCAGGATGATGTCGAAGGCGCTGAGGCGATCGGTGGCGATGATGATGCGGCTGCCGTCGGCAAGATCGTAGTTCTCGCGAACCTTGCCCTTGTAACGGCCCGGCAGTTCGGGAATGAAGGCATCTGAAAGTACGCGCAGTTCGCTCATCGGCCGGGCCTCGCATGCAGGAGTGATGACAGGGCTAAAGCAGGCGCGGACCGGAAGGTCAAGGCAAAGGGGGCGTGCCGGCCGCCGATAGCGGAAATCCACATCCAATAGTTCCATAATCTATCTTATGCGATGCTTGGATGTAGCCGCAAAGTTAGAATGTCCTGATCCTGCAAAGTTGGAATGTTACTCTCCCCGGGTTTGCTCCCTGCCTTGCCTCGCTCACGCGTCGGCTCTGGACATCGCTCGGCCTTCCGTTCCGGGCACTCGACAGGATAGCATACCGGCAGCGAGCGGGAGGCATCATGGCGGGCGACGGGCGGTATTGGCTGCGGAAGGACGATGCGGAGGCTTCCCGAGCGAGCTTTCCCGAACTCTTTTTCGATCTCGTCTTCGTCTTCGCGCTGATCCAGCTGTCGGAGACGCTTGCGAAGGACTTCACCTTCGGTATCGCGAGCGAGACCCTCCTTTTCATCTTCGCGCTCTGGTGGGTGTGGATCCATACGACGTGGGTCACCAACCTGCTCGATTCCGAGATCGTCCCGGTCCGGCTGTTCCTGTTCGCGCTGATGTTCCTCGGAATCATCCTTGCGATCGCGCTGCCAAAGGCGTTTTCGGACATGGGGCTCGTCTTCGCGCTCGCCTATTGCGCGATGCAGCTCTCCCGTTCGCTCCTTGCGCTCTACGCGTTCCGCAGCGGCGATCGCGCAGCGTTCATGACGTTCCTGCGGATCACGGGCTGGCTCATGATCTCCGGTTCGCTGTGGATTGCAGGCGGCCTGTCGGAGCCGCATCTGCGCATCCTCTTCTGGGTGGCCGCGCTCGCGGTCGAGTATACCGGCCCCGTCCTGCGCTACTGGCTGCCGTCGATCGGCGCTTCGCCGCCCGAGACCCTCGATGTCGATGGCGAACACCTGGCCGAACGCTGCGCGCTGTTCGTCATCATCGCGCTCGGCGAGACCATCCTGACGACGGGAAAGAACGCCTCGTCGCATCTCGAGAATGCCGCGACGATGCCGGTTCTCGTCCTCGCCTTCGTCACCACCGTCCTGATGTGGTGGCTCTATTTCCATCACGGGCAGGAGAAGGCGGCGGAGAAGGCCGAACGGACGAGCAGGCCGCAGGAGACCGCCCAGCATCTCTTCACCTACTGCCATCTGCCGATCATCGCCGGCATCATCCTGACCGCCGTCGGCGAGGATTTCAGCCTCTCCCACCCGTACGAGAGCGGGGCCGGCAGCAGTGCCGTGGCGCTGCTCGGCGGCCCTGCCCTCTATCTCGCCGGCCTCGGCTGGATGCGGGCCGCCTCGTCGCGCATCGTCCCCTACGCGCATGTCGCCGGCATCGCCCTGCTCTGCGCCGCCTACCTGTTCGTTTCGAACACCACCAATTTTCTTATCCAGCTGACCGCTGCGGCCATCCTCCTCGGCGTCGCCATCGGCGAGGCCGCGGCGGTGAAATGGCACGGTCCCCGCCGCTCCCGATCCTGACGCCGGCCGCCGATCGCCTTGATCGGAAGGCGTGGCGCGCAGCGCGGTTGGCTCCTTGAAAGAAAATGCGATTTCCTCTCTGGCGCTTCCGCCCGCTTCGCGTCATCCTGCTCGACGGAGAGAGTTGCGATGCTGGCAGAGGGAGGAATGCCGATGCGCTGCTTTGCCGTGGTCGGCCCGTCGCAGACGGGCAAATCGACGCTTGTGGAGAAACTGGGCGCGCTCGCGGGCGGCGCGAAGAAGAGCGCCTCGCCATCCGGACTGAACCTCGGCACCTTCGACTACGGCGGCGAATCCTGGTGCGCGCTCGACACGCCCGGCTCGGTCGAGGCCATCGCCCATGCGCAGAACGCGCTTCTGACCAGCGACGCCTGCATCCTGTGCGTTTCGCCGGCGCCGGAGGAAGCCGTGCTGGCAGCCCCCTACCTGCGGGTGATCGAGGCGTCGGGAACCCCCTGCATCATCTTCGTCAACCGGATCGACGAACCGCGCGGGCGCATCCGCGACGTGATCGCAGCACTCCAGGACTATGCCCGCCACACGCTCGTGCTGCGGCAGGTCCCCATCCGCGAAGGCGAGGCGATCGTTGGCAGCGTCGACCTGATCTCCGAGCGCGCCTGGCGCTACCGCGAGGGCCAACCCTCCAATCTCGTCGCCCTGCCTCAGGACGTCGCCGAGCGCGAACAGGAGGCGCGCACCGAGCTGCTCGAGCATCTTTCGGAGTTCGACGACTGGCTGCTGGAGGAACTGATCGAGGATCGCGAGCCGGACGGCGCCGCTCTCTATTCCATCGCCACGCGGATCCTGAAGGAAAACCGCATCACCCCCGTCTTCATCGGCTCGGCCGGTCACGGCAACGGCATGCAGCGGCTGATGAAAGCGCTCCGCCACGAGGCGCCGCCGGTCGATGCGCTGCGCGACCGGCTGGCAGCAGCAGCCGGAGCCGACATTGCCGCCGTGAGCTTCCACGCCTTCCACCGCGCGAACATCGGCAAGACGGTGCTGGGGCGCGCGCTCGGCGAGATCAAGCAGGCCGCGGCCCTCGGCGAAGGCGGGCTCGGCACGCTGCAGGATCCGATTTCGTCCCGCCCGATCGCCAACGGCCCGCTCGCGTCGGGCGAGGTCTTTGCCTCGGTCAAGTCGGACCGCCTGCCGGTCCCTGCCCTGCTTGCGGTCGGCACGGCCTTCCCGCCACCGGACTGGACGGCACCGCCCTCGCCCATGCTCGAGCGGATCCTCATTCCAAGCAACGAGCGCGACGAGACCAAGCTCTCTTCGGCGCTGGCCAAGATCGCCGAGACCGACCGCGGGCTGCGCCTGTCGCAGGAGGAAGGCACCGGCGCCTACCTCATCAGCATCCAGGGCCCGCTGCACCTACGCGAGGTGACAAGGACGCTCGCCGACGTCTTCCATATCGTCGTGGAGGACCAGCCGCCCAGCCCGGTCTATAGGGAGACCGTGTCGCGGCCCTCCGAGGTCCACTATCGCCACCGCAAGCAGACGGGCGGCGCCGGCCAGTTCGCCGACGTCAAGCTCAGCGTCCATCCGAACGGCCGCGGCGACGGCTTCTCCTTTGCCGAGGTCGTCAAGGGCGGCGCGGTGCCGCGGAACTTCATCCCGGCGGTCGAGGCCGGCGCCCGCGAGGCGATGGACAAGGGCCCGCTCGGCTTCGGCGTCATCGACGTCGGCGTGACGCTCACGGATGGCCAGCACCATACCGTCGACAGCTCGGAATACGCCTTCCGGACCGCCGCCAAGATGGGGGCGCGGCAGGCCATGGCGCAGGCGGCACCGGTCCTGATGCAGCCGATCGCCCGCGTCGAGATCCACATTCCCTCCGTCTATACCGGCGGGCTGGTCCAGATCGTCTCGGCGCTGAAGGGCCAGGTGCTGGGGTTCGATCGCGACGAGGCCGCCAAGGGCTGGGATACCTTCCGCGCCCTCGTTCCGGCCAGCATGCTGGAGGACCTCGCCCGCTCGCTGCGCTCGGCCACGCAGGGCATCGGTTACTTCTCGAAGGCTTTCGATCATTTCGAGGAAGTCTACGGCAAGGAGGCGGACGCGATCGTCACGGCGCACGGACAGCAGGCGGCGCACGGGCAATGATCCGGCGCGGCCGATGCCGGCAGGCTTGCGGTGCGTCCCGATGCCGGAGCGGGTCGCAATGGGCCGCGCCCCCGGGCCGGCCGATTGCTCACCTTTCACATCGAATTTCCATCACATGTCGTTGAATACTTTCGGCTAAGGGTCGTCGTCCCCCTGCCTCTCCTCAAATCGTTCCGCTGCCCGGATGACGGCCCCTTTCCAATCCCGGCATCTGCGCTAACATGATCCGGTCGACGGGATTGCGCGTCATGAGGATCGTCACAGCAGCCGTCTTTCTCTGCATGCTTCTCTTGCCGCCGGCGGCCCGGCCGGCGATGGCAGAGGATGTCGTCCAGACCGCGCAGGCCGTGATCACGGCGCAGATCGAAGCCTTCCTGGCCGACGATGCCGCGGCGGCCTATGCCTTCGCCTCGCCGACGATCCGGCAGAAGTTTCCGGACGAGACGTCCTTCTTCGAGATGGTCAAGCGCGGCTATGCGCCGGTCTATCGCCCCGGCAATTTCGGCTTCGGCCGCGCCAGGGTCTCGGGCGATACCGTCCTGCAGGAGGTGCTGGTCAGGGGGACCGACGGCAAGGACTGGACCGCCGTCTACCAGGTGGTCCGGCAGCCCGACGGGAGCTACAAGATCAACGGCGTCCACATGATGCGCTCCGCCGTCGGATCGGACATCTGAACCGGCCTCGGTTCTTCATGTGTCACTTTATCAGAATGTGCTAAAGTCGAGAAAAGGCCGGATCTTCCTCAATGCCTGGCACTAGGCGCCCTTCTTCGCTTCCGCCTCGCCGCGGGCCCAGCCTTCCTGCGTTTCCGCCATGAACTCGGCATAGCGGCCCTGCTCGATGGCTGTGCGAATGCCCGCCATCAGATCCTGGTAGTAGGCCAGGTTGCTCCAGGTCAGGAGCATCCCGCCGAGCGATTCGTTGGACCGCACGAGGTGATGCAGGTAGGCGCGCGAGTAGTCGCGCGATGCCGGGCAGGACGACTGCTCGTCGAGCGGCCGCATGTCTTCGGCGTGGCGGGCGTTGCGGATGTTGATGCGGCCGTTGCGCGTGAAGGCCAGGCCGTGGCGGCCGGAACGGGTCGGCATGACGCAGTCGAACATGTCGATGCCGTGCGCCACCGATTTGAGGATATCGTCCGGCGTGCCGACGCCCATCAGGTAGCGCGGCTTCTCGAACGGCAGGTGCGGGCATGTCGTGTCGATCATGTCGAGCATGACGGCCTGCGGCTCGCCGACGGCCAGTCCGCCGATCGCGTAGCCCTTCAGGTCGAGGCCGGACAGCGCCTGCGCCGAGCGCTCGCGCAGGCTGGCGATATCGCCGCCCTGGACGATGCCGAACATGGCCTTGCCCGGCTGGTCGCCGAAGGCCGCCTTGCAGCGCTCGGCCCAGCGATAGGACATCTCCATCGCCCGCTCGATCTCCTTCGGCTCGGCCGGCAGCCGCACGCATTCGTCGAGTTGCATCTGGATGTCACTGTCGAGCAGGCCCTGGATCTCGATCGAGCGTTCCGGCGACATGTGGTGCAGGGAACCGTCGACATGGCTCTTGAAGGTGACGCCCTGCTCGTCGAGCTTGCGCAGGCCGGAGAGCGACATCACCTGGAAACCGCCGGAATCGGTCAGGATCGGATGGGGCCAGCGGATCAGGCCGTGCAGGCCGCCGAGGCGGGAGACCCGCTCGGCGCCGGGGCGCAGCATCAGGTGATAGGTATTGCCGAGAATGATGTCGGCGCCGAGCTCGCGCACCTGGTCGAGATACATCGCCTTGACCGTGCCCACCGTGCCGACCGGCATGAAGGCGGGCGTGCGGATCGTGCCGCGCGGCATCGACACCTCGCCGCGCCGGGCCTTGCCGTCGGTCGCAAGCAGCTTGAATTCGAAGCGTTCGGTCATGGTCTCTTCCGGAAAAGCAGGCTGGCGTCGCCATAGGAATAGAAGCGGTAGCCGGTCTCGATCGCGTGCGCATAGGCCGCCCGCATCGTCTTCAGCCCGGCGAAGGCCGAAACGAGCATGAACAGCGTCGACTTCGGCAGGTGGAAATTGGTCATCAGCACGTCAGCGGTGCGGAAGCGATAGCCGGGCGTGATGAAGATGCCGGTGGCGCCCGACCACGGCGCGATCGTGCCGTCGTCCTGCGCGGCACTCTCCAGCAGCCGCAGCGACGTCGTGCCGACGCAGATGATCCGGCCGCCCCTTGCCCGCACCGCGTTCAGCGCATCGGCCGTCTGCTTCGAGACGTAGCCGATCTCCTGGTGCATGACGTGGTCGTCGGTATCGTCCGCCTTGACCGGCAGGAAGGTTCCCGCCCCCACATGCAGGGTGACGAAGTGGCGCTCGATGCCGGCGGCGTCGATCTTCTCAAAGAGCTCGGGCGTGAAATGCAGTCCGGCCGTCGGTGCCGCGACCGCCCCCTCCTCGCGGGCATAGATCGTCTGGTAGTCGCGGCGGTCGGCCTCGTCGTCATCGCGCTTGGAGGCGATATAGGGCGGCAGCGGAATGTGGCCGACGCCGGCGATCGCCTCGTCGAGGGAGGGGCCGGAGAGGTCGAAGCGCAGGGTCACCTCGCCGCCCTCGCCCTTCTCCTCGACCGTCGCGTCGAGCGAGCCGAGCAGGCAGACGTTGCCGCCGTGGCCGAAGGCGATGCGGTCGCCGACCTTGATACGCTTGCCGGGCCTGGCGAAGGCCTTCCAGCGGTCGCCGGCGATACGCATGTGCAGCGTCGCCGAAACCTGCTGGCCGCCCGCCCCTTCGCGGTGGCGGATGCCTTCGAGCTGCGCCGGGATCACGCGGGTGTCGTTGAACACCAGCGCATCGCCGGGCCGCAGGAACGCCGGCAGGTCGCCCACATGGCGGTCCTCGAACGGGTTTTCCTCGTCCGGCCGGACGAGGAGCAGCCGCGCCGACTCGCGCGGGGTCACCGGGCGTAGGGCGATCCGCTCCTCGGGGAGCTCGAAATCGAACAGGTCAATGCGCATCGGACTGGACGGTCTTGGGGTTCGGACGTGCCGATAAACCATTTCGGCAGAAAAGGGAAACCCGCCCCGGCGCCTGGACGCAACGGAGCGGGTTTCCGGAGACGGGATCGATCAGGCGTCGGCTGCGACCTTCATCGAGACGATCGTGTCGGGATCCTTCACGGGCTCGCCGCGCTTGATCTTGTCGATGTTGTCCATGCCCTCGATGACCTGGCCCCAGACCGAATACTGCTTGTTCAGCCAGGGGGCATCGGTGAAGCAGATGAAGAACTGCGAGTTGGCCGAGTTCGGCATCTGGCTGCGGGCCATCGAGCAGGTGCCGCGGACATGGCTAACGTTGGAGAATTCGGCCTTCAGGTCCGGCTTCTCGGAACCGCCCATGCCGGCACGGCCGGGATTGAAGTCCTTGCCGCCGGTCTTGCCGTACTGGACGTCGCCGGTCTGGGCCATGAAGTCCTCGATGACGCGGTGGAAGACGACGCCGTCATAGGCGCCCTCGCGCGTCAGTTCCTTGATGCGGGCGACGTGGCCGGGGGCGACGTCGGGCATGAGCTGGATGACGACCTTGCCCTTCGAGGTCTCCATGATGATGGTGTTTTCCGGATCCTTGATCTCGGCCATGGTCTTTCTCCTTGTTTCTCAGGCTTATTTTCCGACGGTGACCTTGATCATCCGGTCGGGGTCGGTGACGGAACCGTTGTTGGCCTCGTCACCGCGCTTGATCTTGTCGACGTTCTCCATGCCCTCGACCACCTGGCCGACGACCGTGTACTGGCCGTTCAGGAACTCGCCCGGCCCAAACATGATGAAGAACTGCGAATTGGCGGAATCGGGATTCTGCGCCCGGGCCATGCCGACCGTGCCGCGCTGGAATGGCACGTCGGAGAACTCCGCCGGCAGATCCGGCTCGGAGGAGCCGCCAGTGCCGGCGGCGCTCGGGTTGAAGCCGTTTTCCATGTCGCCGTACTGGACGTCGCCGGTCTGGGCCATGAAACCATCGATGACGCGGTGGAAGGCGACGTTGTCGTATTCGCCCTTCTCGGCCAGCGCCTTGATGCGCTCGACGTGCTTCGGCGCGACATCCGGGCGCAACTCGATGACGACCGGACCATCCTTGAGCTGGATCGTCAGATATTCCTTCGCCTGGGCCCAGGCGCTGCCGCTGGCGCCGGCAAGAAGGAGAGCGCCGGCAAGGGCGTACTTGAAGAGTTTCATGGTCACTCCGTTTTGTTGAAGGGATCAGGCGCGTCTGCGGGCCTTCAACGCCGCATCGACGGCCCTGGGGACGAAGGCGCTGACGTCACCGCCCATCCCCGCGATCTGACGGACCAATGTGGCGGTTATGGGTCGCGATGCAACCCCCGCAGGCAGGAAAACCGTCTGGACGTCGGGCGCCATCTGCTGGTTCATGCCCGCCATCTGCATCTCGTAGTCAAGGTCGGTGCCGTCGCGCAGTCCGCGGATCAGTAGGCGCGCCCCATGCGTGCGGGCCGCGTCGACCACCAGCCGATCGAACGAGACGACGGTGACGTCGCCGGCGCGCGAAGGCATCGCCTCGCCGACCGACTGCCGGATCAGTTCGGCGCGCTCGTCGAAGGAAAACAGCGGGGTCTTGCCGGGATGTATGCCGATCGCGACGATGACCTTCGGCGCGATGTTCAGCGCCTGGACCAGCACGTCGAGGTGCCCGTTGGTGATCGGGTCGAAGGACCCCGGATAGAAGGCGACGGCCATGGCGTTTTCCCGTTTGCCGCGTTGTGTCACGGGGCCGCGCATTAGGCAAGCCGGAAGCAGGGATGAGACCGGCGTCACCGCGGCATGTCCCCGGCAAATCTTTGGTCCCCTCGACACCAACCCCGGTTACGCGCCGTTGTCGGCGGGAACAAATCTCGAAGCCATCGCGTTTTGCCGGCAAGTTGAACACGGGAAAGCATTTCCGACCCGGAGAAGGAAAAGCACCATGGCACTCGCAGTCCTCTGCATGACGATGTTCGTCATTCTGACCACCGCCAGCATGCGCGCCACGCGCCGCGAGGCACGCGATGCCGCCATGCCGGAAAGCCGGCGTACCCGGCAGGAGGCCTGGTGATGACGGCCCTGATGATGTTCTTCGCCATCCTGATCAGCACGATCTTCACCATCGACTTCTCGCGGACCATCCAGGCGCTGCGCCAGGAACGGATCGCGATCAAGGCGATGCGACGGAAAGCAGGCGGCTTCGACGTGTAACGCGCAGGGCCGGACCGGACCGAAGGCAACACCGGAATCCGTCCCTGCCGCACATCCCCTTGCCGCCGTCCTCGCAGGCGCTCCTTCCCCTCGAGCGACCTGCATGAAGAAGGGCCGACGCTGATGCGTCGGCCCTTCTCTGTTGTTCGCAGACTTTTCAAGGCAGGCGGTGACCGAGCCTATTCGGTCGCCTCGCCCTCTGCCGCCGGCGGGGCGTTCCCCTCACTGGGTTCTGCCCCCTCGTCGCCATTGCCCTCGCCGTTGCCGTCGATCTCGTCTTCGCCGTCCGGCTCGCTGATGCGCTCGACGGAGACGACCTTCTCGTCCTTGGCGGTCGAGAAGATGGTGACGCCCTTCGTCGCGCGGCTGGCGATGCGGATGCCGTTGACCGGCACGCGGATCAGCTGCCCGCCGTCCGAAACCAGCATCAGCTGGTCGCCGTCGTTGACGGGGAAGGCTGCGACGAGCTCGCCGATCTCGGCGGTCTTGGCCGTGTCGGTGGCACGGATACCCTTGCCGCCGCGGCCGGAGGTGCGGAAGTCGTAGGAGGACGACCGCTTGCCGAAGCCCTTCTCCGAGACCGTCAGCACGAACTGCTCGCGTGCCTTCAGTTCCTCGTAGCGCTCGTCGGAAAGCTGCCCTTCCTCGGTGACCTCCTCGCCCACCAGCGCGATCTCCTCGACCTCGCCGCCGGCGGCGCGGCGCTCGGCTGCGGACCGCTTCAGGTAGGCCGCGCGTTCCCAGGGCTCCGCGTCCACGTGGCTGACGATCGTCATCGAGATAATGCGGTCGCCCTGCCCCATCGAGATGCCGCGCACGCCGACCGAGTTGCGGCCGGCAAAGACGCGGACGTCGTCGACCGGGAAGCGGATGCACTGGCCCAGCGCCGTCGTCAGGAGCACGTCGTCCTGGTCGGTGCAGGTCTCCACCGAGAGGATCTCGTCGCCCTCGTCCTCGAGCTTCATCGCGATCTTACCGTTGCGGTTGACCTGGACGAAGTCCGAAAGCTTGTTGCGCCGGACCGTGCCGCGCGTGGTGGAGAACATCACGTCGAGGTTCTCCCAGGTGCTCTCGTCCTCGGGCAGCGGCATGATCGTGGTGATCCGCTCGCCGGGCTCGATCGGCAGCATGTTGATCAGCGCCTTGCCCTTAGACTGCGGCGTGCCGATCGGCAGGCGCCAGACTTTCTCCTTGTAGACGATGCCGCGCGAGGAGAAGAACAGCACCGGCGTGTGCGTGTTGGCCACGAACAGGCGCGTGACGAAATCCTCGTCGCGCGTCGCCATGCCCGAGCGGCCCTTGCCGCCGCGGCGCTGGGCGCGATAGGTCGCAAGCGGCACCCGCTTGACGTAGCCGGCATGCGAGACGGTGACGACCATGTCCTCGCGGGCGATCAGGTCCTCGTCGTCCATGTCCGGGCCGAAGTCGGCGATCTCGGTGCGGCGCGGCGTGCCGAACTCGTCGCGGATCGCGATCATCTCGTCCTTGACGATCGCCTGGATGCGCAGGCGCGAGCCGAGGATGTCGAGATAGTCGCGGATCTCCTCGCCGATCTTGTTCAGTTCCTCGTCGATCTCGTCGCGGCCGAGCGCGGTGAGGCGGGCCAGACGGAGCTCGAGGATGGCGCGCGCCTGCTCTTCGGAGAGGTTGTAGGTCCCGTCTTCGTTGATACGGTGGCGCGGGTCGTCGATCAGGCGGATCAGCGCGTCGACGTCCTTGGCCGGCCAGCGGCGCTCCATCAGCTGCTCGCGCGCGGTCTGCGGGTCGGGCGCGCGGCGGATGAGGTTGATCACCTCGTCGATGTTGGCAACCGCGATCGCAAGGCCCACCAGCACGTGCGCCCGCTCGCGCGCCTTGCGCAGCAGGTACTTGGTGCGGCGGGAGACGACCTCCTCGCGGAAGGCGACGAAGGCGCGCAGCATGTCGAGCAGCGACAGCTGTTCCGGCTTGCCGCCGTTCAGCGCCACCATGTTGCAGCCGAAGGAGGTCTGCAGCGGCGTGTAGCGATAGAGCTGGTTCAGGATCACGTCGGCATTGGCGTCGCGCTTCAGCTCGATCACGACGCGGTAGCCCTCGCGGTCGGATTCGTCGCGCAGGTCGGAGATGCCCTCGATGCGCTTCTCGCGCACGAGCTCGGCCATCTTCTCGATCATCGTCGCCTTGTTCACCTGGTAGGGGATCTCGGTGATGATGATCTGCTCGCGGTCGCCGCGCATCGGTTCGACGCGGGCGACGCCGCGCATGATGACCGAACCGCGGCCGGTCTCATAGGCCTGGCGGATGCCGGCGCGACCGAGGATCATGGCGCCGGTCGGGAAATCCGGACCCGGGATGATCTGCATCAGGTCCGGCAGCTCGATCGCCGGATTGTCGATCAGCGCGACGCAGCCGTTGATCACTTCGGAAAGATTGTGCGGCGGGATGTTCGTCGCCATGCCGACGGCGATGCCGCCCGCACCGTTGACGAGCAGGTTCGGGAACTTCGCCGGCAGCACCGTCGGCTCCTGCAGGGTGCCGTCGTAGTTGTCGCGGAAGTTGACCGTCTCCTTGTCGAGGTCGTCCAGCAGCGAATGCGCGGCCTTCTGCAGGCGGCACTCGGTGTAGCGCTGGGCAGCCGGAGGGTCGCCGTCGACGGAGCCGAAATTGCCCTGGCCGTCGATCAGGGGCAGCCGCAGCGACCAGTCCTGCGCCAGGCGCGCCAGCGCGTCATAGATCGCGGCATCGCCGTGCGGATGATACTTACCCATCACGTCGCCGGTCACGCGCGCGCACTTGACGTACTTCTTGTTCCAGTCGATCCCCATCTCGCCCATGCTGAAGAGGATGCGCCGGTGGACCGGCTTCATGCCGTCGCGCACATCGGGCAGCGCGCGGCTCACGATCACGCTCATCGCGTAGTCGAGATAGGACCGCTGCATTTCCTCGATGATGGAGATCGGCTCAATGCCGGGAGGGTTCTTGCCGCCGGGAGTGGTTTGCTCTGTCAATGTCTGTCACGATCTTTGTTCGGAATCAGTCGCGGAATTTATAGCCTAACGGCTTGAACTGCGCCAATTTTGCGGGAGGTTTTGAACAGCCTTTTGCCAGAAATCCGCCAATTGCCGCAATTTGATGGCGCCTGTGGACGGCGTCTGCCACCCGCCCTTCCCTTCCCCACGGCAATCCCCTAACAATGGCGCGAAAACGCGTCGCAAGAACGCAGTCAAACGGCACGGGGGATGGCCGGATGTACGATTGGAATCTGGTCGTCCACGCGGTGGCGACGCTGCTGGTGACGCTCGATCCGCCGGGACTCGCACCGATCTTTCTCGGCCTGACGGTCGGCATGAACCGCTCCGAGCGCACGCAGGTCGCCCTGCGCGGCTCTATCATCGCCTTCGCCATCCTTGCGACCTTCGCGCTGTTCGGCGCCGGCGTGCTTGGCCTGCTCGGGATTTCGATCGCCGCCTTCCGCATCGCCGGCGGCCTGCTCCTGTTCTTCATCGCCTTCGAGATGGTGTTCGAGCGCCGGCAGGAGCGCAAGGAGAAGACCTCGGAGGTGGCGATCACCAAGGATCACATCCGCAACATCGCCGTCTTCCCGCTGGCGCTGCCGCTGATCGCCGGTCCCGGCGCGATCTCGGCGACGATCCTTCTCGCCGGATCGATGTCGTCGCCGATCGGCCGGACGGCGCTGATCGCCGTGATCGCGCTCTCGGTCGCCGCCGTCTTCGTGACCCTCTACATCGCCGAGCGGATCGACCGCTATCTCGGCGTCACCGGACGGGCGATCCTGACCCGGCTGCTGGGCGTCATCCTTGCAGCCCTTGCCGTGCAGTTCGTCGTCGACGGCACCCGCGCGGCCTTCGTCATCTGACCGGCGGGGCATCCGGCGGTGTGCCCGCAAGGCAGACTGCTCTGAAATATATCTATGGAGTCATGCCACCGCTGATTGCAAACCGGCCCTGCCGTTGATACGGACGATCCGTGCAATCGGAGATAGCCATGAATCGAGTCCGCATCCTCACCCTTATGCTCTCCTTCGGAGTTCTCGCGGGCTGTGTGCCCACGGAGCAGGAGTACGAAGCCATCGTCGTAACCCTGCAGGGCAGCGCTCAGGCCCGGCAATACGCGGTCAGTGAATGCGTGAGGGGCTTTTCCACGAGCGAGAGACGCGCAGCCGCGATCGTCATCGACAGTTCGGAAAAGAACGCGGCCCAGCTCGCGTGCAAAAGGGCCGTCGAAGCCATGCGATCCGGCCGTCTCACCTACGCCGATGCCGTCGATATCAAAAAGGGCAAGTTCACCCCCAAGCTGATCAAGATCTTCCAGGGACGATAGTCCCGGCGTTGCACGGCAAGGCCGATTGAGGGCTGCGTGCTCTAGCCGGTAATGTGCCTTGCAGGGAACCCCGGGGCCGCCGTAGGATCTCGCAGCCGTTACCCGAGCAGCGCCGGCTTTTCCCCGCCATAGGCCCAGTCGAGCAACTCGATCGTGTGCAGGATGGGCACGTCCGTCCCGGTGGCGATCTGGGTGATGCAGCCGATGTTGCCGGTAGCGATGACGTCGGGCTTCGTGGCCTCGAGGTTCTTCACCTTGCGCGCCTTCAGCTTCTCGGAAATCTCCGGCTGCAGGATGTTGTAGGTGCCGGCGGAGCCGCAGCAGAGATGACCCTCGGCGGGGTCGCGGACGGTGAAGCCGGCGGTCTTCAGGAGCGTCTTCGGCAGCATGGTGATCTTCTGGCCGTGCTGCATCGAACAGGCGGAATGATAGGTGACGGTGACCCGCTTCATCTCCTGCTGCGGCAGGTCGAGGGTCGCGAGATATTCCGTGACATCCTTGGCCAGCGCCGAAACCCTTGCCGCCTTGTCCGCATAGGCCGGATCTAGGCGCAGCATGAAGCCGTAGTCCTTGATGGTCGTGCCGCAGCCGGAGGCGGTGATGATGACGGCGTCGAGCCCGCCGTTCTCGATCTCGCGCAGCCAGACGTCGACGTTGCGGCGGGCGGCCTCCAGCGCCTGCGCCTCGCGACCCATGTGATGGACCAGCGAGCCGCAGCAGACCTCGCCGGCCGGCGCCACCACCTCGACGCCGAGGCGGGTCAGGAGCCTGATCGTCGCCTCGTTGATCTCCGGCTTCAGCACCGGCTGGGCGCAGCCGGTCAGGATCGCGACACGCGCCCGCCTCGTGCCGGCCGCCGGATGCGTGGCCGGACGCGCCGCCGGCGACGGCTTCGGCACGCGGCGCGGCGCGAGGTCCAGCATGGCGCCCAGGGGCTCGAGCCCCCTCATCCGCCTCAGGAGGCCCGAAAACGGCCGGCCGAGGGTGGCCGCGTGCAGCGCCAGCCGGAAACGGCCGGGATGGGGCAGGACGGCGGCGAGCAGGTTGCGGAACAGCCGTTCGCGGAACGGCCGGCGGTAGGTGTTCTCGATGTGCATGCGCGCATGGTCGACGAGGTGCATGTAGTCGACGCCGGACGGACAGGTGGTGGTGCAGGCGAGGCATGAGAGGCAGCGGTCGATGTGGGTGACCACCTGTTCGTCGGCCGGGCGGCCGTTCTCCAGCATGTCCTTGATCAGGTAGATCCGCCCGCGTGGACTGTCGAGCTCGTTGCCGAGGGTGACATAGGTCGGACAGGTGGCCGTGCAGAATCCGCAGTGGACGCATTTGCGCAGGATCTTCTCCGACGTCGCCACATGCGGATCGGAGAGCTGTTCGGCGGTGAAATTGGTCTGCATCAGGCCGAACCCTCTGTCTGTGTCATGCTGCGGGAGCGGATCGGGCACGGCTTGGCGCCTGGCGAGAGGTCATGGCTCACGACCGAAGAAGAAAACAAACGGACCATCGTCATCGCCCTCACCATCCCGCCGGGAACAGCCCGGCCGGATCGAACTTCTCCTTGATCCGCAGGCTCAGCGCTTCGATCGCCTCGGCCTGCGGCTGCAGGATCGGCGTGGAAGCCAGGGCCGCTGCCGAGGCGCGCATCAGCGTCGCGTGCCCTCCCCCCAGCGCCTTGATGTAGCGCCGGACGAGCTCGGCCTCGGGATCGGCCTCCATCCGCAGCCAGACCAGGCCGCCCTGCCAGTCGTAATAGGCATCGACGCCCGTCTCCAGGCGCAGGCCGGCGACGAGCTGGTGGCCGACGGTCGGGGCGACGGAGACCCGCCAGAGCGGACGGGCGGTGCCGTCGGCGAAGGGATGGACATCGCGGATCTCGCGCCAGAGCTGCTGGGTCGCCCCGGCATCGAGCACGGACACCGCGCCGAAGGGCGCCATCGCCGACCCCAGCTTTTCCGCGCGGACGGCGACCGAGGCCGCAAGTCCCTCCAGGCGCAGCACGGTGGCCGATCCGTCCGGCAGGCGTCCGCCGAGGAAACGGCCGCGCACACTTTCCGGCAGGTGGGCGGCCCCCGAGACCTCGACCGTCATCGACATCGCCGTCGCCATGGCGGCCACGGCCTCGGCGTCATTGAGACCGGAAACCACGATCGTCACCGCATCCTCCGGGACCGGCAGCAGCCGGAACGTCACCTCGGTCAGGAAGGCGAGCGTGCCGCGCGAACCGGCGAGGAGCTTGGTCAGGTCGAGGCCGGTGACGTTCTTCATCACCCGCCCGCCGGCCTTGACGATCTCGCCGGCGCCGTTGACGAAGCGCACGCCGAGCAGGCTGTCGCGGGCGGCACCCGCCACGAAGCGGCGCGGACCGGAGGCATTGGTGGCGAAGACGCCGCCGATCGTCGGGATGCCGCCGGTGCCGAGCACGGCCCGCAGGTCCGGCGGTTCGAAGGACAGCATCTGCCGATGTCTCGCAAGGGTCGCCGCGATCTCCTCCAGCGGCGTGCCGGAGCGGGCGGTCATCGTCATCTCGGCCGGGTTGTAGGCCACGATTCCAGAGAGGTTCGCCGAGGACAGGTAGTCGCGGCCGCCGGCGGGCACGAGCGTGCGGGTGCCGCCGCCGCGGATCTGCAGCGGGCTTCCGGCCGCCGCGGCGGCAAGGATGATCCGTGCGGCCGCCTCTTCGGAGAGGGGATCATGGATGACGCTCATGCGGCCGGTCGCCCTTCCAGCGGGAACACCTTGGACGGGTTGAGGATCCACTGCGGATCGAAGGCGGCGCGCACGGCCATCTGCTGGGCGAGGTCGGCCTCGGCATACTGGTGGCGCATCAGGTCGCGCTTCTCGATGCCGACGCCATGTTCGCCGGTCAGGCAGCCGCCGGCGTCGACGCAGAGCTTGAGGATCTCGTTGCCCGCCTCTTCGGCGCGCGCGGCATCGTCCGGATCGTTGGCGTTGAAGAGGATCAGCGGATGCATGTTGCCGTCGCCGGCATGGAAGACGTTGGCGACGCGCAGGCCGTGGCGCGCGATGATCTCGGCGGTGCCGCGCAGCACATGCGGCAGCTGGCTCAAGGGCACGGTGCCGTCCATGCAGATATAGTCGGCGATCCGGCCGGTGGCGCCGAAGGCGGACTTGCGGCCCTTCCAGATCAGCGCCGCCTGGGTGGCCGACTGGCTCTCCTTGACCACCTTGACGCCGTGGCGCCTGGCGATCTCGATGATCGCGCGCAGCATGTCGTCCATCTCGGCCTCGGAACCCTCGACCTCGACGATCAGGAGTGCCTCGACGTCGCTCGGGTAGCCCGCACCCGCGAACGCCTCGCAGATGGTGATAGCCGGCTTGTCCATGAACTCGATCGCGACCGGGATGATGCCGGCTGCGATGATGTCGGCGACGCAGGCGCCGGCCTCCTCGGAGCTGTCGAATCCGAACAGCACCGGTCGTGCGCCCTCCGGCTTGGCGATCAGGCGGACCGTCGCCTCGGTGACGATGCCGAGCTGGCCTTCCGAGCCGCAGACGAGGCCGAGCAGGTCCAGCCCCGGCGCATCCAGCGCCTTGCCGCCGAGTTCGATCACCGTGCCGTCGACCAGCACGAGCTTCACGCCCAGAAGGTTGTTGGTCGTGACACCGTATTTCAGACAGTGGGCGCCGCCCGAGTTCATGCCGATGTTGCCGCCGATGGTGCAGGCGAGCTGGGAACTGGGGTCGGGGGCGTAGAAATAGCCGTCGGCGGAGACGGCATCGGAGATCGCCAGGTTGGTCACGCCGGCCTGCACCGTGGAGGTGCGATTGGCGTAGTCGACCTCGAGGATGCGCGACATCTTGGAGAGGCCGAGCACGACGGCGTCCTCCTGCGGGATGGCGCCGCCGGAGAGCGAGGTGCCG
>UBZP01000015.1 GCA_900469965.1 Hyphomicrobiales bacterium | reverse complement strand
AACAGGCAGATGACCGAACAACAGCCCCCCATTTCGACCGAACAGGCACCAGCCGCCACCCCCACGCCGCCCGCGGACGGAGCGGTGTCCCCCCGCCGCCTCCCCTGGCTGGACGTGGCGCGCGGCGTGGCGTTGATCGCCATGGCGATCTACCACTTCAGCTGGGACCTCGACTTCTTCGGCTACATCCCCCAGGGCACCGCCGCCACGGGCGGCTTTCGGATCTTCGCCCGCCTGATCGCCGGCAGCTTCATCTTTCTCGCCGGCTTCAGCCTCGTGCTCGGCCATCGCCCGGCCATACGCTGGCGCCCGTTCTGGATCCGAATGGCGAAGATCGTCGCTGCGGCGCTGGCGATCACGGTGGCGACCTATTTCATCTTCCCGTCCGCCTTCATCTTCTTCGGCATCCTGCATCTGATCGCGACGGCGAGCCTACTGGGCCTGGTGTTCCTGCGGCTGCCGGTCGTCGTGATCCTCGCCTGCTCGGCCGCCGCCTTTGCAGCACCGCATTTTCTTCGTTCCGCCCTGTTCGACCTGCCCGCCCTCTGGTGGGTTGGCCTTTCGGTGACGCCGCCGCGGTCGAACGACTACGTGCCGCTCCTGCCCTGGTTCGGTGCGTTTCTGCTCGGAATGGCTGCCGCACGCCTCCACGTGCGCTTCGTGAAGGCCAAGCCCGCGGCACGCGGCCGGCTCGTCGACAGCCGGGCCGGCGCGCTGCTGGCTAAGGCCGGCAGGCACAGCCTGCCGATCTATCTGGCGCACCAGCCCATCCTGATCGCGCTGGTCTATCTCGCTTCGCTGGTGGTGCCGCCGCCGGCGCCGGATCCGGTCGCAAGCTACGGCCGCAGTTGCGTCGCCGCCTGCAGCGCCGATACGGATCAGGCCTTCTGCCAGGCCTTCTGCGCCTGCACGGTCGAACAACTGGTGCAGCGCAAGCTGTTCGAGCCGCTCAATCGAGGGGAAATCAACGTCAATACGGATGCCCGGATCGCCGATATTTCGCAGCAATGCACCGCCGCGGCGTTTTCGGCGGAGCAGCCAGGCGAACAGGCAGGCGAATAGGAAAGGTCAGGTCCCGACGCCGATCTCGGCCAGCCGCGTCAGGCAGGCTTCCTCGACATTGTCGAGCTCGGTCAGCGTTTCGTCGATGTCCCTGCGCTTCTGCCGCAGGTCGTCGCGCTTCTCGCTGACCTTCTGCATCAGGAGTTGAAGCTGGCCAATCTCGCCGGGCGGATCCTTGTAGACCTGGATGATCTCGCGGATCTCCGAGATGGTGAAGCCGATGCGGCGCCCGCGCAGGATTTCCTTGATCAGGTGCCGGTCGGCCGGCCGGAACAGCCGCGTGCGCCCGCGCCGCTCGGGATGGATCAGACCTTCGTCCTCGTAGAAGCGCAGCGTCCGCGTGGAGACGCCAAATTCGCGCGTCAGTTCTGTTATGGTATAGTACTTGTTCACACCGGCTCCGGATATTTCGTCGGCGCGATTTTATTTACTTTGACGTGAAAGTCAATTTTGCCGGTTCACGCGATCGAGAACCACCAGGTCGCAAGCCCGAGGAACGAGAAGAATCCGGTGGTATCCGTCACGGCGGTCACGAACACCGCCGACGACACGGCGGGGTCCGCCCCCACCTTGTCCAGCACCAGCGGAATCAGGATCCCGGCCAGCGCCGCCGCCATCATGTTGATCAGCATCGCGGTCGCGATGATCCCGCCGATGTTCGGATCGTGAAACCAGAGCCCGGCGACGCAGCCGATCAGCGTGCCGCAGAGCATGCCGTTGAGCAGGCCGACGCCGGCCTCGCGGCGAACCACCCGCCAGGCGTTGTGGATGTCGAGGTTGCGGGTCGCGAGCGCCCGCACCGTCACCGTCATCGTCTGCGAGCCGGCATTTCCGCCCATCCCGGCGACGATCGGCATCAGGATCGCCAGCGCCACGATCTGCTCGATGGTCGCCTCGAACAGCGAGATCACGGAGGCGGCGATCGAGGCGGTGAACAGGTTGACGAGCAGCCACGGCACGCGCGAACGCGAGGTTTCCAGCACCGTGTCCGACAGTTCCTCGTCGCCGACGCCGCCGAGACGCATCAGGTCCTCTTCCGCCTCCTCCTGGATGACGTCCACCACGTCGTCGATCGTCAGGACGCCGACCAGGCGGCCGTTCTCGTCGACGACGGCCGCCGACAGAAGGTCGTACTGCTCGAAGAGCTGTGCTGCCTCCTCCTGGTCCATCAGCGCCGGGATGGGATGGCTCGTCTGGCGCATGACCGCCTCGACCTTGACGTCCCGCTTGGAGCGCAGCACGCGGTCGAGTTCGACGACGCCGAGCAGGCGGAACGTCGGGTCGATCACGAAGATCTCGGTGAAGCTGTCGGGAAGGTCCTCGTCCTCGCGCATGTAGTCGATCGTCTGGCCGATCGTCCAGAACGGCGGCACGGCCACGAATTCCGAACGCATGCGGCGGCCGGCCGTGCTTTCGGGATAGCCGAGCGAACGGCGCAGGCGCACGCGCTCGGTGAAGGGCAGCTTGGCGAGGATTTCCTCCCGGTCGGCCTGGTCGAGGTCCTCCAGGATGTAGACGGCATCGTCGGAATCCATCTCGCCGATGGCGGCGGCGATCTGCTCGTTCGGCAGGTGCTCGACGATATCGAGACGGATCGCCTCGTCGACCTCGGTCAGTGCCGCAAGGTCGAAATCCGCCCCCAGCAGCGAGACGAGCGCCCGGCGCTGGTCCGGCTGGATCGCCTCCAGGAGGTCACCCATTTCGGATTCGTGCAGATGGGCGACGTGCCGGCGCAAGAACAGGATGTCGCGGTCGGCGACCGCCGCCCCGACCTGCATGAGGAAATCGCTGCGAACCGAGCCGTCCGGAGCATAGATGTCGTCGACGTCGACCGCGTGTCCCTCGGCAGGGCGGGCGCGCTCGCGATCGTCTTCGCCGGTGTCCGTCATCCGAGCCGCTCCTCGAAAAGCATGCCCCGGCACCGCGCCAGCCTGGAACGCGAACGGTGAAGGGGGAATGGGATTGCGCCGCCTTGCAGGCGACAGGACGGCCATCGCCCTGTCACAGGTTCCGTGCTAGCCGAAACCTGTGACAGGGTCCACACCGCGCGCGGCAAATCCCGGCGTCACCGCGCCAAATTTCTTCCACTGTTGCCGGAACGGCGGGCCGCGCCGCCGGGCACCATAATCAGGCAAGGCGGCCGGCGCAGGCAGCCTAGGAGCGGCGTCTTCCCAAATGCCGGAAGGACCGCTACGTCGATCCGGAGACAACCGAGGAATCCGACATGACGATACGGCCGATCCTGCGTTTTCCCGACGAACGGCTGCGCACCCGCTGCGCCGCGGTGACCCGATTCGATGCCGCGCTCGCCGTGCTTGCGGCCGATCTCGCCGAGACGATGCGCGCAGCCCCCGGGATCGGCATCACCGCAGCCCATATCGGCGAGCTCGTGCGGCTGACGGTGATCGAGCTCGACGGGCCGGCATCGACGCGCATCTACGTCAACCCGCAGATCGACTGGTTCTCCACCGAGACCCGCCGGCACGCCGAGGGCAGCGTGTCGATGCCGGGCGTCACCGAGGAGCTCGAGCGCCCGGCCCGCATCCGGCTGAGCTACCAGTCTCTTTCGGGCGATCACCAGACCGAGGAGGCGGACGGCCTCCTGTCGGTGTGCCTGCAACACGAGATCGACCAGCTCGACGGCGTCTTCTGGATCGACAGGCTGTCGCGGCTGAAGCGCGAGCGCGTCGTGAAGAAATTCCGCAAGCTGAACCCCTGATCGGGAGCGCTGCAGGTCCGCAACGACCCGATTCAGGACAGCGCGAGGCGTGCGGCTGCCGATGTACCGGCCCGTCGTCCCTACCCCGGGCCACCACCTCGCATACGCCTCGACTACCTCCGGGTGTGCAACTCCTGATCGATGCACCTGCACCGCCCTAACCGGCCGGCAATATGCAACCTAAGCACTAAGACGATGATCGCATACGACGTTTGTTCTGTCAGGCGCGACTGACCTTCGACATCGAAGAATGTATAGTTTCGCCGTCAAGTATTGCCCCGGCCTCAAGAGGTGAACTCATGAATATGGCAGGCGTTGTAAACAGAGTAATGGCCCGTGATCTGTCCTATGTGCTCGGCCGATTTCATACCGTTCGCAGCGCCTACGGATCCTTGCGTCACACGTTGGAGGCGATGAAGCCTGCGTCCCGCGACACAGCGCACAAACCCTCCACCCTCTTTCCCGATGCCGATGTGAACGGAATCGTCCGCAGCATCCGCGACGAGGCCGTCTTCATCGGCCTCAATCTGCCGCCGGCGACCGTGGAGGCGATCAAGTCGTTCGCCCTCACCGAGCCGCTGCATGCGATCTACGATCCGAAGGGGCCGACCTTCCGCTATGCGGACGTGACGAACGGCGTGGCCGCCGACGGGCGCAAGATGCCGATCGGCGGCGTCTCCGATCCCGCCCGCTGCCCCGAGATCCGGGAGGTCATCAACGACCCCGTCCTGCGCGCGATCGTTCGCGGCTATCTCGGACACGAGCCGCGCAAGATCACGACGATCCTCGACTGGAGTTTCGGCTCGAACATGAGCGACGAGGAGCGGCGGCAACTGAAGCATCACGTCATCGACTACCACTACGATGTCGGCGGCTACGACTTCCTCTATGCGAGCTTCTACATCACCGACACCGATCGCCATTCCGGCGCCCATGTCATGATCAGGCGCTCGCACAAGAGCAAGCCGCTCCGGATGCTGCTCGGCTCCGCCCGGGCGAGCCAGGAGGCGGTCTACAAGGAGTTCGGGCAGGAGAACGAGTTGATCATCGAGGGCCCGGCCGGGACCGGCTTCGTCGAGGACACCTCCTGCTACCACCGTGCCTCCCCGCCCACCCGCGGCGACCGCCTGATGCTGGCGATCCGCTTCATCAACTGAGGTCCGGCGGTCGTCGCTGCGCCCTCCCCTCTGAGCCCGACCGCAGGCCGATCGCGCAAGCGACCTGCCTGCGTCGCTGGCCGGCTGTGCCTGCCCTCTCCCGGGCGGATGCGATCGCGCACGAAAGGTGATATCGTCGCCATCGTCATGCGACTGCTGACGCCAGTTGAGGGCGACGACATGGCGAAAGGCTATTTCTCCAAGCGCAGGGATTTTCTCTACTACAGATACATCGAACAGATCGTGTCTGTACTGGCGTCCGACGCGAAGTCCTATCTCGATGTCGGCAGTTCCGACGCCGAATACATCGAGAGCTTCCGCTGGATTCCCGTCCGCCACACGGTCGATATCCGCCGTCCCTATTCGTCGCCGAACGTCGTCGGCATCAAGCAGGACTTCTTCACCTTTCAACCGGATGCGAAATATGACTTCGTGTCCTGCTTCCAGGTTCTCGAGCACATTCCCGATGCCGCCGCCTTCGCGCAGCACCTGACGCAGATGGCGGACCGGGTGCTCGTCTCCGTCCCCTTCCTGTGGCCGGAAGGCAGCAACAGGCACCACGTGCACGACCCCGTCGATCTGGAGAAACTGAGCGGCTGGTTCGGCCGGGCGCCCGACTACAGCATCATCGTGGAGGAGCCGCTGCGCAATCCCGCCAAGGGCCGGCGCCTGATCGCCTACTACCACAATGCCGGGGAGATGCCGTCCTATGCCGATCTGCGCCGGAACCAGCGGAAGACCGGACGGGGTTGGAGGAAGGCCGGCCCGGCCGGAGCTCGCGGGCGTCCCGCGGCGGCCGCGAAAACCGGGCCGTAGTCGGGACGCAGGAACGCTGGGCCGCCAACCGGGCCTGCGCTAAAACGCGCCCCAGCGCCCGCCCACGGTGTTGTTCATGCGCTGGTTCGGGGCGAAGGTAGGGTGATCACCCTACCCCCCATCCCCGGGCGTGGCGATCGTCGGCAAAGGATGGCGGCCGACGGGAGCCTTATCGCAGGGAGTGTGCGCCCGTGGTCTTGGCGGCAAACACGGGCGGCATCGCCTTGGCATGCAATCCGGCTTCGAGGCATGCAGCTATGAAGTCCTCACGCGCAATCGCGAGTGGTGTCATCTTGTTGAGCGAGCCTCGGCAGGAACGAACAGCCCTCAGGTACTTCTGGCCGTGGCGCGTCGGCCATTCGTTTTCCAGAAAGTCCAGAGCGTCATAGGAGCCATGGAAGATGTGCTCGTTGCCGTTTTGAAGCTGAACGGATACGGCGACCGACCAAGGTACGTCGGGTATGTGCATTGAAAGACCTCCTCTCAGTTACCCGATGGTGAAAGAAGCAGTGCCTATATTTGTTCGGCATCACGCAGGGTCAAGAGGCGGTCATATGATCGTCAGCGCCCCACAGCATCCTGACGGCGCACCACAGCAGCTCGTCGGCGCGCTCCAGAGAATCGCGGCGCAGCTGTGCCACGTCGAGAGATGATGTCTTGAGGGAAATCTGGATGGTGCCGCGCCCGTCGATATGCGCGAAATGCGCAGGCACGCGGCAAACGTAATGCCACTTTGCCCCGCGCGCCTTAAGGTAGCGCATGGGATCACGGGCGATCGTCAGTTGCTTTGGTTTGCGCGCCACCGCGAGCCTTTCCAGAAAGGGCCTTGCGGTGCATTTTGCAGTGCAGAGCTAAGCGCGTCGTCAGTTCCCCCAAAAGGGGAATGCTAAATTGCGATGGTAAAACAAATAGTTGGCCGAAAGCCAAATGGTGCGGTCGAGAAGACTCGAACTTCCACGGGTTGCCCCACAGCGACCTCAACGCTGCGCGTCTACCAATTCCGCCACGACCGCATCGTGGTAGGTGCCGATTTGCGCCGGCGGGGCTGCATGTAGCAAAAGCCCTGTGGGTGCACAAGGCCATTGCAACAGAAATCTGACGGCAAAGACAACAATTTCAACAGGCCTTGGAGGTGCGCGATTTCGGCCCTCAAAACCTTGCATCGGCCGGCCTATATTGGCAGAGAAGTGCCCGAAGGACCCGACCATGCAACGCGCAGAACTCGAAAAATCCATGCACGCCGTGAAAGGCTCGCCGCCGATCCGCTGGCGCATCGAGCCCGGCCTCGTCCCCTATGACGTGGCCGTGCAAACGATGGAGCGCGAGGCCGCGGCCATTGCCGCAGGCGAAGCCGACGAACTGGTCTGGCTGGTCGAGCATCCGCCGCTCTACACCGCCGGAACGAGCGCCGATGCGGTCGACCTCGTCGATCCGGACCGCTTTCCCGTGTTCCAGACCGGACGCGGCGGCGAGTACACCTATCATGGCCCGGGCCAGAGGGTCGTCTACGTCATGCTCGACCTGAAGCGCCGCCGGCAGGACGTTCGCGCCTTCGTCGCCGCCCTCGAGGATGTCGTCATCGAGACGCTGGCGCAGATGAACGTCCGGGGCGAGCGGCGCGAGGACCGCGTCGGCGTGTGGGTCCGGCGCCCCGAGCGCCCGCCCCTGCCCGACGGCTCGCCGGCGGAGGACAAGATCGCCGCGATCGGCATCCGCCTGCGCCGCTGGGTCAGCTTTCACGGCCTGTCGCTCAATGTCGATCCGGACCTGGATCATTTCGGCGGTATCGTCCCCTGCGGCATCCGCGGCTACGGCGTCACGAGCCTCGTCGACCTCGGCCTCCCCGTCATGATGAGCGACGTCGATCTTCTGCTGAAGGCCGCCTTCGAGACCGTCTTCGGCCCGGTGGCGCAGCTTCCCTCGACCGATCGATAGGCCCGGCAGTGCTGCGGTCTCAGGCAAACAGGCGATCGCAGGCGTAGACGATCGCATAGGCGTGCAGGCCGACGGCGGCATAGAGGCCGCATCCGGCAAGCACGCGCTCGCGCCCCGTCATCGGCACCAGCGAGTGCCGCGGCTTCACGCCGCTCCGGCTGCCGAGCATGCTCAGGAGGGTGAACACCGCAAGCCCGGCCCCCAGCGCCATCGGCGGCAGGCCGATTCGCCAGCCGACGCCCAGCACGAGCAGCGCGACGGCGAAGCTGGAGGCGACCAGCGCCGGGCGCGAGGCAAACACCTGCCGCAGCACCTGCCCGCCGTCGAACCGCTGCATCGGCAGGAGGTTCAGCAGATTGAACGCCCCGAGGATGGCGAGGAAGACGAGCACGATTCGCGAAGCCTCCGTGTTCGATCCGCCGTCCTCCCCGAGCAGGGCCTGCAGCGCCGCAAGCACCGGCACCAGGAAGGCGGACAGCCCCGCCCCCATCAGGGCGCAGAACGAGACCTCGAACAGGGAATTGTAGGGCCGGCCACCGATGGCGATCCCGCCGAGGAAGGGAATGAAGATCATGCGCACCTGCCTGTGCCCGCAGGCCCGGTAGGCAGCCATGTGGCCGAACTCGTGCAAAACGATGACGACCGTCAGCATCGCCGACAGCATCAGGCCATAGAGGTGCAGCCCGAAGAACGGCCAGAGCAGCAGCGTGGACAGGACGGCCAGCCCCGCCTGCACGACCGGCTTCTCGAACAGCCCGTTCGGCGACGACGCGCCCTTCTGCAGCCACTGGTCCAGCGCCCTCGTCTCGCGCCGGAGCGAGAAATAGCGGTAGAGCAGGAAGGCGAGTCCGCGATAGCGGTCCGTCTGCTCGATCGTCAGCACGCTGCCGGCCTGCGTGGCCGACAGCGAGCGCCGCTCGCGGAAATGCCGCCAGAACGCCGGATCCAGCGCGCTGTCGTCGACGACCCGCGCGCAATAGGCCAGCCGCTCCTGCCCATGCGTCGTGACGTCGCTCACCTGCAGCGTGCGCAGGATCGGCTTTCCTGTCCTGTCCACCTGCGCATAGGCCTGGCGGACGCGGCCATCGCCGATCCGGGTGCTGGAGAGGACGGAGTGATGCCAGTCCGAGTTGGCGCCCAGCGGAAAGACCGCCGACCACACCCTCATCGCATCCGCATCGAAGCGCCGGCGCAGGCGAAGCGTCCGCCGCCCGAGCGGGGCCGCCAGAAGCAGCCAGACGAGGCCGAGATTGATGCCGAGCAGGATGACAACGGACAATTCCGGCGACACGCAAACGCTCCTCGAACCACCCCGCGCGCCGTCTGAAAGCGATCGAAAGCACGCGGCGCGGCATGAAATTCCATGGACGACACGCGCACCGCGGCGGAACCGGCCCAGCGATGCGCCCTGGCCTCACACTATGCTTCAAATGTTAAGAAAGCGACCCGGCGGCGAGTGGCTACACGACCGCACAACCGCCCGAAGCGTGCCGCATCGGCACAGCCGTCTCAATCCGGCGCAGCCAGGGCGCTCTCCCGGGCGGCCATCCGTTCGCGGAAGATGATAAACAGGCCGGAGGCCACGATGATGGCGATGCCCACCCATTTCCAGAGGTTCGGAAAATCACCGAACAGCGCATAACCCAGCATCGTCGCCGAGATGATCTCGAAATACTGGAACGGTGCGAGCAGCGACAGCGGCGCCATCCGGAAGGCGCGCACGACCAGCAGATGCGCATAGCCGGACAGCGAGCCGAGGATCAGGAGCAGCACCAGCGACAGTGGCGTCTGCGGCAGCGACAGCGCGAAATTCTCCATTCCGCCGAGGTTTCCGACGGCAAGGGCAGCGGCCATGAACATCATGCCGCCGAAGCCCGAGATCGTCTGCATCGTCAACGGCGTGTCGCCCTCCCCGATCGCCCGGTTCAAGAACAGGTAGAGCGAAAAGAGAAACGCGCAGGCGACCGGAAGCAGCGCGGTCACGCCGAAGATCGCAAAGCTCGGCTGGATGACGATCAGCGCCCCGCCGAAGCCGACCGCGATCGCCAGCCACCGCCGCCATCCGACGCGCTCGCCGAGGAAGAACGCCGACATCGCCGTCAGCATGAACGGTTCGACGAAGTAGATCGCAAACACGTCGGCGAGCGGCATGTACTTCACCGCGACGAAGAACAGCAGGCTCGCCGCGCCGTGCAGCACCCCGCGCAGGAGGTTCATCCATGGCCGCTTCGCCCGGAACGCGTTTCGCCCCATCACGGTCAGAAGCAGCGGCAGCGTGCAGACGAGCTGGAAGAAGAAGCGGTAGAAGGTCACCTGCCCCGGCGACATGCCTTCGTATGTCGCCATGTACTTGGCGATTGCATCCATCCCGGGAAGGATGGTCATGGCGAACGCCATCAGTGCCATCCCCTGCATCGTGTGCTGCCTGAAGTGGTCCGTCGTTGACGGTTGCATGGATGAACTCCGGGGGCCGGGGGCCGGTGGCGCGGATGGCGGGACAGGCGATCATGGGCGGAATCGCCGCGCGACCCTCGCTGCTGCGCTTTCAACAGCATCGCGCACCGCATGGTCAAGCCGGCGCTGCGCTGATGGCGGCCGTCAGCCACGAAGCCCCCGGGCCCTGCGGCGGGGCGCGCCGCAATTGGGGTAGCCAGCCAGCCTCTCCATCCTTAAGATTTCGCTGAAGAAAACGGAGGCCGTCATGGCGAAGTCCGGCGACGACAACACGATCCCCTTCCGCTCGCCCCGCGCCGACGGCGACACGCTCGGCGGCCGCATCTGGCGCGCGCGCGACGCGCTCGACCTGTCGCTCGGCGAACTCGCAGCCCGGATGGGCCTGCCGGAGGAGACGGTCGGCGACTGGGAGCGCGACCATGCCGAACCGCGCACGCAGGCCCTGTTCATGCTGGCCGGCGTCCTCAGCGTGTCGCCGTCCTGGCTGATCGCCGGCATCGGCGAGGCTCCGTCCGAGACGGGACCGGAGGCGCTCGCCCATCCCCTTTTCGACCGCCTGCAGGAGATCCGCCGCCTGCATGCCCAGACCGGCGAGGCGATCGATGCGCTCGAGGCCGAGATCGCCCGGCTGGGCATCCGCGGTCGCCGAAGCGATGATTGAGCGCACCCGCAGTTGAGATGGACTTGAGTGCCCGCCCGGGCTCTGCGATGGTCCGCATCGAATCAGGTTTCACTGGAGTTAAGGAGAGAAATCATGGACGTACGCGCCGCTGTCGCCGTTCAGGCCGGAAAGCCGCTGGAAGTCATGACCGTGCAGTTGGAAGGCCCGCGGGCCGGCGAGGTGCTGATCGAGGTCAAGGCCACCGGCATCTGCCACACCGATGATTTCACCCTCTCCGGCGCCGATCCGGAGGGCCTGTTCCCGGCCATCCTCGGCCACGAGGGCGCCGGCATTGTCGTCGACGTCGGCCCGGGCGTCACGTCGGTGAAGAAGGGCGACCACGTCATTCCGCTCTATACCCCGGAATGCCGCGAGTGCTACTCCTGCCTGTCGCGCAAGACCAACCTCTGCACCGCGATCCGCGCCACCCAGGGCCAGGGCCTGATGCCGGACGGCACCTCGCGCTTCTCGATCGGCAAGGACAAGATCCACCACTACATGGGCTGCTCCACCTTCGCCAACTTCACCGTGCTGCCGGAAATCGCCGTCGCCAAGGTCAATCCCGACGCGCCCTTCGACAAGATCTGCTACATCGGCTGCGGCGTCACCACCGGCATCGGCGCCGTCATCAACACCGCCAAGGTCGAGATCGGCTCGACCGCGATCGTCTTCGGCCTCGGCGGCATCGGCCTGAACGTCCTGCAGGGCCTGCGCCTTGCCGGCGCCGACATGATCATCGGCGTCGACATCAACCCCGACCGCAAGGCCTGGGGCGAGAAGTTCGGCATGACCCATTTCGTCAATCCGAAGGACGTCGGCGACGACATCGTGCCCCACCTCGTCAACATGACGAAGCGGGGCGGCGATCTGATCGGCGGCGCCGACTACACCTTCGACTGCACCGGCAACACCAAGGTGATGCGCCAGGCGCTGGAAAGCGCCCATCGCGGCTGGGGCAAATCGGTCATCATCGGCGTCGCCGGCGCCGGCCAGGAGATTTCGACGCGGCCGTTCCAGCTCGTCACCGGCCGCCAGTGGATGGGCACGGCCTTCGGCGGCGCCCGCGGCCGCACCGACGTGCCGAAGATCGTCGACTGGTACATGGACGGCAAGATCCAGATCGACCCGATGATCACCCACACCATGCCGCTCGAGGAGATCAACAACGGCTTCGAGCTGATGCACAAGGGCGAAAGCATCCGCGGCGTGGTGGTCTATTGAGCGCTCTGCCTGCCTACACGGTCGACGTGCGGAGGCTCGACGAGTTCTCCGCGCTCGATCTCTACGCCATGCTGAAGATGCGGGTGGACGTCTTCGTCGTCGAGCAGAACTGCCCCTACCCGGAGCTCGACGGCAACGATCCGGATTGCCTGCATCTGCGCCTGCTTCAGGGTGCGGACCTGCTCGCCTGCGCAAGGCTCTGGCGTCCGGTCGCCGATGCGCATCCCCGCATCGGTCGCGTCGCCGTCTCGCCCGACCATCGCGGCAAGCGTCTGGGCGAGGCGCTGATGCGCGAGGCGATCACGGCCTGCGAGCAGCTCTACCCGAACGAGGCGATCGCGCTGTCCGCGCAGAGCCACCTGACCCGCTTCTACGAAGCCTTTGGCTTTTTGCCGACTTCGGAGGAATATCTGGAAGACGGCATCCCGCATGTGGACATGTTGCGGCCGCCCTCGCCCGGAAACGCCTGAAGGACACGACAGCGAACACGCCATGATCTATGTCGACGCCGATGCCTGCCCGGTCAAGCCGGAGATCCTGAAGGTCGCCGAGCGCCACGGGATCGAGGTCACCTTCGTGGCCAATTCCGGCCTCAGGCCCTCGCGCGACCCGATGGTGAAGAACGTCATCGTCTCGGGAAGCTTCGATGCCGCCGACGACTGGATCGTCGATCACGTCGCGGCCGGCGATATCGTCGTCACCGCCGACGTGCCGCTGGCCGGCCGGTGCGTGGGCAAGGACGCCTTCGTCACCGGGCCGACGGGACGGGTCTTCGACAGGACCAACATCGGCATGGCGACCGCCATGCGCGATCTCGGCCAGCACCTGCGCGAGACGGGCGAGAGCAAGGGCTACAACGCCGCCTTTTCGCCGCGCGACCGCTCGGCCTTTCTCGAAACGCTGGACCGTCTGTGCCGCCGGTCGAAAGCGGCAGGTGCTGCGCCATGAGCGTCCAGGCCAAGGCGGCGGCGGGACACAGCCGCCATCGCCCGTTCTACATTGCGGCGATCATCGCGCTCCTGGTCCTGCCGGCCGCCCTCTGGCTGCGGATGCGCATTGCTGCGCAGCTGAGCGCGATCACCTTCTTCACGCTGTACCTGGTGATGATCGGCCAGCGCCTGCCCTATCTCACCGGCAGCTTTCTTAGGAAACATGCAGTCGATTCCGACGCGCCGGCGCCGATCATCCTGCTCGTGACGGTGGGCGCCTTCGCCGTCTCGCTCGCCTCCCTGTTCATCGTGCTGAACGAGGGCGAGGTGGTCGATCTGCTGGACCTGACGCTCTCCTTCGCCTCGGTGGTGCTCGGCTGGTTCACGATCCACACGATGGCCGCGGTCCACTATGCCCATGTCTACTGGCGCCCGCATGGCGGAAAGGCGCTGGAGCCCGCGGAGCGGGGACTGGATTTCCCGAGCACCGACATGCCCGGCATCTTCGATTTCCTCTACTTCGCCTTCGAGATCGGCATGACGGCGCAGACGTCGGACGTGGCCATCACCACCACGCAGATGCGCAAGCTGAACCTCATGCATGCGATCGTCTCGTTCTTCTTCAACACCGTGCTGGTCGCGGCCGCCGTCAATGCGGCGGTGGCGCTGGCCTCGTGACCGCGAAACACCGATGGAGTTCCCATGAAAGTCCTATCCCAGAACCAGGCCTTCGGCGGCATGCAGGGCGTGTTCGCCCATGATTCGCTGGCCTGCAATTGCGAGATGACCTTTGCGGTCTTCGTACCGCCGAAGGCGATCAAGGAGCCCTGCCCGGTTCTGTGGTATCTCTCCGGTCTGACCTGCACCCACGCCAACGTCATGGAGAAGGGCGAGTACCGCCGCATGGCCGCCGAGCTCGGCCTGATCGTCGTCTGCCCCGACACCAGCCCGCGCGGCAACGACGTGCCGGACGAACTGACGAACTGGCAGATGGGCAAGGGCGCCGGCTTCTACCTCGACGCCACCGAGAAGCCCTGGGCCGAGCACTACCAGATGTATACCTACGTCACCGAGGAACTGCCGGCCTTCGTCGGCCAGCATTTCCGCGTCGACATGGGCCGCCAGGGCATCTTCGGCCATTCGATGGGCGGCCACGGCGCCATGACGATCGCGCTGAAGCATCCCGACCGCTTCAGGAGCTGCTCCGCCTTCGCCCCGATCGTCCAGCCTTCGACCGCCGACTGGTCTTCCGGCTCCTTCGAGAAGTACCTGGGCCCAGACCAGGCGGCCTGGCGGCAGTACGACGCCTGCGCCCTCGTCGAGGACGGCGCCCGCTTCCCGGAATTCCTGATCGACCAGGGCAAGGCCGACGGTTTCCTGGAGAACGGCCTGCGTCCCCGGCTGTTCGAGGAAGCGATCCAGGGCACCGACATCGGCCTGACGCTGCGCATGCACGAACGCTACGACCACTCCTACTACTTCATCTCGACGTTCATGGACGACCACCTGCAGTGGCACGCTGAGCGGCTCGGCTGACACGCGCGGGCGGACGGATGCCATGGCGCCGGTGCATGCCATCCCTGCACGGGCGCCCCTTGTCTTTCTGTGCCGCAATCGCGATATAGGCGGTCAGCAGACGGCTGCTGCCGCAACGTCGAGACGAAGACGGCGCGGGAACGATCGCGGGGACGGCCCCGCTCCTTTCAAACGGAGCAGGATATGTCCTGGATTTTGCTCGTACTTGCCGGCCTCTTCGAAATCGGCTGGGCCATCGGCCTGAAATACACCGACGGCTTCACCAGACCCGTTCCCACCGCGCTGACCGTCGGCGCCATGGTGATCAGCATCGTGCTGCTCGGCCTTGCCGTCCGCCACCTGCCGATGGGGACCGCCTATGCGGTCTGGACCGGCATCGGCACGGTCGGCACCGTCATCCTCGGCATCATGCTCTTTGCAGAACCGGTGACCGCCCTGCGGCTCGGCTGCATCGCCCTGATCGTTACCGGCATCATGGGCCTGAAGTTCGCCGCCTGATCCAATTTCGGCTCTGCCGGTCGGGGCGCGAACGCGCCCGGCACGAAGACGAAATGGAACGGGGCAAAGGAGACCGTGATCGCGGCATCGCCGCGATCACTTGCCGACCGATAGCGGCCGAACGACGTCAGTTGCAGCTGGTCGTCGCCGTCACGACGCAGGGCGCCGGCTTCTTCGCGGCACTCGCCTCGGTCTTCGGCTTGCGCACGCGCGGCTTGACGGTGAGCGCGGCTTCGCTCGGGATGATCACCGGATCGGCCGCAGGCGCGGCGGAAACCTTTGCAGGCGCCTGCGGCGCCGTCTGCCTGTGAGCTGTCGATGCCGGCTTCCGGTAGGCTTTTGTCGACCTGGCTGAACCCGTCGGCGCTGCCCGCACCGGTGCGAGGCTGTAGGTGACGGCGATCCGCTGCGAGATGGCATGGGCCAGCGCCCTGTCCGCCGCCTTGCCGGTCATGAAGCTGTTGACCGTGAAGCGCTCGCTGCCCACCGGCGCGCCCGGCCCGCCGCGCAGCAGGACCGTGACCTCGGCCGAGTTGCGGCCGGCCTGCGCGCCCGCACCGCGGATCTCATTGGAAAGCTGCACTTCCATCGCCACCTTCGGCAGCGGCACCGGCCGCCGGGTCGCCCGGACCGAACGCTTCAGCTGCTGTCCGGTCAGTTCCACCACGGTCTTCGACACCGATCCGTCGCCAACGACCGAAACCTTGCGGATATCCTTCAGCGTCTCGGCATGGGCGACAGCACACATCGCCGCCATCGCCAGCGCTACGAGCGGCACACGAAGAAAGGTCATCATCATGAAATTGCATCCGTAAATCGATGGTCGCCGGCAGACCGAATCAACCTGTCCCTGCTATCGCCATGGCACGGACAGGCGCAGCGGGGCAAGCCCGTGATGCAATCAATGGTAAACGCGAACGGCGCGGCGAACCGCGCCCCTCAGCGCGCGGTCTCGTCGGCGAACACCGCGGCTGCGACATCGAGCTCCTGCCGTCGCAACTCGCGACGCCGGAAGGCCTCCTCGTCCGTGCCCCAGTGCTCGATCTGCCAGTCCTCGTCGACATGGGCGAGCCGCCAGACGGTCTCGGCGTCGAGACGGCCATGCGCGAAGGCCAGCGCGAGGATCGCGGAACCCGTCAGCGTCGTCACGGTGTGGACGCAGGCGAGCGCCAGCGGCGAGCGAAACGCTCCGAGCGATGCGGCAATGGCCGCGATCGCCTGCGCCGGCTGCTCCTGATGGATGACGCCCTCGGCCAGAATGAAGCGCGCGCCGAGCACGTCTGCCGCCCATTCGAGCACCGGGTCCCACGCCTCCCGCTGGATCGCCACCAGCCGCTCCGGGCTGTCGGCGCGATAGCAGATCATATCGGTGCCGGCGAAGCGGACGATCTCGTCGGCGACGGCTTCGACATTGTCGGCAACGCCGTCGATCGCCGTGTTGACGAGCCGCGTTACCGGCATCTTCGCCGGATCGATCTCTTCGGCCTGAGCCTCCCACTCGGCCTTCAGCCGTTCGGCCAGGCGCGCGGAAGAGACGACAAGCGGGCGCTTGGCCGGCGTGCGAACGGCACGGCCGTCGAGCAGGACGCCGAAGCCGTCGTCGCCCTGCCCGATCGAAACGTCCTTGTAGAACCGCTTCGGCAGCGGCCGTTTCATCTGGATCTGCGCCCGGCGCACCGGATCCGGGTCGCTCATGGCGTCGGAAAGATCGGAGAGAATGTCACGCATCGGATAATTCCAGCCACTCGAGCAATTCGGCCGGCTCCCTTAGAATGTGGTCCGCCCCCGCCTCGACGAGTTCGGGCACGCTGGCATAGCCCCAGGCGACGCCGACGGCCTGCGCGCCGGCGGCCTTCGCCATCTGCATATCGTAAATCGCATCGCCGATGACAACCGTCCGTGCCGCATCGATGCCGGTTTCGGCGCAACATTCGGCCACCATCGCCGGGTGCGGCTTGGACGGGCAATCGTCGGCGGTCCGCGAGACGAAGAAGGTCTTTTCGAAACCATGCGCGAGCCGGATCGCGTCCAGTCCGCGGCGCGATTTGCCGGTCACGGCTCCGATGATCATGTCGTCCTGCCGCTCCAGCCTGCGGATCAGCGTCTCGATACCGGGAAAGAGCGGCTCCTGGTAACCCGGCTCGCCGCGCACGCCCATGAAGATCTTCTTGTAGTGCGCCGTCATCGCCAGCGCTTCCTCGTCCACATGCGGCTTGCCCTGCAGGCGGGCAATCGCGATGTCGAGCGTCAGGCCGATGATGCCCTTCGTCGCCTCCAGGCCCACACGCTCGTAGCCGAAATCGGCAAACGTCCGCGCCATCACCTCGTGGATCAGGTGGGCGCTGTCGACCAGCGTGCCGTCGCAATCGAAGAGAACAAGCCGCATCAGTCGTCCTCGTCCGCGGCATTCTGGTCGAAGCCGAAGACGTTCCAGGTCTGCACCATGTGCGGCGGCAGCGGCGCGGTCACCCGCAGGCGCCCGCCGGAGGGATGCGGTATGTCGATGTGGCGGGCATGCAGGTGCAGCCGGTTCTGTACGCCGCCGGGGAAGGTCCAGTTGATGTCCGCATCGAAATATTTCGGGTCGCCGATGATCGGATGGCCGATATGGGCGGCATGGACGCGGAGCTGGTGGGTGCGCCCGGTATAGGGCTCCATCTCCAGCCAGGCGAAGTTTTGCCCGGCCTGCTCGACGATACGGTAGTAGGAGACGGCGTGGTCGGCCCCCTCCTCGCCGTGCCTAGCGATCCGCATGCGGTCGCCGTCCGCCGTCTGCTCCTTCACCAGCCAGGTCGAGATCTTGTCCTCGCGCTTGCGCGGCACGCCCTTGACGATCGCCCAGTAGGTCTTCTTCGTGTCGCGCTCGCGGAAGGCCGCCGTCAGCTTCTGCGCCGCCCCGCGGGTCCTGGCAATGACGAGCACGCCGGAGGTGTCGCGGTCGAGGCGGTGGACGAGCCGCGGCTTCTCGCCCTTCTGGTTCGTCCAGGCCTCCAGCATCTTGTCGATGTGGCGGGTGACGCCCGAGCCGCCCTGCACGGCGATGCCCGCCGGCTTGTTCAGCACGAACACCTTGTCGTCCTCGTGCAGCAGCATGCGGGAAAGCAGCTCGCCGTCCGGCGAATGCTTCAGGTCGCGGCCGCCGATCGGCCCGGCCTTCGTCTCCTTGGCGTCCACGCCCATCGGCGGGATGCGCACGGTCTGTCCGGGCTGCACGCGGGTATCGGTCTTGGCCCGGCCGCCGTCGACGCGCACCTGGCCGGAGCGCAGCAGCTTCTGCAACTGGCCGAAGCCCAGCCCCGGATAGTGGACCTTGAACCAGCGGTCGAGCCGCATGCCCGCCTCGTCCTGGTCCACCTGCCTGTGTTCGATACCTGCCATCTTCGCCTTCTCTCTTTGGGCCGTGCTTTAGCCCATGTCCCGGCAAAGGGGAAGTTGCAGGGAGGACGGATCAGAAGGCGCGGAAGGTCAGCGTCGTCAGCGAGCGGACGATGCCGGGGATCGAGGCGATGTGATCGTTGATGAACTTGCCGATGTCCTCTTCGCTCTCGACATAGACCTTCAGCAGCAGGTCGTATTCGCCGCTGGTGGAATAGAGCTCGGAGATCAGTTCGGTGGCGTAGAGCGCATCGGCCACCTCGTAGGTCTTCCCGGGGGCGCATTGCAGTTGCACGAAAATCGGTTTCATCGGCTCACTCCGCGCGCCGCTTCAAGCGGCGATTGTCCGGCCGGCCTCGCCCGGCCGCCATCTGCGGTCTTATGGCGGAGATCGCGTCTTTGACGCAAGAGGCATGCTCGATTTTGCGCCGCCGGCGGCAAGACGCGCCCGGCAATTCATTAAAACTCGATTAAAAACGAGCCGCCCGCATTAGATTTTGCGCAATCCGGTTGTGCTAATGACGGACTGTTGAACACCGAAAATTGTAGAAGACGACATGGCGCAGATCGTAACCGTATCCCCTGCTACCGCCGCCTATGCCTCGCAGGCATACAAGGCGACCACCCGTCCGGCGACCCTCTTCGAGCAGAAGATCGAGGCGTGGACGGATGCTGCCCGGATCGGCGACAATTTCCAGCTCAGGGGAATCCTGACGGTCGTCAAGCCGCCCGCCCTTGCGCTCGCGCTCCTGACCATGGAACGGCAGACCGACACGACCGTTGCGACGGCCGCCCGGTCCTATGCCGAAAACGGCGGCGAGGACGACCTGATCGCAGCCCCCGAGGGCATGCCCGCACGCGAGGACTGACCCGGACCAAAGCGGCCCGCGACACCCATGGCAAGGCTCCCGCGTTTGCGGGAGCCTTTTTCGTTCATGCCGGCGAAATCGGACGACATGGCAGGGGGCGACAAATAATTGTTCAACCGCGACGCTTCGCTCTTGCCAAAATCCGGTCGACGGATTTATGTGGCGAAGACCTCGCTGGGAGAAGCCGGTTTCGCACCGGTGCCGAAGGAGCAACCGCCCCCGGAAACTCTCAGGCAAAAGGACCAGCAAGGTGCCGACAGGACTCTGGAGAGTGGCGTTTTCGCGCCCGCCGAAGGGATAACAATCTCAGGCGAAAAGGACAGAGGGGGCTCATGAGAACGGCGCGAGAGCGCCAGTGATGGGCCGGCGCGCGAGCGCCAGAAGACTGGAGGGCGCCTTTTGGACGTCGCGTCTGACCTGAAGAAGACCCCTTTGCACGATCTCAACGTGTCGCTCGGCGCCCGCATGGTGCCGTTCGCGGGCTATGAGATGCCGGTGCAGTTCCCCGCAGGCGTGCTCAAGGAGCACCTGCACACCCGCGCAGCAGCCGGACTGTTCGACGTTTCCCACATGGGACAGGTGATCGTGCGTGCCCGCTCCGGCGACAATGCCGATGCCGCGCGCGCGCTGGAGAGCCTTGTGCCGGTCGACGTGGTCGGCCTTGCCGAAGGGCGCCAGCGCTATGCGCTCTTCACCGCCGAAGACGGCGGCATCCTCGACGACCTGATGATCGCCAACCGCGGCGACCATTTCTTCGTCGTCGTCAACGCCGCCTGCAAGGACGCGGATCTCGCCCACATGCAGGCCCGCATCGGCGACAGCTGCGAGGTGACGATGCTCGCCGACCGCGCGCTCATCGCCCTGCAGGGTCCCCGCGCCGAGGCGGTTCTGGCCGAACTCTGGGGCGACATCGCCGGCATGCGCTTCATGGACGTGCGCGCCTGCGACCTGCACGACGCCGACTGCATCGTCTCGCGTTCCGGCTACACCGGCGAGGACGGTTTCGAGATATCGATACCCGCCGACCGGGCCGAGACGGTCTGTCGCCATCTGCTGGATCATCCGGACGTGATGCCGATCGGGCTCGGCGCTCGCGATTCGCTCCGCCTCGAGGCCGGCCTCTGCCTCTACGGCAACGATATCGACACGACGACGACGCCGGTCGAGGCGGCGCTCGAATGGGCGATCCAGAAGGTGCGCCGCACCGGCGGCGACCGTGCCGGCGGCTTTCCGGGAGCTGGCGCCATCCTCGGCCAGTTCGCTTCGGGAACGGCCCGCCGCCGCGTCGGCCTGAAGGTCGACGGCAAGGCTCCGGTCCGCCCGCCGGCCAGGCTCTATTCGGACGCGGACGGAAAGGTCGAGATCGGCCACGTCACCTCCGGCGGCTTCGGGCCGAGCGTCGAGGCCCCCGTCGCCATGGGCTACGTGCCGGTCGCGCTTGCCGCGCCGGGAACGCCGCTCTTCGCCGAGGTGCGCGGCAAGTACCTGCCCGTCACCGTCGCCGCCCTGCCCTTCGTGCCCAACACCTTCAAGCGTTGACCGATGGTTGCCATCGCCCCTCACACGGCTGCCGCCACCGTCTCCCCGCAAGCGGGAAGAAGGACTTCGCCGCAGGCGCCCTCGTCCCGCGGGGCCACCCGCACGGAGGCGCACCGGCAACGCCGCGCCCAGCCCCGTCTCCCCGCCTGCGCGGAGAAGGCCCCGGCAGGGGGATGAGGGACATCCGCACAGTTTGAGAAACAGACTTCTCCAGAGAGGAACCGACATGTTGAAATTCACCGCAGAACACGAGTGGCTCAAGGTCGATGGCGACGTCGCCACCGTCGGCATCACCACCCACGCCGCCGAGCAGCTCGGCGACCTCGTCTTCGTCGAACTGCCCGAAGTGGGCGCGAGCTTCGACAAGGGCGGCGACGCCGCCACCGTCGAGAGCGTCAAGGCCGCCTCCGACGTCTACTGCCCGCTCGACGGCGAGGTGGTCGAGGTCAACCAGGCGATCGTCGACGACCCGTCCCTCGTCAACAGCGATCCGCAGGGCGCCGGCTGGTTCTTCAAGCTGAAGCTCAAGAACAAGGCCGATGTCGAAGGGCTGCTGGACGAGGCCGCCTACAAGGAGCTCGTCGGCTGATGAACCTGCCCAAGGACTTCACCTTTACCGATTACCAGCCCTACGACTTCGCCAACCGCCGCCATATCGGCCCCTCGCCGGCCGAAATGGAGGCGATGCTGAAGGTGATCGGCTATGACAGCCTCGACGCCCTGATCGACGACACCGTGCCGAAATCGATCCGCCAGACGACGCCGCTCCAGTGGGGCGCGCCGATGTCGGAGCGCGAGGCGCTCGACAAGCTGCGCGAGACGGCCAACAGGAACAAGAAGCTGGTCTCGCTGATCGGCCAGGGCTACTACGGTACCATCACCCCGCCGGTGATCCAGCGCAACATCCTGGAAAACCCGGCCTGGTACACCGCCTATACCCCCTACCAGCCGGAAATCAGCCAGGGCCGCCTCGAGGCGCTGCTCAACTACCAGACCATGGTCTGCGACCTGACCGGCCTCGACATCGCCAACGCCTCCCTGCTCGACGAGGCGACCGCCGCCGCCGAGGCGATGGCCATGGCAGAGCGCGTCTCCAAGTCGAAGGCCACCACCTTCTTCGTCGACGAGAACTGCCACCCGCAGACGATCGCGCTGCTGAAGACCCGCTCCGAGCCGCTCGGCTGGTCGATCAGGGTCGGCAACCCGTTCCAGGATCTCGTGCCTGCCGAAGTCTTCGGCGCGATCTTCCAGTATCCCGGCACCTACGGCCACGTGCACGATTTCACCGGCGTCATCGCCGACCTGCATGCGGCCGGTGCGATCGCCGTCGTCGCGGCCGATCCGCTGGCGCTGGCGCTGTTGAAATCGCCCGGCGACATGGACGCCGACATCGCCATCGGCACCACCCAGCGCTTCGGCGTTCCCGTCGGCTATGGTGGCCCTCACGCGGCCTACATGGCGGTCAAGGACGCCTACAAGCGCAACATGCCGGGCCGCCTCGTCGGCGTCTCCGTCGATGCCCGCGGCAACCGCGCCTACCGCCTGTCGCTGCAGACCCGCGAGCAGCACATCCGCCGCGAGAAGGCGACGTCGAACATCTGCACCGCCCAGGTGCTGCTCGCCGTGATGGCCTCGATGTATGCCGTCTTCCACGGCCCGCAGGGCATCAAGGCGATCGCCCAGCAGGTTCACCGCAAGGCGGTCCTCACGGCCAAGGGGCTGGAAAAGCTCGGCTACGCGGTCGAGCCGGACGTGTTCTTCGACACGATCACGGTCCATGTCGGCAAGCTGCAGGGCATCATCCTGAAGACTGCCGTGGCCGAAGAGGTCAACCTGCGCAAGATCGGCGACGACCGGATCGGCATCAGCCTCGACGAGCGCTCGCGGCCGGTGACGCTGGAGGCCGTCTGGCGGGCCTTCGGCGGCGATTTCAAGGTCTCGGACTTCGAGGCGGACTATCGCCTGCCCGGCAACCTGCTGCGCACCAGCGCCTACCTGACGCATCCGATCTTCCACATGAACCGCGCCGAAAGCGAGATGACCCGCTACATCCGCAGGCTCGCCGACCGCGATCTGGCGCTCGACCGCTCGATGATCCCGCTCGGCTCCTGCACGATGAAGCTGAACGCGACCGCCGAGATGCTGCCGATCACCTGGCCGGAATTCTCCGAGATCCATCCCTTCGTCCCCGCCGACCAGGCGGAAGGCTACAAGGAACTGATCGACGACCTCTCCGCCAAGCTCTGCGCGGTGACCGGCTACGACGCGATCTCGATGCAGCCGAATTCAGGGGCGCAAGGCGAATATGCCGGGCTGCTGACGATCCGCGACTATCACATCGCCAACGGCAACGCCCATCGCGACGTCTGCCTGATCCCGACCTCCGCCCACGGCACCAATCCGGCCTCGGCGCAGATGGCCGGCATGAAGGTCGTGGTCGTCAAGGCGAGCGACAACGGCGACATCGACATGGATGATTTCCGTGCGAAAGCAGAGCAGTACGCCGAAAACCTCTCGTGCTGCATGATCACCTATCCCTCCACGCACGGCGTCTTCGAGGAGAACGTGCGCGAGGTCTGCGAGATCGTCCACAGCCATGGCGGCCAGGTCTATCTCGACGGCGCCAACATGAACGCCATGGTCGGGCTCGCCCGCCCCGGCGACATCGGCTCCGACGTCAGCCACCTGAACCTGCACAAGACCTTCTGCATCCCGCATGGCGGCGGCGGCCCCGGCATGGGCCCGATCGGCGTCAAGGCGCATCTGGCGCCCTTCCTGCCGCAGGACCCGCGCACGGCCGAGGCAGGTGCGGTCTCCGCAGCCCCCTTCGGCTCGGCCTCGATCCTGCCGATCTCCTGGAGCTACTGCCTGATGATGGGCGGCGAGGGCCTGACGCAGGCGACGAAGGTGGCGATCCTGAACGCCAACTACATCGCCGCCCGCCTGAAGGGCGCCTATGACGTGCTCTACAAGTCGGCCAGGGGCCGGGTCGCGCACGAGTGCATCGTCGATACCCGCCCGCTGGTCGACAGCGCCGGCGTCACCGTCGACGACGTCGCCAAACGGCTGATCGACTGCGGCTTCCACGCGCCCACCATGAGCTGGCCAGTCGCCGGCACGCTGATGATCGAGCCGACCGAATCGGAGACGAAGGCCGAGCTCGACCGGTTCTGCGATGCGATGCTGGCGATCCGCGAGGAGGCCCGCGCCATCGAGGAGGGCCGGATGGACAAGACCAACAACCCGCTGAAGAACGCCCCGCATACGGTGGAAGACCTTGTCGGCGAATGGGACCGCCCCTATTCGCGCGAGCAGGCCTGCTACCCGCCCGGCGCCTTCCGGGTCGACAAGTACTGGTCGCCCGTCAACCGCGTCGACAACGTCTACGGCGACCGCAACCTCGTCTGCTCCTGCCCGCCGCTGGAGGACTACGCGGAAGCGGCGGAATAGCACAACGCAAAGGTTGGCTCCGCGGGCCTTTGACCTGCCGCGGGGCCAACGACCACGGAAGGGCGCGTCCCAATGCCGGCGCGCCGACGCTGCAATTGCCGGTGTTCCGGACCCGCGGCTCACCCTGCCTCTCATCCGGCCTTCTGGGCCGCCTTCTCCGCGCACGCGGGGCGAAGGAAGCGGCGCGGCCCGCCAGGAGAACCGGGTCCGACCGCACGCTCGCCGGAAACGGCCGGGACGCTAGGGTCAGGACCTATTNNATAGGTCCTGACCCTAGGCCCGCGGCAAAGTCACCACGAAACGGGCACCGTTCCGATAGGTCGTGTCGAGAGAGATCGAGCCCGCATGGCTCTCGACGATCCGCTTGGCGAGCGCCAGCCCGATGCCGGTGCCGTCATAGCGCTTCTCGTCCTGGTGCAGCCGCTGGAACAGTCCGAACACGGCCTCGGCGTATTTGGGGTCGATGCCGATGCCGTCGTCCTCCACGACGATGCGCACCTCGTCGGCACTGGCCTCGCCATGGACCCGCACCCGCGGCGCCCGGTCGGAATGCCGATACTTGACGGCGTTGCCGATCAGGTTCTGCATCAGTCGCCGCAGGAGCTCCGGGTCGCCCTTGACGCAGGGCAGCGGCGTCACCTCGATCTCGGCATTCGCCTCGCGAATGTGGCTGGCCAGCAACGTCATCGCGTCGGAGACGACGGCGTCGAGCGGGACCCGCTCCACATGCCGGATGCTGTAGGCGATCTGCGCATATTCCAGCAGGCGTTCGACCAGCCGCTGCATGCGCCTGGCCGCCTGCCGCACATAGTCGGCATGCAGCGCGAGATCGTCCAGTTCGCCCCGCTCGATGTCCTCGGCGATCATCTCGGCGAACGAGGCGATGTGCCTGATGGGCGCCTTCAGGTCGTGCGACACCGTCGCCGTGAACTGGTTCAGCGCCTCGTTCTTGCGCTGCAACTCGAGCGCCTGTTCCTCCAGGCGCTCGTGCTGCCGCCAGGTCTCGGTCACGTCGCGGCCGACGGCGACGAACTCCACCGCCTGCGCCCCCTCGAAGGTCGCCGTCGCGATCCACAGGATCGAACGGATTTCGCCCTGCGCGTTGGGCATCCGGAACTCGCCCGTCAGGATCGGGGCCTCGGGCGTGATCCGCATCAGCGCCCTGAGGCCGGCGCTCTGCCTTTCCTCGATCTCCTTCAGGTTGCGGCCGATCAGCCTCTCGGGCGTCGTGCCGCGGAAACTGGCATAGGGCTCGTTGCAGAACCGGATGATCAGGTCCCGGTCGGCCCGCACGATCTGGTCGGGAAGGAGCCGCAGCAATTCCGCATACTGGCGCTGCTTGGCGTCGAGCGCCTCCTCGATGGCCTTCAGGTCGGTGACGTCGATCCGCAGACCGATCACCTCGCCGCTGCCGGTCGCATGGCATTCCGAGCGGATCCAGCGGCCGTCGCCGGTCGGAAAGATCGTCGGCACCCCGCTCTGCTCGCGGTGATGGGCCAGGCGGGCCTGGACCACCGCCTCGGCTTCCGGGGTGCCTTCGACGATACCCTTGTAGATTCCCGACCGGACGTTGGCCCTCAGGATGCTCTCCAGGCTGACGCCGACGCGCAAGGCATGCTTTGCCGCCCCGCAGCTCTCTCGAAACGCGCGGTTGAAGACCAGCACCCTTTCGTTGCGGTCGAAGATGACGACGCCTTCGGGGATCTTGTCCAGCGCGGAATAGATCCGGCTGCCGAGCATCACCTGCTCGCCGTGGCTCCCGCCGGTCGACAGGCTGCGCAGCATGAGCGCATAGCCGGTTTGCCGATCGGCCTCGCCGAGTGCGATCACATGGGCAGACGCCTCGAATTCCGACCCGTCGGCCCGGAGGAACTGCATGACATGGCTGTGGCCGCGGCCGGAGACGGCAAGCCCCTGCAGCAGTTGCGCGACGTCGTCGCAGCGCAGCACCGCAGGCAGTGCCTCGTCCGCCGCCCCCTTGCCTTCCCATCCGAGCGTCCGGCGTCCTGCCTCGTTGAGAAAGAAGCGCACCGCCTCGAGGTCGGTGACGATGACCGGGAAGGGCAGCAGCTCGTAGAGCGATTCGGAAAAATCCCGAGGTGATTGCATGCTGGTGGATGCCACCTCCCGATATCGTCGAATATCGCAAGAAAAGCGCGCCGCCGCCGGACGGTCAAGGGCCATGGATGCATGCCGGCCGCAACCATCGCACCGGCAGCTTCGAACAGGCACGGCTGCCCAGGCGGCCACGGCGGATCAGGAGGAAATCGGCAGTCGGACGGTGTGCCGTCAGCCCACCCGCACCGTCGCGCCGCCGGCAGCGGCCAGCGCCGCCAGGTCGGCGGGCTTCAGCTCGACCGATTCGCCGCAGCCGCAGGCGGACGTCTGGTTGGGGTTGTTGAAGGTGAAGCCGGAGCGCAGCGTCGTCACCTCGAAATCCATCTGCGTGCCGAGCAGGTAGAGCACCGCCTCCGGCGCCACCCAGACCCGGGCGCCGGCATGCTCGACGAGATCGTCCTTGGCGTTCGGCTCGGTGACGAGATCGACGGAGTACTCCATCCCGGCGCAGCCACCCTTCTTGATGCCGACGCGGATGCCCCTGGCGTCGCCGCCGGCATTATCCACGATCGCCTTGACGCGATCGGCAGCGGCATCAGTGAGCGTCATAACTGCAAAGGCCATGGGCCAGATCTCCTTCACCGGCCGGGTTCAAGGCCCGACGGTTTCCGAATCCAATGTAATGGGGGGCGTCGACGCGATCAATAGCGCGGCGCCGCAGGCGGTCCCGTCAGTACCAGCCGACGGCGACCTGCGCCTCTTCCGACATGCGGTCCGGCGTCCACGGCGGATCGAACACCATCCGGACCTCGACGCCCGAAACGCCCTCGACGGCGCCGACGGCGTTTTCCACCCAGCCCGGCATCTCGCCGGCGACCGGGCAGCCGGGTGCGGTCAGCGTCATGTCGATCTTGACCATCCGATCGTCCTCGATGTCGATCTTGTAGATCAGGCCGAGTTCGAAGATGTCAGCGGGGATTTCCGGGTCGTAGACGGTCTTCAGCGCACCGATGATATCGTCGGAAAGGCGCGCCAGCTCGTCGGCGGGGATGGCCGAATTGACGATCCCCTCGCGGGCATCGACCTTGTCTTCGGTGGCATCGACAGACATTTCCAACTCCTCAGGCGAAGAACTTGCGGGCATGGTCGAGCGCGTCGGCCAGGATGTCGACCTCGGCGCGGGTGTTGTACATGCCGAACGATGCCCGGCATGTGGAGGTCACGCCGAAGCGTTTCAAGAGCGGTTGGGCGCAATGGGTGCCGGCGCGGACGGCGACGCCGGCCCGGTCGATCACCATGGAAACGTCATGGGCGTGGATGCCCTCCAGTTCGAAGGAGAAGATCGAGCCCTTGCCGGGCGCGGTTCCGAACATCTTCAGCGAATTGATCGCTTTCAGGCGCTCCTGCGCGTAGGCCGCAAGGTCCGCCTCGTGCGCGGAGATCGCAGCACGTCCGATCTTCTCCATGTAGTCGAGCGCGTAGCCGAGCCCGATCGCCTGGACGATCGGCGGCGTGCCGGCCTCGAAGCGGTGCGGCGGATCGTTGTAGGTGACGATGTCCTCGGTGACCTCGACGATCATCTCGCCGCCGCCCTGGAACGGCCGCATCTGCCGCAGGCGTTCCTTCTTGCCGTAGAGCACGCCGATGCCGGAGGGACCGTAGAGCTTGTGGCCGGTCATCACGTACCAGTCGCAATCGATGTCCTGCACGTCGACCGGCAGGTGCACGGCCCCTTGTGAGCCGTCGACGAGCACCGGGATGCCCCGCTCACGCGCGATCCTGCAGATCTCCTTGACCGGCACGATCGTGCCGAGCGCGTTCGACATGTGCGTGATCGCGATCAGCTTCGTCTTCTCCGTCAGGCACTTGACGAAGTCCTCGACATGGAAGGCGCCCTCGTCGTCGACCGGCGCCCAGACGAGCTTCGCCCCCTGGCGCTCGCGGATGAAATGCCAGGGCACGATGTTGGAATGGTGCTCCATGATCGTGAGCACGATCTCGTCGCCCTCGCCGATGTTCGGCATGCCGTAGCCATAGGCGACGGTGTTGATCGCCTCGGTCGAGGACTTGGTGAAGATGATGTCGTCGACCGACGGCGCGTTCAGGAAGCGACGCACCTTCTCGCGCGCACCTTCATAGGCCTCCGTCGCGGCATTGGAGAGGAAATGCAGGCCGCGATGGACGTTGGCGTATTCATTGGAATAGGCGTGCGCCACCGCATCGATCACCACCTGCGGCTTCTGCGCCGAAGCGCCGTTGTCGAGATAGACCAGCGGCTTGCCGTAGACCTGCCGCGACAGGATCGGGAAGTCCCGCCGAATGGCTTCGACGTCATAGGCGGAGACCGGCTTGAACTGGTTCATCTCGACAATCCCGTCACGCGTGCTTTTCCAGCCAGTCGGAGATGACGCCTTCCAGCGCCTCGACCAGCGTTTCGTCTTCCAGTTCCTCGACGATCTCCGCCACGAAGCCGTTGACCAGCATCGCGCGGGCCCGGTTCTCGGGAATGCCCCGCGCCATCAGGTAGAACAGCTGGGTGTGGTCGATGTCGATCACGGTCGCGCCGTGGCCGCACTGGACGTCGTCGGCGAAGATCTCCAGCTCCGGCTTGGCCGAGAACTCGGCCTCGTCGGACAGAAGCAGCGTGTTGCACGACATCTTCGCATCGGTCTTCTGCGCATCCTGGGCGACGCGGATCTGCCCCTGGAACACGCCGCGCGCCCGGTCGAGCACGACGTTGCGGATCACCTCGGTCGAGGTCGTGTGCGGCACGTCGTGGCCGACGGTGAAGGTCACGTCGGTGTGGCTTTCGCCGCCGAGCAGGTTGATGCCGCGCAGCCTCAGGTCGGCGCCCTCGCCGACGACGCCGACATGGATCTCCTGGCGCACCAGCTTTCCGCCGCCGTTGATGACGTAGAGGCGCAGCTTCGCATTCGCGCCGAGCTCGGCCTTGAACTGCCCCAGGTGCGTGTCGGCCTCGCCCTCGGACTGGAAGATGATCCAGGTGACGTCCGTGTCGTCGGCGAGCCGGACCTCGGTGATCGAGGTGACGAGCGCCGCCTCGCCGCCGACCGCGAGGTGCCGTTCGATCACGGTCGCCTTTGCGCCCGTGCCGAAGGTGACGGGGAAGCGGGTGTTGACCTGGCCGCAGTTCTGCACCGACTGGATCTCGATCGGCGCCTCGGCCGCAAAACCGTCTGCAAAGTCGATCGAAAGCCCGTCGCGGACGAAGGAGCCGTTGATCCGGCCGATCACGTCGTCGCCGTCACGCGCCACGAGGCCGGCCGCCGCCGAACCGTCGAGCAGCGCCTCGCCGTAGGAGCGCACGGTGATGCCTTCCTGCATCACGCGGGCATGCGCCTTGCCGTTGACGATCGAAAGCACGGCCGAACCCGGCACGATCGGGTCGACGCGCTCGGCGCTCGCGCCGTGCACGAAGGCGGGAACGGCACGCAGCAGCGCCTTCAGGTCGGTATAGTGCCAGGCCTCGACCCGGCGGGTCGGCAGGCCGGACTTCTTCAAGTCGCTGAGCAACGTGTCACGGGCGATGAGCGTCGCGCCGTCGCCGGGAAGATCCCCCAGCTGCTCGTTGTAGGTGTCGACCAGCGCCGCTTCCGCCGCCGTCAACTTGATCCCTGCTTGCATGTTCATGGATCGCGTCCTTCCCGGCTCAGGCGGCCGCCCCGATGATGTCGGCATAGCCGTTGGCTTCGAGTTCGTGCGCGAGCGTCTTGTCGCCCGACTTGATCACCTGGCCCTTGTAGAGCACGTGCACCGTGTCCGGCACGATGTAGTCCAGCAGGCGCTGGTAGTGGGTGATGACGACGACGGAACGGTCCGGCGAGCGCAGTGCGTTGACGCCGTCGGCGACGATCTTCAGCGCATCGATGTCGAGGCCGCTGTCGGTCTCGTCGAGCACGCAGAGCTTCGGCTCGAGCAATGCCATCTGCAGGATCTCGGCGCGCTTCTTCTCGCCGCCGGAGAAGCCGACGTTGAGCGGCCGGCGCAGCATTTCCGGCGAGATCTGCAGCCCCGCGGCCGCCTCCTTGACGCGGCGCATGAAGTCCGGCGTCGACAGCTCGTCCTCGCCGCGCGCCTTGCGCTGCTCGTTCATCGCAACTTTCAGGAACTGCATGGTGGCGACGCCCGGGATCTCGACCGGATACTGGAACGCCAGGAAGATGCCCTTGGCGGCGCGCTCGGCCGGGTCGAGCTCGAGGATGCTCTCGCCGTTGTAGAGGATGTCGCCCTCGGTGACCTCGTAGTCCTCACGGCCCGACAGGATGTAGGACAGCGTCGACTTGCCCGAGCCGTTCGGCCCCATGATCGCGGCGACCTCGCCGTCGCGGACGGTCAGGTTCAGGCCACGGATGATCTCGGTGCCGTCCTCGGCGATGCGTGCGTGCAGGTTCTTGATTTCAAGCATTGTTTTCTCGACTTGTTCTGGACCAGCGAACTTCGCGATCCGATGCGGTTCATTCTCTCAATGGAAGGCGCGGAACACACTCATCAACCGATGAGCCATGCTCCGAACCCGAAAATCGCGCCAATCAACCCAAAGCCCCAAACCAGACCTTCCACTCCCCATATGGCCTGCGCGTAGGGTCGCAGACGATCATGGAGAAAGATGTACGGTCGCTCTGGCGGTCTTTCGTTCATTGCGCATTCCACATGGCGGCTTCATCCATCAAAAGCGACAAGGATCAGATTAACCAACGCTACCTTCCAGCGAGATGCTGATCAGCTTCTGCGCCTCGACGGCGAATTCCATCGGCAGTTCCTGGATCACTTCCTTGACGAAGCCGTTGACGATCAGCGCGATCGCGGCCTCCTCGGGAATGCCCCGCTGCAGGCAGTAGAACAGCTGGTCCTCGGAAATCTTCGAAGTGGTCGCCTCGTGCTCGAACTGGGCGGAAGCGTTCTTCGCCTCGATGTAGGGCACCGTGTGCGCGCCGCAGCGGTCGCCGATCAGAAGCGAATCGCACTGGGTGAAGTTGCGCGCGTTCTCCGCCTTGCGGTGGGTCGAGACCTGGCCGCGATAGGTGTTCTGCGAGACGCCCGCGGCAATGCCCTTGGAGATGATGCGGCTCGACGTGTTCTTGCCGAGATGGATCATCTTGGTGCCCGAATCGATCTGCTGGTGGCCGTTCGAGACCGCGATCGAGTAGAACTCGCCGCGCGAATTGTCGCCGCGCAGGATGCAGGACGGATACTTCCAGGTGATCGCCGAGCCGGTTTCCACCTGCGTCCAGGAGATCTTGGAGTTCTTGCCGCGGCAATCGCCCCGCTTGGTGACGAAGTTGTAGATGCCGCCCTTACCTTCCTTGTCGCCCGGATACCAGTTCTGGACGGTGGAATACTTGATCTCGGCGTCGTCGAGCGCCACGAGTTCCACGACCGCCGCGTGCAGCTGGTTCTCGTCGCGCTGCGGCGCGGTGCAGCCCTCGAGGTAGGACACGTAGGCACCTTCCTCGGCGATGATCAGCGTGCGCTCGAACTGGCCGGTGTTCTTCTCGTTGATGCGGAAGTAGGTCGAAAGCTCCATCGGGCAGCGAACGCCCTTCGGCACGAAGACGAACGAGCCGTCGGTGAAGACAGCTGAGTTCAGCGTCGCATAGAAGTTGTCGGTCGTCGGCACGACGGAGCCGAGATACTTCTTCACCAGGTCCGGATGCTCGCGGATCGCCTCGGAGATCGACATGAAGATCACGCCGGCCTTCTTCAGCTCTTCCTTGAAGGTGGTGACCACGGAGACGGAATCGAAGACCGCGTCGACGGCGATCTTCGACGTCTGGACGCCGGCCAGGATCTCCTGCTCGCGCAGCGGAATGCCGAGCTTCTCATAGGTCTTGAGGATTTCCGGATCGACCTCGTCGATCGACTTCGGCCCCGCCTGGTTCTTCGGCGCGGCATAGTAGTAGAGGTCGTTGAAGTCGATCTTCGGGTATTCGACGCGCGCCCAGGTCGGCTCCTCGAGCGTCAGCCAGCGGCGATAGGCTTCCAGCCGCCACTCCAGCATCCACTCCGGTTCGTTCTTCTTGGCCGAGATGAAGCGGATGATATCCTCCGAAAGGCCTTTCGGCGCCTTCTCCATCTCGATCGTCGTTTCGAAGCCGTATTTGTACTGGTCGACGTCTATCAGACGGACCTGATCGATCGTTTCCTGCACCGCAGGCATGTCGTTCTCCAATCTCGCCGGATCCAAGGTCCGGCAGCTTGTCAACGTCTGGCGGGTATCCGCCGGTTATGTAGGCGCCAGAAGGGGCTTTTCACACCTTTTGGCAAGTAAAAACTTGCGCTTCCTCAACTTTCGTCAGGCGGCCGCGACACCGTGTCGCCGCCGTCCTGCAATTCGTCCGAACGCCGCGAGGAACCGCTCCACGTCCGCCTCGGAGGTCGTCGCCCCGAGCGAGACGCGCAACGCCCCGAGCCCGGCGTCGAAACCCATCGCCGTCAGCACGTGGCTCGCCCCCACCTTGCCCGACGAGCAGGCCGAGCCGGCCGACAGCGCGATTCCCTCGAGATCGAAGGCGATCTGCCCGGTTTCCGATTTCAGCCCCGGTAGACTGAAAAAGGTGGTGTTGCACAGGCGCGAAACGTCGCGGCCGGGAAGGCGTCCATGAATAACGACGTCGGCGGCGATCTCCGCCATCCCTGCCTCCATCCGGTCGCGCAGGCCGGCAATCCCGATGTTGCGCCCGTCCATCCCCTCGATCGCCGCGCGTGCCGCCGCGGCAAAGCCTGCGATCGCGCTGACGTTCTCCGTGCCGGAGCGATGCCCCTTCTCCTGCCCGCCGCCGTGGACCAGGGGCTTCGGCATCAGCACCTCGCCGCGCGCGACCAGCGCCCCGGCACCCTTCGGCCCGCCCAGCTTGTGCGACGACAAGATGAGGAAATCGGCATCGAGCTCGGCGATCGACAGCGGCAGCCTGCCGGCGCCCTGCACCGCATCGACCACCAGCAGCCCGCCGTGCCGGCGCACGATCGCCGCCGCCTCGCGCACCGGCTGGACGATGCCGGTCTCGTTGTTGGCCAGCATGATGGCGACCATCGGCAGGCCGGCGGACGCATCATGGGTGGCAAGCAAGTGTTCCAGCGCGGCAAGGTCGACGACGCCCATAGGCGTCACTGGGATCTCGGTGACCTTGTCCTTGGCGAACCGGCCGCCTTCGCGCACCGCCGGGTGCTCGATTGCCGAGACATAGAGCCGGCCGATCGAAAGCGGGGTGCGCCCCATGCGGAAGTCCGGCGTCAGCACCATGTTGGCGGCTTCGGTCGCGCCGCTCGTGAAGGTGACGTGCGCAGCCTCGGCGCCGGCCAGTGCCGCGACGTCGCGGCGCGCGCCGTCGATCAGCGCGCGTGCCGCCCGCCCCTCGCCGTGGACCGAGGACGGGTTGCCGTCGAGCGCGAGCGCGGCCAGCACGGCCTGGCGCGCCGCCGCCGAAAGCGGCGCCGTCGCGTTCCAGTCCAGATATGTCCTCACCTTCTCAGGCATCGAAATGGCTCCGATTGCGTCTCTGGCGGCGCGGCGAGCATTTTTCTTGAAATTTCCGCCGGGCTTGCCGTATGAGACGAACCTCAGGCACGCAGATAGCGTAGCAAAGTTTCGAATGGTTCTAAACTAGTTTCTAGAAAAGCTGACTGGTTTCGTCAAGACTTCCAGCGCCATCGAAACAGTTTTTGATCCTAAAAAACGTCTCGGAGTACGAATGCCCGAAATCATCTTCAACGGACCCGCCGGTCGCCTGGAAGGCCGCTACCAGCCTTCCAAGCAGAAGAACGCCCCGATCGCGATCATCCTGCATCCGCATCCGCAGTTCGGCGGCACGATGAACAACCAGATCGTCTACCAGCTGTTCTACATGTTCCAGAAGCGCGGCTTCACCACGCTGCGCTTCAACTTCCGCGGCATCGGGCGCAGCCAGGGCGAGTTCGACCACGGGGCGGGCGAGCTTTCCGATGCGGCGTCGGCGCTCGACTGGGTGCAGAGCCTGCACCCCGATTCCAAGAGCTGCTGGGTCGCCGGCTATTCCTTCGGCGCCTGGATCGGCATGCAGCTTCTGATGCGGCGCCCCGAGATCGAGGGCTTCATGTCGATCGCCCCGCAGCCGAACATCTACGACTTCTCCTTCCTCGCCCCCTGCCCGTCCTCCGGCCTGATCATCAACGGCGACAGCGACAAGGTCGCACCGGAGAAGGACGTCAACGGCCTGGTCGAGAAGCTGAAGGCCCAGAAGGGCATCCTGATCACCCACAAGACGGTCCCCGGCGCCAACCACTTCTTCAACGGCCAGGTCGAGACGCTGATGGCCGAATGCGAGGACTACCTCGACCGCCGCCTCGCCGGCGAACTGACGCCGGAACCGGCGGCCAAGCGCATCAGGTAGGCTTTGACGACACTGGGCAATCGTCTATCCGCCGGAGCAATCCGGCGGATTTTTTTGTGACACAACCGCCCCTAGCCACTCCGCTTCGCCACCACCCCGCCCGTGACCGCCGCCTTGACGCCCGTGGTGCCGGGAAACGTCAGCGGCAAGCCTTCCAGCGCGCGGACCGCGAGATAGGCCCAAGCCTCGGCCTCCATGCTGTCGCCATCGAGCCCCGCTTCCTCCGCAGCCATCACCCGTGCCCCCTGCGCGCCCGCAAGATCGGCGAGGTCGGCCATGATGATCCGGTTCAGCCGCCCGCCGCCGCAGACCACATAGGTCCTTGGTGGCTGCGGCAGATGCCCGGCGGATGTCAGGATGGCGGCGGCGGTGACGTGCGCCAGCGTCCGCGCCCCGTCCTCCAGCGTCGCATCCCCGCCGGCCGGCGGGAGAAAGTCGTTGCGGTCCAGCGAGCGCCGCACCGTCGCCGTGAAGAAGGGATGGTCGAGATAGCGCGCGGCAAGGCTGGCGACGACGCGGCCCTCGCTGGCGATCATGCCGCCCTGGTCGAAGGGAATGCCCGCCTGCGCCTCCACCCACTGGTCGATCAGCGTATTCCCGGGCCCGCTGTCGAAGGCGACGATCGCACCGTCCGCACCGACATAGGTCAGGTTCGAGATGCCGCCGATATTGACGAAGACGACAGGAAAGGCGCAGTCGGCCGGCAGGTTGCGGGCGAGCGCCGCATGGTAGACGGGAATGAGCGGCGCCCCCTGCCCGCCCTCGGCCATGTCGTTGGCGCGCATGTCGTAGACGACGTCGATGCCGGCCTCGCGCGCAAGCAGCGCCCCGTCGCCGAGCTGCACCGTCAGCGCCTGGTCGGGACGATGCAGCACGGTCTGGCCGTGGAAGCCGATCACGTCGACCACCGCCGCCGTCAGGCCGTTTTCGTCCAGGAAGGCCCTGACCGCCTCGGCATGACGCAGTGTCAGCTCCCGCTCCACCGCCGCAAGATCGCCCGGCCGCTCGTCGCGGCGCCCGATCGCCTTCGCCGTTTCCAGTGCCGCCTGCAACCGCTTGCGGAATGCCGGATAGTAGGCGACGCCCATCGTCGGCCCGCGCTCCACTGTGCCCTCGCCGTCCGTCCGCACCAGCGCGACGTCGATGCCGTCCAGGCTGGTGCCGCTCATCAGTCCGATCGCGGTTCGTATCCGTCCCATGACAAAATTCCAGAATCACTTTTGGAGTGATTATGCGCAAAAACAGTGCTAGATGCCGCGCCATTCGTTCGCATCACCTCCCCCACAAGAGAGAAGACCAATGTCGGGTTTCAAGTCAGATTTCCTTCGCACGCTCAGCGAGCGCGGCTTCATCCACCAGATTTCGGATGAGACCGGCCTCGACGACCTGCTCTGCAAGGAAACCGTGACGGCCTATATCGGCTTCGACCCGACCGCACCCAGCCTGCATGCCGGCGGGCTGATCCAGATTATGATGCTGCACTGGCTGCAGCAGACCGGCCACCGCGCGATCTCGCTGATGGGCGGCGGCACCGGCATGGTCGGCGACCCCTCCTTCAAGGACGAGGCGCGCCAGCTGATGACGCCGGAGACGATCGCAGCCAATATCGCCTCGATCAAGAAGGTGTTCTCCAGCTACCTGACCTACGGCGAGGGCCCGAAGGACGCGCTGATGATCAACAATGCCGACTGGCTGCTCGGCATCAACTACCTGGAGTTCCTGCGCGACGTCGGCCGCCACTTCTCGGTCAACCGCATGCTGTCCTTCGACAGCGTCAAGATGCGCCTCGATCGCGAACAGTCGCTCTCTTTCCTCGAATTCAACTACATGATTCTGCAGGCCTACGACTTCGTCGAGCTGAACAAGCGCTATGGCACGCGCCTGCAGATGGGCGGCTCCGACCAGTGGGGCAACATCGTCAACGGCATCGACCTCGGCCACCGCATGGGCACGCCGCAGCTCTACGCGCTGACCTCGCCGCTGCTGACGACGGCCTCCGGCGCCAAGATGGGCAAGTCGATCTCCGGCGCCGTCTGGCTGAACCCGGACATGCTGTCGGCCTATGATTTCTGGCAGTACTGGCGCAACACCGAGGATGCCGACGTCACCCGCTTCCTGAAGCTCTACACGACGCTGCCGATGGACGAGATCGCCCGCCTCGCCGCCCTCGGCGGCGCCGAGATCAACGAGGTGAAGAAGATCCTCGCCACCGAGATCACCGCCATGCTGCACGGGCGCGAGAATGCCGAGCAGGCGGCCGAGACCGCCCGCAAGACCTTCGAGGAAGGCGCGCTCGCGGAGAACCTGCCCTCCGTCGAGGTCCCGAAGGCCGAGCTCGAAGCCGGCATCGGCCTCCTGTCGCTGATCGTCCGCGCCGGCCTCGCCGCCTCCAACGGCGAGGCCCGCCGGCATGTGCAGGGCGGCGCCGTCCGCATCAACGACAAGGCCGTCAGCGACGAACGGATGACGATCGGCAACGCCGAAGTGACCGCCGACGGCGTCGTCAAGCTTTCGCTCGGCAAGAAGAAGCACATGCTGGTGCGGCCGGTCTGAGGGCACAACCTTACTGAGAGTTTAAAAGTATTTGATAATATCTCGGCGAGAAGTTATAGCTTTTACAACCTTGCGTGCTTGTATGGCCCCGAACCGTGGTCTGGTGGACAAGCCAACTCGTTAAACGCGAGGCCCGGACTGAACCGACAATGCAGTGCTATGAGGCTTGCGCCTTACCACCAAGCGGAAGCGGAGATCAGAGACCACCGGGATCACCAGAAGCGATTGCAAGCGCCTATGGTGAGCCGATGCACCTGCGAACGACGGCAAAGCTCGTTCCCGGCAGGCATGTCACACGAAACCTTTTTGGTTCCGTGCGCACGGACCGGAGGATTTCCCATGAGGAAAAAAACCTCGGTCAAGATAACGATAAACCTAAATGTTGCTAGCTGCCTGTTTGGCATCGCCGCAATATTGAAGGTCCTACTTTAGTCGCTTTGGGTGCTGGCACGCCAGCACCCAAAGCAGCTTTTGCCCCCGCCCTCAGAACTCGAAGATGTTCCGGAACACGCCCGGCGCGATGACCGACAGCGGATTGACCATCAGCCGCGGCTGGTCGAAGGGGCCGGTCAGCTTGAAGGTGATGCCGATCAGGCCGCGGTCGCGGCCGTTGCCGAGGATGATGCCGATCAGCGGCAGCTCGGCAAAGAGACGGTTGAGCCCGTAGGCCGGCATGAACGTGCCGGTCAGTTCCATCTGGCCGCTGGCATTGCGGACCATGCCCTGGAAGGTCGCGCCCACCGCATCGCCGCGCACCACGCCGTTTTCGACCCGCAACGTCCCGTCCTTCGACACGACGAAGGCGAAGCCCCGCTCGAAGCGCATCGAGCTCGTGTCGATCTCGCTGCGGACCGCGTCGTTGAGGCTCTTGCCGCCGGCGGGCGTCGATACCATCGAGCGCAGCTTCTCCTCGCCTTCCAGCCGGAACTGGCGGATGTCGACCGGGCCACGCCAGGCGCCGTCCGCGCCCGCCTTCAGCTTCACGTTCAGCAGCCCGCCGCCCATGTGCCGATAGATGTTGGCCAGCCGGGCGAGCGCGCCGGCATCGCCGGAGGTGATCTCCAGCGTCTGCTCGCCACCCCCGCCGAGCTTCGCCACCACCGCCTGGCCGCTGCCGGTCACGCCGGACAGATCGAGATCGGTCATGCGGCTGCCGTTGTGCTCGTAGGACAGCTTGAAGCTGTCCAGCGCCTCGCCGTTGAAGCCGATCGCCCGGCCGATGTCGGCCCGGACCGACACCGCCGCCGCATCACCGCCGCCACCGCCTGGACCGCCCGGCTTGTTCTTCAGCCGCGCCAGCACCGGACGCAGGTCGGCGAGTTCCCCGTTCACCTTCGCCACATAGCCTCCGCGCGAGCGCGAGAGCTCGAGCGAATAGCGATCCTGGGCCGACAGGCGGACCTGTCCGAAGCGGGCGGAGCTGAGGCCGCCGTCCTTGAGCGCGAGCTCGCCGGTCACGGCAAAGCCGTCGCCGGAGAAGTCGAAATCGGACAGGCGCGTGACGCCGCCCTCCGGCTTGCCCAAAGCGAACGTCGCCTTGGCCGGAACCCCCGCCCCCTTCTCCCAGCCGATCCAGGGAAGCTGCACGAGGCTCTTGCCGAGATCGCTCTCGACCTTCTGGCTGCCGTCCGGCTGGGTGGTGATCAGGATGCCCACGGGCCCGGCCACGATATCGGCCAGCCCCGGAAACAGCCGTGCCCGGTCCTTCTCGGAGATGGTCCCGGAAATCGTCAGGTCGCGCTTCAGCCCGCCGCCCTGGCTTACCGGCTCGATCAGCGTCACCTCCAGCGGCACGCCGTCGATATCCGCCTTCGCCTTGAGATCCGCCCGCTCGGGATTGATGACGAGAGCGCCCTGGACGTTGGTGACCTTGCGGCCGGCCATCGGCTGCCTGAGGTCGACGCCGAGCAGGTCGATATCGGCGGTCCATTGCGGCGGCGGCGGGTTCTGGTCGCGCACCAGGCCGAAGCGCGCCTTGACGTTGGCCTCGACGGGTCCTGAGAAGTCGTCCGGCACGAACGGCGTCTTCTTCAAAACGTCGATCGGCCGGTAGGTGACGAGTTCGCCGATCGCGTCACCGGCGCCGGCGATGTTGAGGTCGATTTCGGCCATCAGCGGCCGCTCATAGGTGTTCGGCAGGACGACGGTGCCGTCCTTGACCGACACCGACCGCCCGGAACCCATATAGGCCGTGCCGCCGGTAAGGCCGATCTCGATCCGTTCGCCATGCAGCTCGAAATGACCGGCCGCGTCGCGCAGCGGCGGGATGTCGCCGGCGATGTTGAGGCGGGTGTCGGCGATGTCGAAGGTGATCGTCAGCTCGCTGCCGCGCAACTGCAGCCGGCCTTCCGGCTCCGGTTCGCGATCGGCCGCCATCGAGACCTCGATGCGGCCGTTGGTCACCGTGCCGCCGTAGATGTTGGCGATCACCCACTGGCGTGCGCGCCTTCCGAGCCAGTAGGGCCAGAGCTGCTTGACGGTGGTGGCGTCCAGCGTATCGCCGACCATCGCGAAGTTCACCGCGGGGCTGCGGCCGCCGAGCGCGATGCCGAGCGAGCCGGCGAGCGAACCGCGCGGCGTCGAAACGCCGAGTTCGTCGAATAGGATCTGCTTGCTTTCCGGCAGCAGCCGGCCGGAGGCCTTCGCCTCGAAGCGCACCGGCGTCGCCCCCGTGTCGATCGGCGCGCCGACGGCGTTCTCCACGAGAACGTCGATGCCGAATCCCTTCTGCGTCTGGCCCGGCAACCGGTCGAGGTCGATCAGCCCGCCGGTGAAGGGGAAGGAGGATGCGCCGACATGCACCTCGGACTTGGCGATCTCGATCCCGCGGCGGTCATAGTCGTAGTAGGCCGCGACCCGGCTCGGCTTCACCTCCGCGCCCTCGCCGCCGAGATAGAGCATGCCGCCCTGCGTGGAGAGGCCGAGGTCCAGCCGCGGCTTCAGGTCCGCCCCGCCACGGACGGCGGAAACGGTGACGGCGACCGGCACGTCGAGTCCGGAGCGGATATCGCCCTCGGCGGTCCGCTGAAACGTGAATGGCGCCAGCGGAACGCCGGAGATCGTGCCGCTCACCTCTGTCGCGCCGCCGCTGCCACTGGCCACGAGATCGATCGCGCCGGCCTTGCCGTCCAGGGTGAACTCGCCTGCAATCGACATCTCGCCGTCCCCGGCGCGGGCAAAGCCGATCTCCTCGATGTCAAGCGTCAGCGTCCGCCCGCCGGCAGCCGCGATCGGCAATGCCAGCTGGTTGATGCGGACACGCCTCAGGTCGCTGCCTGCGACCATCGCCCCGATTCGCTCCAGCGCAGCAAAGGCCGCCTCCTGATAGGCCGGGACGGCGTCGAGCCGCACCTTCGCAAGATCGATCGGCGGCCCCTTGGGCAGGAGCGCCGGGTTGAACATCGCCCCGTCGATATCGAGCCGCGAGGGTGCGACCCGGCCGGTGAGCAGGGCCAGCGGATCGAGCACGATCGCCACGGCCTCGGCATTGGCGACGTTCTCGCCGCCGTCCTTGCGGCTGAAGGAGACATTCTCCGCGCGCAGCGCCAGGCCGCCGAGACTGGAGAAGCGGACGACCGTGTTTTCCACGGCGGCGGCATAGTTCGGGCCGACGGCGCGATTGAGCGCGGCCGACGCCCGGGTGTTCAGCGTGCTGTCGATCAGCCCGCTCTCGACCGTCGCCACGACCAGGACGATGAGCAGGGCGACCAGGCCGCAAATGCCGGCGAAGAGGCGCGCCAGAACCGAAAGATGGCCGGGCCGATCGGTGCAGTGAAGGATGAGCGGCTCATGCGCCTGCGCAGACGGCAGTTCGTGCAGGGAGACGATATCGCCCCGGCCGAATCTCACCTTCTCGCCGCGGATGTCGCTCATGTCGCGGTTGTTCCATTCATCAAGTCGGCGCGCCGACGTCACCTCGCAGGACAGGCGTCCCGTCAGCCGAATGCGACTGGACGATTCCTGCTGGCACTATATACCGGGGATCGGGTCCGCATGACCTAAAAACCTGGCCAAAGAAAGGAAATACCATGGCGGAATTGTCTCCTGGTGCGCCGGCGCCGGATTTCTCCCTGCCGGCGGACGGCGGTGAGAATGTCTCGCTCGCGGCACTTCGCGGCAAGCCCCTGGTGCTCTTCTTCTATCCGAAGGACGACACCGAAGGCTGCACGGTGGAAAACCTCGCCTTCTCGGCCCTCATCGGCGAATTCGACAAGGCCGGCGTGCGGGTGCTGGGCGTGTCGCCCGATCCGGTCAAGAAGCACGACCGTTTCAAGGCCAAGCACGACCTGAAGGTGACGCTGCTCTCGGACGAGGGCCACCAGACGCTGGAAGCCTACGGCGTCTGGAAGGAGAAGAGCATGTACGGCCGCACCTACATGGGCGTCGAGCGCACCACCTTCCTCATCGACAAGGACGGCAGGATCGCGGAGATCTGGCCGAAGGTGACGGTGCAGGGCCACGCGGAAGCCGTGCTGGCGCGCGCGAAAGAACTTTAAGAAAATGCATTATACGCCTGACCGGATAGATATTCCTCCGATCGGAAGCCTGCGCGGCGGCGCGACGCTGGCGATCCGTTCGGCCGACCTCGACGTCAAGACGGAGATCGCCCAGGAAACGGCGCGGCGATGGTTCGCCCGCACGCTTTCGGTGCGATCCCCACTCGATCCGCCGCTTCCGGACCGGCCGGGCCGGCCGCCGCGGCCGGAGCTGGTGCCGCCGAAAAACATGAAGAAACGCTCGCTGCACACGCTGAAGGGCCGGATCGCCCTCCTGCACGCGCTGGCCCATATCGAACTCAACGCCATCGATCTCGCGCTCGACATCGTTGCCCGGTTCACGACCCAGGGCGTGCCCCATTCCTTCTTCGACGGCTGGATGCAGGTCGCCTTCGAGGAAGCCAAGCACTTCCGGCTGATCCGCGACCGGCTGCGCGCCCTCGGCGCCGACTATGGCGATCTCCCGGCCCATGACGGGCTCTGGCAGGCCGCCCACAGCACCCGCAACGACCTGACGGCCCGGCTTGCGGTGGTCCCGCTGATCCTCGAGGCCCGCGGCCTGGACGTGACGCCGGTGCTGCAGGAAAAGATGCGCGAGACCGGCGACATCGAGAGCGCCGATATCCTCGACATCATCTATAACGACGAGAAAGGCCATGTCGCCGTCGGCGCCAAGTGGTTCCGCTTCCTCTGCGCCCGGGAAAGGAAGGATCCGGCGGCGAGCTTCCAGCAGCTCGTGCGCGCCAACTTCCGCGGCTCGCTCAAGGCGCCGTTCAACGATGTCGCTCGGGCGGAGGCTGGCCTGACGCCGTCCTTCTACCGCAGCCTCGTTTCCGTCAGCCAGAGTTAACGATCTGCGCCTGCCCGCAAGCCTTTGTTAACCTTAACGGTGTGTAATTCCGTCTCACCAAGGGGCAAGACACTGGCTGTCGGGGGTTGTGGTGGCGGATCGTCCTGAAAATCGCGTCTTCGGCAAGAAAGAGCAGCAGCATATCATCATCCTCGCCTCTGGCGACCGCATCCGCCACATGACCATCCGCCCCTGGATGCTCGCCGTCACCTTCTGCTTCGCCGGCATGTTCACCATCGGCTACCTGGCCGCCACCTCCTACCTCGTGCTGCGCGACGGCCTCATCGGCGCCACCATGGCGAGGCAGGCGCGCATGCAGCACGACTATGAGGATCGCATCTCCGCACTGCGCGCCCAGGTCGACCGGGTGACCAGCCGCCAGCTTCTCGACCAGCAGGTGGTCGAGGAGAAGGTCGAGAAGCTCTTCCAGCAGCAACTGGCGCTGACCGAGCGCAACGGCAAGCTCGACTCGCTCCTGAACCGGGCGGACGACGCCGGTCTCCCCGCCGCGACCGAACCCGCGCCGCAGCCCGCAGAACTCGGATACGGTCGCCGCGCTGACGCCGCCCCGGGCCTGAAGGCGATCGACCGGCTGCTCGGCAAGAGCACGGCAGCCGTCGCATCACAACCGGCATCCGCGCCGGCCCTGGCCTACGCCGCGCCCGGCGAATCGGTCGCCGATCGCACCGACAGGATGTTCTCCCGGGTGACGCTCTCGCTGAAGGACATCGAGCGCCAGCAGCTTTCCCGGATCGCGACACTGACCACGGGCGCCGCCGAGACGGCCGATGCGATCGAGGCTATCCTTGCCCGCAACGACATCGCGGTGCCGGCCGAAGGCACCCCGGAGGGAACCGGCGACGCCATCGGCGGCCCCTTCGTCGAGCCGGAGACCGGCGACAGCTTCGAGACCTCGATGGGGCAACTGGACACCGCGCTCAACCGGCTCGAACTGATGCGCGGCACGGTGCGCCGGCTGCCTTTTGCCAACCCCTCGCCCGGCAGCCCGGTGACGAGCCGCTTCGGCAACCGCACCGATCCCTTTCTCGGCCGCCTCGCCCTGCATGCCGGCATCGATTTCCGGCTCCCGGTCGGCAGCGAAGTCCGCGCCACGGGCGCGGGGACCGTGGTGACAGCGGCCCGCACCGGCGGTTACGGCAATCTCGTCGAGATCGACCACGGCAGCGGCCTGACGACCCGCTATGCGCACCTGTCGCGGCTGCTGGTCAAGGCGGGCGACACGGTCGACGCCGGCGAGGCGATCGGCCTGTCCGGCTCCACCGGCCGATCGACCGGTCCGCACCTCCACTACGAGGTCCGGCGCGACGGTCGCGCCAGCGATCCCGCCCGCTTTCTTTCGGCCGGTCGCAAGCTCTCGACCTACATGAATTGAGGCCATCGGGCGAAAAGCCGCAGGCGACCTTAACCTTGCCTTCACCTGCGGATCCGCAAGAACCGTTCGTTTCCTTGACTTTCCGGCGCTTTCAGACTATGTGCGCTGCATCCAGCGGGCATCCCTACAGCTGAAACCCCAAGCGTTCGCAAGAACCGGAACGGAAACAGATTTCCCTTTGACCACTTTTTCAGATCTTGGCCTGAGCCAAAAGGTACTTTCCGCAGTCACCGACGCGGGCTACACGATTCCCACTCCGATACAGGCCGGAGCGATCCCACCCGCCCTGCAGCGCCGGGATATCCTGGGCATCGCGCAGACCGGCACCGGCAAGACCGCGTCCTTCGTGCTGCCGATGCTGACGATACTGGAGAAGGGTCGGGCCCGGGCGCGGATGCCGCGCACGCTGATCCTCGAGCCGACCCGCGAACTCGCCGCCCAGGTCGCCGAGAACTTCGACAAGTACGGCAAGAATCACAAGCTCAACGTCGCGCTCCTGATCGGCGGCGTTTCCTTCGACGAGCAGGATCGCAAGCTTGAGCGCGGCGCGGACGTCCTGATCGCCACGCCCGGCCGCCTGCTCGACCATTGCGAGCGCGGCAAGCTCCTGATGACCGGCGTCGAGGTTCTCGTCATCGACGAGGCCGACCGCATGCTCGACATGGGCTTCATCCCCGACATCGAGCGCATCGCCAAGCTCATCCCCTTCACCCGCCAGACGCTGTTCTTCTCCGCCACCATGCCGCCGGAGATCCAGAAGCTGGCCGACCGCTTCCTGCAGAACCCCGAGCGCATCGAGGTGGCCCGTCCCTCCTCCACCGCCAAGACGGTGACGCAGCGTTTCGTTGCCGCACACGCCAAGGACTACGAGAAGCGCTCCAAGCTGCGCGACCTGATCCGCGCCCAGCAAGAACTGAAGAACGCGATCATCTTCTGCAACCGCAAGAAGGACGTCGCCGACCTGTTCCGCTCGCTCGACCGCCACGGCTTCTCCGTCGGCGCCCTGCACGGCGACATGGACCAGCGCTCGCGCATGACCATGCTGGCCAACTTCAAGGACGGCAACATCCAGCTGCTCGTCGCCTCCGACGTCGCCGCCCGCGGCCTCGACATTCCCGACGTCAGCCACGTCTTCAATTTCGACGTGCCGATCCATGCAGAGGACTATGTCCACCGCATCGGCCGCACCGGCCGGGCCGGCCGCTCCGGCGCCGCCTTCACGCTGGTGACGAAGCGCGACACCAAGTTCTCCGACGCCATCGAGAAGCTGATCGGCCAGTCGGTCGAATGGCTGGACGGCGATCTCTCCACCCTGCCCGCGCTCACCGAGAGCGACGAGCGCGAGAAGCCGCGCAAGGGCCGCGGCCGCGAGCGCGACAGAGATCGCGACCGGGATCGCGACCGGGACCGGGAACGTGGAAGCAGTCATAAAAGCGACAACCGCCGCGACGACAATGGCAAGGAAGCCATCGCAGCGGACAGAGGGAGCGATGCCGTGAAAGCCGACCGCCAGAACGACACGAGGCCGAGCCAGCCGGTGCGCAACCAGCGTCCTGCCAACGACGACAACCGCGATCGCCGCAGCCGCTATCGCCGCGACGAGGACGACGGCCCGACGCCGGTCGGCTTCGGCGACGACATCCCGGCCTTCATGCTGATCGCCGGCAAGGCCTGATCCGCATCCATGCCCGTTCCAGGCTCCGAGGTCCCCGGCGTCGGTTGCGGCCTCGCCGTGCTTCGCGACGGCAGGCTGCTGCTCTACCGCCGCACCCGCCCGCCGGAAGCCGGCCACTGGAACATCGTCGGCGGCAAGGTCGACCACATGGAGCATTCCCGCGACGCCGCGCGTCGCGAGGCCGAGGAAGAGACCGGACTGTCGTTCGGTCGCCTCGACTTCCTTTGCCTGTCGGAACAGATCATCGAGACGGACGGCCAGCACTGGCTGTCGCTGATCTACGTGACCGAGGACTTTTCCGGCGAGCCGAGGGTGATGGAGCCGGAGAAGCTGCCGGAGTTCGGCTGGTTTTCCCTGAACGATCTGCCCCAGCCCCTGTCACGCTTTACCGCTGCCGCGGCGGCGGCACTGCGCGCGCGCTGACCGCGGCACGGGCACAACCTCACTTTTTCGTCGGGCCGGCGCGAATGGCCGCCTCGAGCGCCAGCTTCACCCAGCAGGCCATCAGGTCCGGATCGTCGAAGGCGTCGTCCGGAATGGTCCAGTAGGGCATGCGCAGCGGCATGCCGGTCTTGCGCCCCTCGTACACCCATTGCCGGCAGCCGGAGACCTCGAATTCGGGGATCGTCACCTCGTCGGCCTTGAGCAGCACCTCGCCGTCGACCTCGAGCGCGACGATCAGGTCACCGGCATAGATCCCCTTGCCGCCGAACATGCGCTTGATGGTCACCGGTCCCAGCGACTGGAACATCTCGTGGATCGCCTCGTTGTCCATCGCCTACCCCTTCAGAACGCCGCCCGCCTCGGCGATCGCCTCCGGCGTGTCCACGTCCAGATGCGCGGCCGGCCCGATCTCGACGTCGATGATGTCGAGGCCCGACGTCTCGATGATCTGGCGCGCACCGACGTCCCCGGAAAGCGCGCGGACCGCCGGGAAGGTCGCACGCGGCAGGATCACCGGATTGCCGCGCTTGCCGGCGGAAACCGCCCGCACGATCGCATTGCCGCCGGCCCCGGCGAAGGCATCGATCAGCCTGCGCAGGTCCGTCGCCGTCACGCCCGGCATGTCGGCGAGATGGACGAGCACGCCGTCGCAATCAGCTCCCACCGCCTCGAGACCGGCGTTCAGCGACGTCGACATGCCTTCCTGGTAGAGCGGATTGCGGGATATGGCCACAGACAGGCCCGCGACGGCGGCCTCGATCTCCGCGGCCCGATGGCCGGTGACGAGCACGACCTCCGACGGCGCCGCCTCGATCGCCGCCGCAACCGACCGGCGCACCAGCGGCACGGCGTCGAACTCGGCCAGGAGCTTGTGGCGCCCGCCGGCTCCCATGCGTCGCGCCTGCCCGGCGGCGAGCACGACGATCGCGACCCTTGCCGCAGCCTCGCCGCCGCCACGACGCTCGCCCTTGACCTCGCGCGGCCGCGGCCGCGTCGGGATCTCGGCCAAAAGCCCGCCGACCCCCATGCCCGTCAGTTCCGCCCGTCCCGGCGTCTCGCCGGCGAGAATGCGGGCGAGCACCCAGTCGAAACCGTTCTCCTTCGGGCTGCGCGCACAGCCCGGCGCGCCGATCACCGGTGTCTCGCCGATGTGGCCGAGGACGAGGAGGTTGCCGGGATCGACGGGCATCCCCACCTGCTCGACGCGTCCGCCGGCCAGCCGGATCGCGGCCGGGATCACGTCGTCCGCATCGGAGACCGCCGACGCCCCGAAGACGATCACCAGTTCGTTGTCGCGAACGGCCGGCCCGAGCGCCTCGGCAAGCGCCGGCGTCTCGTGCGCCACCCGCGTCTCGCCGCTGAGCGTGCTTCCCGACGGCGACAGCCGGTGTTCGAGGAGCAGCCTCGTCTTGTCCATCACGCTCGGCTTCAGCGACGGCAGCACGGTGGCGATCAGGCCGACCCGGCGCGCCGCAAACGGCTTGACGAGGAGCGCGCCGCCACCTCTCAGCGCCGCCGCCGCGCGTTCGACCGCGTCCTCGGCCACCGCCAGCGGAATGATCTTGATCGTCGCCACCATGTCGCCCGGGCGGACGGTGGCGTGGTCCGGCAGGGTCGCGATCGTGATCGCCGGGTCGACGCGGTTGAAGCGGTCGATCGCCATCCGGTCGGCGATCAGCAGGCCGTCGACGGCGGCGTGAATGTTGACGCGCCCGGTCGCGGGCACGGTGAAGGTCAGGTGATCGGGGCCGACCGCAGCGGCGAGCCGGGCGGCGGCGGCATCCTCGTCCAGATCGCCGGGCTCCAGGCGCACGGCGATGACGCTCTTGACGCCCGCGCCCAGCAATTGCCGGCAATCCGCCTCGTCGAGCCTGCGCCCCTTCGAGAAGGAAACGCCGTCGCCGCGCACGCCGTGTGCCAGGATCGATCCGGCGGCCGCCCCGGCGGGGATTTCGCCGAAAATCATGCCGCAGCTCCCCGATAGAGTTCGCGCCGGCGGAAGGCCTCGATGACCTCGGCGAGGATCGCGACCGCGATCTCGGCCGGGCTTGCCGCGCCGATGTCGAGGCCGATGGGCGCGCGGATGCGCTCGATCATGGCCGCGCTCGCACCTTGCGAAAGCAGCCGCTCCACGCGCCTGGCATGCGTCTTGCGGCTGCCGAGCGCGCCGACATAGAAGCAGCCCGCCTCCAGCCCGGCCCGGATCGGGTAGTCGTCGATCTTCGGGTCGTGCGTCACCGCCACCAGCGCCGTATAGGCATCGAGCGGCCTCTGCTTCAATACGTCCTCCGGCCAGTCGGCGACGAGATCGGTGCCGGCAAAGCGCTCGCCGGTGGCAAAGGCGGTGCGCGGATCGACGATCGTGAGATCGAAGCCGGCGACCTTCGCCATCACCGCCAGCGCCTGGCTGATGTGAACCGCGCCGATCACCACGATCCGCGGCGGCGGCAGGTGCACGTTGAGGAAATAGCTGCGCCCCTCGACCTCGACCACACCCGACCTGCCGGAGCGGAACGCGGCCGCGATCGCCTCGCCCAGCGGACCGACGACGGCATCGCCCTCGCGCACGAGCCGGTCGCGCCCGTCGCCGAGGTCCGTCAGGTACACCACGGCGCGGCGGGCGCGACGTTCGGCATTGAGTTTGCGCAGAATGTGCGGATCCATCAGCCGAGCCGCTCCAGGTAGACGCGGATGCGGCCGCCGCAGGAAAGCCCGACCCGCCAGGCCGTCTCGTCGGCGACGCCGAATTCGAGCATCCGCGGTTCGCCGCTGCCGATCACGTCGAGCGCCTCGGTGATGACCGCGCCCTCGACGCAGCCGCCCGACACCGAACCGTGAAAATTGCCGTCGCCGTCGATGACGAGGTGGCTGCCGGCCGGGCGCGGCGCCGAACCCCAGGTCTCCACCACGGTGGCGACCGCCACCGCCCGACCGTCATCCATCCAGCGCTCCGCCACGGCCAGCGGGTCGAGGGTATCCGTCGCGTCGTCCATGGCAGCCTCCGTCAAGTCTGTGCGGCGAGAAACCGCCGCGGGTCAGCGCGCCCGCCGCTTTCGCCGGAAAGCGCTGCGACAAGTTGTCCGATGGCCTCTAGATTGTGCACGGCGCGCAGTTCGTCAACATGCGGCAGCATGGCAAGCACGCCCTTCGCGCGGGCCTCGAAGCCTTCGAAGCGCAGCAGCGGGTTCAACCAGACGAGCCGCCGGCAGGAACGGTGCAGCCGGTCGATCTCCGCCTCCAGCGTCGCGATGTCCTCGCGCTCCAGCCCGTCGGTGATCAGGAGCACGATGGCGCCCTGCCCGAGCACGCGCCGGGACCAGAGCCTGTTGAACGCCATCAGCGTCGCGCCGATGCGGGTTCCGCCCGACCAGTCCTCCACGGCCCGCGCGCACGCCTCCACCGCCTCGTCGGGATCGCGGTGGCGCATCTGCCGGGTGACGTTGGTCAGTCGCGTCCCGAACAAAAAAGTGTGAACGCGCCGCCGCCGGTCCGTCAGCGCGTGCAGGAAATGCAAAAAGATGCGCGTGTACTGGCTCATCGAGCCGGAGATGTCGGCGAGCACCACGAGCGGCGGATGCACGAACTTCGGTTCGCGGTAGCGCGGCAGGATCAGCGCCCCGCCGGTGCGCATCGCCCGGCGCATGGTCGCGCGCGGGTCCACCGTCGCCCGCCCGGTGCTGGGCTGGAAGCGCCGGGTTCGGACCTCGTCCATCGGCAGGGTCAGGGCTGCGACCGCGCGCTTGGCCTGGCGCAGTTCGGCCGCGGTCATCTGCGCGAAGTCCATCCTGCGCAGCACCTCGCTGACCGACGCGGTGAACCGGGCGTCGATCTCCACGTCCGGCTCCTCCCGCGGCGGCCGCCGGTCTTCGGGCGCGGCAAAGAGCGCATCGGCGATCCGCCGCTCGCCCGCCTTCCTGCGCGCCTTCTCCGCCTCCCGGCGCACCACCGGCGACATCATCGCGATCATCTTCTGGACGAGGTCGCGCGAACGCCAGAACAGCCGGAAGGCCTCGTCGAAGATCGCCTGGTCCTCGTGGCGGGTGACGAGCGTGCAGTGGAGCGCGGTATAGAATTCCTCCCGATCGCCGATGCCGATCGCCTGGACCGCCTCGATCGCGTCGGCGACGGCGGCCGGCCCGATGCGAATGCCGGCCTTGCGCAGCGCCCGGGCGAAGTGGACGATGTTGTCGGCCAGCCGGCCGTCGTCCGGCGGCCTTGCAGCGAGCGCGTCGGGCCCCGCCCCGGTCATCTCAGCCCGCCGCGCGCAGCTCGGACCTCACCTCGTCGAGGAGCTTGCGGCCCTCACTGCCTTCGATCCGGGCGATGTCGTCCTGGTATTTCAGAAGCGTTCCGAGCGTGTCGGCGATCGTCTCCGGGTCGAGCGCGGTGCGGTCGAGTTCGGTCAGGGCGGTCGCCCAGTCGATCGTCTCGGCGACACCGGGGTTCTTGAACAGGTCCATCGTCCGCAGCCGCTGGACATAGGCGACGATCTCGCGCGACAGCGCCGCGTTGCAGTCGGGGATCTTGCGGCCGATGATCTCCAGCTCCTGCGCGGCCGAAGGATAGTCCACCCAGTGGTAGAGGCAGCGGCGCTTCAGCGCATCGTGCACCTCGCGGGTCCGGTTGGTGGTGATGATGACGATCGGCGGCTCGGCCGCCCGGATCGTGCCGAGCTCGGGCACCGTGACCTGGAAATCCGACAGCACCTCGAGCAGGAACGCCTCGAAGGCCTCGTCGGTCCGGTCGAGCTCGTCGATCAGGAACACCGGCGCCCGGCCATCCGGCGAGGAGAGCGCCTGCAGGACGGGCCTGCGGATCAGGTAGCGGTCGGAGAAGATGTCGGATTCGATGCGGTCGCGGTCGGTGGTGCCCGCAGCCTCGGCGAGCCGGATCTCCAGCATCTGCGCGGGATAGTTCCACTCGTAGACCGCCGAGGACACGTCCAGCCCCTCGTAGCACTGCAGGCGGATCAGCGGCCGGTCCAGCGCCTTCGCCAGCACCTTGGCCACCTCGGTCTTGCCGACGCCGGCCTCGCCTTCGAGAAACAGCGGCCTCTTCATCTTCAGGGACAGGAACAGCACGGTCGCAAGGGCGCGCCCGGCCAGGTAGTTCTCCGTCGCCAGCATCTCCGCGGTCTCTTCGATCGACCGGGGAACGGATCCCGTCTTGTAAGCCGCCATGCGTCCTCCGCTTTCAAGCGAGGTTACAGCGAGCGATAGCCACGGTCCATATAGATGAGAGGCGGTTTCTGCGGGCCGTGAACGAGCCCGACGACCTCGCCGAACAGGATCATGTGCGTCGACATCACCTTGAACTCGATCAGCCGGCAGTCGAACGACGCCAGCGCCCCCTCCAGGATCGGCGCCCCGGTGACGAGCTCGCTCCATTGCCCCTCGGTGAAGCGGTCGCCGGGTATGGTCGGATCGCGGCCGGAAAAGACGTTGGCAAGCTCCACCTGGTCGGCTGCGAGCGCGTTCAGCGCGAAACGGCCGCTCTTCTGAAAGATCTCGTTGCGCGGATTGGAGACGTTGAGGCAGGCCAGCACCATGGCCGGCGCGTCGGAAACCGAGCAGGCCGCGGTGATCGTCACCCCGCGCCTTTCGCCCTCGAATGCCGTCGTGACGATCTGGACGTGACCTGCGTATCGGCTCATGGCGTCGCGATAGAGCGGCGGGTCCAGCATCAATCGGTCCAACACAAAGATCTCCCTTGTTGTAAAAAGGGGATAGATGGAAACAATGAAGAAAAATGTAAGCGCCGCAACGGCGTTTTCCAATCTCTCGAGCCCGGGATAGCGGCATCCGCCCTAGCCTTCAATGCGAAAATTGACCGGAAGCAATCCGGTCGTGCAAGTATGCAGTGAAACGATACTGGTGAATTCATGCTCCGCCGCCTTCTCTTCGGCCTCATCCCCATGCTGGCACTGGCAGGCCCGGCCATCGCCGCCGGCCCCAGGATCGCCGTCGTCGCGCCGCTGTCCGGCCCGCTCGCCATTCTCGGCGAGCAGGTGCGCGCCGGCGCACGCGCGGCGGCGAAGGCAAGCGGGGCCGAGCTCGTCGAGATCGGCGAGGCCTGCGCCGAGGAGGGCGACAATGCGATCGCACCCGCCGTCGTTTCCGCCGGTGCGATCGCCGCGATCGGCTTCCTCTGCACCGAGGACCTGCAGTCCGCCCTGCCCGCGCTGGCGGATGCCAATATCCCCGTGCTGACCCTTTCCGCCCGCTCCGGCGTGCTGATGGAGGACGCGCTGAAATGGAACCGGCCCCTGTTCCGGCTGGCTCCGGCGCCGGGCATGGAGGCGCAGAAGGCGGTCGACGTGATCGCGGCGGAATGGGCGACGGAGCCCTTCGCGCTCATCGACGACGGCACGATCCATGCCCGCGAGCTCGTCGAGGCCGTCAGGCTGAAGCTGGAGGAGCGCGGCATGAAGCCGGTGTTCGTCGACACCTACCGCCCGGCGCAGGAGCAGCAGATCGGGCTGGTCCGGCGATTGGCGCGGGCCGGCGCGACCCGCGTCTTCGTCGGCGGCGACCGCGGCGACATGGCCATCATCCTGCGCGATGCGCGCGCCGAGCGCCTGCCGCTCACCTTCATGGGCGGCGAGATGCTGATGGCCGCCGACACCCAGGTCAAACTCGCCAACGGCGCCCGGGCGATCCTTCTGCCGGCGGACGGCGTGACACCGGAGGCGATCGCGCTGGCGGCGGCGATGAAGCAGGCGGGCCTCGTCGCCGAAGGCTACGTGTTCCCCGCCCATGCCGCCGTCACGGCCGTCAGCCGCGCCGCGGCCGCCGCCGGCGCGGCAAACCGGCCGTTGGCCGACGTGCTTCGGCAGCAGACCTTCCCCACCGTCCTCGGCCCGATCGGCTTCGGCGACGACCACGAACTGCGCGACAACCCCTACCTGCAGATGGAGTGGCGGGACGGTCGCTTCCATCCGCTCGGCAACACGGCGGAGGGCGAGTGAGATGAAGCCCGGACCGCGCAACCTGATTACCGACGTGGAAGGCCTGCGGGTCGGCAACGCCGCCGACGCGCGGTTGAAATCCGGCGTCACGGTCGTGCTCTGCGACAGGCCCGCCGTGGCCGCGGTCCAGGTGCTGGGCGGTGCGCCCGGCACGCGCGAGACGGACCTCCTCGAAGCCCACAACACTGTCCAGACGATCGATGCGATCTGCCTTTCGGGCGGCTCCGCCTACGGGCTGGATGCGGCCTCGGGCGTGCAGGCGGCGCTGCGGGAGATGGGGCGCGGCTTCGCCGTCGGCCCTCATCTCGTGCCGATCGTCCCGGCCGCGATCCTCTTCGATCTGATGAACGGCGGCGACAAGGACTGGGGCCGCTTTCCGCCCTATCGCGAACTCGGCCATGCCGCGACGCTTGCGGCCACCGCGGATTTCTCCACCGGCACCGCCGGCGCCGGCACCGGTGCGACGACAGCGACCTTCAAGGGCGGCCTCGGCTCCGGCTCGACCGTGCTCGACAGCGGCGTCACCGTCGGCGCGCTGGTCGCCGCCAATGCGCTCGGTTCGCCGACCATCGGCTCGTCCCGTCATTTCTGGGCGGCAGCCTTCGAGGAGGGGGACGAGTTCGGCGGGCTCGGCCTGCCGCAGCCGATCCCCGCCGAGGCCCGGCGGCCGCGCACCAAACTCGGCGGCGCGACGGACGCGCCCACCAACACGACGATCGCCGTGATCGCCACGGACGCCGTCCTGACCAAGGCGGAGGCCAGGCGGCTTGCGATCTCCGCGCATGACGGTTTCGCCCGCGCGCTGTGGCCGGCCCATACCGCGCTCGACGGCGACCTGGTCTTCGCACTCGCGACCGGGGCGAGCGGCAGGACGGTGGCGCTGGACGGCTTCATCGAACTCTGCGCCGCCGCAGCCTCGACGATGGCGCGCGCGATTGCCCGCGGCGTCCACGACGCCACGCCCGAGCCGGGCGACCTCATCGGCTGCTGGCGCGACGCCGGCGCCGGGCAGGAACGCTGATCGGCTTCCGTTGCACTCCGTGGCCCTGACGACGTCGGTGCCGCAGCCCATGCCCGACGCCGCGCCTGCCCCGCACGATCCGTCGTTGTCCGACACCCCCGGCAATGCTATGGGCACGGCAGCACAACATGCCTCGGAGCCCGACATGACCCGCCCCATCCGGATCGCCCCCTCCATTCTCGCCGCCGACTACGCCAGGCTCGGCCAGGAGGTGCGCGACGTCGTCGCGGCCGGCGCCGACTGGATCCATCTCGACATCATGGACGGCCATTTCGTGCCCAACATCTCCTTCGGCCCCGATGTCATCAAGGCGCTGCGGCCGCACACCGATGCCTTCTTCGACTGCCACCTGATGATCGCCCCGGCCGACCCTTATCTCGAGGCCTTCGCCAAGGCCGGCTGCGACAGCATCACCGTCCATGCCGAGGCCGGCCCGCATCTCGACCGGTCGATCCAGGCGATCAAGGCGCTCGGCAAGAGAGCTGGCGTCTCGATCAACCCGGCAACGCCCGAAGCGGTGCTGGACTACCTGCTGGACAAGATCGACCTCGTCCTCGTCATGACCGTCAATCCCGGCTTCGGCGGGCAGAAGTTCATTCCGGCGATGGAGGAGAAGATCCGCCGCGTGCGCAAGCTGATCGGCGAGCGGCCGATCGACCTGCAGGTCGATGGCGGCATCGCGCTGGACACGATCGCGCTTCCCGCGTCCGCCGGCGCCAATGTCTTCGTCGCGGGCTCCGCCATCTTCGGTGGCGGCCATGTTGACGCCTATCGCAAAACCATCGAAACTCTGCGCGCGAACGCGGAAGGGGCACACGATTGAGGCAGATCGGCAAAATCGCCGCCATTGCGGCCGGCGCATTCCTTGCGCCGCCGGCTGCATTCGCCGGCGATTTCGCCCAGGTCCGCCCGATCGGCTTTTCCGAAGACGGCAAGATCTTCGCCTACGAGGAATTCGGGATCCAGGACGGCTCGGGTTCCGCCTACGCCAACATCTACTTCATCGACACCGCCAAGGATGAATATCTCCCCGGCTCGCCCATCCGCGTGCAGGCGCCGGAGAACGAATCGAGCCTCAGGCGGGTGCGGGCCGAGGCCGCGGCCAAGGCGAGCCCCGCGATCGCCCACTACAGCCTCAACGACCATCCCGGCCAGCTGGTCGCCCTCAATCCCTACAGCGAGGTCGGCCCCGCCGCCGACAGCTTGCGCTACTACGCGTACCCGGCCGAACCCAGGGTCGGCGAGCCCTACACGCTTCGGCTCGCCGAAACGCCCGCCCCCTTGCCGGCGGCATGCGAGGGCCTGGTCGACAAGGGCGTCGGTTTCACGCTCGAATTCACGGAAAAAGCCGGAAAGCCGGTATCGGAGGTCGTCTATTCCGAGGAGCGGGCGCCGCAGAGCCGCGGCTGCCCGACCGGCTACCGCATCGCCGGCGTCGTGACATACGACACGCCGCAGCAGCCGATCCACATGGCCCTCGTCATGGTGCTGCGCTTCGGCTTCGAGGGGCTCGACGGGCGCTGGCTCGCCGTGCCGCTGCGGCCGTAGCGGCGATGCACGTGCACCGCAAGCGACTGGAACTCGGGGAACCAACGCAAGCCGTACCGATCCTGCCGGGATGGGTGGCGCTCGCGGGCGGCGCCGTCGTCTGGGGCCTGCTGATGGCCGCCTCGGCGCTCGTCTCCCTGTACGTCCGCAACCGGCTCGAGACCGCCCATCTCGCCCAACTGCTGGCGCTCTACCTTGCCGGCGGGGTCCTCGCCTGGCCGTTCGTGGTCTTCACTGCCCGTCTCGTCTCCCGCAACGCCCGGCTGGAAACCCGCTTTGCCGCCTGCCTGGTGCTGCTTGCCGTCGGAACCATCGCGATGACGGCCTTCCTGTTTGCGATGGACTATCGGCTCTTCTATTCGCAATGGCACCAGCCCTTGCTGACGAAGACCGGCATGCGCCAGGTCTTCGGAACTTCCGCCTCCGCAGTCTACCAGTTCGCCGTGATGGGGCTCGGGCTCTATCTTCCGGTCGGATTGCCGCTGCTCGCGGCGGTCAGCCTGTGGCTCGCCAAAGCCATGCGTTGAGCTTTCGGGCCTTTCTTGGTAGAGGGGCGCCAACGCCCCCCTTGAAAGAAAGATCTAGCCGATGATCCCCCGCTATTCCCGCCCGGACATGGTCGCCATCTGGTCGCCCGAAACGAAGTTCCGCATCTGGTTCGAGATCGAGGCGCATGCCTGCGATGCGCTGGCCGAACTCGGCGTCATCCCGAAGGACGCGGCGAAGACCATCTGGGACAAGGGCGGCAAGGCGGTCTTCGACGTCGCCCGCATCGACGAGATCGAGGCGGTCACCAAGCACGACGTCATCGCCTTCCTGACCCACCTCGCCGAAATCGTCGGGCCCGACGCCCGCTTCGTCCACCAGGGCATGACCTCCTCGGACGTGCTCGACACGACCTTCAACATCCAGCTCGTCCGCGCCGCCGACATCCTGCTTGCCGGCCTCGACCGCGTCCTCGCCGCCCTGAAGACCCGCGCCTTCGAGCACAAGGACACCGTCCGCATCGGCCGCAGCCACGGCATCCATGCCGAACCGACGACGATGGGTCTGACGCTCGCCCGCTTCTATGCCGAGATGAACCGCAACCGCGCCCGTCTCCTCGCCGCGCGCGCGGAAATCGCGACCGGCGCGATCTCCGGCGCTGTCGGCACCTTCGCCAACATCGACCCGCGCGTCGAGGAACATGTCTGCGCCGCCCTCGGCCTCGTCCCCGAGCCGGTCTCCACCCAGGTCATCCCGCGCGACCGCCACGCCATGTTCTTCGCCACCCTCGGCGTCATCGCGTCCTCGATCGAAAACGTCGCAATCGAGATCCGCCACATGCAGCGCACCGAGGTGCTGGAGGCGGAAGAGTTCTTCTCGCCCGGCCAGAAGGGCTCCTCGGCCATGCCGCACAAGCGCAATCCGGTGCTGACCGAGAACCTGACCGGCCTTGCCCGCCTGGTGCGCATGTCGGTCGTCCCGGCCATGGAGAACGTCGCCCTCTGGCACGAGCGCGACATCAGCCATTCCTCGGTCGAGCGCGCCATCGGTCCGGACACCACCGTCACCCTCGACTTCGCGCTCAACCGGCTGGCCGGCGTCATCGAGAAACTGGTGGTCTATCCGGAAAACATGGAGAAGAACCTCAACAAGTTCCGCGGGCTCGTTCATTCGCAGCGCGTTCTGCTGGCGCTGACGCAGGCTGGCGTTTCGCGCGAGGACAGCTACCGGCTCGTCCAGCGCAACGCGATGAAGGTCTGGGAACAGGGCAAGGACTTCCTCGAGGAGCTTCTGGCCGACCAGGAGGTGCGCGCGGCCCTTTCGGAAGAAGAGATCCGCGAGAAGTTCGACCTCGGCTATCATACCAAGCACGTCGACACGATCTTCAGGCGCGTCTTCGGCGAGGCCTGAGCCGGACGATACGAAAAAGGCGCGGTCGGGGACCGCGCCTTTCTTCCATTCGAATTCCGCCACCGCGCCATTAGGTGCGGCCGCGCAGGATGGTCTCAGCTGTTCTGGATCTGGTCGACCGCCACGCTGAGAAGCTCGACCATCTGGCTGCGGATGTCGTCCTCGCTCTTGGCGATGCCGGCAGCTTCGAAATCCGCCTTGATCTTGCGCACGACGTCCTCGTGTCCGGCTTCTTCGAAATCGGCCGCCACGACCTCCTTCGCATAGGCCTCGAGATCGCTCTTGCCGAGCAGTTGGCCGGCCCAGAGCCCCAGAAGCTTGTTGCGCCGCGCCTCGGCCTTGAAGCGAAGCTCTTCGTCCTTGGCGAACTTGGCTTCGAAGGCCTTTTCGCGATCCTGCATGGCGGTCATGTCACGACTCCCGTATATTTGATCCTGTTCCCGTAGGGACTGCCGACCCATAAATCAAAAGCGTGTCGAAAGTGCAATGTGAAGTTTGCGGCATGGCTTGCGGAAAGCCAAGGCCGGAAATCAAGGCCCTGAAATGCGGGGATCGGACGACTGGCCGATTGTGAAACCGGTACAATTCGTTTATGGACCCGGGAAAGAATTGATGCCGCGCTACCCAAGGGCGCCAAATACAGAGAAAAATCCATGAACCGTCGCCGCCGTATCTACGAGGGCAAGGCCAAGATTCTCTACGAGGGTCCTGAGCCGGGCACGCTGATCCAGTTCTTCAAGGACGACGCCACCGCCTTCAACAAGAAGAAGCATGACGTCATCGACGGCAAGGGCGTGCTGAACAACCGGATCTCCGAGTACCTCTTCACCCATCTGAACAAGATGGGCATCCCGACCCATTTCATTCGCCGCCTCAACATGCGCGAGCAGCTGATCAAGGAAGTCGAGATCATCCCGCTCGAGGTCGTCGTGCGCAATGTCGCCGCCGGATCGCTGTCGAAGCGCCTCGGCATCGAGGAAGGCACCGTCCTGCCGCGTTCGATCATCGAATTCTATTTCAAGGCCGACAACCTCGAGGACCCGCTGGTCTCCGAGGAGCACATCACCGCCTTCGGCTGGGCGAGCCCGCAGGAACTCGACGACATCATGGCGCTCGCCATCCGCGTCAACGACTTCCTCTCCGGCCTCTTCCTCGGCGTCGGCATCCAGCTCGTGGATTTCAAGATCGAGTGCGGCCGTCTCTACGAGGGCGACATGATGCGCATCATCATCGCCGACGAGATCTCGCCCGACAGCTGCCGGCTCTGGGACGTCAACACCCAGGAAAAGATGGACAAGGACCGCTTCCGCCGCGACATGGGCGGACTGCTGGAAGCCTACCAGGAAGTCGCGCGCCGGCTCGGCATCATCAACGAGAACGAGCCGATCCGCGGCACGGGTCCCGTTCTGGTCAAGTAGTTGTGGCGGGACCGCCCGCCGGCCCTCAAGAGGGCCGCAAATGGACGCTTTTGAAGAGGAACACATGATCAAGGCACGCGTAACGGTCACGCTGAAGAACGGCGTTCTCGACCCGCAGGGCAAGGCGATCGAAGGCGCGCTCGGCAGCCTCGGCTTCGACGGCGTCGGCCACGTCCGCCAGGGCAAGGTCTTCGACCTCGAGCTGCAGACCGCCGACAAGGCGAAGGCGGAAGCCGAACTGAAGGACATGTGCGAGAAGCTTCTGGCAAACACGGTAATCGAGAACTATACTATCGCCCTCGCCTGATGGTTGAAGGAGCGTGCGATGGCCGACGTTGACGGTGACCTGATCTACGAATTGCTGAAGAAGATGCATGCTCGCATGGACAAGCTGGATGGCAGCATGTCCGATCTTCGAAGCGAGATGATCAACATGCGCGGCGTAATGGTCTCGATGCAGCAAGACGTTCACCAGATCTACATGCGCCTCGACCGCGTTGACCAGCGCCTAGACCGTATCGACAACCGCCTCGAACTGCGCGAGCTCGCCGAGGCCCAGGCAAAGTTTGAGCCACACCCATGAAGTCAGCCGTCGTCCAGCTCCCAGGCCTCAACCGTGACCGCGACATGATCGCGGCCCTCACCAAGATCGGCGGCAAGCCGCCCGTCACCGTCTGGCAGACCGAGACGGAGATCCCCGCCGGCGTCGACCTGATCGTCATTCCCGGCGGCTTTTCCTACGGCGACTACCTGCGCTGCGGCGCGATCGCCGCCCGCATGCCGATCATGCAGGCGATCAAGGCCAGGGCCGAGGCCGGCGTGAAGGTGCTGGGCGTCTGCAACGGCTTCCAGATCCTGCTCGAGGCCGGCATGCTGCCGGGCGCGCTGATGCGCAACGCCTCGCTGAAGTTCGTCTGCAAGGAGATCAGGCTCGAGGTCGTCAATGCCGAGACCGCCTTCAGCCGCGCCTATGCGAAGGGCCAGATCCTGCGCTGCCCCGTCGCCCATCACGACGGCAACTACTTCGCCGATGCCGAGACGATGGCGAGGATCGAGGGCAACGGCCAGGTGGTCTTCCGCTATGCCGAAGGCACCAACCCGAACGGCTCGATGAACGACATCGCCGGCGTGATCAACGAGAAGGGCAACGTGCTCGGCATGATGCCGCACCCGGAAAACCTGATCGAGGCCGCCCATGGCGGCGCCGATGGCCGTGGCCTGTTCGCCTCCGCCCTCGACGTAATCGCCGCTTAACCATAGGCCGCTATCAAGGGCGCCCGTCCCGTCTGAAAGGCCCTCCATGCGCCCGTTTGTCCTCTCCGCGGCTCTCAACGCGATTGCCGTTACGGCAGTCTCCGTCCTCGTCGCAGCCTGCCAGTCGGCACCGCCGGCGCCCCGTGCGAACACGGCCGCCCTTCCGACAATGGAACGGATCGCGCTCGGCGCCAATTCCTGCTGGTTCAAGTCAGGGGACGCCGCCTTCAAGGCCTACCGCCTGGCGCCGGAGCTGAATTCCTTCTCCGGCAAGCCGCGCATCCTCGTCGTCCCGCGCCGCTCGCCCGAATCCCGCCCGCTCCTCGTCGTGCAGGCCGAAGGCCACCCCGCGCGGCTCAGCGCCTTCGGCCCGTTGATGGACGAACCGGTGGCCGGCCGCATCGCCGCCGACGTCAAGCGCTGGGCGGCGGGCACCACCGGCTGCAGCTGATCCACCACCCGGGTCGCTGTCCATCCGCCGTCCATCACCTCCATCGCCGCTGCCGGGAACCTTCCCGACACAGTCTCGTTTACCGCCGCCATGACGATACAGATCCTCCACAATCCCCGCTGCTCGACCTCCCGCAATGTCCTGGCCAGGATCCGTGAAACCGGGCGGGAGCCGCAGATCGTCGAATATCTGAAGAACCCGCCGACCCGGGAGGAACTGGTGGGAATCCTGATGGCGATGGAGGCCGAGCCGCGCGACATCCTGCGCACCAAGGAGCCGCTGGCCCGCGACCTCGGCCTGCTCGACCCGCAGCGTTCCGACCGCGAGATCATGGATGCCATGCTGGCCCACCCGATCCTGATCGAAAGGCCGATCGTGATCTCCGGCAAGGGAGCCCGGCTCTGCCGCCCGGTCGAACGGCTGGACGAGATCCTCTGACCGATCCGCTCCGTCACCTTGTTGACGCGGCCATTTTCCTGTCGCGCCGTGCTGCCGCTTGCGCTAAAGAGACCGCAAAGCCCTCACCTCACGGACAAGACGAGAGACGATGACCATCTCCAACAGCCGCCCGATCACCCCGGAGCTCATTGCCGCCCACGGGCTGAAGCCGGACGAATACGAGCGCATCCTGTCGCTGATCGGCCGCGAACCGACGTTTACCGAGCTCGGCATCTTCTCGGCCATGTGGAACGAGCACTGCTCCTACAAGTCGTCCAAGAAGTGGCTGCGCACGCTGCCGACCAAGGGCCCGCGCGTCATCCAGGGTCCCGGCGAGAATGCCGGTGTGGTCGACATCGACGACGGCGACTGCGTCGTCTTCAAGATGGAGAGCCACAACCACCCCTCCTACATCGAACCCTACCAGGGGGCCGCGACCGGCGTCGGCGGCATCCTGCGCGACGTCTTCACCATGGGCGCCCGCCCGGTCGCGGCGATGAACGCGCTGCGCTTCGGTGCACCCGACCATCCCAAGACCCGCCACCTCGTCTCCGGCGTCGTTGCCGGCGTCGGCGGCTACGGCAACTCGTTCGGTGTGCCGACCGTCGGCGGCGAGGTCGAGTTCGACCCGCGCTACAACGGCAACATCCTCGTCAACGCCTTCGCCGCCGGCCTCGCCAAGAGCGATGCGATCTTCTACTCCAAGGCCGAGGGCGTCGGCCTTCCGGTCGTCTATCTCGGCGCCAAGACCGGCCGCGACGGCGTCGGCGGCGCGACGATGGCATCCGCCGAATTCGACGAGTCGATCGAGGAGAAGCGCCCGACCGTACAGGTCGGCGACCCCTTCACCGAAAAGTGCCTGCTGGAAGCCTGCCTCGAACTGATGCAGACCGGCGCCGTCATCGCCATCCAGGACATGGGGGCCGCCGGCCTGACCTGTTCGGCCGTCGAGATGGGCGCCAAGGGCGATCTCGGCATCGAGCTCAACCTCGACCTCGTGCCGGTCCGCGAGGACCGCATGACGGCCTACGAGATGATGCTGTCGGAAAGCCAGGAGCGCATGCTCATGGTGCTTCGCCCCGAGAAGGAGCAGGAAGCCGAGGCGATCTTCCACAAGTGGGGCCTCGACTTCGCGATCGTCGGCAAGACCACCGACGACCTGCGTTTCCGCATCCTGCACCAGGGCGAGGAAGTCGCGAACCTGCCGATCAAGGAACTGGGCGACGAGGCCCCGGAATACGACCGCCCCTGGCGCGAGCCGGGCAAGCCCGCGCCCCTGCCCGCCTCGCTGGTGGCCGAGCCCAACGACTACGGCCTGGCGCTGCTGAAGCTCGTCGGTTCGCCGAACCAGTCCAGCCGCCGCTGGGTCTACGAGCAGTACGACACCCTCATCCAGGGCAATTCGCTGCAGATCCCCGGCGGCGACGCCGGTGTCGTGCGCGTCGAGGGCCATCCGACCAAGGCGCTCGCCTTCTCCTCCGACGTCACCCCGCGCTATGTCGAGGCCGACCCGTTCGAGGGCGGCAAGCAGGCGGTCGCCGAATGCTGGCGTAACATCACTGCCACCGGTGCAGAGCCGCTGGCGGCCACCGACAACCTCAATTTCGGCAATCCGGAAAAGCCGGACACGATGGGCCAGTTCGTCAAGGCCATCCAGGGCATCGGCGAGGCCTGCCGGGCGCTCGACTTCCCGATCGTCTCCGGCAACGTCTCGCTCTACAACGAGACCAACGGCGTGGCGATCCTGCCCACCCCGACGATTGCCGGCGTCGGCCTCCTGCCCGACTGGTCGAAGATGGCGAGGATCGGTGGCGCCGCAGCCGGTGACCAGATCGTGCTGATCGGCAGCGACGGCAGCCATCTCGGCCAGTCGGTCTATCTGCGCGACGTGCTCGGCATCGTCGACGGCCCGGCGCCGGAAGTCGATCTCGTCGTCGAACGCCGCAACGGCGAATTCGTCCGCTCGGCGATCCGCAACGGCCAGTTCTCCGCCTGCCACGACATTTCCTCCGGCGGCCTCGCCGTCGCCCTCGCCGAGATGGCGATGGCTTCCGGCAAGGGCATGCAGATCAGCCTGAAGGATTGCAACGGCCCCGCCCATGCACTGCTGTTCGGCGAGGACCAGGGTCGCTACGTCGTCGCCATGCCCGCCGACATGGCGAACTTCCTCTGCGCCAATGCGGAAGGCGCCGGCGTGCCGTTCCGCAGGCTCGGCACCGTCGGCGGCACGGAGCTCGTCATCGACGATCTGCTGCGGCTGCCGATTGAACAATTGCGCGACACCCATGAATCGTGGTTCCCTGAATTCATGGATGGCAGCTCGAATGCAGCCGCTGCCGCCGAATAACACAAAAGGGAGCACGCATTATGCCCATGGCACCAGGTGAAATCGAAGACATGATCAAGGCCGGCATTCCCGGAGCCAAGGTCACGATCCGCGATCTGGCAGGCGATGGGGATCACTATGCCGCAGAGGTCGTCGCGGAAGCCTTCCGCGGCAAGACCCGCGTCCAGCAGCACCAGATGGTCTACAACGCCCTGAAGGGAAACATGGGCGGCATCCTGCACGCACTCGCCCTTCAGACGTCTGCGCCGGAGTGAGAAACTCCGGATGGCAAGCCTGATCGAGGATTTCGTCTCCGGCGTCGTCAGCAGCGCCCTCAAGGAGGTGCTGAAGAAGTCGGGCGTGAGGAAGACCACCAGGCGCACCCGTCGCCGGACGACGAAGGCGAAGACGGGCGGCCTGATCGCCGACATCGTCGAGGCGGCGCTGAAGAAGAAGCCAGCCCGCAAGCAGGTCAGCCGCCGCCGCACCGCCGCCGCCCGCAGCAAGCAGCGCCGCACCACCCGAACCTGATCCCGGCCATCAGCACATTTGATGGGTCAATTCCGCGCGGGGTGATGGAAAATCGCCCCGCGCATGCTATCTAGGGGCAACAGCAGTCCGGACCTTGAACCCGGACAGGAAAGGATTGGAATATGAGTGGCATCAACGATTTCATCGACAACGAGGTCAAGAGCAACGACGTCGTGCTCTTCATGAAGGGCACCCCGCAGTTCCCGCAGTGCGGTTTCTCCGGCCAGGTCGTCCAGATCCTCGACTATGTCGGCGTCGACTACAAGGGCATCAACGTGCTTGCGGATGCCGACCTCCGCCAGGGCATCAAGGACTATTCCAACTGGCCGACCATTCCGCAGCTCTACGTCAAGGGCGAGTTCGTCGGCGGCTGCGACATCGTCCGCGAAATGTTCCAGTCCGGCGAGTTGCAGTCGCATCTGCAGGCGCAGGGAATTGCGGTCAAGGGCGCGGCCTGACGCTGCCCCCACCGCATCACATCATCAAACCGTTACAAGGCGCCGCTACCCACGGCGCCTTCTCTCTTTTTTCTGGAATTTCATCATGACTGCAATTGCACCCGATGCGTCCCAGCGCCTGAACGGCATGGGCAAGGGAGAGTTCATCGCGCTGATGGCGATGCTGATGGCGCTGAACGCGCTTGCCATCGACATCATGCTGCCCGGCCTCCAGGAAATCGGCGCCAGCCTCGGCGTCGTCAGCGAGAATCACCGTCAGTACGTGATCTCGGCCTACCTGCTCGGCTTTGCCTGCGCCCAGCTCCTCTACGGCCCCATATCCGACCGCTTCGGCCGCCGCATCCCGATGTTCGTCGGCCTCGGCATCTACATCGTCGCGGCACTCTCTGCCGTCGTCGTGCCGTCCTTTGCGGTGCTGCTCGCGCTGCGGTTCGTGCAGGGCATCGGCTCCGCGGCGATGCGGGTGATCACCATCTCGATCGTCCGTGACGTCTATGGCGGGCGTGCCATGGCCGAAGTGATGTCGCTGATCATGATGGTCTTCATGGTCGTTCCGGTGCTGGCACCCGGCACCGGCCAGGTCGTCATGCTGTTCGGCGACTGGCACCTGATCTTCATCTTCATGGGCGTCATTGCGGCGATGGTCGGCGCCTGGATGTACCTGCGGCTGCCGGAAACGCTGGCGCCGGAAGACGTCCGCCCGTTCACGCCGGCCTCCATCCTGGAGGGCTTCAAGATCGTGCTGACCGACCGGGTGGCCCTCTGTTACACGCTGGCGAGCACGTTCATCTTCGGGGCGCTGTTCGGCTTCATCAATTCCGCCCAGCAGATCTATGTCGGCATCTACGGGCTCGGCGTCTGGTTCCCCGTCGCCTTTGCCGGCGTCGCCGCCTTCATGGCGTTCTCCTCCTTCGTCAACGCCCGCCTCGTCGGCCGCTTCGGCATGCGCCGGCTTTCCCACGGGGCGCTGCTCGGTTTTCTGGCCATCAATGCGCTCTGGTTGGCGCTGACGCTCGCCTCTAAGGACCATCACCTGCCGTTTGCGGTCTTCATCGTGCTGTTTGCGCTGGCGATGTTCCAGTTCGGCTGGATCGGCTCCAACTTCAATTCGCTCGCCATGGAGCCGCTCGGCCACGTCGCCGGCACCGCCTCCTCCGTGCTCGGCTTCATGGGCACCGCCGGCGGCGCGGTCATCGGCGGCGTCATCGGTCAGGCCTTCAACGGCACCGCCGTGCCGCTGGTCTCCGGCTTCTTCATCCTCTCCGTCATCGGCCTGGTGTTCGTTCTCATCGCCGAGCGCGGCAAGCTGTTCCAGCCGCACAACCGGGCGGTCTGAATGCTGCGACGGCAGACGCAAAAAGGGCCGGACGATCGCTCGTCCGGCCCTTTGTCGTTCCTGCGGCACCGCTCAGTCGACGGTAAAGACCTCGCGGCGCATCATCTCCCAGCTGTCCCGGTCGGGGGCCAGCAAAAGTCCGCCCTCGACATGGCGGGGCTTGTAGGGCGAGCCGTCGAAGCGGGCGGCATAGGCGCCGGCCTCCTGGCTGATCAGCGTGCCGGCCAGGTGGTCCCAGGGCATCAGCTTGTTGTACATCAGGTAGTGCAGGTGGCCGGCGGCGAAGGTGCGGTACTCGTGCGCAGCGCAACGGTAGTTCGAGGCGAAGGCGACCTTGGCGAGGTTGGCCATCACGCGGGCGCGCTTGTCCTAGGGCAGGAAGCCGGTGGAGGCCATGCCCGTCACCTCCAGGTTCACCGGGGCGGCAGCCTTCAGGCGGATGGCCGGACGGTGCCCACCCGTCTGCCAGGCACCGGCGCCCTTTTCCGCCAGCACGAAATCGTCGCCCATCGGATCGTAGATCACGCCGGCGATCGTTTCGCCGCCGGCGACCACCGATGCCATCACGCCGTAGAGCGGCACGCCGGCGGCGAAGTTGAAGGTACCGTCGATCGGGTCGATCACGACGGCGAGGTCGGCCTCGGCGAGCTTCGGAAGCAGCGCCGGGTCGGCCGCGACACTCTCCTCGCCGACGAACAGCGCGCCCGGCAGGACCGCCTCCATGCCCGCCTTGATGAAGCGCTCGGCGGCCTCGTCCGCCTCGGTCACGAGGTCGATCGCCGACGTCTTGGCGCGCACGTCGCCCTCGGCAAGGGCGCGAAACCGCGGGCGGATCTCGACCTCGGCCGCCTGGCTGAGGAGTAAGGCAAGGGCATTGATGTCAAAGCTGGTCGTCATTTGAAGCTACCGTCGTCAGGGAGGAGAAATCGAAGAGCGCGGGATCGAGCAGGTGCGACGGGTTCACATGCGCAAGCGCCCGCAGCATCGTGTCCTTGCGGCCGGGCATGCGCGCCTCGATGTCGGCGAGCATCGCCTTCATCGCGTTACGCTGCAGGCCGTCCTGCGAGCCGCACAGGTCGCAGGGGATGATCGGAAACCGCATGGCGGTGGCGAACCTCGCAAGGTCGTCCTCGGCCGCATAGGCGAGCGGGCGCAGCACCATCAGGTCGCCGTCGTCGTTCAGGAGCTTCGCCGGCATGGAGGCGAGCCGCCCGCCATGGAAGAAGTTCATGAAGAACGTCTCGAGCATGTCCTCGCGATGGTGCCCGAGCACCAGGGCGTCACAGCCCTCCTCGCGGGCGATCCGGTAGAGATTGCCGCGCCTCAGCCGCGAGCAGAGCGAGCAGTAGGTCGCCCCCTCCGGCACCTTCTCCTTCACCACCGAATAGGTGTCCCGATACTCGATGCGGTGGCTCACCCCGATCGAGGACAGGTATTCCGGCAGGATGTGCTTCGGAAAGTTCGGCTGGCCCTGGTCGAGGTTGCAGGCGATCAGGTCCACCGGCAGCAGGCCGCGCCACTTCAGGTCCATAAGCAGCGCCAGCAGCCCGTAGCTGTCCTTGCCGCCCGAGACGCCCACCAGCCAGCGCTTCTGCCCCTTCAGCATGGCGAAGTCTTCGATCGCCTGCCGGACCTGCCGCAGGAGCCGCTTGCGCAGCTTGTTGAAGGAGACCGACTGCGGGGCGCCGGCGAACAGCGGATGCCGGTGGCCGCCGTCTTCGGCATCGTCGTCGATCTTGAGCGCAAGCGTCATCAGAGCGTCCGTATTCAATTCGTCCGGGTTGCAATGCCCCGAACGGCCGCCACAATCAAGCGCCAAAAACCGACCAGCCGGTGCGGGCCGCCAGCATTTCCAGCGCGATCGTGCCGAGCGCCGAGTTGCCGACCTCGTTGAGCCCGGGCGACCAGACGGCGATCGACGCCTTTCCGGGGGCGATCGCCAGGATGCCGCCGCCGACGCCGCTCTTGCCCGGCAGGCCGACGTGATAGGCGAAGTCGCCCGAACCGTCATAGTGCCCGCAGGTCAGCATCAGCGCATTGATGCGCCGCGCCCGCTGCGCGGAGACGACGCGGTGGCCGGTCAGCGGGTTGGTCCCGCCGGCGGCGAGAAAGAGCCCTGCCCTCGCCAGCTGGCGGCAGCTCATGGCGATCGCGCACTGGTGGAAATAGACGCCCAGCACATGATCGACCGGATGGATCAGCCGGTCGAACGAGCGCATGAAATTGGCGAGCGCGGCGTTCCTGAAGCCCGTCGCGGCTTCCGAACGGGCGACCTCGTGGTCGATGACGATCTCCTCCTCGTCGGCCAGGTAGCGGACGAAGCGCAGGATCTCGCCGATCGCCTCCTTCGGCGGATGGCCGGCGAGCAGGAGGTCGCTGATCGCGATCGCCCCGGCATTGATGAAGGGGTTGCGCGGAATTCCCGCCTCCCGCTCGAGCTGGACGATCGAGTTGAAGGCCGAGCCGGAGGGCTCGCGCCCCACCCGCTTCCAGATCGCATCGCCATGCTTGCCGAGCGCGATCGTCAGCGTGAAGACCTTCGAGATGCTCTGGATGGAAAAGGCGACGTCCGCATCGCCGGCCAGATGGACGCCGCCGTCCACGGTCACGACGGCCAGGCCGAACCGGTCGGGCGCCACCCGCGCCAGCTGCGGGATGTAGTCGGGCAGCCGCCCCTCGCCGAACCGCGGCGAGAGTTCCCTGTGTATATCGGCCACGATCGTCTGCAGGTCGGGCATCGGCGATCCTCCGGCAAGAGATCCCTAAAGACGAAAAAGCCGCCCGTTTCGGGGCGGCTTTCGCAATGGTCAGCGTCGCGTTGAAATCAACGCGAATAGAATTCGACGACCAGGTTCGGCTCCATGACGACCGGGTACGGGACGTCGGACAGGCCGGGAACGCGTGCGAAGGTGGCGACCATCTTGTTGTGGTCGACTTCGATGTAGTCCGGAACGTCACGCTCGGCGAGCTGAACCGATTCCAGGACGGAAACGAGCTGCTTGGACTTCTCGCGGACTTCGATGACGTCGCCGGCCTTGCAGCGGTAGGAACCGATGTTGACGCGGACGCCGTTGACCTTGACGTGGCCGTGGTTGACGAACTGGCGGGCAGCGAAGACCGTCGGAACGAACTTGGCGCGGTAGACGATCGCGTCGAGGCGCGATTCCAGCAGGCCGATCAGGTTCTCCGACGTGTCGCCCTTGCGGCGGTTGGCTTCGTCGTAGATCGAGCGGAACTGCTTTTCGCGCAGGTCGCCGTAGTAGCCCTTCAGCTTCTGCTTGGCGCGCAGCTGCACGCCGAAGTCGGAGAGCTTGGACTTGCGGCGCTGGCCGTGCTGGCCCGGGCCGTATTCGCGGCGGTTGACCGGGGACTTCGGGCGACCCCAGATGTTTTCGCCCATGCGGCGGTCGATCTTGTACTTCGATGCAGCGCGCTTGCTCATCGCATTTCCTTTCAAACAGTTACACCGGTCCGTTACCAGACCGGATCAAGGAAACACGCCCTCCTCTGAATGCCGTTTTCGGCTTTCTGACAGATTTCTCACGATACGCGACCGGAGAAACCACGGGACATGTCAAATGAAACACCGGACATCTCTGCCCGGCGTTGGCGGGTCTCTAGCCGCTATCGCCGGTGAAGTCAACGTCTTTGTCCGCCTGTGAAGCCTCGCTCCGTACCCCTTCCGGCCAATGGAATGGCGGCACAACTCATGGTATAGTCGACCACGGACATCCATTCATGTCGCGACAATCCAACGCCATCAGCCGCCCCGTACCGAACGACCCGCGCAGGAGGATTGAAATGGCATTCTATCAGATGCTTCGCAACGAAAGCCTCTATCCGCGCGGCGAGGCCTCGCCCGGCCAGGCGGGCTGGATCGCCGCCCGTCTCCTGCGGCTGCGCGCGCTCCTGAACGGGGAGATCACCTCGAAGCGGCAGCCCGACACGCTGATCATCGGCTCGTGGAACATCCGCCATTTCGACGGAGGCCGCCTCCGCCTGCCGGAGAGCTATCACTACATCGCCGAAATCATCGATCACTTCGACATCTGCGCCGTCCAGGAGGTCAAGGACATCAAGGCCGTGGAGCGGCTGGTCCGGCTCCTCGGCCCGAACTGGGATTTCTTCGTCAACGACAGTTCCGGCCCCGGGCGCGGCAACAACGAGCGCATGGCCTTTCTCTTTGACCGGCGCAAGGTCTCCTTCCGCCACCTGATCGGCGAACTGGTGCTGCCGAAGGGTGCCCTGCCCGGCGATGAGCAGATCGGCCGCACCCCGTTCTTCGCCTCCTTCCAGGCCGGGTGGTTCAAGTTCACGCTCTGCTCGGCGCATATCGTGTTCGAGGAGCAGGCCAATCGCCCCTTGCGCGAGGATGAGATCCGGGTGATCGCGACCGCGCTCGCCAAGCGGGCGAAGGAGGCGGACGAGGTCCATGTCATGCTCGGCGACATGAACATCGAGGATCCCGGCGATGCCGGCATGCAGGCGCTCGTGAACAACGGCTTCAAGGCCGTGCCGCTCGGCCCGACGACGCTTTCGGGCAACAGGCACTACGACCAGATCGCCTTCACCGGCCCGCACAACGAGACGAACCTCGTCGGCCATGGCGTGCTCCGCTGGCAGGATGCCGTCTTCACCGACGCCGAAGCCGAGGGCTACCGCAGCGTCGCACCCACCGATGGCGAACCGGACGGCGGCGAACCCGACGCGGACTGGCCCAGGGCCTACCGCGCCTGGCGAACGCACGAGATGTCCGATCACCTTCCGGTCTGGATCGAGATCAGGACCGACTATTCCAACGAGTATCTTCTGGAAACGCAGCGGCTTCTGCCGGGCGAAGGAAGGCCTCCCACCCGCTGAGCGGGGCTTTGCCGCGCGGGCCTTGTGGAGCCAGGCCGGGTGCGCCTATTCCGCTGCCGGCCGCAGCGTCTCGGTCAGGTCCGGCCCGTTGGCGTCGCCGGGCGCGGTCTCGCAGGCCAGATCCGGGAAGGCGACGATCCTCAGCCCGGCCGCGTCGCTGTGCACCACGATCAGCCCCTGTTCCTCGAAATAGCCGAGCAGGCGCCGCGCGCGGCGGGCGGAATGCGTGCCATAGGCGCGTGCGATCATCGCATCCGACGGGCACGGCAGTCCGCGAACGGCCGATTGCGCCACCAGCAGGAAGACGGCCTGCAGGTCCTCGCTCACCTGCCGCGACAGCTCGAGCGCGGTCGCCCAGGCCTCGGTCGCGGCCGTCTCGGCATCGACGCCGGACCGGGCGACCGCCATCTTGCGGCGGAAGGCCGGCAGCGACAGCGGCGCGCCGGGCACGCGGCGGATGCGGCAGCGGACGAGAAAATCCTGGAACAGTTCCGCATCCGGGCGGAAGGCCGCGCCCGGATTGTCGAGGATTTCGGAGAGCACGTGGTCGAGCAGCGCCTCGCGCTCCTCCGCCGGCATTTCCGGCGCTGCCGGCCGCGCCGGCTCGGCGGCGACGGGTTCCGGCCGCGCGCGCGACAGTTCGGCGAGGATGTCGGTGGTCGGGCGCGGCTGCGGGGCGACGCGGCGGACGAGCGGCCGCGTGAACTCCTCCGGATCCGGCGTGAAGATCAGGTCCTCGACGTCCTGCGGCGCCTCCGGCAGCGGCATCAGCCTGGGGCTCGTCGAGCGCGCCGAGGTCTCGACGGCGCCGATCGTCACCGACAGCGGCCGCCGCGACAGCGCCGGACCGAGCGCCACGAAGGAGCCGCGCTTCAGGTCGCGGAACATCTCCGCCTGCCGTCGGTCCATGCCGAGCAGGTCGGCGGCGCGCGCCATGTCGATGTCGAGGAAGGTTCGGCCCATCAGGAAGTTCGAGGCCTCGGCCGCGACGTTCTTGGCGAGCTTGGCGAGCCGCTGGGTGGCGATCACGCCGGCAAGCCCGCGCTTTCGCCCGCGGCACATCAGGTTGGTCATGGCGCCGAGCGAGAGCTTGCGTACCTCCTCGCCGACATCGCCGCCCACCGAGGGCGCGAACATCTGCGCCTCGTCGACGACGACGAGCACCGGATACCAGTAGTCCCGGTCGGCGTCGAACATCGCGTTGAGGAAGATGCCGGCCGTGCGCATCTGCTGCTCGACCTCCAGCCCCTCGAGCGAAAGCACGCAGGAGACGCGGTGCTGGCGGATGCGGGTCGCGATCCCGACGAGTTCGGCGTCGGTGCGCTCGCCCTCGACGACGACATGGCCGAACTTGTCGGCGAGCGTGACGAAGTCGCCCTCCGGATCGATGATGCACTGCTGCACCCAGGGCGCCGACTGCTCGAGCAGCCGCCGCAGCAGGTGCGACTTGCCCGAGCCGGAATTGCCCTGGACGAGAAGACGGGTGGCCAGCAGTTCCTCGATATCGAGCGTGGCCGGCGCGCCGCCCTGCGCCGTTCCCATGTCGATGCCGACCTTCATGCGATCCTCGTGCCCAACCAATCGATTCGTCCGGCCGCAGAGTGCCGGGAAATAAGGGCGAGACCTAGCACGAAAGGCAGCCCGTGCGGGGGCTGGAAAAGAAGAAACCCACAGGAAGCTGCTGCGGCCGCGCGCGACTGTGATACGGGCGCTACACCCTGAGCCCGAAACCCTGCATCAGCCGCCGCGTGGCGAAATCGGGTTTGCCGGAGGTGAAGATGGCGATGTCCTCGCCCGTTGCAAATCCATCGAGCGCGGTGCCGTCGAGCGCCGGCACGAGCCGCCGGGCCTGGCGGGCGATCGCCTCCGCCGGGTCGAGCCAGTCGACCGGCCAGGGCGCCAGCCTGCGGAACAGGTTGGCCATGAAGGGATAGTGCGTGCAGGCGAGCACGACGATGTCGGTCTTCCTGCCGTCCTGCTCCAGGAAGCACTGGGCGATCTCCGCCCGCACGTCGTCGTCCGACAGGCTCTCGCCGCGGATATAGGCCTCCGCCATCCGCGCCAGGTTTTCCGAGCCGACGAGCCGCACATGGCACTGGCTGGCAAACGACTGGATCAGGTCGCGCGTATAGGCCCGCTTCACCGTGCCCGGCGTCGCCAGCACCGAGACCAGCCCCGAGCGCGTGCGCTCCGCGGCCGGCTTGATCGCCGGCACGGTGCCGACGAAGCGCATCTGCGGGAACGTCGCCCGCAGATCGGCGCCGACGAGCGTGAAGGCGGTGTTACAGGCGATGATGCAGACTTCGGGATCGTGCTCGGCCAGAAGCCGGTCGAACAGGGCGACGATCCGCGCCTTCAGCGCGCCCTCCTCCCAGCCGCCATAGGGAAAGCCGGCGTCGTCGGCGACATAGGTGAAGTGCCGCTCCGGCATCATCACGCGGGCCTCGCGCAGCACCGTCAGCCCGCCGATGCCGCTGTCGAACACGAGAACGGGTTTGGCGCTATTCGTCGTCACGTTCGGCTTTCGGCCTTCTGTTGCGGGTGCGATTGGGCGCGGGCGTGCCGCGCGGCGCCTCGCGGGTGAAACGATCGAGACAGGAGACGATGCCGCGCAAGACCTGGATTTCCGAGCCGGTGAAGGAGGGACGCGTCAGCGCCGAGCGCAGGTTTTCGATCAATTTCGGCTTTTTGGCGGCGGGGCGGAAGTAGCCGCGCGCGTCGAGCGCCTCCTCCACATGATCGAACAGCCCCTGCAACTCGTCCTTCTTGGCCGGCCGCTGCGGCAGCGCCGAAAATGCCGTTTCCTCCGGCGAGCCCACCCCCGTCTTCATCCACTCGTAGCTCATCAGCAGGACGGCCTGGGCAAGGTTCAGCGAGGCGAAGGCGGGGTTGACAGGAAAGGTGACGAGTTCGTCGGCGAGCGCGATCTCCTCGTTGGTCAGCCCCGTGCGTTCGCGCCCGAACAGGATGCCGGTCTTCTCGCCCGCCCTGAACCGCGCCCGCAGCGTCTCGGCCGCCACCACCGGCGAGCGCACCTCCTTGTAGCCGTAGCGGTCGCGCGCCGTCGTGGCATAGACGAAGTTGAGATCGGCGACCGCCGCCTCCAGCGACGGGTACACCTTCGTCGCGGTGATCACGTGGTCGGCCTTGCTCGCCGCCGAGATCGCCTTCTCGCTCGGCCAGCCGTCGCGCGGATTGACGAGACGCAGTTCCGCCAGGCCGAAATTCGCCATGGCGCGTGCGACCATGCCGATGTTCTCACCCAGTTGCGGATGGACCAGGATGATCGCCGGCCCTTCCGCTATCAGTTCTCGCTCGCTGTTCGTTCCCGCCATGCCTTCGTCAACCCTTCGCGTCGGTCCGCGCCTCACTGGCACAATTGGCGCAAAATGAGAAGCGTACGGCGCACCGCCTCGGCGGTCACGATGGCAGGAAGATGCCAGCCCTCATATAGGTCACCGCGCTTCCCGACAGAAGCACGCGTTGGCCAGCAAGCTCGCAGTCGATACGTCCTCCCCGCGCGGAGGCCTGGAAGGCCGAGAGCCTGCTCTTGCCGAGCACCCTTGCCCAGTAGGGCACCAGCGTCGCATGGATCGATCCCGTCACCGGATCTTCCGGTATCCCGGCCGCCGGGGCAAAATAGCGCGAAACGAAGTCTGCCGTGCGACCACGCGCCGTAACGACCAATCCGCCCGCGTCGAGCATTGCGATTCGCGGATGGTCGGGCAGAAATGACCCGACCGCGGTCTCGTCCTCCAGTTCGGCGAACAGATTTTCGAAATTGCGGAAGAATGCCCGCGGGGGAACCGGAAAGATCTCCGTGAGAGCGCCTGCAGGATCGTCAATCTCTTCAGGATCGAAACGCGGCAGGTCGAGCACATAGCGTCCGCGATCGCCCGTCACCACGATCCGCCCGACGCGCGTCTGGAAAGCCAGATCGCCCGAAATGCCCATTTCATGGCGCAGGACGTGGGCCGCAGCAAGCGTCGCATGGCCACAGAAATCAACCTCGCAGGTGGGGGTGAACCATCTGAGGTCGTACCCGTCGCCGCCCGCCCGCGCGAACGCCGTTTCCGCCAGGTTGTTCTCCATGGCGATCGCCTGCATCAAGGCGTCCGGCAGCCAGTCCTGCAATATCAGGACAGCCGCCGGATTGCCCGCGAAGAGCCGGTCCGCAAAGGCATCCACCTGGTACAGGGTCAGTTCTGTTGCCATGCCCTATTGTTCCTCCTGGGTCGCGCCTTCCGCCGGCGTCGGGTTGGCGCCCTCCTTGGCGATCGCCAGCATCTCCGCCTTCAGCGAGCCCGGGTCGCCGTCCTGCGGCCGCAGGATGTCGTCGATCACCGCCCGGCCGTCTTCCTCGACCACGTTGAAGTCGACCTCGGCTGGCTTCCAGTCCGGCTCGCGCTCGCCGAAGCAATGGGTGTTGTCGAACGTCGTCTTGACGACCGTGACGCCGCCGGCCGGCGGCTGCGCCTCGATCTTCAGGTCGTTGATCGAGCAACCGTCCTGCCCCATGGCGATCACGTCGTAGTCGAACGGCGAGCCGCCGTCCTCGTAGGCCGGATATTTCGCCGCCTCGCGGTACTTCGCGATGAAATCCTTGCTGTAGAGCCGCTGCAGGAACTCGTCGTTGAAGTAATCGACGTAGTCCGGCGGATTGCTGTCGTCCTCGGCCACGTCGGCCCAGTTCTTCGTCACCGTCTCCATGATCTCGCGAACCGGGGTGGCGGCATCGGCGGCCAGCGCAAGAGACGGCAGCAGCACGAGGGTGGCGGTGAGGCACAGGCGTATCATGGAATTCTCCCGAGCGGGCGGATAGCGCCGGAAGGCCGATGAAAGGGATTCGTGTCGCCGTGAAGACAACATCGGCAATGGGGACAAATTCTGGCAGAGCGAATCGGGCGCCGCCCCGCGGCCACCAGCGACCATATTTCCGGCCTGCGAGAAAGCGAAAATAACGCCCGCCAGCCCTCGCTCGCCTTTGCCTTCCGGCCATCCGGTGCTATAGGCGCACACGATCCAACCTTCACGAAACGGGGCAATCCGCCCTCATCAGGCAGCGAGGCATTCCATGGCAAAGATCAAGGTCGCAAATCCGGTCGTCGAGCTCGACGGCGACGAGATGACCCGCATCATCTGGCAGTTCATCAAGGACAAGCTGATCCACCCCTACCTCGACATCGACCTGAAGTACTACGATCTCAGCGTCGAGAACCGGGATGCGACGGAAGACCAGGTGACGATCGATGCCGCCAACGCCATCAAGAAGTACGGCGTCGGCGTCAAGTGCGCCACGATCACCCCGGACGAGGGCCGCGTCGAGGAATTCAAGCTGAAGAAGATGTGGAAGTCGCCGAACGGCACCATCCGCAACATCCTCGGCGGCGTCATCTTCCGCGAGCCGATCATCTGCAAGAACGTGCCCCGCCTCGTGCCCGGCTGGACCAAGCCGATCATCGTCGGCCGCCACGCCTTCGGCGACCAGTACCGCGCCACCGACTTCAAGTTCCCCGGCAAGGGCAAGCTGACGATGAAGTTCGTCGGCGAGGACGGCAAGGAGATCGAGTACGACGTCTTCGACGCGCCGTCCGCCGGCGTCGCCATGGGCATGTACAACCTCGACGATTCGATCACCGAGTTCGCCCGCGCCTCGTTCAACTACGGCCTGCAGCGCAAGGTGCCGGTCTACCTCTCGACCAAGAACACCATCCTCAAGGTCTATGACGGCCGCTTCAAGGACATCTTCCAGGAGGTCTTCGACAAGGAGTTCGCCGAGAAGTTCAAGGAAGCCAAGATCTGGTACGAGCACCGCCTGATCGACGACATGGTGGCCTCTGCGCTGAAGTGGTCCGGCGGCTATGTCTGGGCCTGCAAGAACTACGACGGCGACGTCCAGTCCGACATCGTCGCCCAGGGCTTCGGCTCGCTCGGCCTGATGACCTCGGTGCTGATGACGCCGGACGGCCAGACGGTGGAAGCCGAAGCCGCCCACGGCACGGTGACCCGCCACTACCGCCAGCACCAGAAGGGCGAGGAGACCTCGACCAACTCGATCGCCTCGATCTTCGCCTGGACGCGCGGCCTCGCCCATCGCGCCAAGCTCGACAACAATGCCGAACTCGCGAAGTTCGCCAACACGCTGGAAAAGGTCTGCGTCGACACCGTCGAGGCCGGTTTCATGACCAAGGACCTGGCGCTCCTGATCGGCCCCGACCAGCCCTGGCTCTCCACCACCGGCTTCCTCGACAAGATCGACGAGAACCTGCAGAAGGCCATGGCGGCCTGATCCAAGCGATCGTCGTCGACCGCATCCGAAGGACCCGGCCTCGCGCCGGGTCTTTCATTTTCCGCTTCCGCCATCTTGCGCCGGAAGCGTTGCGGGTATATACCCGCGACATGTCCAGCGATACCTGTCACTGCATTCTGCTGCGCAAGGCCTCCCGAAAGGTCTCGTCTTACTACGACGAGGCGCTGGCCCCGCTCGGCGTGAATATCGGCCAGTTCAGCCTTCTGAGGAACGTCAACCGCCTGGCGCCGGTATCTTTGACGGATCTCGCCTCCCGCGTCGAGCTCGACCGCTCGACCGTCGGCCGCAACGCCAAGGTTCTGGAACGCATGGGCATGGTGGCGATCGGCCACGGCGAGGACCAGCGCGAGGCCGTGCTGACCGTCACCGAGCTCGGCCGCGCGATCCTTACCCAGGGCGCGCCGCTGTGGGACGGCGTGCAGGAGGACATCGAGGCCCGGCTGGGTCCCGACAAGACCAGGCAGCTGCAGGAATTGCTCGCGGCTCTCTAAGAAATTTGGCCAGAAACGGGTATATGCCCAGAAAAAACGGGCAGATACCCGCATCAATCCGCCGGTGTGCGGCGAAAAGGAAAGGGATTTTGAACATGCTCTCCACAAGCCTCGCCGGATGGATGGCCCGCCGGAACCTTCACTACGGGTGGGTGGTCGCGGCGACCACGTTCCTGACCATGCTGGCGACTGCCGGCGCCATGGGCTCCGCCGGCGTGATGATCCAGCCGCTGCACCAGGAATTCGGCTGGGACATCGCCGACATCTCCACCGCCATGGCGGTGCGCCTGGTGCTCTTCGGCCTGCTCGGCCCCTTCGCGGCCGCCTTCATGAACCACTTCGGCATCCGCCAGGTCGTCACCACCGCCCTTGGCCTGATCCTGTTCGGCATCGCCGCCTCCTTCTTCATGACGGAGGTCTGGCAGCTCCTCCTGCTCTGGGGCGTCGTTATCGGCATCGGCACCGGCATGACCGCGCTGGTGCTGGGTGCCACCGTTGCCAGCCGCTGGTTCTCCAAGCGTCGCGGCCTCGTCGTCGGACTGATGACGGCGAGCAACGCCACCGGCCAGCTCGTCTTCCTGCCGGTGCTCGCCGCCCTGACCGAAGCCTATGGCTGGCGCATGGCCCTTGCGCTCGCCGTCTCCGTCATCGCGCTCGCCATGGTGCTCGTGCTCCTGCTGATGCGTGACCATCCCGCCGATGTCGGCCTGCCGGCCTATGGCGAGACCGCGATCGCGACGCCGCCGAAGCAGGATCACAAGCTGCTCGCCACCCTCGTCTCGCCGCTGGCAACGCTGAAGAGCGTCTCCGGCAATCCGGCCTTCTGGGTGCTGTTCGGAACCTTCTTCGTCTGCGGCCTGTCGACCAACGGCCTCATCCAGACCCACTGGATCTCGATCTGCGGCGATTTCGGCATGGCGGCCGTCACCGCCGCCGGCACGCTGGCCGTGATCGGCATCTTCGATTTCGTCGGCACCATCTTTGCCGGCTGGCTTTCGGACCGCTACGACAACCGCTTCCTGCTGTTCTGGTTCTACGGCCTGCGCGGCCTGTCGCTGATCTACCTCTCGCTCTCGGGCTTCAGCTTCGTGGAACTGTCGATCTTCGCCGTCTTCTACGGCCTCGACTGGGTCGCGACCGTGCCGCCGACCGTCAAGCTCGCCGCCGAGAACTTCGGCCGCGAGAAGGCCGGCCTCGTCTTCGGCTGGGTCTTCACCGGCCACCAGCTGGGTGCTGCGACCGCAGCCTTCGGTGCCGGCTACTTCCGGAGCGACTTCGACACCTACATGCCCGCACTCCAGATCGCCGGCGTGATGTGTGTGCTTGCGGCCGTCTCGGTCCTGCTCCTCGGTCGCCCGGGATCGGTGAAGCTGACGCCGCAAGCGGCCTGATCGCCGCGCGACCGACGGGAGACGGCGGCCGGCCGCGACGCCGGCCGCCGCCACAGAGCTTCATGCAGGGTCTTCGAGTATATCGCCTGCCCGCACGGCGTCATAAAATGCCCGTCTCGGGGTTGAAGGCTCGCCGACGCGCCCTATCCTAGTCGGTCGATATGACTGAAAAACATGAAAATGAAACCCTCCCTCGAATAGCCCTCGTCTCGACGCACGGCTATGTTGCAGCAAATCCTCCCCTGGGCGCTGCCGATACAGGCGGCCAGGTCGTCTATGTTCTGGAACTTGCAAAGAAACTTGGCCGGCTCGGATTTCTGGTCGACATATACACGCGCCAGTTCGAAGATCAGCCTCAGTTCGACGAGGTCGACGACCGCGTTCGGGTCGTGCGCATTCCCTGCGGCGGCCGCGATTTCATCCCGAAGGAATACCTGCACAACCACCTGATGGCCTGGTGCGAAGCGGCCATCCGCTTCATCCGGGCGAACGGTCTCGAATATTTCTTCATCAACAGCCACTACTGGGATGCGGGCGTGGCCGGACAGCGCCTGTCGGAGGCGCTCGCCGTCCCGCACATCCACACGCCGCATTCGCTCGGGATCTGGAAGAAGCGGCAGATGGAGACCGACTACCCCGACAAGGCCGACACCTTCGAGGCGGAGTTCAATTTCTCCGATCGGATCAAGCACGAGCTGATCGTCTATCGCAGCTGCAACCTCGTCATCGCCACGACGCCGATCCAGCTCGACATGCTGATCAACGACTACGGGCTGAAGCCGGAACGGGTCCACATGATCCCGCCGGGCTATGACGACAACCGCTTCTTCCCCGTCTCCTCGGCATCGCGCGAAATGGCCCGCCAGCGCTTCGGCTTCCGCGGCAAGACGGTGCTGGCCCTCGGGCGACTTGCGACCAACAAGGGCTACGATCTGCTGATCGAGGGCTTCTCGGTGCTGGCCGAGCGGGAACCGGAGGCGCGCCTCCACCTGGCGCTCGGCGGCGAGACGCTCGACGCGCAGGAAACGGCGATCCTGGACCAGCTCAAGCAGCTGGCGCGCGACCGCGACCTCGAGGACCGGATCGACTTTTCCGGCTTCGTCTCCGACGACGACCTGCCCGACTATTATCGCGCCGCGGATCTGTTCGTGCTTTCCAGCCGCTACGAGCCGTTCGGCATGACGGCGATCGAGGCGATGGCGAGCGGCACGCCGACCATCATCACCATCCACGGCGGCCTGTTCCGCTCGGTTAGCTACGGGCGTCATGCGCTCTTTGCCGACCCGTTCGACAAATACGATCTCGGCATCACCATGATGAAGCCGCTGAAACACCCGCGCCTCTACAGCCGCCTGTCCCGGATGGGCGCGCACAAGGCGCGCAGCCTGTTCACCTGGACGGGCATCGCCCAGCAGTTGATCGCCCTCGTCGAGGGCCGCCCGATGCGCCAGGCGCTCGACGTCGACGACTGGGCCGAACCCTGGAACGACGGGGACTGAGACCGTGATCCGCCTTCTCTCTTCCGACCTGGACGGGACCCTGCTCGGCGACCGGCGGGCGACGCAGCGCTTCCGCACCTATTGGGAGGCGCATAATCCCGCAACCCGTCCGCTCCTCGTCTACAACAGCGGCCGGCTGGTGGACGACATCGAGGCGCTGCTCGCCGTCTCCGACCTGCCGCATCCCGACTTCATCATCGGCGGCGTCGGAACGATGATCGGCGGCCGGCTCGACGACGACGGCCGCAGGCGTTTCCGCGCGACGCTCGGCGCCCCATTCGACCGCGACGCGCTCATGCGCGTGATGCGGCAGGTCGACGGCATCCAGTTGCAGGACGAGGCCTACCAGCACGCCTACAAGCTGAGCTGGCATCTGCACGACGCCGACGACGATCGCGTCGCCGAACTGGAGGAAAATCTCGCGCAGGCCGGCATACCGGCGCGGCTCGTCTATTCGAGCAAGCGCGATCTCGACGTGCTGCCGCGCACCGCCAACAAGGGTGCAGCCCTCCAGTGGCTCTGCCGGGAGCTCGAAATCGACCTCGCCGAGGTGGCCGTCGCCGGCGACACCGGCAACGACCGCGACATGTTCCTGCTGCCCTCGGTCCGCGGCATCGTCGTCGGCAACGCACTGGAGGAACTGCGGACGCTCGTCGCACGCGAGCCCCGGCACTATCAGGCACGGCACGCCTGCGCCGACGGCGTGATCGAGGGTCTGGAGCATCTTGCGACGCAGGCCGAAAAGGCGCCGACCGCAACGCCTGTCTAGAGCGCGACCGACCTGTTGCCGGCGACGGCGTCCGCCTCCCGCATCCGTCCCGCCACCTGCATGAGGCTTTCGGCAGGCCCGGCAACGCCGACGCGGTTCCGGCCGTCCGCCTTCGCCCGGTAGAGCGCGCAGTCCGCGGCCGCGATCAGGGTGTCGAGGTCGCCCTCGCAGAGCAGCGCCGAGGCCACGCCGATGCTGACGCTCACCGATATCAGCCTGCCATAATGGCCGACCGACAGCGCCGCCGTATCCTGCCGCAGGCGATCGGCGAAGGTCACCGCCTCGTCGAGATCCTGATCGGGCACAAGGAGCGCAAACTCCTCCCCGCCGAAACGCCCGAAGACCATGCCCTCGTCCAGCCGTGCGATGGCCGCCGAGGCAAAGCGGCAGAGGACCTTGTCGCCGGCCTGATGGCCAAAGGTGTCGTTGATGGTCTTGAAGTGGTCGAGATCGAGCAGCAGGAGCACGCCGCCCTGGGGTTTTCGGGAGAGCGCCCTCGCCGCCGCCTCCATGAAGGCGCCCCGGTTCAGAACGCCCGTCAACGCGTCCGAGCGCGCCGCCTGGCGGAAGATGAACTCGCTGCGCTCCTTGAGCAGGATGAGCACGGAGACCGCCACGATCAGCGTATGCAGGAAGATTTCGAGCGCAAACGCCGCAAACCACGGAGAGACCGCAGCGCCGTCGGCGACCGGCGCGAACAGTGCGAACGGAATGCGCGCCGCATAGATCGCCGCGTGCGTGGCCAGCAGCAGTGCGATCACCCGCCGCGAGGGCAACGCCTCCCGCCTGCGGCCCAGCAGCAGTTCGCGCGCCATCGCCAGCGAGTAGGCCGAGACGATCACCGACATGAGGATCACCCGGAGGCTCATGTCTGCGGCGAAGCTGTCGGAAAGCACATAGGCGGCGCCCCAGGCCGCGGGGCCGGCGGCGACCGCCAACCGCGAAACGCGCCGCTCGTCGAAGGCGCGGAAGCCGGCCCATGTCAGGCTGTAGCCGAACGCCACCAGCGCATTGCCGAGCCCGATCGAGAGTTCGGGCGCAATGATCCCGCGCAGCCCGAGAAAGGCACTCGCAGCCGTGCCGACCCACATCGACACGCACCAGTAGCCTGCGGCCAGCCGACCGCGCCCGGCCAGCCAGTGGAACGCCAGGAAAATGGCGACGACGAGCGTCGAAAGGAAAGTGCAGACCAACACGGTCGGCAGGCTGATCAGGTTGTCGAGCAAGAATCACACCTCTTCGGTGGCCGGAACGCTAGCACCGAACACTGAAAACTTCGCAAAGAAAGAAAGCCCCGGGACGACACTTCGCCGCCCTCCGCCCCGTGCCGCGCGGACGCCCAGGCAGGTTGCTGGCAGTTCCATCCCGGACCTTGGCGAGACCGAGCAACGTCGGCGTTCGGCGCACCGCAGATGTTCCACCGTGGCGGAGGGACGCCCGCGTCTCTGGAGGAATGGATTTTCCCCGCCACAACCGAAGACACAGACATTTCGGGACGTTGATGCGTCGTGGTCGAAAACAAGCCTGAGACCATCCGGGGCGCAGCCCCGCTCATCAGGATCCTATGGACGGCATCGAACATCACGGCGACTACCGCGGTCGGTCCTTGCATCGGCTGCGAAAGCCACGGGCTCGCCGGAGCGCTGACATGGGGATTCCTCGGTCTCGCCGCTGGCGGTTTCCTCGGTTCGCCGTCGGTTCTCTCACGGATGCTGTCGTGGACCCGCCGTCGACCGAGCCTCTTGGTCGCAGGAACGGACGCACTGTTACCGTCAGAAGGCAACGTGCCGAAAATTTCCGCCACGGCCATCTTACCGCCGTGGCGCGTTCCCCAGCGCGCTGCACCACGGTCACAGCCACAGTTCGCGGCGGCATGCCCGCCGCTCCCGTCGCCTCGCCCATGTCCTGCGTGAAGACGCGCGTAGCGCCGGCCCGTCAGCCGGCGAGCGCTGCGGCCACCTGTTCGACCGCCTCTCCGGCGCGCTGGCCGTCCGGCCCGCCCGCCTGCGCCATGTCCGGCCGGCCGCCACCGCCCTTGCCGCCGAGGGCGGCCGAGGCGATGCGGACGAGGTCCACGGCACTGAAGCGGCCGGTCAGGTCGTCGGTGACGGCGACCACGGCGCTGGCCTTGTCGTCGGCCGAGACGCCGACGAACGCGACGACGCCCGAACCGAGGCCCTTCTTGCCTTCGTCCGCCAGGCCCTTCAGGTCCTTCGGCTCGACGCCGGTCACCACCTTGCCGAGGAACTTGATGCCGGCGATCTCGCGAACGGCATCGCCGGCGCTGCCGCCGCCACCGCCGAGCGCCAGCTTCTTCTTGGCTTCTGTCAGTTCGCGTTCGAGCTTGCGCCGCTCGTCGAGGAGCGCGTCGACACGCGCAAGCACCTCGCCCGGCTGCACCTTGAGGCTGGCGGCCAGCGTCTTCACCCGTTCGTCCTGTTCGGCGAGATAGGCGCGCGCGGCTTCGCCCGTCAGCGCCTCGAGGCGCCGCACGCCGGCGGCAACGGCGCTCTCGCCGACGATGCGGACCAGCCCGATCTCGCCGGTGGCACCGACGTGGGTCCCGCCGCAGAGCTCGACCGAGTAGGGCCTGCCGGCCTTCGTGCCGCGGATTCCGGTCCCCATCGACACGACGCGGACCTCGTCGCCGTACTTTTCGCCGAACAGCGCCATCGCGCCCTCGGCGATCGCGTCGTCGACGCTCATCAGCCGCGTCGTCACCGGCGTGTTCTGCACGATGATCTCGTTCGCCATCTCTTCCACGACCTTCAGCTCGTCCGCCGTCATCGGCTTCGGATGCGAGACGTCGAAACGCAGCCGCTCCGGGGCGACCAGCGAGCCCTTCTGGGTCACATGGGTGCCGAGCACCTCGCGCAGCGCCTCGTGCAGCAGGTGGGTTGCCGAATGGTTGGAGCGCAACCGGCCGCGGCGGGCATGGTCCACCTCGAGCGCGACTGCATCGCCCACCTTGATCGACCCCTCGGCGACGACGGCGTTGTGGACGAACAGGCCATCGGCCTTCTTCTGGGTGTCGGTGACTTCGAGGCGGCCGTGATCGAGGCTGATCACGCCGGTGTCGCCCATCTGGCCGCCGGACTCGCCGTAGAACGGCGTCTGGTTCAGGACCAGCTGGACCTTGTCGCCGGCCGAAGCCGCATCGACGGCCGCGCCGTCGCGCACGATCGCCTGGACCACGCCTTCGGCCGTCTCCGTGTCGTAGCCGAGGAACTCGGTCGCGCCGTGCTTTTCGCGCAGCTCGAACCAGATCGTCTCGGCCGCCGCATCGCCCGAACCGGCCCAGCTCTTGCGCGCCTCCGCCTTCTGCCGCTCCATCGCATCCGAGAAGCCGGAGAGATCGACGCCGATGCCGCGGTTGCGCAGCGCGTCCTGGGTCAGGTCGAGCGGGAAGCCGTAGGTGTCGTAGAGCTTGAAGGCGGTCTCGCCGTCGAGGATGTCGCCCTTGGTAAGGTTGCCCGACGCATCCGAAAGCAGCGACAGGCCGCGTTCCAGCGTCTTGCGGAACCTGGTCTCCTCCAGCTTCAGCGTCTCGGAGATCAACGCCTCCGCCCGCACCAGTTCCGGATAGGCCCGGCCCATCTGCTGAACCAGCGCCGGCAGCAGCTTCCACATCAACGGCTCCCGCGAACCCAGGAGCTGCGCATGGCGCATCGCCCGGCGCATGATGCGGCGGAGCACGTAGCCGCGCCCCTCGTTCGACGGCAGCACGCCGTCGGCGATCAGGAAGGCCGACGAGCGCAGGTGATCGGCGATCACCCGGTGGCTGGCGCGGCGCTCGGGGTCGTTGGCGTCGACGCCGGTCGCTTCCACCGACGCCGCGATCAGCGCCTGGAACAGGTCGATGTCATAGTTGTCGTGCTTGCCCTGCAGGAGGGCCGCGATCCGCTCCAGCCCCATGCCGGTGTCGATCGACGGCCGCGGCAGGTCGATCCGCTCTTCCTTCGTCAACTGCTCGAACTGCATGAAGACGAGGTTCCAGATCTCGATGAAGCGGTCGCCGTCCTCTTCCGGCGAGCCGGGCGGGCCGCCCCAGATATGGTCGCCATGGTCGTAGAAGATCTCCGAACACGGACCGCACGGGCCGGTATCGCCCATCGCCCAAAAGTTGTCGCTGGTGGCGATGCGGATGATGCGGCTGTCCGGCAGGCCGGCGATCTTCTTCCACAGGTCGAACGCCTGGTCGTCGGTGTGATAGACGGTGACCAGCAACCGGTTCTTGTCGATGCCGAACTCCTTGGTGATCAGCCCCCAGGCGAGTTCGATCGCGCGCTCCTTGAAATAGTCGCCGAACGAGAAGTTCCCGAGCATCTCGAAGAAGGTGTGGTGGCGCGCGGTATAGCCGACATTGTCGAGGTCGTTGTGCTTGCCGCCGGCGCGCACGCACTTCTGCGCGGTTGCCGCCGTCGAATAGGGCCGCTGCTCCAGTCCGGTGAAGACGTTCTTGAACTGCACCATGCCGGCATTGGTGAACATCAGCGTCGGGTCGTTGCGCGGCACCAGCGGGCTGGACGAGACGACCTCGTGTCCGTTCTTGCGGAAATAGTCGAGAAAGGCCGACCGGATCTCATTCACGCCGCTCATCTTGCATCCCTATCATACTTGCAGGCGTTCGGGCCGAGCCCTGCCTTGAACCACACATTCGACCGGCTCGCACCGATCCAGACCGCTGCCCGCGCCGCCGGCGAGAGGCCGTCCCGCGACCGGCGCAGCGCCCGCGCGCCGGCCGAGCCCGCCGCCCGACCGGCAAGAGCCGTCGAGCAGAAGCCTCCCCGGCAGGGCCGTGGGGCCGGCCAATCCCGCCCCATGCAGCAAAACCCGGTCCCGACCTCGGAAAACTGATGGCTTTTATCGTCCGCCCTCTCCCCTGTCCAGACGAGAAAGCCGGCCTTCGCCCTCGCGAAGACCGGCTTTTCGATGAATATGCGGACCGGGAGAGACCTGACGCCGCTCGCTGCGGAGGATCAGTCGGGTCGGGACCTGCTCCTCACCCGGAGCCCGACCCCGGCGATCACATCTCCGCCGCGCTGTCGCTGTCGTCATCCTCCGGCCGCCCGCTGTCGAGCAGCTTGTCGGCGATCAGACCGGCATTCTGGCGGAGCGCCATCTCGATCTCGCGTGCGGTATCGGGATTGTCGCGCAGGAACTGCTTGGCGTTCTCGCGCCCCTGGCCGAGCCGCTGGCTGTTGTAGGAGAACCAGGAACCGGACTTCTCGACGATGCCGGCCTTGACGCCGAGGTCGATCAGTTCGCCGGTCTTGGAGACGCCCTCGCCATACATGATGTCGAACTCGACCTCCTTGAAGGGCGGCGCCATCTTGTTCTTGACGACCTTGATCTTCGTCTGGTTGCCGATCACCTCGTCGCGTTCCTTCACCGCGCCGATGCGGCGGATGTCGAGGCGGACGGAGGCGTAGAACTTCAAGGCGTTGCCGCCGGTCGTCGTCTCCGGCGAGCCGAACATGACGCCGATCTTCATGCGGATCTGGTTGATGAAGATGACCATGGTGTTCGAGCGCGAGATCGACGCCGTCAGCTTGCGCAGCGCCTGGCTCATCAGGCGCGCCTGAAGACCCGGCAGGCTGTCGCCCATCTCGCCCTCGATTTCGGCGCGCGGCGTCAGTGCTGCGACCGAATCGATGACGAGAACGTCGATCGCCCCCGAGCGCACCAGCGCATCGGTGATCTCGAGCGCCTGCTCGCCATTGTCCGGCTGCGAGATCAGAAGGTTCTCCAGGTCGACGCCGAGCTTGCGGGCATAGACCGGATCGAGCGCATGTTCGGCATCGACGAAGCCGCAGATGCCGCCCTTCTTCTGGGCCTCCGCGATCGTCTGCAGCGCCAGCGTCGTCTTGCCCGAGCTTTCCGGTCCGTAGATCTCGATGATCCGCCCCTTGGGCAGGCCGCCGATCCCGAGCGCGATGTCGAGACCGAGCGAGCCGGTCGGGATGGTTTCGATCTCGACGACACTGTCCTTCGAGCCGAGCTTCATGATCGAGCCCTTGCCGAACGACCTCTCGATCTGAGAAAGTGCCGCTTCGAGTGCCTTGCTTTTGTCCACCGATTTGTCCTCTACGAGCCGCAAAGAGTTTTGTGCCATTTGCTCCACCTTTAGGTTATTGGGACCAGACAGGCAATGAAGCTGCCGATGGACGCTATGTACACTTTTTGTTCTCGTTTGGCAACAGCACACCATGCGATTGATTAGGCTTGATATTCAGGGGCGTGTTCCGTTTTCGTTTCAGCGCGCCCGCTCGACAGTATACCACGGCGCCGCCGGCCGTTGCGACGGCGATCGCCGCACGAATCGCGCCTCCGCCGGAGGGCGGCGATGACGGCCGTCAGGATCCTCGCCCTCGGCGGCGCCCATGTCGACCGGCGCGGCCGCATCCATGGCCAGACGGCGCCGGGCGCCAGCAATCCGGGCAGCTGGTTCGTCGAGGCCGGCGGCGGCGTCTTCAATGCTGCGCGCAACCTCGCCCGCCTCGGCCACCCCGTGCGGCTGATCGCGCCCCGCGGCGGCGACGCCGATGGCGAGATCGTCGCGGCGGCGGCGGAAGCGGCCGGCGTGGAGGACACGCCGTTCACCTTCCTCGACCGGGCGACGCCGAGCTACACCGCGATCATCGAGGCCGACGGCAACCTGGTGATCGCGCTGGCCGACATGGAACTCTACCGCCTGTTCTCGCCGCGGCGCATGCAGCAGCGCGCCGTGCGCGAGGCATTCGCGGCCACGGGCGCCGTCCTCACCGACGCCAACCTGCCGGAGGAGACGATCGCCGCGATCGCCGACGCCGCGCGCCGGAACGCCCGCCCGGTCTTCGGCATCGCCATCTCGCCGGCGAAGGTAGTCCGGCTCCGCCCCGTCCTTCCGGCCCTGGCCGGCCTGTTCATGAACGAGGCGGAAGCCCGCGCACTGACTGAGACGCAGCCCGACCGGCCGCAGGACTGGCCGGCGCTGCTGCGCGCCGCCGGCCTCGCCCGCGGCGTCATCAGCCGCGGCAGCGATGCGGCGATCGCCTTCGACGAGACCGGGGCGGTAATGCTGGCGCCGCCACGGCTGGAGATCCTGGGCGACGTCACCGGCGCCGGCGACGCGCTCGCCTCCGGCTTCCTGTCGGCCCATCTCGCCGGCCGGCCGCTGGCGCAGGCGCTGCGCCAGGGCGCGGCCGCCGCCCTGATCGCCGTGCGTTCGCCGCTCGCGGTGGCCGAGGAACTCGAGCCGGAATTGCTCGCCCGCGTGACGGGGCTTGTCCCCGAGGCGGAAATGCTGTCATGAGACCCTTGCGGCCCGGCAGACGGGCCGACCGGGCCGCAAGCCGACGATATCCGAGGAAGAGACGATGACCAGATCCACCCCGCTCCTGCCGATTGCCTATTCCGACGAAGTGACGGCCGCAAAGGAGCGCGGCGCGCCGCTGGTCGCGCTGGAATCGACCATCATCACCCACGGCATGCCCTATCCGGGCAATCTGGAGATGGCGCGCAGCGTCGAGACTATCATCCGCGAGGAGGGCGCCGTGCCGGCGACGATTGCGGTGATCGACGGCGTGCTGCATGTCGGCCTCGACGACGCGACGCTGGAGGCCCTGGCGCAGACGAGCGGCGCGATGAAGCTGTCGCGCGCCGACCTCGCCTTCGCCATCGCCGAGCGCCGCACCGGAGCCACCACCGTGGCTGCGACCATGATCGCGGCGGCCCTTGCCGGCATCCGCGTCTTCGCCACCGGCGGCATCGGCGGCGTGCACCGCAAGGCCGAAGAGAGCTTCGACATCTCGGCCGACCTCGACGAACTGTCGCGCACCGGCGTCATCGTCGTCTGCGCCGGCGCCAAGGCGATCCTCGACATTCCCAAGACGCTCGAAGTCCTGGAAACCCGCGGCGTTCCGGTCGTCACCTATGACAGCGTGGATTTTCCCGCCTTCTGGTCGCGCCAGTCGGGCCTGCCGAGCCCGCTGATGCTGAACAGCCCCGCCGCCATCGCCCATTTCCAGAGAGTGCGCGAGCAGCTCGGCATCGACGGCGGCATGCTGGTCGCCAATCCGGTCCCCGAGGAGAACGAGATCCCGCGGCGGGAAATGGAGATCTACATCCAGCGCGCCCTCGACCACGCCGAGCGCGACGAGATCACCGGCAAGGCCGTCACTCCTTACCTGCTCGACACCATCTTCCGCCTCACCGACGGCCGCAGCCTCGCCACCAACATCGCGCTGGTGGAGAACAACGCCCGGCTGGCCGCCGAGATCGCAGTGGCGCTCGCCGTCGGCAGCGGCAACTGATCGACGGCGGGACACGGGCCAGCGTCCGCTCTCACCCCTTGACGTGACATCACATACGATATCATGTTAAATGATGATCGTCGTTGACGCCAACGTGTTGCTTGCAGCATTGCGCTCGTCGCGCGGCGCGTCGCATGCACTGTTGCGGAAAATGCTGGCGGGCGATGTTGCCTTTGCGATCTCGCCGGCCATCGCGGTCGAATACGAGGATGTGCTGAAACGGCCCGGCCTGCTCGGTGAGAACCCGTGGGCAACAACAGGGGAGATCGATATGATCCTCGACGCGGTTATCAGCCGCGCCCATCTGATCTCCCCCTGGTTTCGCTTCCGGCCGTTTCTGGCCGATCCGAAGGACGATCTCTATGTCGAGTGTGCGTTGGCCGCGAATGCCGGCATCATCGTCAGCAACGACAAGCATTTCCGGACTCCCGTTACGGCAGCGTTCGGCCTGTCGATCATGCGGGCAGGCGATTTCGTCGCCCGGTTGAACAGAAGGAAACAATCACCATGAGCACGTATCCCCTCAGACTTGCGGACCATGTCATGGAGGAAGCGAAGCGGGCGGCGGCAGAGGACAACGTCTCGCTCAACCAGTTGCTGGCGGCCTTCATCGCCGATGGCATCGGCCATCGCCGCGCTATCATGAACCTGAAGAAGCGAGCGGCCGCGGGAAATGTCGATGCGGCGCTGGAGATCCTTGACCGCGTCCCCGATGGCGAACCCGATCCCGGCGACGAACCGGCTGAGACGCCGCGCGTCTCCCGCCGGAGCTGACAGTAGTCGGCATGCGCCCGGCGGTTTCGCCGGATAGCCCCTACCCGTCCAGCATCTCGCGCACGGCTTCGGCCAGCTGTTTCAGCGAGAACGGCTTGGGCAGGAAGCCAAACTTGGCGTCGGCGGGCAGGTTGCGCGCGAACGCGTCCTCGGCGTAGCCGGAAACGAAGATGAACTTCAGGTCAGGATAGCGCTTGCGCAGTTCCGTCAGAAGGGTCGGGCCATCCATCTCCGGCATCACCACGTCGGACACGACGATGTCCACCGCCCCGCCGAGCTCGTCCATGATGTCGAGCGCCTCGACCCCCGATCCGGCCTCGTGCACGGTGTAGCCGCGCGTCTCCAGCATCCGCTTGCCGCCGCGGCGCACCGCCTCCTCGTCCTCGACGAGCAGGACGACGGCCGAGCCGCCGGTGAGATCGCGCGGCTCCTGGGCCGGTGCCGCGGCGGGTTGGGAAACGGCGACCGCCGTCTCCTGGGCGCCCTCGCCCACAGGCTCCGCCGTCACGATCTCCTCGATCTGCCGCGGCATGAAGATGCGGAACGTGGTGCCCTCGCCCAGCTCGGAATCGACGAAGATGTAGCCGCCCGTCTGCTTGATGATGCCATAGACCATCGACAGGCCGAGGCCGGTGCCCTTGCCGACCTCCTTGGTGGTGAAGAAGGGCTCGAAGATCTTGTCGCGGATCTCCGGCGGAATGCCGGTTCCCTGGTCGACGACGTCGATCTCGACATAGTCCTGCGCCGGCAGTTCCCGGTAGCCGAGGGCGGCCACATCGCCCGCCGGGACGTTGCGGGTGCGGAAGGTGATGGTGCCGCCGTCGGGCATGGCGTCGCGCGCGTTGACCGCGAGGTTGATCAGAACCTGCTCGAATTGGCCGAGGTCGGTCTTCACCGGCCAGAGGTCGCGGCCGTAGTCCACCTCGATCTTGACGTTCGTGCCCGTCATCCGGTCGACCAGCATGCGCAGGTCGCCGATGACGTCGGTCATCTGCAACACCGTCGGCCGCATCGTCTGCTTGCGAGAGAATGCCAGCAGCTGGCGCACCAGTACGGCGGCGCGGTTGGCGTTGCGCTTGATCTCCATCAGGTCGGCGAAGCTCGCGTCCGACGGGCGGGCCGACAGCAGCAGATGGTCGGAAGACAGCAGGATGGCGGTCAGGACGTTGTTGAAGTCGTGCGCGATGCCGCCGGCGAGCGTGCCGACCGCGTTCATCTTCTGCGTCTGCGCCATCTGCTTCTCGAGCGCCTTCTGCTCGGTGGTCTCGACCGCATAGACGATCGCGGCCTCCTCCGGCGCCTGGTCGGTCTGGTCGATGACGGCGTTCACGTAGAAGCGGAAATGCCGGCCCTCGTCGCCCGGCAGCAGCGAATCGATCGGGGCGATGTCGCCCTGCCGGTCGCGCGCCGCCTCCAGCGCGGCCGCAAGCCGCGGCCGGTCGCCCGGATGCACGATGGTTTCCAGCCGCGCGCCCCTGTCGATCTCGTCGCGCGAGACGATGCCGGAGAAGTGCTTCAGGAACGGCGCGTTCGTCCGCAGGATCCGGCCCTCGCCATCGACGGAGGCGATCGCCATCGGCGTGTTGTTGAAGAAGCGGGTGAAGCGCATCGTCGCGGCGGAAGCCGACTGGTCGCCGTCGTCGGCGGCGGCGCGGGCGAGAACGATCGTCCGGCTGTCGCCCGGCGCCCCGTCGCGCGCCGCGCTGACCCGGTGGACCAGGCGGACGGGCAGGCTCTGGCCGTTGGACTTGCGCAGGTCGAGATCCAGCATCTCCGTCTTCTTCGATCCCGGCTCGGCCTGGACCGACTGCACGAGCGCCAGTCCTTCGCCCGCCACCAGGTCGCCGATCGAAAGCTGGCCGGCGTGGAATTTCGTCAGGTCGATGCCGAGCCAGTCGGCGAGCGTGGCATTGAGATAGACGATCTCCCCCTTGCGCCCGGCGGAAAAGAAGCCGGCCGGAGCATGGTCGAGATAGTCGATCGCGTTCTGCAGCTCCTTGAAGAACCGCTCCTGGTCGTCACGCTCGGAGGTGATATCGGCGATCTGCCAGACATAGAGTGCCGGCCCGCCGCCCTCGCGGCTGGGAAGCACGCGCGCCTTCAGGCGATACCAGCGGGCGCCCGTTCCGCTGCCGGTGGCCGGGTTCAGCGGCTTGAGCAGGCGGAATTCCTCCGCCCCTTCCTTGCCCTCGTGCAGCCCGTTGGTCAGCCGGTAGACCGATTCGGTCGCCTCCCGGTCACGCGAAAAGAGCGTCTCCAGCGTCTGCGCCTCGCTCTCGCGCGTCGCCCCCGTCAGCGCGCCGTAGGCGGCGTTGGCGTAGACGATGCGGCCCTTGCGGTCGGTGATGAGCGTGCCCTCGGGCTGGCTGTCGACGAAGGTGCGGGCAAGTTCGTCCGGGCGCGACTGCGGCATGATCTCGATGAAGCCGATCATCGCCGATACGAAGAAGAAGATGCCCACCATCGCCAAGACGCCGAGCAGGCCGAGGACGAACTCGTTCTCGAGCTGGTTCTTGAAGACGATGAAGGCGCCCGCCGAGGCGGTCAGCACGATCGCGAGCAGCACGATCCGCAGGATCACGCCCGGGCGGCTGCTCCGCTCGACGATCGGCGCGTGATACTGAACGTCCTGCCGGATCTTGGACATCGCCCTCTCTCTTGGCCCGAATTCGTAAAGGCCGCGCGACGCGTTAGCCATTTGCAGAATCACTATTAGCGTTTTGAGGGAAACCCAAAAAGCAATGGAATGAAAGCACAAAGCCCCAATTCACAGGGAATATCCGGGCTGTGTCCGCAGCCTGCCACGAACGGTTGCGCGGCCGGCGCCCAGTCGCTACAGGACGGGCCTGTCGCGGTGCTTGTGCGGGCCCGAAAAAAGCCGTCAAATGAACGCAACCTGTCGCCAAGGAGTACACCTTCATGTTCGATGAGATCCTCGCTCAACACGGCACGAAGTTCCTGGTGGCCGCGCTGGCCGTTGTGCTCGGGCTGGCTTGCCTGGCGCTGGTGCTCTGGATCGTCCGCCGTCGTCCCTCCTCGCCCTTCATCCGGGGCGGCCGCAACCGGCAGCCGCGGCTGTCGGTGCTGGATGCGGCCGCGGTCGACACCCGCCGCCGCCTGGTCCTCGTCCGCCGCGACGATGTCGAGCATCTGCTGATGATCGGCGGCCCGACCGACATCGTCGTCGAAAGCCGCATCGTCACCACTGCGCCGACGGAACTTCCGGAGCAGGCCGCACAGATGCCGCAGCCCGCCGTCGCTGAGCCCGCCGCCCGTCCGCAACCCGCCGCGCGTGTCGAGACGATCCCGGTCCCGGCCGCCGAACGCGCCGCCCCTGCGCCGGCACAAGAGGCCGCCGTCGAGCCGCGGCCGGCCGTGCCGATGCCGGTCCCCGCCGCGGTCGCCGTCAGCCCGCCCGTTGCCGCGCCGGTCGAACCGCCGGTGCCGCCTGCAAGCCGCATCTCGTCGATGGGCAGCGTGCTCTACGGGGCCCAGTCGGACATTTCCGAGACCCCCGCTGCACCGCCGGCACGTCCCGCGCCGCAGGAACCGCCCTTCGCGCGAACCGTCGCCGCCGCTGTTCCGGTGCCGCCCTCGCCCGCCGAACGCGATGCCATCGACGCGCTCGATCGCGCCCGCGACCGCGTGCTGACCAACCCCGTCGGCATCGGCAGCGAACGGGTGGCCGCAGGCGACCCCGCCAGAAGCCCCGCGGGCCTGCCGCAACGCGCCGTGCCGGACAACGCCGCGCTCGTCAGTGAATTCGAGAAGATGCTGGAAGCGGAGATCGCGGCCTCCCCGGCCCGCCCCGCCAACCCGGCGGGCGTTCGGATCGAGCCTGCCGGCCAGCAGCCGAAGACCCGCGAGGAGACCGAGGCGGAGATGAGCAGGCTTCTCGGCGAGCTCTCCGCCAACCGCAAGTCCTGAGACCCGCGCCGGCGGCCCACCCGGCAGGCGCGACGGCCCCGCCGCCGCAGGGGCTGCTCATCAACGAGCCACCTGCCGCAGGGGCCCTTGCGTCACGATGCCCTGAACCCACCCTGCGAGGCGCCCGACACCATCACACAAAAAAGCCTGCCGACAACGCCGGCAGGCCAATTGTTTCAATCTGCATCAGACCTCCGCAAGGCGATCCACGGCATGCACCCCGAGCCGCTTTGCCCGGATTGCCGCCGGCGACGATCACTCGTCGCGGTAGACCTTCTCGCGGCGCTCGTGGCGTTCCTGGGCCTCGATCGACAGGGTGGCGATCGGACGGGCGTCCAGCCGCTTCAGGCCGATCGGCTCCCCGGTCTCCTCGCAGTAGCCGTAGGTGCCTTCGTCGAGCCGCTGCAGGGCGGCGTCGATCTTCGAGATCAGCTTGCGCTGCCGGTCGCGGGCTCTGAGTTCGATGGCGCGGTCGGTTTCGGAGGAGGCCCGGTCGGCGAGATCCGGATGGTTGGCGCTTTCCTCGGCCAGATGGTCGAGCGTCTCGCGCGCTTCGCGCAGAATGTCGTTCTTCCATGCGTTAAGCTTCGCTCGGAAGTATGCACGCTGGTTGGCACTCATGAACTCTTCGTCTTCATTGAGGACAAAGGTACTAAGATCGATCTTCTCACTCAACGCGATTCTCCTGAAGAACATCTCAAGGGCGCTGTATATCCCTCTGAATGAGCCGATTCAAGCCTGCCAGAACTTGCACACCGAATTTTGAATCTGCCCTTTCCGCAGACTATCCGGCTAATATTTCATCAACATAACGACGCTGCATTCCAGCCCGCCCCGGCGCCGGAGCGGCGGCGGCACTATGCCGCTCCGGCCGGGCCACCGGCACCACCGCCGCTTGTGCGCGCCGCCATGGCGGAAGGAGGCAAGCAACGTGCGTGCCGTTCGACCAAGTAACGCATAGGTGGCCGATATGGTTGCTTGGCTTGCCTCGCCGGCGAATTCGGTTGATCTTTGCCGCGCGGCCATGGAAAACGGCATGGCAGGAAGCATTCGCGACGAAGGGGACTGGCGCTTGGCAACGGTGACGACTGGAGTCTATCGGCTTTACCTCCTCCGGCATGCCCGGGCCGGCTGGGCGGCGCCCGGAAGCTCGGACTTCGACCGGGCGCTCGACGACCAGGGCTATGCGGAGGCCGAGCTGATCGCCGCCGAAATGGCCGACCAGGGCTACCATCCCCAGTTGGTCCTCTCCTCCACCGCCGTCCGCTGCCGGGAGACCGCCGAACCGCTGCGTCGCGCCTTCGGCGAGGACTTGCCAATCGAATATGTCGATACGCTCTACCGCGGCTCGGTCGATGCCTATGCGGAAGTCGCTTTCGCCGGGCGGACGGAGACCGCGGTCCTGATCGTCGGCCACAACCCGATGATGGAGGAATTCTTCCGCCTGGTCGTCGGCCAGCCGGTGGCCGATGCGGCCGCGCCGAACGGGTTTCCGACGGCGGCGCTGGCGACGATCGACTTCGATCGAAAGCCGAGCGACCGCGACTATACCGGCGGCAGGCTGTCCTGCTTCATGACGCCGCGCTCGGGCCTGTAGACCACCCTGCCTTGCCAAATTCGCCGCCTCGTCTTTTCCCGGACGGGCGCGCGGCCTATATCGCAACTGGACCTCACCGACGCGGGACATGCGCTTGCCGACCCTGACCACCCTTGCAGACGATGCGCTGATCGCCCTCGACAATATCGGCGATCGCGCCGCCAGCCTCGTCAATCCCACCATCCGGCTCGGCGTGACGGGGCTTTCGCGCGCGGGAAAGACGGTGTTCATCTCCTCGCTCGTCCACAATCTCCTCAACGGCGGCCGCCTGCCCCTGTTCGAGCCGATGCGCTCGGGGCGGATCTCCCGCGTCCGGCTGGAGCCGCAACCGGACGACGCCGTGCCGCGCTTCCAGTACGAGGACCACATCCGCGCCCTGATCGGCGATCGGCTCTGGCCGGATTCGACCCGCGCGATCTCGCAGTTGCGCATCACGCTCGACTACGAAAGCGCCAGCGGCTGGTACCGGCTGTGGTCGCCGGGGCGCCTCTCCGTCGATATCGTCGACTATCCCGGCGAATGGTTGCTGGACCTGCCGCTGCTCGGCCAGGACTACCGCGCGTTCAGCGCCGCCACGATCGCGCTGTCGCAGACCGGCATCCGAAAGGTGCTCTCCGCCGGATGGCGGGCCGCAAACGGCCTCGTCGATCCGCGCACGACCGCCGACGAAGGCGACGCCCGCCGCCTGGCCGAGGCCTTCACCGCCTATCTCAGGGCCTGCAAGTCCGACGAACGCTCGCTGTCGACCCTGCCGCCGGGCCGTTTCCTGATGCCGGGCGACCTAGAAGGATCCCCGGCGCTGACCTTCGCCCCCCTGCCGAACCTGCCGGAGGGGCGCGCGCCCAAGGGGTCGCTCTGGGCGATGATGGAGCGGCGCTACGAGGCCTACAAGGCGCATGTGGTCAAGCCGTTTTTCCGCGAGCACTTCGCCAGGCTCGATCGCCAGATCGTGCTGATCGACGCGCTCCAGGCCGTCAATCGCGGCGCCGAGGCGGTGCAGGATCTCGAGCGCGCGCTCGGCGACGTCATGGCCTGCTTCCGCCCCGGCGCCAACGGCTTCCTCTCCTCTTTCCTGACGCGGCGGATCGATCGCGTCGTGGTGGCGGCGACCAAGGCCGACCACCTGCACCACGAGAGCCATCCGCATCTGGAGGCCCTGACCCGCCGGCTGGTCGATCGCGCCATCGACCGCATCGGGCTGTCCGGTACCGGCGTCGAGGTCATGGCGCTCGCCTCCGTCCGCGCCACCCGCGAGGCCACCGTCAAGCAGGACGGAACGACGCTGCCCGTCATCGTCGGCACCCCGATCGCGGGCGAGACCATCGATGGCGAAACCTTCGACGGCAACCGCAAGACAGCGATATTTCCCGGGGACTTGCCGGAGAATCCGGATTCACTTTTTCAAGCCGTTGAATCGGACACGAAGGCCGCTCTCGCACCCACGCTCAATTTCGTCCGTTTCCGTCCGCCGGAGATGGAAGCGCCCGGTGGCGAGCTCAAGCTCTCCATCCCGCATATCCGGCTCGACCGGGCGATGCAGTATCTGATCGGAGACAGGCTGGCATGAACGACAAGCGTCCGGGCAGCAGGCGTCCAGCAGCCTTCGACCTTCCGGAAGAGCCGCAGCGGCCGGCGCGGACGGTGCCGCGGTCGCCGGCGCGCTTCGACGAGGGTGTCGTGCTGACGTCCGACGCCGAGGACCCGTTTGCCGGATCGACGGTCGACCCCGCCCTGCTTCCGGCGACGGAGGTGGCGGAGCCGCGCCGCCGGCGCCTGACGCTCGGCGGCATCGCCGCCACCGCCTTCGGCATCCTGCTCTCGCTGGCGCTGGGCCTCTGGCTCGACGGCCTGATCCGCGACCTCTTCGCCCGCAGCGACTGGCTGGGCTACCTGGCCGCCGGCGCGGCCGCGATCGGCGTCGTTGCCCTGCTCGGGCTCGTCGCGCGCGAACTCTTCGGTCTGCGTCGCCTCGCCGTCGTCCAGGACATCAAGCAGGAAGCGGCGGAAGCCGCCGCCGCGACGGCGGCCGCACCCGCCCGCAAGGTCGTCGCACGCCTGATGCATCTCCTCGCCAGCCGTCCGCAGACCGCTCGCGGCCGCACCCGCCTGCAGGAGACCGAGGGCGACATCATCGACGGCCCGCATCTCCTGGACCTTGCCGAGCGCGAGATGCTCGCCCCCCTCGACCGCGAGGCCCGGGCGCTGATCCTGGCCGCATCGAAGCGGGTCTCGATCGTCACCGCCGTCTCGCCGCGCGCGCTCGTCGATCTCGGATACGTGCTGTTCGAGAGCAGCCGGCTGATCCGGGCGATGGCGGAGCTCTATGGCGGCCGGCCGGGCAGCCTCGGCATGCTGCGGCTGATGCGCGACGTGATCGCCCATCTCGCCGTCACCGGCTCGATCGCCGTCGGCGACAGCCTCGTCCAGCAGGTGCTCGGCCACGGCCTCGCCTCGAAGCTGTCCGCCCGTCTCGGCGAAGGCGTGATCAACGGCCTGATGACCGCGCGCATCGGCATCGCCGCGATGGACCTGTGCCGGCCGATGCCCTTCCGGGCGCTGAAGCGGCCTGGGATCGGCGATTTCCTCTCCGACCTCGCGCCCAGCGCCCTCGGCAAGGGCAAGGACCTCACCTAGCGGCAGGCGGAACGGCGGCCTTTCGGACACCCCCGCGGACCGCTTCAAAACGGGTCCGAAGGCACAGGCGCGAAACCGTTCGTTAACCATTTTAGCGCAAGGCTGGATCCGACCAACCGACCAGCCCGTCAAGGATCGTTCATGTACTCGCGCACCTCTTTGATCGCCCGCGGCATCGCAGCGGCCCTCTTCGCCGCCACCACCGTTGCAAGCCCGATCCAGGCTGCCTCGAACGACAAGGCCTTCTTCGACCAGGTCAGCGGCACCTGGCAGGGTCCGGGCGAGATCGTCGCCGGCAAGTACAAGGGCACGAAGTTCACCTGCAATCTCAGCGGCGATCCGGCCGCCGCCGGCGGCGAGGGCATCAAGCTCGACGGCCATTGCCGCGTCGGCGTGTTCAAGCAGCCGATGTCGGCGCTGATCACCCGCACCGGCGGCACCTACAAGGGCAAGTTCCTGGACGGCGCGGCCGGCAAGGGCCTCGACATCCTCTCCGGCAAGGTCTCCGGTGACAAGGTCGTCGTCGCCATCAACCGGCAGAAGCTGAACGGCGCGATGATCGCCCGCCTGCAGGACGACAACACCATGAACATCACGATCTCGGTGAAGGTCGAGGACAAGATGATCCCGGTCATCGGCATGTCCCTGAACCGAAAGGTCGACACGATGGCGGTCGGCTCGATCAAGTAAGGCTGCCTTCGGCGGAAACCCTGGCAGTCCCGGCGCGAACTCTAGTCCGCCCGCCACCAGCCGTCGTCATCACTGACGCGCTCGATGCCGCCGATATCGGCGTCTGCCAGCCAGGACGACACCGCCCTGCCCCGCACGATCGCCTCCGGCGCGATATCGGCGAGCGGCATCAGCACGAAACCGCGCTCGGTCATGCGCGGATGCGGAATTTCCAGCGTCGCGTCGGTCCGCACCAGGTCGTCGTAGGTCAGAACGTCGATGTCGATCGTCCGCGGGCCCCAGCGTTCGATCCGCTCCCGCTTCATCTGCCACTCCATCGACAGGCAGGCGTTGAGCAGCTCCTCCGGCGAGAGCGACGTCTCGATCAGCGCGCAGGCATTGAAGAACCAGGCCTGGTCGGTCTTCCCCCAGGGCGGGGTCCGGTAGAGGCGGGAGACCGCCGTCACCCGGCAGTCGGCGCGGGCGTCGAGACCGGCCAGCGCCTGCCGCATCGCGGCCACCGGATCGCCGATATTGCCGCCGAGCCCCAGCGCCGCGCGATGGCGGCGCACCTCAGACGACATGATCGACCGTCACCTGCACATAGTCCAGCACGCCCGCGACGGGCGCGTTCGGCTTGCGGACAGAGATCCGGGCACGCCGGATCTGCGGAAAGCGGGCACAGAGCGCCGTCGCGATCTCCTGGGCGAGCGCCTCGATGAGGAAACGTCTGCGCCCCGTCACGATCGCCTCGATCTCCTCGAAGGCGACGCCATAGTCGACGGTCGATTCGATCTGGTCGTCGGAGAGCGGCATCGACGGCGACACGTCGAGCTCGGCGTCGACGAAGAAGCGCTGCCCGAGAAACTCCTCGGCGTCGTGCAGTCCGTGCCGGGCGAAGAATGCGCAGTTCTTCATCGTGATCGTGTAGGTCGTGGTCATTTCCGATAGATCCTTCAATCGCCGGCGCGTGCGGCGCGTCCAAGCCGCGCCTCCACCATAGCATCTGCCACCAGCAGCGCATCCCTGTTGAATGCGACATCGTGCACCCTGAAAATCGCCGCGCCCGCAAGCCTGAGCAGCGCCGTCGTCGCCGCCGTGCCCGCATCGCGCTCGGCGGCCTCCCGCCCCGTCAGCGCCCCGATGAAGCGCTTGCGCGAGGTGCCGGCGAGCAGCGGCCGCTCGAAACGGAGCAGTTCCTCGAAGCGGGCCATCAGGTCGACGTTCTCGCCGGTGTCCTTGGCAAAGCCGAAACCGGGGTCGAGCACGATCGTCTCGTCCGCGACGCCGGCGTCACGGGCGATCCTCAGGGAGGTTTCCAGGAACGCGAACTGGTCGTCGATCACGTCCGTCAGCTTCTGCCGGTCGCGGCCGGTGTGCATGATGCACAGCCCGGCCCCCGCCTGCGCTGCCACGGCGGCGATTTCGGGCTCCCGCTGCAGGCCGTGGACATCGTTGATGATGTGCGCGCCGGCCGCCACCGCGAGCCGGGCGGTCTCGGCGCGGTAGGTATCGACCGAGATGACCGCCTCCCCGTCGCTGGCGAGCGCCTCCACGACCGGCAGGATGCGATCCTGCTCCTCGCCGGCGGAAACCGCGGCGGCACCCGGCCGGGTGGATTCGCCGCCGATGTCGATGATGTGCGCCCCTTGCGCGAGACAGAAGCGGGCATGCTCCAAAGCCTTTTCCGCCGTGTCGTGGCTGCCACCGTCGGAAAAAGAATCGGGCGTAACGTTGACGATCGCCATGATCAGGCCTTGTGGCCCCAGTAGCAGGCTGCGACCGTGCGCGAGCGACCATTGGAACGGGGCGAAGGCAGAGTACATGGGAACATCCATCGACAGCGGGCGCAGGCACCGGCAAAGGGGCTTCGCCTTGAGAGCGCTATGCCCCAACCCGGTGGCGAGTTCAACCGCCTTTGCGGTCGGCTGTCCCGTCCCGCGGCATGCCGGCGTTAATCCATTTCGCAACAAGCACCGCTAGACTCGCACCGGACCAGTCCGCAAAATGGAGCGGACTTCGAGGAAGACAATGCCAGCCACCGCCAAGACGCTCCTTCTGCTCCTGATGATCTCAGCCGCCGCAGCGACGGCACGCGCGGAGACGCTCACCAACAAGACGTTCTCCTATTTCTCCGTCGGCGGCAGGACGGCGGCCGAGCTGGACGACGAGCTCAGCAAGCGCGGACCCAAGATGAAGAACACCGGATCACGTCATCCCGGCGCCACCCGCATCCGTTTCGGCGGCTCGGTCACCTATGTCCGGCGCGGCGAGAAATGCTACGTGGGCGATGCCAAGGTGACGTTGACGACCAACATCATCCTGCCGCGCTGGAAGCATCGCCGCACCGCCAGCAAGTCGCTTGCCCTCATCTGGGACACGCTGTCGAGCGACATCAAGCGCCACGAGGAACGCCACGCCGAGATCGCCCGCAACCATGCGCGGGACCTGGAGAAGCAGTTGAAGGCCCTGCGTCCGGACAAGGATTGCGACCGGCTGCAGCAGAAGGTCGACCGCGTCACGGCCGCCGCGGTGGAAGCGCATGACAAGGATCAGGCCCGCTTCGATCGGGTCGAATCATACAATTTCAACGAGCGTATGCTTCGCCTCCTCACCCATAGACTGGAAGCGGCGCAATAGCCCGCCGAATCGGCAAGCACGTCCGATGTATATCTCAATGGTTGCTTAATAGAAGCGGCTCCACCACATCTAATGAATGGTGAATTCTAGCGATGGCGAGATGCCGGGAATCGGCGTATCTTCATTATCAACTTAGAGAGAAGACTTGGTGACAGGTTCTGCTTTCGAAATCCGGAATTGCAGCAGTTTCTCCTGGCGCGTCCCCTTTGTGCAGCAGGCGTAACCTCCCACGCCCGCTTGCGATGCGCCCCACTGGCCTCGCCTGTCCATCGGATCGGCGAGGCATTTTTTTCGCCCTGTGAAATCGGGACGTCAGTCGCGTCCGAGCCGCTGGCGCACGCGCCTGGACGTGGTGGAATATTCGACGGACGATCGCTTCCCGCCCGAAAGATGCCGGCGCATCTGCTGCGTGGCCAGCGCAGCCTCGTGGAAACCGGACAGGATCAGCTTCAGCTTGCCGGGATAGTCGCAGGCGTCGCCGATCGCAAAGAGGCCCTTGCGTGCCGTCTCGAACGTGGCCGGATCGACGCGGATGCCGCCGCGGCTGCGCTCCAGCGGCCATTGCGCCGCCGGTCCCGGGACGAGCTCGGCCGCCTCGACAGCGCCCCCCGGCGGGATGTCGAACATCCCGATCCCCGTCGCCAGAATGACGCCGCCGGCCCGAAGCCGCGTGCCGTCGTCGAGGCCGACCTCCCAGGTTCCGTCCGCTTCGCAGGCAAGCTCGACCGCCGCCCGTCCGAGCGTGAAGCGCGGCTCGCACGGCGCCGCCTGCCGCATCAGCAGCTCCGTCAGGGCGCCGCCGCAGGTCTCGGGGAAACCCGGGACGTCGTAGATCGGCTTGTCGGGATAGAGCACGGCGCACTGGCCGCCGGCGCGGTCCAGGCGGTCGACGAGATGGCAGCGAAAGCCGTAGATGCCGAGCTGGAAGATCGCAAACAGGGCGGCCGGACCGGCTCCGACGATCAGGACATCGGCATTTTCGCGGTTCGACATCCCATCACCCACAGACGTGCGCAGTAAAGAGAAGGCCGGCAGACGTGGCCTGCGATCAGCCCTGGCGCTCCGGCACGTGCACCACGAGCCCGTCCAGCGCGTCGGACATCTTGATCTGACAGCTCAACCGCGAGGTCGGGCGGACGTCATAGGCGAAGTCGAGCATGTCCTCTTCCATCGCCTCCGGCGTGCCGACGGCAGCGGTCCAGGCATCGTCGACATAGACGTGGCAGGTGGCGCAGGCGCAGGCGCCGCCGCATTCCGCCTCGATGCCGGGGACGGAATTGCGCACCGCGTTCTCCATCACCGTAGAGCCGTTGGCGACCTCCAGGTCATGAGATGTGCCATCGAATGCGACGATCGTAAGCTTGGTCATCGTGAATTTCCGGAACGATTGCTCAATATCGGCGTCGAACGCCAGGGGGCGGGCGCGCCTGCATGTTGCGGCCTACTTCCAACAATTCCCCTGGACAGTCAACAGCGCCAGGGCGATCGATGGCACCGCCCGCTCGCCGTCGCGGGCGGCGGGCATGGCAAGGAAGGGCGATCGGGAATGGTCAGCGGTAAAGGCCGGCGATGAAGTGCTCGGCCTCGGCGACCGCGCTCCTGAGGGCGAGAAGGGCGTCTGCATCTGCCGGCCGAAGCTCCAGCGCCAGCGCCGCCTGCGCCACACCATGGGCGCCGACCCCGCGCGCCGCCCCCAGCAGTCGGTGCGCGACGGCCATGAGGTGCCCCTCTTCCCCGCCCGCGTCGAGTTCGGCCAGGCACCGGCCGGCCTGCTGGACGAACAGCGCCAGAACCTCGTCGGCCACGTCCTTGTCGTCCATCGTCTGGCGGGATAGGTGTTCGAGATCGATCGGATGCTGCATCATCGGCTTTGCCTCCCCCGCGGAGCGGACTGCAGGACGCAAAGCCGGGGCGATGCGTCGGCATGGACCGCACCGGTCCGCACGGCGCTGTCGAACGGCCATTGTGGCCTGCCGACCTGCTGCTCCGCGTAAACGCGGCCGCGACGACGGGCAAATTCGCCTGCTATGGTTAACGGTAACCCAAATCTGGGATTTTCCTGTCTTTCCGCTATGATACAGGGCCCGATATCGTTAACTTTCTGTTAGGAACCGTGCTCGCCGGCGGACCTGTCAATTGTGTGGAACACGGGAATGTGCCACTACGATACGATCAGGGACGGTTTATGCCGAACCGGCGGCCGGTCCTGGTGGATAACAGCGTCCTGGGGTAACGCGCCTTTAGGATTTGGGGTTATCAAACGCGTTTGGAGTAGGAAGTGACGGTCCCGCCCCGCAGTCGGCATGATGCCTCTGCAATGGCGCCGTCGCGATCGGAAGCAATCCGGTAACCTGTGCTGGCGGCAGGCCCATCCGGAAAGCGTCCGTACAATGTAACGAGGCGTATTCGCATGGCGACGAAGAAAACCACAGAGTCGATCGACGACACCGCTTTCCAGGCCCTTGAGGAAGCGCTGAAGATCGATTTCGACGATCTCGCACCGGCGACACCCGCAAATGCCGCCAGGGAACAGGCTGCCGCCAGCAGCGCCGAAAGCGCGGCCAAGTCCGCCCCGCGCGCAGCCGCGCAGCCCGAGAAGGCCGACAAGCCGGAACGCAAGAGCGCGCCCGAGCCCGCGCCGAAGAGCCCGGCCTTCACGCCGGCCAACGACGCCTCGCGCAAGTCGCCTGCCGCCATCCTGCGGACGCTGGAGATGCGCTCCAGCCGATCGGCCATCCGCATGGCGGCGATCATCTCGGTTCTCTGGGTGATCGGCGGCCTCGGCGTCGCCAACCTGCTCTATGCGCCGCAGATCTGGCAGATCCGCTCCGTTGCCGACCTCGTCGCCCTGCCGGGCGCGATCGGCATGCTGGTCGCGATCGTCATGCCGATCATGCTGTTCTTCGCCTTCGCCACGATGATCTCGCGCGCCCAGGAACTGCGCAACGCCGCCCGCTCCATGGCCGAGGTCGCCCTCCGCCTGTCGGAGCCGGAAACGGTCGCCTCCGAACGCATCATGTCGGTCGGCCAGGCCGTCCGCCGCGAAGTCTCCGCCATGAACGAGGGCATCGAGCGCACCATCGCCCGCGCCACCGAGCTCGAGACCCTGGTGCATTCCGAGGTCAACGCGCTGGAGCGCAGCTACGCCGACAACGAGATCCGTGTGCGCACGCTGGTCCAGGAACTCGGCACCGAGCGCGAGGCGATCGTCAACCACTCCGAGCGCATCCGCACCACCATTTCGAGCGCCAACGAGCAGTTGCGCCGTGACCTCGAGGCGGCGAGCGAGAACATCGCCACCCGCATCGCCACCTCCGGCGAGGCCTTCGCCTCGATGATAGACACCCGCGCCGCCATGCTGATGGAGAAGTCCGACGGCGCCACGCAGACGATCGGCGCCATGCTGTCGGCGCGCACGGATTCGCTGCTGTCGACGCTCAATTCCTCCGGCTTTGCGCTCGCCAACGAATTCGACAGCCGCCTCGAGGGCCTCTCCGAGGCGCTGGAGCGCCAAGGCCAGACGCTGCTGAAGCAGTTCGAGACCCGCGCCTCCTCGCTGGATGCGAATACCGAAAAGCTCAATGCCGCGCTCAACGAGCGCGCCCGCCAGCTCAATGAGACGCTGATCGCCCGCACCCGCGAGATCAACGAGAGCCTGACGATCGGCCAGCAGGCGATCAACAGCGGCCTCGACGACGTCATCCAGACGATGAACGCGACGCTCGACGAGAAGGGCGCGCAGTTCCGCCAGAACCTCAAGAACGCGGCCGACGACACGATCATGGATCTCGACCTGCGCTCCGGCTTCTTCGACGAGAAGCTGCAGGCGACGATCGGCCATGTCGCGAGCGCCTTCGACCAGCGGCTGTCCGATTTCGCCACGGCCTTCGACCAGCGCGCCGGCACGCTCGACACCAAGCTGATGGAAAGCCTTGGTCGCCTGAACGAGACGATCAGCAGCGGCAACGAGGCGATCGACGGCATCCTCAACAGCAGCATCGAGCGGATCGGCACCACGCTGACCGACCAGGCCTTCGCCCTGACCACCGCCCTCGGCACCGGCCAGGAAGTCTTCGAAAGCGCCGTGAAGGATCATGCGAGCGCGATCCGCGCGTCCGTCGACGGCGCGCACGACCGGATGCGCAGCGTCATGTCGGAGGCGGAGACGCGCCTGACCGGCTCGCTCAGCGACGCGCAGGAGAAGATGCAGTCCGCGCTGAGCCAGCGCGCCGATGCGCTGATCGGCGGCCTCTCCCAGTCTCAGGAGCGGTTCGAGAACGGCTTCATCACGCGCGCAGACCAGCTCGTGTCGACCATGGCCGCCAGCGAGGAACGCCTGATCGACGCGCTGGACACCCGCACGCTCGGCTTCGCCGTCAGCCTCGACTCCGCCCAGAGCCGCATGGAAGAAGCGCTCGCGACCCGCGCCGACGAGATCACCTCCTCGATCGCCGCGAGCCACAACCGGATCGACACCGCCCTGTCCGAACGCACGGCGTCGCTGTCGACGATGCTCACCGAGACCAGCGGCGCGCTGGAAAGCTCGGTGCGCTCCGCTGCCGACCGCGTCGAAAGCGTGCTGGCCGAAGGCACCCAGCAGATCGGCGGCGTGCTCTCCGGCCAGGTCGCTGAATTCGCCGACGCCTTCTCCGGTCGGGCCGCCGAGATCGCCGGTACCCTGTCCGAGCGCGCCACCGAACTGGCAAGCTCGCTCGTCTCCACCCACGACCAGATCCGCTCGACGCTGGACGACCGCATCAATGCGATCAACGTCGCGATCACCGAGGGCCAGCGGCAGCTGTCCGATACCCTCTCCGACCAGGCGACGGCCATCGGCACCTCGATCGCCACCAGCGCCGGCATGCTCGAGATGAGCCTGGAGCAGCAGGAGGAGAACTTCCGCAAGGCCATCGACACGAGTGCGGCAGCCCTCGACAAGCGCATGCGCGACGGCGCCGGCGCGATTGCCGACCGCCTCAGCGCCACCTCCGACGAGATCACCCGTGCCGCCGAAACCTTCGGCAGCCGCATGGATACGGCGCTGAACGTCGTCAACACCCGCCTCGACGATACCGGCAGCCGGATCGAGAGCAATCTCGGTGCGCTCGAAGGCCGCATCCAGAACAGCGTCGAGCACGTCGCGAGCCTGGTCGATTCCGCCGGCAACCGGATCGCCGAGACCCTCTCCGACCGGATCGGCGACCTGGAACGGGCCGCAAGCGACGCCTCCGAAAGCATCGGCTCGGCCGTCGCCGGCAGCGTCAGCGAACTGGAACGCGCCTCGCGCGCATCGGCCGACGCCATCAGCCTCGCCGTCTCCAGCAACGTCGACCAGATCGAGCGCGCCTCGCTGGAAACGGCCAGCGCGCTCAGCATCGCCGTCTCCTCCAGCATCGACACCCTGGAGAACGCCAGCGAGAACGTCGTCGAGCGGATCGCCTCGACGCTGTCCGGCCGCGCCGCCGAGATCGATCGCATCACAGACGACGCGGCCAATCGCATCGCCGGCACGATCGACGAGCGCACCGGCCGCATCGAGGAACGTCTGTCCACCATGGACAAGGCGCTGTCGATCGGCCTGGAGAACGTCAACCGGACCATCGACGGCAAGGCCGCCGGGCTGGCGCAGACCCTGCGCCAGGCGGTCAGCCAGGCCACGCAGGACATGGATGCCGAAGCCGTGCGCTCGGCCCAGTCGCTCGCCAAGACCGGCGAGGAGTTCGCAAGCCTGAGCACGTCGCTGCGCGGGGCGGTCTCCCGCGCCGCCCAGGACATGGGCACCGAAGCGCAGCGCGCGGCCGAATCCATCGCCAAGACCGGCGAGGCCTTCGCCCGTTCCGTCGAGGAGACGACCAGCAGCACGCTCAGCCGTTTCGCCGAGGTCGAGGGTCGCCTGGAAGGCCACGGCCAGGCCATCCGCTCCGGCCTCTCCGACATGGAAAAGGCGCTGGATGCGCGCGGCAATGCGATCCGTTCGACGCTCGACGAGCGCACCCGCGAGCTCAACTCGATGCTGTCGAGCCGTTCGGCCGAACTCGGCCGGCTGATCGACGAGAAGGCCAAACCGATCATCGAGGAATATGCGGCGACCGGCCGCGAGGCCGCCGAACGCATCACCGCAGCGGCACAGGAAAACAGCGAGCGCCTGCGCTCGGAGAATGCCGCCCTGCTCGAGGCGATCTCGTCCCGCACCAACGATACGCTCGGCGCCATCGCAAGCCGGACGCAGGAGGCCGCCAGTGCGCTGCAGAAGGTCGAATCCGACCTGCAGGGCAGCGTCCTCAGCCTCATCGAACGCCTGTCCGGCAGCAACAGCGCCATCTCGGCCCTGGTGCAGGAGGCGACCGCCAACCTGTCGCAGGTCGACGAGAAGCTCAGCACCTCCAGCGAGCGCTTCACCGCCTCGGCCGACATGGTCTCCACCGCCTCGCGGCTGCTGGAAGGCAAGATCGACCGCCTCTCGGACATCTCGAGCGGCACGCTCTCGCAGATCGGCGGCATCGTCGGGCGCTTCGAGGACCACTCCAAGCTGCTCGCACAGGCCTCCGACCTGCTCGGCGCGGCCCAGTCGAACCTCGTCAGCACGCTCGAGGAACGCCAGGATGCGCTGCGCAACCTCTCCATCGGCCTCGTCCAGCGCTCCGAGGACATCGAGAACACCATGCGTTCGCTCGAAGGCATGGTCGAGGGCGCCTTCTCCCGCGCCGAGCAGCGCTCGGGCCAGGTCGCGGCCAACCTGCGCAGCGGCATCCAGGCCTCCTTCTCCGATGTCGGCCGCCTGCTGAGCGAGACGGAAGAACGCGCCCTGGCCGCCTCCAACACGTTGCGGGACACCCTGTCGCGTGCCGGCGAAGAGGCCGGGGCCGCCGTCGAGGGCGCCTTCTCGACCGCAGAGGAGCGCAGCCGCGAGGTTGCGAGCCGCCTGCGCGGCAGCGTCGGCGCCACCCTCTCCGACGTCGATCGCCTCGTTGCCGAGACCAGCCGCAAGTCCGACGCCACGACCCGCCAGATGGGCGAGACCCTGCGCCAGGCGGTCGAGGACGCGCTCGGCAAGTTCTCCGGGGCGACCGACGAGATCCGTCGCGCCGCCGCCGACATCCGCCGCGAACTCGACCAGACCCGCACCGAGCTGAAGCGCGGCGCCTTCGACCTGCCGGAAGAGGCAAAGGAGAATGCGGCCAGCATGCGCCGCGCCGTTTCCGAGCAGATCCGGGCGCTCCAGGATCTTTCCGACATCATCGGCAAGTCCGCCAACAGCCTCGAGGTATCGCGCCCGGCCGAGCATCGCCCGACCGCCGCCCAGACGGTCGCCCAGGCGATCCAGCAGGTATCGCAGCCGGCACCGCAGCCGCCGCGCCAGGAAGAGAGCGCGCCCGCGCTGCGCGGCACGCTCGGCATCGAGCGCCCTGCCGCCCCGACGATCCGCGAGATCCAGCCGGTCCGCGAGGCCCAGCCCGCCGCGCGGATCACCGAACAGGCGCGTGCGCCGGAAGGCGGCGGCTGGATGCGCGATCTCCTGCGCGGCGCCTCGCGCGAGGAGCAGCAGTTCGGCCAGCCGCGGGCGGAGAACCAGCCGCAGCGCAGCACCGACACGCGCAACCCGCACCACGTCGTCGAGTCTCTGAACTCGCTGTCGGTGGACATCGCCCGCGCCATCGACCACGATGCCTCGGTCGACCTGTGGCGGCGCTATCAGCGCGGCGAACGCGACGTCTTCACCCGTCGCCTCTACACGCTCAAGGGCCAGCAGACCTTCGACGAGATCAAGCGCAAGTACGAGCGCGAGCCGGAATTCCGCACCGCCGTCGACCGCTACATCAGCGATTTCGAGAAACTGCTCGCAGACGTGGCCCGCAACGACCGCGACAAGGTCCTGACCCAGTCCTACCTGACGTCGGATACCGGCAAGGTCTACACCATGCTCGCCCACGCGGCCGGCCGCTTCAACTGAGGCGAACGGATCCGGGACAGACGAACGGCCGCGAAAGCGGCCGTTTTCGTTTGACGGGAAGGTCTTCTCTCAGCCGGTCCGCCCGGCCGCGGCGCCCTGCCCGGGCGGTCCCACCGACGCGCTGCGGCCGGCCGCCGCGCTTCGGCTGCTACCGCCGCTTGCGCGCGGCTCCCTGCCGGGTGATCCGCTCTTCGATGATCAGCGGGCATCCGCCCGCAAGCTTCCTCAGCGTCGTCAGCGGAAAGGTGATCTGCGACAGGGCGTCGATGAAGGCCGTCTTCTCGTCGCGGGCAAAGCTCACGACGGCGCTGCCATTGACGGACAGCTTCCGTCCGCAGGTGATGAGAATCTCGCGCGCACCGAGGCAGAGATAGAAGTGATCCGGCAGATAGCTGATGGCGCGCGAATGCAGGATGGCACCCTTCTCGGAGATCTGGACGATCCGCACCTGCATGCTGTGGAGCGATTTCAGGCCCGGCGCCGGAAACAGCGCCCTCGCCACCAGGTTGACCTTGCGATACCGGCCGGCCTCATTGCCGGAATAGAGTTCGGCCAGATAGTGGCGCGCCTTGGGGTTCTGAAACACCGGATTGATCCATCGACAAACAAATTCTTTAACAATGAATGAATTCGTATGTGCGGATGGGATTACGTTCAAGTGCAAGAAATAGCGGTATGCACACGACGGTTGCAATGGTTGCCGCGTCGGGGTCGTTCTTCGGACGGACCGAGGCGCGACCTGCGAAGGAATGCCGCAGCCACAGCGTGCAGCCGCGACGGCTCCGTTGCGCTATATCAACGGCGTTTCCGGAACACTCCTCGCCAGTCTCCAGAAGGAGCCAGAAGTTCCGGACCAGGAGAAAAGACTATGAGCATGATCCTTCGTTCCTTGGCAGGTGCCCTTCTCGTGACCGCCGCCCTTGGCGGTAGCGCCCTTGCCGCCGATTTTGAAATTCATATGCTGAACAAGGGAAAGAGCGGGGCGATGGTTTTCGAACCGGCCTCCGTCAAGATCGCCCCGGGCGACACCGTCACCTTCGTTCCGACCGACAAGTCCCATAACGCCGAGAGCGTCAAGGACCTCATTCCCGAGGGCGCCCAGCCGTTCAAGGGCAAGATCAACGAAAGCATCAAGGTCACCTTCGACGTGCCGGGCGCCTACGTCGTCAAGTGCGCGCCGCATGTCGGCATGGGCATGATCGCGCTGGTCGTGGTCGGCGACGCGCCCGCCAACGCCGAGGCCGTCAAGACGGCGAAACTGCCGAAGAAGGCCCGCGACCGGCTCGACGCCGAAATCACCGCAGCCGGGCTCTAAAACCCGCTTGGCAAGGCCGGGCGACCGCGCCCCGGCGAACCCATCAACGATCTCCGGCCCTCAGGGCCGGCGATCACCGACCGCGCGACCGTCCACACGCAATGACCTGCACCGCCCCACCGGAGGCCAGGCATCCGAAGTCTTCGGAGAGCTGGATTGCGGTCGGCCGCGCGTCAGATGGACTTGAGCGTCCAGGCAACGATGTCGGCGGTCACCCTGGCGAAGGCCGCGTCGAGTCCCGCCACGAAGGCCGGATTGCCGGCCCCGCTGACGGGCGCCGTGGCGCGGAAGACCTGCTGCGTGCGCACTGTGCCGTTGCGGTCGTTGACGATCTTGGCGAAGATCTCCACCACCGCGGTCGCAGGGCCGTCCGTCCGCACCTCGAAGGTCCGCAGCGTGGTCACGACCTGATAGTCGATCGCGAGCCCCTCGCCCGGCTTGCCGACGCCGCCGAGCTTCCCCGTCGCCTCGAAGGCCTGCACGAGCTTGGCCTGCACGATCTTGGGCAGGGTATCGCCCCATTGCGCCTTGCCCAGATACTGGATCTCGGAGGTGGTGGGCCGCACCACGACCTGGTCGCTGCCGAGCGCCTTCAGCGCCGTCGGCTCCGGCACCAGGATCTGGCGGTTGCGCGCAGACGGCCCTTCGACCACGGGCACGGTCGTCAGGCTGAACGTGTCGTTCACCGCCTTCGTCCCGCATGCGGATACGACCGATGCGGACAGGAGTGCGACGGCGACCTTCGTCGCCCATCCGTAACCCCGCAGCGCCTTTTCAGAACTCGTCATGCTGTGCGAATCTCTCCGATGTGCAATCTGTAGCAGCGGCACGACAGGCTGTCACCGCACCGCGGCGGCACAAAATGCGCGGAAAGCAATCGCTTCCGGGGTTGTGGAGTTGTGGCCACAGTCGCAGCCCCGCACGGCACTTGAAGCGACGCACGATGGGATACATGACGCCCTGCCCCTCACGTGCGGAGCGACGGGACGCGGGATTCGGGGAGGAGGCAGTCGGCCCGGCTAGCGCCGGGTCCGGCCGTCGTATTGCTTGACGGTCTCGCCGCCGAAGATCAGCCGGCTCGGGTTCTTGTCGAAGTCGGAGATGGTGTTCTGCAGGCTCTGCACCGTCTGCCGCGTCTCGCTGACGAGCGCCTCGACGTTGCGCAGGCCGCCGCCGGAAAAGCGCTGCAGGTTGTCGGCGATCGGGCCGATCCTGGCGTTCAGCGAATCCGCCGCCCGCTTGAACGATTCCAGCGTGGCCTTGGCCTCGGCGACGAGCGACTGGGTGTTGCCCTCGCCGAGGAAGCCGTCGAGCTTGGCCAGCACGCCGTCGACCCGCGTCGAGGCGGCGTTCAGCTTGCTCGCCATCTGGCGGACATCGGTGATCGTCTGGTCGATGTCCTCCTGGCGAGCGCCCAGCCTGTCCGCCACCTGCCGGATCGAGGCGATCGCCTGGCGCGCATCGGCGCTCGCAGCATTGATGTCGTTGATCGTCAGCTGCACCTTCTGGGTGTCGACGGCGGCCACCAGCTTGTTGACCTTGTCGAGCGTGGCCGTCGCGTTCTTCCCGACCGTGTCGAAGGTGTCGGCCGTGCGCTTGAAGCTCTCGATCGTTCCCTTCACGTCGCCGGAGGCGGCCGCGAGGTCGGTGGTCACCTTGTCGACGTTCGAAACCACGTGGTCGATCTTCTTGGCGTCCACCGCCTTGATCAGCGCATCGATCGCCGCCATCGTCGAATCCAGCCGCCCCGAGACGCTGGAGAACGTGTCGGAAAGCCCGCCGACGCTCTGCAGGAACTTGTCGATGTTGTCGGAGTTTCGCGTCAGCGCGTCGGAGAACTTCTCGGCATTGCGGATCGTGGTGGTCAGCGGGCCGCGGGCGTCGGCGACGAAGCCCTGCACGTCGGAAATGGCGCTGTCGGCGCGCTTGAGGATCTTGTCGGCGGTGGCGAGCAGGTTGGTGACGCTCGACTGCTCCGCAATCAGCACCGCCGTGCCGTCCGTTTCCAGCGCCTGCTTGAGGATGTTCTGATCCTCGGCGCGCCCGCCGGAAAGCTCGATATAGGCAGCACCCGTCAGGCCCTGCACCTCGAGGACGGCGGAGGTCGACTGCTTCACCGGCGCCTCGGTCGACACCTCCGTCAGGGCGATCGAATAGCGCGGATCGTCCGAATCGATCGCGAGGCTGCGGACGGAGCCGACCGGAATGCCGTTGAAGCGAACCGGCGAGCCAACGCTGAGGCCGTTCGCCGAGCCGGGTATGCGGATGGCAAGCGGCGCCATCTCGCCGCTGCGGCCATATTGCGACATCCAGTAGACGAAGCCGAAGGCCGCCGCGATGACGAGCAGCGTGAAGAAACCGACGATTGCGTAGTTGGCCTTAGTTTCCATGTCTCTCTCAGTCCACCCGCATCCGTCGGAAGAGCGCCTGGCACCGTCCCGACAAAGCCATCAGCGATACAGCCGGGAATCGGACCCCGGCCCAGCAATTCAACCGCACCCTGTCGCCGCAGTCCACCCGCCCCCTCAGGAGCGGACGATGGAGCGGGCGCGCTTGCCCTTGAAGTAGGCCTGCACCCACGGGTCGTCGAAGGCCAGCATGTCCTCGATCGTGCCTTCCACCAGCACCCGCTTCTTGCCGAGCACGGCGATCCGGTCGCAGACGGAGAACAGGCTGTCCAGATCGTGAGTCACCATATAGACCGTAAGTCCGAGGGTGTCTCGCAGCTTGGCGATCAATTCGTCGAATTCGGCGGCCCCGATCGGGTCGAGGCCCGATGTCGGCTCGTCGAGGAAGACGAGGTCGGGGTCGAGTGCGAGCGCGCGCGCCAGGGCCGCGCGCTTGATCATGCCGCCCGAGAGCTCGGAGGGAAATTTCTCCGCCGCCTCCGGCGCCAGCCCCACCAGCTCGATCTTGAGCCGCGCCAGGTCGTCCATCATCGCCTGCGGCAGGTCGAGATATTCCCGCATCGGCACCTGGATGTTCTCCATGACCGTCAGCGAGGAAAACAGCGCCCCCTGCTGGAACAGCACGCCGAGATGCATGTCGAGGGCGACCCGCTCGGCCTCGCTCGTCTGGTCGAAGTCGGCGCCGAGGATGCGGATCGTGCCGCCGCGCCGCGGCAGAAGCCGCAGCACCGTGCGCATCAGCACCGACTTGCCCGCCCCCGAGGCGCCGACGAACCCGAGGATCTCGCCGCGGTAGATGTCGAGGTTCAGCTTGTCGAGCACCAGATGGTCGCCGAAGCCGACGGTCAGGTCCTTGACCGACAGGATGACCTCCCGGCCGTTCTTGCCGTCCGCCCTGTCGGCGCCGTTGCCCGCGCCCGCTTGCCCGTCCTTGTCCACGTCCGCCCCGCCCATCAGAAATCGATCGCCGCATAGAACACGGCGAACAGGCCATCCATCAGGATGACGACGAAGATCGACTTCACCACCGAGGCGGTGACGTGCAGGCCGAGCGATTCGGCGCTGCCGCCGACCTTCAGCCCCTCCACCGAAGCGACGATGCCGATCACCAGCGCCATGAACGGCGCCTTGATCATGCCCGAGACGATGGTCGACAGATCGATCGCCTCGCGCAACCGCGACAGGAAGGTGTCGTAGGTGATGCCGGAATAGGCGTTCGCCACCACCGCCGCCCCGATCAGGGCGGCAAAATTGGCAATGACCGTCAGCAGCGGCAGGGCGACGGTGAGCGCCACCAGCCGCGGAAACACCAGGACGCCGATCGGCGACAGCCCCATGACCTTCAGCGCGTCGATCTCCTCGCGCATCTTCATCGAGCCGATCTCGGCGGTGATTGCGCTGCCCGAACGACCGGCGATCATGATCGCGGTCAGGAGCACGCCGATCTCGCGCAGTTGCAGGATGCCGACGAGGTCGACCACAAAGACCTCGGCGCCGAAATAGCGCAGCTGGAAGGCGCCCTGCTGGGCGATGATCGCGCCGATCAGGAACGACATCAGGACGATGATCGGCACCGCCTTGACGCCCATCCGGTCGATCTGGTTGACGATCGCCGCCGGCGAGACGCCGCTGCGCCGCCCGAGTTTCAATTGCGCCCCGCGCACGGCTGAGCCCAGGATGTACATGGCCGCCACGAGATCGCCCCAGATCTCGGAGACGTTCCGGCCGATCGGCGTGAACAGCCGCACGAACAGCGTCTCGCGCTTCGTCTCCTCCTGCGGCTGCCGCAGTTCGTCGGGCAGCGCCTCGATCAGGTCGGAGAAGCGCCCCTGCGGATCGACCAGCTTGACGTCGGCGCCGTTCGCCGTCCGCTCGCTCATCGCCTGGCGGATCAGCCACGCGCCGGCTGTGTCCATGCCCTCGATGCCGCTGAGGTCGATTTCGACGGGCTGGCTGCCGGTCGTCGCCAACTGGTCGAGTCGCTTCTTGGCGCCGACGGCCGTCTGCGCGCGCCACGCACCCGTCAGCCGCCAGACCGACCCGCGCTGCGGGTCGTCGGCAACCTCGATATCTGCGGAGGGGATGGTCGAAGGCTTCAATGCTCTTGCTTCTTCCCGGACGATGTAACCAATGATGCCATGAACCGTTGATCGCGACTCATACCGGCTCGGCCTTCATCTGTCACCGCCGGAAGCCGGAACACAACCACGCCGATCCCGAATTCGCGAGGAAACCGAAAGATATGCGCCGACAACTCGCCTCTGCCACCGAGCGTTTCCCGATCGCCGGAAGCTTCACCATATCGCGCGGCTCCAAGACGGAAGCGCTCGTCGTCACCTGCCGAATCACCGAAGGCGGCCACACCGGCAGCGGCGAGTGCGTGCCCTACCCGCGCTATGGCGAATCAGTCGACAGCGTGCTTTCGGAAATCGAGGCATCACGGCCGGCGATCGAGGCGGGCATCGGGCGCGCCGAACTCGGCCAGACCATGCGTGCCGGCGCGGCCCGCAATGCGCTCGACTGCGCGCTGTGGGATCTCGAGGCCAAGCGTGCCGGCACGCCCGCCTGGCGGCAGATCTGCGCCGACGAACCGCAGCCGCTCGTCACCGCTTATACGATCTCGCTCGGCGAACCTGAGGCGATGGCCGCCCAGACGGCGCTGCATGCCCATCGCGCGCTCCTGAAGGTGAAGGTCGGCACGGCCGACGACGCTTCGCGCATCCGTGCCGTCCGAGCCGCCGCACCGAACGCGCAGATCATCCTCGACGCCAACGAGGGCTGGACCGAGGAGACCCTTGCCCGCCACCTCGCCATCTGCGCCGAGACGGGCATCGCCCTCGTCGAGCAGCCGTTGCCGGCCGGCCGCGACGACGCGCTGCGCAATGTCGAGCGCAAGGTGCTCGTCTGCGCCGACGAGAGCGTGCATCTGGGCGCCGATCTGGCAGCCCTCGCCGATCGTTACGACGCCATCAACATCAAGCTCGACAAGGCCGGCGGGCTGACGGAGGCGCTTTCCATGCGAGACGAGGCGCGCCGCCTCGGCCTCAAGGTCATGGTCGGCTGCATGGTCGGCTCGTCGCTGGCCATGGCGCCGGCCGTGCTTCTCGCGCAGGGCGCCGACTTCGTCGATCTCGACGGGCCGCTGCTCCTGGCGCAGGACCGCGACCCCGCGCTGGTCTACGAGGGCTCGCTGGTGTTCCCGCCGAAGGCAAGCCTCTGGGGCTGAAGCGCCCGCGCCAGCACCGTCAGCGACAGCCCGAGCGCCGCCACGACCGACATCGCGTAGAAGCCGTCGATGCCGTACCAGGCGAACAGGTAGCCGGACAAGAACGTCGTCAGCGCCATCAGGATGCCGTTGTAGAAGAAATAGAGCCCCTGCGTGGATGCCTCCCTTTCCTCCGCGACGCGTTCCACGATCCGCCCCTGCACGCCGACGTGAATGCTGGCATAGGTCAGCGCGTGCAGGCACTGCAGCACCATATAGCCCGAAAACCCGAGACCGGCCGGGAACACGATCCACCGGAAGACCGCCACCGAACAGCCGAGCACGATCAGCGTCCACAGGCTGAAGCGCCGCCGCAACCGGCCGCGAAGATGAAGAAGACGATCTCGGCAGCCACGCCGACGCTGAAGAGCAGGCCGATCTCCGTTCCCGAATAGCCCTCCGCCCCCCATAGAATGGCGGCGAAGGCATAGAACATGCCGTGGCTGGCGTTGACCAGCGCCGCACCGACCATCATCAGTTGCACGTCCATCTGCCGGACGGGCGCCGCGGGCGCCACCGCAAGCGCGGAAATCGGCGAGGGTCGCCGCGGCTTGCCGATCCGCGGCGCGATGAAGGCGCAGACGACCGTGGAGACGAAGCCCACGGTCATCGCCGGCAGTACCATCGCCCCGCCGAAGATGCCGGAGAGCCAGCCGCCGATCATCGTCGAGACGATGAAGGCGACCGAGCCCCAGAAGCGCATGTGGCTGTAGTCGAAGTTCCAGCGGCGGACGCCGCTGAGCGCGATCGCGTCGGTGATCGGCAGGTAGGGCGCGTAAACGATGCCCTGCAGCGTATAGAGGATCAGCACCGGCCAGAAATGCTCGACGAACAGCAGCGCGATCGCGGTGGCGAGCGACATCAGGCCCGACCAGACCAGCACGATCGCCCGGTCGCCGATCCGGTCCGCGATCATCCCGGCGATCGGGGCTGCGATCACGCGCACGACGAGCGGCACGGCCAGCACCACGCCGATCTCCCAGTCGCTCATCGACAGCGAGTTCAGCCAGATCGGAAAGAAGGGCAGTGCGATGCCGTTGACGAGCATCGGCGCGCAGAAGACGATGGCGGTACGCAGGACGAAGAAGCGCGGCGCAGCGCCGCTCGCGACCATGCCGTAAGGCGCGTTCATATCGGGAAACCTGAACAGAGGGACGCACCACGACTAGCACGCCGAGGCACGTACGCCAATCCGCCAATTGAGGGTAGTCCGGCGCCGCCGCTTCACGTTTTCATCGTGGCTGTCCCGCGCCGTGAAGCGCGCGGCCGGGACCTCGGCTCAAGCGGCCTTCGATGCCTTGCGACCGACGGCCGGAACACCCTGGCTGCGCGGCAGCACCGCGATCGGCGCGGGGCGTGCCGCCGGCGACTGCCAGGTCACGAGCTCCATGGTCCCGTCCCAGTGCTCGATCACCGCGGTGCAGCTCTCGACCCAGTCGCCGGTGTTGATGTAGCGGATGCCGCCGATGTCCTCGATCACGGCGTGATGGATATGGCCGCAGATCACCCCGTCCGCCCCGTGCTTGCGCGCCTCCTCGGCGACGACCTGCTGGAAGGCGCCGATGAAATTGACCGCATGCTTGACCTGCAGCTTCGCCCAGGCCGAAAACGACCAGTAGGGCAGGCCCAGCCGCCGCCGCACCGCCGCCAGCGCGACGTTGATGGCGATCGCCGCGTCATAGGCCCAGTCGCCGAGATAGGCGAGCAGGCGGGCGTTGCGCACCACCACGTCGAATTCGTCGCCATGCAGCACCAGGTATTTCTTGCCGTCCGCGGCTTCGTGGACGAGCTGCTGGGCGACCTCGATGCCGCCGAAGTGCACGCCGGGGAAATCGCGCAGGAATTCGTCGTGGTTGCCGGGCACGTAGATGATCCGCGCACCCTTGCGCGCCTTCCTGAGCAGTTTCTGCACCACGTCGTTGCAGCTCTGCGGCCAGTACCAGCTCCGCTTCAGCCGCCAGCCGTCGACGATGTCGCCGACCAGAATGATCGTCGCCGCCTCGTGGCAGCGCAGGAAGTCGAGCAGGAAGTCCGCCTTGGCGGCCTTGGAGCCGAGATGCACGTCCGACAGGAACAAGGTCCGGACGCGCCGGACGTTCGGCTCTGGGGCGTGGGCGTTCATGATCGTCTACTCCGGCGGTCTGGCTTGGGTTGCGTCGGCCTTTCGCGCTAGCTCAAAACCAGACTCGTGTATCAGGGGAATGACAGGGCCTGTTTACAATCGCCCGGCGGCCGCCGGGCCGCGCCGTTCGGGGCGGATCCGGTCCCCTCCAGCATTTGACGGTTGCATGCGTCGTCGATAGGGGCTTTATACCAACCTGCACTGATGGCGACCGCTCAGCCGTAGGCCCTCTGTCGGCCACCGGCGGACGGCCCAGGCGACAGGTCGATGTCAGGGCGGGTTGATACTACCGCATCGGCAAACTTCACGGCGCGCCCCATCCGTGCCAGAAGGGCCGCACATCGATTGGAATCGGGCAGGAAGACAATGACGACTGGCGACAAACCGAAAGCGAAACCCACGCCTCCGAGCGGCGACATCGACCAGCAGGCCCTGTTCTTCCACCGCCACCCCCGCCCCGGCAAGCTGGAGATCCAGCCGACCAAGCCGCTCGGCAACCAGCGCGACCTGGCGCTTGCCTATTCGCCGGGCGTCGCAGCCCCCTGCCTCGCCATCCGCGACAATCCGGAAACCGCCGCCGATTATACGGCCCGCGCCAATCTCGTCGCCGTCATCTCCAACGGCACCGCCGTCCTCGGCCTCGGCAATATCGGCCCCCTCGCCTCCAAGCCCGTCATGGAAGGCAAGGCGGTGCTGTTCAAGAAATTCGCCGGTATCGACGTGTTCGACATCGAGATCGACGCGGCAACCGTGGGCGAAATGGTCAACGTCGTCTCGGCGCTGGAGCCGACCTTCGGCGGCGTCAACCTCGAGGACATCAAGGCGCCGGAATGCTTCGAGGTCGAGCGCCAGCTGCGCGAGAAGATGGACATCCCCGTCTTTCACGACGACCAGCACGGCACCGCGATCATCGTCGCAGCCGCCATCCTCAATGGCCTGGAGCTCGCCGGCAAGGACATCGCGAAGGCGAAGATCGTCGCCTCCGGCGCCGGCGCCGCGGCCCTTGCCTGCCTCAACCTGCTCGTCACCCTCGGTGCCCGGGTCGAAAACATCTGGGTCCACGACATCGAAGGCCTCGTCTACAAGGGCCGCGAGGTGCTGATGGATCAGTGGAAGTCGGTCTACGCGCAGGAGACCGACAAGCGCGCGCTGTCGGAGACGATCGACGACGCCGACGTCTTCCTCGGCCTCTCCGCCGCAGGCGTCCTCAAGCCCGAACTTCTGGCCCGCATGGCCGCAAAGCCGCTGATCATGGCGCTCGCCAACCCGAACCCGGAAATCATGCCGGAAGAGGCCCGTGCCGCCCGTCCGGACGCGATGATCTGCACCGGCCGCTCCGACTTCCCCAACCAGGTCAACAACGTCCTCTGCTTCCCCTACATCTTCCGCGGCGCGCTCGATTGCGGCGCCCGGACGATCAATGAGGAGATGAAGATGGCGGCGGTGCGCGCGATCGCGGCCCTGGCCCGCGAGGAGGTCTCCGACGTCGCCGCCCGCGCCTATTCCGGCGAGACGCCGGTGTTCGGCCCGAACTACCTGATCCCCTCGCCCTTCGACCAGCGCCTGATCCTGCGGATCGCCCCGGCGGTTGCCCGTGCGGCCGCCGAAAGCGGCGTCGCGACCCGGCCGATCGCCGATTTCGACGCCTATCTCGACCAGCTGAACCGCTTCGTCTGGCGCTCCGGCTTCATCATGAAGCCGATCTTCGTCGCCGCCAAGAATGCGGAGAAAAAGCGGGTGATCTTCGCCGAGGGCGAAGACGAGCGCGTGCTCCGCGCCGCCCAGGTGCTGCTCGAGGAAGGCACCGCCAAGCCGATCCTGATCGGCCGCCCGCAGATCATCGAGACGCGCCTGAAGCGCTATGGCCTGCGCATCCGCCCGGGCACCGACTTCGAGGTGATCAACCCCGAGGACGACCCGCGCTATCGCGACTATGTCGACGACTATTTCAAGCTGGTCGGCCGGCAGGGCGTGATCCCGGAAGCCGCCCGCACGATCGTGCGCACCAACCAGACGGTGATCGGCGCGCTCGCCGTTCGCCGCGGCGAGGCCGATGCGCTGATCTGCGGCGTCGAGGGCCGCTATGCCAAGCACCTGCGCGACGTCCGCCAGATCATCGGCCTGCGCAAGGGAGTGACCGACTTCTCCGCGCTCAGCCTGCTGATCTCCCAGCGCGGCGCGACCTTCTTCACCGACACCTATGTCAGCTTCGACCCGACGGCCGAGGAAGTCGCCCAGATGACGGTGATGGCGGCCAAGGAAATCCGCCGCTTCGGCATCACCCCGCGCGCCGCCCTCGTCTCGCACTCCAACTTCGGCTCGCGCGATTCCGTCAGCGCCTTCAAGATGCGCAAGGCGATGGCGCTCGTGCGGGAAATGGCGCCGGAGCTGGAGGCCGACGGCGAGATGCACGGCGATTCGGCGATCTCCGAGGCCCTGCGCCAGCGCGTCATGCCGGGCAGCACCCTGACCGGCGAAGCAAACCTACTCGTCTTCCCCAACCTCGACGCCGCCAACATCACGCTCGGCGTCCTGAAGACGATGACCGACGGCCTGCACGTCGGCCCGATCCTGCTCGGCGCCGCCATGCCCGCCCACATCCTGTCGCCGTCGGTGACCTCGCGCGGCGTCGTCAATATGGCGGCCCTGGCCGTGGTCGAGGCGTCGTATCCGGACTGAACGTCGCGTTCGGCATCGATGAAAAGGCGCGTCCTGAGCGGGCGCGCCTTCTTCCGTTTTGACCAGCCCCGCTCAGGGCGCGATCTGCGCGGCGGGCATCCCGGCGATACCCGGGGCCGCGGCCCGGCCCCGTTCGTTCTCCTCCCACCAGTCGGAGATGGCATCGATCAGGGGCACGAGCGCGAGCCCCGCCGCTGTCAGGTCGTACTCGACGCGCAGCGGATATCCCGCAAACGCCGTCCGCTGGACGATGCCTGCCGCCTCGAGCTTTCGAAGCTCCAAGGTCAACATGCGGTGCGAGACTGTCGGATTGTCGCGTCGCAGGTCGGCGAAGCGCTTGGTGCCATCCTTCAGGTAGTAGATCAGCAAGGTCGGCCAGCGCCCGCTGAGGACCTGCATGACTTCCTCGATCGGGCAGCGCGAGACCAGATCCTTCATCGCATTCTCCGGTGTGGTGACAAAAAAGTGCGTAATTTACATGGGGAAGGGCAGCGGATAGGTCCAGTGTCGCTGCGCAGCGTGATCGAAAGAAATCACGGAGAAAGACATTGGAACCGATCCTTATCTATGGCTTCCCCGCCGGAAGCTCCATGGGCCTCGTCGCCGCGCTCGAATGGCTCGGCAAACCCTATCGGCTCTGCCGCGTCGACATGCTCGGCGAGATGCGCGATCCGTCATATGCCCGCATCAATGCGCGCCACGAGACCCCAGCCCTGATCACCGACGACGGGCGGGCCCTCACTGAGACGATGGCCATCGCCCACTGGCTGGCCGCACGCGACGACGATCGCCGCATCAGCTTCGCACCGCAATCGAAGGAGGCGGACCGCATGGTCCAGCTGATGGCCTTCGTCAACACCGGCTTCACCGGTGCCTTCTCTGCGCTCTGGACGGCGCTGGAACTGGACGAGCCTGACCCCGACTTCCAGGACGCCCTGCGCCGCTTCGGCCACAAGGCCGTGATCGAACGCCACCGCAAGCTGGAGGCGATGATCGGCGATACCGCCTATCTCGTCGGCGACCGCCCCACGCTCGCCGACGGCATCTTCGTCGGCGTCGCCCGCTGGCTCGATATCCATGCGGTCTCGCCGTCGGACCGCTGGCCCAGGCTGGAAGCGCTGCGACGCAGGCTGGAGGCCGATCCGGCCGTCCGTTTCGCCACAGCGCTGGAGAACGGCGAGGCCGCGACAGGAAGCGGGGCATGCCGCGGCCACGTTGCCCTGACGGAAGTCATCGCGCGTTTCGGCCAATGAGACGAAAGAGGCCGGGATCGCTCCCGGCCTCTCCTGCTTCTCGGTTGCGATCTGGACCGCCGGTTCAGGCACCCGGCTTCTTCAGCCGCTTCGACCACTCGCCGGCCTTGCCCATGCCCGCCGCGACCCAGGGCGAGCCCTTCAGGCCGAGCTTGCCGCGCAAGCCCATCGCGCCGATGATCAGGCGGTTCATCTGCGACTTGATGGGCGGCAACGAGGCGATGTGCAGGCCGGTGAAGGGCAGGAACGGGTTGCGCCGGAGCGACCCGTAGATCTCGATGCGCGTCGTCTGCTTGTAGCTCGGGCAGCGGGCGTGGAAGCCGTGGGTGTCGGCGACGATCAGGGTGTTGGCCTTGACCACCATCTTCACCGGCTGGCCGTAGCCCAGCGCGGTCAGCTCGTGCGGCATGATGCGCAGCGAACCGCGGGCGGAATACTTGTTCTCGATCGTGTCGGCGCTCTCGCTGATGCGCTGCTCCCAGGCGAGCCGCTGCGGCGTTACCTTGTGCGAGCCCGGCACGTAGGAGAACGGCCCGTCCTCCTCGCCGACGTCCTTGAGGAACAGCCAGGCCTTCGCGGTCGGCTGGAAGGTGTCGCTGTGCAGCGCGGTCTGCGGATCGGCCGCCGTCTCCTTCGACGGCGTCGACGCCAGCGCCATCACCACCTGCACGACCAGCAGCGGCTGGCCGTCGCTCGAGGACACGTAGCGCAGGAGATTGGACATGCGCGGATCGTTGCGCGCCGCCTTGAAGCCCGGAAGCCGCTCCACGTCGCTGTCGTCGATCAGCGCGCGCCGGGTCACCGTCGTCCCCTGCAGCATGTCGTAGCGGTCGAAGTCGCTGTTCTCCAGCTCCGACGTCACCTGCGCGAACACCTCCGGCGGCAGGAAGTTCTCGATCTTCACGAAGCCGTTCTCGTCGTATTCGCGCCGCTGCTCGGCGGTGACCAGGTGCGCCAGCGACTTGCGCCGCCAATCGGCCATGTCCATGGCGAGCGACACCCGCTTGGCATGCAGGCCCATCCTGTTCAGCGTCTTGCTGCCGATGATGGGATTGTCCGCGAAGGACTTGGCACCCGAGGCCAGCTGGAGCGCATAGAACGGGCTGAGCAGAACGGAGGAAAGGCGCATGCGGTGACCTATGGTGCGTTCGACGGGATGGCGGCGCCGGGAAGGCGGGCAACATGCCCCGCCAGGGGCCGCCGCAGCCAGCATTTGCTACACCAAGGGCACGGCGATAGCAATTCCGCCACGTAAAACATGAAGAAAGAATTCAACTATAATTGACGTTAATCACTTTCGAGGGAGTGCATTGCCCATTTGCCCCTCCAAGCTATGATCGTGAGGAAGGATGCCCGGTCTGCGGCGGAAATCACGGGCTCCCGCCCGACCCGCCGGAACCGGAGAACCGCTTCGGCGTTACTCAAGCCGCCCTCGCCCGTCGGACCCGACCCGCGAGGCAAACGCGACGGGAGGGGACGAGGTGCAGTGGGGACTGGGAAGAGTGTGGGTTCTGGCCGCTGCGACGGCCCTCCCGATGGCCCCGTCATTGGCCCTGTCATTGACCCTATCATTGGCCTTGTCGCTGGCGCCGACCACCCATGCTCGGGCGCAGGACGTCTGCAGCGATCTCCAGTCGCAGCTCGTCAACCTGCCGCCCGCGGCCGATAGCGCCCAGCAGGTGCGCAGCTACGCCAGCGCCATCGCAAGGCAGAACATCGAACTGCGCCAGGCAAGGGCCGACCTTCGCCGGCTCGGCTGCAGCAACGGCAGCGTCACCGTCTTCGGCGGTCAGAATGCCGGCGCCTGCGCCGCCATCACTTCGACGATCGACCAGATGGAGCGCAACCTCCGGCAGCTCGTGCAGCAGCGCGACGAGGCGTCCTTCGGCGGCGATCCGGCCGAGCGCGGCCGCATTCTGGCGGCCCTGTCGGAGAACGGCTGCGAGGGGACCATCACGGCCGAATCATCCGCAGAGGCAGAGGCAGAAGTGACCATGGAAGGCGGGGATCTTCCCGAAATCGACGATCCGGACATGCCGACGACGTTCGACAACATGGGCGCGGCAGCGCAGGATGGCCCGCTGCGGACGGTGTGCGTGCGCACCTGCGACGGCGGCTTCTTCCCGATATCGTCGGCGGCGACCCCGCTCGACTTCCGCCGGGACCAGCGCGCCTGTTCGATGATGTGCCCGCAGACCGAGACGGAACTCTTCTACCAGCCGCTGCAGTCGCTCGACAGCAGCAACATGATCTCGACGCTGACCGGACGGCCCTATACCGCTCTGGCGAACGCCTACGCCTACCAGTCCCGCGACCGCTCCGCCGACCCGTCCTGCGGCTGCGACCTTGCCGGCTACTACCGCAAGATGGCCGGCGCCGGCGGCGGCGCGTCGAACACCGCCGCGGGCACGAAGCCGGGCACGACCAGGCAGGATGTCGGCTCGGTGACGACGATCCGGATGCATCCGGTCGCAGGCGCCGCAGCCCCCGGAACGGTCGTCAACGAGCGGCCCTACGATCCGGAGAAGGACCGGGTGCGGATGGTCGGGCCGAGCTTCCTTCCCGACGACCAGCCGCCGCTCGACCTGCGCAACCCCGGCGGGGCGAACTGAACCGCAGCGAAGCCTCGGCCGTCAGCGCCGCTGCCCCCACCGGTCGGCGAAGACCAGTTCCTCCAGCGGCAGCCGCTGGCGCCATCCCTTGAGCGCGAGCTCGGGCTCCTCGTAGAGGCGATCGACGTAGCCCAGGCAGAGCCAGGCGACGATCTCGATCCGCTCGGGAATGCCGAGCAGCGCACGGATGTCGGCATCGTGGAAGATGCTGACCCAGCCGACGCCCACCCCTTCCGCCCGCGCCGCCAGCCACAGGTTCTGCACGGCGCACACGGTCGAATAGGCATCCATGCGCGGATTGTGCGTCCGCCCCAGTACGACGCTGCCGGCCCGGTCCGGGTCGCAGGTGACGCAGAGGCTGACGGGCGCCTTGAGGATGCCCTCCAGCTTCAGTGTCCGGTAACGTTCCTGGCGCTCGCCGGAAAAGAGCGCGGCCGCCTCCTCGTTGGCGCGCTGGAACGCCCGGTGGGCGCCGGCGCGCACCGCCTGATCGCGCACGACGATGAAGCTCCAGGGCTGCATGAAGCCGACGGACGGCGCGCTATGGGCAGCGCCCAGCAGGCGCTCCAGCAGATCGTCCGGCAGCGGATCGCTCAGGAACTGGTCGCGCACGTCGCGACGGGTCTCGATGGCGCGGTAGACTGCGGCCCGTTCGGCCGCCGTGAAGGGTTGGACGGGAACAAGCTCGTCCCGCTTGGAAGGTCGCATCGTCAACTCCCCAACAATGCTCGCGACCCCACCGCCGTCCGCGCGGGCGGGTCCATCTCGCCAGGCCGGTCTTCTGACTTCGGATCGCCCGGCCACGCCCGCCTTCCCGGCCTTTCGACCAGTGGCTGTCTGGCGAGGGTTCTCCCTCGCGGCTTGGCCGTCCCCGTCACAGCGTTGGGCACGTTCCGGCTTCGGCGCGCGCGGACGTCGTCCTCGGCCCCACCGGATTCCCGATTCTCCCCGCGCAAGCGGGGCACCTGGCAGCGGCATTTGCACATGCGGGGCGAAAGCGCGCAAGAGGGTCCGGCCGGCGTCTGCCGGATATCCCCTTCAGGGCGTCCGCTCAGGCCGCCTCGATGTCCGAGGCCGGTTGGGCGCCGCCGGGCACGCCGTAGTGGGCGCGGTTGCGGCCCGCATTCTTGGCCGAATAGAGCGCCGCATCGGCTGCGAGCATGATCGCATGCGCCGACTGGCCATGGTGGGGAAAGGCGCCGATGCCGGCGCTGCCGCCGATCTGGAGCAGTTGGCCCTGGAAGGGCACGGGCACCAGCGCGTCGCGCACGAAGCCTTCGGCAAGCGGAAGGGTGATCTCAGGGTCCGCGATCCCCGGAAGCAGCACCGCGAACTCGTCGCCCCCGAGACGCGCGACCACCCCGTGCTCTCCGAGCCGGGCCATGAACCGCGCGGCGACGGCGCGCAGGACCTCGTCGCCAGCCGCATGCCCATGCCGGTCGTTGACCGCCTTGAACCGGTCGAGGTCGATGGCGATGATCGAAAAGGCCCTCTGGCCCCTCCGAGAAAGGTCGGTGATCGCGTGGTCGAACCCGGAGCGGCTGAGCACGCCGGTCAGCGCGTCATGGCGCGCCAGATGGGCGTTCTTCGCCTCGCTTCGCTCGAGCGCGCGCACGAGCGAGGAGAACTTGACCGCACCGAAGCCCATCACGACGACGAAGATCGCGATCAGCGCGGCGATGTGCGGCACCGCCATGGTCCAGACGAACGATCCCGGGCGGTTCGGACGCCACGAAGCGACCATCGGGTTGAAGGCGTCGCCGCCTACGCCGGTCGTCAGAAGGTTCGGGTCGTCGGTCGTGATCGGCGAGAAGCCGAGGCCGGTGAGCCCCAGGCGCCGCTCGGATTCCGCCAGCATCGACGCCGTCACCGGCTTGACCGTGATCATCAGCACGGGGCTCCGGCGCTCGTCGGGGATGAAGAGCCGCCGCGGCACCACCGCCTGAACGACGACGATGCTCATGCCCCCCTCGATCACCCGCATGCCCGTTGCGCTGATCTGCGGCACACCCCCGTTCACGCGGCCGGCACTCGTCGGCGACTTCGCCACGATCCAGCCGTCGCGCGTGCGCCGCAAGGAGGCGTGGTAGCTCGCCGTCGCCCGCTTGATCAGGTCGCTGATCCAGTAGAGCACCTCTTCCGACTGCCCGTCCGGCACGATGATGCCGTCGCGCATGGCCAGAACCGGTTCGCCGCCCGGTTTGACGAACACCAGCCACGAAAAGCCGGACTCCCGCCACAGCCAGTTCCGGAGGTCGTGCCTGATGAACCGCTCGCTGAGCTTCCCGTCGCCCAGTTCATCGAAGGTCCTGTCCCATACCGACAGGCCGCTCTGGTAGAGCACCACCTGCTCGATCTGGTTGCGGAATTCGCTCTTGACGAGGGTCTTCTCGGTCTCGGCCACGAACTCGTTCGCCTGGCGGACCGAATAGTCGAGGACGAGGAAATTGGCGCTGGCGAACAGCAACACGATCACCGCCGATGCGATGCCGATGCCCAGTTTGACCCCACCCCGGCGCGCGGCCACGGCGCCGGCCCCTGTTCTCGCCATGTCGATCCCCATAGACATGCCTGCGGCTGTCCGCCGCGTCTCGTTTGGACGAGGACCTTATCCTGCAAGCAGGAACATTCATTTAATCGGACTGGTATCCAAACAATTAACCCGTGAAAATCTAGGGTTGTTGCCGGCGCCCCGGGCTTACGGGGCGTAGCGGACGAATGCGAACTGCGATCCGTCCGGCGACCAGTTCGGGACGTTCATCGTCCCCTGCCCGCCAAAGAGTTCGAACAGCACCCGGTCGTTGCCGCCGTCGGCATCCATCAGCCGCAAGCGGACATGATGGTCGCGCGGATGATCGAACACGTCGCCGTCGTAGGACAGCACGAGAAGCGAGCGGCCGTCCGGCGTCGGATGGGCGAACCAGTCGCCGAAAGGACTGTCGGTGATGCGGGTGAGGTCCGTGCCGTCCGGGCGGATCCGCCAGATCTGCATGCGGCCGGTGCGGCTCGAATTGAAGTAGATCCAGTCGTCGCAGGACCAGTCCGGACCGTCGTTGCGCCCTTCGCCGAAGGTCAGCCGCGTCTCTTCGCCGCCGTCGACGGGGATCGTGTAGATGTCGAAGACGTCGTCGCGGATGCCGCAGTAGCAGACCCGGCTGCCGTCCGGCGACCAGCCGTGCCAGTAGGAGGACTGGCTGGGCGTCACGAGCCGCGGCGTGCCGCCGCCGGCGGGCAGGACATAGATCGCCGCCTTGCCGAACTCGGTCTTGTCGGTGACCGCGAGCCAGCGCCCGTCCGGCGACAGCCCGTGGTCGTTGTTGCAGAGGGTCGCAAAGCCCGTGTCGATCCGCTCAGGCGCGCCGCCCGAGAGCGGCAGACGGTACATGAGCCCGTCGCCGTTGATGACGAGCGAGCGGCCGTCGCGCGCAAAGTTCGGCGCCTCCAGCAGCTGGTCGCTCTGCCACACGACCCGGGACTGCCCGGAGGCGACGTCGTGGATTTCGACGGAACTGCGCATCGCCTCTCCTAGCGGTCGCGGAAGCGGTTGGTGATCGGGTAGCGCCGGTCGCGGCCGAAGTTCTTCCTGGTGATCTTGACGCCCGGCGCCGACTGCCGCCGCTTGTACTCGGCGATGTAGAGCAGATGCTCGACGCGATGCACCGTCGCCTCGTCATGGCCGCGTGCGACGATCTCCTCCGTGCCCATCTCGTTTTCGACGAGGCATTCGAGGATGTCGTCGAGCACCGGATAGGGCGGCAGCGAATCCTGGTCGGTCTGGTTCGGCCGCAACTCTGCGGACGGCGCCTTGTCGATGATGTTCTGCGGAATGACCTGCCCCGAGGGCCCGAGCGCGCCCGGCGGCACCGTGGTGTTGCGCCAGCGCGACAGCGCGTAGACCTGCATCTTGTAGAGGTCCTTGATCGGGTTGAAGCCGCCGTTCATGTCGCCGTAGAGCGTGGCGTAGCCGACCGACATTTCCGACTTGTTGCCGGTCGTCACCACCATCGAGCCGAACTTGTTGGAGATCGCCATCAGGATCGTGCCGCGCGCGCGGCTCTGCAGGTTCTCCTCGGTGATGCCGGACTCGGTCCCCTCGAACATGTCGGACAGCGCATCCATGAAGCCCGTCACCGGCGCCTCGATCGGCACGACGTCATAGCGGCAGCCGAGCGCCCTGGCGCAGGCGGCCGCGTCCGTCAGCGATTCCTCGGAGGTGTAGCGATAGGGCAGCATCACGCAGCGCACCCGCTCCTCGCCGAGCGCATCGACGGCGATCGCGGCACAGATCGCCGAATCGATGCCGCCGGAAAGGCCGAGCACCACGTTCTTGAAGCCGTTCTTGTTGACGTAGTCGCGAAAGCCGAGCACGCAGGCGCGATAGTCCGCCTCCTCCCGCTCCGGGATCTTCGACATCGGCCCGCCGTCGCAGCACCAGTCGCCGTCCTCGTTCTTCTTCCAGGTGACGAGCGCGATCGTCTCCTCGAACTGGCTCATCTGGAAGGCCAGCGTCTTGTCGGCATTGAGCCCGAAGCTCGCGCCGTCGAAGACGAGCTCGTCCTGGCCGCCGAGCTGGTTGGCGAAGACCAGCGGCAGGCCGGTCTCGATGACCTGCTTCAGCGCCACCTGATGGCGCACGTCGACCTTGCCGCGATAATAGGGCGAGCCGTTCGGCACCAGCAGGATCTCCGCCCCGCTCTCGGCCAGCGTCTCGCAGACGCCGAGATCGTTCCAGATCTCCTCGCAGATCGGGATACCGAGCCGCACCCCGCGGAAATTGACCGGCCCCGGCATGGCGCCCTCGACGAAGACGCGCTTCTCGTCGAACTCGCCGTAGTTCGGCAGGTCGAGCTTGTCGCGGTAGACGAGGATCCGCCCGCCGTCGAGCACGGCCACCGAATTGTGCCGCCCGGCCTCGCCCTGTCGCGGAAAGCCAACGATCACGCCCGGCCCGCCGTCGGCGGTGTCCTCGGCGAGCGCCTCGACCGCCTTCTGGCACGCCTTCAGGAAGGCCGGCTTCAGCACGAGGTCTTCCGGCGGGTAGCCGGAGATGAAGAGCTCGGTCAGAAGCAGGAGATCGGCGCCCTGCGCGGCCGCATCCGCCCGCGCCGCCCGCGCCTTGGCGAGATTGCCGGCGACATCGCCCACCGTCGGGTTGAGCTGCGCAACCGCAATGCGAAGTGTGGTCCTGTCGTCTCGTCCGTTCATCTCGATCCTCGATCCGCGTCGTCCGAAGCCAATTCGGGCAAGGCTGTTCTTTAGATGATGACGGACGGTTTGAAAATGAAGGGATTTTCGAATTGCCGTCCTGAAAATAAGACAGCCCCGGCTCAGGCGCGCTTGCGGCAGAGCGCCGCATTCATCCCCCGTTCAAGATAACAGCGATATGACAATTGGGCGAAAGTTTTATGACATTTTGGAGTAGCGCGTGAGAACCTCAGTCCGGGCCGTTTCGGCGACAGCAATGCAGGAGACGGCGATCGCCGATGCGACGTCACGCCGTCTTGCGGTCCTGGTGACGGCGATCCGCTCGGTCGCGCTGACGTTTTTCTTCGCGCTTGTCACCGTCACCGCCGTCGAACTCATCACGCGCAAGTCCACCGACGCCACCCTGACCTTCCTGACGACCTATGCCCAGCCCGGCTGGACGACCTGCGGGCTGTTCTTCCTCGCCCTGCTCGCGCTCGACGCGCTGATCGGCCGCCAGCACAAGGCGATCCTGGTCCTGGGGCCGCTCGCCATCCTTCTGGCGCTGATCTCGGAGCAGAAGCAGATCTTCCTGACCGACCCGCTCTACCCGACCGACCTGCTCTTCGGGCGGCAGATCATGGAGCTGATGCCGGCGCTCGTCCGCGACCGCCCCTGGACCGCCGTTGCCATCGTCATCGGCTCGCTCACCGCCGCAGGCGCGCTGATTTCCCTGTGGGTCTTCGCCTGGAAGCGCTTTCGCCAGTTGAACCTGAGGCAGCGCGCCGTCCGCCTCGCCGTCGCAGTGCCGCTCCTGGCAGGCTTCGGCTCGATCCTCGACTACAACCAGTTCTCCGAGATCCGCGACCGCCTGCAGGTCTTCCCGATCATGTGGGACCAGACCGAAAACTACCGACACAACGGTTTCATGCTCGCTTTTGCGATCAACGTGCCGATGGCGAACGTCAAGGCGCCTGCCGGCTATTCGCCGGATGCGATCGACCATATCAACCAGGATCCGCTGCCGGCCGGCACCAGCCACCGCAGCAAGCCGGACGTCATCGTCGTGATGAGCGAATCGCTCTGGGATCCGACGAAGCTCACCAGCGTCAAACTGAGCCCCGATCCGATGCCGCTCATCCGCAAGAGTGAATCCGGCGCGATCTTCTCGCCGGAGTTCGGCGGCCTGACGGCGAATGTCGAGTTCGAGGCGCTGACCGGCTTCTCCAACGCCTTCCTGCCCACCGGCAGCATTCCCTACCAGCAATATGTCCGCGACCCGATCCCGTCGCTTGCGACCTTCTTCCGCGGCGAGGGCTACACCGCCCGCGCGATCCACCCCTTCGCCGGCTGGTTCTGGAACCGCACCTCGGTCTACAAGTCCTTCGGCTTCGAGACCTTCAAGACCGAAGAGACGATGCCGCCGATGACCAAGCGCGGGATCTTCGCCTCCGACGAGGCCCTGACGAAGGAGCTCATCCGCCAGGCCGATGCGCAGCAGGATCCGTTCTTCTTCTTCACGGTCACCCTGCAGGGCCACGGTCCCTATGAGGCCACCCGCTACGCGAAGAACACGATCAAGGTCGAAGGCAACCTGCCCTATGCCGACCGCCAGGTGCTGTCGACCTACGCACAGGGCGTGAAGGAAGCCGACGACAGCCTGAAGATGCTGATGGACTGGGCGAAGAACCGCGACCGCGAGACGATCATCGTCGTCTTCGGCGACCACCTGCCGCCGCTGAACACCGTCTACACCTCCGCCGGCTACATGAACGACATCACCGCCGCCCGCCGCGGCCCGGTCGAGCAGATGAAGCGCGAGCACGAGACGCCGCTCATCGTCTGGTCGAACAAGACCGGCGTCAGGCAGGACATCGGCACGATCAGCCCCGCGCTCCTGCCCTACCACATCCTCAAGGAAGCGGGCTACGAGCACCCCTACTACACCGGCTTCCTCGGCCGCGTGCAGGAACGCTACGACATCATCGACCGCTACCAGCTGATCCGCCACGACGGCACCGCCACGCAGGACTGGTCGCGCAAGAAGAACGTCGACCCGCTGGTCCGCGACTACCGCTTCCTGCAGCACGACATCATGTTCGGCAAGCGCCGCGGCCTGGATCGCTTCTTCCCCGCCCACGCCGGCGTCGTCGGCGCCGCAAGCTGAGGCAGCGCGGGCGCGGCGGGGCTCCGGCGGCGTCCGCCTTTCGGACCGGCCTGTTCCATCTGCCGGCTTCGCAGCGAACTCCACATGAAACGCGAAAAGGGCGGCACGAGCCGCCCTTCGGGCTGACGACAGGTCCTGTTCCTAGCGTCTGCTTCGTCGATCAGACCACGACCGCCCGCCATGTCGGGCTTGACCGGCATCCAGCAGGCAAGTCGTTGCGCACAAGCGACGCTCTCGCGTTGTGGCCGCGAAGCAAATCCGGAATGACGAGCGAGAAGGACGGTCCCGACAAGAGCAGGTTCGTCCACATGCGAAAAAGGGCGGCACGAGCCGCCCTTTCATCCTGAACCGCGTCTGGCCGATCAGTTCACCGCTGCCAGCCCTACGATCAGCCCGGTCGCCGCCGTGATCAGCAGGAACTGGTTGTCGACCCGCACCCACTGCTGGCCACGGCCGGGTGCATGCAGGTGGTGGCGCCGGTAGTCGCGGGCATTGATGATCTGCCGCCTTTCGGCGCGCGTCAGCTTGTTGCCCTTGGCCCAGTGGCGCTTGTGGACGACCGTGCGCTTCTCGACGACGACCTTCTTGGTCACCACCCGCTTGTCGACATGGTGCTGCGGCACCGGCTGCCGGACGTCGCGGGCCTCGGCGACCGAGAAGGACGTGGCAAGGACCGAAGTCGCGATCAGGGCTGCGAAGAGCTTTTTCATGGGTGTCTCCTTTTGTCTGGACACCCCCTTGATAGGGCTCGACGGATGAACGGAAACTGAAATTTAGATTAAACTTGTGTAATGTAATCAGCAGCTTGGGGACACGAAATAGCGTAACGCACAAACTTTATCCCTGAGCGGGCACCTGCCCCGACCGATAGGTGAAGCGCGAGAAATCCGCCGCCTGCGCCCGCCCCGAGGTATCGAAGCAGAACATGCCGGCGAAGGCGCCGGTGAAAGAGCCGTGCTCGCCGCGTCCGCCTTCGTCCGACACCACGCCCGCATCCAGCACGGGGCCGATCGCGCTCCAGCGGGCGGCGCCGTCCGGCCGCCAGAAGAACTGCAGGTCGTTGCCCTGCACCGCCATCGCAAGCGCAACCGGCCCCTCGCCGACCGGAACGCCGCTGCCGGCCGGAAAGACGAGCCGGGCCTCCGGATAGTCACCGGGGCAGGACAGGATGGTCAGAACGCGCCCCAGCGTCTCGTGCAGCGTCAGCCCGAGCGCGTGAAACTTGTGGCGGTTGTAGTAGTGCACCAGGCCTGCGACCTGCTGGTAGGTGTCCGGCTGGAACTCCAGCACGGTCTCGGCGGAGAAGTCATGGTGCTCCTGCCGCCGGGCGACGAGCGACTGTTCGAACCAGCTGCCGATGCTCTCGCGCCCGAACAGCCGCAGGTGCCCGGGCCGCGCGACGAGCGAGAACAGCCGCTCCGGCTTCGGCGTGCGCAGCCACTGGAAATCGGCCGGCAGCGCCGGCCCCTGGAAGCGGTAGGTAGTCTCGGCCAGCTTCTCGCCGGCCGCTGTCGGCACCGGCGCCGGAACGTCCACCCGCGGCACCCGACCGCCACCGTCGAGATAGAGCCAGCCGTCCTCGCGCCAGACGCATTTCTGGATCGCCGTCTCGCGGCCGAGCGTACAGCGCCGGCCAGGCGGCAGGGGCCGCCCGGTCAGGTGCGTGTGATAGGCCTGGCCGTCCGGCGTCTCGACATACTGCCCGTGCCCCGCCCGCTGCAGCCTTGCCTCCGGATGATCCTTCGAGGTGATCAGATGCACGTCCGGGTGCATCTCGTAGGGGCCGTCGATGCTCCGCGAGCGGGCCATGGTCACGGCATGGTCGTAGCCGGTGCCGCCCTCGGCTGTCGTGAGATAGTACCATCCATCGCGCTTGAAGAGATGCGGGCCCTCGACGAGGCCGAGCGGGCTTCCGGCGAAGATGTTTTTCACCGGCCCGACCAGCCGCCCGGCCACCGGATCCCACTCCTGCAGCAGGATGCCGTCGAAGGCCGGAGACTTCGGCATGCCGCCATAGCTCTCCGTGCGATGGTTCCACTGCATGTTGAGGAACCATTTGCGCCCGTCGTCGTCGTGGAACAGCGACGGATCGAAGCCGGACGAATTCACATGGACCGGATCGGACCAGTCCGCCTCGATCGACGGCGCAGTCACGATGTAGTTGTGCGCGTCCTTGAAGTTGCCGTCGAAGCGCTTGACGTCGGTATAGACCAGCCAGAACCGGCCGTCGGCATGGGAAAGGCACGGCGCCCAGACGCCGCAGCTGTCGGGATTGCCGCGCATGTCGAGCTGGCTTTCCCGCTCCAGCGGCCGGCGCACCAGCCGCCAGTTGACCAGATCGCGCGAGTGATGGATCTGCACGCCCGGATACCATTCGAAGGTGGACGTCGCGATATAGTAGTCCTGCCCGACGCGGCAGATCGACGGGTCCGGATTGAAGCCCGGCAGGATCGGATTTCGGATCACGGGTTTGCTCCTCCTGCACCGTGGTCATTCGGTCTCACATGCCGCCCCTCCGCCTGCCGGGCATCGCCGCTCAGGGAGAGAGCCCAGCAGGAGACCTCTCCCGGTCGCGAACACGGCCGCGTTCAGGAAGCGCGACAACGGATTGGGGATGGGGCAGCGCCCCATCCAGTCTCCCCCGTTCAAGGGGAGACGTGCGGCAGGACGGAGGGGGCGGCCCCTCCGCCCGATCCATCAAACGAGCTCGGCAGAGCGGGTCCAGAGATTGATGTCCGCCTCGCGGGCATAGACGTCGATCTCCTTGAGCTCCTCAGCCGTGAAATCGGGGGTCTCGAGCGCCTTGACGCAATCGACGATCTGGCCGGCGCGGCTCGCCCCGATCAGCGCCGAGGTGATCCGTCCACCCCGCAGCACCCAGGCGATCGCCATCTGCGCCAGCGTCTGGCCGCGATGCTCGGCGATCGCATTCAGCTTGCGGATGTTGTCGATCGTTTCGGGGCGGATGAAGTCCTTCTTCAGGAAGTGGTTCTGCGCCGCGCGGCTGTCGTCCGGAATGCCGGCGAGATACTTCGTCGTCAGCATGCCCTGCGCCAGCGGCGAGAACACGATCGAGCCGATGCCGAGTTCGTCGAGCGTGTCGATCAGCCCGTCGGTCTCGATCCAGCGGTTGAGCATGGAATAGCTCGGCTGGTGGATCAGGCAGGGCGTGCCGAGATCCTTCAGGATCGCCGCCGCCTCGCGGGTGCGCTGCGAGTTGTACGAGGAAATGCCGACATAGAGCGCGCGGCCCGACCGGACGATGTGGTCGAGCGCGGCACATGTCTCCTCCAGCGGCGTTTCGGGATCGAAGCGGTGCGAATAGAAGATGTCGACATAGTCGAGGCCCATCCGCTTCAGGCTCTGGTCGCAGGAGGCGATCAGATACTTGCGGCTGCCCCACTCGCCATAGGGGCCGGGCCACATGTCGTAGCCCGCCTTGGACGAGATGATCAGTTCGTCGCGATAGCCGGCAAAATCGGTGCGCAGGATCTCGCCGAAGGCGGTCTCGGCCGATCCCGGCGGCGGGCCATAGTTGTTGGCGAGGTCGAAATGGGTGATGCCGAGGTCGAAGGCGGTGCGGCACATCTCGACCTTGCGCTCGTGCGGCGTGTCGCCGCCGAAATTGTGCCAGAGGCCGAGCGAGATCGCCGGAAGCTTCAGGCCGGAGCGTCCGAGGCGATTGTACTTCATTGTTTCATAGCGGTTTTCCGCGGGCTGCCAGGCCATGGCTGTCCTCCGTTTCATGTCTTGGGCGGGAATGGATACTCCCGCCCGAACCGTTCCCGCAAGGGGGCGCTGCAACCCGCAGCGAACCGTCCCGGCTATTCCGCCGCCGCTTCGACGGCCGGCGCTGCGACGTCGTCGCGCAGAAGCGCACGCGCCTCCGCGATGCCCAGCGCCGCAGGCTGGGTGCAGGTGGTAACGATGTCGATCGCCCGCCCCTCCTCGGCCGACCGCAGGATCGCCGTCAGCACGTCGATCGTGTGCAGCGACCGTTCGAGCGAGCAGCGATAGTCGCGCCCGGTCGCCACCGCCTCCATCATGTCGGAGAGGCCGACGCCGCGATAATTGGCCTGCGTTCCCCAGTCGAAGGTGTAGTTCTTCGCCGTCAGCGGATGATCCCAGACCTCGACCGCTTTCGGCTCCCGGTCCATGCCCGCAACCTCGACCGTGCCGCCGAAGAAGTTCGGATCCGGCACGAAGATCGCGCCGTCGGTGCCGTAGAGCTCCATGTTCTGGTGGCGGTGCGCCCAGACGTCCCAGCTCGTCATCAGCGAGATCTGGGCGCCGCTCTCGAATTCGAGCACGGCATGGATGTTGGTCGCGACGATCACCGGCACCTTCTCCCCGGCCCGCGGGCCGTTGCCGATCGTGCGCTCCTCGCGGGCCTTGTTGGCGAGTGCGACGACGCGCTTCACCGGGCCGACGAGGTTGACGAGGTTGTTGACGTAGTAGGGCCCCATGTCGAGGATCGGCCCGCCGCCCGGCGCGAAGAAGAAGTCCGGGTTCGGATGCCAGCTCTCCATGCCGGGGCCCAGCACATGCGCCGTGCCCGACATGATCTTGCCGACGCGGCCGCTGTCGATCAGATGCCGGGCGAACTGATGGGCGCCGCCGAGATAGGTATCCGGCGCAGAACCCACCTTCAGGCCCCTGGCATCGGCAATGCGGCGCAGTTCCTCGCCCTGCTCCAGGGTCAGCACGAAGGGCTTTTCGGAGTAGACATGCTTGCCCGCCTCCAGCGCCTGCTTCGAGACGGGAAAGTGCGCCTCCGGCACAGTCAGGTTGACCACGACGTCGACGGCCGGGTTGGCCAGCAGCGCCGCGATCTCCTGTGCCGGCACGCCGAACTCCTCCGAGCGCGCCTTCGACGCCGCCGGGTTGATGTCGGCGCAGGCGACGAGCTTCAGGTTCCGGTAGAGCGGGATCAGCTTGAAATAGGCGCCGGAAATGTTGCCGCAGCCGATGATGCCGACGCCGAATTCTCTTGTCATGTTGGTCATCCTCAGAATGCCTTGATGGTTGCGATGGACCGCTCGGCGAGCCGCTTCAGGTCCTTCGGGTTGTCGTGTTCGACGATGAAGTATTTCGCCTTCGTGCCGGACAGAACCTTCATCAGTTCACCCCAGGGCAGCGTGCCGTGGCCGACGTCCGCCCAGCCGTCCTCGTCGGCGTTCTGGCCGGCAGGTGCGATGTCCTTGACGTGCACCGAGGTGATGCGGTCGGCGTATTTCTTGATCCAGGCGACCGGGTCGGCGCCGCCGCGCACGATCCAGGCGATGTCCGCCTCCCAGGAGAGGTCGGGGCCGCCGACAAAGATGTGGTCCTGCGGGAAGCTGCCGTCGGCCAGCGCAGCAAACTCGAAGTCGTGGTTGTGCCAGCCGAAGTCGAGCCCGGCCTTCCGATAGGGTGCAGACGCCTTCTGCAGCCGCTCGCCGAAGGCGCGCCAGCCACCGGCATCCGTCGGACGGTCGTCGGGCATCAGATAGGGGCAGTAGATCGCCTTGATGCCGAGCGTGCGGGCGATCTCCAGCACCCGGTCCGGCTCGTTCTCCAGCATGTCGATGCCGAAATGCGCCGTCGGCATGGCGAGCCCGTTCCGATCGAGGTCTGCCTTGGTCGCGGCGATGGCGGCACCGTCGAGCGCGGCATAGAGCGCGCCGTACCCCTCGACCTGGCTGTAGCCGGCCTCCGACACCAGGCGGAACACATCCGAGAACGGCTGGAAATTGCGGGCGCTGTAGAGCTGGAAACTGACTTTCTGCACTGGGTCTCTCCTGGAAATGGCGCGCGGGAACGCGGCACAGGTTGAAGTCTAGCCAGCCGAACCGGACTGGCAGGATTGAAGGTCGAGGGCGTGGAAGGAAGGCGTCTCGCCTTCTGCAGGCGGGTGCGACGGCGTGAAGACGAGCCGCCGCTCCTCGTTCGCGAGAAGATCGAATGCATTGTCCGACCAGCGCCCTGCGAGATTTGCCTCGACCATCACATGAAGCGCGAGAGACCGCGCCGAGACAGTGACGTCGAACGCGCCGTCCGGCCGCGGCGCGGATGCGAGCGTCAGCCCGGACGGCTCGAGCTCGAGTGCCTTGTAGGGGACGGGCGCATGGTGCCCCTCGCCGCGCATGCCGTTCGATGCCTCGAAGGTCCAGAACAGCAGCATGTCGTCCGGTAGGTCGGCCGCATCGATCGCAAGCAGCGTCTCGGCCCGGTCCGGCCCGCACGTCGCCACCGCCTTTCGGAAATCGCGCGCCTCGCCCGAAAGCGAGACGAGCCGGCTGGTGAACGACACCTCGACCGGTGCCGCGGTATCGTTCACCATCGAGATAGCGATGCGCCTGCCGTCCTGCGACGGAATGGCCGCGACGGCGACCGGCTGGAAGAACCGGCGCACCATGTAGTGCATCGCCTTCCACCCCCCGCCATGGTCGAGGCTCGACCAGGACGCCACCGGCCATGTGTCGTTGAGCTGCCAGTACAGCGTGCCCATGCAATGCGGCTTGAGCGAGCGCCAGTATTCGACCGCCGTGCGGATGGCCAGCCCCTGCTGCACCTGGCTGAGATAGACGAAGCTCGGAAAATCCTTCGGGAAGCGGAAGGCGCGGAACATGGTCGCCGCGATCCGCTCGTTGCCGCCGGCGTTCTTCTGGTGCCATTCCATCACCGGCGAGGCGATGTTCATGTCCTTCTCCGCGGCGAACCGGCGGATAACCGGCATGGATGTATAGGACTGGAAGCCGAACTCCGAGCAGAAGCGCGGCCGCACCGTGCGATAGTCCTCGAACGGCTTATTCTCGTGCCAGACGGACCAGTAGTGCATGTCGCCGGAACCGTCCGCATGCCAGGCGTCGCCGAAGTCGAGGTAGCCCGACGCCGGGCTCGACGGCCACCAGATCGCCCCGGGGGCCGCCTTGCGCATCGCAAGCTCGATGGTGCGGTTCAGGCGGTCGTAGGAGACGAGATAGCGGTCGCGATCCTTGCGCGAGACGTCGAACCAGGTCAGCGCGCCGACGAGCTCGTTGTCGCCGCACCACAGCACGATCGAAGGATGCGAGGAAAGCCGCCGCACCTGGTAGTCGACCTCGGCCGTGACGTTGTCGAGGAAGTCCGACGTCGAGGGATAGAGGTTGCAGGCGAACATGAAGTCCTGCCAGACCATCAGCCCCATTTCGTCGCAGAGGTCGTAGAACCAGTCGGGCTCGTAGAAGCCGCCGCCCCAGACGCGGATCATGTTCATGTTGGCGTCGACCGCCGATTGCAGGAGGTCGCGCACGCCCGCCTTCGTCACCCGCGAAAACAGCGCGTCGGCAGGGATCCAGTTGGCGCCGCGGCAGAAGATCTCGCGGCCGTTGACGCGGAGCGCAAAGCGGCTGCCGGCCTCGTCGCGGTCGGTCAGGAGCTCGACCTGCCGGAAGCCGACGGTGCGGGTCACGCGCTCCGTCGGCGTCTCCACCGTTACCTGCGACACCGCCTGCGCGCCGTGGCCGGCCGGCCACCAGAGCTGCGGCGCCTCGACGTGGAAGAGATGCGTCAGCACCGTCTCGCCGGCATTGACGCCGATGTCGAGCCGCACCCGCTCCTCGTCGAGCGTGAAATGGACCGGCAGGATGCCGGGCTCCTCGGCGTGGAAGCTGGCGGTGACGTAGAGATCGACGGACCCGTCGGCATGGTGGAACTGCCGCGTGGTGACGTGCTCGATCCGGGCGATCTCGAGCTTGCGCAGCACGATCGGCGCATAGATGCCGAGCGGTGCGATGGCGAGGTTCCAGTCCCAGCCGAAATGGCATTGCGGCTTGCGCAGCATGTTGCCGTTGGCGATCGGCGAATTGCCCTCGTGCCAGGGCACGAAGAACGGCTGCTCCGCCTGTCGCGCGGCCCCGGCGGCGATCGCGGAATGGATGACGACGCGGATCGTGTTCTCGCCGGCCTTCAACGCCTCGGTCACGTCCGGCCGGTAGCGGCGGAAGCAGTTGTCGGTGTCCTGCACCAGCACGCCGTTGACATAGACCGAGGCCACCGTGTCGATGCTGCCGATGTCGAGGTACCAGGCAGCCTCCAGCATCTCCGGCTGCACCAGGAACGTCCGCTCCATCGCCCAGTCGGCCTCGGCCACCCAGCGCGCATCGAGCTCGTTGCGACCGGCATAGGGGTCGGCGATGATCCCGGCTGCCAGCAGCGCCGAATGCACGTCGCCAGGGACGGCCATGGCTGCCGCATGCTCGCCGGAAAGCGTCGCAAGCCGCCAGGTGCCGGAGAGGTCGATGGCTGTGATGTCCGGTCTCGTTGTCATCGATTTGGTCTCGAAGTCTCCATTGTCCGAGAGGACGCGGCCCCTCACCCTTGCCCTCTCCCCGCAAGCGGGGAGCGGGAACGTGCCACGCGCAAGACCTCAACCTGGCCAACGGTGCGGCGATCGCCCTTCTCCGCGCCTGCGGGGAGAAGGTGCCGGCAGGCGGATGATGGGCAGAGCGCCGACGTCGGTCACCTCTCGGCGCACGCTCAGATCCGCTCCTCGCTCTCCGCATCGAACAGCGAGGCGAGCGTCATGTCGAACGTCAGCCGCACCCGCGTGCCCGGGCTGAAGCGGCGCGAGCCGGCGGTGCGCACCGCCATGGTGTGGCCGGCATGCTTGAGCCAGAGCAGGTTGTCCGCCCCCATCGGCTCCTCGATGTCGACGGTGGCCTCGTGCACCTCGCCCGTGCCGCCCGGTTCGTCGACCTTCACATGCTCCGGCCGCACGCCGAGCACGACCTTGCGGCCCGGAACCAGCGTCTCGCCCGCATGGTAGCCGTCGAGCGAGAAGGTCACGCCGCCGGCCACGACCGCCGGCCTGCCGGCCGCATCCGCCGCGATCTCTCCGCGCAGGAAGTTCATCGACGGCGAGCCGATGAAGCCGGCGACGAACATGTTCTTCGGCGCGTTGTAGATCGTGTTCGGATCGGCGAGCTGCTGGATCACACCGCCCTTCATGATGGCGATGCGGTCGGCGAGCGTCAGCGCCTCGATCTGGTCGTGGGTGACGTAGATCATCGTGTTCTTCAGCGACTGGTGCAGCCGCTTGATCTCGACGCGAAGCTCCGAGCGCAGCTTGGCGTCGAGGTTGGAGAGCGGCTCGTCGAACAGGAAGACGTCGACGTCGCGCACCAGCGCCCGGCCGATCGCGACGCGCTGCCGCTGGCCGCCGGAAAGCTCCGAGGGTTTGCGTTTCAGCAGCGGTCCGATCTGCAGGATCTCGGCGGCGCGCGCCACCCGCTTGTCAATCTCGCCCTGCGGCATCTTCGCCACCTTCAGGCCGAAGGACAGGTTCTTCTCCACCGTCATCTGCGGATAGAGCGCATAGGACTGGAACACCATGCCGATGCCCCGGTCCTTCGGCTCGTCCCAGGTGACGTTGCGGCCGTTGATGAAGATCTGCCCGTCGGTGATGTCGAGCAGCCCGGCGATGCAGTTCAGCAGCGTGGACTTGCCGCAGCCGGACGAGCCGAGCAGCACCAGGAACTCGCCCTCCTGGATGTCGAGGTTGAGCTGGTCGAGGACGGTAACCTGGCCGAAGCTGAGCCTGAGGTCTTTGACGGAAACGCTGGTCATGCGCTTAGCCTTTCACGGCGCCGGCGGCGATGCCGCGGACGAACAGCCGGCCGGAGACGAAGTAGACGAGGAGCGGAACGGCACCCGTCAGGATCGTCGCGGCCATGTTGACATTGTATTCCTTCACACCCTGGACGGAGTTGACGATGTTGTTCAGCTGAACCGTCATCGGGTAGTACTCGGGCCGCGTGAACACGACGCCGAACAGGAAGTCGTTCCAGATGCCGGTGACCTGCAGGATCATCGCGACCACGAAGATCGGCAGCGACATCGGCACCATGATCTTGAGGTAGATGCCCCAGAAGCCGGCGCCATCGACACGCGCCGCCTTGAACAGCTCCTCCGGCAGGCCGGCGAAATAGTTGCGGAAGAGCAGCGTCAGGATCGGCATGCCGAAGATGGTATGGACGATGACGAGGCCGGACAGCGAGCCGTAGAGCCCGATCTCGCGCAGCACGATCACGATCGGATAGAGCATCACCTGATAGGGGATGAAGGCGCCGACGATCAGGATCGTGAAGAAGATGTCCGCGCCCTTGAAGCGCCAGTTCGACAGCGCATAGCCGTTGATCGAGGCGATCGCGATCGAGATGGCCGTCGAGGGCACGGTGATCATCACCGAATTCCAGAAGCCGCGCGACAGCCCGTCGCAGTTCAGCCCCGTGCAGGCGCTCGACCAGGCCTTCACCCACGGCTCGAAGGTGATTTCGAGCGGCGGCGAGAAGATGTTGCCGAGCCGGATCTCCGGCATGCCCTTCAGCGAGGTGACGATCATCACGTAGAGCGGCAGCAGATAGTAGGCGGCAGCCACGAACAGCGTGCCGTAGACCACGATGGTGCGGGTCGACAGCAGGCGGCGCGGCCGAGCCCCCCTTGGCCCGCTCTCCCAGCTCGCAGGCACTTCCGCCAGGTGGGCGGTCTTCTTCAGATGGCCACGATCAGACACGCTTGCGCCCTCCCCCGAATTCCAGATAGGCCCAGGGCACGATGATGATCGCGACCGTGATCAGCATCATCGTCGAAGCGGCGAAGCCCTGGCCGAGGTTCTGCGCCTGGAACATGTAGTCGTAGACGTATTTCGCCGGCACCTCCGAGGCGATGCCCGGTCCGCCGCTGGTCTGGGCGACGACGAGGTCGTAGACGCGGACGATGCCGCTCGCGATAATGACGAGCGTGGTGACGAACACCGGCCGCATCATCGGGATGACGACGAACAGATAGGTCTTCCACATCGGGATTCCGTCCACCCGCGCCGCCTTCCAGATATCCTCGTCGATGCCGCGCAGGCCCGCCAGCATCAGGCACATGACGAGCCCGGTGCCCTGCCAGAGCGCGGCGATCAGGATGCCGTAGATGACGATGCCGGAATCGTAGAGCGGATCGAAGGAAAAGCCCGCCCAGCCCATGGCACGCACCACCGACTGGATGCCGTGCTCGGGGTTGAGCAGCCACTGCCAGACGAGCCCGGTGACGATGAAGGAGAGCGCGAACGGATAGAGGAAGACCGTCCGAAAGGTGTTCTCGAAGCGGATCTTCTGGTCCATCAGGGCCGCGAGCACGAAGCCGATCACCATGCTGAAGATCAGCGAGAAGATCCCGTAGATGGCGAGATTCTCGATCGAGACCAGCCAGCGCGGGGCGGCCCACAGCCGCTCGTACTGGTCGAGCCCGACGAACCGCAGCCGCGGCAGGAGCTTCGAGCTCGTGAACGAATAGAGCACCGTCCAGAGCGTGCCGCCGAGAAAGATGACGACGGCGGTGAGCATCATCGGGATGGATGCGATCTTGGCACTGAGGTTGCGCGTCAGGCGGTTCGGCCGCCCGCTGCGCCGAGGGACGGTCGTTCGATCCGTCGCTTGACCCGTCATGGGTGTCTCCTCTGCGGTCCTGTCTTTTTTCCCGCCGGCGCGGCGCACAGCCGGCCAGCCCGGACCGCCGGCTCCGTCCGGAGACCGGAGCCGGCGGCATCAGCGCAAACAGGCCGATCAGTCGGCTGCTGCGATGATCTCCACGAAGCGCTTCTGCGTGTCTTCCGCCGTCATCGACGGATTGGCGAAGAATTCGGAGAACAGGTCCTCCTTCTGCTTCTGGCTGTCGGCCGACAGCAACTGGTCGGTCCAGGGTACGACATTGCCCTTGGCGAGGATGTCGAGACCCTTCTTCATGCAGTCGTTGGCGGCAGCAAGGTCGACATCGCCGCGCACGGGCACCGAGCCCTTCTTCAGGTTGAAGGCGACCTGCACCTTCGGGTCGACGAGCGTCTCGGCCAGCGCCTCCTGCGCCTTGGACTTCTCCTCGTCCTCGAGCAGCGGGAAGTAGAAGGCATCGCCACCGGTGGCGATCACCTCAGTGACGCCGAGCCCCGGCAGGCAGCTGTAGTCCTCGCCCGCCTTCAGGCCCGCGAGCTGGAATTCACCCTGCGCCCAGTCGCCCATGATCTGGCCGCCGGCCTTGCCGGTGATGACCATGTTGGTGGCCTGGTTCCAGTCCTGGACGTTCGTGCCCTTGGACATGCGCCGCGCATCGTCGGCCGCCTTGAAGACCTTCGCCATCTCGGGACCGGCCGCCACCTCGGCGTTCCTCTCTTGGAAGACCTGCAGGAACGTGTCCTTGCCGGCCAACGCCAGCATCAGCACGTCGAAGGCGTTGCTTGCCTGCCAAGGCTGACCGCCGACGGCGAGCGGCACGATCCCGGCCTGCTCCAGCGCCGGCGCTGCGGCCACGAACTCGTCCCAGTTCTTCGGCACGGCGACGCCGGCCTTCTCGAACGCGGCGTTCGACAGCCACAGCCACTGCCAGGAATGGATGTTGACCGGCGCGCAGTAGATCTTGCCGTCGATCGTGCAGGAATCGAGCAGGCTCGCCGGGCGGATGATCTCCTTCCACTTGCCGCGCTCGGCGACGTCGGTCAGGTCGCGCATCAGGCCTTCCTGCACCAGTTCCTCCGCCTGCCGGCCGTGATTGAACTGCGTGGCGCCCATCGGATCGCCGCCGGTGATGCGGCTGACCATGATCGGCCGCGCCGTGCCGCCGGCGCCGGCGATGGCGCCGTCCACCCATTTGTTGCCGGTCGCGTCGAAGGCCTTGGCCAGTTCGGCGACCGCGGCAGCCTCCCCGCCCGACGTCCACCAATGCGTCACTTCCAGATCGGTCGCATGGCTCGCAGCGACCGGAAGCGCGACTGTCGCCGCCAAAGCGGCGATCGCGGAACGAAATTTCATGAGTCTCCTCCCTCACTGAAACGTTGCAGTAAAAACGTAGAGCATTCGATTTGGTCGCGCAACCCGCCTCCGAAAATTTCCTGAAAATTTGCAGCCGCGCCATCGGGCACGGAATGCTGCAATGCGATGCAAATTCCATAAATCGCTGAATTGTCTGCAAAACTCCAGACAAACTGAGCAAATCCAGGCACAGGATTGCGCACCGCGGCCCTGTGGCACCAGTCCCCCCGAACCCCTCAATCGCCACCACGAGATCGCCCATACATCGCCGAACGCGTCCGCTACGCTCGAATTAGAGGCTCGACAATGCACCTGTATCGTTTCAGTATATTAGCGTAGCCGGCGTGGGAGTGGCGACTTGTCGTCAGGCATGCTAACCGGCCGGAGCAGAAGGGGTGGCACACGGGCATGGACAGGATGAGCAAGGAGCAGGCGGGAAGCGCCCCGTCCGGGCAGGAGCGGCCGACGCTGAAGACGATCGCCTTCATGACCGGGCTCGGCATCACCACGGTGTCGCGCGCGCTGAAGGACGCCCCCGACATCAGCCACGAGACGAAGGAGCGCGTCCGCCTCGTCGCCCGCCAGATCGGCTACCAGCCCAATCGCGCCGGCGTGCGGCTCAGGACCGGCAAGACCAACGTCATCAGCCTCGTCCTCAGCCTCGAGGAGGAGATCATGGGCCTGACGAGCCCGCTCGTCGCCGGCATCTCCGAGGTCCTCGGCGGCACCCCCTACCACCTCGTCGTCACCCCCTATCGCACCGCCAACAACGCGCTCGATCCGATCCGCTACATCCTCGAGACGGGTGCGGCCGACGGCGTCATCATCTCGCGGACCGAGCCGCGCGATCCCCGGGTCGCCCTGATGATGGAGCGCAACCTGCCCTTCGTCACCCACGGCCGCACGGTGATGGGGCTGGAGCATCCGTTCCACGACTTCGACAACGAGCGTTTCGCCTACGAGGCGGTCAAGCGGCTGGCGGAGCGCGGCCGCCGCCACCTGATGCTGCTGGAGCCGCCGCCGCACCTGACCTTCAACATCCACATGCGCACCGGCTTCGAGCGCGCCGTGCGCGATTTCGGCGCCTCGATCTATCCCTTCAGCGAGGTCAACCTGGATTCCAGCCTGCCGGAGATCCGTTCGGCCTGCGAGCGGGTGATGCGCGGCCCCGACGCGCCGGACGGCATCGTCTCCGGCTCGGGTTCGGGCGCCGTCGCGCTGATTGCGGCCGTCGAGGGCAGCGGCCGCCGGATCGGCCACGACATCGACATCGTCTCCAAGGAGCCGAGCACCTTCCTGCAGTGGCTGAGGCCCGAGGTCATGACCATGCGCGAGGATATCCGCCTCGCCGGCCGCGAGCTCGCCAGCGCCGTCATCGGCCGCATCAACGGCCGCCCGGCAAGCGAACTGCAGACGCTGAGCTATCCGATCCCGACGGATTGAGCCCGACACCATCGGCGCGGCTGGAACAACGACGTGCGACACCGCCTGTCCGGGTGTGGATCGAAAGACCAGCGGCCAAACGGCCCGTGACCTTTCCATCGACCAGCATGCCCCTCGTCGTCCTCGGGCTTGTCCGGAGGATGACATTCGCTGTGTCGCACAGGCCCCCGTGCAACAAAAAGGGCCGGCGCGAACGCCGGCCCTCTCGTGTTTTTCGATCCTCGCCCGCTCAGGCGCCGGCGACGAGGCCGCTGCCCCAGGGGCCGTGGTGGTTGTCGGCGCCGTCGACGCGGTCGAAGCCGTGCGCGCCGAAGAAGTCGCGCTGGGCCTGGATCATGTTCGCCGTGCCGCGGCCGCGGCGGTAGCTGTCGAAATAGCCGAGCGCAGAGGCCAGCGCCGGAACCGGCAGGCCGGCGAGAACCGCCGAGGAGACGACCCGGCGCAGCGCACCGTCGGTTTCCTTGACCATCGCCGAGAAGGCCGGCGTGACGATCAGGTTCGCCGCGTCAGGCGCCGCGGTGAAGGCGGAGGTGATCTCGTCGAGGAACTGCGAGCGGATGATGCAGCCGGCGCGCCAGATCTTGGCGATGACCGGCATCGGCAGGTTCCAGCCGAACTCCTTCGACGCGGCCGCCATCACGGCGAAGCCCTGCGCATAGGCGCCGATCTTGCCGGCCAGAAGCGCGCTTTCGAGGTCCTTGATGAAGGCCCCACGGTCGGCCACGGACAGCGCGGAGGCGCCCGGCAGGCCGAAGGTCTTCTCCGCCACCTCGCGCTCGTCCTTCATCGACGACAGGCTGCGGGCAGCCACGGCCGCCTCGATCGCGGTCGCCGGCACGCCCATGTTCTGCGCCTCGATCACCGACCACTTGCCGGTGCCCTTCTGGCCGGCCTTGTCGAGGATCATGTCGACGATCGGCTTGCCGGTCAGCGGATCGGCGGTCTTGAGCACCGTTCCGGAGATTTCGATCAGGTAGGAGTTCAGCCGGCCCTTGTTCCAGGTGTCGAACACCTGGCCGATCTCGGTCGCGTTCATCTTCAGGCCGTCGCGCAGGATGCCGTAGATCTCGGCGATCATCTGCATGTCGGCATATTCGATGCCGTTGTGGATCGTCTTGACGAAGTGGCCGGCGCCGTTCTCGCCGAGCCAGGCGACGCAGGGCTCGTCATTGTACTTCGCGGCAATCGAGGTCAGGACCTTCTCGACGCGCTTCCAGCTGTCCTCGGTGCCGCCGACCATGATCGAGGGACCGTGGCGGGCCCCCTCCTCGCCGCCGGAAACGCCCATGCCGATGAAGGTCAGGCCGCTGTCCTTGAGCGCGTCGAAGCGGCGCATCGTGTCGCGGAAGTTGGCGTTGCCGGCATCGATCATGATGTCGTTCTTTTCCAGGAACGGCTTCAGGAGCTGCATCTGCTGGTCGACCGGATCGCCGGCCTTGATCATGATGATGATCGGGCGCGGCGGGCGGATGGCGGCGACGAACGCCTCGATGGTCTCGCAGGGGATGATCTGGTCCTTGAGGCTGCCCGCCTCCTCGAAGAATTCCCGCGTGCGCTCGGGCGTGCGGTTGAAGACCGCGATCTTGTTGCCCTTCTCGGCAATGTTGAGGGCCAGATTCGACCCCATGACGCCGAGACCGATCAAACCGATTTCCGCCTGTGCCACGTTCTTACCTCCGTATGGGATGTTGCCTTGCCGGACGGCCGCGCGGGTCGAGGGGCAGCGCATGGATATGATTTCCCGCAAGCGGAACAGGAACAGGCCGCTCCACTTTCGTTAGGCGGCTGTTTTGGCACTCAAATCGATTTACGACAAGCGATTGTTTGGTAACAATCGCGCATGGCAGCTATCCGCCGTGCGCACCCGGCGGCCCGCCGCTTGCGCCCTCCTCGTCGTCGAGCACGCGCCAGGCCGCCCCGTCGAGATCCTCGTACTGTCCGCTGCGGATGGACCAGAGGAAGGCGGCGAGGCCCAGCCCACCGAGGAAGAGCGCGATCGGGATGAGGTAGATCAGCGTGTTCATGCGGCCCTCGCCATGCCGGATGCCGGCTTCGGCGCCGAAGCCTCCTGCCGCGGTGCCGGCGCCCGGCCGCGCAGCCGCAGCGAATTGGCGACGACGATGATGGACGAGGTCGACATCGCGACCGCAGCGATCAACGGCGTCGCATGGCCGAGGATCGCCACCGGCACGGCGATGACGTTGTAGCCGATCGCGAGCGCGAAGTTCTGCCGGATCAGGCGGCCCGCCCCTCTCGAGGTCTCTATGGCGAAGGAGACGGCATCCAGCCCGTCGCGCAGGAAGACGAGGTCGGCCGCCTGGCGGCCGATATCGGCCGCGGTCGCCGGCGCCATCGAGACATGGGCCGCCGCCAGCGCGGGCGCATCGTTGATGCCGTCGCCCACCATCAGCACCCGCGCACCCGCTGCAGCCGCTTCCCTGACCGCATTCGTCTTGTCGCGCGGCGCCAGCCCGGCGCGCCACCGGCCGATATCCAGAAGCGCCGCCACCCTTTCCACCGCTGCCGGACGGTCGCCGGAAACGATGCCGACCTTGATGCCGTCCCGGCGCAGCGCGGCGACGGTCTCGCGGGCCGAGGGCCGCAGCCGGTCCTCGAACCTGTAGGTCTCGATCGGGACGCCGTCGAGCGACAGCACCACCTCCGACGCCGCCGATCGATCGTCTGCCGCGGCTCCGCCGCCGCAGGCGAAGGCACGGTTACCGAGCCGCCACCGCCCCTCCTGCGTCCGCGCCTCGAGGCCGCATCCGGGGATCTCGGCGACCGCCTCGAACTGCGGCACCGGCCCCGTATGGGCGGCGGCGAGCGCGGCCGAGAGCGGGTGGCGGGAATGCGCGGCAAGGGCTGCGGCGACGGCAAAGGCCCGCTCGGCCATCGGCGTCTCCGGCCGGCCCGCAGCCTCCCTCCCCGTCAGGCGCGGGGCGCCCATGGTGAGGGTTCCCGTCTTGTCGAACAGCGCGGTGTCGATCTCGGCCAGCCGCTCCATGGCCGAGCCGTCCTTGACCATGATGCCGTTGGCAAACAGCCTTCCCGCCGCCACCACCTGCACCACCGGGACCGCCAGCCCGAGCGCGCAGGGGCAGGTGATGATCAGCACGGCGACGGCGACCAGCATGGCATGCTTCCAGTCGCCATCGGCGAAGCCCCAGCCGAGGAACGACACCAGCGCCAGCAGGTGCACCGCCGGCGAATAGTAGGACGCCGCCCGGTCGGCGATGCGGCGATAGCGGGCGCGCCCGCCTTCGGCCGCTTCCATCAGGCCGATGACCTCGGCCAGGAACGAATCCCGCGCCACGGCCACCGCCTCGACCACGAGCGCGCCGGTGAGGTTCATCACGCCGGCCTCGAGCAGGTGGCCCGGCCGCACCGTGACAGGCGCGCTCTCGCCGCTGACGAGCGAGCGATCGACGTCGCTGATGCCGGAGAGCACGCGGGCGTCGACGGCCAGGCGTTCGCCGGCCGCAATCGACAGCCGGTCGCCGACGACGACCTCCTCGACGGCGCGATATTCCCGTTCCCCGCCGTCCTTGAGCACCATGGTGCCGCGCGGCGACAGGCGGGCGAGGCTCGTGATCGCCGACCGCGCCCGGTCGCGCATGACGTGGTCCAGCGTGCGGCCGATCAAGAGAAAGAACAGCAGCGTCACCGTCGCGTCGAACCAGGCATGCTCGCCGTGATGGATCGTCTCCCACAGCGAGACGCAATAGGAGAGCGTCACCGCCAGCGAGATCGGCACGTCCATGTTGGTCCGTCCGTGCTTCAGCGCCCCCCAGGCCGAGCGATAGAAGAACCGCCCCGCATAGATCAGCACGGGCCCTGCGATCAGCGCCGAGATCCAGTGGAACAGGTCGCGCGTCGACGCCTCCGCCCCGGACCAGACCGAGACGGAGAGCAGCATGATGTTCATCGCCGCAAAGCCCGAGACGGCGACGGCGCGGATCAGTTCGTTGCGCAGCGCATCGTCGGCGGCCAGCGGGGCGGTGAAGAGATGGGCGGCATAGCCGGTCCTGGCGATCGCGGCAGGGATCGCCTGCGGATCGAAGCCCATATCGTCGCGCCAGCGCACCGACACGCGCTTCGCCGTCAGGTTGACGCGGGCGCTTTCGATCCCGGCGACCTTTGAAAGCGCGCCCTCGATCGTGGAAATGCAGGCGCCGCAATGGACGCCGGGCACGCTGAGATCGCTCTGGCGCAGGCCCTCGCCCAGATCCCGCGCCGCAAGCCGCATCTCCTCGGAGGACGGCAGCCCGCCGGCCGGCGAGGCGGCGTCGACCGCGCCCTCGGTTCCGGGTGCACAGCAACTCATGGCCTGCCTCCTGCGACGACCGTGCGGATCGTCTGGTGAAAGATCGCCTGCCCGCCCCGGACGCTCGCGATGTCGGCGATCCACTGGCCTTCGGGCAATGTCCGTGCGGCAGAGTAGTTTCCCGCCCCGTCGGCGACAAGCGCCAGCCGGAAATCTTCCCGCTCGTCGGTCGGGCGCTTGAAGGTGACGGTCACCTCGTCGGCGGCGACGGGCGCGCCCCCCGCGTCATGCAGGCGGTAGCGGACCCGGCCGTCGGCGATCGTAAGCTCGCCAGCGAAGCCGCTCGCGGCAAAGGCCTTGGCCTTCTCGACCTTGCCGTTGAACTCCTGGCTGGCGACGTAGGTGTTCTGCACCACGAGCCCGCTCCAGCTGCTGATCGCGCTCCAGGCCATCACCACGTTGACGGCGATGATCGTGCCGAAGAAGAGCACCATGACCCCCAGCATGTGCCAGCCGGTGAAGCGGAAACGAGACTCTTCGGACTTGGTGGTCGGGGTCATCTTGCGCCTCCGGGCACGTTGAAACGGGCATCGTAGGAACCGCGCTCGCCGCCCGGCCTGTCTTCCGCGACCAGGCTGAAGCCCTGTTCGGCCTCGGCACGGAAATCCTTCGGCAGGGTGACGAACACCTTGATCGCCGTCACCTTGTCGGGCTGGACGGGGATGTCGAAGCTGCGCCCTTCGCCGCCTTCCTGACCGGAGATGCGCATCGTCGCATGCGGCAGTCCCTCGATCGACAGCGTGATGACGCGGGGTTCCGGGATCATGTTCAGCAACTTCACCTCGTAGCCGTTGCGGATCGATCCGTCGGATTCGACGACAAACTGCGGGTTGCGGTCATGGATGACGTTGAGCCCCAGCCTGTCGCGCGAGACCAGCGCGAAGACGAGGCCGAGCCCGGCCAGCATCCATATGGCGAAGTAGAACACCGTCCGCAGCCGGAGGATGATGCGCCAGTCGAAGTGCCGCACCTGGTCCGAGAAGCTCCCGTCGGCCGCGCGGATGCGCGCGGGATCGATCGGCCGGGTGCCTCCGTCGGTCGCAAGCGCCATGTTGGCGGAATAGTCCGAAAGCGTCGCATAGGCGATCAGTCCTCGCTCCTTGCCGATCTTGTCCATCACCGCGTCACAGGCATCGATGCAGAGCGCGCAGGTGATGCATTCGAGTTGCTGGCCGTCGCGGATGTCGATGCCCATGGGACAGACCGCCACGCAGGCATTGCAGTCGACGCAGTCGCCGACACTGGCGCCCGCCGCGGCCGCCTTCTTGGCATGCCGCGACCGCGGCTCGCCGCGCCAGTCGTTGTAGGTGACGACCAGCGAGTTCTCGTCCACCATCGCCGCCTGGATGCGCGGCCAGGGACACATGTAGGTGCAGACCTGTTCGCGCATCAGGCCGCCGAAGACATAGGTCGTCGCGGTCAGCACGGCGACGGTGATGTAGGCGACCGGCGGCGCCTGCAGGGTGACGAAGCTCGCAAGCAGCTTCGGCGCGTCGGCGAAGTAGAAGATCCAGGCGCCGCCGGTGGCGACCGCGATCGCAAGCCAGATGCCATGCTTGGTGACCCGCTTGCCGAGCTTGTCCAGCGTCCAGGGCCCGGCGTCGAGTTTCATCCGCGCGTTCCGGTCGCCTTCGATCGCCCGCTCGACGACGAGGAACAGATCGACCCACACCGTCTGCGGACAGGCATAGCCGCACCAGGCGCGCCCGATCGCCGATGTGACGAGGAACAGCCCGAAGCCGGCCATCACCAGCAGCCCTGCGACGAAGAAGAACTCCTGCGGCCAGATCTCGATGAAGAAGAAATAGAAGCGCCGGGCGGCGAGATCGACGAGCACGGCCTGGTCCGGCGCGTGCGCGCCGCGGTCCCAGCGGATCCACGGCGTCAGGTAGTAGATGCCGAGCGTGATCAGCATCACGATCCACTTGAAGCGGCGGAACCGGCCCTCGGCCCGTTTCGGGAAAATCTTCTTCCGCTTCTCATAGAGCGGCCTGCGCACCTTGGCGGAATTGACCGCCTCGGCGTCCAGCCGCTCGATCGCGGCATCCTGTGAGCGTTCAAGGGCGTTGTAGATATTCATCGGTGCACCATTTCCAGGCCCCGTTTGTGCGCCGCCCACCCGCCTCACTCCTTGACTTAAGTCAAAGATCAGGGTTGCGGGGCGCCACGACGGATGCGACAAAACGGCTATCGAAGCGAAGACAGGGAGGAACCGGGGATGACGACGATGCCCGCCCGCATCATCCATGCCTCGATCGCGCGCCCGTGGTCCGAGGTCTATGACTTTGCCGCCAGACCGGAGAACATGCCGCTCTGGGCCTCCGGTCTCGCCTCTGGGCTCAGGCGCGACGGAGAGGATTGGATCGCCGACGGCGGCCCCGTCGGCAACGTCCGGGTTCGCTTTGCCCCGAAGAACGACTTCGGCGTGATCGACCACCGCGTGACGATGGAGAACGGCCTCGTCGTCGAGAATGCCTTGCGGGTCGTGCCGAACGGCGACGGCGCGGAAGTCATGTTCACGCTTCTTCGGCTGCCCGGCATGGATGATGCGGCCTTCGAGGCCGACGCGGCACATGTCGCCCGCGATCTCGAGATGCTGAAGACATTGCTGGAGAAAGAGGGAGCGAACTGATGGCCACCGCCGGCAAGGATCGCAGGATCGACTACATCGAGTTCAACGTCGGCGACATTGGCCGCGCCAAGGCGTTCTACGGCGGCGCCTTCGGCTGGACCTTCACCGACTACGGTCCCGAATACTGCGAGTTCCATGACGGCCGCCTCACAGGCGGCTTCACCACGCTGGCGCCGGTAAAGGCTGCGGGCGGCCCGCTGGTGATCCTGTTCGCCGACGACCTGGAAGACGCCCTCGCCCGCGTGACCAGATCCGGCGGCACCATCGTCAAGCCGATTTACACCTTCCCCGGCGGCCGGCGGTTCCAGTTCACCGATCCCGACGGCTACGAACTGGGCGTGTGGTCGGACCGATAGGGAGCGGTTCTGAGCTAGTTTTCGTTGTCGACAACCTGTAGGATCTCCCGCAAATAATCGGAACGAACAGATATGGGTGCAAAAGCAAGGCAAGATCCTAATCTGGCGCAACCCCGGAAGGGCGGTGCGGATGATCTGGATATGTCACCCGCCCAGCCGTCAGACAGGATTCGACGACTGCGTGCGATCCTGAAATCAACTGAACAGAGCCGCCTTCACCTTTCGGAAGAGGAAGTCTTGCGGCAGGTAGCCGAAGTCCGCGGCGACTGAGAATGCCGCAACGCGTCTATATCGACAGCAATGTCTTCATCTACCTGATCGACGGCGACAACGACATGCGCCGACGCGCGCTCACGATCTTGCAGGACTTCGATCAACAGAATGCGAGCCTGCACACGTCACATCTGACGATCGCCGAATGCACCATCGCGCCGATCAGGAATCAACGTACGGAAATCGTTGCGGCATTCCACGATCTGCTCGAACAGTCAAAGATCGTTGAATTGGTTGCGATCACGCGCGAAACCGTCGGGCAGGCAGCGATCACCGCCGCGCACCTCCGATTGAAGTTGCCTGACGCCATCCACGTCGCCACAGCCGAGGCGCTGCAATGCGACGTCTTCCTGACGAACGACCGGGGCATTCGCGCCCCGGCCACGATCGAGATCCGTCACCTCTAGGCCTTCGGGCGGGTTACTCCCCGCCGCCCAGCGAATGCACGAACACGGCGAGCTGCTTGACCGTCGGCTCGCCCAGCCGCGGCAGCCAGGCGGGCATGACGCCGTGCTTCGGGGCGCGCACCTGGTTGGCGATCGCCTCCTCGCCCTCGCCCTTCAGCCAGATCGCATCCGCAAGGTTCGGTGCGCCCATCTCGCGATTGCCCTTGGCGTCCTCGCCGTGGCACGAGGCGCAGTTGTCGGCGAAGAGCTGCTTGCCCGGCTCGACCAGGCTCGCGTCATGCGGCGTGCCCGTCAGGCTGACCACATAGGCGGCGACCTGGCGGATCTCCTCCGGCTGCAGCATGTCGCCGAAGGCGGGCATCTCGGAGACGTGCGTGTCCGCATCGCCCTCGAAGCGGATGCCGTGGGCGATCGTCGTGTAGATCTCGTCGATGCTGCCGCCCCAGACCCAGTCGTCGTCGTTCAGGTTGGGGAAGCCTGCGGACCCTGCCGCACCCGAGCCATGGCACTGGGCGCAGTTGACCTTGAAGGCCGAGGCCCCACCGGAGATCGCGAACTGCGCGAGCTCGGGGTCGGCGACGATGTCGGCGAGCGGCGCCGCGGCGATCCGGTCCAGATAGACGGTCTGGGCGGCCTTGGCGACCTGCAGGTCCTGCGCCACGTTCGCCCGGCTGGAATAGCCGAGCACGCCGCGCGTCGCCTCGCTCAGCATCGGCCAGGCCGGATAGGCGATCGTATAGCCGAGCGCCCAGACGATGGTCGCATAGAAGGTCCACACCCACCAGCGCGGCATCGGGTTGTTCAGTTCGCGGATCCCGTCCCACTCGTGGCCGGTGGTCTCGACGCCCGAGATCTCGTCGATATGCTTTTCGGCCCCATGTTTGTCGGCCATGATGTCAGTCCTCCTTGAGAGGGATTTCGGCGGCGCTCTCGGCGGCCTTGCGCGCGCCGGGCCGGAAGGTGAATAGGACGACGCCGACGAAGAAGATCGTCATGGCGAGCAGTCCCCAGCTGTCGGCGAAATGCCGCAAGGCTGTGTAGGTCTCCATGGCCGCGCCCTCACCGATAGCCGCTGGCATCGTCATAGGTGGAGAAGTCCACCAGCGTGCCGAGCATTTGCAGGTAGGCGACCAGCGCGTCCATCTCCGTCAGCGTCTGCGGATCGCCGTCGAAATCGCCGACCTTGGCCTTCGGATAGCGTTCCAGGAGCGCGGACGTATCGGCATTCGGATCGGCCTGCGCGGCGAGGTCGGCGGTTGCGTTTTCGAGCATCGCGTCGTCATAGGGCACGCCGACCGCCCGGTTCGCCTTCAGGTTCATCGTGACGTCGGTGACCTGCAGCGGCGTTTCCTTCAGGAAGGCGTAGCTCGGCATCACCGATTCCGGCACGACCGAGCGCGGCTCAACCAGGTGCTGGACGTGCCACTCGTTCGAGTAACGGTCGCCGACGCGCGCAAGGTCCGGCCCGGTGCGCTTGGAGCCCCACTGGAACGGGTGGTCGTACATGCTCTCCGCCGCCAGGCTGTAGTGGCCGTAGCGCTCCACCTCGTCGCGGAACGGCCGGATCATCTGGCTGTGACAGACGTAGCAGCCCTCGCGGATGTAGATGTCGCGGCCGGCGAGCTCCAGCGGCGAGTAGGGCCGCATGCCCTCCACCTTCTCGATCGTGTTCTCGAGGTAGAAGAGCGGCGCGATCTCGACGATGCCGCCGATGGTGACGACGAGCAGCGAGCCGACCAGAAGCAGCGTCGCGTTGCGCTCGAGAAGGACGTGTTTGTCCAGGATTGACATGCTCTCTCTCCTATTCGGCAGGCTGGGCGACGGCCGAGCTGCCGGGAATGGCTTCCTCGTCGCGCTGGTAGCCGAGGATGGTCATGGTGACGTTGAAGGCCATGATCAGGGCCCCTGCGAGGAACAGGCCGCCGCCGACGGCGCGCAGGACGTAGTAGGGGAACATCGCCGCCACGGTCTCGGCGAACGAGTAGACGAGGAAGCCCTGCTCGTCGTATTCGCGCCACATCAGGCCCTGCTGGATGCCGGCGACCCACATGACGGCGGCGTAGACGACGATGCCGAGGGTGGCGAGCCAGAAGTGCCAGTTGACCATGCGGATCGAATAGAGCCGCTCGCGGTTCCACAGTTTCGGCACCATGTAGTAGATCGCGCCGAAGGTGATCAGGCCGTTCCAGCCGAGCGCGCCCGAATGCACGTGACCGATGGTCCAGTCGGTGTAGTGGCTGAGCGAGTTGACCGCGCGGATCGACATCATCGGCCCTTCGAAGGTGGCCATGCCGTAGAAGGCGACGGCCATCACCATCATGCGCACGATCGGATCGGTGCGAACCTTGTCCCAGGCGCCAGAGAGCGTCATCAGGCCGTTGATCATGCCGCCCCAGGAGGGCATCCAGAGCATGATCGAGAACACCATGCCGAGCGTCTGCGCCCAGTCGGGCAGCGCGGTGTAGTGCAGGTGGTGCGGACCGGCCCAGATGTAGAGGAAGATCAGCGCCCAGAAGTGGATGATCGACAGGCGGTAGGAATAGACCGGCCGGTTCACCTGCTTGGGAATGAAGTAGTACATCATCCCGAGGAAGCCGGCCGTGAGGAAGAAGCCGACCGCGTTGTGGCCGTACCACCATTGCGTCAGCGCATCCTGCACGCCCGAGAAGGCCGAGTAGCTCTTCACCCCGAGGAACGAGACCGGCACCGCCAGGTTGTTGACGATGTGCAGCATCGCGATCGTGACGATGAAGGACAGGAAGAACCAGTTCGCCACGTAGATGTGCGGTTCCTTGCGGGTGAGGATCGTGCCGAGGAAGGCGACCAGGAAGGCCACCCAGACGACGGTGAGCCACAGGTCGACATACCATTCCGGCTCCGCGTATTCGCGCGCCTGGGTGATCCCCAGCAGATAGCCGGTCGCCGCCATGACGATGAACAGCTGGTAGCCCCAGAAGACGAACCAGCCGAGATCGCCGCCGAACAGCCGCGCCCGCGAGGTGCGCTGGACCACGTAGAACGCCGTGGCGATCAGCGCGTTTCCGCCGAAGGCGAAGATCACCGCCGAGGTGTGCAGCGGGCGCATCCGGCCGAAATTGAACCACGGCTCGATGTTGAGATCGGGAAAGGCCAGCTGCAGCGCCACGACCACGCCGACCAAAAAGCCGACGACGCCCCAGAAGACGGTCGCGATCACGCCGTACTTGACCACCTCGTCGAAATAGGGGCTGGCGGCCCCCTTCGGCAGGCTGTCGCCGGGCACGCGGTAGGGCGCGAAGGAAACGCGCCTGATCATCACCACCGTGCCGGCGAGCAGCACGAAGAACAGCACCCACATGTGGGCCTGGAACTGGTTGTCGTGGGCGAAGGCCGCGCCGAGCAGCGCCAGGAACGCGCCGACAGCCAGAAGCCCTGTCTCTAGTCCGTATTTCATCGTTGGATCCCCAACTCGACGAGCGTTGCGAGCAGCCGGGGCGGACACGAATCCTTCCCCTGCAATCAGCCCACTGCTCGCAGATGCAGCAAGGATCGGCCTTGACGCAGATCAAGGAGAAGCCCCGATCGCAGGCGCATCAATGCACCAGCTTGCCGTCACTCAGGGAGGAATGGATGCGATGACGCCGGAGAACGGGGAACAGAACAGGGTCTGCCACCTTCTTTCCGCCATGCCCAGCGACGCGGTGTCGCTCGACTGGCTGGCGGGCGCCCATCGCGAGCAGCTGCGTCTGTGCGACGCTCTGGAAGAGATCGCCGACAGCCTGCCGGCAAGCGTGAACCGGCAGAAATGCATCTACGCGGCCATGGTGCTCGGTCCGCTGATCCACGGCCTGCACCGCTACGAGGAGCAGGTGCTGTTCCCCCACTTGACCGCGCGCGCGAAGAGCAATCAGCTCCTCGCCGAAACGCTGAAACGGCTGAAGTTCGAGCACTGCGAGGACGAGTGTTTCGCCGAGGAACTGATCGACACGCTCCTGAAGCTCGGCAGCGGCGCCGAAGACGTCAATATCGAGGCGGCCGGTTACATGCTGCGCGGCTTCTTCGAGACGATCCGCCGCCACATCGCCTTCGAGCGCGACCATCTGCTGCGCGGTCTGTACAACGCCTGAGGCGGCATCGCCGTCGTCGTCGTCAGGTCTTCGCCTTCCGCAGCGCCTTCTTGATGTCCCAGCGGTCGTGGTACCAGAGCCACTGGCCGGGATATTCGCGCACCCACTGCTCGACCTTGTCGTTGAGCTTCTGCGCCGTCGCCTCGACGTCGATGGCGCCGTCGGCCCGGCGGGGGATCTCCATCGCGGGCTCCAGCTCCAGCCGGAAGCGGTTGTTCGGCAGCCGGATGCAGCGGGCCGGATAGACCTCGCATTCGAACTGCCGGACCAGCTTGGCGAGCAGCGGATTGGTTTGCACGGGACGGCCGAAGAAGGTCGTCGACAGCCCTTTGCGGTATTTCTGGTCGACGAGAACGCCCACCGGCTCGCCGGCATCCAGCTTGCGGGCGAGTGCGAACGACGAGCCCGCATGCGAGGGCACCAGATTGCCCATGCGCGCGCGGCGGAACTCGAACACCTTCTCGGCGATGTAGGGGTTGTTGGGCGGGCGGAACAGCACCGTCACCTCGATGCCGAAGGCCGCACCAGCCACCGGCAGCATCTCGAAATTGCCGGTGTGGCCGGTGAAGACGATGAAGGGCCGCCGGTTCTCGTAGAGGTCGATGAAGATCGGGATGCCGTCGACCTCGACGCGCCCGACCTTGTCGCTGAACGGATCGAAGTCGAACAGACGGTCGAGGAAGACGTACTCGGCCGCCATCCGCCCCATGTTACCCCAGCTCTCCATGGCGATCGCTGAGAGTTCGGCCTCGGATTTTTCCGGAAAGGCATTGCGCAGGTTGGTCAGCATCAGCTGGTGCCGGGCGGTCTTCGGCCCGACGAAGCGGCCGAAACGGTCGGCGAAGTTCATCGCGCCGTCGGCGGGAAACAGCTTCAGCACGTTGAGCAGCCCGAACACGAACTGGGCGACCAGCCACTGCTCGAAGCTGCGCAGTCCGAGAACGGCGCGGGTGATCAGGCGGCGCACGGGCGTCAATCCAGCCGGAGCACGATCTTGCCGAAGATCTGGCGCGATTCCATCCGCTCCAGCGCCGTCGCGATACCGTCGAAGGTCACCTCGGTGTCGATCACCGGATGGACGATGCCGCGGGCCATCTTCTGCATCGCGTTCGCCATGTTTTCCATGCGGCAGCCGAACGAGCCGAGCAGCTTCAATTGCTGCTGGAACAGCATCATCAGGTTCATCTCGGTGGAGACGCCCGAGGTCGAGCCGCAGGTGACGAGCCGCCCGCCGCGCTTCAGGCACAGCATCGAGCCGGCCCAGGTGTCCTTGCCGACATGCTCGAACACCACGTCCACGCCCTTCTTCTTCGTCAGCTTGCGCACGACGCCCTCGAAGCGGTCCTCGCGGTAGTTGATGACGTGGTCGGCGCCGAGCGCCTTGGCCTTCTCGATCTTGTCGTTGGAGCCGACCGTGGTGATGACGGTGCAGCCGATCTTCTTGGCCAACTGTATGGCCGCCGTGCCGATGCCCGAGCCGCCGGCATGGACGAGGATCGTCTCGCCGGGCTCGAGCCTGGCATTGTCGAACAGCATGTGCTCGACAGTGCCGAAGGTGACGGGCGCAAGCGCTGCGGCAACCGCGTCGATGCCGGGCGGCGCCGGAACGAGCTGGCGGGCGGGAAGGTTGATCTTCTCCTGCGCAAATCCGTCGAGATGGAAGCCGTGCACGCCGCCGACATGTTCGCAGAGGTTGTCGCGGCCCTCGCGGCAGGGCTTGCACAGGCCGCAGATGCGCGCGCCATAGACCGAGACGAGCTGGCCGGGGAGCACGTTCGCCACACCCGGTCCGATCCGGTCGACGACGCCGGCCGCCTCCGCACCGATCACGAGCGGCATCTTGCGCTTGGCGAACGCCATGCCGCGCCAGCCCCAGACGTCGATGTGGTTCAGCGCCACCGCCTTGACGCGGAGCGTCACCTCGCCCGGGCCGGGCGCTTCCGGCTCCGGAATGTCGGTCAGTTCGAGCTTGCGGTCGTCGAGAAGCTGCAATGCGCGCATGGTCTTGTCCTTTGCCGCCGGTCGCGGCCTGAATTTCGTCGCTTGTGGCATCCGGGCGTGCCGTGCGGCTCTCACCAGATGCGAGGCGCTGGACTGGCGGCCGCCGGCCACCCGCTCGCCCCGATTGGGATCGATGCTCTAGAGCAACGGGCAGGCAAATGGAACCTCTTTCCCGCTGCAACCGGCAGGAAAGTCGCGAGTTGACGCCACCCGGTGCATTCGAGCCGCAGCCGGCCGGCAGGGACAGTCGGCCCCCTGCCCGCCCCTCCGCGTCAGGCCGGCTCGGCCGTCATCACCAGGCTGGCGTTCTGGCCGCCGAAGCCGAAGGAGTTCGACAGCACGGCCGAAACCTGCTTGTCGCGCTTCACGTTCGGCACGACATCCAGGACGATCGTCGGGTCCGGGTTCTGGTAGTTGATCGTCGGCGGCAGCGTACCCGTCAGCATCGTCTGCAGCGAGAACACCGCCTCGATCGCGCCGGCCGCCGTCAGCGTGTGGCCGATCATCGACTTGTTGGAGGAGACCGGGATCTTCGACAGCCCCTCGCCGAACACCGTCGACATGGAGAGGTACTCCATCTTGTCGTTTTCCGGCGTCGAGGTGCCGTGCGCGTTGATGTAGCCGATGCCGTCCTCGGCGATGCCGGCGTCTTCCAGCGCCGCCCGGATCGTCGCGATCGCAGGCCCCCCGTCCGGCGAGGAGCGGGTGCGGTGGAAATGGTCGGCCTTCTCGCCGCAGCCCTTCATGATGCCGAGCACGCGCGCGCCGCGGGCCACCGCCGATTCCAGCGATTCCAGCACGAGCGTCGCCGCCCCTTCCGCGATCACGAAGCCGTCGCGGTCCTTGGTGAAGGGCTTGGAGGCCTTCTGCGGCGGGTCGTTCTGGGTGGAGAGCGCCGAGAGCAGGGCAAACCGGATCAGCGCCTCGGCCGTTACCGAGCCGTCCGTGCCGACCGTCAGCGCCCGCTCCGTGCGGCCCTGACGGATCGCCTCGACGCCGAGCTGGATCGCGGTCGCACCCGAAGCGCAGGCCGTCGACAGCGTCACCGGCAGGCCGCGCGTGCCGAACCGGTCGGCGAGCCGCTCGGAGATCGCCCCGAACAGCCAGGCCTCGTAGAGCGCCGGATCGGGCTTGCCGCGCAGCACCGAAAGGAAGCGGTCATAGGCATCGCCCGGTCGCTGCGAGGCCGGCGCCCGGTCGGCGAGCGCAAAGCGTGCGCTCCATTCCGGCTCGATCGGCGGGGCGGCGAGGAACAGCGGCCCGCCGAAGTCGCCGGAAATCCCGGCCTGCGCCAGGGCCTCCTCGGTGGTCTCGCGGGCGTAGAAATAGGAGCGCTCGACCGGGTTCTCGGCCGGCAGCTCGACGAAATCGACCGTTCCGGCGATCCGCGTGTTCAGCCCGTCGACCGGAAAGCGGGTGATGCCGTGAATGCCGGACACGCCACCCGAGAGCGCGGCCCAGTTGTCCTTCAGCCCCTGCCCGAGCGAGGTGATGACGCCCATGCCGGTGACGGCGACGATCGGACGTCCGAGATGATCCCTGTAGGCTGCCTTGCTCATGCGCCCGTCCTCTACTTCTCTGCCTTCAGGATGGCGACGCCCTCGCCGCGGTGGTGGCCGACCGTGGTCACGATCGCCGTCTCGGCAGGCTTTTCCATCGCCGTCTCGCCTGCCGCATCGAACGCCGGAACCTTTGCCCCGCTCGCAAGCGCAAGCCCGGCGAGCGCCAGGCCCAGCGGGAACTGGCTCTCCAGCGCATGGCCGGTCACCCCCGCATAGCCGCGCACCGGAGTGCCGGGGAAACGCCGGCCGAGCCAGGCCTTCTCGCGGCCGGACAGGCCCTTGATGCCCGATGCTCCGGAGAAGACGACCGTCGAGCCGGCTGCGCCGTCCGCCCGTTCGGCAAGCGCATCGAGCCGGCGCTCCAGCCGGCCGTCCTCGCGGCTGCCGCGGTCGCCGCCGATGTCCTCGATCGTCGCATAGATGCGCGCGCCGCGTGCCTCGGCATGCGCCCGCTGCTCCAGCACCAGGAAGGCGCCGGCGGAGCCGGAGACGATGCCGCCGCCCTCGCCGTCCTCGCGCGACCATAGCGGCGTCCAGCCGCCGGTCGCATGCGCGCCGAGCGCTTCGTAGAGCAGGATGACGTCAGGCCGCTCGGCGACGAAGCCGCCGCCGACCAGCGTATGCGTCGACTGGCCGGCGCGGATGCGCGCGAACGCCGTCTCGATGGCGCTGATGCCCGCCGCCTCCTCGCCCATGAAGGTGCGCGAGGAACCGGTGACCTTGTGGACGATCGAGATGTTGCCGGCCATCAGGTTCGAGAGCTGGGCGAGGAACAGCGTCGGCCGCAGTTCGGTCGTCAGCTTCTCGTTGAGCAGTTGTTCGCGGTCGTTGCGCTTCAGGCCCTCGTCGACGATCAGAGAATCGACGTTGATGTCGCGCTCGCCGCCGCCGGCGGCCACGATCATGTCCATCGTACCGCAGGCCTCGGCATCGTCCTTCAGCCCGGCATCGTCGAGCGCCAGGCCGGCGGCGAACACGCCGAGCCGCTGCCAGTTCTCCATCTGCCGCTGGTCGCCGCGCTTGGCGATCTGCTGCGACCAGTCGATCTCCGGCATCGGATGGACCGGATAGGGCGCGAACCGCTCCGCCTCGATCTTCAGCTCCGGTGCGCTTCCGGCCTTCAACAGCGCGATATGCGGCTCGGTGCCGACACCCTGGCAGGTGACGATGCCGATGCCGGTGATGACGACGTCGTTTGGCGCCTTCGTCATGTCAGTTCCTCTTCAATGGCCGGTTGCGGCAAGCGCAGCCATCAGGCCGAGTTCCTCGGCCCGCTTGCGCACGAGGTCGCCGAGCGGCACCTCGCTGAACGGCATGGTGCGCAGCTTCAGTTGCGCATCGCAGACCTTCTTGCCGCCGGAGGTGATCTTCGCCTTGGTGACCGCGAAACCCGAGCCGTCGTGCTCCAGCACCGCCTCGATGTCGAGCACCGTGTCGGGCTCGACGAAGGTGCGCATCTTGGCGCCGTCGACCGACATCAGAAACGGCATGGCGGCGAAGTCGGTGGCGGCCAGTACGAGGAAGCCCGAGGCCTGCGCCATCGTCTCGATCAGGAGCACGCCGGGCACCAGCGGCATGCCGGGGAAATGCCCTTCGAAGACCGGGCTCTTCGCAGGAACGACGGACCGCGCCGTCAGCGTCCTGCGCTCGGTGTCCACCGTTTCCACCCGGTCGATCATCTGGAAGTATTCAAGCAGCATCGAAAACCTATGTTACTGCCGTGTTACCGCGTCCCGGAACGTGAAAGGCCTGCCCTTTGCGGCAGGCCATCAGCGCCCCTCAACGGATGCGGTAGAGCCGCAGGTGGCGGCTCCTTGCCCTCACGCCTTGGCGGCGCGCAACTCGTCGATCTTGGCGCAGAGGTTCTTCAATACGAAGTATTCCTCGGTCGCCACCTTGCCCTCGTTGACGTCCTGCGTCCACTGCTCGAGCGGGATCTTGATGCCGAACTCCTTGTCGATCGCAAAGACGATGTCGAGGAAGTCGAGGCTGTCGATCCCCAGATCGTCGATCGTGTGGCTCTCGGGCTTGATCGTTTCGCGATCGATCTCGCTGGTCTCCGCGATGATGTCGGCAACCTTGTCGAATGTAGCTGTCACGCCTGTACCTCTTAAAATCCTTTGTTGCGCGATCCTATAAGTAAATTGGGCGGAATTGCCAATGGCCTGTTCCAGACACGCTGCAAATTGGCTGTGGCCTGTTGCGGGAACAGCGAGCGGGCTTTCGGCCGGCCTTGCGCAGAACCTTCTCGGCGTTGGCACCGGGAAGCTTTCCATCGAATTCTTCCGGAGACACGCGCCGATTTGATTTCGATCAAGTCGGCCGACGGTAATCCGACTTAACAATTATCAAGAGCGGTTCGGGAATCGGCCGGGGAGAGGCGGGCGACAATGTCGCATTGTCTCCATCCCGATTCTCGTCCACAGGTGATCAGGCGGCGATTGTTCCGCGGCAGGAGAGGCGATACCGATGGATATGCAGCGCAGCGAGATCCACAGCTCCGACATACCGGTCGTCTGCCGTGCCTGCGAGGCGCGCCACGGCGGCGCCTGCAGCGCGCTCTCGCCGCAGGAGCTGGGCGAGTTGAACAAGCACTCGAGCCGCAGACGCCTGCAGGCCGGCACCGAGGTCGTCGGCCAGGGCGAGGAGATGGCGACCTGCGCCAATATCATGCGCGGCGTCGTCAAGCTCACCCGGATGATGCCCGACGGCCGCCAGCAGATCGTCGGCCTCCAGTTCGCCCCCGATTTCCTCGGCCGGCCGTTCACGAGCGAGAGCCCGCACAGCGCCGAGGCGGCGACGGACGCGGAGATCTGCACCTTCCCGCGCTACCTCCTGGAACGGATGGTGACCCGCTCGCCGGATCTGGAGCACCGGCTGCACCAGCAGGTGCTGAAGGAACTGGACGAGGCGCGCGACTGGATGCTGACGCTCGGCCGCAAGAACGCTCAGGAAAAGGTGGCGAGCTTCCTCTTCCTGATCGCCACGCATTTCGATCCCGAGACCGTCGACGGCTCCGCCTTCGACCTGCCGCTCTCGCGTGCGGATATTGCCGATTTCCTTGGCCTGACCATCGAGACCGTCAGCCGCCAGTTCACCAAGCTGCGCAAGGAAGGCGTCATCAGCATCGAGAACAACCGGCATGTCACGGTGCCCGACATCGAGCGCCTGCAGCAGTTCGCCGGCATCGACTGAGGCGGCTAGAAGGCCGCCAGGGCGGCGCCGGCGAGCGCCAGGACCACCAGGGCATCGCAGGCATATTCGAAGACCCTGATCCCGCGGCCGATATCGGCCGGCGTGGCCGTGGTCCGCCCGGCCGCGTTCATCATCGCCTCGTCCACCTTGACGCCGCCATAGACGCGCGGGCCGGCAAGGCCGACCCCGAGCGCTCCCGCCATCGCCGCCTCCGGCCATCCCGAATTGGGCGAACGGTGCAGGCCGTTGTCGCGCAGGCCGACATCGAGTGCCGCCCGCGCGGCGGCCCCACCGATCGCGGCCCGGGCGCCCGCGGCGATCAGGAGGATGGAGAGCCGCGCGGCCGGCCAGTTGGCGATGTCGTCGAGCCGGGCCGCGGCCCAGCCGAACTCCAGGTATTTCGCGTTCCTGTGTCCGATCATGGAATCGGCGGTGTTGAGCATCTTGTAGGCCAGAAGTCCCGGCAGCCCCAGCAGCACGTACCAGAGGGCCGGCGCCACGACGCCGTCGGAAAAATTCTCGGCCAGGCTCTCGATCGCGGCGCGGCAGACGGCCGGCTCGTCGAGCGTCGCCGGATCGCGACCGACGATCATCGAGACCGCCTCGCGCCCGCCCTCGAGCCCGCGCTCGCTGAGACCGGCCGCCACCGCCCCCACATGGTCGGCGAGGCTCTTGCCGGCGAGGAACAGCGCGACGACGAGCGCCTCGAGGACGAGCCCCGGCCAGCCGAGCAGCCCCAGCAGTTCGTGAAGGAGGTATCCGGCGAACAGGCTTGCCGCCAACAGCGCGCCGATCGCCACCGCGCCGTTGAAGCGACGCGTCTCCGGCGTCATCCGCTTGCCGTTGAACATCCGGTCGAGGAAGGAGATGGCCCAGCCGAACACCACGACCGGGTGCGGCACGCGCGCCCAAAGCCCCGGCGGATCGCCGACGAAGCGGTCGATCACGAGGGCGGCGGCAAGGACGATCAGCGTGAGGGTCATGGGTCGAAGCTCATCGATCAGGTGTCGAACGCAGCCAGTGCCCGGGCCAGCCGGCGATCGGCTGCCGCATCGGGGGTGAGCCCGAAACGCAGCCATGTCGGATCATAGGCGAACGGGCGCACGAGGATATGCTGCCGGCAGAGCGCTTCGAAAAGGGTGCCGGCGCGCGGATGCGACACCAGCGAGAAGAGCGCCGTTCCGCCGATGACGGCCAGTCCCGCCTGCTGCAGCACCGCATCGAGCGCCGCCTTGCGTTCGGCGATCCTCTCCCGGATCGGGGCGCAATCGCCCGCCATCAGGCCCGTCGCGATCGTCAGGGCCGGGCCGGACACCGCCCAGGGGCCGAGCCGCTCGGCAAAGCCCGCAAGCAGACCCTCCTCGCCCAGGACGAAGCCGAGCCGGAGGCCGGCAAGGCCGAAAAACTTGCCGAACGAACGAAAGACCACGAGCCCGTCCAGGCCGCCCGCATGCGCGGCGAGCGACGTCCCGGGCTCCATGTCGCCGAAGGCCTCGTCCACCAGGAGCATGCCGCCCGATCGCCCCAGGCGTTCGCGCAGCCGCAGCAATTCTTCCGGCGGATACAGGCGGCCGTCGGGATTGTTCGGATTGACGACCACCACGAGCCCGTGCTCGTCGCGCACCTCGCCCAGCGTTGCGATCGCATCGACCCCATGGCCGGCCGCCCGCAGCACGCGCGCATATTCGCCATAGGTCGGCGACAGGATCGCGACACGCCGGCCGGGCGGAACCAGCCGCGGCAGCAGCTGGATCGCAGCCTGCGTCCCCGGCACCGGCAGCGGCAGGCAGTTCTCGCTGCGATAGTAACGCATGGCCGCGCGCCGCGCCGCGTCCAGGCGGCTGCGGTCCGGCAGGCGATGCCAGGCGGCGGGATCGATGGCGGGCAACGGCACCGGGCAGGGATTGATGCCGGTGGAAAGGTCCAGCCAGTCCTCCGGCCGTCCGCCATGGCGTTCGGCCGCAGCCGAAATGCCGCCGCCGTGCTGGATCGGCGCCTCGCCCATCACGTTCCCTCCGCAAGGTCGATCAGGTGCATGTAGGAACCGGCGACGTTGCCCCGGCGCAAGCCCGCCTGCCCCAGGTCCTGCCCCGTCGCATCGGCCACGGAGAACAGCCGCTCCGCATCCCCCTCAGCGGCCACCGTCGAATAGTGGAATTCATGGGCGGTCATCGCCTGCGGGAACCCCGACCCCGGAAGCGGGCTCAGCCGCCGGTAGCCCAGGTGACGCCGGCGCTCCGCGAAGCTGGTGACGAGCGGCAGCAGGCCGAGCATCCGGTGACGGGTGCCGGCCGCATCGATCAGCCCCTCCCCGAGCGTCATGAAGCCCCCGCATTCGCCATAGATCCGCGCGCCGCGCCGGGCGGCGGCGAGCATGCCGTCGCGGAACCGGCTTGCGCCGGCAAGCCGCTCGCCGTGCAGTTCCGGATAGCCGCCCGGCAGGAACACCGCGTCGCAGGCTTCCGGCGCCGGCTCGTCGGCGAGCGGCGAGAAGAAGGAGATTTCCGCCCCCTGCCCGATCCAGCCGGCGAGCAGATGCGGATAGATGAACGCAAAGGCGTTGTCGCGGGCGACGGCGATGCGCTGCCCAAGCGGCGGCAGGCGGGCGACGTCGGCCCGGCCGGCCGATACCCGGCCCTGTCCGGCCATCGCAAGCAGCCGGTCCAGATCGACACTGCGACGCACGATCTCCGCCGCCCGTCCGATGAAGGCCTCCAGCCCCGCATGCTCGCCGGCCTGCACCAGGCCGAGATGGCGCTCGGGCAGCGACAGCGCGGGATCCTGCCGGATCGCGCCGAAGACTGTGACGCCCGCCGCCTCCAGCGCCGCCCTCAGCATCGCCTCGTGGCGCTCGCTTCCGACCTTGTTCAGGATCACGCCGCCAACCTGCACGTCGCTGCGGAACCGCGCATAGCCCTGCACCAGGGCCGCGACCGAATGCGACATCCGGCTGCAATCGACGACGAGCGCGACCGGCAGCCCGAGCATCGCAGCGAGATCGGCCGGCGAACCGTTGCCGTCGGCCGCGCCGTCGAACAGGCCCATCATCGCCTCGACCACGAGCATCCGGCCGCCCCGCTGCTGCACGGCCGCATTGTCGGCGAGCAGGCCCGGCCGCATCGCCCAGGGATCGTAGTTCAGGCATTCCGAACGGCTGGCGGCGGCATGGAAGGCGGGATCGATATAGTCGGGGCCGGCCTTGCCGGGCGAGAGCGCGACGCCGGCGTCCGACAACGCCCGCAGGAGCCCGAGCGTGACCGTAGTCTTGCCCGAGCCCGAAGCCGGGGCGGCGATCATCAGCCCGCTCATGCGGGGTCCTTCAGCGTGCGGGCACCGAGCGGATCGGGCACCAGCACCCTGCCCTCGCGCAAGGCGCCGAGCCAGTCGAGCGAGCCGCGCAGGCGGACGACCTCGCCGATCACCACGATCGCCGGCGGCTCCAGCCCGGCCGCAGCGGCATCCGCCTCCGCATGCGCAAGCGTCGTTTCCAGGACGGACTGGCCCGCCGTCGCGGCATTGCAGACGAAGGCGACGGGCTCGTCCGGCGCCCGCCCGGCCGCGATCAGCTTCGCCGAGATCTGGCCGATGTGCTTCATCGCCATGTACATGACGATCACCGGCGAGCCGGCAGCGACCGCAGCCCAGTTGATGCGGTCCGGCACGACGCCCGAGGAATCGTGGCCCGTCAGGAACGTCACGGCGTGGTTGACCTCGCGGTGCGTCACCGGGATCCCGGCATAGGCGAGCCCGCCGATGCCGGCGGTGATGCCCGGGACGATGCGGAAGGCGATCCTGTGCTCGACCAGCGTCAGCGCCTCCTCGCCGCCGCGGCCGAAGACGAACGGGTCGCCTCCCTTCAGCCGCAGCACCCGTTTGCCGGCGCGCGCCAGCTCGACGAGCCGAAGCGAGATGTCGCGCTGCCGCGGCGACGGCTTGCCGCCACGCTTGCCGGCGAATTCGATGACGGCATCCGGCCTTGCGAACTGCAGGCATTCGGCATTGACGAGCGCATCATGGACGATGACGTCGGCCTGGCGCAGCCCGTGCACGGCCAGCAGCGTCAGCAGCCCCGCATCGCCCGGCCCCGCCCCGACGAGCCAGACGCTGCCCGGCTCCAGGTCCGGCAGGGATGAGAAAACAGCGTCCATCAGGCTACCCTCACGGATGCGGGACGGGTATCCATGGAAGCGGATTCATTTTCTGAAAAATCGCCCGCAACAGCCTGAAAAACCTCCGCGATCGCAGCGGTCGCATGCGCCGATTTCATCTTCGGAACGATCAGCCGCCCGCCGGTGCCCGCCGCGGCGAGCGCCGAGGCCTCGGCCACGCCGTGGCAGCCGGTGTGGCGGAAGACGATGTCGGAGGGATGGGAGAGCCGCGGCGTCTCGGCCTCGAGCGTTGCGGCGTCGAATGTGCAGAAGGGAACGGCGAAGTGGCGCGCCGTGGCGGACATGGCCGGCTCCTCGGCGCGCGTGTCGAGCGAGGCGACGACGGCAAGCCGGCGGCGGTCGCGCCCGGCGGCACGCAAGGCCTCTTCGGCAAGGGCGATGACCTCTTGGGCCGCCGTGCCGCGCTCGCAGCCAAGGCCCAGAACGAGCGCGTGCGTCGCGCCATCGTCTACCTGCACCGCATCCGTCATCGCACTGTCCTCGTTCCCCCTGGACATGCGCGGTGCGGGCGATCCGTCTCGGCAGCCCCGGATCTGGCCCCCTCCAGGGTCGGCCGCTCCAGGCACCAGTCCGGCCCGAACAAGGGCACCGCCGCATGTCCGACCTGTTTAGCGAAGCGGCATTTCGCGGTCAAACGGGATTGCGCCGTCGGATGAACCGGAAACGCCATCGCCAACGAAAGCAACAGCCGAGCAAGTCCGGGCAAATGGGATCGACTGAGGCCCGTTTGACGCGTAAGAATATTGCAGGCGCGTTGCTGCGGTGCAGGATGGCACCGGCTCGATGGAGTTTGCTCTTGAGTACGATGCCCAGGCCCGATCCTCGCAAGTCCTGCCCCATCGACCTCGCCCTGCAGGGCGGCGGCTCGCACGGCGCCTTCACCTGGGGCGTCCTCGATCGCCTGCTGGAGGAGGACTGGCTGAAGCTGGAAGCCATCTCCGGCACCTCTGCCGGCGCGATGAACGCGGTCGTGCTGGCGGACGGATACGAGCACGATGGCCCCGCCGGCGCCCGCAAAGCGCTCGAGACCTTCTGGCGCAAGGTTTCCGACGCCGCCCGCTTCAGCCCCTTCCAGCGCACACCGCTCGACATCCTGCTCGGCCGCTGGACGCTCGACAGTTCCCCCGCCTATCTCATGATGGACATGATGGCGCGCCTCGTCTCGCCCTATCAGATGAACCCGGCCGGCAAAAACCCGCTGACGGAGATCCTGGAGGAGTGCGTCGATTTCGGCCGGCTCGTCGCCTCGCCGGTACGCGTCTTCATCACCGCCACCAATGTCGCGACCGGCCGCGGCCGCGTCTTTCGCAATGCGGAACTGTCGCCGCAGGTCCTGCTCGCGTCGGCATGCCTGCCGACCGTCTATCAGGCCGTCGAGATCGACGGGGTTCCCTATTGGGACGGCGGGTTCTCCGGCAATCCGACGCTGACGCCGCTGATCGAGGACTGCGCCGCCGAAGACACCATCCTCGTCCAGATCAACCCGATCGAACGCCCCGGAACGCCGAGGACCGCCCGCGAGATCCAGAGCCGGATCAACGAGGTCTCCTTCAACGCGGTGCTGCTGAAGGAGCTCCGCATGGCGGCGATCATGCGCAAGGTCGCCGATGCCGGCCATGCCGAAGGATCGCGATGGGGCTCCATGCGGCTGCACCGCATCGCCAGCGACATCATGCTGGACCTCGGCTCCTCCTCCAAGATGAACGCCGAGTGGGCCTTCCTGACCATGCTGCGCGACAAGGGACGCGAGGCCGCGGACGCCTTCCTGCAGGAGCACGGCGACGACATCGGTAAGCGCCCCTCCTTCGACCTCGACGAACTGATCCGGGATCACTGATCTTGGCTGCGGACTGACCAGGCAACCTTCCGGGGGATTTGACATGGGGCTTCTCGGCATCGCCGCCGGTCTGGCGCTTCTGATCGCACTGGCCTATCGCGGCTGGAGCATCCTGCTGCTGGCGCCGCTGGCAGCCCTCCTCGCCGCCGCCTTCTCCCGCGAGCCGCTCCTGGCCAGCTGGACCCAGGTCTTCATGCCGAATGCGGCAGGGTTCTTCGCCCAGTATTTTCCGCTCTTCCTGCTCGGGGCGCTGTTCGGCAAGCTGATGGAGGAGACGGGCTCGATCCGGGTGATCTCGCGCGTACTGATGGACAGGCTCGGCGAACGCCGCGCGATCGCGGCCGTGGTCCTGGCCGGCGCGCTCGTGACCTATGGCGGCGTCAGCCTGTTCGTCGCCTTCTTCGTGATCGCGCCGATGGCGATGGACCTGTTTCGGCGCGCCGGCATTCCAAGGCGCCTGATGGCGGCGACGATCGTGCTCGGGACCTCGACCTTCACCATGTCGGCCATGCCGGGCACGCCGTCGATCCAGAACGCCATCCCGATGCCCGTCTTCGGCACGACGCCCTTCGCAGCACCCGGCCTCGGCCTGATCGCCTCCGCGATCATGGCGGCATTCGGGCTCTGGTGGCTGGGCCGCATGGAGCGCGCCGCACGCGCACGCGGCGAGGGCTTCGGGGAGGACGATCCGCAGCCGGCGCGCGACATCGCCGACGATCCGAACCTGCGCGAACACGCCAACGTGGCGCGCGAGTTCGATCCCGCCGAGATCCGGCGCGGCAAGCCGGCGGACGTGGAACCGTCGTTCCTCGCAGCGGCAGCGCCGCTTGCGATCGTCATCGCCGGCAACATGCTGCTGTCGCTGCTCGTGATCCCGTCGATGAACGCCGATTTCCTGGCCGAGCCGCGCTGGGGCGAAACGACGCTTTCGGCCGTCGCCGGCGTCTGGGCGGTCGTGGCGGCGCTCGCGGCCGGCATCCTGACGGCGCTGGGACTGGACGTCCGGCGTCTGCCGAAACTGCGCGACACGATCGATGCCGGCGTCAACGCATCGGTCCTGCCGGCGATCAGCGTTTCCAGCCTCGTCGGCTTCGGTGCCGTCATGGCGGCGCTGCCCGCCTTCGGACTGGTGCGGGAATGGGTGCTGGATATCGGCGGCGGCCCGGCCGTGGCGCTTGCCGTGGCGACCAACATCCTGTCGGCCCTGACCGGCTCCGCCTCCGGTGGCCTGACGATCGCGCTGGAAGCGCTGGGCCCGACCTTCATCGATCGCGCGAACGCGGCCGGGGTCGAACTGGCGCTGCTTCACCGCGTGGCGGTCATATCCTCGGGCACGCTGGACACCCTGCCCCACAACGGCGCGGTGATCACACTTCTGGCCGTGTGCGGCACCGGCCACCGGGAAAGCTACCGCGACATCGCCATTGTCAGCATCGGCGGCGCCATCCTGGCGCTCGTAGCCATTCTGCTGATCGGATCGACGCTCGGCACGTTCTAGGGGCGCTTTCGGCTTTGCATTTGCGGACGGGTTCTGACATGGAGGGCGCGATATTCCTCCTGCCTGCCCGGACTCCTACGCGTGGTCGACGTCACACTGCAGCTTCTGCTTCTTCTCTTTCTCGCAGCCTTCATCGCCGGTTTCATCGATTCGATTGCCGGCGGCGGCGGGATGATCACGATCCCCGCCATGCTGATCGCCGGCATACCGCCGCTCGAGACGCTCGGCACCAACAAGCTGCAGTCGCTGTTCGGTTCCGGCTCCGCCACGGTCGCCTATGCCGGCGCCGGCTATATCGAGGTCAGGCGACAGCTGCCGATGGCGGCGCTCGCAGCAGTCGGGGCGGCGTTCGGGGCGGCCCTCGCCACGATCATCCCCGGCGAGGCGCTGCGCGCGGTGCTGCCGTTCCTGCTCCTCGGCATCGCCCTCTACTTCGCGCTGAAGCCGAGCATCGGCGACGTCGACAAGCATCGCCGTCTGTCGGAGATCGCCTTCGCGGCGACGGTCGTTCCGCTGATCGGCTTCTACGACGGCGTCTTCGGCCCCGGCACCGGTTCCTTCTTCATGCTCGCCTTCGTCTCGCTTGCCGGCTTCGGCGTCCTCAAGGCGACGGCCAACACCAAGTTCCTGAACTTCGGCTCCAATATCGGCGGCTTCGCCTTCTTCCTCGGCTACGGCGTCGTGCTGTGGAAGGTCGGCATCACCATGGGCATCGGCCAGTTCCTCGGCGCGCAGGTCGGCTCCCGCTTCGCCATGCGCAAGGGCGCAAGCATCATCAAGCCGCTCCTGGTCCTGACCAGCATGGCGCTCGCCATCCGCCTGCTCGCCGATCCCGCCCATCCGCTGCGGGCCTGGCTGGGTATCTAAAGCCTGTCGCGCCTCGGGCTTTAGCGCGCCTCGGGCTTTCGCACGACGACGTAGAAATACTCGAGCTCCGGACCAGCCGTCGCGGCAAGCGGGCGGCCGTCGAGGTCGAGCAAGGCAGTCGGAGCCTCGAAGCCGGCGGCGTGAAGCTGCGCTTCGGCCTGGGCCGGCGTCGTCGCATAGACCAGGATGCCGAAGTCGTGCGCCCCGTGCAGCATGATCGCATGCTCGGCGTCCCGCTCCTCCAGCCGCGCGTTGCGGAACTTCCGCCACAGGCCGGTGGCCGAGCGCGTGGCATAGGCGCCCGCCCGCAGCACGAGCCGGACGGGATCGCGGGTCCACACCAGCCGGCGATAGCCGATGCGCCGGCTGAAGCCGTCCCAGCCGCGATGGAAGGTCGAAAAGACGAACACGCCGCCCGGCGCAAGCACCCGCGCGACTGAGGCCATCACCGCAAGCCGCCCCTCCGCATTGACCGAATCGATGCCGTTGTAGCTGAACAGCACGACGTCGAAGCCCGCGGCCGGCAGGGAGGAGAGATCGCGCGCATCCATCAGTTCAAAGCGCAGGTCGGGATGCTTCCGGCGCGCCAGCCTGATCATCTCGGGCGTGTAGTCGATGCCGAGGTAGGTCTCCGAGCAGTCGCGCAGCAGCGCCGACGTGCGGCCGCCCCCGACGCCGATGTCGAGCACGCGCCTGCCGGCGGTGACGGCAAACGCCGCCTGAAGCGCTGCCGCCTCGCCTTCGTTGAGATAGCCGCCGCCGTTCTGGTAGTCCCTGATCGCGAACGGGTCGCTCCAGGTCTTCCGGTTGATTCTTTCCATGGCGTGCATCGCCGTCTCCTTCTGATGCCGACCTCCCGCGTGGCGCAGGATCGGTACGGATCATAGGAGACAAGCTGACAGCGTCCGGTCACAACCGCGTTAACCGGCTGTTTACGCTGCTGATATGCTTAACACGCAAAGAAACGGGCTGATTCCGGCACGCCGGCGACCGAGGGCCCGCCGCAAACCGGGACACGCGTCCCGTCGCCCGTCCCGATCCGGCACAGCCTGACGATCCGGGACAGCGCGGGCGACTTCAGAACTCGACGCCGATCTGCGCCTTGATCCCGGAGCGGAAGGGATGCTTGACGAGCTCCATCTCGGTGACGAGATCGGCGATCTCGATCAGTTCGTCCTTGGCGTTGCGCCCGGTCAAGACGACATGCGTCATGTGCGGCTTCTGCGTCTGCAGGAAGGTCACGACCTCGTTGACGTCGATATAGTCGTAGCGCAGCGCGATGTTGATCTCGTCGAGCAGCACCATCGAGTTGCGCGCGTCGCCGATCAGTTCCTTCGCCTTCTCCCAGGCCTTCTGCGCCATGGCGATGTCGCGCGCCCGGTCCTGCGTCTCCCAGGTGAAGCCCTCGCCGAGCGTATGGAACTGGCAGAGATCGGAGAAATGCCTCTCGATCAGCTCGCGCTCCCCGGTCACCATCGCGCCCTTGATGAACTGCACGACGGCGCAGGGCTTTCCATGGGCGATGTGCCGGAAGATCATGCCGAAGCCGGCCGTGGATTTGCCCTTGCCCTTGCCGGTATGGACGATGATCAGGCCCTTTTCGTCCGTCTTGGTGGCCATGATCTTTTCGCGCGCCTGCTTCTTCTTGGCCATCTTCTCCGAGTGGCGCGCGAGCTCGGCCTCGGTCATGCCGGCTTCAGCCTGGGTGTCGGTGTCGGTCTCGCTCATGGCGTGCTCCTCAATTGTCATGCTTGGGCAGGTCGTCGTCGCAGGAAAGCCAGGCGACCCGCTCGCTCCAGAACCAGTGCTGGCTGACGGTCACGCCCGAGGCATCGTCGAGCGTGCCGACGTAGAGATCGATCTCGCCGGGCCGCTTGTCCGTCGCAAAGCTCATCGGCGAGCCGCAATTGCCGCAGAAACCGCGCGAGACCCCGGGCGAGGAGGCAAAGTGGCGCAGCGCCTCCCCCTCGAAGGCGACATCCGCAGTCGCGACGCAGAAAAAGCTCGTCACCGGCGAGGACGTCGCCCGCCGGCAGCTCTCGCAGTGGCAATGGCCGGTGTGGATGATCGGACCGGAAACGCGATAGCGCACCGATCGGCACAGGCAGCGTCCGGAAAGGCCGCTCATGACGCCCTCCTGTCCCCGGCGATCTCTCCCAGTTCGAATCGCGCCGAATTGGAGCGCGGCGCCCACAGCCGGCGGTCGATCGCCTCGACCAGGCGGTCGGACATCTCCTTCAGCGCCGCCGGGTTCTTCTCGGCCATGAAGGCGCGCACGCGCTCGTCCAGAATATACGCCTTGTAGACCGCTTCGAAATGATGGTCCTTCACCGCCCCGGTGGTCGCGGCGAAGGCGAACATGAAGTCGACGGTCGCCGCCAGCTCGAAGGCACCCTTGTAGCCGTGGCGCATCACGCCCTCGATCCACTTCGGATTGACGACGCGGGCGCGGACCACCCGCCCGATCTCGTCGTCGAGGGTGCGCACGACGGGCTTTTCCGGGCGCGAATGGTCGTTGTGGTAGACCGTCGGCTGCGCCCCCGTCAGGTGCTCGACCGCCGCCGCCATCCCGCCCTCGAACTGGTAGTATTCGTCGCTGTCGAGCAGATCGTGCTCGCGGTTGTCCTGGTTCTGGACGATCGCCTGCAGGCTCCTCATCCGCGCCTCCAGCCGGTCGCGGCTGGAAACATCCTCGCCCTCGCCGGCATAGGCATGCGCGCCCCAGGCGAGCCACGCCTCGGCGAGATCGCCCCGATCCTGCCACAGCCCTTCGTCGATCATCGTCTGCAGGCCGGCGCCGTAGCTGCCCGGTTTGGCACCGAAGACGCGGTATCCGGCTCTGGCGACCGCCTCTCCCGCGCTGGCGCCGTCGGCGGCAAGGGCTGCGGCCTCGGCCCGCATCCGCGCTGCGATCGGATTGTCCGCACTATCCTCGTCGAGCGCGCCGATCGCGCGCACCGCGCGGTCGAACAGCGCGATCTGCTCGGGAAAGGCATCGCGGAAGAAGCCGGAGATGCGCAGCGTCACGTCGACCCGCGGCCGGCGCAGCAGGGCGGGCGGAATGATCTCGTAGCCGGTCACCCGCCGCGACAGCGTGTCCCACACCGGTTTCGCGCCGATCAGGGCGAGCGCCTGGGCAATGTCGTCGCCGCCGGTGCGCATGTTCGACGTGCCCCAAGCGGTGATGCCGAAGGCCGTGGGCCATTCGCCATGGTCCTGCGCATAGCGCGTCACCAGCAGCTCCGCCGACTTCCGACCCAGTTCCCAGGCGGCGGGCGTCGGCACGGCGCGGCTGTCGACGGAATAGAAGTTCCGCCCGGTCGGCAGCACGTCCGGCCGTCCCCGCGTCGGCGCGCCGGAAGGCCCCGGCTCGACGAAGCGGCCATCCAGCCCGCGCATCAGCGCCGCCATCTCGGCCGCACCGCAGGCTTCGATCGCCGGGCGGATCGTCGCGTCGACCTCACCCAGCACCGCCCTCGTGGTATCCCAGCCCTCCGGGCACGGCACCGCGCCGCAAACGAGCTTCGCCGCCAGCAGTTCGATCCGCTCGACCGTATCGCCGGCAGACCGCCACGGGGCATCGGAAAGGCCGGCGAGAATATCCGGACGCGGCCCGGTCCATGGATCCGAGGGGATGCAATCGAGCGGGTCGAAGGCGTATGGCCGAGTGGACGCCTCAAGCGATGTGGTCGACGAAGGAAACACCGTCGCTTCGCCCAGCGCATCCGCCGCGATCGCCCGCTGCAGGCTGGCGTCGCCGCCCTCGCCGAGACCGCGCGGCACGCGCGCCAGAGCCAGCGTCAGGTCGGTCAGGAGCCGGCCTGACGGCGATACGCCGAAGACATGCAGGCCGTCGCGGATCTGCATCTCCTTCAGGTCGCAGAGATAGGCGTCGAGCTTCTGCAGCGCCGCCTGCTCGCCGTCGGATTTCGCGATCCCCGCATCCTGGTCGAGGCCGATGTCGCGCACGAGATCGAGGATCTGCCGGCTGAGCAGCCGGAGCCGCCGCGGGTCGCCGCCGGAGGCGTCGTAATATTCGTCGACCAGCGCCTCCAGGTCCTTCAGCGGGCCATAGCTTTCCGCCCGCGTCAGCGGCGGCGTCAGATGGTCGATGATGACGGCGGCGGAGCGGCGCTTGGCCTGCGTGCCTTCGCCCGGATCGTTGACGATGAACGGATAGAGATGCGGCACCGGCCCGAACACGGCTTCCGGATAGCAGGCTTCGGACAGGGCGAGCGCCTTGCCCGGCAGCCATTCGAGGTTGCCGTGCTTGCCGACATGGACGATGGCATGGACGCCACGGACCGCGCGCAGATAGGCATAGAAGGCGAAATAGCCGTGCGGCGGCACGAGGTCCGGGGAATGGTAGGTCTCCTTCGGATCGATACCGTAGCCGCGGGCCGGCTGGATGCCGACCAGCGTCTCGCCGAAGCGGGCGAGCGGCAGCGCGAAGACGTCCCCCGTCACGAAGGGATCGGCCTCCGGCGCACCCCATCGGGCCGTCACCTCGTCCTGAACCGATTTCGGAAGTGTCGCGAAGAAGCACCTGTACTCGCTCAGGGAAAGCGTCTCGCGGATTTCGCGGCCGTCGCGCGCCGCATTGGTCGGCCCGGCCATCAGATGCGCCATCAGCGCGTCGCCGTCGGCCGGCAGTTCGCCGGTCGCATAGCCCTCGCCCTGCATGGCGCGCAGGATATGAAGCGTGCCTGCCGGCGTATCCAGCCCGACGCCGTTGCCGAGCCGCCCGTCCCGGTCGGGATAGTTGGCCATGACGAGCGCGATGCGCCTTTCGGCAGCCCGGGTGCGGCGCAGCCGCGCCCAGTTGGCCGCAAGCCGGGCCGAAAACCGGATCCGGTCCTCGGCCGGTTCGAGGCTGACGATGTTGGTCTCCACCGCCGCGTCCCAGCGCGCCGCCGCCTTGAACGAGACCGCCCGCGACAGCACCCGTCCGTCCACCTCCGGCAGCGACACGTTCATGCCGAGGTCCCGCGCCGTCAGCCCCTGCCCGGACGCCTGCCAGGCCTCGCGGGAGGAGCCGGAAAAGATCACCTGCAACACCTGCGCGCCGGCCTCGTCCAGGACCGTCGGCTTGCGGTGGGCGCCGGGCGCGGAGACGGCGAAACTCGTGGCGTTCAGCACGACCTCGGGACGGGCGGCCGCAAAGGCGGCCCGGACGGTCTCGATCGATGCGGGATCCTTGAGGCTGGAGACGAACACCGGCAGCGCCCGCACGCCCTCGGCCGCCAGCGCCTCGATCAGAAGCTCCACCGGCCGCGTCTCGCCGCTCTGGACATAGGCGCGATAGAAGCAGATGGCGACGGTCGGCGGACCGGATGCCGGGCCCGCGGCCACGCGTCCCGCCGCAGCACTCAGTTCTCCCTGTGCGAGGTTGCCCCCCTCTGCCCTGCCGGGCATCTCCCCCTCGAGGGGGGAGATCGATGGAGCCGCGGCCCGCCCGCCAGGCAAAGCTGAAGTCTGCGGACCTTCGACCCTGGCTTGCTGCTGCAAGACAGCCGAATAGTGCCCTCCTGCGTCGATCACGGCGCTCTCCACGCCCGCAACGACCCGCGGTGGCCCGATCTCCCCCCTTGAGGGGGAGATGTCCGGCAGGACAGAGGGGGGTGCCACGGGCACACCGGTCGCGTCCGAAAGCCCCTCATCCGCCCTTCGGGCACCTTCTCCCCGCAAGCGGGGCGAAGGGGAGCCATCGGCGGCGGCCACAACCTCTCCCCGCAAGCGCGGCGGATGAGAGTCGCCCTCTACCCCTGCCGCAACCGCCCCCTCTCCCCGTTCACGAGGAGAGGGCTGGGGTGAGGGGCAAATCTCGTCCCACGTCTCGACGTCGACGACACCCCGCCCGGGCCACCAGATCCCGGCCTTTGAAAGCGGCACCGCCGGTGCCGGCCTGTCGCCGCCGAAGACGAGCGCGTCGGCATAGGCGAGGAAGCGGCCGGCATTCTCCGCGCCGCCCTCGGTGAGATAGGCCCAGAGCCGCAGCCGGTCCTCGTCCGCAATCCGGTTGAACGGCGCCAGCCCGTCGTCCGGCCGGTCGTCGCCCGGCAGCGCCACGAGCGCGATGTCGTTCGCGACCGCGGTCGCATGCAGCGCCTCGAGCACGTAGCGGAAATAGCTGGCGCCGCCGAGCGCGCGCGCGACGATCAGCCGCGCATGCCGCGCCGTCCGCTCGACATAGGTGTCGACCGACATCGGGTGGCTGAGCGCGGCGAGGCTGGCAAGCCGCAGGCGCGTCGCCGTGCGCCGGCCGCTATGGGCGGCGGCGATCGACGCAAGCTCGGTATCCGCCGCCGACAGGAACAGGACCTCGCCCGGCGATTGTCCGAGATCGATCGCCTCCTTGCCGTCGGCGATCGTCCCCTTTTGGGCTAAGAGCAGGTGCATGCGCTCCCCTCCATCCGTCCGCAGCCGCCATCATCCCCGGGATTGCCCCGAGGACCGTCCGGCCCGGCCCGCCCGTTCCCGCCCGCTCGCAGATGCGACGCAGGCCGCGGCGAGCGATGTGGCCGCGCGCCCATGCCCGGATCACACCGCAGCGGCGATCGCCGCGCGCACGGCCTGTTCGTCCATGTCGTGCAGGCCGATGACGACGAGCCGGGTGCCGCGGGTCTCGCCCGGCGCCCAGGCACGCTCGAAATACTGGTCGATGCGGCTGCCGACCGCCTGGATCAGGAGCCGCATCGGCTTGCCGGGCACGTCGGCAAAGCCCTTGACGCGCAGCACGTCGTGCTCGGCGATCACGCCCTTCAGCCGCTCGACGAAGGCGGCCGGATCGGCGACCGCACCGACTTCGACGACGAAGCTGTCGAACTCGTCGTGGTCGTGTTCCTCGCCGTTCTCGTGTTCCAGCTCGTGGTGCGACTTGCGGTTCTTGATGTCGTCCTCGGTGCCGACGCCGAGCCCGAGCAGGACGGCGGCGGCGACGTCGCCGTTCCTCGCCTCGATCATTGTCGGCTTACGGGCGATCCGGGCGGCGACCTCGTCGCGCACCGTCTTCAGCCCGGCCGCGTCGATCAGGTCGGTCTTGTTGAGCACGATCAGGTCGGCGGCGGTCAGCTGGTCCTCGAACAGTTCCTCCAGCGGGCTTTCGTGGTCGAGGTTGTCGTCGTTGACGCGCAGCGCGTCCACGCGGTCATGGTCGTCGGCGAAACGCCCGGCGGCGACGGCGGCGCTGTCCACGACGGTCACCACGCCGTCCACCGTCACCTGCGTCTTGATCTCCGGCCAGTTGAAGGCGGCGACCAGCGGCTGCGGCAGCGCCAGGCCTGAGGTCTCGATGACGATGTGGTCGGGGCGGTTCTCGCGCTCCAGCAGCTTCGACATGGTCGGGATGAAGTCGTCGGCGACGGTGCAGCAGATGCAGCCGTTGGTAAGCTCGATGATGTCGTCCTCGCTGCAGGCCTCCGCACCGCAGCCCTTCAGCACGTCGCCGTCGACGCCGAGATCGCCGAACTCGTTGATGATCAGCGCAATCCGCCGGCCGTTGGCGTTCTGCAAGAGGTTGCGGATCATCGTCGTCTTGCCCGCGCCGAGGAAGCCGGTGATGACGGTGGCGGGGATCTTTTGCTGGAGCATGGGCTCAACCCTTCATTTTCAGCGGCAGGCCTGCCGCGACAAAATAGACTTCGGAAGCGAGCTGCGCCACCTGCTGGTGCAGCCTGCCGGCGTGGTCGCGGAATTCGCGCGCCATCTGGTTGTCCGGGACGATCCCGAGCCCGACCTCGTTGGAGACGAAGATGAGCCGCCCGGGCGCGGTGACGACGGCGGCGGCGAGATCGTCGAAGGCTGCCGCCATGTCGTGCTTTTCGAGCATCAGGTTCGTCACCCAGAGCGTCAGGCAATCGACGAGCAGCACCCGATCCTCACGCGCCGTGTCGTTGATACGCTCCGGCAGCGCCAGCGGCTCCTCGTGCGTCACCCAGCCATGGCTGCCGCGCTGGGCCTTGTGCTGGTCGATCCGCGCGCGCATCTCGTCGTCCCAGGCGCGGCCGGTGGCGATGTAGTGCTTGGCAAGTCCGCTCTCCGCGGCCAGCCTTTCGGCGAATGCGGATTTTCCGGAACGCGCACCGCCCAGAACCAGGACGGCTCCGGGCGATGTCGTTTTCATCAGTCTGCCTTTGCGATCTTCTCGTTGGCGTAGCCCAGCGACAGGCCGAGCACGATCCAGAAGAACAGCGTGGTGGCGAGTGCTGCCACGGCGAACTCCGCCCCGAGCACGGCCGGCACGTTGCTGGCGATATCGGCCGGCTGCGGCGCGCCGTAGACCTGCGGCGCCGCGATCAGCGCGATGCCCGCGACCTTCGCCGCAATCCCGTCCTTCAGGATCACGAGGTACAGCCCGACGGCCGATAGCACCACGGTCGCGACCCACCAGACCTGCCGGTCGCCGAGCTCGGCCGCCGGAAAGCCCGGAAGCTCCGGCGGCAGGCCGATCGACGGCAAGAGATGGACGGCGAGCCAGCCGGCAGCACCCCAGAGCGCCCCGTTGGCGACGGTGATCGCATTGCCCGTCACAAGGCTGACGCCCGCCAGAAGCAGGGCGAAGCCGGCGCCGGTCACGAGATTGGCGAGCAGGGTCCCGGAAAAGCGGCTCATACCGAACATGATGCCGCCCTCCTCGTGCTCGCCCTCATGGGCATGGGCGACCGAGATCGGTGACAGATATTCCGCGACCTCCGACAGCGCCGCGCCGATGCGCAGCGAGGAATGCTCCGCCTCCGGCTGAACCTCGGTGCCGGTCGCCGCGGGCGCGGCAGGCTCCGCCTCGCCGCCCTCGACCTCGTATTCCTCGGCATGCAGGATGAGCGGAATGACGCGCGCCTCCTGGGCGACCGTCATCAGGGCACCGGAGAACAGCCCGGCCACCAGAGCGGCCAGGAGATACTTCACGATCATGAGTTCAACTCCTCAGTGGCAGGGAAAGCCGTAGGAGTGGCGGGTATCGTGCGCGGTGTCGTGCAGAACGGACGAATTGGCAAGGCCTGCGCCGAATACCAGAAATCCGCCGACGAGAAGCGCAAAGAGACCGGCATAAAGACGATCGTTGAGGGAAAGCGAAACAGAAGAGACGTTCGAAGCAGCCATGACAACCTCCGTGCTGGCAACGGGGAAATCCCCAGGTCGGGCACCATGCCCTCATTGGCCGGCAGGTCTCCTGGCTCGCGGCGTCGGGCGCAATTGCGCCTGCGGCCCATCCTCGCCTTCCCGGGTGGAGCGCGGCATGAAAGGCGGACGATTCGTAGAAATAGAGGCGTCCAGACCCCGGTTCATCATGCCGCCACCCAGTGGCTTTTCCGGTCGCAACGACCGGTCGGATAGGCCTCGCCACTCTACAGTCGCGGGGTCGGCCGTGATTGGAGCGCCCTGATTGGGTCCACCCCGTCACGTTCCCATTTAAGCGCCCGTCCATCACTGGACCGGCGCACCTTCCAATAGTGGCGATGATTATGCCTGAGCAGGATGGAAGTCAATTGGCAGGAAACGGCGTCCGCCGCGTCGAATGCGTCGCCGCGGCGGATGCTCGATCAGGTGCCCTGGTCGCTCAGTAGCCCGGGCCGCTGATCGTCAGGTCGCCGCTCGGGCCGTAGCCGCCCCCGACCGGACCTTCGAGGTAGTAGCCGTCGACCGGCCCCTCGTACACGCCGTAGCCGTCATTGTAGTAACGGTCGCGCCGGGCGCGCTGGCGGGCGACGTATTCGCGGCTGCGAGCCTCGGCAAAGCGGGCCGACTGGCGCAATTCGCGGTACTGCTTGCGCGTCAGGTAGCCGTCCGGAGCATAGCCGGCCGAGCGCTGCCAGGCGGCGATCGCAGCACGCGTGCGCGGCCCGAAGACGCCGTCCGCCCCGCCGGTGCCGTAGCCGAGCGCGCTCAGCCAGCGCTGGGACTGCGCGCGCGTGCCCGTGTCGAGATAGGCCTCGCGCACGTCGGCCGGCGTCTGGTAGACCTTCGGTTGCTGGCCGGGCGCAGCCGGCGACTGACGCACGAGCGGCTCCGTTCCGGCTCCGAGAGGCGCAGCCGTGGCGGGCGTGTTGATGGCAGGCTCCCGCGTGGCGACGTCGCCCGGAGCCTCTTCGCCGTCGGCTGTGTTGCCGCCCTTTTCCAGCGCGGCGAGACGCTGGCGCGCCTCGTCGGCAAAACGCCCTTGCGGGAATTCGCGCAGATAGCTCTCGAACGCCTGCGGCCGGCCGTTCAGCACGGCACGGCTCCAGCTGTTGTCCTCGCGGCGGGCCAGCCGCTCGGCCTCCCCGTCGGCTGCCGGGGCGCCGTCCGGGTTCGCCGCGGCGGTCGCAGCGGCATCGCCATCGGTGGGAAGCGCCTCGGTGTCGAGCGCGTCGGCCACGCTGCCGTCGGCGACAGGCGGTGCTGCGGTCGCAGCCTCTGCATTTGCCCGCTCCGCGTCAGCCTGGGCCGCTGCCGCCTCGGCCTTGGCCCTTTCGGCAGCGGCGGCATCAGCCTGCGCCTGCGCCTGCGCTTCCGCGGCGGCACGGGCCTCTTCCTCGGCCTTCGCCTTCTCGGCCTGTTCGGCGGCGAGCGCGCGCGCGCGTTCGGCTTCCGCAGCTGCCCGTTCCGCTTCCGCCCGTTCCGCCTCGGCCCGCGCGGCAGCAGCCGCCTCGGCCTGAGCCTTGGCTTCCGCCACAGCCTTTGCTTCCGCTTCCGCCTTCAGCCGCGCCTGCTCGGCCTTCGCCTCCTGCTCGGCCCTCAGCCGTTCCGCCTCCGCCGCTTCGGCGGCGCGCTTGCGCTCGGCCTCGGCCGCCTGCCGTTCGGCTTCGGCCTTCGCCTCGGCGGCACGCCTGGCCTCGGCCTCGGCCCGCGCCTGCTCTTCCTTGCGCTGCCGCTCGGCCTCTTCCACGCGCTTGCGTTCGGCTTCCGCGGCCAGCCGTTCCTCTTCCGCCCGCTGCTTCTCGGCCGCGACCCTCGCCTCCTGCTCGGCCTTCAGCCGCGCGGCCTCGTCGGCCTTGCGCGCGGCCTCGGCCTTCTCCTTTTCCGAGGCGGCGGTGGCGGCAACCGAGGGATCCTGCGGCTTCTGGTCGCCCGCGCCTGCGGCACCGCCCACGCCCTTGGCGTTCAGCTCGGCCAGCCTGAGCCGGGCCATCGAGGCAAAAGTGCCGTTCGGATAGTCCTTCAGATAGGTCTCGTAGCCCGCCGGGTCGCTGCTGGAGGACACCTTCTGCCAGAGGGAAAACTCGTTCTCCCAGCGCTTGCTGGCGCTGACGGGCGGCTTGGTCTCGGCCGCCTGTGCCGCCGGTCCGCCGGCGATCGCAAGCCCGATCAGCCCCGCCCACCCGAGTTTCGCAAACCGGCCACTGGTCATTCGAATTTCCCTTTCGATCGCATGCGACATCCCCCGACAGATAGCGGCGAGGCGATGGCCCTCAAGGTCCTTGCATCGGATTCTGGCGCAACTTTGGTGGTAACCTTAACCGACGAAGATGACGAAACCGCTTCGCCACCCGCCGGAAAGGACGTCTCACCGTCCCCGATTAATCGGAGCTCTCAATCACTTTCCATCAGCATCGAAAGCCACTTGTGATCGAGCACCGCCTCCAGCTCGGCAGCGACCCCGTCGAGCGCCTCGTCCACCGCCCCTTGGTAGTCGAAGCCGCCGCCGGCAATCCCGAATTCCGCAAGCAGCCGGCTGCGGAAAGCGTCGCTCGACATGAAGCCGTGCAGATAGGTGCCGAAGACCCGGCCGTCCGCCGACGTCGCCCCGTCGCCCCTGCCGTCGATGGCGACGGGCGGCCTTGCGCAGTCGGGTCCGGTCGTCCGGCCGAGATGGATCTCGTAGCCCGCAAGCGGGACGTCATAGGCAAGCGAGTGCGCGCGGCTGTTGCGCACAGTCTTTTCCGGCGCCATCTCGGTCTCGACGTCGAGCAGGCCGAGCCCTTCCACCGCCCGGTCGCTGCCCTCGATCCCCAGCGGGTCGTGCACGGACCGGCCAAGCATCTGGTAGCCGCCGCAGATGCCGATGACCCGCCCGCCCCTCCGGTGATGCAGCGCGAGATCCCGGTCCCAGCCCTGCGCGCGAAAATCCTTCAGGTCGCCGATGGTGGATTTCGAGCCCGGCAGGATGACGAGGCCGGCATCCGCCGGCAGCCGCTCGCCGGCGCGAACGAAGACGAGCTCCACGTCCGGCTCCTGCGCCAGCGGATCGAGATCGTCGAAATTGGCGATTCGCGGCAGCACCGGCACCGCCACCTTCAAGGCGCCGGGTCGACCGGAGGCCAGCCGCTCCAGCACCACCGAGTCTTCCGGCGGCAGTTGCCGGGCGTGCTTCAGCCAGGGCACGACGCCGAGGCAGGGCCAGCCGGTGTGCTGCCCGATCGCCGCAATGCCGTCGTCGAACAGGCTGATGTCGCCGCGGAACTTGTTGATCAGGTAGCCCGAGACCATGGCCCGATCCTCCGGCGGCAGGATCGCCTTCGTGCCGACCAGCGAGGCGATCACACCGCCCCGATCGATATCGCCGACCAGCACCACCGGAACGCCCGCCCGGGTCGCAAAGCCCATGTTGGCGATGTCGCCGGCGCGCAGGTTGATCTCGGCGGGCGAGCCGGCCCCTTCGACGACGACGAGATCGGCATCCGAACAGACGCGCTCGAAGCTCTCCATCACCGCATCCATCAGCCTCGGCTTCAGCGCCTGGTAGTCCCGCCCCTTCGCCTGGCCGAACACGCGGCCCTGGACGACGATCTGGCTGCCGGTATCGGATTGCGGCTTCAGAAGCACCGGGTTCATGTGCACCGACGAGGGCGTGCGCGCCGCCATCGCCTGCAGCCATTGCGCCCGCCCGATCTCGCCGCCGTCGTCGGAGACGGCGGCGTTGTTCGACATGTTCTGCGGCTTGAACGGCCGCACCCTCAGTCCGCGGTTCGAGGCGATCCGGCACAGTCCTGCGACCAGTACCGTTTTTCCGACATCGGAGCCGGTTCCCTGCAACATGATTTTTCGTGTCATGGCGCTTCCCTAGCACCGCGCCGGGGCACCGCAAAGGCCTGAAAGCGCCGCGATGAGGACACAGGCGGCGCGGCGCCCGGCGGCCTGCGACAAAAGTGCTGATATGCATGTTCCGTTTGCGACATGCGATGGCGGCGGCAATCGCGGTTCCGGCCCGCGCCGGGCCTATACGGCAGGGATCGGAGCAGCGGAGAAAACCGCCGCCGGAACCCCAAGGACCCAAGACAATGCTGTTCATCTTCAGCAAGCCCAATTTCGTTCAGATCGCCTGGAACGGCAAGGCTCCCGAGCGCCAGTCGCGCGTGCGCAACCTGGTCGCCGAGACCCCGCTCGGCCCCCTCAGCATCGTGCGGACCCGCAACGTCGGCTGAGCCTCACCGAACGGAACGAGCAACGGGCGCCCTTGCGAAAGCGGGGGCGTTTTTCTTTGTCGGGACGACAATCGGCGAGAGAAAGACGGCAAGAGCCGCGGACCGCCCTGCGGACGCTCCACGGCCGGTCCGATACGCGGACGACACCGGCAGAACGCACCGGCGAAAGATCGACCCCGGTACGCACTACCTGACCCGGGGCCGGCAGGGATTGCCTGCCGCACGCCGATTGATAGCCTGACATCGTTACCGGATGGTTATCGCGCGCCTCGCCAGACGCGATTTGCGCATTTTTAGAGCGAAAGCGACGTTTTTTCCCGAAAAGCTGCCTGCGGCGTATTCAGGACAGCATTTGTCCCGATCGGGCTACCCGCATATCCGTTTGCGACCAGCGCGATACCAGGGCGTGCCCAGCGGTGAGCAAAAGCTCATTTTTTGATCGCGCTCCTGCCGCAAATGCGGCATCCGCACATCCCGCGGCGCGCCGCCGTCGGCCTTCCATCCTCCCTCGGCGGTTGATTTCTTTGTCGGAATCCTTACGCTGCCTCCAGCGACGAAATAAGCTCTTGCGGTGACAGGGTTCCGCCGCGGGACGACAAAACCAGTGTCGCCGAGAGCAGGATGGCGAGCGGCCTGACGGCGTGTTCGGTCCTGCCTGCAGACTGTAATCGATCGGGCAGCCAGGTGTTGCAGTGCCCTGACCCGCCCCGGATGAATTGCTGCCTTCAGACTGGGAGATAACAAGATCATGAAGAAGCTGCTCGCTTCAACCGTCCTCGCAGCCGGCCTCTATGCCGGCGCCGGCACGGCGCAGGCTGCCGATTGCGGCAGCGTTTCCATTGCCGAGATGAACTGGGCTTCGGCCGGCGTTGCCGCCTATGTCGACAAGATCATTCTCGAAAACGGCTACGGCTGCACGGTGACGCTCGTCACCGGCGACACCATGCCGACCTTCACCGCCATGAACGAGAAGGGCGAGCCGGACGTCGCCCCCGAGTTCTGGGTCAATTCGGTGCGCACCGCGCTCGATGCGGCGATCGCCGAGGGCCGGCTCATCCAGGCGGCACCGCTGCTGTCGGAAGGCGGCGTCGAGGGCTGGTGGATCCCGAAGTTCCTGGCCGACGCCCATCCCGACATCAAGACCGTGCAGGACGCGCTGAAGCACCCCGAGCTCTTCCCCGCCCCTGAGGATCCCTCCCGCGCCGCGGTCCACAACTGCCCGTCGGGATGGAACTGCCAGGTCTCCACCGCCAACCTCTACAAGGCGCTGAACGCCGAAGGCGCCGGCTTCGACCTGATCGACACCGGCTCCGCCGCCGGCCTCGACGGCTCGATCGCCAACGCCTTCGAGAACAAGACCGGCTGGCTCGGCTACTACTGGGCGCCGACCGCCATCCTCGGCAAGTACGAGATGACCAAGCTCTCCTTCGGCGTCGAGCACGACAAGAAGGAATGGGACGCCTGCACCGCCATTCCCGACTGCCCGAGCCCGAAGGTCAACGCCTACCCGGTCTCCGACGTCTACACCGTCGTGACCAAGGCCTTCGCCGAAAAGGCCGGCGTCGCCATGGACTACATGAAGACGCGCCAGTGGGACAACCAGACGGTCGGCAAGGTGCTCGCCTGGATGGTCGACAACCAGGGCACCAACGAGGACGGCGCCAAGCATTTCCTCGAGACCAACGAGGAAATGTGGACCAAGTGGGTCACCCCCGAGGTCGCCGAGAAGGTCAAGGCCTCCCTCTGAGCTGCCGTTTTGCGACGGGGCCGGCGGCGCATGGCCGGCGGCCCTTTTTCGTTGCCCGGCAAATGGAAAACGCAAGGTCGCAATCAGTACATAATGCAACGGCGGTTCATGGGAAAAGACAAGGATAACGAAAAGCCGGTGCGAAGAAGCACAACGACGGGCATGGACGCGAACGCCACGAGCGCGGCCGCCTGAAGCCACCGCCGGCGAAAATAAAAGGGGATTGATATGGCACTGTGCGACTACTTGCCGGCACTGCTTTGCAAGTTTCCCGCGCTCAGCGACACGACCATACGCGCCGGTCGCAAGACGATCGACGACGGCTTCCGCGGCTTCGTCCGCTCCTACAGCTCGATCATCGACGCCGCCGTCCAGCCGCTGCAGGTCTTCCTGAACTATCTCGAGCGGCTCTTCGTCACCTCGCCCTGGCCGATCATCCTGATCGTGATGCTCGTCATCGTCTACCTCGGCAGCCGCAGCCTGCGGGTCACGATCGGCACCGCCCTCGCCATGTATTTCATCGGTCTGTTCGGGCTGTGGAACGATGCCATGGTCACGCTCGCCATGACCACCGTCTGCACTATCTTCGCCATCCTGCTCGGCATTCCGATCGGCATCCTGATGGCGCGCTTCGACCGGGTGCAGGCGGTCGTCAATCCGGTCCTCGACGTCATGCAGACGATGCCGAGCTTCGTCTACCTCATCCCCGTCGTCATGATCTTCGGCATCGGCAAGGTGCCCGGCATGATCGCCGTCGTCATCTACGCCGTGCCGCCGATGATCCGGCTGACCAACCTCGGCATCCGCCTGGTCGACAAGGAGGTTCTCGAAGCGGCAGACGCCTTCGGCTCGTCGGGCTGGCAGAAGCTGAAGAACGTCCAGATCCCGCTGGCGCTGCCGACGATCATGGCCGGCATCAACCAGACCATCATGATGTCGCTGGCGATGGTGGTGGTTGCCTCGATGGTGGGTGTCGGCGGGCTCGGCAAGAACGTGCTCGGCGCCATCAACAACCAGTTCTTCACCGTCGGCTTTCTCAACGGCTTCGCACTGGTTGCGATCGCCATCATTTTCGACCGTACCAGCCAGGCCTTTGGCAAGCGGCTGCAGAAGCATTCGGAGGTAATCCATGGCTAGTCACGCCATCGAAATCAAGAGCCTTTACAAGATCTTCGGCCCGCGCGGCGCCGACTATATCGACCAGGTCAAGGCAGGGCTCTCCAAGACCGATCTGAATGCCCAGTACGGCCACGTGCTCGGCCTGCAGGACATCAACATCTCCATGCCCGCCGGCGGCGTCATGGTGGTGATGGGCCTTTCGGGCTCCGGCAAGTCGACGCTGATCCGCCACATCAACCGGCTGATCGAGCCGACCTCCGGCGAAGTGCTCTACGACGGCGTCGACGTCTGTCGCATGAACGAGCGCGACCTGCGCGACTTCCGCCGCCACAAGACCGCGATGGTGTTCCAGAAATTCGCGCTGCTGCCGCACCGCACCGTCGTCGAGAACACGGTCTACGGCCTGGAGATCCAAGGCGTGCCTGCCGCCGAAAGCGAGAAGCGCGCGCGCTACTGGATCGAGCGCGTCGGGCTCTCGGGCTTCGAGCACCACTATCCGAACCAGCTCTCGGGCGGCATGCAGCAGCGCGTCGGGCTTGCCCGCGCGCTGACCAACGACGCCGAGATCCTGTTGATGGACGAGGCCTATTCGGCGCTCGACCCGCTGATCCGCGTCGACATGCAGACCGTGCTCCTCGATCTGCAGAAGGAACTGAAGAAGACCGTCGTCTTCATCACCCACGACCTCGACGAGGCGCTGCGCCTCGGCGACAAGATCGCGATCCTGCGCGACGGCCGCGTCGTCCAGCAGGGCACCGGCCAGGAGATCGTGCTGAACCCCGCCGACGACTACATCACCGCCTTCGTCAAGGAGGTGAACCGCGGCCGGGTCATCAATGTCGAGACGATCATGAAGCCGCTCTCCGGCAATCCGGAAGGCATGCCGATCGAAAGCGGCACCGTGCTGGAAGCCGCCGCCCGCGCGATGACGGCGGCGGGCCAGTCGAACGCGCATGTGGTCGACGCGGCCGGGCGGCCGGCCGGCGCCCTCGCCCTCGATACGATCATCGCCGCCATGGTCACCCCCACCAGCCACGACGAGGCGCAGCGGGCGGCCTGACCGTCCGCGCCGACGGCCTTGCCGCATCGCCCTCGCAGGGCGCCGCCTTTGGGCGCCCTGCCCGTTGCCCCCGGCGCCGCATTGCCGCACCGGTGAGTGGACCCGTGGCACACATGCCGCCGGGAATCGGATACGTCATGACGATGCAGCGGCCGGCCGCGACCTCGGGCATCGCCGTGATCGCCCGCAAAGAAGGTTGCGCAGTCAGTCCGGTCGCCGCGCCATGCCCTCACCCTGCTTCAGCGCTTGCAAGGACATAAAGAAATCTTTATATCTGAATGCAAGCATGACCTCACGCCGAGATGACACGATGCCTTCGACCGCGCGCCGGTCCGGGGATGGACGGGAAAGTTGAACCGATGACGACCGAAAACAACGCGCTGGCTGCGCTGCTCGCCGAAAAGCCCTTCCTGCTCGCCGATGGTGCCACCGGCACCTCGCTGTTCGCCATGGGGCTGGAGGCCGGCGAGGCGCCGGAGCTCTGGAACGAGGCGAAGCCCGACAACATCACCAGGCTGCACCAGGATTTCGTCGACGCCGGCGCCGACATCATCCTGACCAACACCTTCGGCGGCACCCGCCACCGGCTCAAGCTGCACCATGCGCAGGATCGCGTGTTTGCGCTCAACAAGCGCGCCGCCGAGATCGCCCGCGCCGTTGCCGACAAGGCGCCGCGCAAGGTGATCGTGGCAGGCTCCGTCGGCCCGACCGGCGAGCTCCTGGTGCCGCTCGGCGCGCTGACCTATGACGACGCCGTTTCGGCCTTTGCCGAGCAGATCGAGGGTCTGAAGGCCGGCGGCGCCGACGTCGCCTGGATCGAGACCATGTCGTCGCCCGAGGAGATCCGTGCGGCCGCCGAGGCCGCCGTCAGGGTCGGCCTGCCCTTCGTCTATACCGGCTCGTTCGACACCGCCGGCAAGACGATGATGGGCCTGCATCCGAAGGACATCCACGCCGTCGCCGGCGACATCGGCGCCGGTCCGCTCGCCGTCGGCGCCAATTGCGGCGTCGGCGCCTCCGACATCCTCTCCTCGCTGCTCGACATGACCGGCGCCGATCCGTCCGCGACCATCGTCGTCAAGGGCAACTGCGGCATCCCGGAATATCGCGGCGCCGAGATCCACTATTCCGGCACGCCGCCTCTGATGGCCGAATATGCCAGGCTCGCCCGCGACGCCGGCGCCCGCATCATCGGCGGCTGCTGCGGCACCTCCTGCGAGCACCTCGCCGCCATGCGCCAGGCGCTCGACGCCCACGAGCCGCGCCAGCGCCCGACGCTGGAGACGATCATCGAGGTGATCGGGCCGATGCGCAACAAGACCGCCGACGAGGCAGCCGCCGCCCCGGTGCGCGAACGCGGCCGCCGCAGCCGGGGCTGAATAGCCGGCGCCAGATCCGTCATTCGGCGCACGATCAACCCAGCCCGGAGCGCTGCTCCGCCCCCTCAAGGGAAGGCTGGCGCCTGACTATGACGCTCGCACCGCAAGCGGGACGTGGCGCTTGCGGCCCAAGCTCTCTTCTCCCCTGCCGGGAGATGTGCCGAGTGCATGCCAGGCGATGAAGGGGGCATCCGCACCGCTGCCGCCCCGCGTCCGGCGCCACGCGCCACCTTCCCCCGATGGGGAGAGAGGACGGCCAACGTCGCGACCCTTTCCATGGGCGTCCGCATACTTCCGCGCTTGCACGCCCCCTCGCCCTCCACTATCCGGGATTCCGAAAGAGATTCGCTGGAGACCGAGCCGATGAACGCAGCCGCCTTTCCCGACCGGGACACGATCGCCGAAAAGCTGTCGGCCCTGGGAGAGGCCGACCAGTCGTTCCTCCGGCTGCTGATGGAGAACCCGCCGCAGGACGAGAACCTTCTGGCCGGGCTCGACCTGCATCTGGCCCGCGCCTCCGAGGGACGGTTCCTGAATTCGCTGAAGCTGGAGAAGCTCGGCGAATGGCTCGGCAATGCCGCCCCCGCCCGCCTGCAGATGCGCCTGATGGAAGCCGCCCGCTCCAGCCAGCATGCCGCCCACCAGGCCTTCCGCACCGGCCTCACCCGCTCGGGCGGCCTCGACCGGGCCTATCCCAAGGTCTGAGCCTACCGGCCGCAACTTCACCGGCCGGCGCCTCCCGACCCTCCCGGCCAGCATCGGGCGCATGCCTCGGGGCTTGACCGACCGCACCCTCCCGCCCGGGGCCGGAACGAACCGGTGCATCAATAAGGCAGCGCGCCCGCCACGGCGATCACCGTCCCCATGCGCGAAAACCGGTCGTTGCGCCTGACCTCCGGCGCATAGAGGCTGGAAATGCTGCCGTCGAGAAAGAGCGCGTTGCGGCAACCGAGCGCATCGCGAAAGAGCGTGGCGAAGTCGTGGAAGCGCACGGCGTTTCGCGAGATCGCAAACGCGACCCGTCCGTCCGGCAGGATGCCGACGCCGTTGCGTATGTAGAGGCTGTCGCTGTCCGGCAGGAAACGCGGATGGATGCGGCCGTCTATGACCAGCATGGGTCCCGACTGGGTGGCGAACTGCACCGCCGGTCGCGCCCTTGCAAAGGCTTCGGTTTCCATCACGCCTGCCCCATCGCCGCCGACGAAGAACACGCCGTTCGGCCTGAGGAAGAAGTTGCCCTCGCCTGCGTCCCGGTTCAGGGGATGGCGCTCGCGCCCGTATTCGACGAGGAGCCCGACCGGACCGTAGCCCGGATGATACATGCCGCCGTTCATGCCGAAGACGAGGAACTCGCGATCCTGCCGCAGGATGTCGCGCACGGCGCCATAGGTCAGCGGCTCGCTCGAACCGTCCGGCACGCCGTAGACGCGGATCGCCTCGCGCGCCGGATCGAAGGTGCAGACAATATAGCTTTCGGTGAGATGGCGGATGTCCTCGCAGGCCGCAGAGGCCGGGCCTGCAACGAATGACGAGGCGGCGAGCGCGAGGCCGAGCAGGCGGCGCTTCATGGGGTGTCGAATTCCGCGATCGGAACGACGCACACCTGATCCGCGACGGCAACCTGCGACGCCGCCTCCCGCTGACGCTGCGGCGCCGCAGCGACCAAGGGCGAGCGGACGTCCGGGACTGCGGGAGCGTGCAGCACCGATGCGCCGGACCGGCGGCGCCGTTCCGCCGTCTCCGGCGGCTCTGATCCGCTACGCTTCATGGCGTCCCTCCCGATGACAACCTCCAGATCGCCCGCCAGCCTCGCATCTTCGCCTCTCCGCTGCAATCAAGGCTGCAGCGCCGCCATGTGGAAGCGCAACTGGTCGTCGCAGTAGCGATAGTCGGCGCCGACCGGACAGGCATTGCGGGCGAGGCAGCCGGAGGCCATGCAGCCTTCCCGGCCGGCTTCCGTGCGCAGGTGCCCGCGGCAGGCGGCGACATCGAAGCCCGCGTCCGTCACCGCGCCGGCCGGACAGCGGTTGAGACAGGGCCGGTCGCGACAGCTGTCGCAGGGATGCGGGCCGGCCGCCGCCGCCTCGGTCGCCAATGGATGGGGAAAGCCGAGCGCGCCGCGATAGCCGTGCCAAAGGCCGTAGACGGGGTGGATCAGGATGCCGAGCGGCGAGGTCCGCAATCCTTCGGCCCGCATCGCCCATCGCTGGAACGGCTGCCAGGGCGGATCGGAGGGAAAATAGGCTGTGGCGCCGAGCTCCGCCGCAAGCGGCCCGATCACCGCCTTCGACCAGGCATCCAGCGGATTGTCGCCGCCGCGCTCCGGCGCCGCATGCTGCCAGGCGCGGAAGTGCGGCCAGATCGCGCTGCCGACATTGCCGACCAGCACGACGCCCGCCGCCCGCCGGCCGTCGACCAGCGTCGGCGCCGTCTCGCTGTCGGCGAAGTTCACGACGCCGCGCAAGAAAAGACCGTGCGGCCGCAAGGCCGCACGGATCGTCTCGGTCGCGGGGCGTTTCGCCGTCATTTCGGCTTCGGCCCGTGCAGTTCGTAGTGCGGCCGCCAGACTTCCTTCTGGATCATGTCGGCCACCTGTGATGCTCCGCCTTGCTCCCTGGCGCGTTCGGGAGCCTTTCAGGTGAAGGCGTCGGGCATCGATTCCTTGCGCTTGGCGACATAGGCGAGCAACGCCTCGTCGATCGAAGGATCGAGATAGGGCGCCTCGTACTGCTCGAGCCAGGTGCGGCAGAGCGCGTTGGCGCGCTGCTCGATGCGCTTGCTGCCTTCGATCTCCCACTGCTCGAACGAGTTGTTGTCGGCGAGCGGCGAGCGGTAGAAGGCGGTCTGGAAGTTCGCCTGGGTATGGGCGCAGCCGAGATAGTGGCTGCCCGGCCCGACCTCGCGGATCGCATCGAGCGCCTGCGCGTCGACGGACAGGTCGACGCCTTCGGCCATCTTCTGCATCATGCCGAGTTGGTCCTGGTCGATCATGAACTTCTCGTAGGACGACACCAGGCCGCCCTCCAGCCAGCCGGCCGCATGCAGCACGAAATTGGTGCCGGCCAGCAGCGTCATGTTCAGCGTGTTGGCGCTTTCGTGCGCGGCCTGCGCGTCCGGAACCTTGGAGCCGCAGAGCGAGCCGCCGGTACGGAACGGCAGGCCGAGACGGCGGGCGAGCTGGGCTGCGCCATAGGAGACGAGCGACGGCTCCGGCGTGCCGAAGGTCGGCGCCCCCGACTGCATCGAGATCGAGGCGGCGAACGTGCCGAACAGCACCGGCGAGCCGGCGCGGATGAGCTGGGTGAAGGCGGCGCCCGCCAGCACCTCGGCGAGAATCTGCGTCAGCGTGCCGGCGACTGTGACCGGGCTCATGGCGCCCGACAGGATGAACGGCGAGACCACCGAGGCCTGGTTGTGGCGGGCATAGACCTTGAGCGCACCGACCATCGTCTCGTCGAAGACCATCGGCGAGTTGGCGTTGATCAGGTTCAGCGTCACCGTGTTCTTCTCGACAAAGTCCTCGCCGAAGACGAGCTTCGCCATCGCGATCGTGTCCTCGGCGCGCTCGGGCGCGGTCACCGAGCCCATGAACGGCTTGTCGGAGTATTTGATGTGGCTGTAGACCATGTCCAGGTGACGCTTGTTCACCGGGATGTCGACCGGCTCGCAGACCGTGCCGCCCGACGAATGCATCGACGGCGCCATGTAGGCGAGCTTCACGAAGTTGCGGAAGTCCTCGATCGTCGCATACCGGCGGTTGCCCTCGAGGTCGCGCACGAAGGGCGGGCCGTAGACGGGCGCGAAGACGGTGGCCTTGCCGCCGATCTCGGCGTTGCGCACCGGGTTGCGCGCATGCCAGGTGAACGTCTTCGGCGCGGTCTTCAGCAGTTCGCGGCAGAGCCCTTTCGGGAAATGCACCCGCTCGCCCTTGATCTCGCAGCCGGCCTCCTTCCACAGCGCCAGCGCCTCGGCGTCGTCGCGGAACTCGATGCCGATCTCCTCCAGCACCGTGTCGGCGTTGCGCTCGATCAGCTGCAGGCCTTCCTCGTCCAGCACCTCGTATTCACGGATCTTGCGGGTGATGTAGGGCAAGGACGGGCCCGGTCCGCCGCCGGATCGCGATGCCCGGCGTGCCGCGGCCCCGCGTCCTTCGCCGCGTGCGCGGCGGCCGCCACCCTCGCCTTCCGGCTGCTCTGTCGTCAAACTCATGTCCGTGTTTCCTCACGTTTTGAACGGCGCTCCGTCGCCTGTTGCCCATATGCTACCAAGCGATCGACTCGGGACGGGTCTCAATGCGCCAACAGGTGGCGCAGGGGAGACACCGCTTGAACCTCCAGTCGCCGCTTTGTTTTGCCCTGTCAATCCCGGCCCCGAGCCGCTACCATCGTCGCGCATGCGTCGTCGCTTTTTGCTCTGCGCGACGTCGCTTTCGAAATCGGATTTTAAGGGCAACACGGCTAACACTTGAACGCCCGGCCCGTGCCTGCCGTGCCAATGGAGACGAGGAGACACTTATGGCAGACGACGAAATCATCCTTGCCGACCTCTCCGACGAAGAGCTCGTGCAGCAGATGCACGACGATCTCTACGACGGCCTGAAGGAGGAGATCGAGGAAGGGACGAACATCCTGCTGGAACGCGGCTGGACGCCCTACGACATTCTCACCCAGGCGCTGGTCGAAGGCATGCGCATCGTCGGCATCGATTTCCGCGACGGCATCCTCTTCGTGCCGGAAGTTCTCCTCTCGGCCAACGCCATGAAGGCCGGCATGGCGATCCTGCGCCCGCTGCTCGCCGAAACCGGCGCGCCGAAGCTCGGCAAGATGGTGATCGGCACGGTCAAGGGCGACATCCACGACATCGGCAAGAACCTCGTCGGCATGATGATGGAGGGCGCGGGCTTCGACGTCGTCGACCTCGGCATCAACAACCCGGTCGAGAACTATCTCGAGGCGATCGAGCGCGAGCAGCCGGACATCCTCGGCATGTCGGCGCTTCTCACCACCACCATGCCCTACATGAAGGTCGTGATCGATACGCTGAAGGAAAAGGGCCTGCGCGACGACTACGTCGTGCTCGTCGGCGGTGCGCCGCTGAACGAGGAATTCGGCAAGGCGGTCGGCGCCGATGCCTATTGCCGCGACGCCGCCGTGGCCGTCGAGACGGCCAAGGACTTCATGAAGCGCAAGCACAACATGCTGGCCGGCGCCTGAGCCGAAAGCGGATACGAAAAGGCGGCGTCGGCTTGCGCCCGCGCCGCCCCGGTCTCATATGATGATGGTTACTGGGCTGCGCGGGCCACATCCCTGCCGGCAGCCTCGGTAGCGTTGACGGTATTGGCCGCGTCCTGGCCGATGCCGCGGATCGTGTTGCCGCAGGCGGAAAGCGTCGTCAGGGCTGCAAGCACGAGGCTGATCTTGGACAGGGATTTGATCGTCATGGTCGGGGTTCCTCTCGATGAATGCCAACAGCAATGAAGTATGGGACGACAATTCTCCGCTTCAACGCGCGAATGACGAAAAAGTTCGCGTCATCGCATGTGGCGCCATCGCGCGCGAGGTGATCGCCGTCTGCAAGGCCAATAGCCTCGACCACATCGACCTGCAATGTCTTCCCGCCATCTGGCACGCCTATCCGGAAAAGATCGCGCCCGGCGTCGAGCAGGCGATCGCCGAAGCCCGCGCCGAGGGCATCGGACGGATCTTCGTCGGCTATGCGGATTGCGGCACCGGCGGCCTGCTGGACGCGCTCTGTGCCCGCGAAGGGGTCGCGCGGATCGAAGGCCCGCACTGTTATTCGTTCTTTGCCGGCAACGACGCGTTTTCCAGAAACGACGACGACGTCACCTCCTTCTTCCTCACCGATTTCCTCGCCCGCCAGTTCGAGGCCTTCGTCGTCGAGCCGCTCGGCCTCGACCGGCATCCGCAGCTTTTGCCGATGTATTTCGGCAATTATCGCAAGCTCGTCTATCTCTCGCAGGTCGAGGACGAGGAGCTGCAACGCAAGGCCCGCGCGGCGGCCGACTATCTCGGCCTCGAATACGAATACCGCTTCACCGGCTATGGCGACCTCGCCCCTGCCCTGACCGGTCTGCGGACGCCTTCCGGCAACTGAGCCCGCCTTTTTCACCGCGTGTCGGGCACAATCTACACGCAGCGCATGCACGATTTGAAAAGGTCCCGCCGCTAAGGTTCGCCGCGATGGGCCCGACGGCGAGCGGCGGGCATGCTCAACGGCGGGCAGAGATGACGGACATTGCAGGACAGGTCACGCCGGCCACGGCAACGGATGGGCAAGCGGACGCCTTGCGGCGGATCGATGTCCGCCCCGGCCGCGTCGTCGTCCTCACCCAGGGTGGTCCCAACCCGGAAATTCTGGTCAATGCGCTGAAGCGCCGTTTTCCCGATCTCGTTGTGATCGCGGAGAAGCCGGAATCGAAGACGGCGATGCTGCGGCAGAAGGCGCGCCGCCTCGGCTGGGCAACGGCGCTCGGCCAGATCGCGACCATGGCGGTTTCCAAATTCGGCAAGCCGCTCGCCCGCCGCCGCGCGGAGGCGATCATCCGCGAATTCGGCGTCGATGCCGTGGCCGACCCGGCGCTGCGGCGCATCCAGGTCGACAGCGCCAACGGCGAGGCGTTCCGGCACGCGATCGCCGAGCTGAAGCCGGCCGTGCTCTTCCTCGTCAGCTGCCGCATGCTGAAGGCGCAGACCCTTGCGGCCATCCCCTGCCCGGTCCTCAACTACCATGCCGGCATCAATCCGCAGTACCGCGGCCAGCAGGGCGGCTACTGGGCGCGGGTGATGCGCGACGAGGCCAATTTCGGCGCCACCGTCCATCTCGTCGATGCCGGCGTCGACACCGGCGGCGTCCTCCACCGGGTTCGCGTGACGCCGTCGCGCGGCGACACGATGCACACCTATCCCTTGCTTCTCACGGCCGCCGGCACGGAGATCGCCGTGCGCGCGGTCGAGGACGCGCTGGCCGGCCGGCTGCAGCCGCAGCCGACTGCGGGCGAGCCCTCGCGGCAATGGTATCATCCGACCGTGTGGCGCTGGCTGTGGACCGGCGTGACGCGCGGCATCTGGTAGCCCGGGCCATTCGTTGCGGTTTGCCAGGGCGATCCACAGCGGTTGCGGCCGCCGTCCGCGCACGGTCAAATCCGACGTCGCTTTTGAGCGATGCCCGGTCGTGGCGAGCGCAGCCAGCGGGCCCTGCAGCAAGCATTGTCGGGACCGAGGAGAATACTCATGGCAGACCGCATCATCGTCTATTGGCGTGACATCCCCGCCCAGGTCATCATCAAGCAGGGTCGCAGGACGGCCAAGCGCGAGCTGTCGCTGCGCTTCACCGAGGCGATCGACATGTGCGCCATGCGCACCGGCGCCGCCGAGACCGACGACTACCTCGCCGAGTGGCGCAAGGCCGATCCGGTGCCCGTCTCCGACGACCTGGAGGCCGAGGCCGACAAGGCGGCGGCGGAGCTCGAGGCCGCCTACGGCCGCGAACGGCTGGTGGCGCTGGTCAAGGCCGGGGGCCGCGACGATGGCTGACCCCAAGCCCGGCAACGCCGCACCCGCGCAGAAGGCCGCCACCGGCGCCTACACGCCGGCCGGCGTCTCGCCGAACCGCCGCTCCCGCCACAAATACACCGTCCGCCTCTGGGCTGTCCGCCATTCCCGCTTCTTCGAGTGGTTCTACAATCGCTTCGCCGCGACCTTCCTGCTGCTGCACCCGCTCTGGAAGCGTCTCGGTTACGAGCGCGTCGAGCGGCCGGTGACCTTCGTCGAGCGGCATGTGAAGGGCTTCCTGTTCGACTGTCGCATGTGCGGCCAGTGCGCACTGTCGTCGACGGGCATGTCATGCCCGATGAACTGTCCGAAGCAGTTGCGCAACGGCCCTTGCGGCGGCGTGCGCGCCAACGGCAATTGCGAGGTCGAGCCGGACATGCCCTGCGTCTGGGTCCAGGCCTGGAAGGGCTCGCAGAACATGGCGAAGGGAAATGCCATCATGAACGTGCAGAAGCCGGTGAACCAGTCGCTGCGGGAGACCTCGTCCTGGCTGCGCGTCACCGCCGAAGCCGCCGCCGCCCGCGAGGCGGCTGCGGGAAAGGACGCCTGAGCCATGGCCCATATCGACGAAAATCCGCTCGGGCCGCACCTGCCGCTCGATCCCCTGCCCGGCCACTCCTCGCTCGGCCGGCTGGAGCGCGTGCTGCGCCGCGGCGAGTTCGCCGTCACCGCCGAACTGAACCCGCCCGACAGCGCCAACCCCGAGGACGTCTACGAGCGCGCGGCGATCTTCGACGGTTGGGTGGACGGCATCAACGCGGTCGATGCCTCCGGCGCCAACTGCCACATGTCGTCGGTCGGCATCTGCGCGCTGCTCACCCGCATGGGCTATGCGCCGATCATGCAGATCGCCTGCCGCGACAAGAACCGCATCGCCATCCAGGGCGACGTGTTGGGTGCGGCGGCCATGGGCGTCTGCAACATCATGTGCCTGACCGGCGACGGCGTGCAGGCCGGCGACCAGCCGGGCGCCAAGCCCGTCTTCGACCTCGACTGCATGTCGCTGCTGGAGACCGTGCGGATCATGCGCGACAACGCCAAGTTCCTCTCCGGCCGCAAGCTGACGACGCCGCCGAAGGTCTTTCTCGGCGCTGCCATCAACCCCTTCGCGCCGCCCTACGACTTCCGCCCCTATCGCCTCGCCAAGAAGATCGAGGCCGGCGCCCAGTTCGTCCAGAGCCAGTACTGCTTCGACGTGCCGATGTTTAGGGAATACATGAAGAAGGTCCGCGACCTCGGCCTGCACGAGAAGTGCTACATCCTCGTTGGCGTCGGCCCGATGGCCTCTGCCAAGACCGCCCGCTGGATCCGCTCCAACGTGCCCGGCATCCACATTCCCGATTCGGTCATCACCCGCCTCGAAGGCGCGCAGGACCAGAAGAAGGAAGGCAAGCAGCTCTGCATCGACATCATCAACGAGGTGAAGGAGATCGAGGGCGTGTCCGGCATCCACGTCATGGCCTACCGCCAGGAGGAATACGTGGCCGAGATCGTCCACGAATCCGGCGTGCTCAAGGGCCGCAAGCCCTGGCGGCGCGAGCCGAACCCCGTCGACCAGCTGGTGGCCGAGCGCATCGAGGAGGTGCGCGAGGGCAAGGAACAGAACCAGCAGGAAATGGCCGGGATTGCCGCCCACCATCCGCATTGACCTTCGGCCCGATCGGCCGCTCCGCCTTGTAACCGTAATTTTCGCGCGATAGCTTGTCGCCGACCCGACCAGAGGAACATTCATGACCCGCACCATCGTCGCTTCCGCCACCCGCGAAATCGTCATCGGCTTCGACCAGCCGTTCTGCGTCATCGGCGAGCGGATTAACCCGACCGGCCGCAAGAAGCTGGCGGCCGAGATGGTGGAGGGCAATTTCGACACCGTGATCAAGGATGCGCTGGAGCAGGTCGCAGCCGGCGCCACGATGCTGGACGTCAATGCGGGTGTGACCGCCGTCAACCCGAACGAGACCGAGCCGCCGCTTTTGGTCAAGACGCTGGAGATCGTCCAGGGCCTCGTCGACGTGCCGCTGTCGATCGACAGCTCCGTCACCGCCGCGATCGAGGCCGGCCTCAAGGTCGCCAAGGGCCGGCCGCTGGTCAACTCCGTCACCGGCGAGGAGGAGAAGCTCGAGGCGATCCTGCCGCTCGTCAAGAAGTACAACGTGCCGGTGGTGGCGATCTCCAACGACGAGACCGGCATCTCGATGGATCCGGACGTCCGCTTCGCCGTCGCCAAGAAGATCGTCGAGCGCGCCATGGACCACGGCATCAAGCCGGAGGACGTGGTCGTCGATCCGCTCGTCATGCCGATCGGCGCCCTCGGCGACGCCGGCCGCCAGGTCTTCGCGCTCTTGCGCCGCCTGCGCGACGAGCTGAAGGTCAACACCACCTGCGGCCTCTCCAACATCTCCTTCGGCCTGCCGCACCGCCACGGCATCAATGCCGGCTTCATCCCGATGGTGATCGGCGCCGGCATGACGAGCGCCATCATGAACCCGTGCCGCCCGCAGGAGATGGAGGCCGTGCGCGCCGCCAACGTCTTGAACGGCACCGACGCCAACTGCACCAACTGGATCATGACCTACCGCGACCACAAGCCCGCCGAAGCCGGTGCCGCAGCCGCTGCCGCCCCGGCCCCCGCAGCCGGCGGCGGCCGCCGCGGCGGCCGCGCTGCCCGTGCCGGCGCGGGTGCGGCCAGGGAGTAGGTCGTTCTCCGCCAGGCATACCCAGTGCGACTTTCCAAAGGGACCGATATCGGACATGAGAGACCATCTACGCCTCATCGCCGTCCTTCTTCCCTTGATGCTCATCGCTAGATACGCACTGTTCGAAGACGCAGACGAGTTCAGCAGATTCTACGGCGCCCTGCGGAAATACCTTCTGCCGGTCCTGTTTGCCAACATTGCGCTGATAGCCGTCATTCTTGTTGTGGCGACACGAAAGCGCGTGGATCGGAAGCGGCACAGTCAGATCGCAAACTTTTGCTTTTGGGGTAGTTCGGCAATTTTGGCGGCAACCCTTGCTTACGCGTTTGCAGCTGTGAAACTATCTGCCGCACCATAAATACCTGCTGCAACGGCCCGCAACTATAAAGGGTGGACCATCAATGCCCCAGCGCCGCCTTCACAAGGATGCCGCCTCACTCTGGTTCGAAGCCCCCTTCGTCATGGCGATGCGGATCCACGAGATGCAGATGGCGGCGTTGACGGGGCGCTCGCAGGATGCGGCGGAAATGAACCGCATGGTGACGGAGAAGGTGATGGCGACGGCGGAAAGTGCCGTCGCCGTCAACATGGCGATCTCGCGCGCCGCCTTCGGTGCGGCGATGCAGATGATGACCGGCGGGCGCCCGTCCGCCCGGAAAGCCGGCGAGGCGATCGCCGCAGCCGCCGTCAAGCCCTATGGAAAGCGCGTGCGCAGCAACGCCCGGCGACTGTCGCGCAAGAAGGTCTCCGCGTCCTGAACCCGGACGCTTCCCGAATGCCTGCAATAATGCTGCTGGCAGGTCTTCCCATGTCGGGATCTGACAACTATCACGCGCCTTTAGGGTGCAGTCTGGCACCAAGACGGCATGCGCCGGCCATCTGAGCGGCCGCGCATGGGAGGAAAGCGAGACCGATGCGCATCGACGGCAGTTCCGACAGCGAGAGCAACATGAGCGAAGCCGCCCAGAGAGACCCGGCACAGACCGATCCCCGGCAGACCGATCCCCTGGTGCTGTTCATGCCGTCGGGCAAGCGCGGCCGCTTCCCGGTCGGAACGCCGGTGCTCGATGCCGCCCGCAAGCTCGGCGTCTATGTCGAGAGCGTCTGCGGCGGCCGCGCCACCTGCGGGCGCTGTCAGATCGAGGTGCAGGAAGGCAACTTCGCCAAGCACAAGATCGTCTCCTCGCTGGAACATATCTCGGAGAAGGGCCCCAAGGAGGAGCGCTACGAGAAGGTCCGTGGCCTGCCTGATGGCCGCCGCCTCTCCTGTTCCGCCCTCATCCTCGGCGATCTCGTCGTCGACGTGCCGCAGGATACCGTCGTCAACGCCCAGGTCGTGCGCAAGGCCGCGACCGACCGCGTCATCGAGCGCAACGCCGCCGTCCAGCTCTGCTATGTCGAGGTCGACGAGCCCGACATGCACAAGCCGCTCGGCGACCTCGACCGGCTGAAGGTGGTGCTGGAGAAGGATTGGGGCTGGAAGGACCTGCTGATCGCCCCGCACCTGATCCCGCAGGTGCAGCAGATCCTGCGCAAGGGCAACTGGGGCGTCACCGCCGCGATCCACCGCGACATGGACAGTTCCCGCCCCTTCATCATCGGGCTGTGGCCGGGGCTGAAGAATGAGGCCTACGGCATTGCCTGCGACATCGGCTCGACGACGATCGCCATGCACCTCGTCTCGCTGCTGTCCGGCCGCATCGTCGCCTCGTCCGGCACCTCCAATCCGCAGATCCGCTTCGGCGAGGACCTGATGAGCCGCGTCTCCTACGTCATGATGAACCCGGACGGCCGGGAAGCGATGACCAAGGCGGTGCGCGAGGCGGTCAACGGCCTGATCGGCAAGGTCTGCGACGAGGGCGCCGTCGACCGCCACGACGTACTCGACATGGTCTTCGTCGCCAATCCGATCATGCACCACCTGTTCCTCGGCATCGATCCGACCGAGCTGGGCCAGGCGCCGTTCGCGCTGGCCGTCTCCGGCGCGCTGCAGTACTGGGCGAACGACCTCGACATCGACGTCAACCGCGGCGCCCGCGTCTATCTGCTCCCCTGCATCGCCGGCCATGTCGGCGCCGATGCGGCCGGCGCGACGCTGTCCGAGGGCCCCTACCGGCAGGACCGGATGATGCTGCTCGTCGATGTCGGCACCAATGCCGAGATCGTGCTCGGCAACAGGGCGCGCGTCGTCGCCGCCTCCTCGCCGACCGGTCCCGCCTTCGAGGGCGCGGAGATTTCCTCCGGCCAGCGCGCCGCCCCCGGCGCGATCGAGCGCGTACGCATCGACCCCGAAACGCTCGAGCCGCGCTTCCGCGTCATCGGCGTGGAGAAGTGGTCGGACGAGCCGGGCTTTGCCGAAGAGGCTTCGAAGGTCGGCGTCACCGGCATCTGCGGCTCGGCGATCATCGAGGTCGTGGCCGAGATGTACCTCTCCGGCATCATTTCCGAGGACGGCGTCGTCGACGGCGCGATGACGGCGAAGAGCCCGCGCATCATCCAAAACGGCCGCACCTTCTCCTACCTGCTGCACGACGGCGAGCCGCGCATCACGGTGACGCAGAACGACATCCGCGCCATCCAGCTCGCCAAGGCCGCCCTCTATGCCGGCATCAAGCTCCTGATGGAGAAGCAGGGCGTCGACCATGTCGACACCATCCGCTTTGCCGGCGCCTTCGGCTCCTTCATCGATCCGAAATACGCGATGGTGCTCGGCCTGATCCCGGACTGCGACCTTGCCGAGGTCAAGGCGGTCGGCAATGCCGCCGGCACCGGCGCGCTGATGGCGCTCCTGAACCGCGGCCACCGCCGCGAGATCGAACAGGTCGTCGGCCGGATCGAGAAGATCGAGACGGCGCTGGAGGGCAACTTCCAGCAGCTCTTCGTCAACGCCATGGCGATGCCGAACAAAGTCGACGCCTTCCCGAACCTCGCGACCGTCGTCACCCTGCCCGAGCGCAAGGCGCCCTCCGACGACGGCGGCGAAGGCAGCGGCCGCCGCCGGCGCCGCAGCCGGGAATAGAACCGGCCAGGGCGCAGACCTTCCCGACGCTCGATGCGGCCCCTCGCCCGGTCGGCCGCATCCGCATCCGCATTTGCCGCGCGTCCTTGACGTGCATCATGCCGATCCCGCTATTCTCCTGATACGCGCCTGATGTCGCGCCCCGGTTCCGGCCGGGACGCGGCTGCACGATGCTTGCTGCACGGAGGACGGGAATGGATGTTCGCACGGCCGCCCCGGACGCGCCCCAGGCCGAAGGGGACCTTCGATCGATCGCCTGGCACGCCCTGCCGGTCGAGGCGGTGGCCGAGAAGCTCGGCACGACCGGCGACGGTCTCGCGCCCGACGAAGCCGGGCGGCGCCTCGAACGGCACGGGCCGAACCAGCTTCCGGCTCCGCCGCCGCGCCACCCGCTGCTGCGGTTTCTCGCGCAGTTCAACAATACCCTGATCTACTTCCTGCTGGCGGCGGCCGTCGTCGCCGCGGCCATCGGCCACGCCGTCGATGCGGGCGTGATCGTCGGCGTCGTCCTCGTCAACGCGATCGTCGGCTTCATCCAGGAAGGGCGCGCCGAGGCGGCGCTGAACGCCATTCGCGACATGATCGCCCCGCGGGCGCGGGTGCTGCGCGGCGGACGCCAGCATGACGCCGACGCCCGCAGCATCGTTCCCGGCGACGTCGTCCTGCTGGAGGCGGGCGACATGGTTCCGGCCGACATCCGCCTGCTGCGCGCCCGTACCTTGAAGGTGAACGAGGCGATCCTGACCGGCGAATCCGTGCCCGCCGAAAAGGACGAGCGGCCGGCGGCAACCGACGCCGCCCTCGGCGACCGCCATTCCATGGTCTTTTCCGGCACCCTGCTCGCCACCGGCCAGGCCACCGGGATCGTCGTGGCGACGGGCGGAAAGACCGAGATCGGCCGCATCTCCGCGATGATCGGCGAGATCCGGACGCTGGAGACGCCGCTCCTGGCGCAGATCAACCGCTTCGGCCGGATCTTCACCGGTCTTGCGATGGCGGCGTCCGTGCTGCTGATGGCGTTTGCGATTGTGGTCCGCGCCTATCCCTGGTCGGAGGCGTTGATGATCGTCGTGGCGCTCGCCGTCGGTGCCGTGCCCGAAGGACTGCCGGCCGTGATCACGATCACGCTCGCAATCGGCGTCCGGCGGATGGCAAGGCGCAATGCCGTGGTGCGACGGCTGCCGGCCGTCGAGACGCTCGGCGCCGTCTCCGTGATCTGCTCCGACAAGACGGGCACCCTGACCAAGAACGAGATGACCGCCCGGCGGATCGCAACCGCCGGGCGCGAAAGCCTCGTTGCCGGCTCCGGCTACGCCCCGGACGGCACCATCGGCGAAGCCGGCGCAGGGTTGAGCCCCTCGGAGACGGAACTGGTGCGCTCCGCCCTCCTCTGCAACGACGCGCAGTTGGTCGAGGCCGGCGATCGCTGGACCGTCCTCGGCGACCCGATGGAAGGCGCCCTGGTGACGCTTGCGATGAAGGCCGGCCTCCATCCGGAGACCGAGCGGTCGAGCTGGACCAGGATCGACGAGATCCCCTTCGACGCCCAGCACCGGTTCATGGCGACCCTCAACCGAAACCCCGCCGGCGGCAGCCGCATCTTCGTCAAGGGCGCGCCGGAGCGCGTCCTTGCCATGTGCGCCCGTCAGATCCAGGCCGATGCCGATGCCGAACTCGACGCCGGATACTGGCGCAAGCGGATCGCCGCGGCGGCGGCCGGCGGCGAGCGCGTTCTCGGCTTTGCCGCGGCAAGCGCGCCGGCGGCCCTGGAACGGCTGGCCTTCGAGGATGTGGAGACGGGTCTCGTCTTTCTCGGCATCGTCGGCTTCATCGATCCGCCGCGCGACGAAGCCGTGGCAGCCGTGGCCGACTGCCGCTCCGCCGGCATCGCGGTCAGGATGATCACCGGCGACCATGTCGACACCGCCACGGCGATCGCCCGCCAGCTCGCCATCGCCGATGATCCGAGGGCGATGACGGGTGCGGAGATCGACGCTATCCCGGACGAGGACCTCGGCGCAGTCGTCGAGACCGTCAGCGTCTTTGCCCGCACCAGCCCGGAACACAAGCTCCGCATCGTCCGCGCCCTTCAGAGAAACGGCCACGTCGTCGCCATGACCGGCGACGGCGTCAACGACGCCCCCTCGCTGAAGCAGGCCGACGTCGGCATCGCCATGGGCCGCAAGGGCACGGAAGCGGCCAAGGAGGCGGCCGAGATGGTGCTCGTCGACGACAACTTCGCCACGATCGTCGCGGCCGTCCACGAGGGCCGGACGGTGTTCGACAACATCCGCAAGGTCATTTCCTGGACGATGCCGACCAATGGCGGCGAAACCATCTGCGTGGTGCTCGCGATCCTCTTCGGCCTCGCCCTGCCCATGTCGCCGGTCCAGATCCTCTGGATCAACATGATCCTGACGGTCACGCTCGGCCTGGTGCTAGCCTTCGAACCGGCCGAGCCGAACGTCATGCGCCGCCCGCCCCGCCCTCGCGATGCGCCGCTGGTGACCGGCTTCCTCGCCTGGCGGATCCTGTTCGTCTCGATCCTCTTCACCATCGGCGTGTTCGGTATCTATGAATATGCCATCCGCACGGGCGAAAGCACGCAAGCGGCGCGCACGATGGTCGTCAACACGATCGTGGTGATGGAGATCTTCTATCTCTTCAACGTTCGCTATCTGCACATGACGTCGTTCAACCTGAAGGGTGTGCTCGGAACACCCGCCGTGCTGGTCGCGATCGGGGTGGTCGTCATGGCACAGCTCGCCTTCACCTATGCGCCGTTCATGCACGCCCTGTTCGACAGCGCGCCGGTGGGGCTCGCCGACGGCGCCCTGATCGTCGCGATCGGCGTCATCACCATGCTGATCCTGGAGGCGGAGAAGGCGCTGATGCGGCGCATGGGCGCCCTTCGGCCGGCCGAAACCTGACCGGCCGCCGCAGCGCCACGGCTCAGCAGGCCACCGGCAGCGTCAGCTCCTTCGGGCCGCGCTCGAAGCGGGCGAACGCCGCGCGGATATAGTCGGCGACCGCCCTGACCGGCGCATCCGCATCCTCGGCTATGACGAGGCCGATCGTGTAGTGGCCGAGGTCCGGCAGGCCGTCCTTCTCGCCCAGCGCCACCATGTCCTCCTGCACCAGGAAGCGGGCGAGCGGGGCGACTGCGAGGTCGGCGCGGATCGCCGCGCGCTGGCCCATGTGATGGGCGCAGAAATAGGCAACGCGGAACTCGCGGCCGGACTTCGCCAGCTCCTCCAGCGCCCGGGCGCGCCAGATGCACCCCTCCTCCCAGACCGACACCGGCAGCGGATGCTTCAAATGCGCGCTGCCGCAGTTCTTGCCGGCCCAGACCAGTTGCTCCTTCATCAGCACCTCGCCGGGCATCTGCGTGGTCATGTCGGGCGAGTTGAAGATCGCGAGGTCCAGCCGCCGCTCGGCGACGGCGCGCCGCAAGCTCGCGCTCGATTCGATCGAGACGTTGACGGCGATCGAGGGATAGGTCTCGGCGAACCGGCGCAGCACCTCCGGCAGGATCAGTTCGCCGACATCGTCCGGCGCGCCGAGCCGCACGACGCCGTTCATGTCCGGCATCATGAAGCGTGAGACGGCTTCGTTGCTGAGCGCCAGGAGCCGGCGGGCGTAGGAAAGAAGCACCTCGCCGTGATGGGTGAGCGTCACCGAGCGGGCATCGCGGCGGAACAGCGTGCAGCCCAGCATCTCCTCCAGCTTCTTGATCTGCATCGAGACGGCCGACGGCGTCCGGTGCACGGTGTCGGCCGCCGTGGTGAAGTTGCCGGTCTCCGCGATGGCCACGAATGTCCTGAGAATATCGAGCTCCAGCAAGGGGAGCGGCTGCCGCAGCATCAGGTTCATGGCATCCTCCTCATTCAGAATTACTGATCGATAGCATCATTTCATTTCGTTTGATTGAACACCTCTTCGGCGCGATAGTCAATGCAACGGAACCTGATCTGGAAAGGATAGGTGTCATGGCCAACCCAAAATCACATGGATACGCCGCCCCCTTTGCAATCCGCGCCGTCGGTCGGGGCTTTGCGCTCTCCATCCGTCAATTCTTCGACGCCCGGGCGGCTCGCCGCCTCCACCGTCGGGCCGAGCGCGAACTGAACGCGCTTCCGCCGGAACTGCAGCGCGACGTCGGCTGGACGGGCAGACGATCATATGACGGAAACTGATGCATTGCATCAAATATATTCGATTGATTGATGAATGAGGCCGCGACATGATGACCATCAAGGTCGCGACCTTTCGAAGCTCCCAAGATCGAAAGGAACCTGAACATGCAAGTGTCCATCTCACATCATCACAGCGGATTGCACGCAGGACGCGTGCCCGGCGCTGAAACCCTGTCATCCTTCCGGCGCTTTGCCGGTCGCCTGGCCGACGCCTGGCGTCACCACCGCGACGAACTCGAACTGGAGAACCTTCCGTTCGACGTCCGCAAGGACATCGGCTTTCCGGCCACCGATGTAGCCGACATCGCCTCGGTCACCAGGAAGACGCGATGAGAAAATGCCATTCGGCGATGAACCGGTCGCCGCTATCTCCCAGGACGACGACACGCTGTCGCCGGACATGAAATCGCCGAGGCGGTTTTGGTCCGGCGACTTTTTTTATTGCTGCGCAGGACCTGGTCTCTACAGCAGCGGCTTACCCCCGCAGGATCGGCACCTGCGGCGCGGCATCGACCGGCAGGATGCCGGTCAGACGGGGATCGTCGAACACTTCCACCATCCGCTCATAGGGCACGAAGCCGGAGCGCACGTAGAAGTCGAGCGCCTGCGGGCTGTCGAGGCTGCAGGTGTGGACCCAGAACCGCGAAATCGGCCTCGACCACGCACGTTCGATGGCATGGTTCATCAGCCAGCGCCCTGCCCCGCGCCCGATCATCGCCCTGGTCAGTCCGAAGAAGGCGAGTTCGCACTGCCCGTCGGCGCGAAAATCGAGTTCCAGCAACCCCTCCGCCTGGCCGCCGGCGTTCACCGCCCACACCTCGACCGCCGGATCATGCAGGATCTCCGCCAGTTCCGCATCGGAAAGCGACAGGCGGGAGCTCCAGAGCCAGTCCGCGCCGATCCGCCGGTAGAGGTCGCGATACCAGCTCAGTTCCGCCTCGCGGGCGAGCGCCAGCGACAGCCCATCCGGTTCGATTGCGCGCCCCGTCGGCGCAGGTGCGAGCATCTCCAGGCAGGTGACCGCCGCCACCAGCTTTCCGGGCGCCACTTTCGAGTATCCGTCGGCGAGCATCAGTTTCTCCTTTGCATATCGTCTTTCTTAAGCCCTGTTGCCGGGCGTTCAAGCCGTATTCCGCGCAATCCGCCCCGGTGTTCGTCCCCGCCCGCCCTGCTCCCGCCGGTGTCGGACAAGCGGGGGCTGTGTCGCAAATGCTGCACAGCCGACCCGCGGTGGCACTCTTTCCTGCAGACCCGTAAACGCCTGTGACTCAAAAGGTTGCCCAGGGCTTCCCAGTCGCACCAAACCATGCAAATGTCGCAAACAGGAAAGCCAGACGATCGCCTTCAAGCGACGTTTGTCAAAAACCAGAGCGGAACTCCCCATGACCAAGACAGCAGCCAAGAAGCGTTCGCTTGTATTCTTCCTTGTGCCGAATTTCTCGATGCTGCCGTTCTCGGCGGCGATCGAGACGTTAAGGATCGCCAACCGGATGCTGGGCTACGAGGCCTACAGCTGGCGCCTGGCCTCCACCGACGGCCAGCAGGTTCTGTCCTCGAGCGGAATCGGCCTGGAGGTCAACTCGTCGCTCGCCGACGAGCGCAAGTTTCTCGGCGGGGAGAACCGCCCCTCGATGGTGCTTGTCTGTTCGGGCATCTACGTCGAGGACTTCAACAACAAGTCGGTGAACGCCTGGCTGCGCGAGGCCTACAATCGCGGCGTCGCCGTGGGCTCGCTCTGTACCGGCGCGCATGTCCTGGCCCAGGCCGGGCTGCTCACCGGCAAGCGCTGCGCCATCCACTGGGAGAACCTGCCGGGCTTTGCCGAGGCGTTTCCCCAGGCGGAGGTCTATGCCGACCTCTACGAGATCGACAGCAACATCTACACCTGCGCCGGCGGCACCGCCTCGCTCGACATGATGCTCAACCTGATCGACCAGGACTTCGGCGAGAACCTCGTCAACAGCGTCTGCGAGCAGGCCCTGACCGACCGCGTCCGCGGTCCGCACGACCGCCAGCGCCTGCCGTTGCGCGCCCGTCTCGGCGTCCAGAACGCCAAGGTGCTCTCGATCATCGAGCTGATGGAGAACAATCTCTCCGAGCCGCTGTCGCTGCTGGAGATCGCCGAGAGCGCCGACCTGTCCCGCCGCCAGATCGAACGGCTGTTCCGCCAGGAGATGGGGCGCTCGCCGGCGCGCTACTATCTGGAGATCCGCCTCGACCGTGCCCGCCATCTGCTGGTGCAGTCGTCGATGCCGGTCGTCGAGGTCGCCGTCGCCTGCGGCTTCGTCTCCGCCTCGCACTTCTCCAAGTGCTACCGCGAACTCTACAACCGCTCGCCCCAGCAGGAGCGCGCCGACCGCAAGCTGATGGTCCCGGCCGCAGCCGCCGCACGCTGATCCGTCCGGGCGACGCGATAGGCGCGTCGCCAAGCAGACGTCCGGCTGGCATTGACCGTGCTGTCAGGCTGTCGGGATGGGAGGCAGGCGCCCCGGGCGCGGTGCCTTCGCTATCCGGCGAGCGCGGGCTGCATCGAGAATTCGGAGAACACGCAGTTCCGCCCGGCATGCTTGGCCATGTACAGGAACTGGTCGGCCGCGTTCAGATAGTTGTCGAAGACCTCGTCGCCTTCGATGGCGGCAACCCCGATCGATACCGTGATCGTCAGCGGCTCCCCGTCGGCCTCGATCGGGGTGGCCGCCAGTTCCCCGCGCAGGATCTCGCACCGCGCCACCGCGTCCGCAACGCCGAGCCCGTCGAAGATCATGCCGAACTCCTCGCCGCCGAGCCTGGCGAGCAGGCAGTTTCCGGCCAGTCTCTTCTTGAGGCGGCTGGAGACGGCCTTCAGCACGGCATCGCCGACCTCGTGGCCGTAGGTATCGTTCAGGCGCTTGAAATGGTCGATGTCGACGATCGCGATCGAGGCCTGCGCGCCGCGCCGCATTGCCTGGCTGACGATCCGCTGGCCCGCCTCGAAGAAGTAGCGGCGATTGTAGACGTCGGTGAGATAGTCCCGCGAGGCCAGCAGGTTGAGCGCCAGGAACTGCTTGTGCAAGGCGGCCAGATGCAGCATCCGGGCGGTGAAGTCGTCGTGGCAATACGGCCTCAGGATGAACTCGTCGCCGCCGGCCTTCAGAAAGCGGGCCCCGGTTGAGTCCTGGCCCCGGCTCGAGATGCCGACGACGCGCACGCTCATCGGCGTAGAATGGCGGCGGATCTCGCCGAGCAGCAGCACGCCGTCCCATCCCGGGTGGTCGAGATCCAGAAGAATGATATCGATGTCGCGGGTCTCGTCGAGCAGGTCCAGCGCCCGCTCCGCGCCGTCCGCCACCAGCACCTGGAAACGCTGCCTTGAAAGCAGCGCCTCCTCCAGCGCCATGCTGCCCGGCTCCGGTGAGACGAGCAGGACCTTGGTCCGCTCGCTCGCAAGGATGCGGTCGACGCCCACGATCACCTGCTGCAGCGCCGAGGGGCTGTCCTTCATGACATAGTCGAGGGCGCCCTTCGCAAGCGCGCTGTCGCGCATCGGCTGGCCGAATGCCGTGAAGACGAATGGCCGGATGCTGCGCGAGACCAGGAAATCGAGCGCCTCGCAGTCGTGCGAGCCCGGCAGGTTCAGGTCGACGATCGCCAGCGCGAACTGCTCCCCGCTGGCGTCGACCACGGCCTTGAGGCTGTCCATGTCTCCGCAATGGGTGACGCTGACGCCGAGTTCCGTCTCCAGACGGAACCGCAGGGCCGTGGAGAACATCCGCGAATCTTCGACGATCAGGACGGAACGGCCGAAATGGCGCAGAAACGCAGCCTGTCGTTGCGAATTCCGATCCACTTCACGCCCTTTCTCGTTGCACCCCACCGGGTGCATTACAACGATCCGGGTTTACCAAGCGGTTAATCCCCGAGAACTATCTCACCTTACGTGAGCACAATGCCGGCGCCGTCCCGCGAGGACGCCGGAGGCCCTGCCTCAGGCGGCCTTGCGCTCGTTCGCCATCCTGATCTGGGTCAGCGTGTCGAGGTTCTGGTTGACCCGGCAGTAGAACTCCTCGTCGATGAACGGCCGCAGGATGAAGTCGTTGCCGCCGGCCTTGAGGAACCGGGCCGAGAGCATCCGGTCGGTCGAGGAGGAAACGCCGATGATGCGAAGCTGGTGCGAGCCCATGAACGACCGGATGCGCCGGGTGAGCTCGAAGCCGTCGATGTCCGGCATGTTGTAGTCGGTGACCATCAGGCCGATATCCGGATTGGCCTGCAGGATGGCGAGCGCCGCAGCTCCGCTTTCGGCGGTGCTCACACGGAAATTGTAGCGCTTCAGCCGGGTGGACAGCAGCGCCCGCGCCGTCGGGCTGTCGTCGACGATCAGCACATGGTGATTGTGGTTCGTCAGGAAGCGGCACACCGATTCGGCCAGCATGTCGACGGCGAACACGTTGTCCTTGATGATGTAGTCGACGATCTCCTTCGACATCAGATGGTCGCGCGTCTGCTGGTGGAACATGCCGGTGAAGACGATGGTCGGCACGCTGAGATCGATAAGATAGTTGAGCGCCTCGCCGTTCTCGGCCCCCGGCAGGTTGATGTTGGAGATCGCAAGCGTGATCGGATCCGAAGAGCGCTCGTAGGTTTCCTCCAGTTGCAGGAAGTCGCGGCAGAGTTCGACCTGGATGCCGAAGAGTTCCTTCAGCCGTGCGCTGATCATGGAGGTGAAGACGTTGGAGTCCTCCACGAGCAGGATACGGTGATGGGAGAGCGACGCGCCGGCGTACTGCATACCGGAGATACCGATGAATGACATCTTATGCCTTCTGACAAGGGGGTTTCGCGTGCCGCTGCGACAGCCGTTTCGGCGGGGCGGCACCGGACCTGCGCATGGTCCCGTCCGAAGGGTTCATCCACTCTCCGGTCAACGCGAAAACGATAGGTGGCGCCCTTTGAAAAAGCGTTAAAGGCGCACAGCGGCAATCGGAAGATGATTTAAAAAGGATGAACGGCGCGGGCGAAGTTTTACCCCGTCTGCGGCCCGTGGCGGACCAGCCTCCGCAGCCGTCATCGACGGCGGCGGTCAGCGCGCAAAGCTGCAGCGCGCTCCATGCCGGGGCGCCGCTGCCAAACCCGCCCGAAAGCTATTTGACGCTGGCCGATCCGCCGCTGATCTCGACCGTCTCGTCGCCGTTCAGCGCGACGCGATCGCCGTTCGGCAACGTCACGAAGCATCCCGACGGGCAGACCGATTCGGTCTCTCCGGCGCCGAGCGGCAATTCCGTCCGGTTGCCGTTCTCGACGATCGTCACGACCACCGAGTCACCGTCCTTGTTGGTGATCGATGCTGCGAAGGCCGGTGCGGCGACCGTCGTCGACAAAAGCAGCATCGTTGCAAGCACTCGCATCATCCATGCCCGGCGCCGCGCGCCGCCCCTGTTACAACCCCGTGAGGACCCTAGCCTCACTTCCGGGTCTTTGCATGTGTTTTATGACGCGAACACTGAATATGGCGTGAATGGGGCATTCATCGCTCAGCCGGTCTCGTCGGCGCCCTCCTCCACCGCCCGGGGCGCAGGCTTGCGCGCCGGCTCCGGCCGGCTCCCCACCTCGGCCTTGGCGCTCTCGATCATGGCGCCGAGAAGGCGCGCGCTCTCCGGATCCATGGTGACGGGCACCGTCGGTGCCGCCGGCCCGGCGAGCGCGATCTCCTCCTGGCGCAGGCGCTCCAGGATGGCCGTGCGCAATTCCGTCTTGATGACGCCCGCATCGAGGACGTCGGCCACGAAGGCCCGCAGTTCGAAATCCAATGTCGCGGCCGAGAACCCGAGGAACGCGACCGTCGGCTCCGGGTTGCGCAGGACCGGCTGCGTGGCTGCCACCTCCAGCAGGACCTGCGTCAGCCGGCGCGGATCGTTGCCGGAAAACACGCTGACCGGGATTTCGATCCGGCCGAGCTTGTTGCGGTGGGTCCAGTTGCCGACCTGGCCGTTGATCAGCACGGAGTTCGGCACGATGATCGTCTGCCGCTGGAACGTCTCGATTTCGGTCGCGCGCACAGAAATGCGCTTCACGAAGCCCTCCGTGGTGCCCGCCACGACCCAGTCGCCGACCTTGAAAGGCCGCTCGGCCAGAAGGATCAGGCCGGACACGAAGTTCGACACGATGTTTTGCAGACCGAAACCGATACCGAGCGAGAGAGCACCGGCAACGAGCGCCAGGCTCGAAAGATTGATGCCCGCCGCCGAGATGCCGATCAGGCCGGCGAGACCGACGCCGGCATAGCCGACCGCCGTCCTGACCGAGTTGCGGACGCCCGGATCCACATGGCTGCGCACCATGACGGTGCCGTCGAGCCAGCGCTGGAACCAGCGCGTGACCATCAGCCCGAGCACGAACAGCATCAGCCCGGCGAGAATGCCGACGATCGAGATGGAGATGCTTCCGACGCGGATCTCGGTGAAGATCTGGTAGGCCCAGCTCTCGATGTCGCCGATCTGGAACCCCCACTGCAGCAGGATTCCCGGCATGCCGAGCAAAACGACGATCAGGTAGATGCCGAGGCTCGCCGCCAGCCCCGCCTGGTCGAGCGTCACCTCGTTGAGCTGGTAGCGCTCCGCCAGCCGCTGGCCGAGATAGGTGCGGGCGAACGCCCCCTGCGTGCCGATCGCCCGGCCGGAGAGGATGCCGATATACATCGTGACCAGGATCGCCCCGGTGACGACGATCTGGGCGGCGACGAAGCGCGCCAGGCCGACATAGCCGATCACCGTCATGGCGATCAGGCCGAAGCCGGTCAGCATCAACAGCATGGAGAGCGCCCGCGGCCAGGGGCGTCCGCGGGTGGCCGGATCCTCCCCCTCGCGGAGCATCGGCCGGATGAAGGAGATCCAGATCAGGATCAGGCCGATGACGATCGTGGCGATCATGCTCTTGGCCACCGTCAGCACCACCGCGGAGCCGAGCGCGACGCTGACGGTGCCGAGGAAATAGTCGAGCGAATTGGCGAGCGCCATCGCGAAGATCGACCGCTCCAGTCGCCGCGCGCCGTCGTTGGAGACGCTGACGAGCCGCCACTGCGGCCGGTTGGGCGCCAGCACGGCGCGGGTCAGCGCCGAGACGAAATAGAGGCCGACGCACACCCCGAACAGCGTCGACACCATCGGCGCGATGTCCGGCCGGAGGACGTTGAAACTGTAGAGCAGCGAGTAGCAGGCAAACGCGAACGCGCCGACGGCCAGCGTCGGGACCATGATCGACCAGTAGGCCACCATCAGCCGCGTGATGTAGTGCGGCTTCTCGATCATCTTGTTGCGCTGGATGATCGGACCGGCGAGCCGGTAGCCCACGGAATAGAGGACGAGCCCGACGACGAGCGAAAGCGAAATCGCAGCCAGCAGGGATTCCCGCTTGAAATTCCAGACGAAACGGGCCCAACCGCCGACCGTCCGCTTCAGGTCCGCCCCCTCCTGGGCCCCGGCGCCGACGGCCTCCTCCAGCACCTCGGGCGTGATCTTGGTCCGCTCCAGCAGCGTCTCGGTGAACAGCGTGCGGCGCATCTCGGTGATCTGGTTCGACAGCTGGGTCGTATCGATCGTGAGCGCCTCGGCGCTGCCGGTGACGGCATTGATGGCCGCCCGCTCGTCGGAGAGCCGCGCGCGCTCCTCCTTGATCATCTCGGACTCGGCCGGCTGTCCCTCGGCCGGCGGCGGCCCGAGTTCGTCGAGCCTGCCCTTGATCTGGTTGAAGCGTTCCCGGGTCGAGACCGAGGCCTCGATCGCGGAGCGTCCGAGCTGCTCGACCTCCAGCTTGAGCTCGCCGAGCTTGACCTCGTTGTCGCGCGCCGCTTCGACCCTGCCCCGCAGGTCCACCAGTTGCTGGCGCGCCCGCTCGAGCTTCTGGTTCGCGTCCGCGATCGGGTTGGAGACCACCGGTGCCTCGGCCGCCGGTGCCGGATCCTGGGCAACGGCCATGGCCGGCAGGAAGAGCGGCGCGATCGCAACAAGGGCGAAAAGGGCGCGTTTGAGTGTCGTCACGGACGGTCCTTGCTATATCTGTCGCACGCGATAGTCGGCACTACCGCGTGCAAAATCAACGTCTGGCTGATGCACCTGAGCCCTGGCCCTCGGGGTGCGGGAGATTCGGCGCGCAAACTATTGCGCGACCCGGGCGAAGTGAAGGCAGGAAATTTGTCAGAAGCCGGACCCGGGTATGGCCAGGTAGTCCAGCTCCTCCGACGACGATTCCCGCCCGAGACAGGCGTTGCGGTGGGGAAACCGGCCGAAATCGCGGATGACGGCGTGATGCCGCAGCGCGTAGTCGAGATAGTCCCTCTCGCCGAGCGCCTTGAAGAGGGCCACCGACCTGTCCTGGTCGGCGAGGTTCTCCGAATGCTCGAAGGGCAGGTAGAAGAAGTGCCGGCGGCCGAAGGCGACCTTGGTATCCGCCCCGGCCTCCAGCGCCAGCCGCGCCTCACGCAGGGCGATCCAGTCGGTCGCAAAGGCGAGCGGCGAGCCCCGATACATGTTGCGCGGAAACTGGTCGAGGACGATGACGGCCGCCAGCCGTGCCTCGGGCGTCTCCCGCCAGGACTCCGGAACATTCCGGGCAAGCGAAAGGTGCGTGGCGGCATAGCGCAGGCGGATATGGGCGTCGAGCTGCGGCGGCGGCGAAAACCAGTGCTCCGGGCTCAGGAGCTCGCACCAGAACTCGACGACTTCCGCCGGCTGCGCCACCTCGCTGTCAGACCGCATTCCATCCTCCCGCCATCCGCTGGCGGACGGCTCTTCTCTCTTCCGGCATGTCAGCCTCGCGGCGCCTTCGCCACAGCCGCTGCCCGCCACCAGACAATAGCGCATAACCCCGCATCGGGCGAAATTTACAAACGTCAAGGAACAACGTCTAATGCATGCGCCACGACGGCTGCAACTGGGGACATCAAGATGATACTCGGCATGGCACCTTTCACGCTCTTCCACGTCATTCTCAGCCTGATCGGAATCGCAACGGGCCTCGTCGCGCTGCGCGGCTGGCTCGCCTCGGAACTTCGCCCGCGCTGGACGGCGGCGTTTCTCGCCTCGACACTGGCCACGACCGTCACCGGCTTTCTCTTTCCGTTCACGGCGTTCACCCCGGCGATCGGCGTCGGCATCATCACCACGGCCTTCCTCCTCGGCGCGATCGTCGCCCTTTATGTCTATCGGCTGGCGGGCCGGTGGCGCCCGACCTTCCTGATCTGTTCCACCATCGCGCTCTACTTCAACGTCTTCGTGCTGGTGGTGCAGGCCTTCCTCAAGGTCGAGGCCCTGAACGCGCTGGCGCCGAACGGCAACGAGCCGCCCTTCGCGATCGCCCAGGGCATCGTCCTGCTGGCCTTCCTGACCGCCGGCTATCTCTGCGTCCGCCGCTTCCGCGCCGTCTCGCCCTAGAGAGGGCCAAGGTGCGCCGGGGTTCTCGACACTGCCGAACCAGATATCCGGATCGCGGCCGGGTTCCTCGGCCCCCTCGCGGAACTTCCGCAGGTTGCCGGGCCGGCATGGTACTTGCCCCGGCCGACCGGCTTGCCTATTTCCTGTCGGCAACGAACGAGGGCGAAGGCCTTGAAGGAGGGGTCCATGCCGGAACCGCGCATCAAGACCAGGCCCACGGGCGCCACGGCCAGCCTTGGCCGCACCGGCTTTCCGCATGTCGTCTCCGTGACCGGCGGCACGATCGACATCGTCACCGGCCCCTCGCAACCCGGCTTCAACCCGATCGACCTGCTCTATGCCTCGCTGTCGGCCTGTCTCGCCATGAGCGCGCGGGTCGCCGCCAGCCAGATCGGCGTACTCGACCGCGTCACCCGGATCACCGTCTCCGTCAAAGGAGAAAAGGCGACGGACGGCCCCGGTCGCGTCAGGGCGTTCGCGATCGCCTTCACCATCGCGGGCGACATCGACCAGCAGACGCGCGAGACGGTCGCCCGCGTGGCCGAGGAGATCTGCACGGTCAGCAACACCCTGCGCGGTGATCCCGAGATCACCACCACGGTCGCCGCGGACTGACGATGCGGATGCGCGCCGGCAGGCGGCAGCGCCTCAGTCGTGCAGTTGGCGCGGGATCGGCGGTCCGATGCCGATGTCCGAGAAGGTCGCCTCGAAGCCCTCGCGCTCCGGCGAACAGGCCATGACGCCGACCTCGGCGTCGTCGGCCGCAAACGGGCAGAGCCGCGCCATCTGCCACGGGTCGGCGCCGAAGCGGAACTGTATCCGCACCGCATCGTCATGCCGCGTCAGGCGGACCGAGAGGGGAGCGTCGGGTGAGGCGCCATGCAGCGGAACGACGGACCAGTCCGACACCCCGCGCGTGACGACAACGCTGAAATGCATCAGCCCGTCGGTGAACTCGATGCCGCATTTGATCCAGTTCGCCGCGTCGAGGCGCAGCATCAGACCGGCCTGGTCGTAGAGCGCCTCGTAGCGGCCGAGGACCGTGGCCGCGGCGGTGAAGTCGCCCCGCACCGGCTTCAGGAAGGCATGCCCGCTGTCGCGCTCGAAACCGTAGAACGTTTTCCGCCAGAAATCGGTCCGCGCGTCCGTCCGCAGGAAGAGGCGCCCCGCGTCGCCGCTCCATTCCTTCGGCTCGTTCAACCATTGAAATCCCGGCTCCATCTCCTGCCCCATCTTCTGACCGCTGTCCTGCGCCATATCCTGCCCTTTATCCTTCCAGCAAGCCGCGTCCCCCAACTGGCGGCAACGACCGGCACCGGACACAATCTGCGGTTTATCAAAGCGCAAATCCGATTGCCGCACGACGATAAACGTGCAACCATCAATACGTTAGCCCGGCCGTTCGGGACAATGGCCGCTGACGCTCTGCAGACGTTCGACTTGACAGCATCGCATCAGCATACGGTCCATGCGGCGATCCGGCACCGGCCGGTCGCCCTGTTCGGGGGTGTCGGGCATGGTTGCACAGCTGACCGCCTTGGAGCGCACATATGCGGCGATCATTCTGGTCGTCGTCATCTGCGTGGGGGTGGCCATGGCGGTCGTCGGGCGCGGCGACCTCCTTGCCGTACACGGCTGGATCGTGGCGGCCTACGGCATGGCGGTCATGGTCGTGCTGCTGCGCGGCATCGACGCCTCCGAGCCCTGGGAAGAGCGCTTCCGCGAATATTACGACGATCCGACCAGGGTCGGCATCATCCTTTCGCTGATCTGGGGCGTCATCGCCATGGCGGTCGGCGTCTGGGTGGCCGCCCTGCTCGCCTGGCCGGACCTCACGTTCGATGCCGCCTGGGCCAGCTTCGGCCGGCTGCGTCCGGTGCATACCAGCGGCGTCATCTTCGGCTTCGGCGGCAACGCCCTGATCGCCACCTCCTTCCACGTGCTGCAGCGGACCACGCGCGCCCGCCTGCCCGACCAGCTGAGCCCCTGGTTCGTGCTGCTCGGCTACAATCTGTTCTGCGTGATGGCCGCGACCGGCTACTTCATGGGCATGACCCAGTCCAAGGAATATGCCGAGCCGGAATGGTATGCCGACCTGTGGCTCGTCGTCGTCTGGGTGGTCTACTTCCTGATCTACATCCGGACGCTCGCCCGCCGGCGCGAGCCGCATATCTACGTCGCCAACTGGTACTACATGGCCTTCATCCTGGTCGTCGCCATCCTGCACATCGTCAACAATCTCGCCGTTCCCGTATCGATCGGCCACGCCAAGAGCTACGCGCTGTTCTCCGGCGTCCAGGATGCGATGACGCAGTGGTGGTACGGCCACAACGCAGTCGCCTTCTTCCTGACCGCCGGCTTCCTCGGCATGTTGTACTACTATCTGCCCAAGCGCGCCGGCCGGCCGATCTATTCCTACCGCATGTCGATCATCAGCTTCTGGGGCATCACCTTCATGTACATGTGGGCGGGCTCGCACCACCTGCACTACACCGCCCTGCCCCACTGGGTGCAGACGCTCGGCATGGTCTTCTCGCTGGTGCTTCTGGTGCCGTCCTGGGCGTCGGCCGGCAACGCGCTCCTGACGCTGAACGGCGCCTGGCACAAGGTGCGCGACGACGCGGTGCTGCGCTTCATGATGCTGGCCGCGATCTTCTACGGCATCGCCACCTTCGAGGGCTCGTTCATGGCGATCCGCGCCGTCAACTCGCTCTCGCACTACACCGACTGGACGGTGGGACATGTCCACGCCGGCGCGCTCGGCTGGGTCGCCATGATCACCTTCGGCTCGCTCTACGCGCTGGTGCCGTGGATGTGGAAGCGTCCGGCGCTCTATTCGGCGAAGCTCGTCGAGGTCCACTTCTGGCTGGCGCTGTCGGGAACGGTCGTCTACGTCTTCTCGATGTGGAACTCCGGCATCATCCAGGGGCTGATGTGGCGGACCTACGACCAGAACGGCACGCTCGCCTATTCCTTCCTCGACACGCTGGTCGCCATGCATCCCTACTACATCGCCCGCACGTTCGGCGGCCTGCTGTTCCTCGCAGGCGCCGTCGTCGCCTTCTACAACGTCTGGATGACGATCAGCCGCCCGGCCCCCATCGACGAGGGCGCGGCGGCGGATCTGCCGGTCGAGCCGCCCGCGCCGCGGGCCTGGGCGCAGGCGGGGGAATAGGCGATGTTCAATTTCCACTACCGGCTCGAACGCAATGCCATGGGCCTCGTGCTTGCGATCATCGTCGTCGCCTCGATCGGCGGCCTCATCGAGATCGCGCCGCTGTTCACCATCGACGAGACGGTGGAGGACGCGCCCGACATGCGCGTCTACACGCCGCTTGAGCTCGCCGGCCGCAACATCTACATCCGCGAGGGCTGTTACGCCTGCCATTCGCAGATGATCCGCACGCTGCGCGACGAAGTGGAGCGCTACGGTCCCTACTCGCTGGCCGTCGAATCCAAGTACGACCACCCCATGCTCTGGGGCTCCAAGCGCACCGGCCCGGACATCGCCCGCCTCGGCGGCAAATACTCCAACGAATGGCACGTCGCCCATCTCTACAATCCGCGCGATCTCGTGCCGGAATCGAAGATGCCCGCCTATCGCTGGCTGCTGCGCAATTCGCTCGAGATCGACGACCTCGGCGAGCACCTGGCGGCGATGCGCGCCGTCGGCGTCCCCTATACCGACGAAATGATCGAGAACGCCACCGCCGACGCCTACGGCCAGGCCAATCCCGACAGCGGCCAGGCAGCCGGCGTGGCCGAGCGGTATGGCGATGCGACCAATGTCAGCCTGTTCGACGGCAAGCCGGAGACGCTGACCGAAATGGACGCCGTCGTCGCCTACCTGCAGATCCTCGGACGGCTGACGGATGCGGCCAGGCAGGCCGAGCAGGCGAAGGTGGAGTAGCGCCATGAGCTTCGATCATGACACTGTGACCGCCTTCGCCAAGTCCTTCGGGCTCTTCTATCTCGTCGCCATGTCGATCGGCGTGGTGATCTATGCCTTCTGGCCGGCCAACAGGAAGCAGTTCGACCGGGCGGCGAAATCGATCGTATCGGACGACGAGGACCGGCCATGGCTGTAGGAGAACGCGATCCCGTCACCGGCCACATGACGACCGGCCACGAGTGGAACGGCATCAAGGAACTGCACACGCCGGTCCCGAAGCCGGTCTGGTTCTTCCTCATCGCGTTCACGCTGTTCGGCGTGGTCTGGTCGCTGCTGATGCCGAGCTTCCCCTATGGAACCGGCTATTTCCGCGGCTGGCTCGGGGTCGACCAGAAGCAGACGGTGGCCAAGCGCCTGGACGAGGGCGCGGCCGAGCGCGCCGCCTGGGCCGCCCGCATCGAGAGCGAGGACCTGGCCGCCATCCTTACCGACGCCGAACTGATGCCGATCATTCGCGAGACCGGCCACACGCTGTTCGGCGACAATTGCGCCGCCTGCCATGGCGTCGGCGGCAGCGGCAACGGCGGCTATCCGAACATCGCCGCCGCCCCCATGCTGTGGGGTGACGACCCGGCCACCATCGCCGAGACCATCCGCGTCGGCATCAACGGCAGCGATCCGGAGACCCGCGTCTCGCAGATGATGGCCTTCGGCCGCGACCAGGTGCTGGAACGGCCGGCGGTCCTGCAGCTCGTCACCTATGTCCGCTCCCTCTCCGGGCTGGAGGAACAGACGGAAGAAAACGCGGCTGCGATCGCGGCCGGCCGCGAACTGTTCGCGCAGAACTGCATCGCCTGCCACGGCCAGGATGCGAAGGGCCTGAAGGAAGTGGGGGCGCCGGATCTCACCGACCATTTCTGGATCTATGGCGGCGGCCGGGAAGCCGTCTATCAATCGATCTACGGCGGCCGGCAGGGCCACATGCCGAGCTGGGGCCTGCGCCTGTCGCCGCTCGACATCAAGATCCTGGCGCTCTATGTCGCCGATCTGAGGGAGCAGCAGCATGCCGCTGGTGGCGACGGGACATGAATATGCCGGCCCTGTCGCCGCGCGTGATCGCGCTGACCGCGGCCGGCGCCGGCATCGCCCTGTTTCTGATCGCCAATGCGCATCTGGTTTATGTCGCGGTCGTCTCGCAGCCGGAATGCGTTGCCCACCTGAAGACGGAATCGCAGGCGCCCGGCGCCTATCGGGCGGCCCGGTCGTCATGCTGAAGAACGCCGCCGCATCAAGGACTTGCAGGAGGAAGCTGACATGAGGATGCCTCAAACCGTCCCTCCGCTGCCGAAGGCCGTCGACCGCAACCGGCACATGCCCGCCGCCCGGGCCTTCGGCTGGCTGGCGCAGGGCTGGCGGGACCTGTGGACCGTGCCGCTGCCCAGCCTGGTCTACGGCGCGGGCGTGGCGGCCGTGTCGATCATCATCGTCGGCGGCCTCTACTATTTCGGCTACGACTATGCCCTCCTCCCCGCACTCGCCGGCTTCTTCGTGGTCGGCCCGGTGCTCGCCGCCGGCCTCTATGAAAAGAGCCGGCGGATCGAAGAGGGCCTGCCCGTCTCGCTCGCGGACATGATCCGGCCGAAGCCCGGCACCGGCCAGCATGTCCTCTTCGTCGGCGCGGTGCTGTGCGGGCTGATGCTGCTGTGGATGCGGGCGGCCGTCATCCTCTATGCGCTGTTCGTCGGCTGGCAGCCGTTCCAGGGGCTCGCCCATGGGCTGCCCATGCTGTTCGGCACGCCGATGGGCCTGGCACTGCTCGGGGTGGGCACCGCCGTCGGCGCCCTCTTCGCCGCCTTCGCCTTCGCCATCAGCGTCTTCGGCGTCCCCATGGTCGTCGATCGCGACGTCGATGCCTTCACCGCCATGGGCACCAGCATCGCGCTGGCCTGGAACAATCTTCCGGTGATGCTGACATGGGGTATCATCGTGCTGGTGCTGACGGCCGCGAGCCTTGTGACCGGCATGCTCGGCTTCGTCATCACCTTTCCGTTGCTCGGCCATGCCACCTGGCACGCCTACCAGGCCATCAAGGACCGGGATTGAGGTACGATCCGGCAACGGGACCCATCGGCGCCGGCGCAGACGAGGCGAAGACATGAGTGCCTTCTACTACCTGATCCCGGTCTCGCTCCTGCTCGGCACCGCCGGGCTCGTGCTGTTCCTCTGGTCGATGCGCAACGGCCAGTACGAGGATCTGGACGGCGCCTCCGAGCGCATCCTCTATGACGAGGACGTCCCCGCCCCGCCGGTCAGGACCGGCAAGCGCGAGACGCACCGAACGGACGGGGCGGCGAGCGGCTGACCCGCGGTCCGCACCCCGTTCACCCCGATCCGATCATCCCTTGTGATCCAGCCGCGCCACCAGCCGGTCGCCGGCCCACTGGATGACGCAGACGAGCACGATCAGCACGGCGACGACGGCCACCATCACGGCGGTCTCGAAGCGCTGGTAGCCGTAGCGGATCGCGAGATCGCCGAGGCCGCCGGCCCCGATCGCCCCCGCCATGGCGGACGCGCCGATCAGCGTGATCAGCGTCACGGTGAAACCGGCCACAAGGCTCGGCAGCGCCTCCGGCACCAGCACCTCGCGGATGATCGTCCAGCGATTGCCGCCCATGGCGCGCACGGCCTCGATCAGGCCACGGTCTACCTCGCGCAGGGAGACCTCGGCGATGCGTGCGTAATACGGCGTGGCAGCGATCGCCAGCGGCACGATCGCCGCCCACATGCCGATCGACGTGCCGACGATGAACCGCGTCACCGGGATCAGCGCCACCAGCAGGATGATGAAGGGGACGGAGCGGAAGCCGTTGACGATCGCGCCGAGGGCCAGGTTGATCGCGCGGTTTTCGGCAATGCCGCCTTTCGCGGTCGCTACCAGCGCCAGCCCCAGCGGCAGCCCGGCAACCAGCGAGATCGCCCCGGAGGCGACCGTCATGACGACCGTCTCCCAGAACGAGCGGAAGAACAGCTCAAGCATGATCGGCGACATGGCCGAAGACCTCCACTTTGGCGCCGCGGCGCTCGAGATAGGCGATGGCCTGCGCCGCAGCACCGGCCGACGACGGCACACCGACGAAGAACCGCGCGACCGGCTGGCCCTGGATATCGTCGATGCCGCCATGGATCAGCCGCAGGCGGCCTGCGACTTCGGCGGACAGCCCGGACAGAAGCGTGCCCGCCTCCGGCCCCGAAAGGTCGACGCCGAGGATCGTCTCGCCGGCGTCGGATCCGCCCGGCCCGGGCACGAGCCGCGCCGCCACCGCCGGCGGAAGCCCGGGACGGATGCCGGCCAGAAGGTTCTGCGTCGTGGCCGTCTGCGGATCGGCGAAGACGGACCAGACCGGCCCCTCCTCGACGATCTGGCCGGCATCGATGACGGCGACCCGGTCGGCGATCGTGCGGATCACCTCCATCTCATGGGTGATGAGCAGGATGGTCAGCCCGAGCTTCGCGTTGATGTCCTTCAATAGGTCCAGGATGGCCGCGGTTGTCTCCGGGTCGAGCGCCGAGGTCGCTTCGTCCGACAGGAGCAGGGCCGGGCCGGCGGCAAGCGCGCGGGCGATGCCGACGCGCTGCTTCTGGCCGCCGGACAGCGCTGCCGGATAGCTCTTCGCCTTGCCGGCGAGACCGACGAGATCGAGGAGTTCGGCCGCCCGCGCCAGCCGCTTCTCCTTCGACCAGCCCTCGATCTTGAGCGGCAGGGCGACGTTCTCCTCGACCGTCTTGGCCGAGAGCAGGTTGAAATGCTGGAAGATCATGCCGATCCGGCGGCGGAGCGGCTGCAGCGCCTGTTCGCTCAGCCCCGTGATCTCGCGGCCCTCGATCTCGATGGAGCCGCTGTCGGGCCGCTCCAGCCCGTTCAGGCAGCGGATCAGCGTCGACTTGCCAGCGCCGCTGCGGCCGATCAGGCCGAGGATCTCGCCCTTGCGCACCGTCAGCGTCACGCCGTCGATCGCCGGCGTCTCGCCGAAATGCCGGCGCACGTCTGTCAGCCGGACGACGGCGTCGCGCACACTGTCCGTATCCGCCGGTCGGCCGGCGAGGGTTTGGGAAGACATGGATATTCCTTTCCGCCGTCCGCAACGGCGAGACGGCCTGCAGCGCAAGGGCTGCAGGCCGTCGGATGTTCAGCCCCGAGGGCGGTCAGGTCAATAAGCGGCGGTGCCGGTGCCCTTGTAGACGCGGTCGAACTCGGCCTTGACGGTATCGTTCTGGTAGGACGACACCAGCGTCTTCACCCAGGGAGCGTTCAGGTCGGCCTCGCGCACGGCGATGAAGTTGCGGTACGGATTGTCCGCGATCTTCTCCTGCGCGATGCGGTTCTCCACCGTGAGCCCGCTCTTCAGCGCCCAGTCGGTGTTGACGACGGCCGCATCGAGATCCTCGACCGAACGGCCGACGATGCCGGCATCCAGTTCCTTGATCTCGACGTTCTTCGGGTTCTCGGCGATGTCGGCGATCGTCGCCAGGATGCCGGCGCCATCCTTGAGCTTGATGACGCCCTGGTCCTGCAGGACGAGCAGCGCGCGGCCCTCGTTGGAGGGATCGTTGGGGACGCCGATCACCGCACCCTCGGGGATATCGGCGATCGCGGCGTGCTTCTTCGAATAGACGCCGATCGGCCAGACGGCGGTATAGCCGGCCACGACGATCTTGTAGCCGTGCGCCTGGATCTGGTTCTCCAGGTACGGGCCGTGCTGGAAGGCGTTGGCGTCGATTTCGCCGCGCTCCAGCGCCTCGTTCGGCTGGGTGTAGTCGTTGAAGGTGACGACCTCGACCGTCAGCCCCTTCTTCTCCGCCTCGGCGACGACGACGCGCCACACGTCCTCGTCCTCGCCGCTCATGATCCCGACCTTGACCGTCGTCTTGTCCTCGGCCGATGCGGGCGCCGCCATCGTCATCGAGAAGGCGGCGGCTGCGAGGACCGCCGACAGGCCGGCGCGGCGGGTGATACGGAGGCGGTCGAACACGGAGAAAAGGGCTTGGGACATGAATTACCTGCTTTCGCTGATGGCGCGGGCCTTGGGAGGACACCCGCGCAGTTCTACGTCCCGATAGATCGCAAATGCCCACCAATAAGGCAACAGCCGGTCATTTCTTAGGCAAATGCCACCCGGAAATTCCTTTCGCCCGACAAGGCTTTCAGAGGAATATTCCACCTTTCCGGTGGATTTCCTGCCGGCGCGACGCGCCCTCGCCGCAATCCCCTGGACTCACAACAATGCGCCCCGACGGCCTTGCCGTTTGGCTCCGACGGTGTTCCAGTGTCAGAACCGCCCCTTCCTCGCAGGCGAGTCCGGGCGGCGTGCCCCTGCAAGGAAGGAATGCAAGATGGCCAGTATCACCGCACGGAACGGCAGCTCCACCCCGCCGGCAGAGGTGGCGGAAGAGAGCTTCTGGAAGCAGTTGATGACGATCAGGCACATCTTCCAGGCCTCTCCCGTCTTCAAGACGCTGCTCGCCATCTCCGCCGGAAGCTTCTTCGTGGTCGTCTTCACAGCACTTGGCCAGATCGTCCTCAACCAGTGGAACCAGCCGTTCTACGACGCCATCGAGCGGCGCAACCTTCCCGCCTTCTTCCACCAGCTGCAGATCTTCGCAGGCATTGCCGGCGTCATGCTGTTCCTCAACATATCGCAGCAATGGCTGAACCAGCGCTTCCGGCTGAAGCTGCGCGAGGGGCTCACCCGCGAGCTGATCTGCGAGTGGATGCGGCCGCGCCGGGCGTTCCGGCTGGCCAATGCCGGGGCCATCGGCGTCAATCCCGACCAGCGCATGCAGGAGGATGCCGGCCACCTCGCCGATCTGACCACCGACCTCGCCTTCGGACTGCTGCAGTCCTCGATCCTTCTCGTCTCCTTCGTCGGCGTCCTGTGGTCGCTGTCGGAAGGTTTCGCGTTCAACATCAGCGGCCGCGTCTTCGACATCCCGGGCTACATGGTCTGGGCGGCGATCATCTATGCCGGCTCGGCCTCCTGGCTCAGCTGGCGCGTCGGCCGGCCGCTGATTGCGCTCAACGGCGAACGCTACAACCGCGAGGCCGCCCTGCGCTTCACCATGATGCGCGTCAACGAGCACATCGATTCCGTCTCGCTGGCGGGCGGCGAGACCGGCGAGCGGCAGAAGCTGGAGAACGACCTCGGCTCGGTGCTCCTGGCGATGCGCAACATCTTCCGTGCGCAGATCAACCTCTCCTGGGTCGTCGACAGCTACGGCTGGGTCACGGTGGTGGCGCCGATCCTCGTCGCCGCCCCCGTCTATTTCTCCGGGCACATCAGCTTCGGCGGGCTGATGATGGCGGTGGGCGCCTTCAACCAGGTGCACTCGTCGCTCCGCTGGTTCGTCGCCAATATCGGCGCGATCACCGATTGGCGCGCGACACTCCACCGCGTCACCGCCTTCCGCAGCGCCCTGCTGGCGACCGACAAGCTCAACGAGGCCGAAGGGCACATCGAGTTCGTCCTCAACGAGGGCAACCGCATGACCATCGACCGTCTCGACGTCGTCTCGCCGAGCGGCCGCACGCGGCTGGAGGAGCCGCACGTGGAGATCAAGGCCGGCGAGAGGGTGGTGATCACCGCCGATCCGGGCATCGGCAAGACGCTCCTGTTCCGGGCGCTGGCGGGACTGTGGCCGCTCGGCAGCGGCCGGGTCGGCCTGCCCAAGGACGAGGCGATCACCTTCCTGCCACGAACCCCCTACATGCCGCCCGGAACGCTGAGGGAAGTCCTGTCCTATCCGCACGGAAACACCTTCAGCGACGCCGATCTGGCCGGCGCGCTTGCCAAGGTCGGGCTGCAGCGGATGATGCCGCTGCTCGATGCCGAGGCCCGCTGGGACAGGGAGCTGAGCGACGACGACGAGCGCTTGCTGGCGTTTGCCCGCGTCCTTCTGCACAGGCCGCGCTGGATCGTGATGGACGAGGTGTTGGAGGCGATGGAGCCGCAATGCCTGCGCCGCGTGCTCGCCATTCTCCAAGACGACCTGGAGGAGGCGACCGTGATCAGCATCGGCCGCCCCGTTCCGGAACGAAACCTGTTCTCCCGCAGGCTGCAGCTGATCAAGGAGCCGAAGCTTCCCGAGCGCGTGGCGACACGGCCCGACAGGAGCCTGGAGGGCACCACCGCCTGAACGCGCGGCGCCGCCGCCTCAGCGCGGCGGCAGCCGCGTCGACAGGATGTTGCGGATGGAAAAGCTCGAATGGATGCGCAGGACGCCCGGCAGCTTTGCCAGGATCTCCTTGTGGATCCGCTCGAACGCGCCGGCGCTGTCCACCTCCACCCGCAACAGATAGTCCGAACCGCCGGTCATCAGGTAGCACTCCTGGATCTCCGGGTGCCGGCGCACCGCGTTCTCGAAGCGGTTCAGGTACTCCTCGGTCTGCCGCTCCAGCGAGATGTTGATGATCACCGCGATCGGGCTCTCGCCCTCCGCACTGCTGATCAGCGCCGTATAGCCGCGGATGACGCCCGATTGCTCCAAGAGGCCGATGCGCCGCAGGCAGGCCGACGGCGACAGCCCGACCTCCTGCGCCAGCTTCGCATTGGTGATGCGCGCGTTCAGCCTGAGGAGTCGGACGATGTTGCGGTCGATCGCGTCCAGGCCCTTCATGCAGAATCTCCCATTTGCTCGCATAAAATTCGATTAATCGACCAATTTTTGAATATCAGAGCAACAATTCGAAGAAAAGTGCCCGATCGTTTCAATAGCCTTGTCAGGCAGCTGGAGGCGGGCCGTGAACACACATTCCATGGAAATCATCAGCCGGGACGGTGCACCGGGCTACCTGTCGATCGACCTCGGCGCGCTGCGGCAGAACTACCGCTCCCTGTGCGCGCGCACCGCTCCGGTGCCGGTCGCAGCCGTCGTCAAGGCGAATGCCTACGGCCTCGACGTCGCCCGCGTCGCGCCGGTGCTGCGCGATGCCGGCTGCCGCGACTTCTTCGTCGCCCATGTCGGCGAGGCGCACCGGCTGAGGCCCTATGTCGACGGCGCCCGCATCTTCGTGCTGAACGGCCTGCAGCCGGGCGCCGAGGACGGCTGCGCCGATGCGGGGATCGTCCCGGTCCTCAACTCGCTCGAACAGGCGCAGAACTGGATGAAGACGGCAACGATGCGCGGCCGGCGCCTTCCCGCCGTCCTGCAGGTCGATACCGGCATGTCGCGCCTCGGCCTGCCGCCGGAAGAGCTGTCGGCGCTCGTCGCCGACGGTACCCTGCGCGACCGCCTCGACCTCCTGTTTCTCATGAGCCATCTCGCGAGCGGCGACGAATTCGAAAACGCCCAGAACGCCGACCAGCTCAAGGCGATGCGGCAAGCCTCTGCCCTCGTCCCCGATGTTCCGGTCTGCCTGGCCAATTCCGGCGGCATCTTCCTCGGTCCCGATTTCCACGCTGCCATGGCCCGCACAGGCATCGCCCTCTATGGCGGCGCGCCGACGGATGCGCGTGCCAATCCGATGAAGCCGGTCGTCCGCCTCGACGTCCGCGTGATCCAGACCCGGACCGTGCCGGCCGGCACCCGCGTCGGCTATGGCGGCACCCACGTCACGGCCGCCGAGACCCGGCTTGCGACGATCGCGGCCGGCTATGCCGACGGCCTGCCGCGCAGCCTGAGCCACACGGGCGCGGTCTATTTTGACGGCGTGCGACTGCCGATCGTCGGGCGCGTGTCGATGGACAGCATGACCGTCGACATCGGCGCCCTGCCGCCCGGCACCCTTGTCCTCGGCAGCCTCGTCGAGGTGATCGGGCCGCACCAGACGCTGGAGGCGATCGCCGCCGACGCCAGCACCATCGCCTACGAAATCCTCACCTCCCTCGGCGACCGCTACCACCGCGAATACCGCTGAGCCGCTTCGACACCCGCACACGCATACGCATCCAAGGGGCACACATGAAAGTCACCGTTCTCGGCGCCGGCGTCATCGGCGTCACGACCGCCTACTACCTCGCGCGCGCCGGCCACGCGGTCACCGTGCTCGACCGCCAGCCGGGCCCGGCGCTGGAGACGAGCTTTGCCAATGCCGGCGAGATCTCGCCGGGCTATGCCTCGCCCTGGGCCGCGCCCGGCATCCCGCAGAAGGCGGTCAAATGGCTGTTCATGAAGCATGCGCCGCTGATCATCCGGCCGATGGCGGATGCCGCCACCTGGCGCTGGATGATGGCGATGCTGGCGAACTGCACCAGCGCGCGCTACGCCACCAACAAGGGGCGCATGGTGCGGCTCGCCGAATACAGCCGCGACTGCCTGATCGCGCTGCGCCAGGAGACCGGCATCGCCTATGACCACCGCACCCAGGGCACGCTGCAGCTGTTCCGCACGCAGAAGCAGCTGGACGGCATCGGCAAGGACGTCGAGGTGCTGCGCGCCGACGGCGTGCCCTATGAGGTGCTGGACCCGGCCGGCTGCATCCGCGCCGAACCGGCCCTCGCCCGGGTGAAGGAGAAGATCGTCGGCGGCCTGCGCCTGCCGAACGACGAGACCGGCGACTGCTTCAAATTCACCAGCAGCCTGAAGGATCAGGCCGAGGCGCTCGGCGTCACCTTCCGCTTCGGCGTCGACATCCGCGGCCTGAAGACTGCCGGCGACCGCGTCACCGGGGTGGCGCTCGCCGACGGCTTCGTCGAGGCCGACCGTTTCGTCGCGGCCCTCGGCAGCTACACGCCGGCGATCCTGAAGCCGCTCGGCCTGAGGGCGCCGATCTATCCGGTGAAGGGTTATTCGATCACCGTGCCGATCGTCGACGAGAGCCGCGCCCCGGTCTCCACCATCATGGACGAGACCTTCAAGATCGCGATCACGCGGCTCGGCGACCGCATCCGCGTCGGCGGCATGGCCGAGATCTCCGGCTTCAGCGACGACCTGCCGAAGGCCCGCCGCGCCACGCTGGAACACTCGGTGGAGGACCTCTTCGGCGGCGCCGGCGACCAGGCGCGCGCCACCTTCTGGTCGGGCCTGCGGCCGATGACGCCGGACGGCACCCCGATCATCGGCGCCACGCGCTACCGCAACCTCTTCATCAATTCCGGCCACGGCACGCTCGGCTGGACCATGGCCTGCGGTTCGGGCCGCGTGCTGGCCGACCTGATCTCCGACCGCCAGCCGGAGATCGAGACGGGCGACCTGGGGCTGGATCGCTATTGAGCGCCTAAGCGACGATCGCAACGGCGCGCCGCATGCCACGGTCGCGCCGCACGCCATGCCTGTCCGCCCCCGCGCTGGCAGCGCGGGAGGCGGCAGGGCGAGCAACCGTCAATCGTCGTCGCTCGACGAATTCGACGAGCTGTTCGAACTCGAGTTGCTGGAGGAGTTCGACGAACTGTTCGAGCTGGAATTGCTCGAAGAGTTGGACGAGCGATTGGAGCTGGAATTGCTGGAGGAATTCGAGCTCTTGTTGGAGCTCGAATTGGAACTGGAGTTCGAGTTCGAGTTGGAGCTCGAGTTGCGCGACGAGTTCGATGAGCTGTTGGAGTCGCGTCCCGAATTCCAGCTGCTCCTGCGATCGTCATCGCGATCGCCTCTCGCATAGGTGGCCTTGTTGTTGCGGGTGATCCGCTCGAGGAAACGGGCGACCGGATCATCGGCAACGGCGGGCGCGGGCGCGGCGGCACCCGCCACCAGAAATGCGCTCAATATCGCAATCAGCTTCTTCATGGTTTTCTCCATTGTGTTCGCCAGCCCTTGCGGCTGCCATGGAGAAACGCGCCCCGCCAAAGACTATTCCACGAAATAGCAAATATTTTCAATTATTTACGACATATATTCGATGCAAACGGAAGCGTCGCCGGTGCGCGTGGCAGCGGCGACAGAGAAAGCAGGACGGGACGTCTCGCTCAGCGCGGCGCGCGCGCGAACCTGCGGTACCAGCCGTCCGCAGCGAGTGTCTTTCTGAAGATGCTCTGGCGCACCGCGCCTTCCTCCTCGGTCTCGGCGCGGATCTCCCCGGGAAGATCGGTGGTCTCCCGCCGGAACGGGATGACCTGGACGATGGGCGTGCCCCGTTCGATCACATGCAGACCGTCCTCGCCGGTGGCGAAGAAGGGGAAATGGATCTCCGACTGATAGGTGTCCGTGTCGACGATGCCGGCGACGACCTCGAATAGGCCGTTGGGGCGGTTGAGCGGCGGCACGAACAGGCAGCTCCAGCCGGGCGGCGTGCGGATCGTCCAGAAATTGTGGAACTTGCACGGCGGCAATGGCTCGCGCGGATTGCCGGCAACCTGATGGGCCGCATGGTTGCTGACCAGCGTCCGGTCGAGATCCCAGCCGCAATCCACCTGCCTGCCGCCGTCGGAGATCTCCATGCGGACGGTGCCGGCCAGGCCGATCACCCAGCCGGCGGCCATGGCATCGAGAAACGGCATGCAGCGCTTGACCGTCAGCCCGCTGTTGGTCGGCGACACCTGCTGCTCGGTGACGGCAGGCAGCTTTCGGAACCAGTCCGGCAGCGCCGTCTTGGCCCGCACCGGCGGCGGGATCACCCCTTCGTCTTCCTTGCGGCAGAGAAAGGTCAGTCTGGGTTGCGTTCTCCGCAGGAGGGTGAGTGCCATCGCTGTTCTCCTCTTGGCTTCATCGAGAAGAACGGGGGCGTGTCCGGCCTATTCCCCCTGCCCGGAAATATTTCCGCCGCCGCCGGCAAGGGCCGCGCGCTCCTCCTCGGCAGAAAGCGGCGCGCCGGCATGGATCGACGCCAGAAAGGCGTCGACCGTCTCCTGGGACGAGGCCGGCACGTAGCCGTCGGCCGGCTGCGGCGACGTCAGCGCAAGCCGCGGCAGCCATTCGCCGTCCCGCCGGCAGGCGATCGTGAGCGTGCTGTTCTCCCGGTCGTTCAGCTGATATTCGCGGCAGAGCGCGCCGCGCTCGTCGCGAAACGTCGAAATCACATGCAGCACGCTGCCGGTGCTTAGCGGGACGTCCTGTCCGGATGCCTGGCTGTCGAGCGCCGCGGCAAGGTTCACGTCCGATGTCGAGCCGGCGTCGTCCGTGCTGCGGCCGATCGCGAAGCCGGTCACGCCGGCGACAACGGCGACGAGGCCGGCGGCGACCCGCATGAACCATCGCTGCGGCTCCAGCCGCCTGTGTTGCTGCTGCAGGGCCACCACGTTGTCGGGCGAGCCGGACCGGAGATCGCGGCCGGCCTCCCTTTCGGCACGCTCGATCATGCGGCCCACCGATTCCACGAGATGCGGGGGAACCGCGTCGTTGATCAGCGGCTTCAGCGCATCGGCGACGGTGCGGCGGCTGTCGAGGAAGACCGCCAGGCGGGCCGCCAGGGCCTCATCCGAAGCAAGCGCCGTCTCCAGTCTCTCGCTCGTCGCCGGATCCAGCTCGCCATCGGCGAACGCCATCAGCGTCTCGTCGTCGAATTCCTCTCGCGTCATGCAAGGCCGCCTTTCGTACCGGACGAACGTTCGTCGCCGGCTTCTATTCCCGTCAGCCGGGCGAGATTCTTCCGGGCCCGGGCAAGCCGGCTCATGACGGTGCCGATCGGGATCGAGAGCACGTCGGCCGTCTCGCGGTAGCTGAGGTCCTCCACGCACACCAGGACGAGGACTTCCCGCTGCTCCTCCGGAAGCTTCATCAGCGCCGCCGTCACCTCGAGAAGATCCAGCCGCGCATGCGATACGGCCTGCCCGTCCGGCCCGGGAATGTCGCCGGCCTCGTCCAGGTCCTGGTGCGGACCCGCCGTCTTTGCGCGCCTGAGGTGATCGATCCAGAGGTTGCGCAGGATCCGGAACATCCAGGCATCGAAGCGGCTGTCGGGGGCAAAGCTGTCGGCCGAACGGATCGCCCGTTCGCAGGCCGCCTGGACCAGATCGTCGGCAAACTCGGGCGAACGGCAAAGCGAGATCGCGAACCGCCTCAGATTGGGCAGGAAAGCGACCAGCCTCTGCGGCACTGTACGCGTGTCGTCAATCATGCGAAACCTTTGGCATGGTGGGGAATAACATGTCGAGTCAAACGTCTGGACAAGGATAGCCGCCCGACACGCGGGCGCCACACGGGTCCCTTCCGCCTAGGAGATTGAACGTGCTGCAGCTCCTCACATGCCATGCCAGGCTTTCGCTCATCCTCTGTCTCGGCCTTGCCGTCGTCGTTGCGACGCCGCCCCTTCAGGAGGCCGGTCTCGTTGCGGGCACATCGGTTGCGATGGCCGACGACGACGGTGGCGACGACGACGGCGGAGATGATGACGGCGGCGGAGACGATGACGGCGGCAGTCGGGGATCCGGCGGATACGGGCGCCGCGGCGGTGGCGATGGCGACGACGACGTGATCCGGCGCGCGAGCCCGTCGTTCCGATGGCCCTGGCAACGCGCCAGGCGCGAAGCTGTGCGTCGCGCCCCGGTTCGCCGCGCGGCGGACGTTCCCTCCCGCGCATCCAACGAGATCGTCGCGATCGGGCTGGATGCGGCGTCGATCGCCGGCCTGGAGCAGGAGGGCTACGTCGTCGACAGTCGCACCGGGATCGCCCTGACCGGCAGCGAGATGGTCCGGCTGATCGTGCCGCGGGGTATCACGCTCGATGCTGCCCGCCAGGCCGTCGCCGCCAGGAATGCGTCGGCGTCGGTGGATTTCAACCACTTCTATCAACCCCAGTCGCTGGCGAGCCCCCCATGCGCCGACTGCAGGCTGATGCGCGACATGGTGGGATGGCCCGCGACCGGGGACCAACGCACCGGCACCTGCCCAGCGCTGCCGCGCATCGGGCTCGTCGATACGGCGATCAACGCGGACCATCCCGCCTTTGCCGACGGCCGGCTGCAGGTGCTGCGCCTCGACGACGAGGAGAGACCGAAATCCGGCGAGCAGCATGGAACGGCCGTCGCTGCACTTCTCGTCGGCGGTGCCGGCAGCCGCGTGCCCGGCCTCCTGCCGGCCTCGGAACTGGTCGCCGTCGATGCCTTCCAGCGGTTCCGCAAGACCGCCGATATCGCCAATGTCTTCGATCTGGTGCGCGCTCTCGATCTTCTCCTCCAACGCGACATCAGGGTGATCAACCTCAGCCTGTCGGGACCGCCCAACCTGCTCCTGGAAAAGGCGGTGCAGGCAGCGATCGAGAAGGATGCGATCCTGGTGGCGGCAGCCGGCAACAAGGGGCCGAACGCCGGGCCCGTCTACCCGGCCGCCTATCCGGGCGTCATCGCCGTCACCGCCGTCGACAGCGCGCGAAAACCCTATCGCCGCGCCGTTCGCGGCGAGCACATCGACATCGCGGCACCGGGGGTCGGCGTCTGGACGGCGGCTTCGGTTTCCGGGGTGCGCCAGAAGAGCGGCACGTCCTTTGCGGCGCCGTTCGTCACCGCCGCAGCCGCCGTCCTGCTCGCCGCCAGGCCGGACCTGACACTGCCTGAGCTCGAGGCGGAACTTGCAAAGTCGGCGGAGGATATCGGCACGCCCGGAAAGGACGCGATCTATGGCTGGGGGCTGCTGAACGTCAGGACGCTCTGCAGCCGGTAGTGCCGCGGATCATCTGTCTGGGGCGGGGCCAGTCACAGCCCGCGCCGACAGGATGGTTGCCGCCCGGTCCTTGCCGCCACCTGACCACCGGCGCGAAGCGGACGGCTGCCGCTATTGTGCCGCCTGCTCGTGATCGGCCGGAACGGCCTCGTCTTTCACGTCCGCAGGCGGAGCCTGCGCGCCGCCGATGCCGATCAGGCGGTGGCCGCGCTCGCGCAGCCACTGGAAGGTGACGTAGAGCGCCGGGATCAGGAAAATGCCTATCAGCGAGGCCGCCAGCATGCCGCCGGCGACGCCGGTGCCCACCGCCCTGCGGCTGAGCATGCCGGCACCCGTCGCCGTCACCAGTGGGATCAGCCCGACGATGAAGGCGACGCTCGTCATCATCACCGCGCGGAATCGGGTGCGCGCGCCGTCGATCGCCGCATCGACGATCGTCTCGCCCCTCTCGCGGCGGAACTTCGCGAATTCGACGATCAGGATGGCGTTCTTCGAGGCGAGCGCGATCAGCACGACGAGGCCGATCTGCGCGTAGATGTCGAAGGAGAGCCCCGCGACGAGGATCGAGACGAGCGCGCCGACGACGCCGACCACGACCGACAGCAGCACCGGCACCGGGATCGTCCAGCTCTCGTAGAGCGCGACGAGGAAGAGGTAGGCGAACAGCACGGCGAGCGCCAGGATCACCGGCGTCTTGCCGGCCGCCTCCAGCTCCTGCAGCGCCGTTCCTGTCCACTCGAAGCTGTAGCCGGGCGGCAGCGTCGCCGCCGAGACGGCCTCCATCGCCGCGATCGCCTGGCCCGAGGAGACGCCCGGGGCCGGCTGGCCGTTCAGCGTGATCGAGCGGTAGTTGTTGTAGCGCACGATCGATTGCGGCCCGACGATGTAGTCGACGCTCGCGACCGAGGCCACCGGCACCATCTCGCCGGCGGCATTGCGCACGTGCAGGCGGTTGATGTCGTTCACCGTCCGCCGGTCGGCCTGGGAGGCCTGCATCGTCACCCGCCAGCTGCGGCCGTAGAGGTTGAAGTCGTTGATGTAGTAGGAGCCGAGCGTGCCCTGCAGCGTAGCGAACAGGTCGGAAACCGAGACGCCCAGCGCCTGCAGCCGGTCGCGGTCGAGATTGAGGTAGAGCTGCGGCGTCGATGCCGAATAGGTGGTGAAGGTCGGCCCCAGGAGCGGGTTCTGGTTGGCCGCGACGATCAGCCCGCCGGCGGTCGCCGCGAGTTCGGCGGGCGGCCGTCCCTGCAGGTCGAGCAGCTGGTACTCGAAGCCGGAACCGGTGCCGAGACCCATGATCGGCGGCAGGTTGAAGGCGAAGATCTGCGCCTCGCGGATCGATGCCCCCTTCATCATCGTGGTTTTCACCGCCGCGTCGACGGAGGCTGCGGCCGCCGTCCGATCGGCAAAGGGCTTCATGGTGACGACGGCAAAGCCGCTGTTCGACTTGGACAGCCCGTCGAGGAAGCTGTAGCCGGTGACGGTGATGACGTTGGCGACCCCCTCGATCTCCGACAGCATCCCCTCGACCCGCCGGACCACCGCATCGGTCCGGTTGAACGAGGCCCCTTCCGGCAGGCGGATCTCAGTGAAATAGGCGCCCTGGTCCTCGGCCGGAAGAAAGCCGGTCGGCACGATCCGGAACAGCCAGCCGGCCGAGGCGGCCGCGACCGCCAGGAGCACCAGCCCGATGATCACCCGCCGGGCGATGTGGCCCGCGACATAGGCGTAGCCGTCCCGCCCCTTGTCGATGCCGCGCGAGACATAGCCGAGGATGCCGCGCTTCGGCCCGTGGTGCGGCTTGAGCAGGATGGCGCATAGCGCCGGGCTGAGCGTCAGCGCGTTGATCGCCGAAAGCACCATCGACACGGACACGGCCACGGCGAACTGCTGGAACAGCTGACCGCTGAGACCGGGGATGAAGGCCACGGGCACGAAGACAGAAAGCAGCACCAGCGTGATCGCCACGATCGCCCCGGTGATCTCGCCCATGGCCAGCCGCGCGGCCTCCGCCGCCTGCATGCCGGGGTTTTCCTCCATCACCCGCTCGACGTTCTCCACCACCACGATCGCATCGTCCACGACGATGCCGATCGCCAGCACCAGCGCCAGAAGCGAGACGGTGTTGAGCGAGAAGCCGAGCGCGAGGATGACGGCGAAGGTGCCGATCAGCGCGACGGGCACGGCGATCAGCGGGATCAGCGCCGCCCGCCAGCTGCCGAGGAACAGGAACACGACGATGATGACCAGCACGAAGGCCTCGATCAGCGTGTGCTCGACGTTTTCGACGCTCGCCTCGACGAACTGGCCGGTGTCGTAGGAGACGGAATAGGTGAGGCCTTCCGGGAAGTTGTGCGACAGCCGCTCCATGGCCGCGTTGACGCCGCGCGCCGCCGCCAGCGCATTGGCGCCCGGCGCCTGGTAGGTGCCGATCATCGCCACCGGCCGGCCGTTGAAGCGGGCGGTGGAATCGGAGCTCGCAGCCCCGAGCTCCACATTGGCCACGTCGCGCACCCGCACGAACGAGCCGTCCGGCTCGGCCCGCAGCACGATGTCCATGAACTGCGAGGGATCGCTGAGCCGGCCCTGCGTCTGCAGGTTCAGCTGGAACAGCGGGTCGTCGGTCATCGGCTGGGCGCCGATGCGGCCGATCGCCGCCTGCACGTTCTGCGCCCTCAGCGCGGCGATGACGTCGCTCGGCGTCAATTTCAGGCTCGTCATGCGGTCGACGTTGAGGACGATCCGCATCGAATAGTCCTCGGCACCGAACAGCGAGGCATCGCCCACGCCCGGCACGCGCTTGATCGTGTCGAGCACGTTGATCGTCGCGTAGTTCGACAAAAACAGGTTGTCGAAGGTCTGGCCTTCCTCGCCGTAGATGGTGATCACCTGCATCAGCGCCGAGGATTTCTTGCGCACGCTGACGCCGGACTGCTGCACCTCGGAGGGAAGCCCGGCTTCGGCCAGCGACACCCGGTTCTGCACGTTGACGGTGGCGATGTCGGGATCGGTGCCGACGGCAAAGGTGACGGTCAGGTTGTAGGAGCCGTCGGCGCCGCTGGTCGACTTCATGTAGATCATGTCGTCGACGCCGACGACCTTGCTCTCGATCGGCTGGGCCACCGTCGCCTCGACGACGTCGGCGCCCGCGCCGGAGTAGCTGGCCGAGACGCTGACCTGCGGCGGAACGATGTCGGGGAACTGCGCGACCGGCAGCTGCGTCAGCGCAATCAGGCCGGCGAGCGTCAGGACGATGGAAATGACCGCGGCGAAGCGCGGGCGATCGATGAAGATTTCCGAGATCATGGCTCAGCCACCCACAGCCGGCGCCGCGTCCACCACCATCCCCGGCCGGACCTTGCCGATCCCCTCGGTGATGACCCTCTCGCCCTCCTTCAGCCCCGAGGCGACGACCGACTGGCCGCGCGAGGACCGCGAGACGTCGATCCGGCGCAACTCCACCTTGGAATCCGCGCCGACGACCATCACGAAGGCGCCCTGCTGGTCGCGCTGCACCGCCTCCTGCGGCACCGCCAGCACATCCTGCTGGTTGGATTGTTCCAGTTCGACGCGGACCAGCGTTCCGTCGAGCAGGAACCCGTCCGGATTGGGAAATTCCGCCCGCACCGTCACCGTATCGGTGCCCTGCGAGACGTTGCTGGAGACGAAGTTGAGCGCACCCTTGTCGGGATACTCGGTGCCGTTCGGCAGGATGATGCGGACATTGGCGCCGGCGCTGATCTGGCCGCTGCGCACCTGCTCGCGATAGGTCATGAACATCGAGGTCGCGACCGAGAACTCGGCATAGATCGGATCGAGCCGCGTCAGCGTCGTCAGCGCCCCGGTATCGGGTCCGACGAGCGCCCCCACGTCGACGGTGGAAAGGCCGACGATGCCGTCGAACGGCGCGGTGATCTTCGTATAGGACAGGTTCAGATCCGCCTGCGCCTTCGTGCCGTTCAGCCGGACGAGGTCGGCCTCGGCCTTCTTCACCTGCGCATTGGCGATATCGACCTGCGACTGCGCCACGGTGTTGCTGGCGAGCAGCCGGTTGGACCGGTTCAGCTCGATGACGGCGAGATCGCGTTGTGCCTCGGCCGATTCGATGGAACCGGCGATCTCCTGCACGGCCGCCTGGTAGGAGCCGTCCTCGACCTCGTAGAGAACCGTTCCGGCCTTCACCTTCTGCCCTTCCGTGAAGTTCCTCTTTTCGAGGAACCCGGAGACCCGGGCCCGGATGTCGACCCTCTGGATCGCCACCAGCCGCCCGGTCAGATCGACGCTCTCGCGCAGGTCCATGATCTTGGCCGGCACCACGACGACGGCCGGCGCCGGTGCGGATGCGGGCGCCTGCTGCGCCCGGGCGCCGGACGGTAGCGCACAGGAAAGACTGAGGAAAACGACGCCCGTGAGAACTCCCGGAATCCGCATGCGACACCCTCCTGCCCGACACGAAGACGTTCTTCCCGATACCTCGTGACAGACTAGTCACTGGCTTGCGACTTGGGAAGCCATGCACGTCATTGGCCACACGCATTGGCTTCATCGGCGTGAACGCCTCGCCATATGCGTCTTTCCTGCAACTGTCGGCTTGGCTGCAACCGTGGTATCAACGCCACGCCCGTACCGGCCGCTACACGGAACCTTCTATGAAACAGCCCCTGCGCATCCTCTGCTTCTGCCTCGGCTGGCTCATGGTTGCCATCAGCGTCGTCGGCATTTTCCTGCCGCTGCTGCCGACCACGCCCTTCCTGCTGCTGGCCGCCGGCCTCTTCGCCCGCTCCTCGCCGCGCTTCGAGACGTGGCTTCTTACCCATCCCGTCTTCGGCGACCCGATCCGCCGCTGGCGCGAGAACGGTGCGATCAGCCCGCGCGCCAAGGCGATGGCGGTCGCAATGATCGCGGCGAGCTTTGCCGTGTTCCTCTATGCCCGCGCGCCCGGCGGCTCCACCGCCGCGATCGTCGCCGCCTTCATGGCCCTGCCCGTCCTGTTCATCCTCACCCGCCCGAACACCTGAGCGAAAGAGCGGGGATCGGCCAAAGGACGGCTCTCGCGCACCGCCGCGTTTCGGATATGCTGCCCTCGAAGACGGACCGGAGGCGGGGCGGGACATGCAGTACGACTATTGCGTCATCGGCGGCGGCATCGTCGGACTGGCAACGGCAATGCGGCTCCTGCAGCGCCATCCCGGCGCGAGCCTTCTTCTCCTGGAAAAGGAAGACGGCCTCGGCCGGCACCAGACCGGCCACAACAGCGGCGTCATCCACGCCGGCATCTACTATCCACCCGGAAGCCTGAAGGCCGAGCTCTGCCGCAAGGGGGCGCAGGCGACCAAGGATTTCTGCGCCGAACACGGCATCCCCTTCGATGTCTGCGGCAAGCTCCTGGTCGCGACCAACCCCTTGGAGGTCAAGCGGATGGAGGCGCTGTTCGAGCGCTCGAAATCGAACGCGATCGAGGTCAGGCAGGTCGGCCAGGGGGAACTGCGCGAGCGCGAGCCGAACATCTCCGGCCTCGGCGCCCTGCTCGTGCCCTCGACCGGCATCGTCGGCTATGGCGAGGTCTGCCGCGCGATGGGCCGCGTCATCGCCCGTCTCGGCGGCGAACTGCGCCTCGGCACCCGCGTCACCGCCATTTCCGAGGCCGTCGACGCCGTCACGATCGCAGCGGAAGGCTCGAGCTGGCAGGCGCGGAAGCTCGTCGTCTGCGCCGGCCTCCAGTCCGATCGGCTGGCCCGCATGGCCGGCCTGCCGATCGATCACCGCATCGTCCCCTTCCGCGGCGAATACTACCGGCTGCCGCCGGAAAAGAACGGCATCGTCCGCCACCTCATCTATCCGATCCCCGATCCGGACCTGCCCTTCCTCGGCATCCACCTGACCCGCATGATCGACGGCAGCGTCACCGTCGGCCCGAACGCCGTCATCGGCTTTGCCCGGGAGGGCTATCCGCCGCTCTCCGTCACGGCGCGCGACGTCGTCGACTACGCGCTCTTTCCCGGCTTCTGGAAGACGGTGCTGAAGAACCGGAAATCGGCGCTCTCGGAAATGCGCAATTCGCTGTGGAAGCGCGGCTATCTGGAGGAATGCCGCAAGTACTGCCCGGGACTTTCGCTCTCCGACCTGCTGCCGCACGCGGCCGGCATCCGCGCGCAGGCGGTGCGGCGCGACGGCACGCTGGTGCACGACTTCCTGTTTGCCGGCACGGACCGGATGCTCCACGTCTGCAACGCCCCCTCGCCGGCCGCGACCTCCGCCATCCCGATCGCCGACATGATCGTCGACAAGCTGGCGGCCTGAAGCGTGTCGCTCAGTCCGGCAGGGTGAAGGCGACGATCTGGTCGCTGACCTTCGGCGTCAGGATCGAGTTGCCGCCCGCCGCCCAGACGACGTACTGCTTGCCCTTGTATTCGTAGACCGCCGGCAGCGCGACGGCCGGCGCATCCACCAGGGCCTTCCAGAGCACCTTTCCGGTCCTGATATCCAGCGCACGCACGCGCGAATCCATCGAGGCGCCGATGAAGATCAGGCCGCTCGCGGTGACGACGGGACCGCCGATGGTGATCGAGCCCCAGGACTCGGGCATGTAGAAGCCGAAACGCTGCACCTGGCCGAAGGGCACGTCCCAGAGCTGTTCGCCCGTCTTCAGGTCATAGGCCGCAATCGAGCCGTAGGGCGGCTTCCAGCAGGGCATGCCGAACGGATTGAGGAAGGTCAGAAGCTGGATGCCGTAGGGCGCGCCGCTCATCGGAAAGAAGCCGCCGGTCTCCAGGCCCGCCTTCGCCGCGGCATCGTAGTCGGAGCGCGGGATCAGCCTGTAGATCTGGACGGCGCTCGAATAGTTGACGACGAAGATCCCGCTTCGCGGATCGACCGCCCCGCCGCCCCACTCGACGCCGCCGATGGTGCCGGGATAGACGATCGACCCTTCCAGGCTCGGCGGCGTGAACCGCCCCTCGTCGCGCAGCCTGGCCGCGGTGCGGCTGCAATAGCCGAGGCTGACGGTGTCTGCCAGCGCGGAGACGCCCGGCCAGGTGTCGGCGACCACCGCCTCGGGCAGCGCGACGTAGGGCTGGGTCGGCGCGGCCTTCTCGCCGGGGATCGTCGAGGCCGGCACGGCACGCTCCTCGATCGGATAGACGGGCTCCCCCGTCTCCCGGTTGAGGACATAGAGGAAGCCCTGCTTGGAGGTTTGCACGAGCGCCGGGATCGTCCGCCCGTCCTTCTCGATGTCGACGAGCGTCGGCGCGGAATTGGTGTCGAGGTCCCAGAGGTCGTGATGGACGAGCTGGCGGGTCCAGACCACCTCGCCCGTCTCCGCCCTCAGCGCCGTCACCGAGGTTGCGAGCGGAACCGGTTCCAGCCGGTTGCCGCCGAAGAAATTGGGGCTCGGCGAGCTGACCGGCAGGTAGAGCAGCCCCCGCTCGGTGTCCACCGACATGCTCGCCCAGACGTTGCCCGTGCCGCTTTGCGCCGCCGCCACGGGATCCAGCGTATGGAAGGTCCAGCGCAGGGCGCCGGTGCGCGCGTCGAGGGCGAAGACGGTGCCGGGCGGCGCCTGCGCCTCGGCCCAGTCCTTGCCCGCCCAGCCGACGAACAGGAGATCGCCATAGACCGTCGGCGGCTGCAGGATCGACAGCGGCCACTTGGCGTTCTCGACGTTCCACTGGTCGATGTCGACGATGCCGCCGTTGCCGAAATCGGTGCAGGCCTTGCCGGTGTCGGCGTCGACCGCGTGCAGCTTGGCGTCCATCGTGCCGATGTAGACGCGCTTCTGGCACGGCTGGTCCGCGACCGGCAACGCCGCCTGCCAGTAGGCGACGCCGCGGTTCTTCAGGTCGGGCTGCGTCAGCGCCTCCAGCACCGCCTTGCTCTCATAGGTCCATTTTACCCGGCCGGTGTCCGGCTCGAGCGCGAAGATGCGGTAGAACGGCGTGCCGAGGTAGAGCGTATCGTTGACGAAGAGCGGCGTCGCCGACCACACCGTCGGCGGCGTGGCGGCACCGGCCGCCGCGCTGTCGGGACGGATGTGGAAGCCGCCGGACGGCGGCCCGCCGGAGGAGACGTCGCCGGTGTGAACCTGCCAGGCCATCCTGAGGCTGCCGACGTTCTCCGGCGTGATTTGCGTCAGCGGCGAATATTTCTGTGCGCCGAGATCGCCGTTGAAGGTGGACCAGGTGCCCTCCTGCGCCCGCGCCGCGCTCCCCGCGGAAGCGACAAGAGCGGCCGAAAGGACGATCATGCGTAGAAGCGGTCTCATGCGCACCACCGGATTGGAACGTCGGGAACTCATGCGGAAGAGGATTGTCCGCGGATTGCGAACATCGCCAGCCAGCCGAGCAGGCAGACCGCCATCGCGATCAGCAGCGGCAGCGTATCGAGGAGATAGGCGGCAAAGCCGGTGCCCAGCACGCCGACGAGGCATCCGGTGACGAGAAACCATCGCAGCCCCCGTCCGCCCTTGCCGGCCGCCAGGACCAGCGCCGCAAGCAGGATGACGGCCGACGACGCGACGACCAGAAGCGCGCCGGCCGTGCCCGTCACACTGCTGTCGGGCTCGAGCAGGTTCGTCGGCATGATGTAGTTGTAGAGCGCGATCGCGAGCCCCGCCGCAGAGCCGATCGCGACCAGTCCTGCCCCCGCACGCGCCATAAGCTTCCCCCAAAGCCCGATCTATGCGGAAAATTACCACAGTCCCCGCTGGCGAGCCACCCCTCCACCGTGTATCCGTTTGGTGAGGCAATCGCGCCGCGAAGGTCGACCGCCGGAGCGCGATGCGACGCAGCCGGACGTTGACCGCGTCGGATGCCCTCAGCAGAATGACCAGCAACCCTTTCGCCAAGGACCGGCTTTTCATCATGACCGATCCCGATACCATGGACCCGGTCGGCACCGGCCACAGCAGGAAGAGGCCGGAGATTTCCGGCCTCATCCGCAAGGAACGCACCCTGCCGTTGGCGGCATTGACCATGCTCGCCTTCGTGGCCTACGGCGACCGCCTGTCCTCCGGCCTCGCCTCCCCGCTCGTGCTGGTCGTGATCTTCGCCTGGCTGTTCGGCGTCATCCTGACGGCCGCGCTCGCGGTCGTCCGCCATGCCGACGAACTGGCCGAGCGCATGGGCGAGCCCTATGGCACGCTCATCCTGACGCTGACGATCACCGCGATCGAGGTCGTCGCCATTTCCGCCGTCATGTTCCACGGCGACAACAATCCCACCCTCGTCCGCGACACGCTGTTTGCCGTCATCATGATCATCCTGAACGGCATGGTCGGCCTGTCGCTGCTCTTGGGGGCCTGGCGCCGCCCGGAGCAGCGGCACAATCTGCAGGGCGCGAACGCCTATCTCGGCCTGATCGTGCCGCTGGCGACCCTGAGCCTGATCCTGCCGGAGTTCGAGCCGACGCCGTCCGGCCCGGCCATCTCCAGCGCGCACCAGACGGTGCTCGTCTTCATGTCGATCGGCCTCTATGGCGTGTTCCTGATGCTGCAGACCGGCCGGCACAGGCCCTATTTCACGAACCACCGCGCCCCGACGCACGCCCCCGCCGCCCGCGAACACCAGCCCTCCGGGCAGCCGCTGATCCTGCATGCCGCGCTGCTGTTCGCCTACATGGTGCCGGTCGTCTATCTGGTGGATCACCTGGCAAGGCCGATCGACTACGTCGTCGAGACCCTGCACGCGCCGATGGCGCTGGGCGGCGTCGTCATGGCCGTGCTCGTCGCCACGCCCGAAGCGATCAGCGCCGTGCGCGCGGCGATCGCCGACCACCTGCAACGCTCGGTCAACATCTTCCTCGGCTCCGTCCTCTCGACGATCGGGCTGACGGTTCCCGTCATGCTGGCGATCAGCCATCTCAGCGGTCATTCCATCGTGCTCGGCCTCGGCCGGACGGAGACGATCATGCTGGTGCTCACCCTCGCCGTCAGCATGATCACGTTTGCGAGCGGCCGCACCAACGTGATGCAGGGCTTCGTGCACCTGATGCTCTTCGTCACTTATCTGCTTCTGATCATCGAGGGATGATCGGGCGATGAGCGAGCTGCCGCACACGTTCTTCCAGCGGAGACCCGATCCGTGTCCATCGAAGTCCTGATCGAACGATACGGCGCGCTGGCCGTCTTTCTCGGCGCCGGCATCGAGGGCGAGACGGCCGTCATCCTCGGCGGCGTGCTGGCCCACCGCGCGCTGCTGTCGTTCTGGTCGGTCGCCCTCGCCGCCACGCTCGGATCCTTCCTTGCCGACCAGATCTTCTTCTTCGCCGGCCGCCACATGCGCTCGAACCGCTTCATCGGCCGCATGCTGGCCAAGCCCGCCGTGGCGTCCGTCCAGCACCTGCTGGAACGACATCCGACAGGTTTCGTCTTCGCCTTCCGCTTCATCTACGGCCTGCGCACGATCAGCCCGATCGCGATCGGCACGACGCAGATCCCGACGGCGAAGTTCATGCTTCTGAACGCCGTTGCCGCCGCCGTCTGGGGACCGCTGTTCACCGCGATCGGCTATTTCTTCGGCGAGGGCGTCGAGGCGCTGCTCGGCCGCCTGCCGCTGCCGCACCATCTCGCGGCGGCAGCCGTTCTGCCCTGCCTCGCGCTGCTTGCGCTCGCATTCGTCTTCCGCAAGCGCCTCGCAAGGCTCTTCGAGGGCGTCGTGGGCAGGCAGGCGTGACGGCGAGACGCCGTCGCACCGGCACCGTCAGGACGTCATCGACCGGAAATGCGCAAGCATCCGTTCGGCGCTGGGTTCCAGCCCGGTGAAGAGCTGAAACGCCCCGACGGCCTGGAAGACGGCCATGCCGCCGCCGTCGAGCGTCCGGCAGCCACGCTGCCGCGCCACCTGCAGCAGCGCCGTCTGCAGCGGAAAATAGACGATCTCGGCAACCCAGTGCCGAGGTTCGAGCAGGGCGCCGTCCAGCGGCAGGCCGGGATATTTCGCCATGCCGGTGGGCGTCGCATGCATCAGCCCGCTCGCAGCCTTCATCGCCGCCGCGAGATCGGAGCCGGCCTCGATCCGGGCGGCGGGGAAGAGGGCCGCCATGGCGGTGGCCAGTTCCTCCGCCCGCTCCTGCTCGCGATCGAACACGGCCAGGCGACGTGCGCCCATCGAAAGGATGGCATAGGCGGTCGCGACGCCGGCGCCGCCGGCTCCAAGCTGGACGACGGCACCGAGATCGGCGTCCGGCAGGCCGCGGCGGAAGCTCTCCGCAAAGCCCCACCAGTCGGTGTTGTGGCCGAAGCGTCGCCCGTTCTTCAGCACGACCGTGTTGACGGCGCGCAGGGCGCGCGCCTCGCCCGACAATTCGTCGAGAAAGGGGATCACCGCCTGCTTGCAGGGGTGGGTGATGTTGAGGCCCGAGAGTCCGCGGGCCTCCGCATCGGCAAGCAGCTTCGGCAGGTCGGCGCTCGAGGCGCCGATCTCGTTCAGGTCGATCAGCTCGTACTCGTAGGAAAGGCCCTGCGCGGCCCCTTCCCGCATGTGCATCGCAGGCGTCAGCGACGCCTGGATCCCGGCGCCTATCAGGCCCGCCCTGATCGGTTTCAGCAGTGTTTCGGCCATTGGGATGCCTTCGTCGAAAAAAAGGGAGCCGGCCCGCGGTCCGCCTTCGGGCCGGCAGCGGCCTCAGTTGCCGCGAACGGTTTGCAGTTCCTTGAACAGTGCGGCGACGGTGTCGGGACCGATCTCGGCGCTGAACTTGTCGATCAGCGGCTTCACCGCGTCGCGCAGCTTCTGCGTCTCCTCCGGCGACAGCTCGTCGACCTGCATGCCGGTGGCCTTGATATCGGCGATGGCCTTCGCGTCGAACTCGCGCGAGACCTTGCGCTGGTAGTCGCGCGCCTCCGCCGCAGCCGCCTGGAACACCGCCTTCTCCTCGTCGTTCAGCCCGTCCCAGAACTTCTTGCTGATGAGCACGATCTGCGGATTGTACTGATGCCGCGTCACCGTCATGAATTTCTGCACTTCATAGAACTTGGCATTGAGGATGTTGGCGGCCGGGTTCTCCTGGCCGTCCACCGTCCCGGTCTCCAGCGCGGTGTAGAGCTCGGTATAGGGCAGCGGCACGGCGTTGGCGCCGAGCGCGTTGAACAGCTCGATCGGGATCGGCGACTGGATCGTACGGATCTTCAGGCCCTTGATGTCCTCCAGCTTGGTCACGGCATGGCGGTTGTTGGTGAGGTTGCGGAAGCCCAGCTCCCAGTAACCGAGGCCGACGAGGCCGGTATCGGGCAGAAGCTCCATCAGGCTCGTGCCGAAGGCGCCGTCCATCACCTTGTCGGCTTCCTCGCCGCTGTCGAACAGGAACGGCAGGTCGACCGCGCCGAACTGCTTGACGTTGCTGGCCAGGATGCCCGCGTTCAGCACCGTCATCTCGATCACGCCGCCCTGCAGCGCCGACACGGTCTGGACGTCACCGCCGAGCACGCCGCCGGGGAACAGCTTGACCTCGATCTTGCCGCCGCTCTTCTCGCTGATCAGCTCGGCGAACTTCTCCATGCCGGTGACCTGCGGATGCCCCTTGTTGTTGGCCGAGGCGAACTTCAGCTGGTGCTCGCGGATCTCGGCTGCCGCCGGCGAACCGGCAAGGATCGCGATCGGCAAGGCAACCCCGAGCGCGACTTTCATCAACCTGTTGAACATGCTTTCCTCCCATGTATGGCCCAGCGCCCCGCTGGTGCCGGTTGAATGTCCGTTTGCGACGGACGCGACCATTCCCTAGCGGCCGAACCACGCAGCCGGCACAGTGACCAGCTGCGGGAACAGGACGAGCAGGAAAAGGACGATGAGTTCGGCGATCAGGAAGGGCATGACACCCTTCATCAGCTGTTCCATCCTCAGCTTCGACACGCCGCAGATGACGTTGAGCACGGTGCCGACCGGCGGGGTGATCAGCCCGATCGCGTTGTTGATGATGAAGAGAACGCCGAAATAGACCGGGTCGATGCCCGCCTGCTTGACGATCGGCATCAGCACCGGCGTCATGATCAGGATGGTCGGCGTCATGTCCATGGCGGTGCCGACGGCGACCACCAGCACCATGATGGCGAACAGCAGCAGCGTCTGGTTGTCCATCAGCGGCTCGAGCAGGCCGGCAAGCTCGCCGGGAACGTCCGCAACCGTGATCAGCCAGGCCGAGACCGCCGCACAGGCGACGAGGAACATCACGACCGCGGTGATCTTGGCGGCCGACACGAAGACCTCGAAGAGCTTCGACGGCGGCAGTTCGCGATAGATCACCATCGACACGAACAGCGAATAGACGGCGGCCACGACCCCGGCTTCGGTCGGCGTGAAGACACCGAATTTCAGCCCGACGATGATGATCAGCGGCAGGAGCAGCGCCCAGATGCTCTCGACGAAGGCCTTCCAGCGGACCGCAGCACTCTGCCGCGGCGGCAGCTGGAACTGCTCCTTGCGCGACACGAGCAGCCAGGTGATGCAGAGCGACGCCGCGATCAGGAGGCCCGGAAAGATGCCGGCGAGGAAGAGCTTGGTGATCGAGACGCCGCCGACGACACCGTAGAGGATGAAGCCGATCGACGGCGGAATGATCGGCGCGATGATCGAGGCGGAGGCCAGCAGGCCGCCGGCGCGCGCCGGGTCGTGGCCGGACTTCATCATCATCGGCAGAAGCAGCGCCCCGAGCGCGGCCGCGTCCGCCACGGCCGAACCCGACAGGCTCGCCATGACGCAGGCGGCGAAGATCGCGACGAAGCCGAGGCCGCCGCGGATATGGCCGACCATGACCATCGCCAGGTTGACGATCCGGCGCGACAGGCCGCCGACATTCATCACCTCGCCGGCCAGCATGAAGAAGGGCACGGCCATCAGCGGGAAGCTGTCCGCGCCGTTCAGCACGTTCTGCGCGACGATCTGCGCGTCGAACAGGCCGAGATACATCATCAGCGCAACGCCGCTGATGATCAGGGCGAAGGCGATCGGAACGCCGAGCGCCATGGGTCCGAGAAGGGCACCGAGAAAGATCGTTACAGTCATCGCGCCCTCCTCAGTGCTTCATCACGGGGTTGGAGAGTTCGGGCGCCGCGTGGGCGGCATGCACCTCGTCCTCGCTCTCGTGGACCAGGCCGCCGGCCTGCACGTCCAGCCGCCCGGTGACGATCGCGAACATGTCCCAGAGCACGATCAGCGCGGCCGGGATACCGAATGCGAGGCCCGCACCGTAGAAGAGGCCCATGGAGATGCCGGTGGCGGGTGCGGAGACGTGCCAGTTGATCAGCGTCTGCGTCAAGCTGCCGCTGATCATCAGCCAGGTCGCCCACAGCACCAGCGCCTGCCCGATCAGCGCCGCGAGCCTGGCGGTCGCCTGCGGCAGCCGTGCGAGCAGCGCATCCATGCCGAGATGGGCATGCTCGCGCATCGCCACGACCGCGCCGAGGAACGTCAGCCACACGAAGCACATGCGCGAAAGCTCTTCGGAGAAGGTGATGCCGGTGTTGAAGGCGTAGCGCAGCACCACATTGCCGAAGACGAGGACGACCATCGTCAATAGCAGAAGCGCGATCGCCGCCTTCAGCAGGAAAAAACAGAATTCGATTGTCTTGGCCATGATTCCTCCCAGGCGTATCGCTTTTCGTGACCGTCACCGAACCAAAGTCCGCGACGCTCCCGAGAATGCACCCGCGCCGGCCGCTCCTCCAACCGTTCATGCGCTTTGTCAAAAATGTACGAACTAGTTCGGAAGTCAAGCGGGAAGTCTTGAAACGACGCGTCAGGCTCAATAGAAATTGGGGAAGGATCGGGAAGAGAGTCTCGTCCGGGCGGAAGGGAACGGCGAAAAAAGCCTTCCCGAACAAGACACTGGGGGAACGAAGGCGAAATGGCTCCGCGATCCGAGAACGGCAGGAAAAACGATCCGCAGCGAACGCAGGAAGACATCCTGATCGTCGCCACCGAAGAATTCGCCACCCACGGCCTGGCGGGAGCACGGGTCGATGCCATCGCCGAGCGCACCCGCACCTCCAAGCGCATGATCTACTATTATTTCGGCAGTAAGGAGGGCCTGTACCTCTCGGTGCTCGAGCGCTCCTACCGCAAGATCCGCACGCTCGAGGCCGACCTGCGCCTGTCGAACCTGGAGCCGGAGGAAGCGCTCAGGACGCTGATCTCCACCACCTTCGAGCACGACGAGGCCAATCCGGACTTTGTCCGGCTCGTCAGCATCGAGAACATCCACCATGCCGCGCACATGCTGCGCTCCGAGGCGATCCGCGACCTGAACGTCTCCGTCATCGAGACGATCGCCGGCATCCTGGAGCGGGGCTATGCCAAGGGAGTTTTTCGAAGGAAGGCCGACGCGATCGACGTGCACATGCTGATCAGCGCCTTCTGCTTCTTCCGCGTCTCCAACCGCTACACCTTCGGCACGATCTTCCGCCGCGATCTCTCCGAACCGCAGACGATGGCGCGGCACAAGGGCATGATCGCCGACGCGGTCATCAGCTATCTCAGGGATCCGCAGGGCTGACCGATTGCCGCTTACCGGGGCGGCTGCAGGACGCGGATCGGGCAGTCCAGGGCCGGTGAACCCGCAGGGCCTACTCGCTTTGGCGGAAATTGCGGATCCGGTCGAACAGGACGGCGAGGATGGTGGCGCCGCCGATGAAGGTGCCCTGCCAGAAGGCATTGATGCCGAGCAGGCCGAGGCTGTTGCGGATCACCTCGATCAGGGCGGCCCCGACCAGCGCGCCGAACGCCGTCCCCACCCCGCCCGCAAGGTTCGCCCCGCCGATGACCGCCGCCGCGATCACCTGCAGCTCCATCCCCGCGCCGATATTGGTGGTGACCGCGCCGAGCCAGCCGGTCTGGATGATGCCGGCGACGCCTGCCGACAGCGCCGAGATCATGTAGACGATCACCTTGATCCTCTTGACCGGTACGCCCGTCAGGGTCGCGGCGTGCTCGTTTCCGCCGATGGCGAACAGGTAGCGCCCGAACCGCGTCCAGCGCAGCACGAAGCCGGTCAGAAGCGCCAGCACGATCATGTAGAGCACCGGATTGGCGATGCCGAACAGCCAGGCGCCGCCGCCGAGCGCCAGCAGCTTGTCGTGGTCGGGGCCGAACTGGAAGACGACGGTGTTGTTCGAGGCCACCATCGCAAGGCTGCGCGCCACCGACAGCATGCCGAGCGTCACCACAAAGGGTGGAAAGCCGATATAGGCGATCAGCACGCCGTTGAACGCGCCGATGACGAGCGCCGTTGCGATCGATGCCGCAATTCCGACCTCGATGCTGTAGCCCGCATTCATCACGACGGCGAGGATCATGCTGCACAAACACAGCACCGAGCCGACCGACAGATCGATCCCGCCGGTGATGATCACCAGCGTCATGCCGAGCGCGATGATGGCGACGAAGGTGACGTTGCGGGTGATGTTGTAGAGGTTCCGCGACGTCGCGAAGGCATCGGTGGCGAAGGAAAGGAAGATGCAGGCGAGAATGACCGCGACCAGCACCCAGAACGTCTGGTGGCCGAGGATGGACGCCCACAGGGTCTTCTGCTTCTGCTCGATGGTCTGATCAAGCGTAACGGCCATCCTCGACCTCGTTTCCTCTGCCTGCGGCACAATGGTTCATCATACCATCTCGATGGCGCCGGTGATGAGCCCGGTCACCTCCTCCGGCGAACTGCTGGCGATCGGCTTGTCCGCGACCTTCCGCCCGCGCCGCATCACCACGACGCGGTCTGCGACCGAAAAGACGTCCGGCATGCGGTGGCTGATCAGGATGACGGCGATGCCCCGGTCGCGCAGGTGACGGATGTGGTTCAGCACCTCCGCCACCTGGCGCACGGAGATCGCCGCGGTCGGCTCGTCCATCAGCACGATCTGTGCCTTCGACAGCATCGTCCTGGCGATCGCCACCGCCTGGCGCTGCCCGCCCGACATCTGCCGCACGAGATCGCGCGGCCGCGTCTCCGATTTCAGCTCGCGGAACAGCGCGCCCGCATGCTGGTACATCGAGCGGTAGTCGAGAATGCTGATGGGACCGACGCCGCGCCGCAGTTCGCGGCCCAGGAAGACGTTCGCCGCCGCCGTCAGGTTGTCGCAGAGCGCAAGGTCTTGGTGGACGATCTCGATGCCGTGCCGGCGCGCATCCAGCGGCTTGTGCAGGACGATCTCCTGCCCGTTCAGCGCGATCGCCCCGCTGCTCGGCCGGAAATTCCCGGCGATCATCTTCACCAGCGTCGACTTGCCGGCGCCGTTGTCGCCCATGAGCCCGAGCACCTCGCCCGCCTGAAGCGAGAACGACACGTCGTTGACGGCCTGGATGGCCCCGAAATGCTTGGAAATGTTGGTGAGCTCGAGTACGGCCACCAGCGGACTTCCTCCCGGAAACGACGGCTCGCAGGCCGTCCGGCGGCATGGCGCTCCGGACGGGCCGACGATTTCGCTTCCTGTGTTCCTCCCCGGAAGCGATCGGCATATTTACGCAAACGCTGGCAAAACCGTCAATGACGTACGTCGCGCAGCATCCGCTGCCGCGGAATTTATTATAGTATGACAAATACGAGTTGACGCCTGAAGCCAGCGGATATTAGCTGTAGGTGGAGGAGAGCATGCTGATCCTTGTGACCGGTCCCACGGGCAAGGTCGGGCAGCAATTCATCGCGGACCTGCTCGACGCGCCGCGTTTTTCAGAAGCGCGCATCCGCGCGCTCTGCCATAACCGTTTGCTTGAAGAAACCGAACGCCTCGCCGTCGTGCGCGGCTCGATCGCCGATCGCGGGACGGTTGCGGCGGCGATGGACGGCGTCACCCATGTCGTGCACCTCGCCACCTGCAAGGAAACGCCAGAGGACGTGATGGATGTCACCGTCCGCGGCCTGTTCTGGCTGCTCGAGGCCTTCCGCACCAGCCCCACCGCACGACAGTTCATCCTGATCGGCGGCGACGCCGCCGTCGGCCACTACTTCTACCGCCACGACGATCCGATCACCGAGCAGACGCCGCACCAGGCCTATCCCGGCTGCTACGCGCTTTCCAAGGTGCTGGAAGAGGTGATGCTGCAGCAGTTCGTCATCCAGTACGGCATCAACGCCTGCTGCCTGCGCGCGCCCTGGATCATGGCGAAGGACGATTTCCGATACTCCCTCTCCTTCGGCGACGACAATTTCGGCGGCCCGGACTGGAAGACCCTGGTGCCGCCGGCCGATGCGGAACGCTACGCCCGCGACGGCACGGTGCCGCTCCTGCGCGATGCGGACGGCCGCCCGCTGAAGCGCAACTTCGTCCACGTGGAGGATCTGGCCGCGGCCATGCTGGCTGCGATCGACAATCCGCAGACCTCTGGCGAACTCTTCAACATCTGCATGGACCGGCCGGTCGACTACGGCGAGGTGGTGGCCTATCTCGCCCGCACGCGCGGCCTTGCCCATGTCGACATACCGAGCGCCTACCACTCCAACTGGATGGACAACAGCAAGGCGAAGTCCCTGCTGGACTGGCGCCCGCGCTACGATCTCGAAATGCTCATTGACTCGGCCTGGCAGTACGAGCGCTCGATGAACGACCCTCGCATCGTCTGGTACCCGGGTTGATCGCCTGGCGGGCGCGACACGCCCGCTCTGTTCAACGGGAGGAAAACAGATGAGGAAAGCATTGTTGCTTGCAGTCGCGGCGCTGGCCCTCGCAGCCAGTCAAGCCGGGGCACAGGAGAAGAAGCAGCTCGTGATTGTCGTGAAGGGGCTCGACAATCCGTTCTTCGAGGCGATCAACCAGGGTTGCCAGAAGTGGAACAAGGAGAATGCCAGCTCCGAATACGAGTGCTTCTACACCGGGCCCGCGTCGACCTCCGACGAGGCCGGCGAGGCGCAGATCGTCCAGGACATGCTCGGCAAGGCGAGCACCGTCGCGATCGCGATCTCCCCGTCGAATGCCAAGCTGATCGCCCAGACGATCAAGACCGCCAATCCGAGCGTTCCCGTCATGACGCTTGACGCCGACCTTGCCGCCGAGGATTCGGCGCTTCGCAAGACCTATCTCGGCACCGACAACTACCTGATGGGCTACCGGATCGGCGAATACATCAAGAAGGGCAAGCCGAACGGCGGCAAGATCTGCACGATCGAGGGCAACCCCGGCGCCGACAACATCCTGCGGAGAGCGCAGGGCATGCGCGACGCGCTGACCGGCCAGAAGGGGCTTGCCGAACTGAAGGGCGAAGGCGGCTGGACGGAAGTCGCCGGCTGCCCGGTCTTCACCAATGACGACGGCGCCAAGGGCGTGCAGGCGATGACCGACATCCTCGCCGCCAACCCCGACCTCGACGCCTTCGGCATCATGGGCGGCTGGCCGCTGTTCGGCGCCCCGCAGCCCTATCGCGACCTGTTCAAGCCGATGGCCGAGAAGATCGCCAGCAACGAGTTCGTCATCGGCGCAGCCGACACGATCGGCGAGGAAGTGGCGATCGCCAAGGAAGGCCTCGTCACCGCGCTCGTCGGCCAGCGGCCGTTCGAGATGGGCTACAAGGCGCCGGCCGTGATGATCGACCTGATCTCGGGCAAGGCGGTCGAGGATCCGGTCTTCACCGGCCTCGACGAATGCACCAAGGACACCGCCGACACCTGCATCCAGAAATAGCAGGACTTAGGGGCGTCGCCATCGCGGCGCCCCGATCTTCGGGCTTGCCCTCGGCGCGTTTTTGTTCTCCTCTGGCCGCGCTGGCGTCGAAAGCGCCGGACGAAGAGGCGTCCGGCTGCAGGCGCCCGCCATTTGAATGCGGGAGGGTCAGATGACAAAGCGGATCATGTTCACCGGCGGCAGCGGCAAGGCCGGTCGCCACGTCGTCCAGTATCTGCTGGACCAGGGCTACCAGGTCCTCAATCTCGACACCAGGCCGCTCGACAACCCGAAGGTCCGCACGCTGATCACCGACATCACCGACAGCGGCCAGGTGTTCAACGCGCTTTCGAGCTACATGGGCCTGCACGAGTTCGACCCGTCGCTGCGGCCGCAGCCCGTCGACGCCGTCGTTCATTTCGCCGCGGTCCCGCGCATCATGATCACCCCGGACAACGAACTCTTCCGCATCAACGCGCTCGGCACCTACAACGTCATCGAGGCAGCCGTGAAGCTCGGTATCCGCAAGATCGTGATCGCCTCGAGCGAGACCACCTACGGCCTCGTCTTCGCCAACGAGCCGCGCGCGCCCGCCTATTTTCCGCTCGACGAGGACTACGACGTCGACCCGATGGACAGCTACGCGCTCTCCAAGGTCGTCAACGAGAAGACCGCCCGTGCCTTTGCACTGCGAAGCGGCTTCGACATCTACGCGCTGCGGATCGGCAACGTCATCGAGCCGCACGAGTACGAGCTGTTTCCGAAATGGTTCGCCGATCCGGGGTTTCGCAAGCGCATCGCCTGGAGCTATGTCGACGCGCGCGACCTCGGGCAGATCACCGCCCGGGCGATCGAGACGGACGGCCTCGGCTTCCAGGTCTTCAATGCCGCCAATGACGACACCTCCTCCGACCTGCCGACGAAGGAACTGATCGACCGCTTCTATCCGGGCGTGCCGGTGAAGCGCGAACTGGGCACCTACGAGACCCTCCTGTCCAACCGCAAGGCGCGGGACATGCTGGGCTTCGCGCCGGAGCACAGCTGGCGGAAATACGTCCGCCAGCCCTGATCTGCCCGGACAGCGGCTTCAGCCGTCAGTACGGCGAGACGCAAACCCGTCTGGGCCCGTAATACGGCTGATAGGTGTTGTCGTAGGCCCTGTAGGAGCGATAGCGCGCATAGCACCAGCTGACATGGCCGCCGCCGCCATAGGAGCTGCCGCCATAGTAACCGCCGTAGTAGCGGGGCTGCGCGGCGAGACCGCCGATGATCGCTCCGGCGGCGAACCCGCCCAGCGCCCATCCGAAATCGTCGTCATAGTCGCGATAGTACCGGCCGTAGTAAGGACGATAGTATCCGCCGTAGTAGGGGCGGTAATGCCGCCCGTTGTAGCGGGCGTAGCGGCGACCATAGCGGTGCCCGCCGTTGCGCCAGCCGTCCGCGCTGCGCCAGTGCCGGCCTCCCGGCCTGCGCCACTTTCTTTCCCTGACCTGGATCACGTCGGAGGTTTCAATCCGCGGTCCGCTGAATGAGGGAAACGCCTGCGCCGGCAAAACGCCCGAAACGGCAGTTGCCAGCGAAAGCCCCATGATCAAGAGCATCTTCATGTGCACCACCTTGCCTTTCGAGAAGGCAAACGCATGATACAGCAATTCGTGCCGCGGCTGCGCAAAAGTAACGACATCGTGAAGGCGCCGGCACCGGCGCCCTCGCCTCGACGGGGCGCCCGTCTCGGTGTAATTCTGGGAGCGGCGCGCCACTGCAGCGCGAAGCCGGCAAGCGGAGACGACCGACGGATGACGACGATCCAGATCCCGGGCTTCGTGACCTTCACCATCGCCATCATCGTCTTCTTCGTGGGATCGGGCCTCAACGGCGTCGTCGGCCCGCTCAAGCGCTGGAACATCCCCGAAGCGGTGACCGGCGGGCTGATCGCCGCCCTGGTCACGCTTTCGGCCTATCGCCTCTTCGGCATCGAGGTCACGTTCGACCTCGCCGCCCGCGACATGCTGCTGCTCTATTTCTTCACCGGCATCGGCCTCAATGCCCGCCTGGACGACCTCAGGGCCGGCGGTTGGCCGCTCGTCGTCCTGCTCATGCTGACGCTGGCCTATCTCCTCCTGCAGAACCTGATCGCGGTCGGCAGCACCGCCGCGATGAACCTGCCGGATGGGATCGCCCCCCTCCTCGGCTCGGTGTCGCTGATCGGCGGTCACGGCACCACGATCGCCTGGGCCCCGCTCATCGCCGCCCGTTTCGGCCTCGGCAACGCCCTTGAGATCGGCATTGCCTCGGCGACGCTCGGCCTCGTCATCGCCAGCCTCGTCGGCGGTCCGGTCGCGCGCATCCTCATCGGCCGCTACCATCTCCACGGTCAACCGGCCGAGCCCCCCAGCATCGGCCTTCCGGACACCCCGGCGACGGAGAAGGCGACCGGCATCAACCATGTGAACCTGCTGCGGACCGTGCTGGTCCTCAACGTGGCGATCCTGATCGGCGTCGCCCTGGACGAGATCGTCGCCGAGACCGGCATCAAGCTGCCGCTCTTCGTCATCTGCCTGCTGGTCGCGATCGTCATGACCAACACCGTCCCCCGCGCCTTTCCGCGCATGTTCTGGCCGGCGCGGTCGCGTTCGCTCGCGCTCATCTCCGACCTGTCGCTCAACATCTTCCTCGCCATGTCGCTGATGAGCATGCAGCTGTGGACGCTCGGCGGCCTCGGTCCGGCGCTGATCATCGTCCTGGCGATCCAGACGGTCGTCGCCGTCCTCTACATGATCTTCGTCGTGTTCCCGGCCATGGGCCGCGACTACCGGGCCGCGGTCATCGCGGCAGGCTTCAGCGGCATCAGCCTCGGCGCGACGCCGACGGCGATCGCCAACATGACGGCGGTCACCAAGGCCCATGGCCCCGCCCCGACCGCCTTCATCATCCTGCCGCTCGTCTCCGCCTTCTTCATCGACATCGCCAACGCACTGGTCATCGGCTTCATGGTACGATAGGCGCCTGCCGCGGCCGACGCGCCGCCGGCTCTCCAATCGTCCCGGCTCCGGGGAACATCCCGACCGGCATTCTCGTTCCATGTTCGGATCTGGAGGGAACATCATGGACGACCGTGAACAGAAAATCCGCGAACGCGCCTACGAGATCTGGGATCGCGAAGGCCGTCCGCTGGGCCGCGAACTCGAGCACTGGATGCAGGCCCAGCGCGAGATCGACCAAGGCGAGGGCGAGATCGGCGGCGACGACGTGCCGAACCTCAAGGCCCTGCGCGAGGCCGCCCGGCAGCACACCGACACCTACATCGTCAAGACGGACCTCGAAGACGCCGACCAGCGCGAAGCGGCCCCGGGAACCCGCGAGCAGCCGTAGGGCTTCTCCCGCGCCGCGGGGCGTCAGCGCAGTTCGGGAGGCAGGTCGCATTCCCGGCGCCCGACCGGGCCGGCGCGGCCCGAAAACGCCCGGTCCCTCGCCCCTGCCCGGCCATCCGGCGCATGAACAACACCCCTTGCGGAAAGTCCGGCCGGCAAGCTCGACCGCCATCTTTCCGGTTGACGCCATGGCGTTCAAGCCATTGAATTGCAGGGCCGATATGAGGAGGGGGAACTGAACGAGCAAAGCGCCTTGCCAGAGCCGGTCCGGGTTGCCAGGGTGATGGAGACGACGGACTGGGCAGACACGCCGCTCGGCCCCATGTCCGGCTGGCCGTCCTGCCTGAAGTCGACACTCGATATCATGCTGCCGGCCCAGGCGCAGATCGTCCTGTTCTGGGGCGAGGATTTTATCGCGCTCTACAACGATGCCTATGCACCGACGATCGGCAACAAGCATCCCGCCGCTTTTGGCCGGCCCGCGCGGGAAAACTGGCGCGAATTGTGGGACGATCTGGAGCCGCTGCTGCGCCGCGTCCTCAACCACGGCGAAACGGTCGTCGCCAGGGATCGTCCGTTCAAGCTGGAGCGGCATGGCTATCCCGAGACCGTCTATTTCGACATTTCCTACTCGCCGATCCGGGACGAGGCGTCCACCATCCGCGGTGTCCTCTGCATCGTCAGCGAGACGACCGACCGGGTCAGGTTCGAGCGGGCGCTGCAGGCGAGCGAGGAGCGCCTTCGCGCCATCGTCACCCAGTCGTCCGCGGGGATCGCCGTCAGCGACCTGGCCGGCCGCCTGCTGTCGGTGAACAGGCGATACTGCGAAATCCTCGGCTATCCGGAAGACGAACTGGCCGATCTGCGGATGCAGGACCTCACCTTCGCCGACGATCTGCCGGAGAACGCGCGCCTCTTCGCGCAACTGGCGGAGACCGGCCAGGGTTTCGACATCGAGAGCCGCTATGTCCGCAAGGATGGGGGGCTGGTCTGGGTCGCCAACTCGGTGTCGGCCCTGCGCGACGAGAACGGCAACATTCGCCAGGCCGTCGCCGTCGTCGTGGACATCACCGACCGCAAGCGGGCCCAGGAGATCGCAAACAGCCTGGCGGCCATCATCGCCTCCTCGAACGACGCCATCCTGGGCATCGACCTCGACATGACGATTACGAGCTGGAACGCCGCGGCCGAACGGCTCTACGGCTATACCGGCGCCGAGGCGATCGGCCGCTCCGTGCTGATGCTGGTGCCCGACGACCGCAAGGACGAAGAACCCGCCATCCTGCGACAGGTGAGCGCCGGCCTGAAAGTCGAGCCCTACGAGACCAAGCGGCGCCGGAAGGACGGCAACCTCGTCGACGTCCTGCTCAGCGTATCGCCGATCCTGGGTTCCTCCGGCAAGCCGATCGGCGCCTCCAAGATCGCCCATGACATCACCGCCCGCAAGCAGGCCGAGCGGCTGCAGGCCGTCCTCGTCGGCGAACTGAGCCATCGGGTCAAGAACGTGCTCGCGACCGTGATCGCCATTGCGCGACAGACGCTCGGTCGCGACGAGGCCACCCGCGAGAAGGCCGAAGCCTTCGAGGCCCGCCTGACGTCGATGGCGCGGGCGCACGATCTGCTCCTGCAGGGGGACTGGCAGCGGGCGAACCTCCGCTCCGTCGTCGAACAGGCCCTTTCGCCCTACCCGCCGGAGCGGTTCGTCATCGCGGGCGCTCCCCTCACCCTTCCGCCCACCGCCGCCGTCTCCTTCTCGCTCGCCCTGCACGAACTTGCGACGAACGCGGCCAAGTACGGGGCGCTGTCGGTGCCGGAAGGAATCGTCTCGATCAATTGGACCGCCACGGACGGACCGCCGCAGGGGATCAGGCTTCGCTGGCAGGAGATGCATGGCCCGACGGTCACCCCGCCGACCCGCACCGGCTTCGGCTCCCGCCTCGTCGAACGGCTGCTGGCATCGGAACTGGGCGGCGAAGCCAGGATCACCTACCTCCCGCAGGGCGTGGTGTGCGAGATCGAGGGCTCGCTGACCGCGGACGGGCACGAAGACCCCTGAAGACGATTCGCTGGAGAAACGATCCGCCCCGACTTGCGGCCGGGCCTGCACGCAAGGACGGGACATGACGGCCAGTCGCCTGCCGGCGCCTGCTCCGTTGCGCCGATAACCGTCGCCGACGGCCCTGGGACCTCTTCAGTCAGCGTTGGTCAGATCGACCGTCATATCCAGCCCGTCGTCTCGGCCCGCAGGCTGATAGCCGCCGGTTAGCGTGCGCATCACCGTGAGCCAGCGGTCGGACCTGGCAAAGAGGTAGTAGCCGCTTGCGCCCCCATCGAAGGAGCTGAAGGGTCCCAAGGCGAAGTCGTCTCTGATCTGCCGCCCGTAGAATCCGAGGCTGCGCATCGCCCAGATCACGTCCCTGACCTGCTTGCCCCGTGCGGCCAGTTGCTGCGGATCGATCTCGACAAGCAGGAGGCAATCCGGGGAGTGTCTGAGGACGCCGCGTGCATCGCGAACGACCTCCGCGGCCAGACTTGCGGCATCGAGCCGCAGGATGTCGAGGCGCGGGATTTCGTGTTCTGCGCAAAGCGCGTCCACAGTGGTGGCGCCACGGGCAACGTCTGCCGTGACGATACGGCGCCGTTGCAATGACGCCGCCTTGATGGCTGCGGAGATGTGATCCGGCTCGGCAACCGCTTCCACCGCATACATAGCCGTGGCGCATAGCCTGGAGAGGACATCAATGGTCGGTACATCCAGCCTGCCTGTCAGCTGGCGATAGCGCCGGGCCCATCCCTCGATGTCATCGTCCGCGAGCTCCGGAAGCTGCAGGGCGCGCGCCTGCGCAATCGCGGCCAGCGTTTTCTTCAGACCCTGCGCCATGCCCTGGTTCTCCGGCGAGACCATGACGACGGAATAGTTGGCGGACAGCATCAGATAGTCCGCGCGCCGCGTCAGTTCGTCCACCGACCTTGCGGGAACAGCGGTCGAAAGTTCCGCCAGTCCGGACTCCGATTGAAAGAAAGAGGCAGACTTCCTGGTGTGACGGAACAGGTAACTGCCCGTCCGCACATCCGGCCGTTCGGCATTCCATCGCTCGCTCAGCACCCCGGCCTCGGGGAGCCGGTCGCCAGCTTCCCCGTAGGCTGCAGCTTTCAGAGCCTCGCGGATTGCACCGGCCGGCAACGCTGCGGGCCTGAAGGCAACAACCGGGCCGGCATCATCGTTCGACACCGCCTGGAGGACAGCCACCCCGCCGTCGGCCTCGAACTCGAGCCGGAAATCAGGCGCATCGGCCAGGATTTCCGCGTTGTTGTGAACGATCAGAACCGCGTCCGACTGTCGGACCTCATCCTCGATGTCGTCGATTGCTGCCGCCTTCGCATCATCACGCACATCCCAGATCCGGTGGCGCATCCGATGAGCGCCGGCATAGAGCCTTTGTGTCGATATGCAGTGATCCTGAAGCTTGCTCGCGACTCCCCGCACGATGCAGAGTACCATCGGCCCGTTCATGCCTTACCCTTCCTGGGCGGAGCCCCCGTCCGCCCTGTCCCCAACGCAGGCCTCGCTACATGATGGAAGGATCGGGCGCAATCGTTCTCAAGCCGATACGAACTGGCAAAAAGGGAGTACCAACGCTCGCCAGCACCATCGCCGCCGCGCACACGAGGCACACGACAACTATGGATTGTGCGACATCACCTCGTCCGGCAAACGGTTCGCGACGCCGCGGCAAGGTTGAGAACCTCAGCACCGCAAGGTCAGACCGTCGCCCTTGTCGAAAATGTGCAGCCTGGTCTCGTCGAAGCGGAAGGCCACGCGGTCGCCGGCGGCGGGGCAGCCTGACGCTTTCACCAGCGCTCCGATCTCCTTCCCGCCGAATTTGAAGGTGACCAGTGCGTCGTTGCCATGGAATTCGATGAGGTCCGCGACGCCTGTCAGGACATTGCCTTCGCCGCCGTCAGCCGGCACCAGATCCGGCGGGCGGATTCCGAGCACGACCTCTTTGCCGTGCGTCAGGGCGAAGCCGTGGCCGCGGATGCGCAGATCGGCGCCATCGGTCCGGAGGAGCCAGCCGTCCTCGGCGCGATTGACGGTCGCGTCGATGAAATTCATGTTCGGCGTGCCGATGAAACCGGCCACGAAAAGCGTTCTCGGCTTTTCGTAGATCTCGGCCGGCGAGCCCACCTGCTCGATCGCCCCGCCCTTCATCAGGACGATCCTGTCGGCCAGCGTCATCGCCTCCAGCTGGTCGTGCGTCACATAGATGGTCGTCGTCTGGAGCTTCTGGTGGAGCCGGGCGATCTCGACGCGCATGTGGTGGCGCAATTTGGCATCGAGATTCGACAGGGGCTCGTCGAACAGGAACACCTTGGGCGTCTTGATCATCGCGCGCGCGATGGCGACGCGCTGCTGCTGCCCGCCCGACAGTTCGGTCGGCTTGCGCGCAAGATAGGGCTCCAGCCCGAGCGTCGCCGAAACCGCCTTGATCCGGGCGTCGATCTGCTCCTTCGGCACCTTCATGCGCTTCAGCCCGAAGGCGATGTTGTCGTAGATCGTCATGTGCGGATAGAGCGCGTAGTTCTGGAAGACCATCGCGACGCCGCGGTCACGAGGCTCGAGATCGTTGACGGCGGTTCCTCCGATGGAAACGGTGCCGCCCGAAATCTCCTCGAGCCCGGCGATCATGCGCAGGAGCGTCGACTTCCCGCACCCGGACGGGCCCAGGAACACGATGAACTCGCGGTCTGCGACATCGAGATTGAAATCGCTGATGACGTTGATCGACCCATAGCTCTTGTCGACGTGGGAGCAGACGATGTTCGACATGTCAGTTGCCTTCGCCTTCCATGAGGATCTGCAGCTTCACATCGGTCGGCCGGGCCGACGCGGCCCGCTCGAACGCCTTGATGCTGTCGTTGAAATTGAAGGTGTCGGTGATGAGCGGTTTCAGGTCGACCTTCCCGGATGCGATCAGTTGCAGCGCACGGTCGAAGATGTTGGCGTAGCGGAAGACCGTCTCGATGCGGACCTCCTTCGCGATCGCTCCGGACACGTCGAAGGTGACGGGATCCACCGGCAGGCCCACCATCACGAGGGCACCACCCGGACGCACCAGGTCGAACAGGCCGTTATAGGCCTTCGGGCTGCCGCTGGCCTCGAAGACGACGTCGGCGCCCCAGCCGTCCGTATCGGCATGCACCACGTCCTTGAGGGCGCGCTCGCCGATGTTCACGGGGATGATCCCCTGGTAGCGGCCGGCGATCGCGAGCTTGTCGGCGCTGAAGTCGGAGACGTAGACGCGGCTGCAGCCGCCGGCGAGCGCCGCGAGCGCGACCATGATGCCGATCGGGCCGCAGCCGATCACCACGGCCACGTCGCCGGGCGAAATCCGCGCCCGTGCCGCCGCCTGCATGCCGATCGCGAACGGCTCCACCATGGCGCCCTCGGCGAAGCTGACATTGTCGGGCAGCTTGTAGGTGAAGGCCGCCGGATGGACGACGAACGGCGTCAGCACGCCGTGGATCGGCGGCGTCGCCCAGAAGCGGACGCTCGGGTCGACGTTGTAGATGCCGAGCTTGGACGCGCGCGACGAGAGGTTCGGGATGCCGGGCTCCATGCAGACGCGGTCGCCGACGGCGAGCGTCTGAACGTTTTCGCCGACCTCCACCACCGTCCCGGCGGCCTCGTGGCCGAGAACCATCGGCTCGCGCAGAACGAACGGACCGATGGCGCCGTGCGTGTAGTAGTGGACGTCGCTGCCGCAGACGCCGACCGTGTTGATCCGGATCTTCACGTCGTCGGGGCCGAGTTCGAGCGGCAGATCGATCTCCCTGAGGGAGAGAACGCCCTTTTGCTCAAGAACGAGAGCTTCCATTTCAGCAATCCTTTTTACGATGACTTGCGCTTGAAGGCGCTATTGAGCATCCCGCTCAGCACGCCGAGAAAGAGCAGCGGGGGAATGGAGAGAAGAACGACCGAGGCGTTGAGAATGCCCCAGGGCACGTCGCGCCCGAGCTGGGTCAGTTCCGAGGCGACGATCGGAAGCGTCTTGGCGTCGGACGTCGTCAGCATCAGAGCGATCAGGAACTCGTTCCATACGAGGACGAACGCGAACGCCACCGCCCCGATCAGCGACCGCGAGGCGATCGGCAAGGCGATCAGGAAGAACACCGAGAACGGTCCGTACCCGTCCACCCGGGCCGCCTCCTCGACCTCCTTCGGAACCCGGGCGAAAGCCGGCACGCTCAACCAGATCACGGTCGCGAGCGTCAGGAGGGTGTAGGTCACGATCATCGACGTGCGCGTGTCGTAGAGACCGAGGTCGAGCCAGATCACCATCAGCGGAATGGCCACGGCCACCGGCGGCAGGAAGCGCAGCGACAGCACGAAGAACTGGATGTCCTTCGACCAGCGGTTCGGGTAGCGCGCGATCGCATAGGCGGCCGGGAGACCGAGGACGGCGCCGATCAAGACGGCCGCGCCCGAAATCAGCAGCGAATTGACGAGGCCCGCAAAGACGCTGTCGCGCCCCAGGACATAGGCGAAGTTGTCGAGCGTCGGGGTGAAGATGAAAAGCGGGGTCGGCGTGACGATGTCGACGCGGTTCTTGAAGGCGTTCAGGGTCGTCCAGAATACGGGAAAGACCGCCGAAAAGGCCGCCAGCGCGAGAATGATCCTGCCGACGAGCCGGCCGGTGGTGGGTCGGCTCATACCTTCGCCCTCTTCCAGATAAAGGTGAACGCGACCGAGGTTGCGATCATCATGAGAACCGCCATGCTCGAGGCGTAGGAAATGCGTCCGGACTCGATGAACCCTTGCGAGAACGCGTACATGTCGAGCGTCTCCGTCGAGATGCCGGGCCCTCCCCGCGTCATGACGTAGATCAGGTCGAATGCGCGCAGCGATTCGATCATCTTGACGAAGGCAAGGGAGATCAGCGGGGCCTTGAGCATCGGCAGCGCGACATAGGCATAGACTTCCCACGGCCGGGCATGGTCGAGCCGGGCCGCCTCGAACGGCTGCGGCGGCAGCGTCTCGAGCAGTTTCAGCACGATCACCGAAAAGAACAGGCCCCATTGCCAGACGTCGACGAGCGCCACCGTCCCGAGCGCGGTGACGGGGTTCGACAGAAGGTCGAGCGGCTGTCCGGTGATCGCCTTGTAGGGATAGGTGATGATCCCGTAGAGCGGGTGGAACGCGAATTTCCAGACGAACGCGGCCGAAACGCGCGGCAGGATCACCGGCATCAGGAACAGCAGCGAGAGCACGTTGCGCGCCTTCGGCGACGCGCACTCGAACATCAGAATGCCAAGACCGATCGCGATGACGAGCGTCGCCGCGACGGTGAGAACCTCCCAGGTGAGCGAGACCTGGATGGCGTTGAGGAACCGGCGATCCGAGAACAGCGACACGTAGTTGTCAAGGCCGACGAAGCGGCCGTCCGGCCGGCTGAGCTCGCGATCCTCGAACGAGATGACGATCGCATAGACCGTCGGTACCAGCGCCAGGACGGCGAGGATGATCAGGGCGGGGCTGAGAAACGCCGCCGGCAGCAGTGTTTTTGTTTTCATCTGTTTCCCTCCGACGAACCAGCGTCGATGGATGAGGACCCCCGGCGGGCGCGCAGCCCACCGGGGGGACATGGTCAGTCTTGGGAGACTACTGGCCGCGCGCGACCAGATCCTTGGCGAAGTCGTTGAGCTCGTCGAGACCGCCCTGGATGTCGGTGCGGGTGCCGGTGATCAGCTCCTCCAGGATGATGCCCCAACGGTCGCCGAGGTCGGGCCACTGCGGGTTCTGCCAGAAGTTCACGGCCGTCACATTGCCGGTGTCGGCAAGCGCCTGGCCCAGTGCCGGGCCGTAGGTGTCGGCAAACGTCTTGCTGGTCATGATGCTCGTACGGTTGAGCTCGCTGAATTGACCTTCCTCCAGCCGGCGAGCCTCGTTCTCCTTGGACGTCGCCCAGCCGATGAAGAGGCCGGCGCACTGCTTCGACGCCTCGTCCGCGTTGGCCTTGGTGCCGATGGCGAGGCCATGGCCATAGCCGCCGCCGGTCAGCGGCGTCGGAGGCGGCAGATAGCCGATCTTGTCGGCGACCTGCGAAGACTTCTTGTCGAGCGCCATGCCGACGAGCGGCGTGGATTCGATCAGCATCGCGACCTGGCCGGAGGTAAAGGCGCCGACCGCCTCGTCCCAGCCGCCGGTCTGGCTGCCGGGTGCGGAGTACTTGAAGAGTTCGAGATAGGTCTGTGTCGCCTTCACCGCGGCGTCGCTGTCGAAGGCCGGCGTCTGCCCGTCGAACCAGTTCCCGCCCTCGCCCTTGAAGAAGGGCATCCAGCGCCAGACGTTGGCCCCGGAGCCGCGCTGGCCGCGCAGTGCGGTGCCGTAGATGCCCTTGTCGGGCTGGTTGAGCGCCTTCACCGCGGCGATGTATTCGTCCAGCGTCTTCGGCGGCTGGATGCCGGCGGCTTCGAGCAGGTCCTTGCGGTAGACCATCAGGTCGCCGCCGCCGGTCAGCGGCGCGAACCAGACCTTGCCGTCGAACGTCGCGACCTTCTGGCGACCGGGGTCGAAATCCGCGTAGTCGTAGTCCTTCGGGTAGTAGTCCAGCAGCGGGGCCACCCATCCCGACGAGGCGAAGAGCGCGACGTTGGCTTCGTCAATATAGTACACATTGTACTTGCCGATGGTCGACGCGTCGGCCTTGGTTTTTGCGCGGCGGTCGTTCTCGTTGAGGTAGTCGATCTGGAAGTCGGCGCCCCCGCTGAGCTTGGTGAACTCGTCCTTGTACTTCTCGAGAAGAGTCAAGCCGTCACGCGGCTGCGCAAGCACCCTGATCGTGCCGGAGCACTCTGCCGCAGCGGCAACCGATGCTGCAACGCCGTAAAAAGCGCAAGCGATAGCGATGCTCGAAACGAGCGTCTTCATGGATCTCATGTGAATGCCTCCCTAGTGGTCCATCGTGCAGGCTGCCGGACATCCCAATCCCGTCTGCACCTCCCAAGCGATGTCGATCGCTGGCGTGAATAGTATGGACTGGAGCCCGTCTCGCTAGCGCGCTCCATGCACCGAATCTATACTTTAATGCATCAGCTCTGCGGGCTGTCGATGGCCCGGACCGGACGTCTCTGGCTGGTCAGCCTCCGGTAGGAGGACGGGGTCATCTTGTGCTGCCGAAGGAAGGTGCGGTTGAAATTGGATATGTTCAGATACCCGACCTCGAAGCAGATGTCGGTGATCGGCATGTCGGTCTCCGAAAGCAGCTTGCAGGCCTGCCATATGCGCAGCTTGTTGACGTGGTCGGTGAAGCTGTTGCCGGTGTTCTTCTTGAAGAATCGCGAAAACGCGCTCTCGCTCATGCCCGAGAGTTCGGCCAGCGCGCCGATATGGATGTCCGTTGCGAGGTGCTCGAAAATATAGATGAGCGAACGCTGAAGCAGGTCCAGGGATTCGGCATCGAGCTTCGGCGCGAATTCGGGCGAGGACAGGACCTCGTATTCCTCGGACGACGACAGCAGGCTGAGGAGCTCGAGGAACAGCGAGAGCCGGGGGAAGCCCTTCAGGCCGCCCATCTTCTCCACCATTTCGGCGCCGGCCTTCCGGGTGGCGCCCTTGTAGACCAGCCCTCGCTCCGAGCGCCGGAAGAATGCCTCGAGCTGATTGAACTCGGGCACGGCCTGGCCGATCGTCCTCAGGCGATCGGGGTCGAACTGAATGACGACGTCCCGGCCGTGGATCACCTCCCCCGGTTCGGTGGCCGTCACCCAGTCATGCGGCAGGTTGGGGCCGACGACCGTCAGGTAGCCGGCGTCGAACTCGCCGATATGATCGCCGACGAAGGCCATCCCGCTGGATTTCCGCAGCAGGTGGATTTCGATCTCCGGATGAAAGTTCCAGACGTTCCGCTCCCAGGGGTAGTCGTCCATCCGCCACAGGAACGTCTCGTTCACATCCGTGACGATGTGTTCGTAGGTCGGAAGGTTCCCCGCCATCGAAGCAGCCTTGGCTCCGAGCGCTCGATTGGCGGCTGACGGTCTGTTGTGCTTGAGCATTCTCACGTCCGGTCTGAGGCGCCCCAGAAAAGCGCATCGGCCGGCCGGGCGTCAAGAACGCGCATGCCCGTCCCGGTCGACGCCCCCGAGACTGATCTATTGGAGAAGAGAGGATGTCGGGGGGCGCAGGCCAACGCCGGCCCCGGCGCGATCCTGCGCCAATTCACGCGCAGCAGAAGCCGACACTCGTCCTTGCCCGGCCCGATCGCATCCCGCGATTCGGCAGGGGAAAGAGGCAAACGGCAGTTTGGAATTTTGCGGAGAATCCCCGCTCCAGATCAGGTCTTTCGCTGTCAGGCGGTTGGGAAGAAATGCGACATCCGCGAGGGCCCCTGCTATTCTACGATATTGAAATAACAGGGGAAATGGTGGGTGATCACGGGCTCGAACCGTGGACCCGCTGATTAAGAGTCAGCTGCTCTACCAACTGAGCTAATCACCCGTCCAGGACCGCGTCGCTGCGGTCTGGAGGGGCGTATAATGGCGTTCGTGAACCTTGTCTACCCATCGGCCGAAATTTTCTTGGGTTCGCTGCGTTTTTTCCAGGGATGAACAGGCAGGTGTCCGGCAGCGGCGCCGGCCAGCCTCGCCCGGCAACTCTCCATTTCAGGTAAACTATTGAATTCGATAGGATAAGTTCGACGCCCGGTCAGACGTCCAGCACGCCCGTGGCAACGCGGATGGCCTGGCCGCCGATGCGTGCGCCCGATATCTGCCCGGCGGCGATGTCGAGATGCAGGTGGATGATCGACGGGCGCCCCATCTCCACCCCCTGCTCCACCAGCATCGGATGATGACCGTCCACGAGCTGGTCGAAGAACTGGATCGCGCCCGAAAGGGCCGCCACCGCCGAGCCGGTCGCCGGGTCCTCGCTCCCCAGGTCGGACCGGAACATCCGGGCATGGAAACGGGCGAGATGATTGACGGCGCCGCGGCAGTAGAGATAGGCCGAAGCCAGCCTGCCCTCGGCGAAGGGAACGCAGCGCTGCCAGAGCGCCGGATCGAACGCAGCATCGGCGGCGGTTGCGAGATCGTGAACGGGGACCAGCACGAAGGCGACCCCGGCGCTCCAGAGGGAGGGCACGTGGTTCTCGAAGCCGATCTGGCTGACCTTGAGGCCGAAGGCGTCGGCGATCGCCTGGCGGTCGAGGAGCGCATCGAGCCGCGTCGACTTGCGCGGCAGGTCGAACTCGGCGAAGGCGGCCCCGCTTTCGGGAAGCTTCACGGCGCAGCGCACCGGCCCGACGTTCTCCTCCAGGACGCAGACCATGTCGTGCGGCCGGCCCGCCTCCCCGTTCAGCGTCTCCGCGATCGCCACGGCCGCGCCGACCGTCGGATGGCCGGCGAAGGGCAGTTCGTGCATCGGCGTGAAGATCCGCAGCCGCGCGGTATGCGCGACGTTCTGCGCCTGCCTGACGAACACGGTCTCCGAGAGATTGAACTCGCCGGCGATCGCTTGCATGGCCGCATCGTCCAGCCCGTCGGCATCGAACACGACGGCCAGCGGATTGCCGGCCAGCTTGCGGTCGGTGAAAACGTCATAGATGGCGTATCGACGCGACACTACCTACTCCTTCGCACGATCGTTCCCCGCGCAAACTGCACGAGCCCCCCGCCTGCGGCAAGCGCAAATCATCCCCGTCCCCTCATCCCTGTGGTCCGTCGAAGAACCAGGCGAGCACGGGCGGCATGAAGGCGGCGTAGGGGTGGCGGGCCGGGTCGCTGTCGAAGATCGCGACCGCCCCGTCGATCTCCTGCTCGGTGTCCGTGCGCATGTGGCGGTCGATCGCCGAAAGCAGCTCTTCGGCGGTGGCCGAGAAACGATAGAAGCGGAAGATGGTGATGATGCGGTCGAAATGGAGGGCGTGCAGGCGGGGATCGGCCGTGGCCTGGCCGAGATCCAGTCCCGTCTCCTCGGCCACTTCGCGCACCATGTTCGCCTCCAGGTCGCAGACGCCGTCGATGACGTCGTTCTCGTCGAGCGAGCCCGCGGCGCAATAGACCTTGCCGGGATTGGCCGTGTGCTGCGCCATGCGGATCGCGATGATCGCGCCGTCCGACGAGACGATGACCGGCAGGCCGAACAGATGGTGGCCGACGACGTGGGGCCTGCTCTTGCGCCACAGCAGGAAGGTGGAGAAGGACACCGGGTGCGCCGTCGTGACGATGCCGGCCCGGGAGAGCGAGACGTCGCCCTGCAGCAGCATCCGGCCGTCGAAAAGGGCCGGGTTGGCTGCGATCTCCGCGCGCCAGTTCTCCCGGATCGCCTCCTCCCGGCCGGCGGCAAAGGGATGCGGCGCGTCGGAGACGCGGATCTCGAAGCGCTCGACCGGGAAGATCTGGCCTTCCGGCGGCCAGGCGGCAGGCATTTCATCGGTGGGAAGGTGCATCACACGTCCAGGGTCATGACGACGGGGCAATGGTCGGAAGCCTTCGGGCGGTCCCAGCCGATGCGCGGATATCGCTCGACCTCCTGGCCGGGCGGAAAGACGGTGCGGTAGGGCTGGCCGGCGCGGATGATCTCCGGCACCCGCAGGTGATTGCGGCGCGCCAGCGCCGGCGACAGCAGGATATAGTCCAGCTGGCAGAGGTGCCGCTCCTGCGGGCCCATGTTGTGATAGAGCGTCCAGCGATCGTCCTCGGGCCGCTTCTCCACCGGGTTCTCGGCGAAGCCGTCGCGGGTGAAGACGTCGAGCGCGCTCTGATCCTCCACCACGCGCCGGAAGCTGTAGCCGTTGCGCCGGTCGCCCTCGACGACGAGCCGCTCCTGGTAGTCGTTCATGTCGCCGCAGATCGCGAACTGCTTGTTGGCGGTGTTGCCTGCGCCGAAGCGGTTCTCGATGATGCGGCGCACCGCCCTCGCCTCGGCCATCCGCAGCGCCATGGTCGAGGTCCGCCCGTCCAGCCCCTCCCGCCCCGGCCCCATCGACTTCAGGTGCACGACGTAGAGCGTCAGCGGCCGCCCGCCGATCCGCAGATCGAGCTCCAGGCAATCGCGCTTGAAGATGCGGTCGCTCGGCAGCAGCGGCGCAAGCTCGGGCGCATGCAGGCCGAAGTCGTCGAAGGTCACGCCGGCATGGCTGCGCACATCGACGCACTCGATCTTCTGGCCGTCGCGCGTCTGCTCGCGCATCAGCACCGCAACGTCGATGCCGCGCTTGTCGTTGCCCTCGATCAGGAAGCGCTGGCGATAGCCGTTGCCGACCATCTTGAACAGGTAGCCGTATTCGAAGGCCTGCAGCGATTCCATGTTGTCGACCTCCTGCAGGCAAAGGACGTCCGCGTCCGCATCGGCGATCGCCAGTGCCGACTGCTGGCGTGCATCGTCGGCGAGCGCGATCGCGCGCGCCTCCTCCAGCCGCTGGAACTCGGCTTCGGAGCGGATGCTGAACAGCCGCAGCACCCGGTCCTGCCGTGTCTGGTTGCGAAATCCGGTGAAATCGAACCGGGAGAGCAGGTTCTCGACGTTGAAGGTGGCAAGGCGAAGGGACATCAGCACACAACCATTGAATCGGCAGTGAGTGTAGCGATCGCCGGGCGCTTGGGAAGCGGCAAAATCGGTCTCCGCCGCAGGCGGGGCCCGTGGCAAAGGCTCGGGCGGCGGGCAAAAACCAGCTTGTCTGTCGCCCCCTCCGGCACCATGATCGGCCCATCGGCGGCAGAACGATTCAACGACGGGGGAGGATCGGCATGAGGGCGAAGACGATTGCGGCGCGCCTCGTCGCCGCCGGCCTCTTCGCGCTGTTTCTGTCGGTGGCGCCCCCGGCCCGCGCCGACAGTTCCTATATCGCCGACCCCGGCGAGGCGGTGCGCGCCCTCGACGCCATCGCCGCCGAAGCGGGCGGCAGTCTCCGCCTCTACGCACTGGAGCTCTCCGACGGGCGCCTGACCGTCGAAATCGGCGGCAAGCGGAAGACCGAGCTGGACGAATGGCAGATCGGTAGGGTGAAGCGCCTGTTCTTCGAGTTCGAGACGACGGTCGGCCCGCGCCCGGTCAGGGCAGCCGGCCTCGTCGGCGACCTCGAGGGCGGCTTCTTCGATCGCAGCGAGATCGCGCTGGACAAGGTGGCGGACGTCGCGGCAAACGCGATCGCCTATGCGAGGCTGGACGAGGAAGCCCATGTCCAGTCGATCGAGATCGCCCGTGCGGTCGAGATCCTGCCCGAACCCGCCTATGGCCCCATCCGCTGGTCCATCTACGTGACCTCGGGGCGCGAGAGCGCGATCGTCCGCGCCGACGCCGCCGGCAACATCATCGGCGCCGATCTCGCCAATACCAACCGCGCCCGCAACATGGACCTGCTCGGCGACGGCGACTGGCCGCACCGGGAGGCCCGCGACGCGCTCTTCGCCGTCTTCGGCGACGAGCGCCGGCTGCGCGACCTGACCGTGCGTCCGCGCGCCATCTCCGTCACCGCCGACCACGCCGCCACCCCCGGCCGCAAGGAGGACTACAACTGGACGATCTCCGGCGTGACCCGCTCGCCACTGCTCTCGCCGCTGATGCACGGCGCGAGCGAGGACGAGCTGTTCTCGCTGAAGGATGTGGACTTCACCGCGCTCGCCCGCATCCGCGCGATCGCCCGCACCGCCTGGGGGCATGAAAGCGCCAAGCTGGAATACATGACGCTGCGGCGCGTCAGCGAAACGCCGGGAAGGCCGGAACTGCGCTGGATCGTCACCTTCACCGAGCTCGGCGACGACGCCGGCGGCGCCGGGACGTCGGGGACCGTCGAGGTCACGCCGGAGGGGGCCGTGCGGAAGGTCGTACTGCCGGCAGACCAAGCGCCGGCTGCGGACTGGCTGGCGCCCAAGACGATAGCGGCGACGCTCGGACGGATCGGAAAGGACTTCGGCCCCGACGGTCGCTTCGCCGAGATCGTCTTCGACGCCGGAAAGGCGCGCATCCTTGGCGAGGATCCGGCGCGCCCCGGCGCCATGGCCGGCTTCGAGGCCGATGCCGGCGGCATCGCCCGCGTCCGCAAGCTGATGCCCTGGGACGAGCAGTACCGGAAAGAGCGCCTCTTCGACCTCGAGGCGCTCGCGGTCTTTACGCAGGCCGACCGCCTCGCCGACTTCACCGCGCGGACCTACCGGCGCCTGCAGGTGGACGAGGAGACCATGCCGGGCATCCGCTACGCCTTTGCCATCGGCCAGATCATGGGCCCGGACGGGACCTATATGGTGCCCTCGCCCGACGGCCGCCCGACGCTGCAGGTCCGCCTGGAGAGCGCCGACGGCAGTCGCGTCGGGCGTGTCGTCTTCGACAGTTCCGGCAAGGAGATCGACGTGCGCATGCCCTGAAGTGGCGGGCGCGCGGGCGAAGCCTACAGGCACCAGCCACGGTCCACGGAGAACACCGCCATCGCGCCCGGTGCCAGCCGCTCGGCCGAGAAGGCCTTCAGCAGCGAGCCGTCGGGGCGTGCCAGCGTCAACGCGTGGCGCTCGCCGGTGAAGACGCATTCGCGCACTTCGAGCGCGATGCCGTCCACCGCCGGGCGGACATGCTCGGGCCGGATCAGCACGTCGCGCGGGGCTCCCTCCCCCTCGCCGAGAAGCAGCGCATGGCAGGCGGCGCGATCGAGGACGCGCTCCCGTCCCGCGCCGACCGGCAGCGACAGGATGCTGCCCTGGCCGATCAGCCCGCCGACGATACGGCCCTCCGGGCGCGCATAGATCTCGTCAGGAGCGGCCACCTGCAGCAGCCGGCCTTCCGACATCACCGCAATCTCGGTCGCAAGCGCCATCGCCTCGGCCTGGTCGTGCGTCACGTAGATCATCGTCGCCCCCGAGCGGGCGTGGAAGTCGCGGAAGGTCTCCTCCATCGCCGCCCGCAGGTGCCGGTCGAGATTGGCGAGCGGTTCGTCGAGAAGCACGACGTCCGGCGCCGTCACCAGGCAGCGCGCCAGCGCCACGCGCTGCCGCTGCCCACCCGAGAGCGCCGCCGGCCGCCGGTCGGCGAGGTCGGCGAGCCGCACGACATCGAGCGCCTCCATGGTCTTGCGGCGAAGTTTCTCGCCCTTCACGCCGCGCACCTTCAGCGGATAGCCGACGTTCTGCGCCACGCTCATGTGCGGCCAGAGCGCGTAGGACTGGAACACCATCGCCATGTTGCGCCGCTCCGGCGGCAGCACCCGTTCCGCTGTCGAGATCACCCGCTCGCCGAGCACGATCGAGCCGTCGCTCGGCTGCTCGAAGCCGGCGATCATGCGAAGCAGCGTCGTCTTCCCGCAGCCCGACGGGCCGAGCAGCGCCAGGAAGCCGCCGTCGCGCACCGTCAGCGAGACGCCGCTCACCGCCGCCCGCCCGCCGTCATAGGCCTTCGCCAGGTGGTTGAGGATCAGCGTCGCCACGGCAGTGCTCCGTCCGGCAGGTAGCGGGCAAGGACTTCGAGCAGGCCCATCAGCGCGACGATCATGACGACCACGAGAACTGACAGGGCCGATGCCAGGTCCGAACTGCCGCTGTCATCGAGGTTGAAGATCGCGACCCCGAGCGTCTGCGTGCCGGCCGACCACAGCAGCGCCGAGACGGTCAGCTCGTTGCAGGCGATCAGGAAGACGAGGACGACGGATGCGCCCGCCGCCGGCGCCATGACCGGCAGCAGGATATCGCGCGCCCGCAGCGCCAGCCCGGCCCCGGACAGCCGCGCGGCCTCCTCCAGTGCCGGATCGACCTGGCGGAAGGCGCTGAGGACGGGCTTGAGGCTGACGGCGAAGAAGCTGGAGAGATAGGCGATCAGGATGATCCAGATCGTGCCGTAGAGCGAGACGCCCAGCACCGGCAACGGTGCGGCGAAGAGCAGGATGAAGGCGACGGCGAGCACGATGCCGGGAAGCGCGTAGGGTATCTCGATCAGCACCATCATCAGCGTCATCGCCCGCCCCCTGCGGTGCAGGATCAGATAGGCCGTCGCCATCGAGAGCACGAGCAGGGCGAGTGCCGCCGTGCCCGCCAGGAAGGCGGAGTTGCGGAAGGCGGTGATCGTCACGCCCTGCCGGAACAGGATCTCGCCATAGGCGCGCAGCGACACGGTATCCGCATTAAGCGGCACCCCGTAGGCGGGGACCAGCGAGCTAGCGAGAAGGGCGGCGAACGGCGCGACCAGGATCATGAGCAGGATGAGCCACAGCGCCGCCTCGACCGGCCCGCGCCAGCGCCCCATCGCAAAGACCGGCGACGTGCCGGAAAGCCCGATCGTGCGATAGTCGCGGCCGGACAGCGCCCGTTGCTGCACGGCCAGTCCCGCCGCGCAGATGGCCGCCATCAGGAGCGACAGCACGGCGAGATCGGCGAAGGTCTGCGATCCGAAGCTCGCAAGCCGGCTGTAGACGAGCGTCGGCAGGGTCAGGATCGAGGCGGGAATGCCGAGGATCGCCGGGATGCCGAAGTTGCCGACCCCAGAGACGAACGCGATCGAGGCCCCGGCGATCAGGCCGGGCAGCGACAGCGGCATGACGATGTCGCGCAGCACCCGGCGTGGTGCGGCCCCGGACAGGCGGGCCGCCTCGATGGTGTCGCGCGGAATGGCCGACAGCCCCGCCTGCATCGAAAGAAACACCAGCGGCGCGTGCTGGACCCCGAGCAGAAGGGCAATCCCGCCGATCGAATAGAGCGGCTGCGGCGTGCCGAGCGGGGGCGCGATGCCGAGCGTCTTCAGAAGCGGGCTCGCCGGCCCCGACATCTCGACCCAGGCAAGCGCGGTGATCTGCGGCGGCACCATCATCGGCAGCATGAAGGAGAAGCCGAGCAGGCGCCGCCGCCTGATGTCCGAGAGCGACGTGGCAAGTGCAAAGGCCGCCCCGAGCGCGACGGAGACGAGCATGCCGAGCACGGAGGTGACGAGCGTGTTGGCGAAGGCCCGCCAGGTGCCGGCCTCGAACAGGATCGGCGGCAGGCCGCTGCGGAGCGTCGCGGCGATGCCGGCATGCGCCAACCGGCCGAGCGGCACCGCACTCAGGAGAAGGATGACGAGAAAGACAGTGGCGAACAGCCAGGCCGGCTGGCTGTTCGCTTTCGGCAGTCGGCGCATCGAGGGTCAGTTGGTGCCGAAGATGTCCGAGAAGGACTTGATGTCGCTCTCGCTGGTCTTCAGCGCCTGGGCCGCATCGAGCGGCAGCACCTTGATCGCCTCGCGCGCCGGGAAGCCGGCGGGCATGGCGACGCCGTTGCGGGCCGGAATGTAGCCGAGCCTGGCCGAGACCTGCTGGCCCTCTTCGGAGAGAACGAAATCGACGAATTTCTTGGCGTTCTCCTCGTTCCTGGTGCCGGCGAGGATCGCGACCGGTTCGGTGACGGCGGAGACGCCTTCGGCCGGGAAGACGAACTCGATCGGCGCGCCCTTGGCCTTCTCGCGGATCGCCATGTAGTCGACCAGCATGCCATAGGCTTTCTCGCCAGTGGCGACCGCCTTCAGCACGCCGCCATTGCCGCCCGAGGCCGCAGCCCCGTTCTGCTGCAGCGCCTTGTAGTAGTCCCAGCCGTAGCCTTCAAGGCCGGTCAGCACCTGCGCATGGATCAGCGCCGCGCCGGAGGTCAGCGGGCTCGGCATCATCACGAGGTTCTTGGCTTCCGGCTTCGTCAGGTCCTTCCAGCCTTCCGGCTTCAGGCCGGCGGCGGTGTTGTAGACGATGCCGGTGGTGATCAGCTTGGTCGAATAGTAGGCGCCGTCGGCATCATAGAGCGTGGCGTCGAAATGCGCCGCTTCCGGCGACTTGTAGGCGAGAAGCTGGCCCGCTTCCTTCATCCGCTGCAGCGTCACCGTATCGGCGATCAGCAGCACGTCCGCCACCGGGTTGCCGGCCTCGATCTCGGCCATCAGTTTGGCCATCAGCTTGGTCGTTCCGTCGCGGACCCACTCCACCTCGATGCCCGGATGGGCGGCCTGGAAGGCGTCGACGGTCGCCTGCGCGTCCTCGTTCGGCTGGCTGGTGTAGAGCACGAGATCGGCGGCGGCCGCCGTCGTGGCGAGGAAAGTGGCGGCGGCAAGCGCTGCGAGCGTGGAAACAAGCGTCTTCATCGGAACATCCCCTGTTGGAAGATGCCGAGGCTTTAGTGACCCCGCTTAACAGGGATGTGACAGGCGCCGCGATCGGCGGCCCCTGCCAAAATTGTTGCCCGAACAGGCTTCGCGCAGGCCGTCCGGCCGGAGCCGCCTCAGGCGGCGCCGGTCTCCTCGCGGATCAGCGCGCCGAGGCGGGAGATGCCCTCGTCGATCGTCTTCTCGTCGGCGCAGGAGAACGAGATGCGGAAGGTGTTGGCGCCGCTGCCGTCGGCGTGGAACGCCTTGCCGGGCACGAAGGCCACCTTCTTCTTCTCGATCGCCTTGGCAAGCAGGCTCGCGCCGTCCTGGCCCTCCGGCAGCGTCACCCAGATGAACATGCCGCCCTCCGGCTTCGTCCAGCTGACGCCCGCCGGCATGTACTTGCCGAGCGCCTGCAGCATCGCATCGCGGCGCTTGCTGTAGGCGGCCTTGATCTTCTTGACCTGCGCCTCGAAGCCGCGCTCGGCGACATGGGCGATCGCCATCTGGTTGATCGTCGAGGAATGCAGGTCGGCCGCCTGCTTCATCAGCACCAGCTTGCGGATGATGTCGTGATTGGCGACGACGAAGCCGACGCGCAGGCCCGGCGCCAGCGTCTTGGAGAAGCTGCCGCAATAGATCGTGCGGGTATGGTTGATGTCGCCGCCCTTGCGTTTCAGTTCCAGCGCCAGGATCGGCGGGATCGCCTCGCCGTCGTAGCGCAGCGACTGGTAGGCGGCGTCCTCGATGATGGCGATGTCGAGTTCGTCGGCAAGATCGATCAGCTTCTCGCGCGCGGCCCGGTCGACGGTCTCGCCGGTCGGATTGGCGAAATCGGCGGATAGATAGGCGAACTTGACCTTGCCGCCGGCCGCCTGCGCCGCCTTGCGATAGGACTCCGGCGTGCGGTTGCCGGTGAGCGTCAGCTGGTCGTAGGTCGGCTCGTAGGCGTTGAAGGCCTGCAGCGCGCCGAGATAGGTCGGCCAGGTCACGAGCGCGGTGTCGTTCGGCGACAGGAAGAGCTTGCCGAGATAGTCGAGACCCTGCTGCGAGCCGGAGACGATGAAGACGTTGTCGGCGGTGCAGGCGACGCCGATCTTGCCCATCTCCGCGACGAGCCATTCGCGCAGCGGCTTGTAGCCCTCGCTCACCGAATACTGCAGCGCCGCGTTCACCGCGGGGCCGGAGAAGATGTCGGCATAGGCCGCCTTGAAATCCTGGTCGGGAAACAGCGCCGGATCGGGAATACCGCCGGCGAACGAGATGATGTCCGGGCGGTCCAGCAGTTTCAAGAGTTCACGGATTTCCGACGCCTTCATCCGGGACGAACGCGTGGCAAAGATATCTTCCCAATTCAGCATGGGTGTTTCCTCGGAATTTTGTCGTGCGGGAGAGGATCACACCGGTCAATTTATGTCAACGATACTGACCTAAAATCCTCCCCTCCGCGCAGGCCGTACCACCGCGGGCCCGGGGCGGCAAGCAGAACCTTGCATCGCCGCAGCCGCCATGGCGATCCGGCCGCTAGAGCGAACGCGTCATCCGGTCAGGCAGGCCCGCCTTCGCATCGGACGGCTGGCGCCAGCGCCCGGAGCGGACGAAATCGACGATCTCGAGCGCCGGCATCGGCCGCGCCAGCGCGAAGCCCTGCAGCAGGTCGCAGCCCATCTCCTGCAGCAGCCTGACATGGGCTGCCGTCTCGACGCCCTCGGCCGTCACGGTGATGTCCAGCGAGCGGCCGATCTCGATGATGGTGCCGACGAGGCGTCGCTGCGCCTGCGACCGCACGATCGGCCGGACCAGCTGCCGGTCGATCTTGAGCCGGCGCGGCAGGAGCTTCATCAGGCTGACGATCGAGGCGTGGCCAGTCCCGAAGTCGTCGACCTCGATGTCGATGCCGAGCTTGCGGATCTCGGCGAGGCATTCGAGGACCTTCGGATCGCAGTCGTCGAGGAAGATCGATTCCAGAAGCTCGAACGACAGCCGCCCGGCCTGCAGCGGCAAGGCGCGCAGCGACGCGCAAAGGTCGGGATCGTGCAGCCGGCGCGAGGAAACGTTGACCGACAGCTTCGGCACCACGACCCCCTGCAGGTCCCAGGCGGCGAGGTCGAAGAGGGCGCGCTCCAGGATCTGCCGGTCGATCGCGCCGACGGCGTTGATGTCCTCGGCAATCGGCAGGAACGCATCCGGCGCAAGCACGCCGCGCTCGGGATGGTCCCAGCGCGCGAGCGTCTCGACGCCGGCCACATCCAGCGTCCGGGCGCAGAACTGCGGCTGGTAGTAGGGCAGGAAGCGGCGCTGTTCGATGCTCGCCATGATCTCGTCGGCCGTCTTCTTGCTGACGATGATCTGCGCCTGGAATTCGCTGGTGAAGAACTCGTGGCGGCTGCGCCCCTTGTTCTTGGCGCGGTAGAGCGCCAGGTCCGCATTGATCAGGAGCTGCCGGCCGTCGATCGAGGGGCCCGCGGCGCTGGCGATGCCGATGCTCGCGCCGAAGCGGCAGACATGGCCCTCGAAGGTGACCGGCTCGCGCATGGCCGTGACGATCCGCTCGGCAAGATCGCCGAGATTGCGCTTTTCCGGCCCGCAGACGAGGAAGACGAACTCGTCGCCGCCGATGCGCGCGACAAAATCCTGCGGCCCCATGTGCGCCCGCAGGACCCGCGCCGCATGGGTGAGCATGCCGTCGCCGGCGCTGTGGCCGAGCGTGTCGTTGATCTCCTTGAAGCGGTCGAGGTCGATGTGCAGGATCGACAGCCGCGTTCCCGCTTCCCCGGCGCGTCTCGCGCGCTCCTCCAGGGCTATGTCGAGGTAGCGGCGGTTGGGAAGCTGCGTCAGGTGATCGTGCAGGGCATTGTATTCGAGCCGCGCCTGCGCCTCCTCCAGCGCCGCGCTGCGCGCCTCGGCAAGGTCCTTGGCATGCTGCAGTTCCTGCTGCAGCAGCACGTCCTCGCTCACGTCCCAGTTCGCTCCCACCAGCCGCGGCACGCCGTCGGCATCGATGAAGGTGACCCCGCGCGAGCGGATGTGGCGGATCTCGCCTTCGCCGCGGATGATGCGGAACGCCTGGCTGTATTCCGTGCCGCTGGCAATCGCCTGCTGGACCACCGCGCTGGCCTGCGCGCGGTCGTCCGGGTGGATGGCCTCCTCCCAGTCCGTCCGCCCGATCGGCTCGGCGCCCTTGCCGTAGATCTGCCGGATGCGCTCGTCCCAGGTGACGGTCCTGTCATGGAGATTGGATTCGAACACACCGATGCGCGAGATGTCGAGCGCGAGCTCCAGCCGCCTGGAAAGCTGCGCCATCCGCTCCTCGGCCTTGCGGCGCTCGGTGATGTCGGTGTCGGTGCCGGCGATGCGGGAGGGCCTGCCGTCCGGGCCGTATTCGACGACGGCGCCGCGGCTTTCGATCCAGACCCAGTGGCCGTCGCGGTGGCGCTCGCGGTAGGAAAAGACGTTGAAGACCGCCTCGGCCGATTCCTGCCGCTCGATCTCCAGGAGCACGCGTTCCCGGTCGTCGGGATGAACGCTCTGGATCCAGGTCTCGAGCGTCCCGTCCACCTCCTCGTCCGGCGCCATGCCGCGGATCGCCTTCCACTGGCGCGAGTAGAACAGTTCGCCCCTCGCAAAATCGTGGTCCCACACCCCCTGCCCCGCGCTCTCCAGCGCATGGTTCCAGCGGCTCTCGCGGTCGGCAAGATCGAGCTCCCGGCGCTTGCGTTCGTCGATGTCGACCAGGTGCAGCGCGAAGGGCGCATCCGCGCAGCCGAGTTCGACGATCGACAGCAGGCACCAGAGCGCGCTTCCGTCCAGTCGCCTGATCCGCAGTTCGCGTGGCTGCGAGGCGATCCTGTCGGCGCCGGTCAGCGCCTGAGCGAGGTCATCGGCGAAAGCGATCCCTTCCAGCGGCGGAAGGTCGTCGATACCGATGGCGCCGAAGATGCGCAGCAATGCGGGGTTGGCCGAGATGAACCGGAGCCGGCCGTCGATCGTCCCCATGCCGAACGGCGAATGCCGGAAAAGCGCCGCTTCCGGGTCGTCTCCGGCGGATGTCGTGTTCGGAAACGGGGATGAGCCCATATACGCGGCGCCTACTCGCACTAACTCAGGCTAACCCTATATGGCAATTCAATGAAGTTCCGATTAATGCCGGCCGTGCCGCATCGGCACGCCCGATCCGGCGTCAGGGCTTCAGCCGGCTCAGGAACTGGGCGAACACCATGCCGCCCTCCGGCCACGGCCCATGGCCGGATTCGGCATTGATATGGCCTGAATCGCCCGCATCGACGATCATCGAGCCCCAGGCATTGGCGATGTCGTCGGCGTGCTCGTAGGTGCCGAAGGGATCGTTCCGGCTGGCGACCACCAGCGAGGGAAACGGCAGGGGATCGCGCGGATACGGGCCGAAGGTCATCAGGTGCTTCGGCCGGATGTCCGGGTTAGCGACATCGGGCGGCGCCACCAGGAACGCTCCGGCGATCTTGTGCCCCACCTGCGGCACGGCATGGATGGCCGTTGCGACGCCGAGCGAATGGGCGACGATGACGACCGGCTTCGTCGCCGCCTCGACCTCCTCGATCATCCGGCGGACCCAGTCCTCGCGCACCGGCTTGGACCACTCCGCCTGCTCGACGCGACGCGACGTCGCCAACCGCGACTGCCAGCGGGTCTGCCAGTGTCCCGGCCCGGAATTGGTGTAGCCGGGGACGATCAGGATTTCTGCTTCGGATGCTTTCATGACGAGGCGATGTGCGTTCGCCGGTGCCTCATGTCAAGGGCCGCCTGCGGCCATCGTCGCGAAAGGCGGGACAATCGGCATCAACGATGCTATCTTCTGGCGATCTAGGGGTACCGCCGTGCGGTGGCTCAAGGTCCTGCCCGCGGTGGCCCTGACGGTTCGAACCGGCAAGGAGGACTGAGCATGGCCACATTTCACGTGATGTCGGACGCCGAGCACGGGGTCGCCCATCCCCAGATCAACAAGATCGGCATAGGTCAGGTCTGGGACGCCTTTCTCCTGGGCATAGACGACTTTCGCGAGCAGCCCTCGCACTACGTATTTCTCTGCCTGCTTTTCCCGCTGTCCGGCGTCATCCTGATGATCTGGAGTTCCGGCGCCAATCTCATGCCGATCATGTTTCCGCTGACGGCAGGTTTCGCGCTGCTCGGCCCGCTCTTCGCCGTCGGCCTCTATGAGATCAGCCGTCGGCGGGAGGCGGGGCTCGACACCTCCTGGCGGCACGCCCTCGAGGTGCGCCACTCCCCGGCCCTGCCGGCGATCATCGTGGTCGGCCTCATGCTCCTGACCTTGTTCGTCACCTGGCTCCTGGTCGCCGACAGGCTCTATGTCAGCCTTTTCGGTCCCGAGCAGCCGCAATCCTTCTCCGCCTTCCTGCAGCAGGTGCTGGGGACGCAGGCCGGCTGGACGCTGATCGTCGTGGGCCACATCATCGGCTTCTGCTTTGCGGCCGTGGTGCTGGCGACGACCGTCGTCGCCTTCCCGCTCCTGCTCGACCGCGACGTCGGCGCCGTCTCGGCCGTCGAGACCTCGCTCAGGGCCACGATCGCCAATCCCGTACCGGTCGCCTTCTGGGGACTGATCGTGGCGATCTGCATGATGATCGGCTCGATTCCGGTCTTTGCCGGTCTCGCCGTGATGATGCCGATCCTCGGGCACGCCACCTGGCACCTCTATCGCAAGCTGGTCGTCCCGGTGAAGTGACGCCAGGGGGCGACGCCCAATCTTCGTTTGCACAGCGCCCGCCGCATCACGGCGGGCGCTGCCGCACTTCAACATTTCCCGACAAACCGTTGAATCGATTCCCGTTCGGCAGATCGGCGCGATGATCTCCAAATGGAACTGCGGGGCGCATTGGGGAGAGGCGGAAGCCGGCGCCGATGGCGCGGGCGCGATGACGCCGCGCCGCTGACCGGCCATAGAAGCGCATCACGGGACAGAACTCACGACAGGAACCGCACCGGCCGCAGCCGGCGGCGCTCTCTTCGTGACCGCCCTGCGCGACCTAATGGGTCTTTCTGTCGCCGTACAGGCTCGCCATCACGAGCGCGGCGATCACGCCCAGGATGGCCAGGTCGAACCAGGCAAAATGATAGATCAACGTTGTCATCGCACTCTCCTCCCTGATCGTGAAACGACGGAAGGAAGTATGTGACAGAACTGTAACGAATTCAATCAGCGATACCGGCGGACGTGGAGCTGCCAAGCCTGGTTGTCGCGCGGCTCTGGCCTGCAGCGCAAGCCCGCATGGCCTCGGTTGCACCGCGCCGGCAGGCTTGCATCAAGCGCGACGGTCGTCTCGCTCAACGTCTGCGCCGCGAAGCGGATGCCGCTAGCCGGCCCCCGCAGGCGCCGGCGCCGTCCCTGCGGCCGCCGCGGCGGGCCCGACCGACTTCACCGAGCCGCTGCTGTCGATGACGCAGGTGAACCTGCTGCCGCCGGCGTCGAGGTCGACGCGGTAGGACGTCGCGTCGAGCTGGCTCGAACTCGTCGGCAGGATCTTGCTGCTGTCGACGCCGGAGGGCCCGGCCGCAGCGCTCGCGCACATCAGTTGCAGGTCGGCGGGTGCCGTGCCGAGATTGGTCCGCGCCATGTCCTGCGGCGCCGGCGCCGATGACTGGCAGCCACCGGCCAACCCGGCCGCAGCCAGCATCAGCCCGCCGAATGCTATCCCCCTTGCATCCATCCCCGACCCGTCCTCTCTTTGCTGTGGCGATCCGCTGCCGCCAGGCTCTGGTCATCATCGCGCGACGCTGCCGCATCACACGCCCTTGTAGAGTGCCGCCCCCTGCATCAGGACGATCACCTTGGCGCCGACATCGACGCGGCTGTAGAGGTCGACGACGTCGTCGTTGTTCAGCCGGATGCAGCCCGAGGACACGTCGAGGCCGATCGTCCACGGCTCGATGGTGCCGTGGATGCGGTAGATCGTGTCGCTGTCGCCCACATAGAGATACATGGCGCGCGGGCCGAGCGGATTGTCGGGCCGCCCGCCCGGCATGCCCGCCGCCCATTTCGCCGCGTTCGGGTCGCGCGCCACCATTTCCGGCGGCGGCGTCCAGGTCGGATTCTCCGCCTTGCGCCCGACCCGCACGATGCCGGCCCAGCCGAAGCCCTCGCGGCCGACGCCGATGCCGTAGCGGATCGCCTGCCCGCCCGGCTGCACGAGGTAGAGAAAGTGCTGGTTGCCGTCGATGATGATCGTTCCGGGCGCTTCCGCCGTCCGGAACGGCACGACCTGCCGCTGGAACGCCTCGGGCAGCTGCTTGTTGCGGGCGTAGAGCTGGCGCGCCTTCTTCTTGTCGTAGTCGACCCATTTGCCCGTGCGCGCGTCGTAGATCTGCGTCTGCGCCAGCGCCACAAGCGGCCCGAGGCACAGGCCCGCCGCCACCAGCACCGGTCCGAAGCGGCGCATCTTCGTCAGGATCATCCCCGGCAGGCCTCGTGTTCCCGTTCTCATGGCTTGCCCCATCCCGCCACCCGCGCGGCGTTCTGCTCGACCCATTTCTTCGCGTAGTCGAGCGGCGCCTGCCGTTCGACCCCGAGCGCGTAGCTCATCTGCGTCACCTCTTCCGGGGTGAAGTCCACGTTCTCGAGGAACTGCGCGACGTCCGGTCGCTTCGTGGCAAAGGCGGTCGCATAGCCGATCTGAAAATGCGCCGTGTCCCAGGCGGTCGTGGCGTTGGACTTGGTGATCCACAGCGGATCCTGCGCCGAGACCAGGTTCCATTTCGCCGGGTCGTGCGCCGGCTCCTCCAGCCGGGTCAGGTCGTGCAGCTGGAAGACATGGTGCGGCGCATAGCAGTAGAACACCATCGGCTGTTCGGTCGCGACCGCCGCATCGACCGCGGCCATGGCGACATCCTCCTCCGCCTCCACGAGGTGCAGGTTCTTCTCGTAGCCATAGCTTTTCGCGCGCACCCGTTCGATCCCGGTGGAAAGCCAGGTCGGCGCGCCGATCCATATCTCGCCCTGGCCGTCGCCGTCCGTGTCCAGCACCTCCGTCTTCTCGGGATCGCCGAGGTCGGAAACGGACTTGAAGGTCGCAGCGGCGGCGGGTGTCGCGCACAGCCCCTGCCAGGCCGGCACCTGCTTGCCCGCCAGCTTTACCGCCCCCTTCTCCTCGACATATTTCTGCACGAGGTCATCGAAGTTGGGACGCCAGATCTCCGGCTGGATGTCCACCGTTCCCGCCTCGAGGCCGACGAACGAGTTCATCGTCCCCATCGGCTTGACCTCGACCTGAAGGCCGAAATCCTTCTCGATGCCGACCTTGAGGATGTTGGCCGTGGCCTGGCCGGACGGCCAGTTGGGCGCCGAGATGGCGAGGTCCGCCGCATGCGTGGGATAGGCCCCGAGCCAGGCGGCAACGGCGGCCGGCGCGAGAAGGCGCAGGTCATTTCGCTTCACAGTGCATTCCTCCCTTGTTCCAAGAAGAACAGGCATTCCAGAAAGAACTGCATGCATGCGAAAGGGTGGTCGTCAGACCTGGAGATGCCGCCGCATCGCTTCGACCTGTCGAAGCGCCCCCTTTTAAGCGGCGGTACCGCATTCCGGGGGCGAGGATGCACCAGCTTGCTCGCCCGCGTCAACTTGCCGCCGCCCCTATTTTAGCGAACCGTGATTTCCCCTGACCGCAGGCCGGCCGGCAATTCGGAGCCTGGCGTCGGTTCTTCTTGCCGGCCCGCCGGGTTCCACACGAGCAGCCGGTTCAATCGCCACGTCGTCGACGTCACCGCAGCTTTCCGCTGCGTTTTGGGAGGTCCAGAACTGGAAAAGCCGGGCGAATACCCGGCTCTCCTTCGTGTCTTTGCTGTCACCGGCCTGCCCGGACCGGCGAGCCGGATGCGCCGCCTTCAGGCGCGATCAGTTGACCGACTTGTCGACCAGCTTGTTCTTGCCGATCCAGGGCATCATGGCGCGCAGCTTCGTGCCGACTTCCTCGATCTGGTGGCTGTCGTTGAGGCGGCGGATACCCTTGAAGCGGGCGGCACCCGAGCGATATTCCTGCATCCAGTCCGAGGTGAACTTGCCGGTCTGGATGTCCTTCAGGACGCGCTTCATCTCGGCCTTGGTCTCTTCGGTGATGATGCGCGGGCCGGTGACGTATTCGCCCCACTCGGCGGTGTTGGAGATCGAGTAGTTCATGTTGGCGATGCCGCCTTCATAGATCAGGTCGACGATCAGCTTCACTTCGTGCAGGCACTCGAAATAGGCCATTTCCGGTGCGTAACCGGCTTCCACCAGCGTCTCGAAACCGGCGCGGATCAGTTCGACCAGACCGCCGCAGAGTACGACCTGCTCGCCGAAGAGGTCGGTTTCGCACTCTTCCTTGAAGTTCGTCTCGATGATGCCCGAGCGGCCGCCGCCGACGCCGCAGGCGTAGGAGAGCGCGAGATCGAGGGCATTGCCCGAGGCGTTCTGGTGAACGGCGACGAGGCAGGGAACGCCGCCGCCTTTCTGGTATTCGCCGCGAACCGTGTGGCCCGGGCCCTTCGGCGCGATCATGACGACGTCGACCGACGACTTCGGCTCGATCAGGCCGAAATGGACGTTGAGGCCGTGGGCAAAGGCGATCGCCGCACCGTCGCGGATGTTGCCGGCGATCTCGGCCTTGTAGATGTCGGCCTGCAGTTCGTCAGGCGTCGCCATCATCAGGAGGTCGGCCCACTTGGCGGCTTCTGCGACGGTCATCACCTTGAAGCCGTCGGCTTCGGCCTTCTTGATCGTCGGCGAGCCCGCCTTCAGCGCGATCGCGACGTTCTTGGCGCCGGAATCCTTCAGGTTGAGGGCGTGCGCCCGGCCCTGCGAGCCGTAGCCGACGATGGCGACGTTCTTCGCCTTGATGAGGTTGAGATCGGCATCACGATCGTAATAGACGCGCATTGATGTTTCCTTCCCTTGCTTGTCAGACAGTGTCGAGCGGCCCGCCCTATGCGTCCGCCATTGCTCCCACGCCGTAGAGGGTCAGGAAGGACGCCACCGCCCTCTCCGCCCGCCCGGCGAATTCCTTCTTCAGCGTGGCCGGGTCGAAGCCCAGCAGCATGCGCAGATGTGCATCGGTGACGATCAGCCCGTAGAGCGTGCCATAGGCCTCGTCGGCATCGTCGAACGACAGCAGGCCCGCCGCCCGTCCGGCCTCCAGCAGTGTGGTCGCGCGGCGCCCGATCTGCCGCCGCCCCCGCTCCTCGAGCAACCGCCCGAGCATCGGTCCCGAGCCCCGTCCGCCGCGCCCGGCGGCCTTGCCGACGGTCTGGCCGATCGCCAGGCGGTTCAGCGCCAGCGACACCTCGCCCGAGAGCACGTCGAGCAGGTCGAGCGCAAAGGCGGACAGATGCTTGCGCAGGCCTTCCGCAGTCAGCGTCTCGGCCCGCACCTCGACGGTGCGCACCTTGCCCGCCTGATAGGATATCATCGCCGACAGCAGCCCGTCGCGATCGCCGAACCACTTGTAGAGCGACTCCTTGGAGCAATTGGCCGCCCGCGCGACGCCGGCCGTCGTCACCGCCTTCTCGCCGCCGTCGACAAGCAGCTTGAGCGCGCTTTCCAGCACGGCGTTCTGGCGCTCGGTCGAGCCGCCCCTCTCCGCCCTTGCTGCGCTTTCGTCGACGATCTGCACGCCCGCTCCCTCGCCAATCCGGCCGGCGGGACGCCAAACGGATGCGTACCGTACGGTACGGTTCGCCGTCGTTCTATGCCGATCGGAAATCGTGGTCAACAGGTTTTTCGGCCGCAGATCCGCCACGCCGGATCGCAGACACATCCAGGGCGTTCTGATTCTGCCGGAAAACACGCGGGACGTGCGGAAGAGAAAGCTGAACGGGAGATGAATTTACGGGTGAAGGCCCAACATCAACCGATTGAATTGAAACCCTATTCTTAGGAACCACAATTCGAGCGCCGTTTCGCGCATCATTTTTCCCTTCCCAAGACATTTCAACTCGATAGAATTGGTGAGGCCGCTCATCGAACGGTAGTGGTCGTGACGCGGCATGACATGCAACTTTCGCCGCTGCAGGAGTAAGCAGCCACGCCGACGCCAAGGAGACAGAAAATGATGAATTTCCTGCCTGACCTTCACGAAGGACACGCTCCGATCACCCTGCAACATCTCTTTCGCGATGCGATCGACAGCTTCTATGACTGGAAGAGCGACGAGCCGGAGCCTTCCGTCATGCACGAGGGCACACTGATTCCGATCAGCACGGTCTTCGAGGCCATGCGCGAATGCACCGACATCGTGCCAAAGAGCGTCATGGAGATGGTAGCCCAGCGGCTGACCAAGCCCTGGGACGGAGACGGACCGCTGGACGTCATGACGTTTTCCACCGCGGCCCGCATCATGAGCGTGCTGATCCGCAAGCGCCGCCTGCAGGAGGGCGAGGCACAGGCCGTCTTCGTCGAGACCGCCCGCCTGACGCCGCCTTCGCTTCACTGAGGGCTTCAGGCGCTGTCATTGCCATCGCCGCGCTCCGCAACGGGTCCGGCGATGGTTGTTCCAGGCGCGAGAAGGGCGGGTCTGGCAGGGCAAGGCCGCCGCAGCGCACGCCTTGACCTCTTCGGGCGAAGCACCTATCTTGCGCCGCATCGAGATTTGAACGACGACTTTTGCTTTTGCGCTCGCGCGCAGTTTGACGAACTTCCCCTTCAAATTCGACTTAAGACCGGATTTTCGGCCCGGGGGCCGGATATCCACCCAAAAGACGCCGGAGAGGAAAGGGTTTCGTCATGGCAACAGGTACCGTTAAATGGTTCAACACCACCAAGGGCTACGGCTTCATCGCCCCCGACAATGGTGAACCGGATGTATTCGTACACATCTCGGCCGTACAGCGCGCAGGCCTTGCCGGCCTGAACGAAGGCCAGAAGGTCAGCTACGAACTCGTCCGCGATCGCAAGTCGGGCAAGATGTCTGCCGACCAGCTGCAGGCAGCCTGAGCATCGTGGTGCATTTCATCCGTTGACCACCGAAGGGCGGCAGCGGCAGGAATGAATGGAAAGGCCGGCACCCGCCGGCCTTTTTTGTTGCCGTTTTCACCGCCGCCTCAGCCCGCCGCCTCCCGGTCGCGCGACGGCACGCCATCGGAAGCGGGCACCGGCGGATCCCGCTGGGCGATCGTCTCCTTCTGCGTGATCAGGCGGGCGCTGTGCTGGCCGCTGAGGAAAATCCACAGCCAGCTCCAGGCGACGGCGAAGCGGCTGCGCGTCCCGATCAGGAAGTAGATGTGGGCGATCCCCCAGAGCCACCAGGCGAGTGCGCCCTTCAGCTTGAAGCGGCCGAGCTCGATGATCGCGGCGCGCCTGCCGATCGTGGCGAGGCTGCCCTGATGCCGGTAGCGGAACGGGCCGGGCGAAGGCCTGCCGGCGAGCCGTGCCCGGATCAGCCGGGCCAGATAGCTCCCCTGCTGCTTCGCCGCCGGCGCGATCCCCGGCACCGGCTTGCCGTTCTCCTGCATCACCGCCGCCGTGTCGCCGATGACGAACACGTCCGGCAGGCCGGGCGCCGAAAGGTCCGGCGAGACGATCGCCCGCCCTGCCCTGTCGGCCGCGATGCCAAGCCAGCGCGCGGCCGGCGAGGCCTGCACGCCCGCCGCCCACACGATCGTGCGGGCCGGCACGAAGCCCTCGCCGATCGTCACGCCGTCTGCCGTGCACGCCGTCACCGGCACGCCGGTGCGCACCTCCACACCCAATTTCTCCAACGAGCGCCGCGCATAGTCCGACAAGGGCTCGCTGAAGCCTGCGAGGATGCGCGGCCCCGCCTCGACGAGGAGGACCTTCGCCTGTCGGGTGTCGATATGGCGGAATTCGCCGGGCAGCGTGCGCTGCGCCAGTTCGGCGATGATGCCGGCGAGCTCGACCCCGGTCGGCCCGGCCCCGATCACGACGAAGGTCAGAAGCGCCGTGCGCTCGGCCGGATCGGTTGACAGTTCGGCGCGCTCGAAGGCGAGCAGCAGCCGGCGCCGGATCGTCGTCGCATCCTCGAGCGTCTTCAGGCCGGGCGCCACCGGTTCCCATTCGTCATGGCCGAAATAGGCATGCGTCGCCCCGGTGGCGAGCACCAGCGTGTCGTAGGCGACCGTGCCGCCGGTTGCGAGCTTCACCGTCTTTGCCGCGGGATCGACGCCCACCACCTGGTCGAGCAGGGTCGTGACCTCGGACCGGTTGCGATAGAGATGGCGGATCGGCCAGGCGACCTCCGACGTCGCCAGCACGGTGGTCGCGACCTGGTAGAGCAGCGGCTGGAACAGGTGATGGTTCCTGCGGTCGATCAGCGTGATGCGGACCGGAGCCCCCTTCAGCGCGTTGACGAGCTGCAGGCCGCCGAAACCGCCGCCGACCACGACCAGATGATGAAGACCTTGCATGGCAGCATTCCACTTCCGTCGTCGTCGGGCCACGGCCGCCGATCGTTGCGCGCCGCGCTCCGCCTGCACCCGCCGCTACCATCTGCGGGATCGACCGCGCCGACAACCGCTGTCTCGTCATGCGTGCCCTGCGCTGCGAGCAGGTGCAGCAACCACGATTGCGGCGGCCGTCAGCGACCGTTGCCGGCCTGCGCATCATAGGCGCTGCGCGCTTGGCGGATCGCCGCGTGGTTGCTCTGCGACCACTGCACGAGCGCCCGCACCGGCACGAGCAGCGAATGCCCGAGATCGGTCAGCCGGTATTCGACGCTCGGCGGCAGCGTCGGATAGACCGTGCGGACCAGATAGCCGTCGCGCTGGAGATCCCGCAGCGTCTGCGTCAGCATCCGCTGGGAGATGTCCGGGATGAAGCGCCGCAACTCCGAAAAGCGCCTCGGCCCGTCGGCAAGCGCCAGCAGCATGAGCGAATTCCACTTCCCGCCGATATGGTCGAGGACGTCGCGGACCGGACAGTCGTCCATCGACATCGGCACGCCGTCGATGACGAGCACCCGCTCGCCCGCGATCCTGCTCGCAACCTTGTTCATCGCGGTTCCCTCCGGGTAACCAGTGGAGCCAAAACTGCCTCCTTTACAAGGTCCGTCCCCTGGTCGAAGAAGACGAACTCTCTTTTTGAGACCATATCCCGGACAGATACCATCTTCCTGTCCGGATTCCAACGGAAGGAAGCAGACATGTCGGAAACAATCCTCATCACCGGCGCCTCCGGCCAGCTGGGCCGCATCGTGCTCGACCAGGTGCTGGCGTCGGGCAAGGTGGCGCCGGCTTCGGTCATCGCCGCCTCGCGCGATCCCTCGAAGCTCGCCGCCTATGCCGAAAAGGGTGTGCAGGTGCGCAAGGTCGACTTCGACGATCCGGCGGCGCTGCCGGCCGCATTCGCAGGCGCCGACCGGATCCTGATCGTCTCGACCGACGCGCTCGGCGAACCCGGCAAGCGCCTGGCCCAGCACAAAGCGGCAGTGGAGGCTGCGGCTTCGGCCGGGGCGAAGCGCATTCTCTACACCTCGATGCCGCAACCGGACGATTCGGCAGTCACCTTCGCCGGCGACCATCTGGGCACCGAGAACGCCATCAAGGCGACCGGGCTCGCCTACACCATCTTCCGCAACGGCTGGTACATGGAGAACCTGTTCATGGCGCTGCCGCATGCGCTGCAGACGGGCCAGTGGCACAGCGCCTCCGGCAACGGCCGGATCGCCCATGTCGCCCGCCGCGACGTCGGCGAGGCGATTGCCGCGGGCCTGCTCGCCTCGGACGGAGAGAGCCGGACCTACACGCTGACCGGCGCTGCGGCCCGCACGACCGAGGAGATCGCGGCCGCGGCGTCCAGGGCGACGGGCCGGCCGCTTCGGGTCGTGCATGTCACCGACGCGGAACTCGCCGGCGGCCTGAAGGCGGCGGGTCTGCCGGATTTCCTGGTGCCGACCGTCGTCTCGTTCGATACGAACACCCGCGAAGGCAAGATCGCCATGGCGACGGGCGACGTGGAGGCATTGACGGGCCATAAGCCCACGAGCCTCGAGGATTTCCTGTCCGAGAACGCCCAAGCGCTGCAGGCCTGAAAGCCTCTCGCAGCGCCGGACGGGCGACAGCCCGCACCGGACCGGGGCAGCCGCTATACCGGCTGCCCGCAGGCCCGGCGGAAACGCCGCACGGTCTCCGCCATTCCGTATTCCAGCGCGTCCGCCGTGAGCCCGTGGCCGATCGAGACCTCGGCGAGCGCCGGGATACGCGCCGCAAGCGCCGGCAGGTTGGCAACCGTCAGGTCGTGTCCGGCATTGACGCCGAGCCCCAGCTCGAACGCGATGTCCGCGGTGGCCCCCAGCGCCTCGACCAGCACGGCGGCGCGGGCCGGGTCGGCGTAGCAGCCGCCATAGGGGCCGGTATAGAGCTCGATGCGGTCCGCACCGACGTCCCGGGCGATCGTCAGCGCCTCGCGATCCGGTTCGCCGTCGGCAAAGAGCGAAACGCGCAAGCCCAGCCCCTTGAGCCGGCCGACCACCTTTTCCAGAAGGCCGCGCTCCTTGCGGAAGTCCCAGCCGTGGTCGGACGTCGCCTGCGCCGGGTCGTCGGGCACGAGCGTCACCTGCTCGGGCCGATGCTCCTCGACGAGCCGCAGGAAGCCCTCCTCCGGATAGCCTTCCATGTTGAACTCGGCCTCGGGAAAGTCCTGGTCGATCAGCGACCGGATCGGGCCCAGATCGGAGAAGCGGATGTGCCGCTGGTCCGGCCGCGGATGCACCGTCAATCCGCTGGCGCCGGCCTCGAGAGCGATCCGGCCGAGGCCCGGAACGCTCGGCCACGGCAGGTCCCGGCGGTTGCGCAGCATCGCGATCGCATTCAGATTGACCGACAGTTTCGCAGGCATTGCAGCATCTTCCCTCTTGTCCGCGACAAGCTCTAGCCTGTTGCTGTCTATCGTTCAATCGGGACCGGCGCCAGGCGCCCGTCTCTGCACGCAGGCGTAGGCGCTCCGGTGATACTGCACTGCAATAACGTGTGTTTTTCCTGTGCCGCCCGCTTGCCGCCGTGTGAGAATCAACGGTAGGGTCTCATCCGGCGAAAGGTGAGCCTTGATCACCTTGGGGCATCATGCGGGGCGGACGATCAGGGGATGATCGCGGCGAGACAGTGGCATTGAACAGCGCGGCACAGGCGGCTGTCATCAGGGCGCATCTGAACGAGATCCTCTCCAGCAGGACGTTCGCGCGCTCCGGACGGTTGCGCGCCTTTCTCGACTATGTCGTCGAATGCGACCTTGCCGGCAAGGCCGGCCAGCTGAAGGGCTACACGATCGGCATCGACGTGTTCGGGCGACCGGTCGGCTTCGACGCCGGCAGCGATCCGATCGTCCGCGTCCAGGCGGGCAAGCTGAGAAAGCTGCTCGAACAATATTATGAAGAGGAAGGCGCCCGCGCGCCGCTTCGCATCCGCATCCCGCTCGGAAGCTACGCCCCGGAAATCGAATGGGAGGGGCGCGGCTTCTCTCCGGCCTGCGCGCGCCTTGCGCCGGCCGCATCCGCCCCGGCTCCCGAACCGGCGCCGCCGCTGCCCCGCAGGAAACGAAAACGCGCGCGCGGCCATTGGCGGCCCGCTCCCATTTCCTCGCATCTGGCGCTGTTCACGCTGCTGCCCATGCTCCTGCTGGCCCCGGCGCCGCATTCCGGGGTCGCGCTCACCTCGATTTCCAACGCACGCATCTATGTCGAGAAGGCGCTCGCGGCCGTCGACCTCAGCGGCCAGCTTCCGGTCGTCAGCATCGAGCGCTGCTGGCCGGGCAGCGGCGGCTGCCGTCTCGGTGACGCCATCCGCAGGGCCGTCGGCTACTACAAGACCGTTCAGCTCGGCGACGGCCGGCAGACAGGCAACGCGGATCCCCTCGCCTATCTGATCCGCATCGAGGCGCAGGGCGACGGAGAGACGATGTATGCCCGGCTCATCCATGTGCAGAGCGGCCTGACCGTCCATGCCGAGCAATTCCGGGCCGCCGACCTGAATGAGGCCACGATCGACTACGAGGCCTTCACCTTTGCCGGCCGCATCCTGTCGGCGAACGGCCGCATCTATCTTCACGCGCAAAGGGTCGGCGTCGTCAGCCCGACGATGCGGTGCCTGCAGCAGGCCGACCGCCGCCGCGAACCCGGTTCCGGCTGCCTGCATCTGCCGCTGCTGCAGGCCTCGACGGCCCCGGAAACGCCGGAACCGCTGTCTTTGGACGACCGCCTGCACCCTGCGCGCGCGCTTTGAAAATCCCTGCGCCTTTTCAGATACATCCCTAGATATAGGGGTATCCAAACCACTCCCCCCAACGTTAGTCTTTTTTTAATCCGGATTCGCAAAGCGGCTTCCGGAACAACGGAAATGACGGCATGATCGGGCAATGTCCTTGACGCTCGATCCTGCCAACAGCGAGGGACGTGGGCCAATGTCGGCACTTTCATGCAGGTGGTTGTCGTGATGATCAGCGAAACCAGCAAGACCGCTGCTGCCGCGGAACGTGCCATCCGCTTCCTGCCGTCCGCGCCGCTGCCGGGAAACCTGCCTGAAGGTCGGCTCGCGATCGCCGACATGGCGAACGCCTTCGGCGTCACCCACCGGACGCTGCACTTCTACGAGGAAAAGGGCCTTCTCACCGCCACGCGCGTCGGCCCGATGCGCGTCTACGGCCCGCAGGAGATCCAGCAGATGGCGGTGGTCAACACCTGCCGCGAAACCGGCATGCCGGTGGCCGCGATCCAGGATCTTCTCGAGGCGCTCTGCGACGCCAACAGCCAGGAGGAAGCGGACGCCATCTTCCGCGGCGCGATGATCGCCCGCAAGCGCGAGCTGACGGCGCAGCAATCGACGATAAGGCGCCAGATGCAGCAGATCGGCGAGATGCTCGAATTCACCGCCGGCCAGGAAATCCAGCTGAACGACAACGCCCGCCCGGAGGCCTTGTCGGACCAGGAACTGCGCTGCCTGAAGCTGATGGCCGAGGGCTATCCGACGACGCGGATCGCCCGCGCGCTCGAGGTGGAACCCGGCCAGGTGCAGGGAATGGAGAAGGAAATCATCCGCAAGTTTTCCAGCAACAACCGCTTCCAGGCGGTGGCCAAGGCCGTGCTGCTGGGCATCATCGGCCACTGATCGAAGGGCGCGCGGCCGGCCACGCCCGCCGCCTGCTCCCTGACGGGCGTCAGCGAACGATGGTCAGCGTCTCCGCCGCGCGGGTGATCGCCGTATAGAGCCAGCGCTCGCGCGTGTCGCGAAAGGCCCAGCTCTCGTCGAACAGCACCACGTTGTCCCACTGCGAGCCCTGTGCCTTGTGGACGGTCAGCGCGTAACCGTAGTCGAATTCGTCATAGCGCTTGCGCGTCGACCACGGGATCTCTTCCTCGATGTTCTCGAAGGCGGCCTTGAGCAGCTTTATCTTCGCAGCCCCCCTGTCCATGTCGTCGTCCTCGGGCCGGATCATCAGGTTGATGCCGGGCTTCACCGTCTCCTTCGACGAGGTCATCACCTGCCAGAGCGATCCGTTCAGAAGCCCCTTGGCCGGGTCGTTGCGCAGGCAGACGAGCTTGTCGCCCGATTGCGGATATTCGGTCGAGAACCCCTTCAGCTCCCGAAGCCGGACGTTGTAGCGCCGCCGCGTCCTGTTGGTCCCGACCAGGACCTGGTCGGCGTCGAGCACGAGCGCCTGCGTGACGTCGCCCTTGCCGATCACTTTCGCCGTGCCCCAGTCGCCGTGCATGATCTCCTTGCCTTCGCGCACATGCATGGCGAGCTGGATGATCGGATTGTCGCGCGCCTGCCGGTGGATGTCGGTCAGGAGGAAATCCGGCTCCTGGCTGGTGAAGAAGCCGCCGCCCGAGACCGGCGGCAACTGGCCGGGATCGCCCAGCACCAGGATCGGCGTGCCGAAGCTCATCAGGTCCTTGCCGAGCGCCTCGTCCACCATCGAGCATTCGTCGACGATGATCAGCGCCGCCTTCGCGACGGGACTCTGGCGGTTGATCGAGAACATCGGCGCGATCGACGTCTTGCCGGTTTCCTCGTCGGAAACCTCCTCCTCGCCGCGCGGACGATAGATCAGCGAATGGATCGTCCGGGCATTGCTCGCCCCCTTCGAGCGTAGAACCTGGGCGGCCTTGCCGGTGAAGGCGGCGAACAGCACCTCCCCGTCCACATGCTCGGCGAAATGGCGGGCAAGCGTCGTCTTGCCCGTGCCGGCATAGCCGAACAGGCGGAACAGCGGCGAGCGCCCTTCCTTCAGCCAGCGCGAGACGGCCTTGAGCGCCTCATCCTGTTGCGGTGCGAATTCCATGGGGCCGACTTGGCAGGATTCGAGCCTCTGACGCAAGGAAAAGCGCAACGCCGGGAGCGCAACATTCCGGCTGCCGTCGCCCGTCAGCCGCGCGCATCGAACCGAAGGCCGCATTTTGCAATGGCGCGTTGCAGCATTTGCCCATATGTAGGTCCGCATGAATCCCCCGATCGAAATCCGCATCGCGGAATGTCCCCAGTGAACGACAAGCCCTCCAGTGCGGATGAGAAGGACGAGCGGACCGGGCTGGGATTGCTCCGCCCCCCGGTGCAGTGGCTGGTTCTGCTGCTTGTCTCCGTTCCGCTCGCGCTTTTCCTGGAGATGGCGGGCATTCCCGCCGGCCTGATGATGGGACCGATGCTCGCGGGCGTCGTCGTCGCCATCAACGGCGGCACGATCCGGCTGCCGCGCGTCTTCTTCTTCGGGGTACAGATCGTGCTGGCCATGATGATCGCCGGCATGGTCTCGCCGAACCTGATCGACACCTTCCTCAGCCGCTGGCCGATCTTCCTGGCCATCGTGCTCTCGGTGATCGCGATGAGCACGCTGAGCGGCTGGGTGATCACGCGGATGGGCATCCTGCCGGGGACCACCGCGATCTGGGGATCGTCGGCCGGAGCGGCGTCGACCATGCTCGTCATGGGCGGCGCCTATGGCGCCGACGTCCGGCTCGTCGCCTTCATGCAGTATCTGCGCGTGGTGTTCGTCGCCACCCTCGCCACGCTGATCGGCCACTTCGGCGGCCACCAGGCGACGGCGTCCGAGAGCGTGCCGTTCTTCGGTCCCTTCGATCCCCTGGCCTTCGCCCTGACCATCGGTGTCGGCGTCACCTGCGGCATCCTCGGCCGCGTGCTCAGGATCCCCGCCGGCAGCTTCCTCGCGCCGTTTGCCGTCGGTGCGCTCCTCAGCCTCAGCGGCACGCTCCATGTCGAACTGCCGCCGTGGCTGCTCGCCCTGGCCTTCGCGCTGCTCGGCTGGAGTATCGGGCTCGGCTTCACGCGCGCGATCCTGCTGCATGCGCGCCGCGCCTTCCTCCCCACCGTCGTCTCGATCGTCGTGCTTCTGGCTTTCTCCGGGCTGCTCGCGGTCCTGCTGGTGACTGCGCTCGGGATCGACCCGATGACGGCCTATCTCGCCACCAGCCCCGGCGGGCTCGATTCCATCGCCGTCATCGCCGCCTCCAGCAATGTGGACCTCTCCTTCGTGATGGCGCTGCAGACGGCGCGGCTGGTGATCATCACGCTGCTCGGCCCGGTGATCGCCCGCTTCGTCGCCGACCGCGCCTGAGCCGGCCGCGACAGCCCATTGTCCCGACCGCGCAATTCACCTGATTTTCCCTCGTCTTCGCGCTAGAGTGTCAGGAACAAAGAAAATCCGCCTGCGTTCAATTCCTTTGCCGGCCTTCAGTGCCGGCCTTCGAGGACACCGCACATGGCACCGCGCGCGCAATGGAAGGGCTTTCTGACGTTCGGCGAGGTCGTCTGTCCCGTCGCACTGTTCACCGCCGCCTCGACCTCCGATCGCATCGCCTTCCACACCGTCAACCGGGACACCGGCAACCGCGTCCGCCGCGAGTTCGTCGACGGCGTCACCGGCGCGCCGGTCGGCCGCGACGACCAGGTGAAGGGCTACGAGGTCGGCAAGGACGACTACATCGTCCTGGAGCCCGAGGAGGTAGCGGCCGCGATCCCCGAAAACGACAAGACGCTGGCGGTCGAGGCGTTCGTCCCGCTTGCCGAGGTCGACGACCTCTATTTCGACAAGCCCTACTACCTGGCCCCCGCCGAACGCATGGCCGACGAGGCCTATGCGCTGATCCGCGATGCGCTGAAGAAGAAGAAATCCGCCGCGATTGCGCAGGCTGTGCTCTTCCGGCGCATGCGCACCGTGCTCATCCGGCCGCAGGGCGACGGCATGATCGCCACCACCTTGAACTTCGACTACGAGATCCGCTCGGCCAAGGACGCGTTTTCCGACATTACCGCGCTGAAGATCAAGGGCGAGATGCTCGACCTCGCCAAACATATCATCGGGACGAAGGTGGGCGCGTTCGATCCCGCCGACTTCCACGATCGCTACGAGGAGGCCGTGGCCGAACTGGTGAAGGCCAAGATCGAAGGCCGCACGATCGAGCGCCGCAAGGAACCGAAGCGCGAGAAGGTCACCGACCTGATGGAGGCGCTGCGGCAGAGCGCCGCCCTGGGCGGGAAGCAGGAGAAGCCGGCAAAGGCAGGGACCGCGACGAAGGCCGGAGCGGCGGCCGCCAAGAAGACGCAGGCGTCGCATCGTAAGGCCGGCTGACCGATGGCGCTCGAGACCTACCGCCAGAAGCGCAATTTCGACAGGACAGCCGAGCCGCGCGGCAGAAAGGCGAAGGCGCGCGGCGACAGCTTCGTCATCCAGAAGCACGACGCACGCCGACTGCACTATGATTTCCGCCTGGAGATGGATGGCGTCCTGAAGAGCTGGGCGGTGACGCGCGGACCAAGCCTCGTTCCCGGCGAGAAGCGGCTGGCCGTCCACGTCGAGGACCATCCGCTGGAATATGGCGACTTCGAGGGCACGATCCCGAAGGGCGAGTATGGCGGCGGGACGGTCATCGTCTGGGACCGCGGCACCTGGGAACCGGTGGGAGATCCGCACAAGGGCTACGCCAAGGGTCACCTGGAGTTCGCGCTCCACGGCGAGAAACTGCACGGCCTCTGGCATCTCGTCCGGATGGAAGGCAAGCCCGGCGAGAAGCGGGAGAACTGGCTGCTGATCAAGGGCGAGGACGATTTCGCCCGCGACGAGCGCGCGCCCGACATCCTCGAGGAACGACCGGAATCGGCCAAGACCGGCCGCGACCTCGCCGATGTCGCCGGCGAGGCGCCCGGCTGGTCCTCGAAGACGGGGCGGATCCCGAAGAAGACGGCGCGCAAGACCAGGAAGGCCGCGGCTGGCTCAGAGGCGGCCGACGCGGAGGGAGCCGCCGCCGCGCCCGCGGCAACACCCGGCGATCCGGCGCGCATCGAGGGCACTCGGAAGGGACGGCTGCCGAATTTCGTAGAGCCGTCGCTGGCGACGCTTGCCGCCAAGCCTCCGGCGGGCCGCCGCTGGCTGCACGAGATCAAGTTCGACGGCTATCGGCTGCAAGTGCGCATCGGGGCCGGCAAGGTCAGGCTGCTCACCCGCAGCGGGCTGGACTGGACCGACAAGTTCGGCAAACAGATCCTCTCGGCCTTCCGCGACCTGCCGCTCGGCAGCGCGCTGATCGACGGCGAGCTGGTCGTCGAGGGCGGCTCGGGCGCCTCCGACTTCTCCGCGCTCCAGGCCGATCTCAGCGAGGGCCGGACCGACCGTTTCGTCTACTATGCCTTCGACCTCCTGCATCTCGACGGCTACGACCTGACCGCCGCGCCGCTGGCGCAGCGCAAGGCCCTGCTGCGCACCATCATCCCCTCCGAAACCGGCACGCTGCGATACAGCACCGATTTCGAGGACGACGGCGACATCCTCCTGAAACACGCCTGCCGGCTGGGCCTGGAAGGCATCGTCTCGAAGGTGGCCGACGATCCCTATCGTTCCGGCCGCAGCCGGGGTTGGCTGAAAGCCAAGTGCGCCTTCAGCCAGGAGTTCGTCATCGCCGGCTGGGTCCCCTCCTCCACCTCGCGCAAGGCCGTCGGCTCGCTTCTCCTCGGCGTCTATGACGGCAAGCGGCTGGAGCATGTCGGCCGCGTCGGCACGGGGTTCAGCCATTCGCTCGCCGTCGAGCTGGCAAGGCGCCTCGAACGGCTGAAGGCGGAGGCGAGCCCCTTTGCCGGGCCACTGACCAGCGTCGAGGCGCGCGGCGCGCGCTTCGTGCGGCCCGAACTGGTCGCCGAGGTCGAGTTCCGCGCCTGGACCGCCGACGGCCACCTCCGCCACGCTTCCTTCCGCGGCATCCGCGAGGACAAGCCGGCGGCCGAGATCGTCCGCGAGCAGGCCGAGGCCACGGCTGCAACAGGCACAGACAACCAAGGCAGAAGCAAGAGGTCGACCATGTCGAAATCCACCGCCAGGCCGAATTCATCCGTGGATCTGACGCATCCGGACCGTGTCTACTGGCCGAAGGAGGGCGTCACCAAGGGCGGCCTTGCCGACTACTACGCCGAGGTCTGGCGCTTCATGGAGCCCTTCGTCGTCGACCGGCCGCTGGCGCTGCTGCGCTGCCCGGACGGCATCGACGGCCAGCAATTCTTCCAGAAGCACCCCTGGAAGGGGATCAACCCGCATATCACCCTCGTCGAGGACCCGAAGGAGCCGGGCGAAGCGCCCTATATCGCCATCCGCGATTTCGACGGCCTGATCGGCCTCGTGCAGTCGGCCGCCCTCGAAATCCATCCCTGGGGCGCGACGACCGCCGAATGGGAAAAGCCCGATACGATCATCATGGATCTCGATCCCGGTCCGGGCGTCGGCTGGAGCGACGTCATCTCGGCGGCGGAGGAGATCCGCGACCGGATGAAGGATCTCGGGCTCGCCACCTTCGTCAAGACCTCCGGGGGCAAGGGGCTTCATGTCGTCTCGCCGCTGAAGCCGTCTGCGGAGTGGCCGGATGCCAAGGCCTTCACCAAGGACCTCGCCGACCGCATGGCCGCCGACAGCCCGGACAAGTACGTTTCGACGATCGCCAAGGCCAAGCGCCGCGGCCGGATCCTGATCGACTATCTGCGCAACCAGCGCGGCCAGACGGCCGTCGCCGCCTACTCCACCCGGGCCAGGCCGGGCGCCCCGGTTTCGATGCCGCTCGCCTGGGACGAACTGGACCCGTCGATCGGCCCCGCCCACTTCACCGTCCTGAACGCGGCAAAGCGGCTTTCAGCGCTCAGCGCCGATCCCTGGGCCGATTTCCGCAAGGCGGCCGCACCGCTCCCCGGCAACAATGCCCGCAGCAAGGGACGCGCGGCATGACGGCGGTCTGAGTGGCGGTCACTTCTTTCCGGGCTTCTTCTCGGCAGCGACGCTCTTGCGCAGCGCGTCCATGATGTTGATGACGTTGGAGGCCGTCGGCTGCGGTGCCTCCGCCTTTTCCCTGGCAGGCTGCTTGCGGCCCTTCTTCTTCGCGGCGATGATCTCGAGCAGCCTGTCCTGCACCGGATCCTGCGCCATCTCGGGCGTCCAGGCCCGCGTGTTCTCGGCGATGAAGGTTTCGGCCAGCCCGATCAGCTTCGCTTCCGGCTTGCTCTTCTTCATGTCCTCGAAATAGGCGTCGGGCTGGCGCACCTCCTCGCCGTAGCGTAGCGTCCAGAGCACGATGCCCCGGTCGCGCGGTTCCAGCAGCACGGCCCGCTCGCGCCGGTACATCACCAGCCGCGATATCCCGACCATCCTGCTCGCCGCCATCGCATCGCGGATGACGCTGAACGCCTCCTCGCCGACGGGATCGTTCGGTGTCAGGTAGTGCGGCTTGTCGAACCAGATCCAGTCGACGCTGTCGCGGGGCACGAAGGTCTCGATGTCGATCGTCCGCGTGCTCTCCAGCGCGACCGCGTCCAGCTCGTCGTCCTCGAGCAGCACGAACTCGCCCTCGGCGCGCTCGTATCCCTTCACCTCGTCGTCCGGATCGACCGGCTTGCCGGTGACGGAATCGACATACTGGCTGACGACGCGGTTGTTCGTCGCGCGGTTCAGCGTGTGGAAGCGTACTTTCTCGTCCTCGCTCGTCGCCGGCGTCATCGCCACCGGGCAGGTCACGAGCGAGAGTTTCAGATAGCCTTTCCAGAAGACGCGCGTCGCCATGGCTTCTTCCCTTTGGTGAGCAGGACCGAAAAACGTGCGCCCCCGCGCATTCGTTCCCGGCGCCGTCACGAAGACTGCGCCCACGCGTTCCGCAGGGCAAGATGGCGTGCGGGACGATCCTGCGGACCGGTGCGGAAATCGCCGCCGCCTTTGTCCGCTCAGGCGCGAATTGGCGATGGCGGTGGAAGCAACCCCAAATCCGGCCTACTGTGTCACCGCCTGGAACGCCACGCGCCAGCACCCAGCCGGGAGACCGCCATGAGCCAGATGCCGCAAGCCACCCTGCCTGACGGAACCCGCGTCCCCGTGCTCGGTCAGGGCACCTGGCGCATGGGCGAAAGCCGCTCCGCCGTCGCAGCCGAGGTCCGCGCCCTGCAGGCCGGCATCGATCTCGGCATGACGCTGATCGATACCGCCGAGATGTATGCCGACGGCGGCGCGGAGCAGGTGGTGGGCGAAGCGATCCGCGGCCGCCGCGACGGCATCTACCTCGTCAGCAAGGTGCTGCCGACGAATGCGAGCCGCAGAGGCACCATCGCCGCCTGCGAGGCGAGCCTCAAGCGGCTCGGCACCGACCGGATCGACCTCTACCTGCTGCACTGGCGCGGCCGCCATCCGCTTGCCGATACCGTCACGGCCTTCGAGGACCTGAAGGCGGCCGGCAAGATCGGAGCCTGGGGCGTCTCCAACTTCGACGTCGACGACATGGAGGATCTGCTGTCGGTCGAAGACGGCGGCAACGTCGCCGCCAACCAGGTGCTCTACAATCCCGCCCGCCGCGGCATCGAGTTCGACCTTCTGCCGTGGACGGCGCGGCGCGGCATCGCCACCATGGCCTACGCGCCCTTCGACAAGGGCGGCATCGTCGATCACCCCGTGCTCGCCCGCATCGGCGCCGCCCACGGCGCGACGGCGGCCCAGGTGGCGCTGGCCTTCTTGATGGAACGGGACGACGTCATCGCCATCCCGAAATCCTCCTCGCTCGAACGGCTGGCGGAAAACCGCAAGGCGGTCGACCTGAAATTGACACCGGAGGACCGCGCCGCCCTCGACGCCGCCTTCCCGCCGCCAAAGAGGAAGCGGCCGCTGGAGATGATCTGAGGCGGTCGCGGCAGCCTGGCGCGACAGGGCACGGGGCGGCCCGACGCAACACTTGTATTGCGCGCGCGACAATCGCCATAGTGGCGCGTCATGGCCATTCTGATTCTCGGCGCAAACGGCTTCATCGGATCTGCGGTCCTCGCCCGGCTCGAGCGCGCCGGTCACGAACTCGTCGGCCTCGGCCGCGACATCACTGCTGCCAAGCACCGCTTCCCTTCGGTGCGCTGGCACAGGGCCGATCTCGCCGGACTGAACACCCCGGCCGACTGGACGCCCTACCTCGACGGCATCGACGTCGTCGTCAATTGCGCCGGTACCCTGCAGGACGGCCAGCGCGACAACGTCACAGCCACCCAGCGCGATGCCATGCTCGCGCTCTACGCCGCGGCCCGACAGGCGGGCCTGCGCCTGCTGGTCCAGATTTCCGCCCGCACCGACGGCGCCGGCGAGCTGCCGTTCCTTGCGACCAAGGCCGAGGCCGACCGTGCGCTCGCCGCATCGGGCCTGAACCACGTCATCCTCCGCCCGGCGCTGGTGCTCGGCCGAAATGCCCATGGCGGCTCCGCCCTGCTGCGGGCGCTGGCCGCCTTTCCGATCGTGACGCCACTGGTGTTCGCCGATCGCCGGGTCGAGACGGTGTCCGTCGAGGACGTGGCGGACTGCGTGCGCATGGCGGTCGACGGCGGCCTGCCCCCGGGCACGGATCTCGACCTTGCCGGCGACGCCCTCGATCTCTCCCGGCTCGTCGCCCTGCACCGGACATGGCTCGGACTGCCACCGGCGAAGACCCTGGCCCTGCCCGATGCCGTCGCCGGCCCCGTATCGCGGATGGCCGATCTCGCCGGTCGCCTCGGCTGGCGCTCGCCGCTCCGCAGCACGGCCATGCAGGTGATGGCCGGCGGCATCACGGCGGGTGAAAGCAAGCTCGACCTGCCGTTGCAGACGGCCGACGAGACGCTCGCCCGCAACCCGGCCGGCGTGCAGGACCTCTGGTTTGCCCGGCTCTATCTGCTCAAGCCGGTTCTTGTCGTCACGCTGGCCCTGTTCTGGATCCTCTCCGGTCTCGTGCCGTTTTCCGACCTCGCCCGCGCCGCCGCGCATTTCTCGCCGTTCATGCCGCAGAACGCAGCGCTCGGCCTGACCGTCGCGACCGCGCTCCTCGATATCACTCTCGGCGTGTTGCTGCTGTGGCGGCCGACCGCCCGCATGGCCCTCGTCGGGCAGGCCGCCCTAGCGCTGGCCTATCTCGCCGGCGGCACCCTGCTTGCGCCCGCGCTCTGGGTCGATCCGCTCGGCCCCTACGTCAAGGTGCTGCCGGCGCTTGCCCTGATCCTTCCGACCCTTGCCGTCCTGGACGAACGATGATCGAAGCCGAAGCCGTCTATCGCCTGTTGCATGTGATCGGCGCGACCGTGCTCTTCGGCACCGGCGCCGGCATCGCCTTCTTCATGGTGATGGCGCGCCGGACCGGACGGCCGGCACTGATCGCCCATGTCGCCGAAACCGTCGTGATCGCCGACACGCTCTTCACCGCAACGGCGGTCGTGCTGCAGCCGCTGACCGGCTATTTGCTGGCGCGCGAGGTCGGCTGGCCATTGAGCGAGGGCTGGATCGCCCTGGCGCTCATGCTCTACGTCTTCACCGGCCTGTTCTGGCTGCCGGTGGTCTGGATCCAGATCCGGCTTCGCGACTTGGCGCGGGCGGCGGCAGCCGACGGCACGCCGCTGCCGCCGGAGTGGCACCGGCTCTACCGGATCTGGTTCGCCTGCGGCTTTCCGGCCTTCCTCGCCGTGCTCACGATCCTCTGGCTGATGCTGGAAAAACCCGACATCAGCCTGTTCTGAGGCAGGCGGGGCTCACATGCCCTGCGGGCCGCGGTTCATCGCGGCAATGCCGGTGCGGCAGACCTCGATCAGGCCGAGCGGCTTCATGATGGCGATGAACTGGTCGATCTTCGACACCTTGCCGGTGATCTCGAAGACGAAGTGCTCGGTATTGGCGTCGATCACCGAGGCGCGGAAGGCATCGGCTAGCCGGAGCGCCTCGACGCGGTGGTCGCCGGTGCCCGACACCTTCACGAGCGCCAGCTCGCGCTCCAGCGGCCGCTCGTGGCCGAGGTCCCTGGCGCGCACGGTCAGGTCGACGACCCGGTGCACCGGCACGATCCGCTCCAGCTGCGCCTTGATCTGCTCCAGCACATGCGGCGTGCCGCGCGTGACGATGGTGATGCGCGACAGGTGCGCCTGGTGCTCGGTCTCCGACACCGTCAGGCTCTCGATGTTATAGCCGCGGCCGGAAAACAGGCCGATGACGCGGGCGAGCACGCCCGGCTCGTTGTCGACCAGGACCGAGAGCGTGTGGCTCTCCGAAACCTGCGTCTCGGGAGCGATGAAATAGGCCGAACCGGTCGGCTGAAGATGTGCGTTCATGGTTTTTCCTCCTCCCGTATCTCAGACCAGCTGGCGACCCTTGGCGTCGATCGCATTCGCGACCGCCTCGTCCGTCGCCTCGTCGGGGAGCAGCATCTCGTTGTGCGCCTTGCCGGACGGGATCATCGGGAAGCAGTTGGCGAGGTTGGCGACGCGGCAATCGAAGATGACCGGCTTCTTCACCGCGATCATCTCCTCGATCGCCCCGTCGAGATCGCCGGGCTTCTCGCAGCGCAGGCCGACGGCGCCATAGGCCTCGGCGAGCTTGACGAAGTCCGGCATCGCCTCGGTGTAGGAATGCGAGAGCCGGTTGCCGTGCAGGAGCTGCTGCCACTGGCGCACCATGCCCATGTACTGGTTGTTGAGGATGAAGATCTTGATCGGCGCCTCGTGCTGGATCGCCGCCGACATTTCCTGGATGCACATCTGGATCGAAGCGTCGCCGGCGATGTCGATGACGAGGGCGTCAGGATGGGCGATCTGCACGCCGAGGGCCGCCGGCAGGCCGTAGCCCATCGTGCCGAGCCCGCCCGAGGTCATCCAGCGGTTGGGCTGCTCGAAGCCGAAGAACTGCGCCGCCCACATCTGGTGCTGGCCGACCTCGGTGGTGATGTAGGTGTCGCGATGCTTGGTCAGCTCGTAGAGCCGCTGGATCGCATATTGCGGCATGATGATCTCGTCGCTCGGCTTGTAGGCCAGCGAATTGCGCGCCCGCCACCGGGCGATCGAGGCCCACCAGTCGGCGAGATGCTCCTTGCCGGCCGACTTCGACGACGCCCGCCACAGCCGGACCATGTCCTCCAGCACCCGCCCGACGTCGCCGAGGATCGGCACGTCGACGCGGACGTTCTTGTTGATCGAGGACGGGTCGATGTCGATGTGGATCTTCTTGGAGTTCGGCGAGAACGCGTTCAGCCGACCGGTGATGCGGTCGTCGAAGCGGGCGCCGATGCAGACCATGACGTCGCAGTCGTGCATCGCGAGGTTCGCCTCGTAGGTCCCGTGCATGCCGAGCATGCCGAGCCAGTTCTTGCCGGACGCCGGGTAGGCGCCGAGCCCCATCAGCGTCGAGGTGATCGGAAAGCCGGTCAGCTCGACCAGTTCGCGCAACAGATGCGAGGCTTCCGGGCCGGAATTGACGACGCCGCCGCCGGAATAGATGACCGGACGCCTGGCGCCCTGCATCAGCTCGACCGCCTCCTTGATCCGCGCGAGATCTCCCTGGACCTTCGGCTCGTAGGCGTGTTGCGCGGGCGTCGCGGACGGCGGGACATAGGTGCCGGTGGCGAACTGGATGTCCTTCGGGATGTCGACGACGACCGGGCCCGGACGGCCGCTCTGGGCGACGCGGAAGGCCTCGTGGATGATGCGCGCCAGGTCGTTGACGTCCTTGACCAGCCAGTTGTGTTTGGTGCACGGCCGGGTGATGCCGACGGTGTCGCACTCCTGGAACGCATCCGAACCGATCAGCGACGTCGGAACCTGCCCGGAGATGCAGACGAGCGGGATGGAATCCATCAGCGCATCCTGCAGCGGCGTCACCGCATTGGTGGCGCCCGGGCCGGAGGTCACCAGCATGACGCCGACCTTGCCGGTGGAGCGTGCATAGCCCTCGGCGGCGTGGCCGGCACCCTGCTCGTGGCGCACGAGGATGTGCTGGATGTCCTCCTGCTGGAAGATCTCGTCGTAGATCGGCAGGACCGCGCCGCCCGGATAGCCGAAGATATGTTGGACGCCGTTGTCTCTCAGCGCCTGCAAGACGATCTCCGCACCGGTCATCTGGTTCTCAGTTGCACTCATCGGAATGTTTCCGTCCGTGTCTCGTGTTTTGAAAGTGTGCTTAGCGAAATCGGGGGCATAAAAAAAGGCCCCGTCTGGAGCCTGCTTACCGCGCATGGGTGCTTTCGCCCGGTGGTTACACCACCTTGCCCATGCGCCATCCCACCACAAGAATCTTCGCGACGTTCGAAATCATGGGGCGGAGTGATAGCTGCTAAAGCGCAAGCCGTCAACCGGCCACAATCGCACGGCCGCATGTCCCGTTCCGGCACACCGCCGCCGCAACCCCCGATGGTCGCGCGCCGTCGGGGCCTGCGACCGCGAAACGCATTGTTAAGCCGCAACTGTTATTCTTTTAGACACTGCTGATATCCCGGCAAACCGTTTCGGAGTGCTTCGTTTGCGAAACACCGATTTTCACCACTCGATGGCAGCCGGCGAACAGGAGCGGCGCGACGAGGAAGCGCCAGGCAATCGCCTTCTCGGCCGCGTCGTCGCCTGCACCGGATCGCGCGCGACGATCAGCGCCATCGCCGAGGACGGCGAGACCTCGCTCACCGAACTCTGGTCCGTCGGCCGGCTGATCTCCATCTCCGTCGGCGAAAACCGCGTCGTGGCGCTCGTCTACGCGATGGGCACCGACCAGCAGACCTGGTCGATGCACGGCGACACGGTCTTCCACGTCGAGGTCGAGCTGCTCGGCGAGGTCCATATCGGCCCCGACGGCCGCGAGGAGTTCTCCGCCGGCATCACCCGCTATCCCTATCTCGGCGCGATCGCCCACCGGATCCGCGCCGCCGACCTCGCTCGTGTGTACGATACCGGACTGAACGATGTCTGCGTGATCGGCAAGCTGACGCAGGACGAGACCCTCGACGCGACGATCCACGTGCCGTCGATGCTGGCCAAGCACTTCGCCATCGTCGGCACCACCGGCGTCGGCAAGTCGACCGCCGTCACGCTCTTGCTGCACAAGGCGATCCAGGCCGACCCCAAGCTGCGCGTCCTGATCCTCGATCCGCACAACGAATTCGCCGCCGCCTTTCCCGATCATTCCGTCGTCATCGAGACGGACACGCTGGACCTGCCCTTCTGGCTGTTCCGGCTGGAAGAATTCTCGGAGGTGATCTTCCGCGGCCGCCCGGCCGTGCCGGAGGAACTGGACGTGCTGCGCGACCTGATCCCGGAGGCCAAGAAGGCCTTCCGCGGCTCGGGCGAATCGAGCCTGATGCGCCGCGCCACAGAAAAGAGCTCGATCACCGCCGACACGCCGGTGCCATACCGCGTCGCCGACCTGCTGGCGCTGATCGACGAGCGCATCGGCCGGCTGGAGGGGCGGACGGAAAAGCCGCATCTGCGGTCGCTGAAGGTCAAGATCATGTCGGCGATCAACGACCCGCGCTACCATTTCATGTTCTCCTCCAACACGATCACCGACACCATCCTCGACACGATCGCCCGCATCTTCCGCATTCCCGGCGAAGGCCGGCCGATCACCACCTTCCAGCTCGCCGGCATTCCCTCCGAGGTGGTCAACTCCGTCGCCTCGGTGCTCTGCCGCATGGCCTTCGAGATCGGGCTGTGGAGCGGCGGCGGCGTGCACATGCTCGTCGTCTGCGAGGAGGCCCACCGCTACGTGCCGGCCGATGCCGGCCTCGGCTTCCTGCCGACCCGCCAGGCCATCGCCCGCATCGCCAAGGAAGGGCGCAAGTACGGGGTCTCGCTCGGCATCATCACCCAGCGCCCGGGCGAGCTCGACCCGACGATCCTGTCGCAGTGCTCGACCGTCTTCGCCATGCGGCTCGCCAACGACCAGGACCAGGAGATCATCCGCTCGGCGATCCCCAACTCGTCCTCGTCGACCACGAGCTTCATCTCCTCGATCGGCAACGGCGAGGCGATCGCCTTCGGCGAGGCCGTCACCGTGCCGATGCGCATGAAGTTCACCCGCGTGCAGGAAAACCGCCTGCCGAAGGCGAACGGCGTCGGCGTGAAGGCCAGCGACGACACGCCGGACAGCGTCGACCTGCGCTCCATCGTCGGCCGCATGCGTTCGGTTTCCGGACCGGACATCTCCGCCTTCCAGAATTCCTTCCTGGGCGCGGAGACCGAGTTCGCGCAACGCCCGGCTGCTGACTATGCCGCCCCCCATGCCGGTATCGATGACGGCGGGTTCGGGAACGAACCGGTGCCGTCCGCGCGCGAACTGCCGTGCGATCCGCTCCCGCCCGCCCCGGCCGAGATCGAGCCCTACCGGCCCGAGATGCTGCCGCGCGCGCCGGAGGGCCCCAATCCGCTTTCCGCGCACGACCGCTTCGAGGCGCTGCGGCGCGAGCTGAACGAACAGGCCGGCGACCGTGCCGCACAGACGCGCTCTCAACGCCCGGCCTTCGGAGAGGGCGGCGGCGAGGCGCGAAGGGACGGCTCGATCCGGGAACAGCTGCTGAAGAAGCCGCTGAGCAGCCTGTTGCGGAAGTAGAGACACCGGCCCAGGAACACCCGCCAAATGCGTGGACAACGCCCGCGTGACGCTGTCGTCGGGCGACTTCATTCTTTGACGACGACCCCGGACGGCCGCCGGCATGTCAGGCCGACCATCGGTCGAACGCGGTCGAAAGACCGTCGGTCCTGATCCAGCTGTCGTCCATCTGGTTGCGGAACCAGGTCATCTGTCGCTTGGCATATTGCCGGGTCGCCGCCGCACCCCGCTCGATCACCTCGGCCTCGCTCATCTCGCCAGCCAGAAGGGATGCGATCTGCGGCACGCCGATCGCCTTCATCACCGGCATGTCCGCCGAAAGCCCGAGCGCCAGCAGCGCCCGCACCTCCTCGAGCGCGCCGGAGCGCAGCATCTGTGCGAAGCGCCTGTCGATGCGCGTGTGCAGCAGGCTGCGCTCCGGCAGCACGACGAGCTTCAGCGCTCTTGTGGGATCCACGATCGCCGGCCCCGCCGCCGACTGGAAATCGCGAATCGACCGGCCGCTGACGTCGAGGATCTCCAGCGCCCGCAGGATGCGTTGCCCGTCGGTGGGCCGGATCGCCCCCGCGGTCTGCGGATCGCGGCTGGCAAGCTCGGCATGCAGCGCCTGCGGTCCCGCCTCGGCGAGCCGCGCCCGCAGGGCCTCGCGAAGGGCGGCAGGAATCGCCGGCATGTCCGACAGCCCGCCCGTCAGCGCCTTGAAATAGAGGCCGGTGCCGCCGACGAAGACCGGCAGCCTCCCCCGCCCCCGCAAGTCCTGCACCACCTCGGCCGCCTGCCGCAGCCAGGCGCCGCTGGAATAGGCCTGCCCGGCCGGCACATGCCCGTAGAGCCGATGCTCGACGCCCCCCATCTCGTCCGGCTGCGGGCGGGCCGTCAGAATGCTGAGTGTGTCGTAGACCTGCATGCTGTCGGCATTGACGACCACGCCGCCATGGGCCTGCGCCAGCCGCACGGCGAGAGCGGACTTGCCGCTCGCGGTCGGGCCGGTTATCAGGATGGCGCCAGTCTCAGCTTCAGGAATTCTCGTCATGGCTCTCGTTGCCACGCTTATCGCCAATCCGTCAAATCCCGTGCTTGCCGCATCGCTCGGCGAGAGGGCGGCGGATGCGGTCAACGCCTCCGGCCTCTACTGGCTCGCCGACGGGATCGCCTGCGACATCGCGCTGCGCGACGGCACGGACGAGGCGACGGCGCGCGCGACGTTGCTGGCCGCCATCGGCTCGGCCCCGGTCGACCTCGTCGTGCAGGAGGCGGAAACGCGCCGCAAGAAGCTTCTGATCGCCGACATGGACTCGACCATGATCGGCCAGGAATGCATCGACGAGCTGGCCGATGAAGTCGGCCTGAAGGACAAGGTCTCCGCGATCACCGCCCGCGCCATGAACGGCGAGATCGCCTTCGAGCCGGCACTGCGCGAGCGCGTGGCGCTGTTGAAGGGCCTGTCGCTGTCGGTCGTGGGCGACGTCATCGCCAACCGCATCACGCTCACCCCCGGCGGTCCCGAACTGATCGCCACGATGAAGGCGAACGGCTACTACACCGCGCTCGTCTCCGGCGGCTTCACCGTCTTCACCGGGCCGATCGCCACCCGGCTGGGCTTTGACGAGAACCGCGCCAACGTCCTCCTGGAGAACGGTGGGCAGCTGACCGGCGAGGTCCGCGAGCCGATCCTCGGCAAGCAGGCGAAGGTGGATGCACTGGAAGACATCGCTACCCGCCTCGGCATTTCCACCGACGAGGCCATGGCCGTCGGCGACGGCGCCAACGATCTCGGCATGCTGCAGCTGTCGGGTTCCGGCGTCGCCCTGCACGCCAAGCCCGCCGTCGCAGCCGAGGCGAAGATCCGCATCGACCACGGCGACCTGACGGCGCTGCTCTACATCCAGGGCTACCGCAAGACCGACTTCGTCGCGCCGCCAGCGCCGCGATGAACGGCGTCATCGTCACGACGGAGCGGCTGACGGTCCGCAACTGGGCGGAGACCGACCGCGATCTCTTCCACGAGATCAATTCCGATCCGGAGGTGATGGCCTATTTCCCCTTCCGCCGCACCCGGCCACAGTCGGATGCGCTGTTCGACAGGATCCGCAGCACGATCGGCGAGACGGGCTACGGCTTCTTCGCGATCGCGCTGTCCCACGACGACCGGCCGATCGGCTTTTGCGGCCTGGCCCGCACCGATCTCGAACCCGTGCTGCCGGACGGAACCGTCGAGATCGGCTGGCGGCTGGCCCGCCCCCATTGGGGCAAGGGCTATGTGACGGAGGCGGCAACGGGGCTGATCCGGCACGGCTTCACCACCTGCGGCCTCGAGGAGATCGTCGCCTTCGCGGTCAAGGACAACGCCCGCTCCATCGCCGTCATGGAGCGCATCGGCATGGCCGCCGATCCCGCCCGCGACTTCGACCACCCCCGCGTGCCGGCCACCCACCCTCACCTCGTCCGCCACGCCTTCTACGCGATCCGTCGCGCGGCATGGCGGCAACGAATGGCGGCCGGCATCGGACGCTGAACGGCAAGGCCAGGTCGGTGAATCGATTTCGGGGATTGTCGGCATAAGCTGCCGGGAACACAGAGAAAAATGCCTCCGCGCCGGGCACGCGGCGCCGCTGGGTGCCGGATCAGGTCCGGCATGACGGGCCGAGGAGCTAGGGGGCCGTGAGAGGTGAAGGCTGCGGCCTCAAGCGAGGCCGTCAGTCCGGATCGAGCCTCTGACCAGCGGAAGGCCCGAATTGGAGGCTCGGATGATAGCCAGATGCCGCAGGGTACGCGCACCGTCCCGACCGCGTGATGCTCGAGCGGTTGCCGGCGTCCCCCCCGCAGGCGGGACGCATGCCAGCCGGCGTGACGCTACTCGATCCGCACGGTGACGAAGCGCAGCGCGCCCGTCTTGTCGGCGAGCATCAGGAGCGCGTTGCGGCGATCCTGCGACTTCAGTTCGCCGATGCGCTTGGAGACGTCATCGGGCGTCGCCACGGCCTCCTGGCCGATCTCGACGATCACGTCGCCGGGCTGGATGCGCCGCTCGGCGGCGACCGATGCCCCGTCGACGGCCGTGATCACCACGCCCTTGACCGCGTCGGCGATCGAGAACGTCTTCCGGTTGGCCTCGTCCAGCGCCCCGAGCGTCATCCCGAGAACCACCGGCGCTGCCGGCTTCGGCTGCCCGGGTGCCGACTTGTCGTCCGTGCCCGCATCCGGCGTGGCGCTCGCCTCGGCCAGCTTCTCGCCGTCCTCGAGCCGTCCCAGGGTGACCTTGACGGTCACTTCCTTGTCGTCGCGGATCACCACGACGTCGACGGCCTTGCCGACCGGGCTCTCGGCCACGGCCCGCGGCAGGTCGCGCATCTCGACGACATCCTTGCCGTCGAAGCGAATGATCACGTCGCCGGTCTTCAGCACGCCGTTGTCGACCGGCCCGCCCTTGATCACGCCGGCCACCAGCGCGCCCTTCGCGTCCGCCATGCCGAGGCTCTCGGCGATCTCGTCCGTCACCGGCTGGATGCGCACGCCGAGCCAGCCGCGGCGCGTCTCGCCGAATTCGCGCAACTGCCCTATCACGTTCTGGGCGAGTTCCGTCGGCACCGAGAAGCCGATGCCGATCGAACCGCCGGAGGGCGAGATGATCGCGGTGTTGATGCCGATCACCTCACCCTTCATGTTGAACAGCGGGCCGCCGGAATTGCCGCGGTTGATCGCAGCGTCGGTCTGGATGAAGTTGTCGTAGGGCCCGGCATTGATGTTGCGGCCGCGGGCCGAGATGATCCCGACCGTCACCGAGCCGCCGAGGCCGAAGGGGTTGCCGATCGCCATCACCCAGTCGCCGATGCGCATCTGCCGTGAATCGCCGAACGGCACCGCCACCAGCGGCTTCTCCGGTTCGACCTTGAGCAGCGCGAGGTCGGTCTTGCTGTCGACGCCGACGAGCTTGGCCTTCAGCTTCGAGCCATCGGCGAAGTTCGCCTCGATGTCGTCGGCGCCCTCGATCACATGGTTGTTGGTGACGATGAAGCCGGTGGGATCGATGACGAAGCCGGAACCGAGCGAATTGACGGTCCGCGGCCCGTTGCCGCCCTCGCCTTCCTGGCCCTTGAAGAACTCGTCGAAGAAATCCTGGAAGGGCGAGCCTTCCGGCACCTGCGGCGCCGGCGCATCGTCGTCGGCCTTGACGTTCTGCGAGGTGGAGATGTTCACGACCGCGCCGAGCAGGCGTTCGGCCAGATCGGCGACGGACTCCGGTCCCTGCGGCGCCGAAAGCGGCGCCATCGCCGGCGGCTGGATCGCGCCACCCGGCGGCGGCGGTGCCGGCATGCCCTCCGGCGGCGTCGCGGGTGCCGCCCCTTGCGGAGCGACCTGCGCCTGTGCAGAGGCAGCTGCCGGCATGAGCGCGGTGCCTGCGACGAGCATCGAAAGCGCCGTCGCCAGCACCTGCGTGCCGAAATGTCGTGACCTGCTGCTCGATGCCATCTGCACTGTCCTTTCGCTTCTCTCAGCCGTCAATCATCGCCATGGATGCGGCGGAATTGGGGATATTTGAAACCGCCGGGCCGCGCCCGTCCAGCCGTCATCCGTTAAATCTTCGTGATCGGCGCGCGATTGCGGCCGCCCGCAGCGATCCCCGGTTTCGCACCGGTATCGGGTCCTGCCGGACAGATGCGCCGGCGGTGGGCCGCCCCGCAATCGCCCGACCCCGCTCATCCACAGAAGCCGGTGTCCTATCCCCGGATCAGCCAGACGAGTCCGACGCCGAGCACCACCGAGATCAGCCCGAACAGCCGCAGCTGCCCGTCCGGAAGGGCCGGCAGCATCGCCGCCATCCGCTTCAAGGACGAAGGGGCCAGTGCGTACACCAGCCCCTCGATCACGAGAAAGAATGCGAACCCCGTCAGGAAATCCGCCATCACGCCCGGCTCATTGCGCGGGCGCGGGTGCAGCCGGTGCCGCCTGGCCCGGTGCCGCGGTGGACCCGGAGGCCGGCGCACGGCCGCCGATGTCGCCGAAGTAACGGAAGAACTCCGAATCCGGCGAGAGCACCAGCGTCGTGTCGCTGACACCGAGGCTCTGGCGGTACGCCTCCATCGAGCGATAGAAGGCGAAGAAGCCCGGATCGCGCTCGAAGGCTTCGCCGAAGACGCGGTTGCGCTCGGCATCGCCCTCACCCCGGATGATCTCCGATTCGCGGCGGGCCTCGGCCACGATCTCGACGACCTGGCGGTCGGCGATGGCGCGGCGCGTCTGGCCCTGCTCGTTGCCGCGGGCGCGGATGAGCTCAGCCTCGGCGAGACGCTCGGCCTTCATGCGCTCGAAGGTCTGCTGCGAAACCTCCTGCGTCAGGTCGGTGCGGCGGATGCGGACGTCGGAAATCGTCAGGCCGAGGTTTTCCGCATCCGGCGTCAGCTCGTTGCGGACCTCGCGCATCATCGAGGCGCGCTCCTCCGACAGCGCCGCTTCGAAGCCGCGCAGACCGTAGACCCGGCGCAGCGCCGCATCGAGACGGGTGCGCAGCCGCGCTTCGGCGGCATCCCGGTCGGCCGAGACCGCCTCGCGGAAGCGGCGGGCATCGCTGATGCGGTAGACGACGAAGGCGTCGACCTCGTAGAACTTGCCGCCGGAGACCTGGACGCGGATGTTGTCGAGGTCGAAGCGCAGCTCCTGGTCGGAGACGTACTGCACCCGATCGGCATCCATGAAGGCGAACGGCAGCTTGAAATAGATGCCGGGCTCGGTCTTGACGGACTGGATCTCGCCGAAGCGGACGACGATCGCCTGTTCGCGGGCGTTGACGATGAACACCGACGAATAGACGAGGAACAGCACGACGGCGATGCCGACGAGAATGGCAGGCAAACGGCTACCCATCACTGCGTGCCTCCCTGCTGCTGTGCGGGCGTGGCGGCCCGGCCGAGCTCGTTGAGCGGCAGGAAGGGCACGACGCCCTGGCCACCCTGCTTTTCGTCGATGACGACGGTCTTGGAGCCCTTCAGGACGCCCTCCATGGTTTCCAGGAACATGCGCTGGCGGGTCACGTCCGGCGCCAGGCGATACTGCTCGTAGATCGAAATGAAGCGCTGCGCCTCGCCTTCGGCCTCGTTGACCACGCGGTTCTTGTAGGCGGCGGCCTCCTCGCGGATCTGCGCGGCTTCACCGCGGGCGCGGCCGAGCCGCTGGTTGGAGTACTGGTTCGCCTCTTCGACGAAGCGGTCCTCGTCCTGCTCGGCGCGCTGCACCTCGTCGAACGCGTCGGCGACCTCGCGCGGCGGCGCCGCGTCCTCGATCGCCACGGTGTTGATCGAAATCCCGGACCCGTATCCGTCCATGGTCGCCTGGATCGTCGACTTCACCGCCTCGGCGATCGCCTGGCGGTTGTCGCGGAAGATGTCCTGCGCCGGCCGGCGGCCGACGACTTCGCGCATCGCGCTCTCCGACACCTGCTGCAGCGTCGAGGAGGGATTTTCGAGGTTGAAGAGATAGGCCTGCGGGTCGGTGACCGAATAGAGCACCGAGAACTGCACGTTGACGATGTTCTGGTCGCCCGACAGCATCAGCCCGCTGTCCTCGGCGTTCACCGAGGCGCTGCGGCGGCCGATGTTCTGCTGCTGCTCGGTGATCGTGACCATCTCGACCGATTCAAACGGCCAGAAATGGAAGTGCAGGCCGGGCATGGAAATCTCTTCCTTCGGCTTGCCGAAGCGCAGTTCCACGCCGCGCTCGTCCGGCTGGACGGTGTAGATGGAGTTCATCAGCCAGAACACGCCGATCAGCAGTGCCGCGATGACGAAGATGCCGCCGTTGAAGCCACCGGGAACCACGTTCTTCAGCTGGTCCTGCCCGCGCCGGATGATCTCCTCGAGATCCGGCGGGCCGCCGCTGCCGCGGGGGCGGTTCGGTCCCTGCCCCCATGGTCCCTGATTGTTGCCGCCGCCGCCCCAAGGGCCGCCGCCGCCGTTCTGATTGCTCCAGGGCATCAATACCTCTTTCTCTGGAAACTCCCGCTCTCATGCGCGCGATGTGAAGCACGGTCACATGATGTGAACCCGTTATATGTATCCCCCATCCGGCTTTCAACGGAGGCGGGTCAACTTCCGGGCCGATGCGGCAAAATAGTTCGTGAACAGAACCTTAGAAGCGTAAAATCACACCGAATCCCGCCGGACATGGGTCAGGAAACGCATCCGGTGGCTGTCCTTCTCCCCCTGCGGCATCTCCTCTTCGTGCGCCACGTCGAAGACCTTGGGGTCGATCGGCGGAAAGCGCGTGTCGCCGTCGACGTCCGCCTGCACCTGCGTCACATGGATGACGTCCGCAATCGCGATCGTCTGGCGGTAGATGTCGCCGCCGCCGATGATGCAGATTTCGTCGGCCGAAAGCGCCTGCGCCTCCCGCCGGGCATAGACCAGCGCCTCCTCCACCGAGCGCGCGACGATGACGCCGTCCGGGCGGAAGGCCGTGTCGCGGGTGACGACGATGTTCGGCCGTCCCGGCAAAGGCCGGCCGATCGACTGGTAGGTCCGGCGCCCCATCACGACCGGCTTGCCGATCGTCAGCTGCTTGAAGCGCTTCAGGTCCGACGGCAGGCGCCACGGCAGGTCGCCGTCCCGCCCGATCACGCCGTTCAGCGCAGCCGCCACCACCAGGACGATCTTCGGCTCACTCATGCCCGTGCCTCTTGCCTTTTCCTGTGCCCGCCGCCCGTTCAGCCGTTCGCCCGCGCCTGCGCCCGGGCCAGCGCCGGGCGCTCCGCCATCCGGCCGACATAGGCATCGACCGCCGGGCTCTCCGGCAGGATGCCGCGAAACCACATCAGAGAGCTGGCAAGGATCACGTCCACCGAGCACGGCTGATCGCCGAGAAGATAGGGCTGGCGCGCCAGCGTCGCGATGAAGCGTTCGGACATCGCCTGATAGAGGCGCGCCGCTTCCGCGTTGTTTGCCGTCCAGCCGGTCAAGTGCGCGATCGCCGACGGTTCCGCGACGCCGCTGTAGTAGGAGAGCCAGGAGAGATAGGGCGCGCGTTCCGGCGTGCCGATGTCCCGCCCCATCTCGCAGCCGGGAAAGAGGTCCGTCAGGTACAGCGCGATCGCGGTCGATTCCGTCACCAGGGCGCCGTCGTGGATCAGCGCCGGAACCTGGCCGTGCGGATGCGGATTGTCCGGATCGGGACCGCCGGAGCCGTCCGCCCGGCGGATATTGACCAGGCGAATGTCATAGTCCGCCCCCAGCTCCTCCAGCAGCCAGAGCATGCGGAACGACCGCGACTGCGTCGCGTGCACGAGCGTCAGCATGGCTTCCTCCCCTTGCCGGCCGATCGCGCCTCAGACGGCGATCGGCGCCTTGATGCTCGCGTCGGCCTCGTAGCCGACGAGCTCGAAGTCCTCGAACCTGAAGTCGAAGAGATCCTTCACCGCCGGGTTGAGCTTCATGAACGGCAGCGGCTTCGGCTTGCGGCCGAGCTGCTGCTCCGCCTGTTCGAAGTGGTTGGCGTAGATGTGGGCATCGCCGAGCGTGTGGACGAAATCCCCCGGCAGGAGATCGGTCACCTGCGCCACCATCATCGTCAGGAGCGCGTAGGAGGCGATGTTGAACGGCACCCCGAGGAAGATATCGGCCGAGCGCTGGTAGAGCTGGCAGGACAGGCGGCCGTCGCTCACGTAGAACTGGAACAGGCAGTGGCAGGGCGGCAGCGCCATCTCGTCGACGAGCGCCGGATTCCAGGCGGAGACGATATGGCGGCGCGAGTGCGGGTTCTTGCGGATGCCGTCGACGAGGGCGGCGATCTGGTCGATATGACGCCCGTCGGGCGCGGGCCAGGAGCGCCACTGGTAACCGTAGACCGGCCCCAGGTCGCCCTTCTCGTCGGCCCATTCGTCCCAGATGGTGACGCCGTTGTCGCGCAGGTAGGCGATGTTCGTGTCGCCCTTCAGGAACCACAGCAGCTCGTGGATGATGGAGCGCAGGTGCAGCTTCTTCGTCGTCAGCACCGGGAAGCCCTCCGAAAGGTCGAAGCGCATCTGGTAGCCGAAGACGGACCGCGTGCCCGTGCCCGTCCGGTCGGACCGGTCGGTCCCGGTCGTCATCACGTGGCTGAGAAGATCGAGATATTGCTTCATGGTGCGGCCGCCGATTCTGGTGTCGCCCCTAATCTAGGGCGGGCACGCTCTCCAACCAATGAAAAAAGGGAAGTATCCAGTTCTTTTGGGCCGCCCCGGCAAGCCTGCCCCGGTGAGCCTGCCCCGGTGCGCCTTGCGGCCAGCCCGCCGGCGCCGGGCCGGCGGGCAGCGCGAATGCGCTCAGGCGAGCGCGCCGAGCTTGTCCAGTTCCTTCGCCGTCAGGTAGTAGAAGGTGACGCGCGATTTCGTCCGGTCGTCGGCCATGGCCGCGCAGACCTTCTCGAGCGCCTTGTCGGCGGCGTCGCCCGTCACGCCGAGCTTCTTGCCGCACCACTTCTCCTTCACCCGCTCCAGTTCCTCGGGATCGGAGCACGAGACGAGCGCGGAATCGCGGTTGCGCAACGCGATACCCAGATGACTGACGATCTTCTTCACGACGGCCTCGTCGGCGCCACTGTCATATTTGCGAACATCTGCGAGATAGTCGGTCATGCTGTCTCCTCTTTCTGTTGCCCCGGCGCGCCGGGTCGATATGAGAGCAACGGGATGTGTGAAGGAATTCATTGCTCTAGGGCCAACGACGCCAGTCTTTCACGCATAGATGGCAAGTCAAGCGCAATCCGTCCGGAAGCTGCCCTTTCGCCCGTCCCCTTGCCTCAAAAAAAGTCACGGGGACCTTTTCTTGAGCCCGGGAAGGGCCTATATCTCTGCTGCTGCCTCGCGCAGCTATGGCAATAAACGGGCGGTGTAATAAACCCATTGGACCCGGGGGCGGTACCCGGCGCCTCCACCAAAAACCGATCCTCTCCGATCGGCTTTTGATGGGGGCGAAATAGGATCGACAAGGGCGTAAAGATCGACTTTTTGCTCGGCATTGTACCACCGTTATCGGGCTAAAATTATAGTTGCAAACGACAACTATGCTGAAGCACGTCTCGCTGCCTAACGGCGGTGCGACACTTCAAATCAAGTCCTTGCGGGTAGCACTGTAAGGCGGGGTCCGAAGGCACCTGGCAACAGAAGCCTTCACCTTCTCCCCTCTTTCGAAATGGTTTATAGCTGTCCTTCGGGATGACTCGCAGCACGTCCGCGTGCAGCCGCCCTTTTGACGAACAACGGGCCGGAAACGGCCGATCGCGTTTGACGCCGGCGCCGCTTTTCGGCACAAGGCGGAAAACGTGAAACAGCAGAAAGACGGGCTCTGATGGCGCAAGACCACATCCGCTACGACATACTCGCTCAGGACGCCCTCCGCAGCGTCATCCGCAAAGTCTTGAGCGAAGTGGCGGCCACGGGCCATCTGCCCGGCGATCATCATTTCTTCATCACCTTCCTCACCGGCGCGCCGGGCGTGCGCATCTCGCAGCACCTGAAGTCGAAGTATCCCGAGCAGATGACCATCGTCATCCAGCACCAGTTCTGGGACCTGAAGGTCACCGAGAGCCTGTTCGAGATCGGCCTGTCCTTCTCCGACACCCCGGAGAAGCTGGTGATCCCCTTCAACGCCATTCGCGGCTTCTACGACCCCTCGGTCTCTTTCGAGCTCGAGTTCGACGTGGCCGCAAGCGAGGACGAGGAGGAGGACGAGGCCGCCTCCGCCGAGATCACCGCCTATCCGGTCGAGAAGGTCGAGGACGGCGAAGGCGAGCCCGCGGCGGCCGGCGACGGCGAGAAGAAGCCCGGCGGCTCGGTCGTTTCGCTCGACTCCTTCCGCAAGAAGAACTGAGGGCGGCGGCATGAGCGGCGACGTCGTCAATCTCCGCCAGTTCCGCAAGCAGAAGGCCCGCTCCGACAAGGAGCGGCAGGCCGACCAGAACCGCATCGCCCACGGTCGCACCAAGGTGGAGAAGACGCTCACCCGCGCCCTGAACGAGAAGGCGGAAAAGACGCTGGATCAGGGGCGCATCGAAAAGCCCGAATGACCGCCAAACCGGAAAAAACACGCCAGTTCAATGACTTGCGAGCCTTCCTTGAACAGATCGGCCAATAGCCCTCTCAGATCGAAGGTCGAAGAGCGGTGATCCGCAAGCACTCCGCCACCCTGCACGGCCATCGCACCAGCTTCAGCCTGGAGGAGCCGTTCTGGCTGGAGCTGAACGCCATCGCCGCCGCGCGCAGGATGGCGCTCGCCGAACTGCTGTGCGAGATCGACGATGCCCGGCCGCCCGACAGCAACCTGTCCTCGGCATTGCGTGTCTATGTCCTGAACGCGCTGAAGGCCGGAAGCAGCCCGACCTGATATCGCGTGCGGGCCGCGTAGAAACGACGGACTCAGTTGACCCCGGGGAGTGACTCGAAATTGAGGTGCTGGCCGCTGATCGGCGGTAACGGCTCCCGCACCACGCCTTCCTCCGGAGAGACGCGGAAACCGCCCTCGGGCTCGGCCTGCTGCTGCCGTTTCTCGGCCGCCTGCCTCTCCGCGGCCTCCTTCTCGGCGGCCAGCCGCTCCGCCTCCAGCCGCGCCCGCTCTTCCGCCCTCTGGCGTTCGACCTCCAGCCGCGCCGCCTCGCGCCGGCGCTCCTCCTCCAGCGCCTGCAGCCGCATCGCCTCGGCAAGCGCTGCCCGTTCCGCCGCGCGCGAGCGATAGAGGGCCGCCTCGCGGCGCAGCCGCTGCTTCTCCAGCATGCTCGCCTGCAGCAGTTCCACCCGCCGCCGCTCGCGCTCGAAGCGGCGCAGCGACAGGTAGTTGCTGAGTGGCTGCGCGTCGAGACGCAGTCGCGGCGCGGCAACCGGTCCCTCGAACAGAAGCGCCACCTCGGGCTCGCCGCCGGCCATCGCTTCCTCGCCGGCCCGCAGGCGCATCACCAGCTGGCCCTGCAGCGTGCGGTCGGCAAGCCCGATGTCGACCGAACCGTTGAAGCTCGCCGCCCCGTCCGCAGCGGTGATCGTGTCGGCGCGCAGCCGGCCCGATGCGATCGTGAAGGGGATGTTGACGGTGCCGAGCGCCACGTCGCCGCCGAGCGTCTGTTCGCGCGCGATCGTCTCGACATTGCCCACGCCGATCTCGCCGTCGATGGCATCCGCCGCCGACAGAATGGCACTGAACCCGCCGCTCTTGATCCCGCGCAGCCTCAGATCCTCGAGCTGGGCCTCACCCGACCCGCTGGCCGCGGCAACCATGTCGGCGATGCTGGCGCCCGAGGCGTCCAGCGCCAGGTTGACGAAGGCCTTGCCCTCGGCAACGGACCCGCCCTCACCGCTCCAGACGAGTTGCGACAGGTCCCCGCCGGCGAGCGTCACCCGCGCCTCCATCAGGCCGTTCGCCCCGGCATTGGCCACTTTCAGCCGCCCCCCGACCCGTCCGCCGAGCCAGTCGCCGCCGATCTCCTCCAGCGCCAGATCCCCGCCGGTCCAGGCGAGCCTGGCGGCGAAATTCTCGATCGGGCCGTAGAGCCCCGTCCAGAACTGGCCGGCGGCGAGCCTGAGCTTGAAATCGGCGTTCTCGCGAGCCGGCGTGCCGATCCCCGCCCGGCTGAAGCCCAGCCCCTCCACGTCGTCGACCGGCCCCAGAACGGCTTCCGCGAGCCAGGCGAGGTCGACGGTGTCAAAGGTGAGGCTGCCGCTCCCCTTGGGGACCTCCGCTGCGCGGTCCAGTGCGATCTCGCCCGAAACGTTGTTGCGGTCGACCGTCCCGGAGATGTCGGCCAGGCGAACCGTGCCGGCATCGACGGTCGCCCTCGCCTTCAGCGCCACGGGCAGGCCCGCGCCGGTCTGCGGCAGCACGATGTCGTTCATCACCAGGAAGGGCTCGATGTCGGCGGCTTCGGCCGACAGGTCCATTTCGCCTTCGAGGAAATGCTCCGCCGAAAGATCCGCCGTCCCCTCCGCGCTGATCGAGGTGCTGCGCGTCGAGAAGGAAACGGTGAGATCGGCAGGCCCGCCGGTGGCCTGCGCGATCTTGATCGCAACGGTCCCGTCGGGCTCGGCGTCGAACGGCAGCGGCTGCAGGCCGAGCTGGCCGGCCAGCACCACCGTGCGCGGATTGGTGAGGGTGGCCTCCGCCTCGATATTGCCGCCTGCCATGAAGTCGGCGAAATTGCCGGCCGACGCGCGCGCCTCGATGCGCCCGCCATTGGTCGTTCCGGACACGATCAGGCCGAGCGGCCCGTTGCGGCTTCCCGGCAGCGCCAGCGTCAGCTTCAGGTCGGCATCGTCATAGTAGCCGGCGCTGGCGACGAGTCGCGCAAGCGCCGGATGCGCCGGCAGATGTCGCGCCAGCATCGCCAGGACCGGCTGCATCCGCTCCGCCCGCAACGACATGTCCAGCCCCGCCGACGGCAGGGACAGGGTGCCGCCGAGCTGGCCCTTGATGGAAGCGGACGCTCCCGCGACCGAGCCGACATCCAGCCGGGTCACCGATAGCGCGCCGTCCTTCAGCGTCAGCAGCGCATCGACGTTGTTCGCCTCCTCGCCGAAGGCGGTGAAGCGCTCCGCCTTCAGGTCGACGGCAATGGCGTGGCGCAGCAGGGTGTCGGCGGACGCCTCGCCCGCGACGAGCCCCGCCAGCGCCCTGAGCGTCTCGAGCTCGACCCTGTCGCCGCCGAGCTGGATGGAGAGGCTGGGCACGTCGTCATCCGGCGACCGGCGCTCGATCCGCCCCTTCAGCGACGCGCCGCCGGCGGCGATCTCGAGGTTCTCGAAACGCTGGATCTGGTCGGTCAGCTCCACTTCGGCCGCAAAGCCGGCGCTGCGCAGCTTGCGGATCTCCGGATCGACCGATCCCGCGAGCCAGGCGGCGAAACCGGACGGCTGGTTCGAGGCCACCAGCAGGTCGCCGACGAAGGCGCGCGTCCCCTTGAGCGTCAGCCGACCCTTCGCGTCGACGGTGGTGCGGCCGGGGAACTGGGCGGTTCCGCGCGTCACCGTCCAGCCGTCGCCGTCCGGCTCGACGTCGAGCATGACCTCGCGGATGGTCGTGTCGCCGACGACGATCGCCGGCAGCTTCAGGCTCGCCCGCCCGGGCACCTGCGGCACCGGTATGTCCGCCAGGATCGCAAGCAGCCCCTCCAGGCGCTGCCGCGCCGAGGTCTGGGCGTTGCGCCCCGTCTTGCCCTGCTCGCCGTTGCGGCCGATCCGGCTGACGTCGATCTGCTGGCCGTCGGCGATCAGCAGGAACTCCGGCTGCTTGCCCGTATCGAGCGTCGCCTCGCCGGTGACGAGATAGGGATCCGCCGGGTCGCCGGCTTCGAGATTGTAGCGGGGAACGCGCAGGCGATCGTTGGAGAGTTCGAAATCGCCGGCGACGCGGATCGCGTTCGGCAGCGGCTTGCCGTTCGCGGCCGGCTTCTGCCCGAGCGCGAAGGCGCCCCGGTACTGCGGCCGGAAATCGACGACCTCGAGGTCGCCGTCGAGGTCGACGGTGAAGCCGATCTGGTCGGGGACCACGCGCGCCTTCATCTTCAGCACGCCCCGCTCGTCGGTCTGTCCCGTGGCGATCTGGAAGGCGCCGGCGTTGCCGTCGAGCACGCCGCGGCCATCGATGCGCCACGGCCCGTTGAGCGATCGCGCCGACATCCTGGCGTCGAGGGTGCTGATGCGGCGGGTGCGGCCGGCCTGTTCGTCGATGAACTCGATCTCGCCGCCGGTCACCGCCACGTTCTCCAGCACGACGGTCTTGGCCGGAATGTCGGACTTGCGCCCGCGCGCCCAGTCGAGCGTGCCGTCGGCCATGAGCTTCAGGCGGACCCTCGGCTCGTCGATGCGCATGTCGAAGATCAGCGCCTCGCCGCTGAGAAACGGCGCCAGTTCCGCGTCCATGGAGAACCTGCGGATGGTGACGGCCGCGTTCCCGTCCGCATCCTCGCCGACACGCACGTCATGCAGGGTCACGGAGGGAAAGGGGATCAGCCTTGCATCCACCTTGCCGTGGACGACGACGTTGCGGCCGACGATCCGGCTCGCCTCGCGCTCGAAATCCTGCCGGAAGCCCGTCCAGTCGATGAAATACGGGGCCAGCAGTGCGCCGAACAGCGCCAGCACGACCAGACCGCCAATCGCCAACATCACACGTGCGAGCACGCTGCCAATCCCGACACTACCGACAAACGTTTGCCGCCGGGAGCGGGCCTACGTTCATGTCCATTTCCATACCCGGCGGTTCTTCGCCCTCGTATCCGAACGACTATAAGCAGATGCCAGGCACATGTCTCACCCCAACCGAAAAATCTTTCCGGGATTGAGGATGTTGTCGGGATCGAGCGCACGCTTGATCTGCCGCATGACGTCCACCGCCGCGCCCAGTTCCCGCGGCAGGAAGCCCTGCTTGCCCTGGCCGATGCCGTGCTCGCCGGTGCAGGTGCCGTCCATCGACAGCGCCCTGGCGTTCAGCCGGGCGACGAAGGCCTCGACCTTCTCGATCTCGGCCGGGTCCTTGTCGTCGAAGACCACGCTGACGTGGAAGTTTCCGTCGCCCGCGTGCCCGACGATCGGCGCCAGCAGGCCGTGCTGCTCGATATCCGTCTCCGTCTCCGCCACGCAATCGGCAAGCCGCGAGATCGGCACGCAGACGTCGGTCGCCAGCACCGCAGCTCCGGCGCGCAGGGCCTTGGCGGCCCAGTAGACGTTGTGGCGGGCCTTCCACAGCCGCGCCCGCTCCTCCGCATCCGACGTCCATTGGAAGTCGCCGCCGCCGCACTCCGAAGCCACCTCGCCGAACTGCTGCGACTGCAGCGCGACGGTCTCGGCGCTTCCATGAAACTCCACGAACAGCGTCGGCTGCTCGGGCAGCGTCAGGCCGGAATAGGCATTGCAGGCCTTGATCTGCAGCGCATTGACCAGTTCGATCCGCGCCACCGGAATGCCGAGCTGGATCGTCATGATCACGGCGTTGCAGGCGGCCTTAAGCGTCGGGAACCCGCAGATGCCGCCGGCGATCACCTCCGGAATGCCCTGCAGGCGGAGCGTGATCGAGGTGAGCACGCCGAGCGTCCCCTCGGAGCCGACATAGAGCCGCGTCAGATCGTAGCCGGCCGAGGACTTGCGCGCCCGCCGCGCCGTCCTGATCTCCTCGCCCTTGGCCGTGACCACCGTCACCGCCAGCACGTTGTCCTTCATCGTGCCGTACCGGACGGCGTTGGTGCCGGAAGCGCGCGTCGACGCCATGCCGCCGATCGAGGCGTTCGCGCCCGGATCGATCGGGAAGAACAGGCCGGTGTCGCGCAGATAGGTGTTCAGTTCCTCGCGCGTAATACCGGGCTCGACGGTGCAGTCGAGGTCCTCGGCATTCACTTCGAGAACCCTGTTCATGCGGCTGAAATCGATGGAGATGCCACCAAAAGGCGCATTGATCTGCCCCTCCAGCGAGGAGCCCGTTCCGAAGGGGATGATGGGAACCTTGTGCTCGGCGCAAAGCCGCACCGCGGTTACGACGTCCTCCTTGCCCTGCGCGAACAGGACGCCGTCGGACAGCTGGGCCGGAATATAGGTGGTCGTGTGGGCATGCTGCGCACGGATGGCCTCGCCGGTCTGGAACCGGTCGCCGAAGACCTGGCGAAAGGCCGAGACAGCCGTCGCGATCGCCTCCTCGTTGCGCAGCCCCGCCCTGATATCCGAAAGCGCCATCGATCATCCTCCCTCTGCAAGTACGCCGCCATATGGGCAACCCGCAGGGCATCTGTCCAGAGGTGTTTCGCAAGCCCTCCGCACCTTTGTGCGCGCCTATGTTATTAATTTGTAATATACAACGTATTGGCGGATAATTGCAGCCGTGGATGGAAAGAGGAGCGCAAGCCATGAGCCAGCGCAGCGTCTGGACAGTCATCGCCATCGTCATCCTGCTGGCGATCCTGACGGTCAGCTATCGGATCACAAGCGAAAGAGGCACGACCGAAACCACGGCCATGCCCCCGCCCCCGTCCAGCGAGCAGACGGGTTCGACGACCACAGGCAGCGCAATGCCTTCCACCGGCACGACGACGGAACCAAAGCCGGTCGAGGGCATGCAACAGCCGGCAACGAGCAACTGACAGCGCCCCTGCCGGGCTGCACCGGCGCGCCCCGCACTCTCGCGGGGCCTGCTGGCCTTGCGTATCAAACCCTTCAGAAGATCAAGAAATCCGCAGCCGTCAGATCCAGGCCGGCGTCCGCTCTCGCAATCCGGACGGCCTCCCCCTTGCCCGAGCCGTCGGCGTCATAGAAGAGGTCGCCCGTCCGGCCGTGATAGATGATCCGGTCGTTGGCGTCCTGTGCCGCCGCACCGACGACGAAGGCCGACCGCGCGAGTCCGCCGGCCTTCAACGCCCCGAACACGTCGCTGTCGAGCAGGATGCGGTCCTGCGTCACGTCGAAGTCGGCGATCGTGTCCACATTGCCTTTGCCCGGCTTCGTGTCGAAGACGAACTGGTCCCGCCCCGATCCGCCGGAAAGGCTGTCCCTGCCGGAACCGCCGCTGAGGCGGTCGTCGCCGCCGCCGCCGATCAGGGTATCGGCACCGCTCCCGCCTGAAAGCCCATCCTTGCCCGCGCCTGCGGAAAGCCGGTCGTCGCCCGAACCGCCGCTCAGCGCGTCGTTGCCGGTTCCGCCGGAGAGGCGGTCGTCGCCGTCGCCGCCATAAAGGCTGTCCTTGCCGGCGCCGCCGGAAAGGCTGTCCCTGCCGCCGTTGCCGTAGAGCTTGTCACTGCCGTCGCGCCCGTCCACTCGGTCGTTGCCGGACAGCGCCTCGATCCTGTCGGCCAGCTTCGAGCCGCGCAGCGTATCGGCGTTCTTCGTCGGCTTGATATAGGCGGGATCGCCGTCATGGGTGCCGACCAGGCGGTCGAGATCGCGATCGGGTGCCGCGAACGGGATGAAGCCGTCCTCGAGCGCCAGCTTGTTGAACTGTGCGACCCGCGTGCTGCCGTTGACGTAGTCGACGGCGAACACCGGCTTGCCGTTCTTGAGGAAGTCCCGCTTCAGGATCGCGATCGTCTCCTCGTCCGGGTTGAGCCGGTTGTTCTCGTCGGCGTCGCCGCCATAGTAGACGTCCTCCACCGCAATGCCGCCGATGGCGTCCAGATAGGCCTTCTTGCGCGCGGTGTCGGAGCCGAGGTCGTTGATGATCCAGGCGCCGTTCTGCGGGATGACGAAGAAATCGGGATTGGTCTCGCGCGCGTGCTCGGTCAGCGCCACGATGAAGTCGACCATCCGCTGCGCCGCCTGCTTGACGTTCTTCGGGTCGCCCGCGGCCCGGTCCTTGTCGGCGACTTCCTCGCCCCAGAAATAGTAGCCGTCGACGATGTCGAGATAGGCGGCGTCGAAGCCGGCCTTGACGATGGCGTCGAGGTCGCCGGTCTTCTGGTCGTTGAAGATGATCTTCTGCCAGTCCGGATCCCAGTAGCGGACCTTGCGCGATTCCGGCCAGTCCGGATTGAGCGGCCCGAGCCAGTCCGGCGCCTTGTCGGTCAGCTTGTCGGGCGCATCCCCGCCCGTGGTCCATTCCTCGCGCCAGTAGTCGCGGAAATCCGAGGCCTCGCCGATCGAGATGTAGGAGACGACAACCGAGCGGCCGCCCATGCCGTCCTTCATGCGCGCGATCTCGTCATGCGAGAAGCGGCCGGCATTCGTGCCGTCGCGCGAGGAATCGATCACCAGGAGGTCGTGGGTCGCCTGGGCCAGCTGGTCGGCGCGCGCGTCATTGCCGTTCAGCCCCTGCAGGGCGTAGCCCCAGTTGTCGACCGTGACGGTCCCCGTGGACGTCCTGAATTTCACCATGGCACTGCTCGATCCCGTTTCATCCTGCACGCTCGCCCGAGCCGGCACGCCATCAGGCGCCGGTCACGGCGGAGCGATCCTGGGCGATCAATACGACGCGAATGCTAACGAGGGATGGCTTGCGACCGGCAATTGCAAAGAGGGTTGCCGAGGGGTGAAGATCATGCCCGGCCTGTCGGATGGCTTCGCCGGCGCAGACGAACGCCAGAGGCCGGCGTCCGCCTCATTCCGCGGCCTGCGCCGGCGGGGGCGGCAGCAGTTCGCGCCCCTCCATGTCGATCGCCTTCGGCCCGAGGCCGGCGGCCGCCTCCATCTCCCGCCGCAGCCGCCGTTCCTCGTCCGCGTGCGGCTTGCTGAAGCGGGCGATGGTGAGATAGGCGACAGGCGTCAGGTAGAGGGTCACGACGGCGGCGAGCCCGAGGCCGCCCACGAGCACCCAGCCGAGCGCGATGCGGGCTTCCGCCCCCGCCCCGCTCGCCAGCACCAGCGGCAGCGCACCGACGACGGTTGCGATCATCGTCATCATCACCGGCCGCAGGCGGATGTTGGAGGCGTCCTCGATGGCGCTCCGCACGTCCTGGCCGCGATCACGCAACTGGTTGGCGAATTCGACGATGAGGATGCCGTTCTTGGCCATGATGCCGACGAGCAGCACCAGGCCGATCTGGCTGTAGATGTTCAGCGAAGTGCCCGTCAGGATCATGGCGAAGATGGCGCAGGCAAGCCCGAGCGGCACCGTCGTCATGATGATCAGCGCGCTGACGACGCTTTCGAACTGGGCGGCGAGCACGAGGAAGATGATGACGAGCGCGAAGCCGAAGGTGATGATCAGGCCGTTGGTGTTCTCGTCCAGCGTCGCGGCCTCCGCCATCGGAATGAGGCGCGAGCCCGGCGGCAGCAGCGGCTCGGCCATCTGCTCGACCATCTTCAGCGCGTCGCCGAGCGCAAGCCCGCCCTTCAGCCCCGCCGAAAGCGAGACGGCGCGCAGCTGCTGCTCGCGGGAAAGCTGCGGCGCCACCGCCTTCTCCTCGAGCGTCGCGATCGACGACATCGGCACGATCTTGCCGTCGCCCGTCTTGAGGAAGATGTTCTCCAGGTCGGTCGGGTCGTTGACCGGGTTGGTCGTCGACGAGATGACGACCGGATAGGCCTGCCCCTCCACATAGACGTCGACGATGCTCGTTCCCTCCAGAATGGCCTTCAGCGCCGCCGACAGCCCGTTGATGTCGATGCCGAGGTCGGAGGCGCGCTCGCGGTCGATGGTGACCGACAGCTGCGCCTGGTTCGCCTCGTAGTTCAGGCGGACGTTCTCGAACCGGCCGCTGTCCTCGATCTTCCTGACGAGCTCCGCCGCCGCCCGTCCGAGCTTGTCGTAGTTGTTGCCGACAAGCGCCACCTGCAGGCCGTTTCCGGCGCCGCGGATGCCGAGGCTGTTGGGCTGGATAGCGAAGGCGCGCACCGAAGGCACCGCGGCCGCCGCCGCATTGATGTCGGCGACGATCTGCTGCTGGGTGCGGTCCCGCTCACTCCAGGGGGCGAGCGTCAGCACCATGAAGCCGCTGTTGGTCGAGCCGCCCTGCCCCGAAACCGAGTAGATGTTGACGATCTCGCCGTTGTCGTAGAGAGGCCGCAGCTTTTCCTCGATCAGGCGCATCTGGTCCTGCGCATATTCCAGCGATACGCCCTGCGGCGCCTGGATGCGCATCATCACCAGCGAGCGGTCCTCGCTGGGGGTCAGCTCGGATTTCAGCGACAGGAACGATCCGGCACCGAAGGCGGTGAACAGCAAGGCGACGGCGAAGACGACCATCGGCGCGTTGAGGCAGGCCTTCAGCGTGCGGCGATAGAAGCCGGCGCAAAAGTTGCCGAACCGCCCGAGGATGCCGCCATGGCCATGCTCGACATTCTCCTTCGTCAGCATGCGCGAGGCGAGCATCGGGCACAGCGTCAGCGCGACGAAGCCCGACAGAAGCAGCGCAAACGCCAGCACGAAGCCGAATTCGCGGAAGAGCCGGCCGGTCTGGCCCGGCAGGAAGGACAGCGGCACGAACACCGCGCAGAGCGTCGCGGTCGTGGCGATGACGGCGAAGAACACCTCCAGCGTCCCGAGCACAGCCGCCGCCCGCGGGCCCAGCCCTTCGGCGCGACGCCGCACGATGTTCTCCAGCACCACGATCGCATCGTCGACGACGAGGCCGGTGGCCAGCACGATCGCAAGCAGCGTGAGGATGTTGACCGAGAAGCCGGCGAGATAGATGGCCGCAATCGTGCCGATCAGCGCGATCGGCATCGAGATCGTCGGGATGAGCGTGGCGCGCCAGTCGAGCAGGAACAGGTAGATCACCAGCGTCACGATCGCCACGGCGACCAGGAGCGCGATCTCGACCTCGTGCAGCGCCCCGTCGATGAAGACGGCGTCGTCGCTCGTCACCCTGAGTTCCGTGCCCTCGGGCAGGATGTCCTTCAACTGCTCGACGGTGGCGCGGATGCCTGCGGAGATGTCGAGCGTGTTGGACTGCGCCTGGCGGATGATGCCGAGGCCGATGCCCGGCTTTCCGTTCGAGCGCAGCGCCGTCGTGCCGTCGTCGGGGCCGAGCGTGATCGTCGCCAGATCGCCGAGCCGGACGCGGTTCTGCAGCATCAGGTTCTCGAAGTCTTCCGGCGTGGCGAGGTCGGCCGTGGCCCGCACGGTGATGTCCTGGTTCATGCTGGTGAGCGAACCGGCCGGCACATCGAAGGACGCCGTCTCCAGCGCATCGCTCAGGTCCGCGATGGTGAGGCCGCGGCTGGCGAGCTTCGCCTGGTCGATATCGACGCGGAAGACCTTCTCCTGCTCGCCGGACACGTCCACGTCCGCGACGCCTTCGACGGCGGCGAGCCGGTCGGTGACCTCGTTCTCCGCCAGAAGCGTCAGGTCCTCCATCGACAGCCGGTCGGAGGTGAGCGCCAGCCGCATGATCGGCTGGCTGTCGGCGTCGGCCTTGACGACGCGCGGTTCCTCCGCCCCGTCGGGGATCTGGTTGGCGACGCGGCCGAGCGCATCGCGCACGTCGTTGGCCGCCTGGCTGACGTCGGTCGTGTCGGAAAACTGCAGGGTGACGCGGCTGCGCCCGAACGACGAGGTCGAGGAGATGTCCTTGATCCCCTGCACGCGCGACACGGCACCTTCGATCACGTCCGTCAGTTCGCGGTCGACCGTCTCCGGCGAAGCGCCCTCGAACTCCGTCGTCACGGTGATGACCGGCTGGTCGACCGACGGCAGCTCGCGGATCTCGACGCCGCTGAAGGCGGCGAGCCCGGCGACGACGATCAGCGTGTTGACGACGAGCGCGAAGATCGGCCGGCGCACGAACAGCGCCGTGAACCCGCCCTGCCCGCCGTGGATGTCGGTCTCGCCGGTCTTGGCCGCCATCACGTTCCCTCCGTGGCAGCCGGCTGGCGCGGCCGGCCTTCGGCACCCAGTACCTTGACGTCGGCGCCGTCACGCAGCCGCTGCAGCCCCTCGGTCGCAACGACCTCGTTGTCGGCCAGCTTGGCGTCGACGAGCACCCGGTCGGGATTGCGCTGGATGATCTTCACCGGCACCTTCTGCGCCTTGTCGCCGGCGATCCGCCAGACATAGGAGCCGTCGGCGCTCCACTGCAGCGCCAGCGGGTCGACGCTCGGGTAGCGGTCGCCCTCGAAGTGCATGTTGACGGAGAACGACATGCCGGCCCGCAGGATGTCCTGCGGGTTGTCGATCCGCGCCCGGATCCTCAGCGTGCGGCTTGCCTGGTCGATGCGGTTGTCGATCGCCTCGACCGAGCCGGTGAACACCTCGCCGGGCCGGGCGATCGCAGTGGCGGAGATCGGGCCGCCGACGCGGACCTTCGTCGCGAAGCGTTCCGGCACCCAGAAATCGACGAGGATGTCGGAGCGGTCATCGACCCGGGCGATCTCGCTCGACGTGGTGACGTAGTCGCCGACATTGACGAGGATGATGCCGACCACGCCGTCGAAGGGCGCGTTGATGTCCCGGCGGTGCAGGTCGAGCTCGGCCTTCTGCAGCGCCAGTTCCGCCGCCTTCAGCTCGTCGCGCGCGTCCTGGATGGCGACGTCCGTGACGGCCGCGGCCGCCTTTAGGTTCTCGTAGCGCTTCAGCTTGTCGCGCGCCCGGTCGCGGGTCAGGCGGGCCTGGTCTGCGGCGATCTTCTGCTCGTCGTTGTCGAGCCGCGCCATCACCTGTCCCTGCGCCACCCGGTCGCCGGATTTCACGAAGACGTCGATGAGGTTGCCGGTCGAATAGGGCGTCACGATCACCGAGCGGATCGCCTCGCCGTCGCCGATCGCGTTGAGGCGGTCGTTGACGACCGCAAGCTCGACCGGCCGCGTCACGACGAGCGTCGGACCGCCGAAGCCGCCGGCCTGGCGCCGGCCGCCGCCCTGTCCACCCTGGCCCTGTCCCTGGCCCCCACCCTGTCCCTGCCTGCCGCCTTCGGCCGCATCCGCCGGAGCCATCCAGGACACGATCCCGTCGGGAACGCCTGCAGCCTTCATCGTATCGGCTGCGCCGGGCGCAAGCCGTCCCCAGACGACAATGCCGACGCCGACGACGGCGAGGCTGACAAGCAGTTGCTTCCAAACGCGCATCCAGGACTCCGGACATGACACGGCCTTCCGCCCGAAGGGCGGTTCGCCGAACGGGCCAAGTATCATGCCTGACCCATGAACCGGCAATGAAAGAATGCGATCATTACGTATTTGTAAGGTTCGCGCGAAAATTCGTTCGCCACCGGTGCTGGTTGCAGCAATCCGCTGTGCTGACGGGGCCCCGCCCGCTTGATAGCCTTCGCATCGGGCGAACCGGGTTCGCCTCGTCTCCATGGACAGTGTATCTTTTCGGAAAGGGGAATGCGATGTGCGACGCTTGTGTGATTGAATCCGTCAAGAAGAACATGCTTTCCAGGCGCAACCTGTTTCGCGCCGCAGCCGCAGGTGCGGCCACGGCCGCGGTGGCTGCCACCGCCCCCTTCGGGCCGGTGCTCGCCGCCGCCCCGACCGGCGTGACGGACCTGACCCACGAACTCCATGAGGAATTTCCGACCTATTTCGGTCCGCAGCAGTTCTTCCGCGAGCAGAAGTTCAACTTCAAGGAGCATTCCTTCAACCTGTTCGAGCTGCGCTACGGCGAGCACACGGGCACCCATCTGGACGCGCCGCTGCATTTTTCCGCCGACGGCCTCTCGGTCGCCGAAATCCCGGTCGAAAATCTCGTCGTTCCGCTCGTCGTCATCGACATTCGCGAAAGGGCTGCGGCCAACCCGGACGCGCAGTTGACGCCCGACGACATCAAGGCCTGGACGGCCGCCAACGGCGACATCCCCGACAATGCCTGCGTCGCCTTGAACTCCGGCTGGTCGAAGCATCTCGGCACCGACACGTTCCGCAACGCCGACGCCGACGGCAAGCTGCACTTCCCCGGCTTCCACGTCGAAGCGGTCGAGGCCCTGCTCGAGACGAAGGCGGCCGGCATCGCCGTCGACACGCTCTCGCTCGACTACGGCCTTTCGCCGGACTTCGCGGCCCACAATGCCTGGCTTCCGGCCGGCCGCTGGGGTCTCGAGGCGGTCGCCAATCTCGACAGCCTGCCCGCGAAGGGCGCCACGCTCGTCGTCGGGGCGCCCAAGGTGCGCGGCGGCACCGGCGGTCCGTCCCGCGTGATCGCCCTTCTGTGAGGCTTGCCGATCTGAAGCTTGCCAAGACCGGCGGCCGTCGCCGCCGGTCCAACTCCAAGAGGAAGCGTCCCCATGAGCACCGTCAAGCCTGCCCCCGACCTCGAGGCCGATCCCCGCGTGAAGGCCGTCTTCGACGACATCCGCGCCACGCGGAAGTCCGACTTCATCAACAACATGTGGCTCTATCTCGCCTTCGACCCGGCGCTGCTCGAAAGCACCTGGCGCGACGTCAAGGCGATCATGGCGACGCCGTCGGTGCTCGATCCGCTGGTCAAGGAGATGCTCTACATCGCCGTCTCGGCCACGAACGGCTGCAGCTACTGCGTTCACTCGCACACGGCGGCGGCGAAGGCCAAGGGCTTGACCGAGGCCCAGCACGCCGAGCTTCTCTCGATCATCTCGCTCGCGGCACGGACCAACCAGCTCGCGACCGCCCTGCAGGTCCCCGTCGACGGAGTGTTCGACGCCGACCGCAACTAGGACAGTTGGCGAAGTGGATGCCCCTAAAGCATGTTTCAGGCCTGGTTTTGGGGGCTAGTCACGGCGCGGGGCGATATGAGAGATATAGGAGTGGCGAACCGGCCGCGGGCGACCGCAATGCGTTGCGACAATGCGCGTGATGAAAGCGGGCTGCCTACTCCGCCGGCCGCGTCCTACCACTCTTGTCGCTATCTTGTGCAACGACGAAGCTGCCGCCGACTGCTGAAATGAGCGAGTTCGGCCCATGGTATTTGATGTGCCGTATCGCATGCCTTTTGCAATCCGGTTCATGATTGATCCGGTAGTTGCAAAGACGTCGCCATCCATCGTATGAAATCGCAATCGTTTCGGCCGTCAGTATGTTTGCTCCTGTTGCGGCCCTAATCTGTTTGATGAGTTCTGGCCATGATGCCTTTTCACGGAAAAGTCTGTCGACCAGCGCCTGAACGCCATCTCGCATTTGCATGGTGAACGGCTACCCCAATTTTCAAACATCTTCAGACAGACCAATCTGAAACTCCTTTGTCAACGGAAGCTAGGACAGGTCCATCAGCGAGGGCGCGGCTGGCATCCGGGAGCGTTGCCGAAGCGCACCACCGGCGCGCCGACATGCGTGGGCGGCCGGGGCGGCGCACAGGCTTTGCTTGAAGGAACCGCGGCCGCCGTGACAAAGATGTGATCGCAGACCCGTCTTGCGTTTACGCAGACAACTTCGCTACGGATCGCAGCACCCGCACAACCCCGCCTCGAAAGACCCGCATCGCATGTCGCCCACTTCCCGGAGAACGTTCCTACTGGCAGCCGCGTCGGCGGCACTGGCAAGCTGCTCCACGTCCATGCCGCGTGGCTACGCCCCCGTCCCGGTCGCGCCCCGGCGTCCCATCGTGCCGCCGAGCGATGCGGAGCTGCAGGTGATGTACGGCCCGGTCGAGGACGGCGGCTTCCTGATTCCCCCGGTGCCCTACCAGGAGATCGACCCGCAGTTCTACCGCCAGCGGGTGATCGACCCGACCGGCGAGCCCGCCGGCACGGTCGTCGTCGACACCCCGAAGCGCTTCCTCTACGTCATCGAGCCGGGCGGGACGGCGATGCGCTACGGCGTCGGCATCGGCCGCGAGGGCTTTGCCTGGCAGGGCGAAGGCGTCATCCACTGGCGCCAGGCCTGGCCGCGCTGGAAGCCGCCGAACGAGATGGTCGCCCGCCAGCCGGAGCTTGCGAAATACTCCATCGAGAACGGCGGCATGGAGCCGGGCCTGAAGAACCCGCTCGGCGCGCGCGCGCTCTATATTTTCCAGAACGGCGAGGACACGCTCTACCGCCTGCACGGAAATCCGGAATGGCGTTCGATCGGCAAGGCGGTCTCCTCCGGTTGCGTCCGCCTGATGAACCAGGACGTGATCGACCTCTACACCCGCGTGCCGCAGCACGCCCGCATCGTCGTCTACCAGTAGGAGACGCCCGCTCCCTCATGTCCGGCCGCCCGCTTGCCGGCAGGCGACCGGAATAAAAGAGGAACGCGCAACTGGCCTTTCGGCCCCGAATCACTACATTGGGCCGCATGATGAGCGGTTACGACGACATTCCCTTCTTCGACGACGACGATCCGGCGCTGAAGAAGGCCCCTGCCCCCGGCCCGAGGTCCCCGGCAGCCCCTTCCACGGCCGGACCGGGCCCGACCGGCGGCATCGCCGCGCGCGCCATGGCCGCCCGCGATCAGCACCGCGTGCCCGACTATCTCTCCGGCCTGAACCCGGAGCAGCGCGAGGCGGTCGAGACGCTGGACGGACCGGTGCTCGTGCTCGCCGGCGCCGGCACCGGCAAGACGCGCGTCTTGACCACCCGCATCGCCCATATCCTCGCGACCGGCCGCGCCTATCCCTCGCAGATCCTCGCCGTCACCTTCACCAACAAGGCGGCGCGCGAGATGAAGGAGCGCATCGGCCTCTTGGTCGGCGGCGCCGTCGAGGGCATGCCCTGGCTCGGCACCTTCCACTCGATCGGCGTCAAGCTCTTGCGCCGCCACGCCGAGCTCGTCGGGCTGCGGTCCGACTTCACCATCCTCGACACCGACGACGTCGTCCGCCTGATCAAGCAGATCATCCAGGCCGAAGGGCTGGACGACAAGCGCTGGCCGGCCAAGCAGTTCGCCGGCATGATCGACACCTGGAAGAACAAGGGGCTGGATCCGGCGCAGATCCCCGAGGGCGACGCCCGCGCCTTCGCCAACGGCAAGGGCCGCGAACTCTACGCCGCCTACCAGAACCGCCTGAAGACGCTGAACGCCTGCGACTTCGGCGACCTGCTGCTGCACCCGATCCGCATCCTGCGCACCCATCCGGATATCCTCAAGGACTACCACCAGAAGTTCCGCTACATCCTGGTGGACGAGTACCAGGACACCAACACCGCCCAGTACATGTGGCTGAGGTTGCTGGCGCAACGGTCGACCCGTCGCCCGATCTCCCCCCTTGCGGAGGAGATGCAAGCCGCACCACGTTCCGGACCATGGGATGATACAGGCGCCTATCCGTCCGAAGGACGGCAAGGCCAGGAGGCCGTCGCGCCCGATGGCGCGCCCTCGCGGAGCGAGCCGCGCAGCGGCGACAGCGTGAGCGCAAACGAAAAGCAGCAGATAAACATCTGCTGCGTCGGCGACGACGACCAGTCGATCTATGGCTGGCGCGGCGCCGAGGTCGACAACATCCTGCGCTTCGAGAAGGATTTCCCCGGCGCCAAGGTGATCAAGCTGGAGCGCAACTACCGCTCGACCGCCCATATCCTCGGTGCCGCCGGCCACCTGATCGCCCACAACGAGGGCCGGCTCGGCAAGACGCTGTTCACCGACCGCCACGACCCCGAGGACGGCAAGGTCGTCGTCCACGCCGCCTGGGATTCGGAAGAGGAAGCCCGCGCCGTCGGCGAGACGATCGAGAGCCTGCAGCGGCCGGACAGGAATGGCCGGCGCCACAACCTCAACGACATGGCGATCCTGGTGCGCGCCTCCTTCCAGATGCGCGAGTTCGAAGACCGCTTCGTCACCCTCGGCCTGAACTACCGCGTCATCGGCGGCCCGCGCTTCTACGAGCGGCTCGAGATCCGCGACGCCATGGCCTATTTCCGCCTCGTCTGCCAGCCGGCCGACGACCTCGCCTTCGAGCGCATCGTCAACACGCCGAAGCGCGGGCTGGGCGACACCACGATCCGCAACCTGCACGACTATGCTCGCGCCCGCGACATCCCGATGCTGGCCGCGGCAGCCGACATGGTCGAGACCGACGAACTGAAGCCGAAGGCGCGCAAGGCGCTGTTCGATGTCGTCGCCGACTTCAAGCGCTGGTCGGCGCTTTTGGAGACCACCCCGCACACCGAGCTTGCCGAGCAGATCCTCGACGAGAGCGGCTACACCGCGATGCGGCAGAACGACAAGTCGGCCGAAGCCCCCGGCCGGCTGGAGAACCTGAAGGAACTGGTCCGCTCGATGGAGCAGTTCGAAAGCATGCGCGGCTTCCTCGAGCACGTCTCGCTCGTCATGGACGCCGAGCAGAACGAGGATCTCGACGCCGTCTCGATCATGACGCTGCACTCGGCCAAGGGGCTGGAATTCGAGACCGTCTTCCTGCCCGGCTGGGAGGAAGGCCTGTTTCCCCACCAGCGCGCGCTCGACGAGGGCGGCCGCGCCGGTCTCGAGGAAGAGCGCCGGCTCGCCTATGTCGGGCTGACCCGCGCCAAGCGCAACTGCCACATCTGGTTCGTCTCCAACCGCCGCATCCACGGCCTGTGGCAGTCGACGATCCCCTCGCGCTTCCTCGACGAACTGCCCGAGGCCCATGTCGAGGTCGCCGAGACCGAGCAGTCCTATGGCGGCTACGGCGGGCGCGGCGGCTACGGCCAGTCGCGCTTCGACAAGCAGGAGCCGTTCCAGAACGCCTATTCCACCCCCGGCTGGCGCCGCGCCCAGCAGAACAAGACCGACGCCACGCGCGACAACTGGGGCAGCCGCTCCGGCCATGCGGTCGAGCGCATCGGCTACGGCGAGAGCGGCCCGCGGGCGCGCACCATCGAGGGCGAACTGGTCGCGAAGTCGACCACCAGCGAGCCCTCGCGCTTTGCCCTCGGCGACCGCGTCTTCCACCTGAAGTTCGGCAACGGCAACATCGCCGCGATCGAGGGCAACAAGCTCACCATCGACTTCGACCGCGCCGGCCAGAAGAAGGTGCTCGACGGGTTCGTGGAGAAGGTGTGAGCCTGCAGTCCGCGGGGAGTGTCCGGTAGCGCACCCGCCGAATGCGCTTGGCCGCCGCGGGCCGCTGAGTCAAACAGCAACCGGCGACGAAAATCTCCGATCGTGATTGGACATCTGCGCCCGGTGGAGTCACCCTTCATCCGGGGGCTGCATGAGCATTGGGGGACGGAACATCCATCCTCAAATGGGAGTCCAAGATGAAGCATCAAACAGTAGAACAACTGCGGCTTGTTGCAGAAGTCGAGACCTTTCCGGCTCAGACATTGACGCGCACGGAGCGCCTCGAGCGCTGGGCGGAACTCCTTGAGAAGAACCCGCATTGGCACCTGTCGACGCTACGCCAGACCGAACACCAGTCGCCGAGCGTCCGCAACGCCATGCGGGGTGACGGCTCGCCGATCTCGGTGGCCTTCGCCGATCCGGTCCTGCGGTCAGCCGGGCTGGCCGACGACACCTACGGCGAGGCGCGGCGGTTCTTCGAACTGTCTGACGACGAGTTGCACGAGGTCATCTGCTACTGCCACTACGGATCGGCCGTGAGCGCCGGAACGGCGGCGGCACAGATCCGGGCCATCCTGGCACCGAAGCCTCCGGGCTTCTTTGCCGTGCTGCGCCGGCTGTTCATGGCATAGCGCCCTCATCGTCCGGATGTCGGCAACGACCGTCCGGATACGGGATCGCATGCGGGCACGGCACCTGCGGGAGCAGGTCCGTGCGCGGCGCCGCGCGTGCGGGCGCTTTCAACGCGCCGGCGTCGCCGGAAGAACGCCACGAGCGAGAGAATTCAATTCCGCCGGTCGGCATGCCCGGCCGGCGACGGCTGCCGGCAATACGCCGCTGGACACCGGAGTTCGATGTCGGACGCCGGAAGATGGCTCGTGGCCTCGTAGGCGTGCCGCCGGGAATGCCCCTTTGGGAGGGGACCCCTTGCAGGACTAGATCCGCTTGCCGATCAGCGAGGCCAGCCGCGAACTGCCGATGCTGGGCACGACGACCAGCGTGTCGATCTCGCCCCGCTTGAAGGCGGCGAGGAAGCGCGGATAGTTCTTGAACGCCACGCAGCCATGCGAGTTACCGCTCGCCCCCAGCAGGTAGGAATGCGTCAGGAGGCCGGTCCGGCCGAGCGGGTGCTGGCCGTCGACCGAGGTCATCCGCAGGGCCTGCACGCCATGGAACAGCTTCTCGCGCATGGAGAGCTTGAAGGTGCCGGGCGGCGTCGGGCCGCGCATCTTCATATGGGCGTAACGCGGGTTGTCGCGCATCTTGCCGATGCCGGAATGGGCCTCCAGCCGCTCGCCGTTCGGCAGGTGCACGATCCCGGCGGAGATGTCGTAATAGGCGGTGCGTCCCCGCGCCTTCCGGCCGAAGCCGCTGAACAGGCCGGGCCGCGTCTGCCGGACCTCGTCGTCGTCCTTCAACTGCGACGGGCTGGCATAGGCGAGTTCGCGCGCGGCAGGCTTGGCGGGCTGGCGCTCGCTGGCCGCGTCGTCGACCTTCGCCAGCCGCCGCGGCCGGGCCTCCGGCAGCGGGATCTGGTCGGGCAGGCCGAGTTCGGCCGCCTCTTCCGGAAGGACCAGGTCGAAGGGCTTGTCGAGCGGCTGGCGGGCAACGTTCGGATCGACGAGCGCGGTGACCAGCGACGTCTGCACGGTCACATCCGCCGCCGCCACGGTGCCGGCCTCGGCCCGCGAGAAGCCGGCCAGCGCATAGGCCTTCGCCGTCCTTGCCGTCTCGCGCTCGATCTTGGCGGCGGCGAGAGCGGCGCGCCGGTCGTAGTGTTCCTTGATCACCGAGACCGTGAGGCCCGCCGGCCAGAGCTGGTCGGCCGGCGTCTTCGACAGCCGCGAGAACTTCTTCACGCGAATATTGCGTTCGCCCGGCGTCTTCTTCACCGGCGGCATTTCGAGAGAGGCCTGCAGCCGCCCCTGCTTGGCGGCAGCGGCCGGAGAGGCAGCGGGCTGGACCGTGGCGAGCCCGGCCGCGACCCAGGCGCCGGCGGCGATTGAAAGGCCCATGGCCATCGCGCCGAAGAGCATGCCGCGCGTGGTCTTGAGGATGGAGCGCCCCCCGGAACGGGAGGGATGGTCACCGCACGCAACGACAAATGACGCCATGATACTCGTTACCCAAACTACTGGTTACTCGATCCGGCGCCAATCGAACGGATTGTCGTCGGGACCGGCCTGATGGCGTCGCAGCGCCCGCTTCTGGGCGCCCCGTGCCATGCACGCTGGTCGAAACAATGACCGAAATGCTGTCAAACTATGGTAAGCAAATCCTTTACGGCGTCCCGGAATGCGCCGGTCGGACCGGGCGGCGGGCTGGTCGAGGACGTAAATCATCCAGCGTTTTCAACGGCATTCATGGCGAAAACCGCCGTCGAAAATTTTCTCGCGGGCCGCAGGCCGGGCGCCGGCGGGCCGGTGAAATACTTTACCTGCTAATGAAGGAGAAAGGGCGGGAACGAGGCGCGAGCCGGCCCGTCTGGACGACAATGTGGCGGATGAGACGCAAACGCGGCCACCGCGCGCAAGGGGTGTCCGCGCGATCCTCGTCGCCCGTCAGGTGTCGGACCGGATCCGGCCGGTTGCGGTGTTTCAGGCCACCTTCAGCGGCGGCATGCCGTCATGGATGGCCTTGCGGATCTCGGCGCGGAAGGCCGGCGTGTCCTGGTGGCCATGAACGCTCACGGCGTGCAGCACGGCGGCGTTGACCAGTTCCTCCTCGCTGTCGGCGGAGATGGCGATCGTGCACTTCATCACGCTCGGAAATTCCCGGCAGTCGATGTATCTGCGCCCCATGGATCCCTCCCGATGCCCGGCGGCCCGGATGCGGCCGCACCGTCTTGAGGATACGTCCGCTCCGCGCAATCGCCAAATCACAATGCCCGGCACCCAGTGCCCGGCACCCTGGGGCGCCCGGCACTGGATCCCTGATGCTTCAGCCGATCGCGGGCAGCCGTGCCGCCCAGCCGGTGTGCGCCTCATAGCTTGCGGCGACCTGCAGCACCGCCCGGTCCGCGCGCGGCGGTCCGATGATCTGGATGCCGGCGGGCAGCCCCTCCGGGCTGAAGCCGGCCGGCATGGCGGCCACGGGCAGCCCGGCCATGGTCGGCCCGATCACCACCTCCATCCAGCGGTGATAGGTGTCCATCGCCCGTCCCGCGATCGCCTGCGGCCAGTGCGTGGCCACGTCGAAGGGGAACACCTGCGCCGCCGGCAGCACCAGGAATTCGTACCGCTCGAACAGGGCCAGCACGTATCGGTACCAGTCGCTGCGGATCGCAGAGGCCGCCGCGACCTCGGCGGCCGAAAGCCTCAGCCCGTTCTCGATCTCCCAGCGCAATTCCGGCTTCATCATCACCCGTCTGTCCGCATCGTCGTAGTCGGCCGCCTGCGCCGATGTCACGAGGAAATGGCGGTATGTTCTCCAGCCCTGCCAGAGGCGGTCCATGTCGAAGCCCGGCGGCACCTCGACGACGGATGCCCCCATCGCGACGAAGACGTCTAGCGCCGAACGGCAGAGCTCCAGGACGCCGGGCTCGAACGGCAGGTGGCCGCCGAAGTCGCCGAGCCAGCCGATCCTGACCCCGGCGAGATCCCCTGCCCGGCCCGGCGCAAGATCCTCGCGCGGCAGCGACAGCGGATCGCGAGCGTCATGGCCCGCCTGGATCGCAAGCAGCGCCGCCACGTCGGCGACGCTCCGCCCCATCGGTCCGTTCACCGCATGCTGGCCGAGAAAGAGCTCGTTGCCGAGCGAGGGCACGCGGCCGAAGCTCGGCCGGAAACCGATGACGTTGTTGAAGGCCGCCGGGTTGCGCAAGGACCCCATCATGTCGCTGCCGTCGGCGACGGGAACGAGCCGCGCGGCCAGTGCCGCCGCCGCCCCGCCGGACGAACCGCCGGCACTCTTCGTCCGGTCGTAAGGATTGCGCGTGACGCCGAAGACATCGTTGTAGGTGTGCGAGCCGAGCCCCATTTCCGGCGCATTGGTCTTGCCGATGATGATCGCCCCGGCGGCACGGATGCGCTCGACATGGATGTCGTCATAGTCCGGGACGAAATCGCGGTAGAGGCGCGAGCCGTAGGTGCATCGCACGCCTTTGGCCTCCGAGAGATCCTTGACCGCGAACGGCATGCCGTGCAGCCATCCGCGCGACCGCCCCTCCGCAAGCACCCGGTCCGCCGCCGCGGCCTCCTCCATCAGTTCATCTGCCTCCCTGAGGCTGACGATCGCGTTGACGAGCGGGTTGACCGCCTCGATCCGCTCGAGGAAGGCCTGCATCACTGCCCGGCAGGAGACGCTGCGGGCATGGATGCGCAGCGAGAGTTCGGTTGCGGACAATGCCGTCAATTCATCCACTTCGGCCCCCTTCTTCTTCGGCATTCTTCGCTTTGGCATGCAATCCATAGCGCACCCGCTCTCCGGCGCAAATCGCAAGCCCCCGGAAATCCGCCCACCGCGACGGGGATGAGGGGGCTCGGTCGGCCGCCCCCGTTGCTGCCGGCTTCCAGCCGCCCTAACGTCTCCCGGAATCACCCGCATGGGCGGCACAGAGAAGGACTGGGAATACGAGCTGACCATCACCGAGCCCGAGAGAGTGCGCGCGACGATTGCGGCGGCAAAGGCGCCCGGAAGCCCGCGCGGATTGCGCCTCGCCATTGCAAAGCGCATCAGAGGACCTAAGTGATGGGCAGAAGGTCTACCGCAATGCATGAGACTTTCCGCATATCGCCTTGAATCGATTCCGTTTCATCGCCCCGCATCGAACCCACGGAGAACGCCCGCATGACCGCTTCCCGCCTTCGCATCGCCCTGGCTGCAGGCCTTGCCCTCTTTGCCACAGGCACGCTGGCCGACACGGTCGGCGAGGTCGGAGTGGACTGGATGGGCAACGACATCCTGATCGATGCCGTCAGCGACCCGGACGTCGCAGGCGTCACCTGCCACATCACCTATTTCGACCGCGGCGTGCTCGACCGGCTGCAGAAGGGCAACTGGTTCGAGGATCCCTCCAACAACGCCATCGCCTGCCGGCAGACCGGTCCGATCACGATCGGCGAGATCGACCTGTCGAAGGGCGGCGAGGAGGTGTTCAAGTCGGGCCTTTCGCTGATCTGGAAGAAGCTGGTCGTCACCCGCATCTACGACCGCAAGAACGACACGCTGATCTATCTCGCCCACTCGCGCGAACTGACCGACGGCTCGGCGAAGATGTCGATCTCCACCGTGCCGCTGTTCGGCGAGAACGTCACCTGGACAAACGGAAAGCCGCAATAGGCCGGATCGCTCCGGGCCCATTGCGGCCGCCTCCTCCGTGACTGTCGGCTGCAGCTACATGACGATGAAGGTCACGCTGCCGTCGCCGTTCTGCTGGACGGAGATCACGTTGTCGACATCGACCTGCTGCGCTTTCAGCGCCGCGACCAGGTCCGGATTCGAGCGGATGTCGGACTGCAGCTTCCGCACATCCGCGCCATGACTGTCGGAAAGCAGCCGGTACTGCTCGCGGGTGTCATCGTCGGAAACCTCGTCGACGCGCATCACCGAGATCCTGGTGATGTCGACGGCCTTGAAGTCGCCGACGCCCGATACGGTCGGTGCGATGGCGCCGGTGCTCATCATGTCCATGTCCTGCCCGCCGGCCTGCTGGCCGCCGCTGGCGTCGGACGGGTTCATGGGGTCATTCGACGCCTGCGCCATCTCGATGGTGGGACGCGGGGTCGGGACCGGCACGGTCATGCCGTCGATCGTCGTCGCGGCAAGCGCAGGAGCGGCGATCGCGCCGGCAAGCAGAATGGACGAAAGGGTTGCGAACGGTTTCATGATGGTCTCCCTGCAGCGCTTCTTGCGCCTTCGCTGAGACAAATGTCGCTCGCCGCTATTTGTTCCGACCACAGGCCGGCATCACCCCTCGCGGGCCTCGCGCAGGATGTCGGCCTCCGTCACGGTCACCACACCCGCCGCCGCCATGGCCTGCTCAGCGGCCGCGATCGTCTCGGGCGCAATCCCGCGGCTCAGGTCCTCGATGAAGCGCACGCGCACGCCGGGAAGCATCTCGACCGCATCGATCGCGGAGGCCTGCACGCAATAGTCCGTAGCCAGCCCGCCGATGTCGATCTGGGTCACGCCGCGCGTGCGCAGGTAGTCCGCAAGCCCCGTATGGGCCGTCCGGTCGTTGTCGCGAAAGGCGGAATAGCTGTCCACCTCGCGGTCCATGCCCTTTTTCTGGATGTAGTCGATCCGCGTGACATCGAGCGCGGGATGCAGCGCGGCATCCTCCGTGTGTTCGACGCAGTGGTCCGGCCACAGCATCTGCGGCTTGCCCTTCAGTTCCCCCATCTCGAAAGGCGCCCGTCCGGGATGGCTGGAGGCGAAGCTGCCGTGGTCGGCGGGATGCCAGTCCTGCGAGGCGACGATCAGGTCGTAGCCGCCTTTCGCCATCAGCCGGTTGGCCACCGGGATGACTTCGTCGCCCCCGGGAACGGCCAGGTTCCCGCCCGGGCAGAACCCGGACTGAAGGTCGATGAGCAGCAGGCATTTCATGATGGGCACTCCATATCCTTGTCGCATCGTCCGGGATCGGCTCCCAGGCTAGGATCGAGCATGGAGCATGGCATTGCGAAGAATCAAGGGGATGCAGGGATCGGCGGGACGAAAATGCCGCACGCGCGAAAAAACCCCGGCGACGTCCGTCCCGGGGTTCCGGCCTGGCGGCAGCCGCGCTTTCGGCGATCAGGCGGCCTGCGCCAGCTCGTCGGCGATCACGGTGTCGAGGTTGAGGAAGCAGACCATCGTCTTTTCCAGGGCGACGATGCCGCGGCAGAAGGCGCGCTGGGCTTCCGGGATGATCTCCGGCGCCGGCTGCAGGTCTTCGCTCTTGATGGTCATCATGTCCGAGACCTGCTCGACGAGGAGGCCGACGAGCTTGCCGGCGATGTCGGTGACGATGATCGCCGAACGCTCGGACGGCTCGGTCATCTTCATGCCGAGGCGGCAGGCCATGTCGATGACCGGGATCACCGCGCCGCGCAGATTGATCAGGCCGAGCACGTAGGGCGGGGTGTGCGGCATCGGGGTCACCGGCGCCCAGCCGCGGATTTCGCGGATCGCCATGATGTCGATGCAGAATTCCTGGTCTCCGAGGTGGAAGGAGACGATTTCGAGGTATGCGCCGGATTGCTTGATGGCGTTGGACATGGATCGGAGTTCCCAGATTCGGCCGAGGGATCGCAACTGCGCTCAAGGCCTGTGCGGCCGGCGGACCTCATGCCCGAGAGGCCAGGACGGCCCATACGCTTTCGCAAGCTTTGCAGAGACAGATTAAGCAAACGCTAAGAATCCATGTGAACGTTCGGGATCGGCACATCGCGCGGCATTGCGGCCCGCTCCCGCCCGACCGCGGCAAGGTCTGGCGGCGTCACCCATTCCGGTCGGGCCGCACCTGCGCTAGAATGCGACCATGACACCTGCCCGCCACACTCTCCGCGCCGTCGTCCTCCTCTCTTCCGGGGCGGCCGTGCTTGTCACGCTCTCCACACTGGCCTTCGCCGGCTGGCTCGAGCATGGCTCGTCGATCTTCCTCTCCATGGCCGAAACCGGGCTGTCCTGGTGCTTCTGACGGCGCCGGGCCGACAGGGCCGTCCCTGGCCGCGCCTGCTTGCGGCAAAAGGTACATTTGCCCAGGGCGCCAGGACGGACTAAGAAGCGGTTTCAACGGCCGCGCCGCGGCCGACCTGCCGATGACGGATTGCCCATGAAGACCGTACGCACCATCCTCTGGATCGCCATTGCCCTCCTCGCCGGCCTGCTTGGCTGGCTGACGCTGGAGATGACGCGAACCGACGACCAGCTGGCCGAAGGCCCCTTCGGCGTCCCCTTCAGCCTGGTGGCGCAGGACGGCAGCCCCATCACCGAGAAGGCGTTCACCGGCAAGCCGACCGCGCTGTTCTTCGGCTTCACCCATTGCCCGGAAGTGTGCCCGACCACGCTGTTCGAGCTCGACGGCTGGCTCGCCAAGACCGATCCGGACGGCTCGAAGATGCAGGCCTATTTCATCACGGTCGATCCGGAACGCGACACGCCGGAGGTCCTCGGCGCCTATGTTTCCAACGTTTCCAAGCGCGTCACCGGCATTTCCGGTCCGGCCGACAAGGTGATGGACATGGTCAAGGGCTTCCGCGTCTACGCCCGCAAGGTTCCGGTCGACGAAAGCCAGCCGGACGGCGAATACACCATGGACCACACGGCCTCCGTCTTCCTGCTCGACAGCGACGGCCGGTTCCGGGGCACCATAGCCTATGGCGAGAACCCCGATGTTGCCGTACAAAAGCTGGAGAACCTCATCAAGGGATAGGAACCTCCGTCCATGGTTTTACGCGCCGACACCTCGATCCTCATCGCCGGCGCGGGACCCGTGGGACTGGCGCTGGCGCTCGAACTGGCCCGTCGCGGCATCAGGCCGCGGATCGTCGCAGAGACCGATGGCCCGGTGGCCGAGAACGAAAGCCGGGCGCTCGGCGTCAACGCCCGCACCCTGATGCTGCTCGGCCCCTCCGGCGTCGCCGGCGACATCCGCGCCCAGGCGCTGCCGATCGAGGGTCTCCAGCTTTCCTCGCTCGGCGCACCGCTGCTGCGGATCCGCACCGACCGGTTCCGCGGACCGGGGCCGGCGCTCAGCATCCTGCCGCAAGGCGTCACCGAGCGCCTGCTTCTGGAGCGGCTGCGGGCATTCGAGATCGAACCGGAATGGCATACCAGGGTCAACGGCGTCGACGGCACGCCCGATGCGCCCGAGGTGACGCTGGTGCGCAACGACGACAGCGGCGAAACCGTCAGGCCGACGATCCTCGTCGGCGCCGACGGCGCCCATTCCATGGTGCGCAAGGCCTGCGGCTTCGGCTTTCCGGGCGACGCGCTCGACAACCTGTTCTTCCTCGCCGACTATGCCTATGACGCCCCGGTCGACGCCACGCATGGACGGGTGCAGTTCTTCAATCCCGGCGTACTGGCCTGCATCCCGGTCCGCGCCAACGTGTTGCGCTACATCTCCACGCTCCCGGACTACGAAGACCGCATCGTCCATCCGCGCCCGAACGGCGAGCAGCGCTGGCGCTCGCAATTCACCGTCAGCTTCCGCCACGTCGAGGCGATGTCGGAGGGCCGCGTCTACCTCGCCGGCGACGCCGCCCACATCCATTCGCCGATCGGCGCCCGCGGGATGAACCTCGGCATCGAGGATGCCTGCTGGCTCGCCTGGCTGATCGCCGAGGGCCGCGAGGCGGAATACTCGAAGCTGCGGCTGCCAGCAGTGCGCGGCGTGCTCCGCCAGACGCGCATGCTGACCGCGATGGCGACGATGGACCAGCCGGCGTCGCTGGCGTTGCGAAACCGGATCCTGCCGCTGATGGCCCACCTCCCCTTTGCAGAGAGGGCGCTCGTCCGCCGGATCGCCGGCATGGACACTCCACACCCGCCCTGGCTCGCCGCCCCGCAGTGATGCGCTTTGCGGCAGGCGCCGAACGTGCTACTGCGCCGCGGGCCGGATGGCGGCGCGTTTGCCGCCGCACGATCCGGCACGGGAAATGGCCAGGGCATGCCGTCCGGCCGGCAAGCAGGAAAACCGAGACCTTGAGCGAGATCCGCCTTTTCATCACCACGACCGAAAAGAACGCCGAAGCGATCCTGTCGCTGATGACCGACGCCTTCGAGGAGGAGGGCTACGCGATCGCCACCATGGAGATCGACGAGAAGCGCGACATCTGGGAGGCCTCGCTGTACCTGATGGCCGACGAGGAAGAGGAGATGCGGGCGCGGTTCGCGGCACTGGTGAAACCCGCCTTCCCCGCAGCCAGGATCGAGCGCGAGGACATTCCCGACGTCGACTGGATCGCCAAGTCGCTGGAGGGTCTGCAGCCGGTGCGGGCCGGGCGCTTCGTCGTCCACGGCTCGCATGATCGTGACACCGCACGCCCGGGCGAGATCGCAATCGAGATCGACGCCGGGCAGGCCTTCGGCACCGGTCATCACGGCACGACCGCCGGCTGCCTCGAAGTGATCGAGCGGGTGATGCGCACGCGGAAGATCCGCTCCGCGCTCGATCTCGGCACCGGCAGCGGCGTGCTCGCCATCGCCGCCCGCAAGCTCGCGCCCATTCCGGTGCTGGCCACCGACATCGACCCGATCGCCACCAGGGTCGCCCGCGAGAACGTGCGCAAGAACGGCATCGCCAGCGGCATCGTGCTGGAAACGGCGACCGGCTTCCACCACACGGCCTTCCGCCGCCATGGCCCCTTCGACCTGATCATCGCCAACATCCTGGCCCGCCCGCTGATGCGCATGGCACCGCAGCTGGCCGCTCACCTCGCCCCCGGCGGCCAGGTCGTCTTGTCCGGCATCCTCGCCAACCAGCGCTGGAAGGTGATCGCCGCCTATTCCGGCGCCGGCCTGCGCCACGTGCGCACCATCTGGCGCAACGGCTGGGTCACGATCCACCTCGACCGTCCCTGATTTCCTGACAGAATACCTCCCGGCCGCGCAGGGATGCGACCGGGAGGCATGACCGAAAAGGTCTCAAGAAAGAGAAAAGGCGGTGCCGGAGGCACCGCCTGTGGACCGGTTTCCCGGCCTGTCCGCGAGCTGGGAGGAGGATGCTCTAGCGGACTCTACGTGCTCCGAACGCCCACCCGGAGGAGGGAGGAGGAGTGACCGGACGGGATTGTGTCCGAAGCACCTAGCTGGATCGCCCTGCGGCGAAATCTTTCGTTTTACTTTCGCTTCGATCGCTTTCGCGTTCGCTTCGATGCGCGTCTTATAGCCGAAACGAAAAAAGACAACAGCGAATTTTGAACATGGGAGCCATGCGTCCAACGCATGCTGGCTCACCGCAAGTCTCCGACTTCTGCAAGCCTTCCCCACGCGCCCCCCCCATGGCGCCTCAGCTCGCAGACGCCTTCTCTGCCGCGGCCTCGCCTTTCGGCTTGAGCAGGAGGATCAGGAGCAGGCCGGCGATGATGAGCGCCGCCCCTTCCAGATGATAGAGGTGCAACTGCTCCCCGAGGATGAAATAGGCGAGCACGGCGATGAAGATCGTCTGGATGTAGAGGAACATCCCTGCCCGGCTGGCGCCCAGCGTCTCGATGCTCCGGTTGAAGAGATAGTACATCAGCGCGCCGCCGGGGATCGCCACATAGGCGAGCGCCACGAGCCCGCTGGCATTCAGCGTCGTGCGTTCGTCAGCCGCCAGTTCATAGAGGTAGAACGGCAGCGCCGTGATCACCGCTGCGCCGAGCAGAAGCACGAGCAGCGCCAGCCGGTCGAGCTCGAATTTCGCCCGGCGAAGCAGGACCGTATAGAGGCTGAAGCAGAACGCACCGGCGACGATCCATAGCTCGCCGGCATTGAAGTCGAGCCCCATCAGCGCCGCGGGGCTGCCCTTCAGGATGATGACCGCGATCCCGAAAAAGGCCAGGATCGATCCGATCACCTGCCAGCGCCCCATCGGCTCGGCCAGGATCACCCGGGCAAGAATCATGGTGAGGATCGGGATGAGCGCGATGATGATGCCGGCGGTCGTGGCGTCGGCATGTTCGAGGCCGACGAAGATCAGGCCCTGGCAGACTGCGAGCCCCGTGCCGCCGATGACCAGGAGTTCGAGACCGCGCGCCTGCACCAGCGCCACCATGTCGGCGCGGTGGCCGCGCACGATTGGCAAGAGGATCGCAAAGGCGATCAGCACCCGCCAGAAGCAGAGCGCCCAGGGCGGCATCTCGGCGGAGACCCATTTCGCTGCGATGTAGACGCCGGCCGACAGCAGCCAGCAGACGACCGCGACGGAATAGGCGGCCGCAAGCGTGCCGCCCGCCGCCGGTTCCGTCCCGCCTGCATCGCGATGTACCGCCAGGACATGGATCGCCATGGCCGGATCGTGCCACAGTTCCTCCCCGTTGCACAGGTGCCGGCTCCTCCACAACCCGGCATGCGGACCGCAGGAACGCTTGGCACCGCCCTCTCCCGAAGCCACGAGGCGCGGAATTGACCCCGCAACTCGGAAATTCGGCTGGGTTTTCGGCGGCAATGGGTTAGAGTCCCGGCCCGAATCCCAAACCGTCCGGTAGCAAAGCCATGTTCCAGAGTTTCGACGTCACCTCCACCCCGCAATTCGGCCGCGAACGCACCGACGCGCTGCGCGCCACGTTCGACGGCCTCGGCATCGACGGCTTCCTCGTGCCGCGCGCCGACGAGTTCCAGGGCGAATACGTGCCGAAGTGCGCCGAGCGGCTGGCCTGGCTGACGGGCTTCACCGGCTCGGCCGGCATCGTCCTCGTCACCCGCGGCGAGGCGATCGTGTTCGTCGACGGCCGCTATGTGACGCAGCTTGCCGAACAGGTCGACGGCAGCGTCTTCAAGGGGGGCGACCTGGTCGGCGAGCCGCCGCACCTGTGGATCCCGAAGCACGCCTCGAAGGGCTTCCGCCTCGGCATCGATCCCTGGCTGCACACCGGCGGCGAGGTGCGCAGGCTCGAAAAGGCGCTGGAGAAGGTCGGCGGCAGCCTCGTGCTGCTCGACCACAACCCGCTCGACCGCCTCTGGACCGATCGTCCCGCCGAGCCGCTCGGCCGGGTGAAGATCCAGCCGCTCGAGTTTTCCGGCAAGCTGGCGAAGGACAAGATCGCCGAGATGGCGGCCAAGGTGGCGGAAGCCGGCGCCGACGCGCTCGCCGTCACCGATCCCTCGACCATCGCCTGGCTCTTCAACATCCGCGGCAGCGACGTGCCGCACACGCCCCACCCGCTCGCGCGCGCCATCCTGCATGCGGACGGCAAGGCCGAGATCTTCATCGACAAGCGCAAGACCGGCATCGAGGAGGAGGCCTACCTCACCCAGCTCGCCGATTTCACGCCGCCCTCCGAGTTTGCCGCCCGCATCGCCGCCCTGTCACGCGAGGGCAAGCGCATCATGCTCGACCCCGACCAGGCGCCGTTCGCGCTCGCCGAGGCGATCCGCCAGGCCGGCGGGACCGTCGTGGAAGGCGCCGACCCCGCCCGCCTGCCCCGCGCCTGCAAGAACGACGTGGAACTCGCCGGTTCCGCCAAGGCGCACCTGCAGGACGGCGCCGCCATGGTCGAGTTCCTGGCCTGGCTCGATGCCGCCAAACCGGGCACGCTGACGGAAATCGCCGTGACGAAGAAGCTCGAGGCCTGCCGCGCCGCCGTCGGCGAGCGCATGCAGAACCCGCTGAAGGACGTCTCCTTCGACACGATCAGCGGCGCCGGCGCGCACGGCGCCGTCATCCACTATCGCGTGACCACCGAGACCGACGCGCCGCTCGAGGACGGCACGCTGTTTCTGATCGATTCCGGCGCGCAGTACATCAACGGCACCACCGACATCACCCGCACGGTGGCGGTCGGCGACGTGCCGGACGAGCAGAAGCGCTTCTTCACGCTGGTGCTGAAGGGCATGATCGCGATCAGCACGGCGCGCTTCCCGAAGGGCAGCCGCGGCTGCGACCTCGACCCGCTCGCCCGCGTGGCGCTGTGGAAGGCCGGGGCCGACTATGCCCACGGCACCGGCCACGGCGTCGGCTCCTATCTCTCCGTGCACGAGGGCCCGCAGCGCATCGCGCGGCTGGCGACGCAGGAGCTTCTGCCCGGCATGATCCTCTCCAACGAGCCGGGCTACTATCGCGCCGGCAGCTTCGGCATCCGCATCGAGAACCTGATCCACGTGCTGCCGGCAGCACCCGTCGAAGGCGGCGACCGCGACATGCTGTCCTTCGAGACCCTGACCTTCTGCCCGCTCGACAAGCGGCTGATCGTCACCGAGCTTCTGACCCGCGAGGAACTGCACTGGGTCGACGAGTATCACGCGCAGACGCGCGAAAAGCTGATGCCGCTGATCGAGGATCCGACGGTGCGCACGTGGCTGGAGGCAGCCACGGCGCCCTTCAGTCACGGAACGTGACGGGGACGCGCCAACCACGATCCGGATGACGAGCGACGGGCGCCGTCGTCCGCCGCCTCTGCCCCTCATCCGCCTGNNGCGGGGAGAAGGGCGAACGCCGCAGCGCCTTCGTCCCCTTACAACGCATGCAGAGAGAGAGGAGGGCGCAACGTCCCCGTCCCCTCTCCCCGCTTGCGGGGAGAGGGTCAGGGTGAGGGGCACCTTTCGACCGGTCGGCGAACGCCGCGGGCGCGCCGCTCCTCCCCTTCCCCTGCCCGCTCAGGCTGAATGCGCCAGCGGCGCGTCCTCGCGCACGGGGGAAAGCCCGAAATGCGCGCGCAGCGTCGTGCCCTCGTAGTCCTCGCGGAACAGGCCGCGCCTGCGCAGGATCGGCACGACCTCGGCAGCAAACAGCTCGAACTGGCTGTAGAGGATCGGCGGCATCACATTGAAGCCGTCGGCGGCGCCGGAAACCAGCCAGTCCTCGATGATGTCGGCCACCTGCTCCGGCGTGCCCGTCGCGGTGAAATGGCCGCGCGCGCCGGCGAGCCGCTGCAGCAGCTTTCGCAGCGTCAGCCCTTCGTTGAGCGCGGTCTCGACATAGCCGATGGCGCGGCTCTTCGACGCCTCCACCCGCTCGGGATCGGGAAAGTCGCCGCGCCTCAACGGACGGTCGAGCGGCACGCCGCTGAAATCATGGCCGCCGAAGCGGGCCGACAGCCGCGACAGCCCGATCTCGGTGCTGGTCAGCGCGTCGAGTTCCTCCCAGACCTGCTCGGCCTCGCGCGTCGTCGAGCCGATCGCGGCACTGAGGCCGGGCAGGATGACGATATCCTCCGGCCGCCGCCCGTAGGCCGCGGCCCTGCCCTTGACGTCGGCATAGAACGTCCGCGCCGATTCCTTGGTCAGGTGCGCGGTGAAGATCGCCTCGGCCCAGCGGGCGGCAAAGGCCCGCCCGGTGTCGGACTGGCCGGCCTGCACGTAGACCGGGCGCCCCTGCGGACCCGCCGGCACATTCAGCGGGCCGCGGGTGCGGTAGTGACGCCCCTCGTAGGCGATCGGCCGGACCAGCGACGGATCGAGGTAGCGTCCGCCGTCGCGGTCGTCGAGCACCGCATGCGAGGGGTAGCTGCGCCAGAGCGCGTCCACGGCCTCGACGAATTCCTCGGCGATCCGGTAGCGCTCGCCATGTTCGACGTCGGCCTCGAGCCCGTAGTTCAGGCCGGCCTGCGGCGCCCAGGAGGTGACGATGTTCCAGCCGGCCCGGCCGTTCGAGATATTGTCGAGCGAGGCGAACTGCCGCGCCAGCGTATAGGGCAGGCTGTAGGTGGTCGACGCCGTGCCGATCAGGCCGATCCGCTCGGTGCGCGTGGCGAGCGCCGACAACAACGTGAAGGGCTCCAGCGCCCCCGTCGCCACCAGTCCGCCGTTGTTCGGCGCCACCAGCGTGTCCGCCAGGAACACCGCGTCGAACTTGGCGGCCTCGGCGATCCGCGCCGCCTCCGCATAGAGCTCGATATCGGTGAGCGCCCTCTTGGTCGAGGCCGGATGCCGCCACGCCGCCTCGTGATGGCCGCGGGGCATGAGAAACAGATTCAGGTGCAGCTTGCGGGTCATGGTCTATGCCTTTCAGACGGCTTCGGTTTCCACGCCGAGGCTCGACAGCAGTGTCTGTCGGAGGCCGGCAAACTCGGGATGGTCCACCCGCCGCGGCTGCGGCATGCGGACGGGATGGTCCTCGGCGATCCGCCCGTCCTTCAGGACGAGGATGCGGTCGGCCAGAAGCAGCGCTTCCTCCACGTCATGGGTGACGAGGATGACGGTCGGCCGCTGGCGTTCGACGAGGCGCAGGAGCAGCGCCTGCATGCGCAACCGTGTCAGCGCGTCGAGCGCGCCGAAGGGCTCGTCGGCGAGCAGCACGTCCGGTGCGCGCAGCAGCGAGCGGGCCAGCGACGCCCGCTGCTTCTGCCCGCCCGAGAGCGTCGACGGCCAGACGTCCGTCTTGTCGCCGAGGCCGACGGCTCCCAGCATTTCCAGCGCCGCTGCCCGGGCGTCCGGGCGACGCAGGCCGAGCGTCACGTTGCCGATCACGCTCATCCACGGCAGCAGGCGGGAATCCTGGAACAGCACGGAAGTGCTTCCGGCGACCTGGAAATGGCCGGCGGTCTCGGCGTCGTCGTCGAGGCCGGCGAGCGCCCGAAGCAGCGTCGTCTTGCCCGAACCGCTCTCGCCGAGCAACGCCACGAACTGGCCGCGGGGGATCTCCAGCGACACCCGGTCGAGCACGGTCTTCCCCTTGAAGCTGCGCGACAGGTCGCGAAGGACGACCTCGGGGGTGATGGGACGGTGGAAGGTCATGAGCCGAGCGACCTCCGGTAGGACAGGACCTTCGCTTCGACCGCGCGGACGACGGCGTCCGAGACGAGGCCGAGCACCGCGTAGATGATGATGCCGACGACGATGATGTCGGTCTGGCCCCAGTCGCGGGCGCGGTTCATCAGGTAGCCGATGCCGGTCTGCGTGTTGATCAGCTCGAGCACGACCAGCGCCGTCCAGCAGAGCGCCACGGCGAGCCGCAGCGAGACGAAGAAGCCGGGAAGCGCGCCGGGCAGCGCCACGTGGCGGATGAACTCGCCGCGCGAGAGCCCCAGCGTCCGCGCCAGCTCGATATGGCCGATGTCGATGCCGCGCAGCGCCGCATGGGTGTTGATGTAGACGGGCACGAGCACGGCGGTGAAGATCAGGAACACCTTCATCGCCTCGCCGATGCCGAGCCAGATGATCACGAGCGGGATCAGCGCCAAGGTCGGCACCGCCCGCTTGATCTGCACCAGCCCGTCGATCAGCGCCTCGCCGGTCCGCGTCAGCCCCGAGAGCAGCGCGAGCACCACGCCGGCGAGCACGCCGAGGAAGAGCCCGGAATAGGCGCGGCCGGCGGACGCCAGCAGATGCGGCAGCAGGCTGCCGTCGGAGAACATCTGGTAGCCGGTGGCAAGCGCGGTGGATGGCGCCGTCAGCGTCGCCGGCGACAACAGCCCGAGCCGCGAGGCGGCTTCCCATGCGAGCACCACCAGCACCGGCCCCAGGAGGCGAAGGCCGGCGGGCAGGCGCTCCGGCGTCAGCCGGACGGCGCTTGCCCCGCTGCGGGGCGGTGCGGGCGATCGCTCGCCTGCCCGTCCCGCCACGTAGAAATTGCCCTCTGAGGTCGCGTCCGTCATGTCCTCTCCTCTCGTTTTCGGCCGCGCGCTCAGGCGCGGGCGCCGGCGATCACGTCGTCGAAGGTGTCGACGAAGGATCCGGCGGCGTCGAAGCGCTCCTTCAGCGAGCCGGACTGGTAGAGGATGTCGATCAGCTTCTGGTGATGCGGGATCGCCTCAACCGACGTCTGGAACACCAGCGGCGACTGGCCGGCGAGGATCGCCGCCGTGTCGGTCGGGTCGATGCGCTGGAAGTCGGTGTAGTAGTGCTTGGCCCAGGCCTCCTGGTTGTCGTTGCTCCAGCGCCCCGCCCGCACGAAGGCGCCGATGAACTGGCGGATGGCCGCGGCCTTGCCGGGATCGGCGAGCACCGCCGGACGGGCGTAGAAGTAGCTCGTGCTCGGCAGCAGCTTGCGCTCCTCCGGATCGAGCACGGGGCTCGCGCCGACCTGGTTCACCAGGCGGGTAACGTGCGGCTCCTGCAGCACCGCCACGTCGACGGCGCCCGAACGGATCGCATCCGGCAGGTCGGCGATGCGCAGCTTGACCAGTTGCACGTCGTCGAGCTTCAGCCCGGCGCGGTTGAGCGCCTCGATCAGAAACACCTGTCGCCCCGAGCCCTCGATGTAGCTGACGCTCTTGCCCTTCAACTCGGAGAGCTTGTTGATGACAAGGCCCGGCCGGCTGGTCAGCCGGTACTGCGCCACTTCGCGGGTAAAGGTGGCGACGATCGGCAAGAGCGTGCCGGCCGCCCGCGCCTGGATCGGCGGCGTGTCGCCGACATAGGCGATGTCGAGGGCATCCGCGCGGATCGCCTCGTAGATCGCCGGCCCGCCGGCAAAGTTGGGGAGCTCGAACGCGAAGCCGAGCTTGTCGCCCTCGCCGCTCGCCTCGAGCAGGTTGCGCACCAGCTCGCTCTGGTCGGCAACGATCAGCCTGGTGCCCGCCGCCGGCTCTTCCGCCGCCGCGCACCGTCCGAGTGCCGCCGAAAATCCGATCGCCGACGTCGCCGCGAGAAATGCCCGTCTGTTCAGCATGGGATGCCCTCTCCTGTTCGTTGCCTTGGGAGAAAGGCTAGGCCAAGCCGGCGCCCACATCAATATCTATAGATTTTATGGATTTAATTTGGTCATATATTCCCATCGATCGCCGTGACGCGCAGGCGTTGTTCTAAGAAGCGCGGAATCGACGCGCAGCGGTTCTCCTGTCAAGAGGACCTGCCCAGGCGCGTGACGGTCATGGCGACGCGGCTTCGTCGCCGGAGAAAGGGCCTCCGGCGAGCTCCGTCAGGTGCCGAAAGCGTAGCGCATCAGCATGACCGCACACCAGCCGATCGCCAGCATCGGCAGCACCGAGAGCCGGAGGCTTGCGATCAGCGCCGCGGCCATCGCCACCTGCACGTCGGGGCCGCCGGTGAAGAAGGCGGGCGCCACGAGCGTCGTCAGGACGGCCGCCGGCACCGCGTTCAGCGCCGCCTCCAGCCGCGGCGGGATCGTCTTCATCCGCATCACCAGCCAGTAGCCGCCGATGCGCGTCAGGAAGGTCGCAACCGCGCCGGCCAGGATGAGCGCGACCATGTCGCCATGAAAGAACGCGTCCATCTCAGCCCTCCTGCGCTGCTTCGCGCGGAGCCGGATCGCGCTTGATCGGCAGCATAGCGGCGAGCGCCATGCCGGCGATCGCGCCGATGCTGACGTGCCAGGGGGAGCCGACCGTGTGATAGGCGATCACCGAGACGGCACCGCTGACGGCGACGACGGGCAGGAAGTTCGCGCGCTTGCGGAAGCCCAGCACCAGCGCCATGAAATAGATCGGCAGCAGCACGTCGATGCCGATCACCTTCGGATCGCCGATCAGCTGGCCGAAGATGCCGCCGAGCGCGGTCATCACCTGCCAGGGAACATAGATGACCAGCGCAAAGCCGATGTACCAGGCGAAGCTGACCTTGCGGCCCGATTCCCCGCGCCGCAACGTTTCGGCAAATTGCGGATCGGTCAGGACGAAGAAGGCGAAGAACTTCTCCACCGCCGTGAAATGCCGGACGAACGGCGCCATCGCGGCCGAATAGAGGATGTGGCGGAAGTTCACCGCGAAGATCGACAGGACGATCACCCAGGGCGCGATATGCTGGCCGAACAGCTCGATGCCGACCAGCTGGCTGGCGCCGGCGAAAATCGTCATGCTCATCAGCACCGCCTCGGCGATCGTCTGGCCGTTGGCGACCGCGACGGCGCCGAACAGCGCCCCGAACGGCGCTGCGGACAAGAATACCGGCGTGCCGTTGCGCACGCCCTGGAAGAAATCAGCCTTGCTCACCTAACGCGCACCTCCGCCTTGCGTGGAACCGCTCTAGTCCCCCGCCACCCTCAGCGCAATTGAATATGCCTGATGTACCGATCGATTTTGCTGAACCATTGCCGGCCCGCAGCCACGGACCGGGCGTCGTGCGATCTCAGGGCTTGGTCTTCACCTGGAACGTATGCTCCTGCGCGGGGAAGGTCCGCGCCTTGACCTCTTCGGCATAGGCGGCGAAGGCCTCGCTGATCTGCGGCGCGAGATCGGCGAAACGCTTGACGAAGCGCGGCTTGAAGTCGGTGAAGATGCCGAGCGCATCGTCCACCACCAGCACCTGGCCGTCGCAGGCGGGCGACGCGCCGATGCCGATCGTCGGCACGCTGAGCGTGCTGGTGATCTCGCGGGCGAGCGGCTCCACCGTCCCCTCGACGACGATCGCAAAGGCCCCGGCATCGTCGATCGCCTTGGCGTCGCGGCGGATCTTGTCGGCTTCCTTGTCGCTGCGGCCGAGCGAACGGTAGCCGCCGGTCGTGTTGATCAGCTGCGGCATCAGCCCGACATGGCCGAGCACCGGAATGCCTCGCTGGGTGAGGAAGTCGACCGTCTCGGCCATCTCCGCGCCCCCCTCGAGCTTCACGGCGCTGCAGCCGGTCTCCTTCAGCACGCGGGCGGCGCTGTGGAAGGCCTGTTCCTTGGATTCCTGGTAGGAGCCGAACGGCAGGTCGACGACGACGCAGGCATTGTCCGATCCGCGCATGACGGCCTGGCCGTGCGCAATCATCATCTCCAGCGTGACGCCGACAGTGGAATCGAGGCCGTAGACGACCATGCCGAGCGAATCCCCGACCAGCATGAAGTCCACATGCGGATCGAGCAGCTTGGCGATCGGCGTCGTATAGGCCGTGAGGCTGACAATCGGTCGCTGGCCCTTCAGGGCCCGGATATCCGCAGGCGCAAGGCGCCGCTTCGCTGCATGCACGCTCATTGTCAGACTACCTTCGCTGCTGTCTGCGTATTCGGGCCGATAATCCGGTTATCGAGCAGCTTCGTGCTCCCGATCCGGACGAAAAGCAACACAAGAACCGGCCCGGGACCGATTTCCTCGACCTCGGCCAGCGTTTCCGGGTGCCGCAGCGCCACGATCTCCGCCCTGGCCAGCGGCTCGGCGGCAATGAAGGCGCGCACGCCGTCTTCGACGGCGCGCGGGCTGCGCTCGCCGGCGCGGATCAGCCGTTCGGCCTCTTCGAGCGCCTTGGGAACGACGACGGCCGCCGCCCGCTCATCGGCGCTCAGGTAGACGTTGCGCGACGAGCAGGCGAGCCCGTCCGCCTCGCGCACCGTCGGCACCCCGATCACCGCGACCGGCTGGACCAGGTCCTCGACCATGCGGCGGATGATCGTCAGCTGCTGGAAGTCCTTCTCGCCGAAATAGGCGCGGTCCGGGCCGACGATGTTGAACAGCTTGGTGACCACCGTGCAGACGCCGGAGAAATGGCCCGGCCGCACCGCGCCCTCGAGCTCGGCGCCGAGCGCGGGCACGTCGACGACGGTCGCCATCGGGCGCGGATACATGTCGGAGACACCGGGCGCGAACACGAAATCGACGCCCCCCTCCTGCAGCATTTTCTGGTCGCGCGGCAGGTCGCGCGGATAGCGCGTCAGGTCCTCGCCGGCGCCGAACTGCAGCGGATTGACGAAGATCGAGGCGACGACGACGTCGTTTTCGGCGCGCGCGCGGCGCACCAGTTCCATGTGGCCGACGTGAAGATAGCCCATCGTCGGAACGAGGCCGACGGTCTTGCCGCGGGCGCGAAGCGGCGCCAATGCCGCGCGCAAGCCCTCGATGGTGGTGACGGTCTGCATCGAGGCGGATCCTCCAACCTTTGCCGGCCGTGAAGGACAAGCGATCCGTCAGGGTCAGGCGATATTTCTCACTGCCGCGCACCGGATCTGCCGCAGGTCGCAGCCAGCGTCCTCGTGCGCCACACCTCCTCCCAAAGGTGTCACTGCCGGCGGCATTTGCACTCTTTCGCGGCAGCGGCGCTTTCTAACTTGTGCAGCGCGAAAACACAATCGCCCGCTTGCCGCCGCGGCAGCGCGCGGGCCTGCGATATTCGCCCTGTACTTTTGCACCGCTTCCGGCTACGAACGCGCCAGTCGCAGACGGCCGCAAAGGCCGGAGCAATGCGCCCGCACATCCGGGCCGGACCTGACGCATGTGCCCCGAAGACGCGCAGCGGTTTCGGGACTGCGCCATGCACAGGAACAACACAGAGAGCACGTGAGCCTTCGCCGGCGGCGCGCTTCACAGATTCGAAAGACCAGAAATGACCGAATACGAACGCCTCGTTCCGGCGATGGCAAGCGCGTTGGCAAAACGCGGCTACACGACGCTGACCCCGGTGCAGAAGGCGGTGGCCGATCCCGGGCTCGAAGGCGCCGACCTGCTCGTTTCCGCCCAGACCGGCTCGGGCAAGACCGTGGCCTTCGGCCTGGCCTTTGCCCCGACCCTGCTCGGGGGCGAAGAGCGCTTCGGCCGGGCCTCCGCGCCGCTGGCGCTCGCGATCGCGCCGACGCGCGAACTCGCCCTGCAGGTGAAGCGCGAGCTCGAATGGCTCTATGCCGAGACCGGCGCGGTGATCGCCTCCTGCGTCGGCGGCATGGACATCCGCACCGAACGCCGCGCGCTGGAACGCGGCGCCCAGATCGTCGTCGGCACCCCCGGCCGCCTGCGCGACCATATCGACCGCGGCGCGCTGGATCTTTCCGGACTGAAGGCGGTGGTCCTCGACGAGGCCGACGAGATGCTCGACCTCGGCTTCCGCGAGGATCTGGAATTCATTCTCGAGGCGGCCCCCGAAGAACGGCGCACGCTGATGTTCTCGGCGACCGTTCCCCGCGCCATCGAGGAGCTGGCGCGCAGCTACCAGCGCGACGCGGTGCGCGTGACGACGGCGGCCGAGAAGGGCCAGCACGGCGACATCGCCTATCGCGCCCTGGCCGTCACCCCGCACGACCGCGAGCATGCGATCATCAACGTGCTGCGCTTCTACGAGGCGCCGACGGCGATCGTCTTCTGCTCGACCCGTGCCGCCGTCAACCACCTGACCGCGCGCCTGAACAACCGCGGCTTCTCCGTCGTCGCGCTGTCCGGCGAGCTCTCCCAGAACGAGCGCATGCACGCGCTGCAGGCGATGCGTGACGGCCGCGCCCGGGTCTGCATCGCCACCGACGTCGCCGCCCGCGGCATCGACCTGCCCAATCTCGAGCTCGTCGTCCACGCCGATCTTCCGACCAATCCGGAGACGCTGCTGCACCGAAGCGGCCGTACCGGCCGCGCCGGCCGCAAGGGCGTCAGCGCGCTGATCGTCCCGGTCCCGGCGATCCGCCGCGCCGAGCGGCTGCTGGCGATGGCCAAGATCACCGCCGAATGGGCCAACCCGCCGTCTGCCGACGAGATCCTGCAGCGCGACGACGAGCGGCTCCTGGCCGATCCCATCCTTGCCGAACCGGTCGCCGACGACGAGGCGGCGTTCACCGACACGCTTCTGGCCACGCTCGACCCCCGCCAGATCGCCGCCGCCTTCGTGCGCCTCTATCGCAAGGGCCGCTCCGCACCGGAAGAGCTGCGGGACGTCGACCTGTCGCAGCGCCGCCCCGCGCGCGAACGCCGGCCGGGCGAAGCCGGAGAACAGGCGCCCCGCCCGCCGCGCGACGCCTTCGGCCCCGGCCGCTGGATCTCGATCTCCGTCGGCCGCAAGCAGAACGCCGAGCCGCGCTGGCTGATCCCGATGCTCTGCCGCGCCGGCGGCATCACCCGCAACGAGATCGGCGCGATCCGCATGCAGCAGGAGGAGACCTACGTCGAGATCGCCGAAGCCTCGGCGGACGCCTTCCTGGCCAGGATCGGCCCGAAGCAGCTCATCGAGAAGGGCATCCGCCTGACGAGGCTCGAAGGCGTGCCGGACATGGCCGCCAAGCCCCGGGGCAAGGCCGCCGGCGACCGGCCCGACCGCGGCCCGCGCAAGGAACGGGACTTCGGCAAGGAGCGGGATTTCGGCAACGAGCGCGACAACGGCAGGCGCGGGCGCGCGTCCGGCAATGACGACGGCGCCGACAAGCCCCGCCGCAAGGCCTGGGAGAAGGGCGCAGAGGCGCAGGCGCGTCCGCATGACGCCGCCGTAAGGGAGGAGCGTTCCGGCAAGCCCGCGGGCTTCAAGGGCAAGGCCGGCAAGGCCCGGCCCTTCAAGGACGCCCCCTTCCCCGACAAGCCGGCCCGTCACGACCACAAGGCCGCGGGAGCCCCGCCGAAGCGCAAGGCGCGCAAGTCCGCCAACTGAGCCCGATATGCCGCCGGATGGCGACAGGCGCCCACGCCTGCCATCGTCCGGCGGCCGCAGCTTCCCGCCTGCAATCAAAAATGGCTTCCGTTGCGGCAATTCGTGCAACGAAAGGGCGAATTCTGCCGTTTTCCCCTTCACCACCTGCCGCAAGAATCATATTGTCGCTGCAGCGCGGCAGGGGAATCAGGACGGGCGACGTCGCGCACCTGGCGGGTTGAATGGCAGATACGAAACCAAATCTGGGCCGGACGGGACCGCTGTCCCTGACCATGGACCGGCTGACCGAGGAGTTCTGGGAGCGTTACCGTCGCCTGCACGACGCCATCGACGCCGAGGACATCCCGCTCGTCCATCGCCTGGACCGGGAGCTGACGAACGCCCTGACCGCACTGGTCGACCGTCAGACCAACGACGCGGCCGAGCAGCAGGCCCAGTTCACCGCACTTCTGAGGCTGTTGCGCGAGGAGGCCGAGGATGCCTCCAGCGTCCGCAACAACGCCGATCTGATCGAGCTGCTGCTGCGGCGATACATCACCGTGCGCACGCGGCCGGCCGATCAGAACGGCCTGCCCGCCCTCTCCGCACCGGTCCGGAACGGTGTGCTGGACATCGCCCAGCTCGATACGCTCGCCGAGCGCGTCGCCGTCGTGACGACGGACTACCGCTATCTCTACACGAATGCCACCGAAGCAGCCCGTCTCGGACAGAAGCCACACGAACTCGTCGGGCGGCACGTGCGCGACATCGTCGGCGCCGAGCGCTTCGACCGGATCAAGGACAATCTCGACCGCTGCTTCGCCGGCGAGACCGTCGAATACACCAACGCCCGCGAGCGGGACGGCCAGGTGGTCGTGATCCGCCGCCGGCTGACGCCCTGTTATTCGGAAGGCCCGACGATGATCGGCGCGCTGGTGGTCATCCACGAAGGCCCCGACCGCCGCCGCCGGGACCATTGAACGACGCCGATCACGGCTTGATCCGCTCCAGCCACTGATCCTCGTCGATCACCTCGACACCGAACTCGCGCGCCTTGTCGAGCTTGGAGCCGGCGCCCGGGCCCGCCACGACCAGGTCGGTCTTCTTCGACACCGAACCGGACACCTTGGCGCCCAGCCGCTCCGCCATCGCCTTCGCCTCGTCGCGCGTCATCTTCTCCAGGGATCCGGTGAAGACCACCGTCTTGCCAGCCACCGGGCTGTCGCTGGCAACGGGCACTTCCGCAGCCTCCGGCGTCACTTCTTCGAGGAGCCGGCCGATCACGTCGAGGTTGCGCGGCTCCTTGTAGAATTCGACGATGGCGCGGGCGACCACCTCGCCGATGCCGTCGATGCTGTTGAGCTCGGCCCAGGCCTCGCCCGAGAAGGACGCCGCCGCCGTCATCCCGGCCTCGAAGGCCGCATAGGTGCCGTAGGCGCGCGCCAGCAGCTTCGCCGTCGTCTCGCCGACATGGCGGATGCCGAGCGCGTAGATGAAGCGGTTGAGCGCGATCGTCCGCCGGGCATTGATCGCCTCGAACAGCTTGCGCACGCTCACCCGGCCGAAGCCCTCGATGTTCTCCAGCTTCGTCAGCGACGCCGCCTGCCGCTTCTCCAGCGTGAAGATCTCCGGCGCGGTGCGGATCGACAGCGCCGGATCCTCCGCCTCGAAGAAGAAGTCGATCTGCTTGGAGCCGAGCCCCTCGATGTCATAGGCGTTGCGGGAGACGAAGTGCTTCAGGTGCTCCACCGCCTGCGCCCGGCAGACGAAGCCGCCGGTGCAGCGGCGCACGGCATCGATCTTGCCGGTCTTCTCGTTGATATCGCGCACCGCATGGCTGCCGCAGACCGGGCAGGTCTTCGGGAAGTCGTAGGGAATCGCATCCGCCGGCCGTTTCTCCATGACCACGTCGAGCACCTGCGGGATGACGTCCCCTGCCCGCTGCACGATCACCGTGTCGCCGATGCGGATGTCGTGGCCGTCCTCGCGGATGCGCTCGCCGGAATTGCCGAGGCCCTTGATGTAGTCCTCGTTGTGCAGCGTCGCGTTGGTGACGACGACGCCGCCGACGGTGATCGGGGTCAGCCGCGCCACCGGCGTCAGCGCCCCCGTGCGGCCCACCTGGATGTCGATCCTCTCCACCTTGGTGAAGGCCTGCTCGGCGGGGAACTTGTGCGCCGTCGCCCAGCGCGGGCTGCGCGAGCGGAACCCGAGCCGCTCCTGCAGGTCCAGCCGGTCGACCTTGTAGACGACGCCGTCGATCTCGTAGTCGAGATCCGGCCGCTTCAGGCCGATGTCGGTGTAATGGGCGATGATGTCGTCCACCGAGGTCAGCCGCTTCATCAGCGGATTGACCGGAAAGCCCCACTCCTTGAACTTGGCCACCATGCCCATCTGCGTATCCGCCGGCATCGCCGACATCTCGCCCCAGGCATAGGCGAAGAATTTCAGGTTGCGGCTCGCCGTCACCTTCGCATCGAGCTGGCGCAGCGACCCCGCCGCGGTGTTGCGCGGATTGACATAGGTCTGCTTGCCCTCCGCCGCCATCTTCTCGTTCAGCGCCAGGAAGTCGGCCTTGCTCATGTAGACCTCGCCGCGCACCTCGACGACATCCGGCACCCCGTCGGGCAGCCGCTCGGGGATCTCCCTGATGGTCCGGATGTTCTCGGTGACGTTCTCCCCGGTCGTGCCGTCGCCACGGGTGGCGGCATTGACGAGGCGCCCCTGCTCGTAGCGGATCGACATGGACAGCCCGTCGATCTTCGGCTCGGCGGTGAAGGCGATCGAGCCGTCCGGAAGCACGCCCAGGAACCGGTAGACGGAATTGACGAAGTCGCGCACGTCCTCGTCGGAAAACGTGTTGTCGAGCGACAGCATCGGCCGCGAATGGGTGATCGGCGCGAAGGTCGCAAGCGGCGCCGCACCGACCTTGAGCGAGGGGCTGTCGGCACGCACGAGCTGCGGGAAGCGCTTCTCGATCGCATCGTTGCGCCGCTTCAGCGCGTCGTAGTCCGCGTCCGATATCTCCGGCCGGTCCTTGCCGTGGTAGAGCACGTCGTTCTTGGCAATTTCGGCGGCAAGGACGGCCAGTTCGGCCGCCGCCTGCGCTTCTGTCAGGTTCTCGACGGGGATTTGCTCGACGGACATCGCGGGACTCCAGAAAGACTGGCCTGTTTTTTAGAGCATGGCGGCAAAAAGGGAAGAAGCCGCGCTCGCCATCCTCATGAAGATGTGGGCAGCGTCGACACGTGGCGGACGCCACGGATGAGCGGACCCTGACGCCCGGATGCGGGGTCCCCGGCTAGCCGCCACCCGACAGGAGCCGCGCCGCCGCCGCCCGCGCCTCTTCGGTGACCGAGGCGCCAGCGAGCATGCGGGCGATCTCCTCGGTGCGGGCATCCTCGTCCATGCGGGCGACGCGGGTGGCGATCGTCTCGCCGCCGTCGACCGGCCCCTTGGAGATCAGAAGGTGCGTCGCCGCGCGTGCGGCCACCTGCGGCGCATGCGTGACGGAGAGCACCTGTACGGTCGACGACAGCCGCTTCAGCCGCTGGCCGATCGCATCCGCCACCGCCCCGCCCACGCCGGTGTCGATTTCGTCGAATACGAGCGTCGGCGCCGAGCCGCGGTCGGCCAGCGCCACCTTCAGCGCCAGGAGGAAGCGCGACAGCTCGCCGCCGGAGGCGACCTTCATGATCGGGCCGGGGCGCGTGCCGGGGTTCGTCTGGACATGGAACTCGACGGTGTCGATCCCCTCCTCGGCCCCGCCCTCCGGGTCGGTGGTGATGTTGACCATGAAGCGGGCCCGCTCCAGCTTCAGCGCCGGAAGCTCGGCCATGACGGCGGCGGCCAGCGCCTCGGCGGTATGGTGGCGCCGCTCCGACAGCGCCCGGGCGGCTGCGTCATAGGCCGCCCGCATCTCGCCGACGGCCTGCTCCAGTTGCGTGAGCTTCTCCTCGCCCGCATCGAGATCGGCAAGGTCGGCGATCATCCTGGCGGCGAGCGCCGGCAGGCCGGCGACCGGAACGGAATATTTGCGCGAGGCCGCCCGGAGGGCGAACAGCCGTTCCTCGGTCCGCTCCAGGAGCTTCGGGTCGAATTCGGTCTTGCGCAGCGCCGCCTCGACCGCCATCTGCGCGTCCGAGAGCTGGTCGACGGCCCGGCCGAGCAACTCGACCGTCTCCTCCAGCAGCCCCGGCGCCTCCTGGCTCTTGCGCTCCAGCCGCCGCACCATCGAGGCGATGACGGGAACCGGAGAGGCGTTGCCGTTGAGGAAGTCGCTCGCCTCGTTGATGTCGCCGGCGATCCGCTCGGCCTTCATCATTCGCGCCCGCTCCTCGGCCAGAACCTCCTCCTCGCCGTCCTGCGGCGCGAGCTTCTCCAGTTCCTCGACGGAGGAGCGGATGTAGTCGGCCTCGCGCGCGGCCGCCTCGACCTTCTCGCGGTGGCGGCGCAGCGAACGCTCGGCTTCCTTCCAGCGCTGGTAGAGGACAGCGACCTCCGCCACCGCCTCGCCGAGCCCGCCGAAGGCGTCGAGCAGCAGCCGATGCGCGTCGGTGTCGATCAGGGCGCGGTCGTCGTGCTGGCCGTGGATCTCCACGAGCTTCTGGCCGGCCTGGCGCATGAGCTGTACGGAGACCGGCTGGTCGTTGACATAGGCCTTGGTGCGGCCGTCGGCCGACTGGACGCGGCGGAAGATCAGGTCGCCGTCGTCGTCGATGCCGTTCTCGCGGAGCAGGCTGCGGGCCGCATGCGTCATCGGCACGTCGAACACCGCCGTCACCTGGCCCTTGTCCAGCCCGTGGCGGACCAGCGAACCGTCGCCGCGCCCGCCGAGCGCGAGCGACAGCGAATCGAGAAGAATGGATTTGCCGGCCCCGGTTTCGCCGGTCAGCACCGAGAGCCCGCCGTCGAAGCCGAGGTCAAGCCGTTCGATCAGGACGATATCGCGGATCGAAAGCTGTGCCAGCATCCGAGGTCATATCTCTTTGCTCAGGCGCCGATGAGGGCTTTGCCGGCGCGCGAAATCCAGGATCCAGCGTTCTCGCGCGGCTCCAGCCCCTTCGACTGCAGCAGCTTGTAGGAATCCGCATACCACTCGCTGTCCGGATAGTTGTGGCCGAGAACGGCGGCAGCGGTCTGCGCTTCGCTGGCGATACCCATTGCATAATAGGATTCGACGAGGCGCGCGAGCGCTTCTTCGACCTGGTTCGTCGTGCCGTACTGCTCGACGACGGTGCGGAAGCGCGTGATCGCCGCCAGGTATTCCTTGCGCTCGAGATAGTAGCGGCCGACCTGCATTTCCTTGCCGGCCAGCTGGTCGCGGGCAAAGCGGATCTTCGCCTGTGCATCCTCGACATATTCCGAATCGGGATATTTGGTGACGACGGCCTGCATCGCCTCGATCGTCTGCGTGGCGGGGCGCTGGTCCTGCGTCACGCTCGGGATCTGCTTGGCATAGGCGAGCCCGACGATGTACTGCGCGTACGCCGCGTCCTCGGATTCCGGATAGAGCTTCAGGTAGCGCTGGCCGGCGGTGATCGCCTCCTCGTTGGCGCCCTGGCGGTAGTTGACGAAGGCGCTCATCACCAGCGCCTTGCGCGCATATTCGGAGAACGGGTGCTGCCGGTCGATCGCGGCGAACTTGCGCGACGCCTCGGTGACGTTGCCGGCATTGAGGTTCGCCAGCCCCTGGTTGTAGAGAACGTCAGGCGGATCGGTCTCGACAGACAGCTTGGTGATGTCGATGTCGGGATCGCTCTGGCACGCCGTCAGCGCCAGTGGCACCGTGGACAGGAGCGCGACGCAGGCAATCCGCGTCCAATATTTGGCACCAACAATCCCTGCAAAATTCATCTGACAATCCCAAAATCATCGCGGCGCCCTGTCGGAGCGCCGTTCATTGGACGCGTTCTATCCCCAATCCCGCGCATACCGCAACGCCATGCCGCTGCAATAACGCATTTTTATGGCAAAGAAAGTGTGAAGCGCCGCGCGATTGGGGACAGTCCCCGGCCCTCAGGCGGACCAGGGAGCGAACTCCGGTGCGTTGACCGCGATCAGTTCGCGCTTTCCGGCGCGCGCACGCGGGAGCGACGTTTCCACGACCTCATAGGCCGTGCGATCGTTCAGCAGCGCCTTCAGCGCCAGCGCATTCATCTTGTGGCCGCCGCGATAGGAGCGGTAGCAGCCGATGAACTGCGCGCCGGCCAGCGCCAGGTCGCCGACGGCGTCCAGCGTCTTGTGGCGGGCGAACTCGTCGCCGTAACGCAAGCCCTCGATGTTGATCACGGCATTGTCGTCGGAGATGACGACGGAATTCTCGAGCGAGGAGCCAAGCGCATAGCCGGCGGCCCAGAGGCGCTCGACGTCGCGCATGAAGCCGAAGGTCCGGGCGCGCGACAGCTCGCTGCGGAACGTCGCCGGCGTCAGCTCGCCCTTCCAGGCCTGGCGGCCGATCAGCGGGCAATCGAAATCGATCTCGACCTCGAAGCGCGTGCCGTCATGCGGCAGGAACTCGGACCAGGACGAACCGGCCTCGACACGGACCGGCTTGACCACGCGGATGTAGCGGCGCTTGACCGCCAGCGGCCGCAGGCCGACCTGGTCGATGGCGTCGATGAAGGGAGCGGAGCTGCCGTCCATGATCGGCATCTCGGCGCCCTGGACCTCGATCAGCACGTTGTCCAGCGACAGCGCGTAGAGAGCGGCCATGACATGCTCGATCGTCGCGATCGCCTTGTCCGGCGAGAAGCCCAGGACGGTGCAGAGGTCGGTGTTGCCCACCTGCGAGGAGACGGCCCGGTATTCGCTGACGGAACCGTTGTCGTGAAGGCGCTGGAAAACAATGCCGCTGTCGGCCTCGGCCGGATGAAAGGTAATGGAAACCAGAGCGCCGGAGTGGACGCCGGTTCCGGAAATCGTGACCGGGCTCGAGATCGTCGTCTGAAAACCCAGCAAGCTGATGGACATCGTCTAATTCGCCTTATCTTTGCACCGGCTTTTGGCCGATCGTCACTATTTTCTTATCGTTTTGTTTCGCGCGCTCCTCGGCGGCCGAAGCCGGAAATGGGGACTGCGCTACCGAGACCGCGCCAGGCTCATAAAAATTGCCCATGAATCAATGCGCTGGCGGCGTTTCTGGCCGGAATGTAGTGGCGTGTCCGAATTGTTACAAATCACTGTTTCTTTCGTTGTGTTACGACCCACAACCTATGCCCAACCTATTGAAAGAACAGAGAAAAAGAAGAAGGCCCGGATGCGGGATCCGGGCCTTTGTTGCAACAATCGTGACGCCTCAGTTCGACTGGCGGCGCAGGAAGGCGGGAATCTCCAGCTGGTCGTCCTCGCTCAGCGCCCGCGGCTGCGGCGTGGCGCGGCCGTGGTCGTCGAGCTGGCCGCGGCGCGGCGCGTAGATGCTCGCTTCCGGCGACATTGCCCGGCGCTGCTGCGCCGGAGCGGCCTCTGCCGCGGCCGGCTGCTCTTCCTCGTCGCGGCGTCCGAGCGAGGAGGTGATCCGCTTCAGCAGCCCCATCGGGCCGCGTTCCTCGGCCTGGACCTGCGCCGGCTGGACGCGATGGTCCATCTCCGCCTTCACCACCGGCGGGAAGTCCTCGATCTTCGGCATGCGGGTCGCGACCGGTTCCTGGCGGATGACCGGGGCTGCGGGCTCGGCCCGCATGGCCGGTGCCGGCTGGTACTGCGGCTGCGGGGCCGGAGCCGGGCGTGCGGCGACCGGGGCCTCAGCGGCCGGAGCGGATGCGAAGATCCGGCTCTGCGGACGGAACTCCTCCTGCGGCGCGACGGCCGGCTTGGCGTCCGGAAGCGCCAGTTCGCGCTCGAGGCCGATCTCTGCCTGGCGAATCGTCTCGGCGATCGGGTCGGCCGCCCGCATCGGCTGCGGGGCGACCGGCTGGGCCATGACGGGGGCCGGTGCGGGTGCGGCTGCGACCGGCTGCGGCGCCGGGGCGACCTGCGGCTGCGGCGGAACGGCGGCCGACGGACGGACGAGCGGCTTGTTCACCGGACGAAAGTCGGCAGCCTTGCCTGCGACCTCCGCAGCGGCGCGGTCGATGCCGGTCGCGACGACGGAGACGCGGATCAGGCCTTCCAGTTCCTCGTCGAAGGTCGCGCCCAGGATGATGTTGGCGTCCGGATCGACTTCCTCGCGGATGCGGGTCGCCGCCTCGTCGACTTCGAACAGCGTCAGGTCGCGACCGCCGGTGATGGAGATCAGCAGGCCCTGCGCGCCCTTCATCGAGGTCTCGTCGAGGAGCGGGTTGGCGATCGCGGCCTCGGCTGCGGCCATCGCGCGGCCCTCGCCCGATGCCTCGCCGGTGCCCATCATCGCCCGGCCCATCTCGCGCATCACCGAGCGGACGTCGGCGAAGTCGAGGTTGATCAGGCCTTCCTTGACCATCAGGTCGGTGATGCAGGCAACGCCCGAATAGAGCACCTGGTCGGCCATCGCGAAGGCGTCGGCAAAGGTGGTCTTGTCGTTGGCGATCCTGAACAGGTTCTGGTTCGGGATCACGATCAGCGTGTCGACCGACTTCTGCAGTTCCTGGATGCCCTGTTCGGCAAGCCGCATGCGGCGGCCGCCCTCGAAGTGGAACGGCTTGGTGACGACGCCGACGGTCAGGATGCCCTTGTTGCGGGCCGCCTGCGCGACGATCGGGGCTGCACCCGTGCCGGTGCCGCCGCCCATGCCGGCGGTGACGAAGCACATGTGCGTTCCGTTCAGGTGGTCGATGATCTCGTCGATGCACTCCTCGGCGGCCGCCCTTCCGACCTCGGGCTGCGAACCGGCGCCGAGGCCTTCGGTGACCTGCGCGCCCATCTGGATGATGCGCTCGGCCTTGGTCATGGTGAGCGCCTGGGCGTCCGTGTTGGCGACGACGAAGTCGACGCCCTGGAGCCCTGCGGTGATCATGTTGTTGACAGCGTTGCCGCCGCCACCGCCGACCCCGAATACGGTGATGCGGGGCTTCAGCTCAGTGATGTCCGGCTTCTGCAGCTTGATCGTCATTGTCGATGTTCCTTTTGTCTGTTCTGGCCTGCATCGCCACACCGGCCAAATTGTCTAATTCCGTAACCCGCCTACGCAACTACCCGGCGGCAACCCGTCAGAAACTCTCCTTCAGCCACTGCCCCATGCGGGCAATGCGGCCGTTTCCTCCTGCAAGCGACGCAAGCATGCCGCCCTGCGTCGAATGCGCTTCCAACTCCGCCACCTGCGGATAGATCATCAGGCCGACCGCCGTGGAAAACGCCGCACCCTTGGCCGCGGCAGGCAGGCCCGAAACGCCGAGCGGGCGCCCGACGCGAACGTTGCGCGCCAGAATCCGGCGCGCGGCTTCCGGCAGTCCCGTGAGCTGGCTGGCACCGCCGGTCAGCACGATTCTCTTGCCCACGATCGGCGAGAAGCCGGACCGCTGGATCCGGTCGCGGATCAGTTCGAGCGTCTCCTCGATACGGGCGCAGACGATGCGCGAGAGCAGCGCCCGCGGCACGTGGGTCGGTTGGTCGCGATCGTCCTCGCCGATCGGCGGGACGGCGACGATGTCGCTTTCGTCGGACGCGTTCGGCAGCGCCGAACCGTGCACGACCTTCAGCCGCTCGGCATCCTCGATGCGGGTCGAAAGGCCGCGGGCGATGTCGGTCGTGACGTGATGGCCGCCGAGCGCCACCGCATCCGCATGCACCAGCTTCCCCTCGGCGAAGACCGAGATCGCCGTCGTGCCGCCGCCCATGTCGATGCAGGCGCAGCCGAGCTCGACCTCGTCGTCGACGAGCGCCGACAGGCCGCTCGCATAGGGGGTCGCCACCATGCCCTCGACCGACAGGTGCGCGCGGTTGACGCAGAGCTCCAGGTTCTTCAGCGCGGTGCGCTCGGCCGTCAGCACGTGCATGTCGACGCCGAGCACGTCGCCGTACATCGAAAGCGGATCGCGGATGCCGCGCTCGCCGTCCAGCGAGTAGCCGGTCGGCAGCGAATGCAGGATCGCCCGGTCCTGGCGCAGCGAGCGCTGACCGGCCGCCGTGAGCACCTTGCGCAGGTCGGCCGCCTCGACCTCCTGACCGCCGAGATCGATGGTGCCGGTATAGATGTCGCTCTGCAGGCGCCCGGCCGAAACGTTGACGATCAGGCTGTCGATCGTGAGCCCGGCCATCCGCTCGGCCGCATCGACCGCCAGGCGGACGACGCTCTCGGCCGCATCGAGGTCGGCGATCACGCCGTTCTTGACGCCGCGCGAGCGCTGGTGGCCGAGGCCGATGATCTCGATCGAGTGGGTGCGGCCCGGCAGGATCTCGCTCTCCGGACGCGGCGTCAGCCGGCCGATCATGCAGACGACCTTCGTCGAGCCGATGTCCAGGACCGAGACGATGTGCGACCGCTTCGAATTGAGCGGCTTCAGGCGGGGCAAGCCGAAATGGGAGGAGCCGAAGATACTCATGAGCGGTCGGTCACCTTCTTCAGTTCCTTCGTCCGCTGCTCGAGCACGACCTTGCGGCGCTCGACGGCGCCTTCGGTCAGCCGCACGGTGGTACGGTCTTCCAGTCTCAGGTCCACGGCGGCGATGTCGCGCTCCAGGATCCCCTGCTCGGCCTCGAGCCGGGCGAGAACTTCCATGGCGCGCGGCACGTTGCTTTCCGGCAGCATCACGAGCACGCCGTTGTCGAGGCGCAGGTCCCAGCGGCGGCCGGCGACGCGTACATAGGCCTTCACCCGTGCCTTGACGTCCGGCCAGGCCTCGAACTGCTTTTCGACATCGGCGGCGGCAACCTCCGCATCCCGGCCGACGAATAGCGGCAGGGTGGAGAACTTGCTGTCGCGCAGCGGCGCGATCACGCTGCCGTTCTTTTCGATCAGGGAGAGATCGTTGCCGTGCTGCCAGATGCCGAAGGCGCTGCGCTCCTTCAGCGCCACCTCGATCGTCCCCGGATAGACCTTGCGCACCGAGACGTGCTCCACCCAGGGCAGTTCCGACAGCTTGCGCCGGGCCTCCTCGACATCGAGCGCGACCAGCGAGGTCGTGCCGTCGAGGCCGAGCAGTTCGAGGATCTCGATCTCGGAGGTTTCGCGTGCGCCGGAAACCTTGACGTCGTCGATGGCAAAGCCGACGGCGGTCGTGGTCGTCTGGGCGAAGTCCTGCGTGTGCCCGCCGAGCGACATGCCGTAGAAGCCGGTGGCGGCGAAGAAGGAAGCGGCGGCGACCGAGCCGGCATGGCGCGGGATCGACACGCGCCCCACGGCGAGACCGACGGCGAAGCGCACGAGGCGGCGCAGCGGACGCGGCAGCACGCGGCCGCCCTCGGCCTCCGCGAGGCCCGCGGCGTCCATCTGGCGCGCTCTGCTTCTCTTTCTGCCGGTCAACGCAAACAAGACGCGTCCTCCACCATCCAACTCAAGAATTCACCAAAGGAATGACCGGCATGGACGGCCATTTCGGGCACCAGGGATGTCGGGGTCATGCCGGGCTGCGTATTGATCTCCAGCCACACGATCTCGCCATTTTCGGAGAAACGGTCGTCATACCGGAAGTCCGATCTGCTGACGCCGCGGCACCCGATCGCTTGATGCGCCTTGAGTGCGAGTGTTTGTATTTTTTGGTAAATATTTGGTGAAATTTGCGCCGGAAGGACGTGTCTCGAGCCGCCTTTCTCGTATTTCGCATCATAATCATAGAAGCCGTGCCCCTGCGGCACCACCTCGGTGACCCCGAGCGCCACGCCGCCCATGACGCCGCATGTCAGTTCGCGCCCGTAGACGTAGCGCTCGACCATCACCTGGTCGCCATATCGCCAGTCGCTGGAGGTGATGACCTGCGGCGGATGCGGCTGATCCTCCTTGACGATGACGACGCCGAAGCTCGACCCCTCGCGCACCGGCTTGACCACGTATGGCGGCTTCATCGGATGCCTGGAGGTGATGTCGAAGCGGCTCATCAGCTTCGCCTCGGCCACGGGAACGCCGGCAGCCTTGGCAACGATCTTCGCCTGCCCCTTGTCCATCGCCAGCGCCGACGCCAGCACGCCCGAATGGGTATAGGGAATCTGGAGGTATTCGAGGATGCCCTGGATCTTGCCGTCCTCGCCGAAGGGGCCGTGCAGGGCATTGAAGGCGACGTCCGGCTTCAGGTCCGCCAGGACGGTCGCGACGTCGTAGCCGACATCGACGCGGGTGACGCGATAGCCATGAGCCTCGAGCGCATCCGCGCAGGCGCTGCCGGACGAAAGGCTCACGGGCCTCTCGGAAGAAATCCCGCCCATCAGCACCGCGACATGCTTGCTCATTTTCACTCCTGACTCTCTCGCACACTGACCGGATTGCCTTGCGCGGGCCTGATCTTCCTCGGCACCGGCGACTCGCATTCCCGCCTCACCGTCACTACAACGACATTATGGTTAATGAAGCGTTTACTTTCGTTAACCGGCACGCGTCGCGGCCGTTAACGCTTCACCACAGAATCAAGAAGCGACAGCGATTCATGGCTTAGAATCAGAGAGTTGCCGGCAATGCAAGCTCCAACACATGAAGATGTGCAATGAGAGCGCCCGCCCCTCGTTGCGGAGCGGGCGACAACGGAAGCCGGCGATGAGGGGTCGCTCAGTCGTCCTCGCCTAGGGCCTTCCGGACGAGCGCACCGAGTGCGCCGCCGATGACCGGGACAGGACCCGGAATACGAGCCGCCGGCGAAACGAACTCATGCTTTCGGCTGATGGCGCCCGGCGGCCATCGTCGCAAAACGGCCCCCGCCCAGGTCGCGGACGATCTCGCCGAACGGCGCCTCGTATCTCGTGGGCGGAACGACGCCCGCGACCGCGCGTTCGTGCACGACGCGGTTCCGGCCGGAGACCTTGGCGAGGTAGAGGGCCCGGTCGGCATGGGAAAAGAGGTCGTCGAAGTCCCGCCCCGGCGCGCAATCCGCCACACCGGCCGAAACGGTGACGGCGATCGGGCCCGCGCCGCAGGCGACCGGCTGGGCCTCGATCAGGCTGCGGGCATCCTCGACATAGGCCAGCGTCTCGTCCGGCGACAGCCCGCACACCAGCACGGCGAATTCCTCGCCGCCGATGCGCGCGACGATATGGCGACCGCAGCCGAGCGCCGCCAGCCGGCCCGCCACCGCGACGATGACCTCGTCGCCCGCCACGTGGCCGAGCGTGTCGTTGATCGTCTTGAACCGGTCGACGTCGAAGATCGCGAGCGCCGCCGGCGAGACGGCGGTCTCGATGGCCTCCAGGAAAGCGCGGCGGTTGAGCAGGCCCGAGAGCGAGTCCGTCCGGCTCAGCCGCTCGAATTCGGCCCGCGACAGCGCGAGCTCGTAGACGGCCTGGCCGACGACGTAATAGGCGATGAAGGCGACGGGAAGCGCGATCAGCGGCGTCAGCACGCTCGCGATCACCAGCGCCGCAGGCAGGTCGTAGGGAAAGACGCCCGCCGCATAGAGGATCAGGTGCGAGGCAACGTTGAGGAAGTAGGCGAGCGCGGCGATGCGCAGGGCCATGATGGCCGAACGCCGGAGGACCTGCTCGCGCGAGGAAAACTCCCCCAACGCAAGCTGGTCGTTCACCCAAGCTTTGACGCGCTCCATCATGTGCGGCCCCCAGTGCCCCTATCTAGGACCGCCGGAGTTAACAATTTGTTGGGAAATGGATCACCATAAGTTGCACGCAAGCCCGCGCTCGCGCCGGATCGCCGGATCCGCGACCGAAAATGTCGCGGCGGCACGCCGTGCCGGCCGAAAATTACCGGAACGCCGCTCCTGCAGCATATTTGTTGTTTCACAATTGCCGCGCGTGTCCTATGAGGGGCGCGCTGCCTCCCAAGACGGCACCTGACATTCAAGAAACAGCGAAGAGAATATCCATGAGTGACACTCCCATGACGGTGTCACCGACCGCGACGCATTCGACTACCGCCGCCGTGAACTCCCCGGCGCGTGTCCTTTTTGCAAGCTTGGTCGGTACGACCATCGAGTTTTTCGATTTCTACGTCTATGCAACGGCGGCGGTTCTCGTGTTCCCCGCCCTGTTCTTTCCCAACAGCGATGCGACCACGGCGCTGCTCGCCTCCTTCGCCACCTTCTCGATCGCCTTCTTTGCCCGCCCGCTCGGCGCGATCGTGTTCGGCCACTACGGCGACCGCATCGGCAGGAAGACGACGCTGGTGGCGGCCCTCCTGACGATGGGCATCTCCACCGTCGTCATCGGTCTCCTGCCGTCCTATGAAACGATCGGCGTGCTCGCGCCGCTGCTTCTGGCGCTGTGCCGCTTCGGCCAGGGCTTCGGCCTCGGCGGCGAATGGGGCGGTGCCGTCCTGCTCGCGACCGAGAACGCCCCGCCGGGCAAGCGCAGCTGGTACGGCATGTTCCCCCAGCTCGGCGCACCGGTCGGCCTCTTCCTGTCCTCGGGCGTCTTCTGGCTGCTGTTGCATTTCATGTCGCAGGAATCGCTGCTCGCCTGGGGCTGGCGCATTCCGTTCATCGCCTCGATCGCGCTCATCGCCGTCGGCCTCTGGGTCCGCCTGTCGATCACCGAGACGCCCGCCTTCCAGAAGGCGATCGAGAAGCACGAGCGCGTCGAGGTCCCGGTCGTCGAACTCTTCCGCAACCACAAGCGGAGCCTCGTCCTCGGCACGTTCGTGGCGCTCGCCACCTTCGTCCTGTTCTATATCGGCTCGGCCTATCTTCTGTCCTACAACGTCAAGGTGCTGAAGATCCCCTTCGTCGAGGCCCTCGAAGTGCAGCTTCTCGGCTCGGTGCTGTTCGGCCTGTCGATCCCCGTCGCCGGCAAGCTTGCGGAAAAGTACGGCCGCCGCGAGGTGCTGATCGCCACCACGGTTCTGATCGGCGTCTTCTCCTTCTTCCTGCCCGGGCTGATGACGAGCGGCGAGACGGGCATCTTCATCTTCGTGATCATCGCGATGGCGCTGATGGGCATGACCTACGGCCTGATCGGCACGGCGCTCGCCGCCCCCTTCCCGACCAAGGTCCGCTACACCGGCTCATCGATCACCTTCAACTTCGCCGGCATCTTCGGCGCCTCGCTCGCGCCCTACATCGCGACCTGGCTGCAGGCCAACTACGGCATGACCTATGTCGGCTACTACCTCGGCATCGCCGCCGTGATCACCCTCGCCTGCATCCTGCTGTCCGGCAAGGAAGAGGTCTGAGCAACACGCCAGAAGAACGAAAGACGCCGCGGAGCGATCCGCGGCGTTTTCATGTCATGGGTGTTTCCGAAATCAGGCCGTCGCCCGGCCCAGGAACTCTCGGACCTCATAGCCGGGCATGAACTTGCCGACCCGCTTGATCTCCCACTGCAGCATCACGCCGGAATGCTCGAGCACGCGCGAACGTACGGTCTCACCCAGATACTCCAGCTCGTAGCCGGTCGCCTGGCCGGTGTTGATCATGAAGTTGCAGTGCATCGGCGACATCTGCGCGCCGCCGATCATCAGGCCGCGGCAACCGGCCTCGTCGATCAGTTTCCAGGCCGAGTGGCCCTCGGGGTTCTTGAAGGTCGAGCCGCCGGTCTTTTCCCGGATCGGCTGCACCGTCTCGCGATGCTGGCGCACCGCATCCATCTTCGTGCGGATCTCGCTCTTGTCGCCCGCCTGCCCCTGGAAGACGGCATGGGTGAAGATCAGGCCCTCGGGGGCCTGCGAATGACGGTAGCTGTAGCCCATGTCGGCGTTGGACAGCACATGTGTGTTGCCCTTGCGGTCGACCGCATGCACCTCGACCACGAGGTCCTTCGTCTCGCCGCCGTTGGCGCCGGCGTTCATCCTGAGCGCGCCGCCGATCGAACCGGGGATGCCGTAGAGAAACTCGAAGCCGGCGATGCCGTTGTCGAGCGCCATGGCGGCGATATTCTTGTCCGGGCAGATCGCGCCCGCCTTGATCCTGTTGTCGCCTGCAAGCTCCAGGTCGCCGAAGCCCTTGGCCGAAAGGCGGATCACGACGCCGGGGATCCCGCCGTCGCGCACCAGAAGGTTCGAGCCGACGCCGGTCACCAGCAGCGGCACGCTCTCGGGCAGGAGCTTGAGGAACGTGATCAGGTCATCGGTGTCGTGCGGATGGAACATGAGTTCCGCCAGGCCGCCGGCGCGGAACCAGGTGACGCGATCCATCGGCGCGTCCGGCGTCAGCCGTCCCCGCACGTCCTTCAGCCCGTCGCCCAGCGACGCCAGCAGTTTCTCGCCATTCACCTGCTTCATGCCGTCATTCCCGAAATGCCTGCCAGTTCGTTCGGCAGCGCCGCCGCCCAATAGGTAATGCTCCCTGCGCCCAAGAGAACCACAAAGTCGCCGGGCCTGGCAATGCCGCCGATGGTGGAGGCAAGCTGCTCCGGTCCTTCGAGGTAGCGTGCATCCCGATGTCCACCCGACTTTATCCGGGAGACGAGCGTCTCGGCGCTGACGCCCTCGATCGGCTCCTCGCCTGCCGCGTAGATCGGCGCGATCATGATCGTGTCGGCATCGTTGAAGCAGCCGGCGAATTCTTCGAAGAGGCTGTGCACGCGCGAATAGCGGTGCGGCTGGTGGACGGCGATGATCCGCCCCTGGCAGGCCTCCCGCGCTGCGCGCAGCACCGCCCTGATCTCGACGGGATGGTGGCCGTAGTCGTCATAGATCGAGACGCCATTCCAGGTGCCGGTCAGCGTGAAGCGACGCTTGACGCCGCCGAAGGCGGCAAGGCCGCGGGCGATCGCGTCCGGCTTGATGCCGAGCCGCTGGGCGACCGCGATCGCCGCGGTCGCATTGGAAACGTTGTGACGGCCGGGCATCGGCAGGCGCAGGTCCTTCAGTTCGATCACCTGCCCCGTGCGCCGCCTGCGGATCTCGACGTCGAAGACCGAGGTCGCCCCGTCCATGCGGACGTTGCCGAAGCGGACGTCGGCCTGCGGGTTCTCGCCGTAGGTGATGACCTTGCGGTCCTCGATCCGGCTGACCATGGACTGCACTTCCGGATGGTCCAGGCACATCACCCCGAAGCCGTAGAACGGCACGTTCTCGACGAACTGGCGGAAGGCGGCACGCACCGCATCGAAATTGCCGTAGTGGTCGAGATGCTCGGGGTCGATGTTGGTCACCACCGCGACGTCGGCCGGAAGCTTGAGGAAGGTGCCGTCGGACTCGTCCGCCTCGACCACCATCCACTCGCCCTCGCCCATGCGCGCATTGGTGCCGTAGGCGTTGATGATGCCGCCGTTGATGACCGTCGGGTCGAGCCCGCCGGCCTCCAGCAGCGCGGCGACCATGGACGTGGTGGTCGTCTTGCCGTGCGTGCCGCCGATCGCGATCGCGTTGCGGAACCGCATCAGTTCGGCCAGCATCTCGGCGCGGCGCACCACCGGCAGAAGCTTCTCGCGCGCGGCGATCAGTTCCGGATTGTTCTTCTTGATGGCGGTCGAGACCACCACCACCTCGGCATCGCCGATATTCTCGGCCTTGTGGCCGACGAACACCTTGATGCCCTTGTCGCGCAGCCGCTGCACGTTGGCGCTGTCGGACTGATCCGAACCCTGGACGCGGTGGCCGAGATTGTGCAGCACCTCGGCGATGCCGCTCATGCCGATCCCGCCGATCCCGATGAAATGAACGAGCCCTATGCTCTTCGGCATCTTCATGGCCGTTCTCCCTTGAATTCGGCAACCGTCTGGCCGCCCGCAATAGCCTCTACCATGGCCGCGAGCAAGCGCGCGGCGTCCGGCCTGCCCGTCTTCTGGGCATTGGCCGCCATCTCCGCCATGCGCTCGGGCTGCTTCATCGCCTCGCCGATGATCATCGACAGCTTTTCCGGCGAAAGTTCGGACTGGGCGATCACCTTTGCCCCGCCCCGGGCGGCCAGCGCCGCCGCGTTCGCCGCCTGGTCGTGGTCCAGCGCATAGGGATAGGGCACGAGCACCGAGGGCCGCCCGATCACCGACAGTTCGGAGACGGTCGAGGCGCCGGAGCGGCAGATCACCAGATGCGCATTCGCAAGCCGATCGGCCATGTCGCCGAAGAACGGCGAGACCTCGGCCGGCACGGCGAGCTTGGCATAGATCGCCTCCACGCCCTCGCGGTCTTCCGGCCGGGCCTGCTGGGTGATGCGCAGCCGCGTCCGCTTGTGCTCGCCGAGCCGGCAGACCGCCTGCGGCACGGCCTTGGAGAAGAACTGCGCGCCCTGGCTGCCGCCGAACACGACGAGGCGGAATTCGCCGTCGGTGACGGAGGGATGGTAGGCAACCTCCGCCGCAGCGAGCACCGCCGGGCGCACCGGATTGCCGGTCGTCACCGTCTTGTCCGCATAGGGACCCTCGCTGTCGGGCAGGAAGCCGCCGGCGATCGCCTTGACGCGCGAAGCCAGCGCCTTGTTGGCGCGCCCCATCACCGCGTTCTGCTCGTGGATCATCGAGGGAATGCCCATGCCGGTGGCGGCGAGCAGCGGCGGCAGCGTCGGATAGCCACCGAAGCCGATGACGGCGGCGGGCCGCAGCCGCGCCATCAGCCGGCGCGCCGCGCGCAGGCCCTTCCACAGGGTCCAGAGCGAGGAAACCACCTTCACCGGGTTCTTCGAACCGATCGTCGCCGACGGCACCACATGGATCTCGTCGGCCGGGAACTTGCCGGCGAAGCGCTCGGCCCGACTGTCGGTGACGAGATGCACCGACCAGCCGCGGGCCTTCAATTCATGCGCCAGCGCCTCGGCGGGAAAGAGATGGCCGCCGGTACCGCCGGCGGCAAGCAGGATGATGCCTTTCGTCATGCCGTCACTCCGCCGGCGCCATCATGCCCGAGCGGAACAGGCTCCGCTCGGTGGCGCGCTTTTCCGGCCGGTGGCGCGTCAGCGCCAGGATGAAGCCAGCGGTCACGCAGATCGCCGTCATCGACGATCCGCCGTAGGAGATCAGCGGCAGCGTCATGCCCTTGGCCGGCAGGAGCTCGAGGTTCACCCCGACATTGATCATCGACTGGGTGCCGATCAAGAGCACCAGTCCCGCAACCGCGAACCGGGCGAAATCGTTGCGCTCCTTGAAGGCATGATTCAGGCCCCGCAGCACGACGAAGGCGAAGACGGCGACGATGATCATGCAGAAGATGATCCCGAACTCCTCGGCCGCGACCGAGAAGATGAAGTCGGTATGGCTGTCGGGGATGATCCGCTTGACCACGCCCTCGCCCGGCCCCTTGCCGAACCAGTCGCCGCGGATGATCGCCTCGCGGGCGGTATCGACCTGGAACGTGTCTCCCTCGCCGGTGAGGAAGCGGTCGATACGGCCGGCCACATGGTCGAACAGGTAGTAGGCCGAGACGAAGCCGCCGAGCGCCACGCCGCCGAGCAGGATGATCCAGATCCACGGCATGCCCGCCATGAAGAACATCCCGCCCCAGACGGCGGTGACGAGGATCGTCTGCCCGAGGTCCGGCTGGGCGACGAGCAGCGCCGCGACGATGCCGAACAGCAGGATCGAGAACAGGTTGCCGGGGATTTCCGGCTGGCGCGCATGCTCGGAGAACAGCCAGGCGCAGATGACGACGAAGGCCGGCTTCATGAACTCCGAGGGCTGGATCGACAGGCTGCCGATCGAAAGCCACCGCCGCGCGCCCTTGACCTCGACCCCGAAGAACAGCGCCAGCACCATCGCGGCCAGCGAGACGACCAGGAGGATCGCCGCCATCCGCCGCACCTGCCGCGGCGACAGGAAGGAGATCGCCACCATCGTCACGATCGCCGGCAGGAGGAACAGCGCATGGCGCTTGACGAAGTGGAAGCTGTCGAGGTTGAGCCGCTCGGCGACCGCCGGGCTTGCGGCGAAGGACAGCATGAAGCCGATCCCCATCAAGAGGATGAAGGCGGCGAGAAAGAACCTGTCGATCGTCCAGAACCAATCGGCGACCGGACCACGCTCGGCACGACTAACCATGGCACATCCCCCTAACCGTTGACCTCAATCAGCATTTCAACGCCCGGAAGGGCTGCCACGTGGCCGACGAAGGCGTCGCCCCTGACCTCGAAGTTCTTGTACTGGTCGAAGCTTGCGCAGGCCGGGGACAGCATCACCGCCACCGGGCCGCTCGCATCGCCTGCCGCATCGGCCGCCGCATGCGCGACCGCCCGCTCCAGCGTGCCGGAGATCTCGTAGGGCACCTTGTCGCCGAGCGTCGCGGCGAAGGCAGCGGCCGCCTCGCCGATGAGATAGGCCTTGGCGATCTTCGGGAAGAAGCCGGAGAGGCTGGCAATGCCCCCCTCCTTCGGCAGGCCGCCGGCGATCCAGTAGATGCGGTCATAGCTGGACAGCGCCGGTGCGGCCGCCTCTGCATTGGTCGCCTTGCTGTCGTTGACGAAGACGACGTCGCCCTTGCGCCCCACCGGCTGCATGCGGTGCTTCAGCCCCGGGAAGGTGGAGAGGCCGGCGCGGATGTCGTCCTCGCTCACCCCGACCGCGAGGCAGGCGGCGATCGCCGCCGCCGCGTTCTGGGCATTGTGGCCGCCGCGCAGAGTCTGGATCCCGGAAAGATCGGCCATCGGCCGTGACGTTCCCCCGTGCGCCATCAGGATATGTGCGCCATCGGCAAAGAGACCGTCGGCTAGCGGCTGGCGGCGCGAGACGCGCACCACCGTCGTGCCCGAGCGCTCGATCCGGTCGGCGATCAGCGCCGTGAAGCTGTCGTCGACGGCGATGATCGCAGTGTCGCTGCCGGCGACGAGCCGCTCCTTGATGTCGGCATAGTGCTGCATCGTCCCGTGCCGGTCGAGATGGTCCGGCGTCAGGTTGAGAAGGATGCCGGCGGTCGGGTCGATGGTGGGGGAAAGGTCGATCTGGTAGGACGAGCACTCGACGACATAGAAACGGCCGGCCTTCGGCGGGTCGAGCGTCAGCACCGCCGTGCCGATATTGCCGCCGAGCTGGGTATCGCGGCCGCTCGCCTTCAGGATGTGGGCGACGAGCGCCGTCGTGGTCGACTTGCCGTTGGTGCCGGTGATGGCGACGAAGGGGCAGTCCGGCGCATGCGCCCGGCGCTCGCGCACGAACAGTTCCACGTCGCCGACGATCTCGACGCCGGCCGCCCGGGCCAGGTCCACGCTCCAGTGCGGTTTCGGATGGGTCAGCGGCACGCCCGGCGACAGCACGAAGGAGGCGATCCCGCTCCAGTCGATCCGGCGCAGGTCGCCGGTCGGAATGCCGACGGCGGCGGCCTTTTCGACGCTGTCCGGATTGTCGTCCCAGGCGGTGACGACGGCGCCGCCCTCGACCAGCGCCTGCGCCGTCGCAAGCCCCGAGCCCCCGAGGCCGAAGAGCGCGACGTTCCTGTTCCTGAGCGTGGTGACGGGGATCATGGCCTTACCGCAGCTTCAGCGTCGAAAGGCCGACGAGCGCGAGGATCACCGCGATGATCCAGAAGCGGATGACCACCTGGCTCTCGGTCCAGCCCTTCTTCTCGAAATGATGGTGGATCGGCGCCATCAGGAACACGCGCTTGCCGGTGAGCTTGAACGAGCCGACCTGGATGATGACCGACAGGGTCTCCATCACGAACAGGCCGCCGATGATCGCCATGACGATCTCGTGCTTGGTGGCGACCGCCACCGTGCCGATCAGGCCGCCGAGCGCCAGCGAACCGGTGTCGCCCATGAAGATCGCCGCCGGCGGCGCGTTGAACCAGAGGAAGCCGAGCCCCGCGCCGATCACGGCGCCGAGGATGACGGCGAGTTCGCCTGTTCCGGGGACGAAATGGATCTGCAGGTAGTTCGCGAACACCGCGTTGCCGGCGAGATAGGCGATGATGCCGAACGAGGCGGCCGAGATCATCACCGGTACGGTGGCCAGTCCGTCCAGCCCGTCGGTGAGGTTGACGGCATTGCCGGCCGCGACGATGACGAAGCCGCCGAAGAGCACGAAGAAGATGCCGAGGTCGAGCAGGAAACCCTTGACGAAGGGGAAGGCGACCGAGGTGCCGAGCGTCGAGCCCGCCGCACCGGACGAGACCGCCGCCCGCATCATGAAATAGGTGGCGATGCCGGCGATGATGAACTCCAGCCCCAGCCGCGCCTTGCCGGAGAAGCCCTTGTCCGTCTGCTTGGTGACCTTGAGATAGTCGTCGTAGAAGCCGATCGCGCCGAAGCCGAGGGTGACGAGCAGCGTCGCGACGACATAGATGTTGGACAGGTCCGCCCAGAGCAGCGAGCTTCCGACGATGCCGGCGAGGATCATGATCCCGCCCATCGTCGGCGTTCCTGCCTTTTTGAAGTGGGTCTGCGGGCCGTCCGCGCGGATCGGCTGGCCCTTGCCCTGGCGCACCCGCAGCGAGGCGATGATCGCCGGCCCGAACAGGAAGACGATGGTGGCCGAGGTGAACAGCGCTGCACCGGTGCGGAACGTGATGTAGCGGAACAGGTTGAACACCTGGAGTTCGTCCGCCAGTTCGACAAGCCAAAGCAGCATTCGTGACCTTTCCCCAAAGGCTTTGCGGCGAAGCGGCCGGACGGCGCGTTGCCGTCCCGGCGCGTGACCGCGAAACAATTCAACTACGAGACCGCAGGAGCCGTCCGCCCTGCATTCCCCCTATGCCAGTCATCGAAACGCCGCGCACCCCGAGGGGTCGCGGCGCATCATTCGGCGCGCTCCGTGTCGGAGAATGCCTCGAACTTGTCAAGCAAAGCCGACACCACGCGGCTGAATTCGGACGATTTCGACGACTTGACCACAAGCACGTCCCCCGGTCGCACCGCATCCAGCACGAATTTCCGCATCCCCTCGGCGTCGTCGCGGTATTCCACCCGCGCCGTCTCCCCGAGTGCGTCGCGCAGCGCGGCCATCTCGGGACCGCCGATCCAGACGTCCTCGATGCCCGCTGCGGCAAGCGGCTCGGCCAGTTCCGCATGCACTTGGGCGGAGAATTCCCCCATCTCCAGCATGTCGCCGAGGACGGCGATCCGCCGGCCGCCGGGTCCGGGCATTGTGTCGCGCAGAAGCCCGATCGCCGCCCGCATCGAGGCGGGGTTGGCGTTGTAGCTGTCGTCGATCAGCGTGAAGACGCCGCCGTCGATCACGAGCCGGTGGCGGCGTCCCCGCCCCTTCTCCGGCTGCATGGTCGACAGCGCGTGCATGACCTTCTCGATGTCGGCGCCGGCGAGATGGGCCGCTCCGAGCACGGCCACGGCGTTCTCGGCGATATGGCGACCCGGCGCCCCCATCGGGATCTCCAGCGTCTGCCCGCCGATCGAGGCCCACAGCACGTTGCCCTCGGCACCCGCCACATATTCGATCAGCCTGAACTCCGCCGAAGGGTCGGCGCCGAAGGTGTGGATATGCGAAACGCCGGCGGCGCGCGCGGCCTGCTCCAGCACCGGGAACTGGGCATTGTCGCGGTTGAGCAGCGCATGCCCTCCCGGCACCAGCCCCTCGAAGATCTCGGCCTTGGCCAGGGCGATCTCCTCGAGGCCGGCAAAATTGCCGAGATGGGCCGCCGCGATCGTCGTCACGATCGCCACGTGCGGCCGCACCATCTTCACCAGCGGCCGGATCTCGTCGGCATGGTTCATGCCGATCTCGAAGACGCCGTAGGCGGTGTTCTCCGGCATCCGCGCCAGCGTCAGCGGCACGCCCCAGTGATTGTTGAACGAGGCGACGGAGGCATGCACGGCACCGCAGGCCGACAGCGAGTGCCGCAGCATCTCCTTGGTCGTCGTCTTGCCGACCGAGCCGGTCACCGCGATCACCTTGGCGGCACTGCGGTCGCGCGCCGCGCAGCCGAGGTCGACCAGTGCCTGCAGCACGTCGTTGACCACCAGCATCGGCGCCGTCAGGCGGCCGAGCGCCGGCAGCTTGCCCTCGGAGACGACGAGCAGCGCCGCACCGTTGGCATGGGCGAGACTTGCGAAATCATGGCCGTCCACCCGGTCGCCCTTGATGGCGAAGAAGGCTTCGCCCGGGCCGATCGAGCGGCTGTCGATGGAAATGCCGGTGATGCCGGCGGGCATGTGCCCGACCGGACGGCCGTGGGTGGCGGCGATCAGGTCGGCGATGGTCCAGAGCAGGGTCAACGGTCGAGCTCCTCCAGGGCTTTGCGCAGTTCCGCGTGGTCCGAGAACGGCAGCGTGACGCTGCCGATCGTTTGCCCCTCTTCATGCCCCTTGCCGGCGACGATCAGCGTATCGCCTGCCGACAGCATGGCGACGGCGGCGCGGATCGCCTCCGCCCGGTCGCCGATTTCCGTTGCCCCCCTGGCGGCCGCCATGATCTCGGAGCGGATCACCTCCGGCACCTCCGAGCGCGGATTGTCGTCGGTGACGATCACCACGTCGGCGAGCCTGGTGGCGATCTCGCCCATGATCGGCCGCTTGCCCTTGTCCCGGTCGCCTCCGCAACCGAAGACGACGATGATCCGGCCCGACGTGAACGGCCGCACCGACGATAGCACGTTTTCCAGCGCATCCGGCTTGTGGGCGTAGTCGACATAGGCGAGCGCGCCCGCCTTCGTGTGCCCGACCAACTCCAGCCGCCCCGAGGCGCCGACGAGATGGCCGAGCGCCGCCATCGCATCCCTGGCCGCCACGCCGGTCGACATCGCAAGGCCGGCGGCGACCAGCGCATTGGCGATCTGGAAGTCGCCGGCAAGCGGGATGTGGACCTCGTAGATGTCGTCTCCGACATGGACCTCGGCCATCTGCTTGTGGCGGAAGTGCTCGACGCGCTTCAGGCTGATGTAGTCGCCCTTGCGGCCGACGGTGCGCACGTCGAGGCCGGCCCTCGCCGCGGCCTCGGTCGCGGCCTTCGACCATTCGTCGTCGGAGAAGATGACCGCCGGCGCCCCCTTCGGCAAAAGGGTGTCAAACAGCCGCATCTTGGCGGCCAGGTAGTGCTCGACGGTCGGATGGTAGTCCATGTGGTCGCGGCCGAGATTGGTGAAGGCGCCGGCCGAAAGCCGCACGCCGTCCAGGCGCGACTGGTCGAGACCGTGGCTGGAGGCTTCCATCGCCGCATGGGTGACGCCGGCGTCGGCGAGTTCGGCGAGCAGCCTGTGCAGCGAGACCGGATCCGGCGTCGTCAGCGAGCCGTAGTCCTCGCGGCCGGGCGCGGTCACGCCCGTCGTGCCGATCATCGCGGCGGCATGGCCGGCATGGGCCCAGATCTGCCGGGTGAAGGAAGCGACCGAGGTCTTGCCGGCGGTGCCGGTGACGGCGACCATCGTCTCCGGCTGGCGGGCGAAGAAGCGGGCGGCGGCGAGCGCCAGGAACCGCCGTGGCTCGTCGACGGCAAGGACCGGGACGGATGCGGCGACATTTGCGCCCCGCCCCGTCACCACGGCGACGGCCCCGCGGGCGACCGCATCGGTCACATAGGCCGCGCCATCCGCCTTGGATCCGTGCAGCGCGACGAACAGATCGCCCGGAGAGACCTTGCGACTGTCGGCTGAAATGCCCCCGATCGCCGCCGACGCCACGGCGGCGTCCAGATCAGGTATTTCGGTTCCGGCAAGGTCTGAGATCTTCATGGCAAGCTCTGTTCTTCTTGAAGGCGGGCCGTTTCACCTGCGAATCGGCATTTGCCCCGTTCATTCTGCGCTCAATAAGACACGAGCAAGGCAGACCCGTCCTCCCCGAATTTCGGCTTTACACCGAGAAGTGGGGCGCTGCGGCGGATGATCTCGCCGACCATCGGCGCCGCGTTCAGGCCCGCCGTCCGCCCGCCGCCCTCGCCGGTCTTCGGCGCGTCGATGAAGGTCAGCACCATGTATTGCGGATCGTCGATCGGAAACGCCGAGAGGAAGGCGTTGAAATTGAGACCGTTCTTGGCGTAGCGGCCGTTGACCACCTTGTCGGCCGTGCCCGTCTTGCCGCCGACGTTGAAGCCGGGGACCAGCGCCCGCTTGCCCGATCCGTTCATCGCGTTCCAGCGCAGCAGGAACTTCATGTCCTCGCCGGTCGACGGCTTGACGACGGCCTGCGCCATGGCGTCGGCCTCGTCGCGGCTGCGCGGCAGGAAGGTCGGCGGGATGTACTTGCCGCCGTTGACGAGCGCAGCCCCTGCCACCGCCGTCTGCAGCGGCGTCGTCGAGACGCCGTGGCCGAAGGAGATGGTGATGGAGTTGATCTTCTTCCACTCGCGCGGCTGCGTCGGCATCTTCACCTCCGGCAGCTCCGTCTGCATCTTCGTCAGCAGGCCGAGGCGGGTCAGGAACTCCTTGTGGCCGGGAATGCCGACGATGTCGGCCATCTTGGCCGTGCCGATGTTCGACGAATACTGGAAGATCTCCGGCACCGTCAGCACGCGGTGCTTGCCGTGGAAGTCCTTGATGGTGAAACCGCCGATGCGGATCGGGTAGCGGGCGTCGAAGCTGTCCGTGAGCTTCACCTTGCCGGAATCGAGCGCCATCGCGGTGGTGAAGGTCTTGAAGGTCGACCCCATCTCGAAGGTGCCGTCCGACATGCGGTTGAGCCAGCCGTCCTTGGCGCTCTCGGCCGGGTTGTTGGGATCGTAGTCCGGCACCGAGGCCATGGCCAGCACCTCGCCGGTGTGCACGTCGAGGACGACGGCACCGGCGGCCTCCGCCTGGTACTTCTCCTTGGACGAGACCAGGACGTCGTGCACCATCGACTGGACGCGCAGGTCGATCGACAGCCGCACCGGCTCCATCTTGGCGTCGCTGGTCATGCCGATCGCGGCGAGATCGGCCAGGCCCTGGTTGTCGATGTAGCGCTCCATGCCGGCGATGCCGCGGTTGTCGATGTTGACATAGCCGACGATGTGGGCCGAGGCCGGGCCGCTCGGATAGAACCTGCGCTTTTCCGGGCGGAAGCCGACGCCGGGGATGCCGAGCGCCAGGATGCGGCTCTGCTGCTTCGGGGTCAGCTGCCGCTGCAGCCACTGGAAGCGCGAATTGGAGGTCAGCTTCTTGTAGGTCGCCTTCGGGTCGAGTTCGGGCAGCACGGTCTGCAGCAGTTCCAGCGCCTCGTCGGCATCGACGATCTTGTGCGGCTCGGCATAGAGCGAGACGGTGCGGATGTCGGTGGCGAGGATCTCGCCGTTGCGGTCGACGATGTCGGGCCGCGAGGCCAGCAGGCGATCGGCCGGGCCGATGCTGGAGACCGATTCCGGCTGGGTCATGCCGTACTGGACGAGCCGTCCGCCGATGACGCAATAGGCGATGCCGAAGCAGGCCATGATGACGGCGACGCGGCTCTTTGCCTGCGAGGCGCTGCGCTTGCGGTGCCCCTGGAAGGCGGTCGAGCCCATGGCGCCGGCCGGCCGGCCGTTGCTGCCGTGCGAGAAGTGAGCCTTGCTCTTGACGTCCATGATGCGGGAGAGAAACGACATCAGCGCGCCACCGAACCTGTTGCGATCTTGTCCGTCTTGCCGGCGCCGTCCTTGATGATCTTGGCGATCTTGTCGACGTCGTCGCCGGCATCCTTGTCTTCTTCGGGCGGCGGAAGCTCCGCCGTCGGCATCGGCAGCTCCATCGGCTGGACGAGCTGCGTGGATTCCGTGGGCAAAAGCTTCAGGTCACTCTCATAGGTCTTGACCAGGCGGTTGAGGCGGGCCGGCTGCGTCAGGAGCGCCCAGTCGGCGCGCAGGAGGTCGATCGTGTGCTCCTCGAGCATGATCTCCGCATCGAGCTTGCGGACCTCGTCGAGCTTGTTCTCCGCCTTGTGCTTGATCGTGTAGGTCACGGTCGCGGCGGCGGTCATGACGACGACGAGAATGGCGTCAAAGGTGCGGAACATCCATCAGCCTCCAATCTTCTCAAGGCTTGCCAGTTCGGGCAGTTCGAAAATCGACAGGTCATCGGTCCCGGAAGGAGCCGCAGTCCGCTCGCCGGCCCGCAACTTGGCCGATCGCGCGCGGGGATTGGCGGCGCATTCCTCCTCACTGGCGGCAATCATGGACTTCCCGACTGGTGCGAAGATTACGTCGCGCTTAATTAGTTCCGGCAGATGCCGGGATCCGGACGACTTGCCGGAGCGGTCGAGGAAGAACTTCTTGACGATCCGGTCCTCGAGCGAATGGAAGCTGACGACGACGAGGCGCCCGCCGGGCTTGAGCGCCCGCTCGGCGGCAAAAAGCGCGCGCGCCAGCTCGCCGAGCTCGTCGTTGACGAAGATGCGCAGCGCCTGAAAGACGCGCGTCGCCGGATGGATCTTGTCCTTGGCCTTGCGCGGCGTGACGATCTCGATCAGCCCCGCGAGGTCGCGGGTCGTCTCGAACGGCGCCTCGGCGCGGCGCTTCTCGATCGCGCGTGCGATGCGGCCCGCCTGCTTCTCCTCGCCGAGAAAGCCGAAGATGCGGATCAGGTCGGAAACCTTGGCGCGATTGACGACATCCGCCGCCGAGACACCGGCTGCCGACATGCGCATGTCGAGCGGCCCGGCCTTCTGGAAGGAGAAACCGCGCTCGGCCTCGTCGAGCTGCATCGAGGAAACCCCGATGTCGAGCACGACGCCGTCGAGCCCGCCTTCGGGCACATGACGGGCGAGCTCGGAAAACTGCGAATGGATGAGGGTGAGGCGTCCGCCGGATTGCTCGACCAGCGCCTGCCCGGCCGCGATCGCGTTCGGATCGCGATCCAGCGCGATCACCGAAGCTCCCCTGTCGAGGATGGCCGAGGTGTAGCCGCCGGCGCCGAAGGTTCCATCGAGGATGAGCTGGCCCGGCGCCGGCTTCAGCGCCTCCAGCACCTCGGCAAGAAGAACCGGGATGTGGCGGACCGGTCCGCCTTCGGCTTCAGAATGTCCTCCGCCTGCATCCGCCGCCATCCCGTTTCTCCACTCTATTGCGAGCCCAGACCTCGCGTTCTGCGCTCCGTCCTGGCCGCCGCCTGCACTGCCTCGAACGTCTGCGGCGCCCAAAGCTGAAAATGATCCGCCCGACCGACGAAGGTCACCTCCGTGGTGATCCCGGTGAAATCGCGGATGAAGTCCGTGACCATCAGCCGCCCCTCGGAATCGAGCTTCGTGAAGACGCCGCCCCCATGAATGAGGAGCGACATCTGATTCGCTGCCGGCGAGAACGGATCCTCGCTGGCGATCTGCCGCTCGAACCGGTCGAGCAGATCCGGCCCGCCGATACTGATCGCCGGGAACACGAAGTCCTGGAAGCAATAGAGCTCCCGGATGTCGCGCTGCGCAAGAACGGCGCGAAAGATCGAGGGCACCGAGACCCTCCCCTTTGCATCGATCCTGTTTGTCGCACTCGACAGGAACCGGTTCATGACGCGCTACAGCCGTTTCCCTGACCGGCGAAGACTGACTGAATGCCGGAAAATCCCCACAGAACACACGCGCACAGATCGACCCGGACACGACGCCAATACGCCGTGCCGCCCCGGATCGGGACCCTTTCGAAGTTTGCGATGAACGGGCGATCATTCGCCCTCGTGCGGTATGATTATGGGATATCATGGGACCATATGGGCGTCAATGGGATTTGGCCGGATTCCCGGAGTGAAACCATCGATCGTTTATAAGCCGTTAAGTTTAACAAAGGGTTACGATCGGCCACCCAAGCCACTGGATTCAATCGTAAAACGGCCCGCCGAACGGCATGAGGAATCCCGGTCGCGCCTTGATCCGCGAGCACTTTGGCCAGCGCGGCTGGCCCGCCCGGGCCGCCCGCAGCGCCACGACGGCGGCCGGCGGCGAAGCCCGCGGCGGCTGTCGTCGGCCGCCGCGGCGCAAGTGTTCGAATCACCGCGCTCGTTGGGGAAGGAAAATCGCCAGTTGGCCTGTAAGCCGGGTTCTGTATGGCTCCGGCCCGAGGGCCGGAACGTGGCAGCCATTCATCTGGGACCGGACTTGCGCCCGGCCTCTTGCAACCCACCCGGATGACCGGCCCGGAAACGGGCTGAACGGCTTGCGCCGTTCACGTCATCCCTATTCGGTCTTGCTCCCGGTGGGGTTTGCCGTGCCGTCCATGTTGCCATGTCCGCGGTGGGCTCTTACCCCACCCTTTCACCCTTGCCTCCGCAAGCGAAGGCGGTCTGCTCTCTGTGGCACTTTCCCTGGGGTCGCCCCCGCCGGACGTTATCCGGCACCGTGTTTCCGTGGAGCCCGGACTTTCCTCCCCCCGCGGCCTTTCGGCGCTTGCGGAGAGCGGCTGCCCGGCCAACTGGCGTTGCGTTCCTTAGCGAAAGCACAAAGCCATGGCCAGCGATTTCAGCAGGATGTTCAGGGGTCGAGACGCCCCGGCTAGCGGAAGCGCACGGAAAAGTCGGTGTCGTAGTCCGGCTCGTCCAGGCGCCCGCGCAGCAGAAGGCCGGCGCCGATGCGGCCGATCTCGTCGCAGCTCTTGGCCGCCGCGCCGCAGCCGCCGGCAAGCACGGCGATGCGGTCGCCGTCGACGAAACCGGCATAGGGATGGCCGTGGGCCGTGAACGTCGTCACGCAAGGGGCGCTGGAGAAGGAGACGGGCACAAGATCCGGCATGGCCCGCGCCAGCACGCGACGCAGGTGCGCGACGGCCTCGGGGCTTCCCTCCGTCCGGAACCAGGCCCGGACGGCCGCCGCATCGGCAAGCACGATATCCGTCGGGTCGCCGCCGATCTTGATGTAGCACCTGCCGTCCGGGTAGCGGATCGGCGGCAGCAGGTAGAAATGCTCGTGCGGCAGAAAGCTCTCGTCGATCCAGCTCGGCATGCCGGCGAAGGCCCCGATGTCCTGTTCGGCGATCTCGGCGAACACCACGGTGCGCGCCTTGACCGTCAGGTCGACCGGCCGCGGCAGCAGCCCGTCGCTGATCGAAAATCCCCCTGCAGCGACCAGAACGCGTCCGGCGGCAAGCGTCTCGCCGCTGCGAAGCGTCGCCTCCGCGCCCTTGTCGATCGACCGGACGGCGACGACTTCGCTGCGGATCACCGTGCCGCCCGCCTTCTCGGCGCAGGCCGTTTCGGCGGCGACGAGCGCGCGCGGGTTGATGTAGCCGGCCCCCTGCGCCTCGAAGACGCCGGCCGAGGTCGCGGGGACGGCGAACCAGGGAAACCGCGCCGCGATCTGTGCACGGTCGAGGAGCGGCGCCTCCACCTGCAGCCGGTCTCGCGCCGAAACGACCGCGTCGAGATAGCCGCCTTCGCCCCGGGGCGAAGGCCCGCTGATCAGGCAGCCGGCCTCGGTGTAGAAGGAAATGCCGCTTTCGGCCTCGATGGCGCGGTAACGGGCGATCGAGCGATGGGCGAGCCGCGCCCAGTCGGCGTCCTGATCGATGGTGCGGGTGATTCGCCCCTCGTCGTAGTGGCTGGCGAAGACGCCGTCGTGCGTCATCCTGTCGGCGGGCTCGTCCGGCCCGACCAGCGCGACGCGCGCGCCCGCCGACGCCAGATGCCGGGCGGCCGCCGCGCCCATCATCCCCTTGCCGACCACGATGAAATCGAACTGCCGCATCCTGACCGCCCTCGCCTTCCAAAGCCGCACCCGGCTTAGCGCATGACCGCGCAAACGGAAAGCCGGGCCAGGCTCCTCCCGGCCAGGACCTGGCGTCGCACCGCTTCGGAACCGAGCCCCGGAAAGGACAAAGCCCCGGACGGGAACCGCCGGGGCCGATGGGGTGCGCGCAGGGACTGCTTGCAGCCGGCCCGCTGGCGCGGGCGCGACCGCCTCAGAGGTCGAGCAGGGTCTGGATCTTGCCGCAGTAGCGCTTGGAAACCGGGTTCATCCGCTTGGCGGCGTGGCCGGCATTGTACTTCAGGATCGTGCCGCAGGTGGTGCCGCCGCCGAGGTCGTGCGCCATGGCCAGGTACTTCATGCCCCACTTGATGTTGGTCTCGGGGTTGTAGAGCCCGTTGGCGCTGCCGCGATAGCCGAGCATGCGGGCCGTCGCCGGCTTGATCTGCATCAGGCCGATTTCGCCGGAGCTGCCGCGTGCCTTGGGGTTGAAGTTGCTCTCGACGCGGATGACCGCGTGTGCGAGATCGACCGGGACGCCGTACTGCCGGGCATAGGTCTTGATCAGCGTTGAATATCCGGCCGGCGCGCCCATCATCGGATAGGCGGAATTGCGGGTGGTGGTCTTCAGGGGGCGGCTCTCGGCGACGTCACGGGAGGCGGCGGTTGCCGGAAGGCTCTGTGCCAGGAGGGCGAAAAGGCAGGCCGCCCCTGCGGCCACGAACGAATTCCTCATGTGTATTCAAGTCTCCAGTCGTATAGGCGCGCGGCTAGGCCTTGGGAGCCGGTCCATCGACCCGAACCCAGCGCAGGGATCAAACTTCATGAAATGGCCCGTGCCGGTCCGGCACGGACCCAGACAGTCGCGGAAGAGGCCCTACCCACCGCCGTCGAATGCCCGGCACCTCGATCCGTCGGTGCGGCACGGCTGTTGGGAGCAGCGCGCGCCCGCCGGTTCGGAGGCAGGGGGAAAAGACATCCCCTTTCCGGTCAGGATGTGGCGAAGTTCTAAACTTGTGTTAACGTCTGAAATATTTCGTGATCACGACGCGGCCGGATCGGACCGGTCCGGCAGGCCTTTCAGCAGCCGGTGAAGCGTGTCGATCGTGGAGAAATCGGCAATTCCATCGACCCTCAGAGGGCGGAAATGACGCTGGAAGGCGGCGACGTCGCCTTCCGTCCTGTCGTCGAATAATCCATTGATTTCCGTGGCATAACCATAGAGCGACAGCATCGCCTGCAGCGCCTCGACCGGTTGGCCCTGGTCCCCGCGCTGGAAGAAGCGCCCACCGGTGATGGGGGTTGGATCGACAAAGTGGCCGACACCGGCCTCATGCAGCCGCTTCCAGGGGAAATTTTCACCCGGATCGACCTTGCGGATGGGGGCGACATCGCTGTGACCCAGCACCCGCTCGGGCACGATCCCCCACCTTTCGCCACAGTTGCGACAAAGTTCGGCAACCGCTGCGATCTGCGCCGCGGGGAAGTCGGGCAGGCCGCCGGGATGGCCGGGATTGGCGATCTCGATGCCGATCGAGCACGAGTTGATGTCGCCCTCGCCCTTCCACTGGCTCTTGCCCGCATGCCAGGCCCGGCGCGCCTCGGGCACGAGCTGCAGCACCCGCCCGTCCTCGAAGACGAAATAGTGGCTGGAGACCTGGCTTTCTTCCGAGCAGAGCCATGTCAGCGCCCCGTCGGCGCTCGGCATGCCGGTATAGTGCAGCAGGATCATGTCGGGCCGGCGCCCGCCGGCGCGCTCGCCGTGGTTCGGCGACGGCATCACCGTGGCACCGGGATAGTCAGCAGTGAACGCGGTCATGCCGCAAGGCGCTCTTTCTCGATTTCGGCATAGGCGGCGTTGAGGACGGCCATGCGGTCGTTGGCGATCCGCTGGAATTCTGCCGGCACCCCGCGCGCGAGCAGCGTATCGGGATGGTTCTCCGAGGCGAGCACGCGGTAGCGCCTGCGGATCGTCGGAAAATCGTCCTGCGGCGAAACGCCGAGCACCTTGTAGGGGTCGCGCCCGTCGACATGCACGTGCCGTGCGGTGATCTGCTCGAACCGCTCGGCCGCCATGCCGAAGATCTCGGCGACCCGCGCCAGGAACGCCATCTCCTTCTCGTGGATCAGGCCGTCGGCCTTGGCGATGTGGAACAGCCCGTCGATGATGTCTTCCAGGATCGGGCAGTTGCGCTCGCAGGAAACGCACAGCGCCGCCATCTTCTCGGCATAGGCCTCGTAGCCGGCGACGTCCTGGCGGGCGAGATTGTAGAGGCGGGCGACGTTCGCCGCCTGGTCGGCCGGGAACCGGAACACGTCGCGGAACGCATCGACCTCGGCCGTCGTCACGATGCCGTCGGCCTTCGCCATCTTTGCCGACAGTGCGATCATCGCGATCGAGAACGAGACCTGGCGCCGGGTTTCCGGGTCGCCTTCCAGCAGCGTTCGCACGGCTTCGACAACGACGGAGAGAGCGTTGCAGGCCGCTTCCGCGACCATGCTAACCAGTCGATCCCATATGGAAGGCATCAGCATCGGTCCGTGTGTGAGAACAGAAAGTGATCTTGACCAGACATCTGCGGCGAAAGCAAGTCACCGCACCGTCATTTCGTCCTAGCATAACACAATTTTGATGGCCCTCAAGAAGTGGATGCATTCCATTTGGTGATCGAACGATCACGTCATTCGATTTGACGGGGAGACCGGCGGGTGCGAGCAGGAGCGGGAGAACAGGAAAGTTTCGAGGGGCGAAAGCGTGCGCATTCTGTCCAATCAGGCGGCCGGCATGCTGCTGGGCTTGCTGGGCGTCACCATTTTCGGCGCCACGCTGCCGATGACGCATATCGCTCTCGAGGGGTTCAGCCCACTCTACATCACCTTTGCGCGCGCAGCGATCGCGGCGACGGCAGCGGGGGCGGCGCTCGCCATCCTGCGCCGGCCCTTCCCGCGCGCCCACCTGCCCGCCCTCGTCGGCGTCGGCCTCGGCGCCGTCTTCGGCTTTCCGATCTTCTCCTCGATCGCGATGCAGACCATTCCGGCAAGCCATGGCGGCGTCGTGCTCGGCCTCCTGCCGCTGCTGACGTCGATCTTCGCCGCCCTCGTCGACGGCGAGCGTCCGGGGCCGCTGTTCTGGCTCTGCGGCATCGCCGGCTCCCTGCTCATCGTCGCCTTTTCGCTGCGCGAAAGCGCCTTCCATCTCGGCCCCGGCGATTTCTGGCTGATGCTGGCCGCCCTGTCGGCATCCTTCTCCTACGTGCTCTCCGGCAAGCTCGCCCGTGTTATGCCGGGCTGGGAGGTGATCGGCTGGGCCCTGGCGCTCTGCGCGCCGCTGACCTTCACAGGCACGATCCTGTTCGCCGGCAGCGGCATCCATGGCCCCGGCGCCGCCGAATACACAGCCCTCCTCTATCTCGGGCTGATGTCGATGTTCGGCGGCTTCATCTTCTGGAACGCCGGCCTGGCGCTCGGCGGCATCGCAAGGGTCGCCCAGATCCAGCTGTTCCAGACCTTCGTGACGCTGGCGGTTTCCGCGCTCCTTCTCGGCGAGGCCATCGGCCCCGAGACGCTCGGCTTCGCCCTCGCCGTCGCCTTCGTCGTCTGGCTCGGCCGCAAGGCCCGGATCGTCCGCGCCATCCCCGCAGGCAGCCGCGCCTGATCCGTGCCCTGCCCCCGTCCACCTTGCGCTGCGCCGGGCGCATCATTTCGTCATCCGTGGCGGATAAAAGCCGATCTGTGATTCCCCTGCTGTGGAATCTGGGCTAGACATCCGCCGAATGACCGGGTCGCTCGGCGAGGAGGTAATATGACCAAGCAGAAAGTCGCGATGCTCACCGCAGGGGGCCTTGCGCCCTGCCTCTCTTCCGCAGTGGGCGGGCTCATCGAACGCTATTCGGACGTGGCACCCGACATCGAACTCGTCGCCTATCGTTCCGGCTACCAGGGCCTGCTCCTGGCAGACCGCATCGACATCACCAAGGACATGCGCGCCAAGGCGCACCTGCTTCACCGCTACGGCGGCTCGCCGATCGGCAACAGCCGCGTCAAGCTCACCAACGCCGCCGATTGCGTCAAGCGCGGTCTCGTCAAGGAAGGCGAAAACCCGTTGCGCGTCGCAGCCGAGCGGCTTGCCAAGGATGGCGTGACCATCCTGCACACGATCGGCGGTGACGACACCAACACGACGGCCGCGGACCTCGCCGCCTATCTCGGCGCCAACGGCTACAACCTCACCGTCGTCGGCCTGCCGAAGACCGTCGACAACGACGTCGTGCCGATCCGCCAGTCGCTCGGCGCCTGGACGGCCGCCGAAGTCGGCGCCGGCTTCTTCGACAACGTCTCCAACGAGCAGAGTGCTGCCCCGAAGACGCTCGTCGTGCACGAGGTGATGGGTCGCCACTGCGGCTGGCTGACGGCTGCGACCGCCCGCGCCTACATGCAGAAGACCGCCGCCAACGAATATGTCGAAGGCTTCATGATGAACGCCGACCTGAAGAGCATCGACGGCCTCTACCTGCCCGAGCTCGCCTTCGACCTCGAGGCCGAGGCCGCCCGGCTGCGGACGGTGATGGAGAAGCGCGGCTTCGTCACGCTGTTCGTCTCCGAGGGCGCCTGCCTCGATGCGATCGTCGCCGAGCGCGAAGCCGCCGGCGAGACCATCAAGCGCGACGCCTTCGGCCATGTGAAGATCGACACGATCAACGTCGGCAACTGGTTCTCCAAGCAGTTCGCAGCCCTCCTCGGCGCCGAGCGCGCCATGGTGCAGAAGTCGGGCTACTACGCCCGCTCGGCGCCGGCGAACGGCGACGACCTGCGGCTGATCCAGGGCATGGTCGACCTCGCCGTGGAAAGCGCGCTGAACAAGGTCTCCGGCGTCACCGGCCACGACGAGGCGCAGGGCGGCAAGCTGCGCACGATCGAGTTCCCGCGCATCAAGGGCGGCAAGCACTTCGACACCGGCACCAAGTGGTTCGGCGAGGTGATGGACGCGATCGGCCAAAAGTGGAAACCGGCCGGCTGATTCCCGACTGGCCCCGGCCACGCCGCAAAACCTGTTGACGGGGGTTCGTCCCCGTGGCTTGCTCCCCCGCAACGATCGTTTCGGGGGAGTTTTTCATGTCGTTCGAACACTGGCTGGCCTTCGCCGCCGCTTCCGCCATCATGCTGGCCATTCCCGGCCCGACCATCCTGCTCGTCATCTCCTATGCGCTCGGTCACGGCCGGCGGACGACCGGGGCGACCGTCGCCGGCGTGGCGCTCGGCGACTTCACCGCCATGACCGCCTCCATGCTCGGCCTCGGGGCGCTGCTGGCGACCTCGGCTGCGATCTTCACCGTGCTGAAATGGGTGGGAGCGGCCTATCTCGTCTGGCTCGGCATCAAGCTCTGGCGCGCGCCGGTCGCCGGCGCCGACGGCCTTCCGGCCGGGGCAGCACCTCGGGAGCGGCCGTTGCGCATCTTCGCCCATGCCTATGTGGTGACGGCGCTGAACCCCAAGAGCATCGTCTTCTTCGTCGCCTTCCTGCCGCAGTTCCTGGACCTGTCACGGCCGATCCTGCCGCAGATGGTGATCTTCGAGATCACCTTCCTGGTGCTGGCGACGCTGAACGCCACGACCTATGCGCTGATGGCGTCGGCCGCCCGCGGCACCATCCGCAAGCCGGCGGTCCAGCGGGCCGTCAACCGGGTCGGCGGATCGCTCCTGATCGGCGCCGGCGTGCTGACCGCGGGCCTGCGCCGGGCGACCGCGTGACGCGGCCCGCCGGCTGCGGCTTGCCGGAACCGGAGCGATAGGTTAATGGACGAAGCACGGTCGAAGCGCCGTTGATTTGCAGCCGCGCCCGGAACGCTGTCGTTTCAGGGCCTCCAGGCAACACGAGAGCGACTGATGACGACACGATTTCCGACCAGCTCCAGGCATTTTCTCGCATCCGGTTGCGCCCTCGCCATGCTTGCGGTGGGCGGCTGCGCCAGCGTGATCGAAACGCCGGCGGAAGAGATGGCGGCGGTCCGCACGGTGATGCCGATCGCCAAGCCCGGCACGGAAATGACCGCCTACGCCCTGCCCGCGCCGATCGTCGACCCGGCGGCGGCTGAAAACGGCAGCGCGCAGGCCCTGGCCGCCGTGGTGGAATCGACGCGCGAGACGAATGCCGAGATGGCGATCGCCGCCGCAGCGCCGCAGGCGCCGGCCGACGTTCAGGCAAGTGCCGCCGCCGTTCCGGCGCCGCAGGCGGCACCTCAGCCGGCCCCTGCGACCGCCAATGCCGCGGGCGGCAAGTTCATGCCGGCCTCCTTCGAGGCGGCGGTGATGGAGCCGGGCTTCGACACCGGCGAACCGGAAGGCCTCGAGCAGCTCGTCGCCTCCCACCAGATCATCCCCATCGCCAAGCCGACCCTCCAGGCGACCGCCTTTGCCGCAAGCCCCGCCCGCTCCGCGATCGCCACCGACAATCAGACCTTCCAGAAGTCCGGCACCCCGATCGATGCGCTGATCACCAAATACGCCGCAATCTACGAAATCCCCGAGGCGCTCCTGCACCGCGTGATCAAGCGCGAGAGCCGCTACAACCCGAAGGCCTACAATTCCGGCAATTACGGCCTGATGCAGATCCGCTACAACACCGCCAAGGGCATGGGCTACGAGGGCACGGCCGACGGCCTCTTCGACGCCGAGACCAACATCAAGTACGGTGCCAAGTATCTCCGCGGCGCGCTGATGGTGGCCGACAACCAGCACGACGGCGCCGTCCGCCTCTATGCGAGCGGCTACTACTACACCGCCAAGCGCAAGGGCCTGCTGGAGGAAACCGGCCTGAAATAGGCCGGCGGCAGCTTTTTCCGGATAGCTTCTACCTGACAGTCTCGGGCATCGACAGGCTCAGTCTGCCGCTTCGAGCGCGGCCACGACCCGCGCCACCAGCGTCTGCGGCCGGTATCCGAGCCGCGCCGGCGTCAGCCCCATCCGGACGACCGCGATGTTGCGCGACGGGATGACGGCGATCGACTGGCCGTCATGGCCGAGCATCCAGAAGGTATCGTCCGGCAGGCCGAAGCGCGAATCGGGCTCCTGCCCCGGCCCGTCGATCCAGGTCTGCATCTCGCCATAGGTACCGCCGGAGGCCGGCGACGGCGTTCCCATCGCCCGCACATAGCCCTCCGGCAGAAGCCGCGCGCCGTTCCAGATCCCGTCGTTGAGGATCAGCTGCGCAAAGCGCGCCCAGTCGCGCGCGGTGGCATACATGTAGGACGAGCCGACGAAGACACCGGTCTCGTCGGTTTCCATCACCGCGCTCGCCATGCCGAGCGGCGCAAACAGCGCCGTCGCCGGATAGGCGAGCGCGCGCCAACGGTCCCCGAGCGCATTCATGAACACATGCGACAGCAGCATCGCGGTCCCACTCGAATAGCTGAACTTCTCCCCCGGATTGGACGCCAGCGGAAACGAGGCCGCAAACCGCGCCATGTTCGGCTCCAGAAACAGCATCCGCGTCACGTCGGTGACGTCGCCATAATCCTCGTTGAATTCGAGCCCGCTCTGCATCGCCAGAAGGTCGGCGACCGTGATGTTCGCCCGCGCGTCGCCGTTCCACTCGGCAAAGAGATGGGCCTGCGTCGGCGACAGCCGGTGATCCAGCATCAGCCGTCCGAGCAGGGCGGCGTTGACCGTCTTGGTGACGGACCAGCCGAGCAGCGGCGTCCTGGCCGTGAAGCCTTCGCCGTAGCGCTCGCCGACGAGCCGCCCGCCATGGATGACGGCGACGCCGCGCATGCCGGGCCCGAGCAGGGTCGGATCGTCGAGCACGGCATCGAGGCGGGGATCGGCGCTGATCGCATCGCCCGCCGGCCAGGGTGTTCCCGGCGACGGCGCGGCAACGGCCGGCAGCGGCACGTCGGCGACCGCCTGCTGCGCGGCGACATAGTCGCCGTCCGGAACGCCGGCGCAGCCGAAGCCCTCGCGATAGACCGCATGGCCCGGCGCGAACACCCCGAGCAGCGACGCCGTCACCGTCCTATCCTCCATGTCGACCGACTGCCGCATCAGCCGCAGCAGCGGGTGACCCGGCGCCTGTACGTCGGTCGCCAGCACGTCCTGCGGGTCGCGCCCGGCCAGGAAGACGTTCGAGCAGACAATCTTGGCGGCGTATCCGGAGCCCACCTTCAGCAGTTCGGGGGGACTGACGATCAGCCAGCTGCCGGCCACTGCAAGGACGAATGCGCTCCCGAGCACCGTCCCGGCAACGATCCGCAAATACCGTCCCATCCGTCACTCCCGGTCGGCGCCCCTTCGTTCGGCCGCAGACAATCAGGAATCGGCGGGCATGAAAAGGCCTTTCAGCGTCATCGATTTGTCATGGATTGCCGACGGCGATCCCTCCCGTGACGGCTGGATGACAATGCACAGATCCGTTCATCAAACTGTTGCGCGACGCAGCTATCTCCCCCGGACGCCCACAGGACGGAACGGTATCATGAGCGAACTCGCCAGGAATGCAGGCTACGGACGCAACGAGAGACTGAAGTCGGCGCTGCTGCAGCATCGCGCCCTCTCCCTCGACGGATTGTCGGAGCGCCTGTTCGGCCTCCTCTTCACCGGTCTCGTCTATCCGCAGATCTGGGAGGACCCCGCCGTCGACATCGAGGCCATGGACCTTGCTGCCGGCCACCGGGTCGTCACCATCGGCTCGGGCGGCTGCAACATGCTGGCCTATCTCACCCGCTCGCCCGAGAGCATCGATGTCGTCGATCTCAACCCGCACCACATCGCCCTGAACCGGCTGAAGCTCGCCGCCTTCCGCCACATGCCTTCCCATGCCGACGTCGCGCGCTTCCTCGGCGGCGACAACATGGCCTCCAACCGGGAGGCCTATCACCTCTTCCTCGAGCCGCGCCTCGACGATGCGACCCGCGACTACTGGAACGGCCGCGACCTGCGCGGCCGTCGGCGCATCGGCGTCTTCAACCGCAACATCTACCGCACCGGCCTGCTCGGCCGCTTCATCCTGCTCGGCCATGTCGTGGCGAGGCTGCACGGGCTCGATCCGCGCGAATTCGTCAAGTGCCGGTCGCTGCGCGAGCAGCGGCAGTTCTTCGACAACCGCATCGCGCCGCTGTTCGACCGGCCGCTGATCCGCTGGATGACCTCGCGCAAGGCCTCGCTGTTCGGCCTCGGCATTCCGCCGCAGCAGTTCGACGAGCTCGCCAGCGTCAACGACGGCCGATCGCTCGCCCCGGTGCTGCGCCAGCGCCTGGAGAAGCTCGCCTGCCATTTCCCGCTGAAGGACAACTACTTCGCCTGGCAGGCCTTCGGCCGGCGCTACCCCTCGCGCTACGAGGGCACCCTGCCCGACTACCTGCGGGCGGAGAATTTCAGCGCCATCCGCGACAATGCCGCCCGCGTCCGCGTCCACCATGCGAGCTTCACCGAGCTCCTCGCCGGCAAGCCCGCCGCATCGGTGGATCGCTATGTCCTGCTCGACGCGCAGGACTGGATGAACGAGGACCAGCTGAACGCGCTCTGGACCGAGGTCACCCGCACCGCCGCCCCCGATGCCGTCGTCATCTTCCGCACCGCCGCCGAGAAGAGCATTCTCGAGGGCAAGGTGTCGCCCCGCCTGCTCGACCTGTGGACCTACGAGCGCGAGCGCTCGCTCGATCTCGGCATGAAGGACCGTTCGGCCATCTACGGCGGCTTCCACATCTACCGGAAGAAGCCCTGATGACGAGCGAACAGCTTGCTCCGGCCGCCGCACCGTCCGAGGCGACGCATGCCGAAAGGATGGATCGCCAGTACCGCTACCAGCGCCACGTCTACGACCTGACGCGGAAGTATTACCTGTTCGGCCGCGACCGGCTGATGGACGGGCTCGGCGTGCAGGCCGGGCAGTCGGTGCTGGAAGTCGGCTGCGGCACCGGCCGCAACCTCGCCTGGATGGCGCGGCGCTACCCCGAGGCCCGCTTCTACGGCTTCGACATTTCCCGGGCGATGCTGGAGACGGCGGAGAGGAAGTTCGCGGCCGCGAGCCGCCCGCGCCCGGTCCTGCGGGCAGCCGACGCCACCACCTTCCGCGCCGCCGAATTCGGCGAGGCCGGATTCGACCGGGTCGTCATCTCCTACGCGCTGTCGATGATCCCGGCCTGGAGGGAAGCGGTCGAGCGCGCCTTCGACGCCCTCAACCCCGGCGGATCGCTGCACATCGTCGACTTCGGCCAGCAGGAGCGCTTGCCCGCCGCCTTCCGCCGGCTGCTGCAGGGCTGGCTGGCCCGCTTCCACGTCACCCCGCGCCCCGACATGATCGACGTGATCGAGAAATCGGCTGCTGCGCGTGGCGCAATTGTGACCTCCGAGCGGCCCTATGGCGGCTACGCCTGGCTCTCGATCGCCAGAATGCCCGGATAACCGGCCTCTGCGGGGGGCCGGGCATCCGCCCGATTTTGCTCTTCTTTCTGTGAAACCTCTTGGGCGCTGAGGGGTTGTACCCGTGTCGACGCCCAAGGGGTCGCGTCGGCACGATCGAAGCAGAAGGAAGACAACCATGAAACTACTCTTGAGCGGCGCTGCCGCGCTTGCGATCGCAGCCTCTGCGACCGGCGCGCTTGCCGCCGACATGGCCCCGGCAGAAGCTCCCGTCGCGCCGGTCATCGAGGAGGTCTCCGGCATCTATGACTGGAACGGCTTCTACGTCGGCGCCATGACCGGCTACGGCTGGGGCGATGCGGACGTCGACGACGCCGGCATCACCGAGAGCCCCGGCCTCGACGGCTGGGCGCTCGGCGGCTACAGCGGCTACAACTACCAGACCGGCAACTTCGTCTTCGGCGTGGAAGGCGACGTGAAGTACGACTGGAACGAGGACAAGTTCGACCTCGGCGGCATCCCGATGGAACTGAAGACCGACTGGGGCGGCTCGCTGCGCGCGCGCATGGGCTATGCCCTGGACCGCTCGCTGATCTACGCCACCGGCGGCTACGCCTTCACCAATGCCGAACTGCGCGACCGCGACACCGGCGACAGCGACAGCAAGACCTTCAACGGCTGGACGATCGGCGCCGGCTTCGAGCATGCCTTCACCGACAACTTCATCGGCCGGGCCGAGTATCGCTACACCGACTACGGCGATGCCGATCTGATGGGCGTGAACACCGATCTGAAGCGCAACGACCTGATGCTCGGCGTCGGCTGGAAGTTCTGACCTCTCACCCCGCCCTGCCCCGACGGGACATCTCGCCTGCGCCGCACATCCCCGATGTGCGGCGCAGGCCGCGTTCCGCCCTTTACCGAATCCGCCCGGTGAGGCACTATCGCCGCGCATCTGTGCCGCGTCCGAGGGGGGCGCGCCAAATACGGGACACCCATGCGTCGGCTACTTCTGGCTCTCCTGCCCCTTGCCCTTCTTGCGGCATCGTGCTCCACGACCGACTATGACTTCGTCTCGACGGCGCCGATCAAGCCGCGCTTCAAGGACAGCGATCCGCAGGATTTCGGCTACCGCACCCCGCACAGCCATGAGGTCCACGGCATCGACGTGTCCAAATGGAACGGCAACATCGACTGGCCGACGGTGAAGGGGTCGGGCGTCTCCTTCGTCTTCATCAAGGCGACCGAGGGCAAGGACCGCGTCGACCAGACCTTCGACGCCTACTGGCGCGGCGCCCGCGCCGCCGGGATCGCGCACGCGCCCTACCATTTCTACTATTTCTGCTCGACGCCGGACGAACAGGCCGACTGGTTCATCCGCAACGTGCCGAAGGCCGCGGTGATGCTGCCGCCGGTGCTCGACGCCGAATGGAACCCGATGTCGCCCACCTGCCGCAAGCGCCCGCCGCCGGCGGAAGTCCGTGCCCAGCTGCAGCGCTTCCTCGACCGGCTGGAGGCGCACTATGGCAAGCGGCCGATCATCTACACCACCGTCGACTTCCACCGCGAGAACATGGTCGGCGCCTTCGGCAAGTATCCGCTGTGGCTGCGGGCGGTCGCCGATCACCCCGAAAACGTCTACGGCCGCAAGTGGCATTTCTGGCAGTACACCAGCACGGGCATCGTGCCCGGAATCAAGGGCGACACCGACATCAACGTCTTCGCCGGCTCGCACCAGAACTGGAAGAGCTGGGTGGCCCAGGTCTCGCGCTGAGGCAGGGCCATCGACCGGGACGATGCGGCCCGTCGTCCGGCTCACGGCAGATTGATGCACGCGGGCGTCGCAGCGCACTTTTGCTTCTTGCTTCCGTCACATTAATTTGAGAAGCGGGGACAACCGAATGAAAGGATCCCCGCATATGCAACCGCGTTTCCTGCCGCTGGGCGCCCTGGCAGCGCTTCTCCTCTCAGGCACAGCCTTCGCGCAACAGGCACCGGCCCCGGTCCAGCCCGCCGCGCAGGCCCAGTCAGGCACCCAGTCACAAGCCCAGTCGGACGCCCCGGCCGTCGCCTGCGGCGGCGAGCTTGCCGCCTTCCTCGACGGCGTGCGGGCGGAGGCAGCTGCGAAGCAGATCCCCGGCGAGGCCATCGACAGGGCGCTCGCGGGCGCCGCCATCGACCAGAAGGTGCTCTCGCGCGACCGCGCCCAGGGCGTCTTCCGCCAGACCTTCCTCGAATTCTCCCGCCGCACGGTCAGCCAGTCGCGCCTCGACATCGGCCGCAAGAAGCTGCAGGAGCTCTCCGACGTCTTCCAGCGGGCCGAACAGGAATTCGGCGTGCCCGGCCCGGTCATCACCGCATTCTGGGCGATGGAAACCGATTTCGGCGCCGTCCAGGGCGATTTCAACACGCGCAACGCGCTCGTCACCCTCTCGCACGACTGCCGTCGCCCGGAACTGTTCCGCCCGCAGCTGATCGCCGCGATCCAGATGGTCCAGCACGGCGACCTCGATCCGTCGACGACGACCGGCGCCTGGGCCGGCGAGATCGGCCAGGTGCAGATGCTGCCCGAGGACATCATCGCCTTCGGCGTCGACGGCGACGGCGACGGCCATGTCAACGTCAAGAGCAGCGCGCCGGACGCGATCCTGACGGCGGCGAAGTTCATCCAGCATCTCGGCTTCACAAGGGGCCAACCGTGGATCCAGGAAGTATCCGTGCCGGATGCGATGCCCTTCGAGAAGACCGGCCTGCAGTCCGGCATGACCGCCGGCGACTGGTTCGCCCTCGGCGTGACGCCGCGCGACGGCAATACCGCGTTCTCCGGCCTCGCCGCCTCGCTGGTGCTGCCGCAGGGCCGCAAGGGCCCCGCCTTCATCACCTACCCGAACTTCAACATCTACCTGGAATGGAACCAGTCGTTCATCTACACGACGTCCGCCGCCTATTTCGCCACCCGCCTTGCCGGCGCACCGCCCTATGAGAAGGGCGAGCCGGAGACGGGCCTCGACGACGGCGGCATGAAGGCGCTGCAGACGCGCCTTGCCGAACTGGGCCACGACGTCGGCAAGATCGACGGCATTCTCGGCTCCGGCACGCGGGCGGCGATCCAGAAGGAACAGCTGCGCCTCGGCCTGCCCGCCGACGGCTGGGCCACCCCGGCCCTGCTCGGCGCGCTCTAAATCCGGCCGGCCCGGGGCGCAACGGTCGCCCCGGCACCGCCTTTTCCGCGCGCCGCCTAGTCGCAAAGGCGCGGCAGGCGTCGATCTGCTCCGGTCGTCCACCGCCATGATGCTTCGTACCGCCGCAGGCCGCATGGGCCGATACGGTTGATGACAGCCTGCACGGGCGAGCGCCGTACCTGCGGTCGATCGATACGCCTGGCGCTTCGAACGCGTTCGCGTCCGACCGCCTTAGAGCCCCCCATCCGGCACGACAATTCGAGATTGCATCGCCGTCCTTCGCCGGCAACGATGAGCGAATCGGGTGGGCACGCCGTCTCTGTGACGTTAGGTTCGACGCCGAAGCATTCCGGGGAGGACGAACACCATGAACCAGGCAGCCGCGGTCTATCCGCAGACGATGTCGGCAAGGACCTGGGCCATGCTCGTGTGCCTCGGACTGATCTGGGGCGGATCGTTCTTCTTCGCCCGAGTCGCCGTCCAGCACATCCCGCCGGTCACCCTCGTTCTCCTGCGGGTCGCGATCGCGGCCCTTGCCCTTCACCTCTACCTGCGCGGCCGCCACGGCCTCTATCCGACGCTCTGGCTGCGCTGGCGGGACTTCCTCGTCATGGGGCTGTTGAACAACGTCATCCCGCACATCCTGATCTTCACGGGCCAGACCGAGATCGGCGCCGGGCTGGCGGCGATCCTGAACGCCACGACGCCGATCTTCACCGTTCTGATCGCCAACTGGCTGACCGAGGATGAAAAGCTGTCGGCGGCAAAGATCGCCGGCTGCCTGGTCGGCCTGCTCGGCACCGCCGTCCTGGTCGGGCCGCGGGCGCTGGCGCCCTTTGCCGGCGGCAGCGACGGCCCGCCCCTCTGGGCGCTGCTTCTCCCGGTCGCCGCCGCGGCCAGCTACGGGCTGTCGGCGACCTATGGAAAGCGCTTCCGCGGCGTTGCCGCGCCGGTGACGGCAACCGGGCAGCTGACGGCCTCCACCGTCGTTCTCCTGCCGCTCGCCGCGCTCGTCGACCAGCCCTGGTCGCTGCCGATGCCGCCGCTCGGCGCCGTGCTCGCCGTCCTGGCGCTGGCACTGCTGTCCACCGCCTATGCCTACATCCTGTTCTTCCGGATCATGGCGGCGGCCGGCGCCACCAACACCTCGCTCGTCACCCTGCTGGTGCCCCCGAGCGCCATCCTCGCCGGCGTCGTCTTCCTCGGCGAAAGCATCTCGCTGCCGGTGGCCGCCGGCATGCTGCTCGTCCTCCTCGGCCTCGTCATCCTCGACGGACGCCTCTTGGGAAAGAGAGCGGCCTAGCGGAGGGGCTCCCGCGACGGCGCGCGAGGGGCCTGCGGCCACACCCGAAATCGTGGCCATCGGCCCGTCCCGGATTGGAACTGATTCTAGGCCCGGCCGTTTTCTGCTACGAAATCGTGATCACCGCCGTTAACCGAGGTGAAGATTTCGTGAAGGCCCATCAGGGCCGAAAGTGCATTTGAGATCAGCCGTTTAGAATTGTGGAAAACCCGTGACGCGCGATGTGATGCCGCAATGCAACACACAAACAACTTTTCAAAACGGATTTTTCGGACCTATTATCAGCCCGCAACGCAAGGGAGGTAAGCCGATGGGTATCACACATTCCTTGAATGTTCTGATGATCAGTGCAGCGTTCCTCTTCGTCGCCAGCATGATTTTCATCTGACGGCAGCGTAGTCCACAAGGACCAAAAACGCAGAGACTAGTTCAAGAAACGCATGGCCCACAGCGCCATGCGTTTTTTCTTTGCCCAAGGAGCCGAAGCCGGCGGCGATGGCGCGGCATCCCGCCCGCTCAGGCCGCCGCCCCCTCGGCCCTGGCCCGCTCGACGTCCTGTTCCGGCCGCAGGCCGACACGGTCGAGAACCGAGGCGACGAGTGCGGAGCGGTTCATCGTATAGAAATGAAATTCGTCGACGCCGAGCGCGATCAGGCCGTCCACCTGGCGTGCGGCGAGTTCGACCGCAACGGCGGCCCGTTCCTCGGCGCGGTCGGCGAGCGGCTCGAGGCGATCGGCCAGCCACTGCGGCACGCTGGCCCCGCAGAGCCCGGCGAACTTCTGCACCTGCCCGAGATTGTGGACGGGAAGGATGCCGGGGACGATCGGGATTTCGATCCCCGCCGCCCGCACGCGATCGCGGTAGCGCGCATAGAGATCGTTGTCGAAGAAGAACTGGGTCAGCGCGCGGGTGGCGCCGGCATCGACCTTGCGCTTGAGCATGTCGATGTCGGCTGCGACATCGTGGCTCTCGGGATGTTTTTCCGGATAGGCGGAGACGGAGATCTCGAAGTCGGCGATCGCCTTCAGGCCCGCCACCAGCTCGGCGGCGTTGGCATAGCCGCCGGGCGTCGGCTCGTAGGCCGCGCCGAAGCCGCCGGCCGGATCGCCGCGCAGGGCCACGAAATGGCGGACGCCCGCCGCGCGGAACTCGTCGACCACCGCCCTCACCTCCGCCTTCGTGGCGCCGACGCAGGTCAGGTGCGCGGCCGCCGGCAGCGCGGTGTCGCTAAGGATCCGCGATATGGTGGCAAGCGTCGGCCCGCGGGTGGAGCCGCCGGCGCCATAGGTCACCGAGACGAAATCGGGCCGATAGGCCGCAAGCGTGTCGATCGTCTCGCCGAGCTGCTGCTCGGCCTCCTCGCTCCGCGGCGGAAAGAACTCGAAGGAGAGCTTCGGGCCCCTGCTGCGGCCGGCGTTCCTGGCGATCGTCATGTCAATGTCTCCGGCCGATGGCGATGAGGGGTTCGGCGTTCTCGGCCGCGGGCGCGGCACGCCGGTCGCGCGCCAGCCAGATCGTGACCGTCAGCGCGTCGGCTCCGGCGCCTGCCGGGGTGAGGTCGATGGTCTGCTCCGGCGACAGCCCCGCCTGCTCCAGCCATTCCTCCATGGCCTGGTGCGAAAAGCCGAGCCGCAGATGCGCGTGCTCGTCGCGCAGATGCTCCAGCCCGTGCGGCGCAAGGTCGATGATCACCAGCCGTCCGGCCGGCTTCAGCATCCGCGCGGCCTCGGCGATCGCCGAGCTCGGCTCGTCGAGGAAGTGCAGCACCTGGTGGATCGTCACCACGTCGAACTCGTCGCGCTCGAGCGGCAGGTTGAAGATGTCGCCGTGGCGGATGGAGGCCTTGGTGATGCCGGCGCGATCGAGATTGGCGCGCGCCACCGCCAGCATGTCGCGGCTGGCATCGACGCCGACGCCGCGCCGGTAGAGGCCCTCGAACAGCTGCAGGATGCGGCCGGTGCCGGTGCCGAGATCGAGGAACGCCTCGACCGGCTCTTCGCCGATGAGCTTCAAAAGCGCCGCCTCGACGTCGGCCTCGCTGACATGCAGCCGCCGCAGTTCGTCCCACTCGGCGGCGTTGCGGCTGAAATAGGCCTGCGCCTTCTCCGCCCGCGCCCGCTTCAGCACGTCCAGCCGCTCGGCGTCGCGCCTGAACACCGGATCCGCCGCGTCCGTCTGGTCCAGGAGCAGGCGCGCCAGCGACACCGCCGCCCCGTCATGGGCGAGCCGGAAATAGGCCCAGGCGCCCTCCTGGTAGCGTTCGATCAGCGCCGCCTCCGCCAGAAGCTTCAGATGGCGGGAGATGCGCGGCTGCGACTGGCCGAGGATGTCGGTGAGGTCGGTCACCGTCAGGTCGCCGCGGGCGAGCAGCGCCAGCAGTCGCAGCCGGGTCGATTCACCAGCCGTCTTCAAAACCTCTACAATGTCGTCCAAGCCGAGCTTTGCCACGCCGCGCCCCACCGCCAATCAAGACATAAAGATATGTTTATGTCATGATTTAGCTGAGCGCAAGTCGTAATCTTCGCGAAAGGCTCGCCCCTCCATACGATTGGCTTCCGACATGCTCGCCCAAAACGGATCGGGCGCAGCATGCGACCGGCATGCTGCGCCCGTTGATAGGCGGTGGCGCGCGACGTGTCAGCGCGTCAGGCGCTTGTAAGTCACCCGCTTCGGATTGACGGAATCCGGGCCGAGGCGGCGAATCTTGTCCTGCTCGTAGTCCTCGAAGTTGCCCTCGAACCATTCCACGTGGCTGTCGCCCTCGAAGGCCAGGATATGGGTCGCCAGCCGGTCGAGGAACATGCGGTCGTGGCTGATGATGACGGCGCAGCCGGCGAAGCTTTCGAGCGCATCCTCCAGCGCCGCCAGCGTCTCGGTGTCGAGGTCGTTGGTCGGTTCGTCGAGCAGGATGACGTTGCCGCCGGCCTTCAGCATCTTGGCGAGGTGCACGCGGTTGCGCTGGCCGCCGGACAGCGTGCCGACCTTCTGCTGCTGGTCGCCGCCCTTGAAGTTGAAGGCGCCGCAATAGGCGCGCGAATTGACCTCGTGCTTGCCGAGCTTGATCACGTCGTTGCCGCCGGAGATCTCCTCCCAGACGGTCTTGTTGCCGTCGAGCGCGTCGCGGCTCTGGTCGACATAGCCGAGATCGACCGTCTCGCCGACGCGGATATCGCCGCTGTCGGGCTTCTCCTGGCCGGTGATCATCCGGAACAGGGTCGTCTTGCCGGCGCCGTTCGGGCCGATGACGCCGACGATGCCGCCGGGCGGCAGCTTGAAGGTCAGGTTCTCGATCAGCACGCGGTCGCCGTAGGACTTGGTGAGGTTCTCCGCCTCGATCACCACCTGGCCGAGGCGCTCGCCGACGGGGATGACGATCTGGGCGTCGCCGGGACGACGATCGGCGGCCGCCTTCACCAGTTCGTCATAGGCGCGGATACGCGCCTTCGACTTGGCCTGCCGCGCCTTCGGGCTGGACGCCATCCATTCCTGCTCGCGCGAGAGCGCCTTCTGCCGTGCGGCCTCCTCGCGGCCTTCCTGCTGCATGCGCTTGGCCTTCGCCTGCAGATAGGCCGAGTAGTTGCCCTCGTAGGGAATGCCGCGGCCGCGGTCGAGCTCCAGGATCCAGCCGGTGACGTGATCGAGGAAGTAGCGGTCGTGGGTGATCATCAGGACGGCGCCCGGATATTCGCGCAGGTGCTTTTCCAGCCAGGCGATCGTCTCGGCGTCGAGGTGGTTGGTCGGCTCGTCGAGGAGCAGGAGGTCCGGCTGCGACAGGAGCAGCTTGCAGAGCGCCACGCGGCGCTTCTCGCCGCCCGACAGGTTGGTGACGTCGGCATCGCCCGGCGGGCAGCGCAGCGCGTCCATCGCCATCTCCACCTGGCTCTCCAGGTCCCAGAGGTTCTGGCTGTCGATGATGTCCTGCAGCTTGGCGCCCTCTTCGGCCGTTTCGTCCGAATAGTTCATCATCAGCTCGTTGTAGCGGTCGAGGATCGCCTTCTTGCCGGCGACGCCTTCCATGACGTTCTCGAGCACGGTCTTCGACGCGTCGAGCTGCGGCTCCTGCGGCAGGTAGCCGACGGTCGCCCCCTCCGCCACCCAGGCCTCGCCGGTAAATTCCTTGTCGAGGCCCGCCATGATCCGCAGAACGGTCGACTTGCCGGCGCCGTTCGGCCCGAGGATACCGATCTTGGCATCCGGATAGAAGGACAGGTGGATGTTCTCCAGGACCTTCTTGTTGCCATAGGCCTTGTTGAGCCCGGCCATGTGATAGATGAACTGACGTGCCATACCGCGTGTGCTCCGCATCGGAAGAAATTTGCCGCTATGTAGGGGAATTCACGCCCAGCGGCAATGCGGCGACCGCACCGGGATCGCGATTTGCCCCTCTTTGCGGAACCGCCCTTCCTCCCTGTCGGGCCGCAAAGCATGACCGATAGGCGTCCGCCTACGCCAAGGCGCCTTGGCCGACCTGCCCGGCAAACATGCCCGGCAAGGCGCCCGGCGAACCTACACGGCAAACATACCCGGCGAACATGCCCGGTAAAGGCGCAGGTTCCGGCACAAGGCCAGAAACGAAGCCGAGAGCCCCGTGCGAAGGCGGCGGTGACCGCCGCCTTCGCCGGCCCGCCGGATCAGTCGGACGCCGCTGACGCCAGCAGTCCAGCCGCGCACTCCGACCTGGTGACGGCCGCCCCCTGGATCGACGTCCGCAGGTCTCCTTCGGCGGAAGCAAGCCCGATCGTCAGGCCGGTGACCACCGTCCGGCCGTCCACGGCGCGGCATCGCAGGCGCACGCGCTCGCCGGCACCGCTGCCGAAGGCGGCGTCGAAGGCCGCGGCCACCGCGGCCATCGTCACCGTCTCGCCCGCATGCGCCTCGAAGAAGGCGCCGACCGCCGAGCCGTTGACCGTGTCCAGCAGATCGAGCGAGCGGCCATAATAGTCCTCCGCGGTCGCGGCGTGGCAGGTTCCGTTCATCAGCCATTGGTGGCGGTCGAGGCCGGAAGCCGTCCCGGGCATGGCCGCTGCGAGCCGCTTCGCCGTCCGCTCCGCGAGCACGAGCTCCGGCAGGTCGCTCCATCGCCCGGTACGGTCGCGCCGCTTCAAGGCCGCATCGATGCCGCAGTAGCTCTTGCGTACCTGCCACAGGCCGTGCAGGGCCAGCCCGCCCGGCGCCGTTTGCCGCCCCGCCTCCGTGCACTCGGCGAGCGCGGGCCTGGTCAGGCAGAACCCCGGCTGCCAGGTCAGCGCCAGCACATGGCGCGTCGTCCCTTCGCCGCCGGCCGCCCTGTCCGGCTGCGCCGGCAGCGGCGCGGCCAGCAGCGGGGACGCCGAAGCACCCGCAAGGAAGGCGAAGGCGACAAGAAGGCATGCAAGTCTCGACATCATGGCCACACTCCCCGAAACCAGAACAAACCATAAACATTAATCAACATATGCGCGAAAAATGCAACCGGGAATTTCGCCTCGCCATCCCAAAACGCTCGCGCGGCCGGGACGACGCGGCGAAGTGATTGCCATTCCTGGGAAAATCGGTTTGATGACCGCAGACGTCCCGATCCGCCGAAGGCCACCCGCCGAAGATGTTTTCCGAGATCCCACCGCTGCCGAGCCCCACCGGCGCCCGCCTCGCCTTGCGCCATGCGGCCGCCACGGGCGCCCCCAGGGGCATCGTGCTGGTCAGCCACGGCCTTGCCGAGCATGCGGAGCGCTATGGCGCCTTTGCCGACCGCCTCGCCGCGGACGGTTTCCACGTCTATGCCCATGATCATCGCGGCCATGGCCGGACGAGTGCGCCCGACGCGCCGCTCGGCCGCTTCGCCGAGCGCGACGGCCACCGGGTTGCCGTGGAAGACATGCTGGCCGTGCGCCAGATGGCGGTCGGCCGCCATCCCGGGCTTCCGGTCATCCAGTTCGGCCATTCCATGGGCGGGCTGCTCGCGCTCGCCTTCGCCGAGACCCATCCCGACAAGATCGACGCGCTGGCGGTCTGGAACTCCAACTTCCACGTGGGCCTCGCCGGCCGCGCCGCCCTGGTGATCCTGCGCGGCGAGCGCATGCTGAAGGGGTCCGACGTGCCGAGCGGACTGCTGCCGAAACTGACCTTCTCGGCCTGGGCGAAGGCGGTTGCCGACCGACGGACAGAGTTCGACTGGCTGTCGCACGACGAGGCCGAGGTCGCGCACTACGTCGAGGACCCGCTTTGCGGCTTCGACGCCAGCGTCTCGCTCTGGCGCGACATCTTCGCCATGACCTTCGAGGCCGCCTCGCACCCGCGGATCGATCGCCTGCCGCGGGCGCTGCCCATCCATCTGGTCGGCGGCGACGAGGACCCGGCGACGGATTTCGGCCGCGCCGTCACCTGGATGGGCAAGCGTCTCAGAAACTGGGGCCTTGCCGACGTGACCGACGTCGTCTATCGCGGTCTGCGCCATGAAACCCTGCTGGAGCGGCAAGACCTGCGCCAGCGGCCCGTCGACGACTTCTGCCGCTGGTGCCAGAGGGTCACGCGCCAGAACCGGTACGAAACGACATGACCATCAATCCGGCATCGGCGAAGACCGCCCCCCGCAACGAGATCGGCCTCGGCCTGACGCTGATGGTCGTCTCCGTGCTGATCGCGCCGGTGATCGACATCTTCTCCAAGCTCGCCGTGGTCGACGTTCCCGCCACCGTGATCACGCTCTGCCGCTTCCTGTTCCAGACGCTGACGCTGGTGCCGGTGGTGCTCTGGCGCGGCACGCTGTTCGACCTGACGCGCCGGAAGGTGGCGCTGCATGCGCTGCGCGGCCTGATGACGGCGGTGGTGATGATCAGCTTCGTCACCGCGCTCGCCGTCATGGAGGTTGCAGACGCGCTGGCGATTTTCTTCGTCGAGCCGGTCATCCTGACCATCCTCGGCGCGATCTTCCTGAAGGAAACGATCGGCTGGCGGCGCTACACGGCCTGCGCCGTGGGCTTCCTCGGCGCGCTGCTGGTCATCCAGCCGAGCCTGCAGGAGGTCGGCCCCGTCGCGCTCTTGCCGGTGGTGTCGGCCTTCGCGCTCGCCGTCTACCTGCTGATCACCCGTCTTGCCGCCCAGAGCGAGGATCCCTGGTCGATGCAGCTCCACACCGGCCTCTGGGGCGCGGGCTTCGCCGGCCTCGCCCTGCTCGTCGGCGGTTCGCTCGGCCTGCCGGCCTTCACGCCTGTCCTGCCCGAGGGCGACGCGGCGCTCTATATCGTCGGCGCCGGCATCGCCGCGACCATCTCCGGCATCTTCGGCGCCTATGCCTACCGCAATGCGCCGGCCTCGGTGCTGGCGCCGCTGCAGTATCTCGAGATCGTCTCGGCGACGGCGCTCGGCTGGTGGGTGTTCGGCGACCTGCCGGATGCGCTGAAATGGCTCGGCATCTCGATCATCATCGGCTCCGGCCTCTACGTGATCTGGCGCGAGCACCAGTTGCGCAAGCGCGCCACCCTGCCGCCGATGCCGCCGCTCGCCTGACACCCGGGTCTCAGCGCCGGAAAAATTGCGCAAAGCCAAGGGGTAAGTCCCCGGGATCATCAACCCATGCGGCGTTGATGCTATCTCCGGCCCGGCGATTTTGTTATCCAGATCCCTGCGTCGCAAGCAGATTCCGAATGGAACACCGGCGACGGCAAGGAGGATACCGATGGACGAGAAGAACCTGCCGCTCTCCGGCATCCGCGTCATCGAACTTGCGCGCGTGCTCGCCGGCCCCTGGGCCGGCCAGATGCTGGCCGATCTCGGCGCCGACGTGATCAAGGTCGAAAACCCCGACGGCGGCGACGAAACCCGCGGCTGGGGCCCGCCCTTCGTCACCGGCAAGGACGGCGAGAACCTCTCTGCCGCCTACTATCATTCGACCAACCGCAACAAGCGCTCGATTACCGTCGACTTCCGCACCGAGGAAGGCCGTGCCATCGTCCGCCGCCTCGTGCAGACGGCCGATGTCGTTATCGAGAACTTCAAGGTCGGAGGATTGAAGAAATACGGCCTCGACTACGAGAGCCTCGCCGCCGAGAACCCGAAGCTCGTCTATTGCTCGATCACCGGCTTCGGCCAGGACGGGCCCTATGCCGCCCGCGCCGGCTACGACTACATCGTCCAGGGCATGTCCGGCTTCATGTCGGTGACCGGTTCGCCCGACGGCGAGCCGATGAAGGCAGGCGTTGCGATTGCCGACATCTTCACCGGCATCTATGCGGTGACCGCCATCCAGGCCGCCCTCATCCATGCGCTGCGCACCGGCCGCGGCCAACAGATCGACATGGCGCTGCTCGACGTGCAGACCGCCGTCATGGCCAACCAGAACATGAACTACCTCGTCTCCGGCACCGCCCCGACCCGCCTCGGCAACGCCCATCCGAACATCACCCCCTACGAGGTGATCAAGACCGCCGACGGCCACATGATCCTCGCCGTCGGCAATGACGGCCAGTTCCAGCGCCTCTGCGCGATCCTCGGGCTCGACGGGCTTGCCGCCGACGAGCGCTTTGCCACCAACCGCGCCCGCGTCCGCCACCGCGACGAACTGCGCCCGCTGATCCTTGAGCGCAGCCGGCAGTGGCAGAAGACAGCGCTTCTGAAGGCCTGCGAGGACAACGGCGTGCCGGCCGGCCCGATCAACTCGATCGCCGAGACCTTCGACGATCCGCAGGTCAAGGCCCGGGGCCTGCGCCTCGACCTTGCCGACCGCGACGGCAATGCCATCCCCACCGTGCGCATGCCGGTCGTCTTTTCGCAGACGCCGCTCGCCTACGAGCGCCCGAGCCCGCGGCTCGGCGAGCACACCGACGAGATCCTGGCCGAACTGGAAAGCCTTGAAGCAAAGAGGAAATCTGCATGACCGAGCACGCCAGCAATCCTGCAACGCAGGCCGGCCGCACCGGCGGCCAGCTGATCGTCGACGCGCTCGTCGCAAACGGCGTGAAGCGCCTCTCCTGCGTGCCGGGGGAGAGCTTCCTCGCCGTGCTCGATGCGCTGCACGACACCGACATCGACGTTCTCGTCTGCCGCCAGGAAGGCGGCGCGGCGATGATGGCCGACTGCTGGGGCCGGCTGACCGGCGAGCCGGGCATCTGCATGGTCACCCGCGGCCCCGGCGCCACCAACGCCTCGGCGGGCCTGCACATCGCCCGGCAGGATTCGGTGCCGATGATCCTCTTCATCGGCCAGGTCCAGCGCGACGCCCGCGAGCGCGAGGCCTTCCAGGAGATCGAGTACCGCCGCGCCTTCACCGAGGTCGCCAAATGGGTGGCCGAGATCGACGATGCCCGCCGCATCCCCGAATTCGTCACCCGCGCCTTTGCGGTCGCGACTTCGGGACGGCCCGGCCCGGTCGTGGTGGCGCTGCCGGAGGACATGCTGACCGATACGGTGGAGGCGGTATCCGCCCGGCCCTACGTCCCCGTCGAGGCCCATCCCGGCCCGGCCCAGCTCGCAAAATTCAGGGACCTTCTGGAAAAGGCCGAGCGGCCGGTCGCGATCCTCGGCGGCACGCGCTGGGACGAAGAGAGCGTCGCGGCGTTCACCGCCTTCGCCGAGCGCTTCGCGCTGCCCGTCGCCTGCTCCTTCCGCCGGCAGATGCTATTCGATCATTTGCATCCGAACTATGCCGGCGATTCCGGCATCGGCATCAATCCGGCGCTGGCCAAGGAAATCCGCGAGGCCGACCTCGTGCTGATGCTGGGCGGCCGCTATTCGGAAATGCCCTCCTCCGGCTACACGCTGATGGACGTCCCCTACCCGCAGCAGACGCTGGTGCACGTCCACCCCGATCCGTCCGAACTCGGCCGCGTCTATCGGCCGGACCTTGCGATCTGTGCCGCCCCGGCGGATTTCGTCGCGGCCCTCGCCGGTCTCTCGCCGCTCGTCCCGCCCCGCTGGGCGGAGCGGACGAAGGCCATGCACGCGGCCTATCGCTCCTGGTCGACGCCGCCGGCCGCCGGCCCCGGCGACGTCCACATGGGCCCGATCATGGCCTGGATCGAGGAGAACGTCCCGCAGGATGCGATCTTCACCAACGGCGCCGGCAACTATGCGACCTGGCTGCACCGCTTCCACCGCTTCCGCCGCTTCGCAACGCAGGCTGCCCCCACCTCCGGCTCGATGGGCTACGGCCTGCCGGCGGCGGTGGCGGCGAAGAAGCTATTTCCCCAACGCGAGGTCGTCTGCTTTGCCGGCGACGGCTGCTTCCTCATGCACGGGCAGGAATTCGCCACCGCCGTCCGCTATGGACTGCCGATCATCGCCATTGTGGTCAACAACGGCATGTACGGCACGATCCGCATGCATCAGGAGCGGGAATATCCCGGCCGCGTCAGCGCAACCGGCCTGACGAACCCCGATTTCGCAGCGCTCGCCGTCTCCTACGGCGGCCACGGCGAGACGGTGACCACGACCGAGGCCTTCGCGCCCGCCTACCTGCGGGCGCGCGCGAGCGGCAAGCCGGCGATCATCGAAGTGCAACTCGACCCGGAAGCGATCACGCCTTCGCGCACGCTGTCGCAGATCAGGGAGAGGAAATAGGGACGCGGAGGGAGAGGAAACCGGTCAGCGCGCAAGTTCCCGCTTCAGCATTCTCGCCAGTTGATCGCACTTGCCGACGGTATGTTCATTCGCCGCTTGAGCCTGCTTGTGCGTGACGCTACCTCGAACTGCCGCGAAGGCGCGATCGGCAGCCGCGCGAGGATTTTCGAATTGCCCCTCCGCGAATTTCAGGAAGAGCGCCTTGGCGTCACGCACCATTCGCGGCCGCTTGTAGCGCAGGTCGCAGATGGTCGCGATGGTGAGGCTCGTGGAAGCCACTCCCATGCGTGCATCCGCGGGGATGGGCGGCATCTCCTCTGCAAACACGGTCGATGCAAAGACAAGGCTCGCAAGATAGATAGAGACACCGATCTTCAACGCCATCGCAGTCAATTAGCCCCGCAGGTGCTGGGTCTGGCCGTAGATGTTGGTCGAGCGGGCGCCGGAGCGGCAGTAGCCGAGCATCGGCCGCGGCAGGTCGTCGAGCGCATCGACCATGGCGGTGACCGCATCGGCGGTCACCCCCATCGGGCCGACCGGGATGTGCCTGATCTCCAGCCCGAGTTCCTTTGCACGCGCGGCGATCGCGGAAAATTCCGGCTGGTCCGGACTCTCGTGGTCCGGCCGGTGGCAGACGATCGACTTGAAGCCCATGGCCTTGATCTCGTCCAACTCCTCGACGGCGATCTGGCCGGAGACCGAGTATTCGTCGTTGATCGCGCGGATATCCATGATGCGAACCCTTCGTGAAATCTGGTGGCTTCGATGTAGGCTGCGCGGCGCCGGGCGTCAATCGCCGCAACGCGGACGCCCTACCGAAGCTCGAAGGACAGGCCGTAGCTGACGCTCTCGCCGGGGGAGAAATCCTGCATCTCGCCGGTGGCGATCAGTTCCGCCCGGCCGGCCAGCCGGTGCGAGACCGGCTCGATGCCCATCACATGGCAGCCGGGCGACTGATTGCGCCAGACCTGCAGAAAGGCCAGCGTGTCGGTCCGGAAGCGCACGTGCAGGCTGCGACCGCCGAGGGCCGCGATCGGCCCGATCGCGACGTCCGCCCAGCCGTGCTGCGCCGTCTCCCGGGCAGAAACGCAGAAGATCTTCATGTCGCCCTCGCCGAAGCGCCAGGGCAGGCTGCCGTCCTCCAGCATCGCGCCGGAAAGCCGGGTGTTCTCGTCGAACAGCCGCGTGTTGAAGTTGATGTGATACATCGCAACCGGCGGCCAGGGGCGGCTGCCGGTATTGGTCACGACGTCGTCGAGCGTGATGTGGCCGGTCGAGCGATCGGCGCGCCAGAGACGGCGCAGCTCCGCCGTCTCGCCGTTGGCGAGCGAGACCGGGACGCGCGCCTGGCAGACGACCTCGCCCTCGTCCTCCTCGAAGAGGATGTCCTTGGCGGGATGGGACGACAGCGAGCCGTGCAGCGGGTAGTGCCTGCCGTCCGCAGCCCCTTCGACCGGTTCGGGATGGCGGATATGGTCGGGGCCGCAGGAGAACATGAAGCCGGGCAGCGCCCTGTCGATGCGCGGATCGCCGTCCGAGGGGATCGCCGAACCCGGCGCCAGGTTTATGCCGAAAAAGATCGCGTCTCTGAGATCGAGCGCGGACTGCGAATCAAGCGCCAGATCGAAGCTGTGCGCTCCGTTCTCGGCAGTCAGGGCGAGGGTCATGTCTTCTCCCGGAATCGTCTTTCGTGCGATGCTAGCCCAGGCCTGCCGATTCCGATACCGGATTATCGGCCGCCGGCCGCGCCGCCGGGACAAGGATAACTGCTTGCAAAGGTTGCGGAACCGGAGAAATCGCCGGGCGTTATGCCATGGATCGGCAAGGCAGGCGGGACGTCGCGGGCTGGCCGTGGAGAACGGAAAATGCGATCGTTAGCCGTCCGTTAACCATCGTTTTCCATTTTCCATATTAACGTCGAAATTGAGTGCCACGTCCCGGACATAGCTTAGAGGACAGGTTAACCCCGTGAATTCCGTTTTGAAAACAAGCATTTCCCTGCTCACCCTGGCGGCAATCCTGGCCGCCGCGCCCGCCAGTGCGCAGACGTTCTATGGCGACCGGGACGAGCGGACGGTGCTGGTGACGCCGGACGGAGCCTTCCTCGACTATATTCCCGCCGATGGCAGCGTGCGCGCGGCGCGCGATCGCCAGGGTCGCCGGGTCTATGTCGACGCCTGGGGAAACCTCGTCGCGACGGAAATGCAGGTCCAGCGCGAATTCTCCGGCTACGACCGCCGCGACATGCGCCGCAACCGCTATCGGCAGGTCGAGGGCTATCCGGAAACCTCGCCGGACTATTTCCCGCCCGCCCCCGGCCAGGGCGCCGGCTACGGCGACGACCTGACCACGGGCTCGGTGCCCGACTACCGGGACAATGCTCCCGGCGCGGTCGACCGCTCCGACCTGCCCCAGCCGATGCCGGGCGAGGCCTATCCGGATCAGCCGCCGCAGGGCTACGGCACGGACGACATGGCCTCCCTTCCCGAGGCACCGCTCGACGGTCAGGACACATTCGTGCCGGGCCCGCAGTTTCCCCCGGCGACGGCGATCGGCAAGAAGTCCTCCGCCGAGGTGACGGCGCTGCAGGTCTTCCTCGACCGCGAAGGTTTCTCGCCGGGCGTGATCGACGGCAAGAAGGGCTCCAACGTCGTCAAGGCGATCGAGGCCTGGCAGCTCGCCAACGGCGAGACGCTCGACCCCAACGACACCGATTCCATCGTCGAGCGGCTGCACCTGAACGGCGGCATGCCGTTCACCACCTACGAGATCACCGCAGCCGACGCCGCCGGGCCCTACGTGGCGTCGATCCCCGAGGACTACGCCCACAAGGCCGCCCTCCCCGCCCTCTCCTACACCTCCACGACCGAGGCGCTCGCCGAGCGCTTCCACATGGACGAGAACTACCTGAAGGAGATGAACCCGGGCGTGGACTTCACCATTCCCGGCACGATCATCAAGGTGATCAATGTCGGCGAGCCGAAGAAGGCCAAGGTCGCAAGGATCATCGCCGACAAGGGCCGCAAGCAGGTGCTGGCCTATGACGACGCGGGCGCCCTCGTCGCCGCCTATCCGGCGAGCATCGGCTCGTCCGACACCCCGTCCCCGTCGGGCACGGTGACGGTGGAGCGGATCGCGTTCAACCCGAACTACACCTACAATCCGAAGATCAATTTCCAGCAGGGCGCCAACGACAAGGTGCTGACCCTGCAGCCGGGGCCGAACGGCCCGGTCGGCACGATCTGGATCGCGCTGTCGAAGCCCACCTACGGCATCCACGGCACCCCGGATCCCTCGAAGATCGGCAAGACCCAGAGCCACGGCTGCATCCGCCTGACCAACTGGGACGCCACCGAGCTCGCCAAGATGACCTCGAAGGGCGTCACGGTCGAGTTCGTCGACTGATCGCGGATCGCCCGGCCACCGTGCGTGGCGGGCCCGTTTCCCGACACCATCGATGCACGGAGGCGTGCCGCTTCCGCCCAAGACGGCGGCTCGCGCACATCAACGGCGCGGCTTCCTGCCCCCGGTCGCAATGGAAGCCGGTGGCTGCGCGCCGCCGCGCTGCGCATGCGAGGCTACACGGACCAGCCTCTGGAACTTGGGGCAATCCATGTGGCTTTCGGCCGGGCATTCGGCCACGTGGCGCAGCGCGTTCCGGAGCGTGACCAGCCTTCGGATCTGCTGCTCGAGCGCATCGGCGCGGGCGTGCATCATGGCGCGCGGCACATCCGGCACGCCGTCGCGGCCGAACATTCCCCTGATCTCGTCGAGGCTGAAACCGGCCGTCTTGCCGAGCGATATCAGCGCAAGCTGGGTCAGCGTCTCCGGCCCGTATTGGCGCCGCAGCCCGTGGCGGCCGACCGAGGCGATCAGGCCGACCTCCTCGTAGTAGCGCAGCGTCGACGGCGGCACGCCGCTTCGTTCCGATAGCACGCCGATGTCGAGAAATTTCATGCTTGACCTCAAGTTGACTTGAAGTGGCAGACTAGCCTTATCCTGACAATTCAACAAGAGGAACTGCCATGAAACTGATCGATCGAATGAAGACCTCGCCGCCTGCGCTGACCGCCCTTGCCGGCTCGATGCTGCTGTCGTCGCTCGGCGTCAGCATCGCCACGGTGGCGCTCCCGGCGCTCGCCCGGGACTTTTCCGCCACCGTTTCCGACGCCCGCTGGGTCGTCCTCGCCTATCTCGTCTCCGCCACGGTCGCGATCGTGCTGGCCGGACGGTTCGGCGACCTCTTCGGCCACCGCCGCGTGCTGGTCGCGGGCCTGGTCGTCTTCACCGCTGCCTCCGTCCTGTGTGCCACGGCCCCGACGCTTGCGATCCTGATCGCCGGACGCGCCGTCCAGGGCATGGGCGGCGCCATCCTGATGGCACTGCCCGTCTCGCTGATCCGCGAAACCGTTCCCAAGGAACGCACCGGCTCGGCGATGGGGCTGCTCGGCACGATGTCGGCGATCGGAACCGCACTCGGGCCGTCGGTGGGCGGCATGCTCGTCTCCGGCCTCTCCTGGCGCGCAGCCTTCGCAGCCCTCGCCGCCGCCGGCGTTCTGGCGCTCGGTGTGGCGATCGTCAGCATCCCGAGGACCGCCGCCGCAGCGCCCCGCGCGGACACGCGGATGGACTGGCCGGGCGCCGCCCTGCTGGCCGCCACCTTGATCCTCTATGCGCTCGCGACCGCCGGCGGAAAGGCGGGCCCGATGCCGGGGACGACCCTGCTCCTGCCCGCCGCAGCCCTTGCCCTGACGCTCTTCGTCATCGTCGAGGCCCGTTCGGCTGTCCCGCTGGTGCCGGTCTCGATCCTCCGCGACCGGGCGACCGCAACCGCGCTCGCAACCAGCCTGCTGGTCGCCACCGTCATGATGTCCACCCTGGTCGTGGGGCCGTTCTATCTGGCTTTCGGCCTCGGGCTGGACGAGGCCCTGGTCGGTCTCGTCATGGCGGTCGGGCCGGTGACCGCGGCCGTCTCCGGCATCGTCGCCGGACGGGTCACGGACCGTTTCGGCACCCGCCCGGTCCTTGCCGCCGGCCTGGTCGAGATGATCCTCGGCCTCGTCTGCCTGGCGTTCCTGCCGCGCCTCATCGGCGTCGCCGGCTACGTCGCCTCGCTGATCGTCCTGACGCCGGGCTTCCAGCTGTTCCTCGCCGCGAACAATACGTCCGTGATGGTCGCCGCCCGGAACGAGCAGCGCGGGCTCCTGTCCGGCCTGCTCGGGCTGTCGCGCAACCTCGGCTTCATGAGCGGCGCCTCGGTGATGGCAACGCTGTTTGCCACCGCGCTCGGGCCGAAGGACCTCGCCGTGACCGCCCCGGAGATCGTCGCCGGCGCCTTCACGACGACGTTCCTCTTTGCCGCCGGCCTGAGCCTCCTGGCCCTTGCGCTGGCGTTCTTCGGCCGTCCTGCCGCGCAGGAGAGCGTCGAGGCGGCGTAGCCGGCCCTTCAGGCCGCGCGGACGTAGCCGGCCGCCGGCGCCGCCGCGGCCTGCCCGCTGGTGCGGAACGCGCTCAGCCGCTCGGCGATCGAGGCGGCGTCCTTGGACAGGGCCTGGCTTGCGGCATTGGCCTGCTCGACCATCGAGGCGTTCTGCTGGGTGATCTGGTCCATCGCGCCGATCGCCTGGTTGACGGCCTGCAGGCCGGTCGCCTGCTCGGCCGTGCTGGCGCGGATCGCCGAGAAGACGGAGCTCACCTCGACCACCTGCGCCACGATCTGGCGCAGCGACTGGGCGACCTCGTTGACCGAGCGGACGCCGTCCTCCACCTGGCCGTGCGACTTGGCGATCAGGTTCTGGATGTCCTTGGCGGCATCGGCGCAGCGTTGCGCCAGCGCCCGCACCTCCGAGGCGACGACGGCGAAGCCCCGGCCTGCCTCGCCGGCCCGCGCCGCCTCGATGCCGGCATTCAGCGCCAGGAGGTTCGTCTGGAAGGCGATCTCGTCGATGACCTCGATGATGCTGGCGATGCTGGCAGACGACTGCTGGATATCCTCCATCGCGGCAATCGCCTGCGCGACCACCTCGCCGCTGCGTTCGGCGTTGCCGCGCGCCGCGGTCACGAGCTGGTTGGCGTCGTCGGCGCTCTTGGCCGTCTGGCGCACCGTCGTCGTCACCTCTTCGACGGCGGCCGCCGTCTCTTCCAGGTTGGCCGCCTGCCGCTCGGTGCGCCGGGCGAGATCCTCCGAGGCCGCGGCGATCTCCTGGACGCTGACGTTGATCGAGCCCACACCCGTATGGATGCCGCCGATCGCCTGCGACAGGGCGGAGACCGCATGGTTGAAGTCATGGCGCAGCGCCTCGTAGGCCTCCGGCAACTCGCCCTCGATGCGCACCGTCAGGTCGCCGTCGGAGATCCGCTTCAGCGCCGCGCCGAAGTTGCTGCCGACGATCGCGCGCTCGGCCGCGACGGTACGCGCCTGGACCGTCTGCTGCTTGGTGGTGTCGGACGCGTCCATGTAGACGGAAATCGACAGGTCCATGTCGAGGAAGACGGCCTTGATCAGGCTGGCGAGCTTGCCCGCCACCTCGTCGGCGCCGAACTCGGAGCGGGAGAACAGGCCAGGCTTCGGCCACATCTCCTTCAGCGCCGCGGCCAGGAGGTGCTCGACGATCAGCGCATAGCCGCCGATGTACCAGCGCGGTTCCAGCCCGATGCGCGCATGGACCTTTCCGATCGCGCGCACCTTGTCGGCATAGTCTGCCGCAAAGTCGCCGTTCCAGATGTTGGCCCAGTGGCCGAGCTGCGCGTTCTTCGCGCCGGCCATGTGGGCATCGCTGGAAAAGAGATGGCTGACCTCCGGGCTGTTGCGCACCACGCCGTAGAACCGGTCCAGCGCCGGCGCGAGTTCCTGCTCCAGAAACGGCTTGAGCGAGCGCAGGTCCTTCAGGGCCTTGGCGTCGAGCCCGAGATAGTCGAGGCGGCGGGCAAGATCGGCGTTGTTGCTCGAGGTCGTGGGGGCAGCGCTCATCGGAAATTCCATGCGATTGGGGGTCTATGCGGGGAGGAGGCCATCTTCGAGAACGGTCTCGCGTCGTTCTGTGGGGTGCGTTCCGAGCAGTCGCGCCGGTCATCGCGCCTGTTCATGGCGCAGGCACCGGCCAAAAGCCGGCGCCTCGAATGGGTCCGTCATCTAACGCCACTTTTGGTAAAGGCTTTATTATGAAATGCCAATTTCCGGTAGCGCCCGGCGCGGACGGGCGCCGACGCGCCCGGACATTTTGATGCGGTCGCAAGGCCCGGGCTCGCCTCCGCCGCACAGGCAGCGAAGGCCGCAATATCCCGGAGGCGCGGGCCTCGGACGGGTCAGGCGGCGCGCACCCTGGTCTCGAGAGCGCTGCGACATGCCGCAAGCGCGCCGCGGCGGACCGGCACGCGGCGGAGGACCTCCTCGGCGAAGAGCCGGGCGTTCTCGCGCGCCTTGTCGAGGTTGGAAATGCGCTGCGGATCCATCGTCCGCAAGGTGCCCCCGCAATCGAAGATGTCGCGGAAGGCGACCCGTTCGGCGATCGGCGTATCGAGAACGGCGACGCCGCGCTCGGAGAGAAGCTGCTTGATGGCCGTCATGGCGCGGGTCGTCACCACCGTGCTCATCCGGGTCAGCACGACCGAATGGGCGATGCGCACGCCGGCGCGGGTGTCGAGCTGCTGCAGGAGTTCGAGGATCTGCGCCCCGCCGCGCGCGTCCATCGCGCAACCCTGGATCGGGATCATCACATGGTCGGACAGGCCGATCGCGGTCGCCACCAGCGCGTCGCGCGCGCCGGCCAGATCGATGATGAAATAGTCCGTCTGGTCGCGGTTCTCGCGGATGTGCGACTGCAGCGACCCCATCGAGACTTCCGAGATGACGGAGAGATTGCGCTGGACGCCGGAGAGCTCGTGCCAGCTGGTGATCCAGCGCTGGGGATCGGCGTCGAGAATGGTGATGCGATAGCCCTGGGCTGCCAGCTCGGTCGCGAGGATCAGCGCTGCGGTGGTCTTGCCCGCTCCGCCCTTGGCATTGGCGAATGTTATGACTGGCATTTCAAATTCCTCATGATCGGCAACACGAGCCCCTCATCGCTCTTTACGGGCGCGAAGCGGGAATGGCGCCTGTTAACCAACCTTTCAGAACATGGTTAACGAATTGCAAACGCGCACCCCGCCATCGCTGCGAATGCGATGGCGGCCGAAGGCTGCATGGTCGATCGTAAAAGGCCGGTCAGGCGCCCTTGACGCGCTGGCGTGACGGCTCGTCGTCGTTCGCACACGGCTCGTCCGTGGCGATGCCGTGCTGGTAGCACAACTGCGCAAACGGGCCATGCGCATCGCGCCCGCCCCGCTCGATGCGCGCCATGACGTCGCGCGCAAGGGCCTGCATGTTCGCCTGCGCCCGGTCGAGATTGCGCACCTGGCCGGCATCCAGTGTATAAAGGGTTCCCGACCGCTCGAACATCTCGCGAAAGGCGCCCCGCTCGACCACCGGCGTCTCGATCATCGCCATGCCGCGCAGGAGCAGCAGGTCGCGCACGGTGCGCAGCGACCGCGTCGCCACCAGCGGATTGACGCGCGACAGCACGATCGCCCGGTTGATGTGGGCGCGCGCATTCGCCTCGATGCACTGGATCAGCTCCAGCACCTGGATGGCGCCCCTGGCATCGAGGGCGCTGCCCTGCACCGGAATGAGGGCGAGATCGCAAAGGCCGAGCGCCATCGCCATGAGCGTGTCGCGCGCAGCGGAAAGGTCCGCGATGATATGACGGTCCGGCCTGTTCAGACGCCGCAGGTGATCGGCCAGCGTGCCGGGCGTGATGTCGGTGACGGCGGTGATGCGGCTGTCCGGACCGCACCGGCTCGCCCAGTCCGCCGCGAGGCCGAGCGGATCGCAGTCGAGAACCACGACCTCGGCGCCCGACCGGGCCAACTCGGTGGCCAGCAGTGCCACCGTCGTCGTCTTGCCGGATCCGCCCTTCGCGTTCGCAACTGCTATGACAGCCATCGGTCTCCCACATGCGGCATGCAGCCCGCCAGGACTGCAGCGGCTCCTCACGAAATCACGAGCTTTCATGAAGAAAGTTAAGGAATCACACTGATTCCGGCCGAAGCGCTACGAATTGTGACAGGTGCGTGACAATGGCCCGCCGCGTAGCCCCGGCGAATTTCAGCCGTCGCGGGCAGAGCAGCGAAAAACCCGGCGCTGGGGGCGCCGGGTTCGGCAGGGCAGAAAGTGCGCGGTGAACCGGCCTCAGATGCAGGCGGCGAACAGCGTCTTTGCGGACGTGAGCGTCAGTTCCACCGGGTTACCGCCGGCGGTCGGATCGACGATCGCCATCGCCGCCATCTCGTCGATTCGGTCGGTTCCGACGCCGAGTGCTGCGAGCTTGTCCGGCACGCCGAGCTCGCTGCGCAGCTCCAGCACATAGTCGTAGAAGCCGTCGAAGCCGCCGGAAATACCGAGATAGGCGGCGGCGGCGGCGATCTTGCCCTCGATCGCCGGCCGGTTGAAGCGCAGCACCGGCGGCATCACCACGGCATTCGTCATGCCGTGGTGGGTGTTGTAGATCGCGCCCACCGGATGCGACAGCGAATGGATGGCGCCGAGCCCCTTCTGGAAGGCGACCGCGCCCATGGCGGCGGCCGACATCATGTTGGCCCGCGCCTCGATGTCGGCGCCGTCCCTGTAGGCGCGCGGCAGGTATTCCTTGACGAGGCGCATGCCCTCGAGCGCGATCCCCTGGCTCATCGGGTGATAGAAGGGCGAGCAATAGGCTTCGAGGCAATGGGCGAAGGCGTCCATGCCGGTGCCCGCGGTGATCACCTTCGGCATGCCGACCGTCAGCTCCGGATCGCAGATCGTCACCGCCGGCAGGAATTTCGGATGGAAGATCACCTTCTTCGTATGCGTCTGCGAATTGGTGATGACCGAGGCGCGGCCGACTTCGGAGCCGGTGCCGGCCGTCGTCGGCACCGCGACGATCGGGGCGATGCCCTCGACGGAGGCGCGCGTCCACCAGTCGCCGATGTCCTCGAAGTCCCAGACCGGCCGCGTCTGCCCGACCATGAAGGCGATCGCCTTGCCGAGGTCCAGGCCCGAGCCGCCGCCGAAGGCGACGACGCCGTCATGGCCGCCGTCCTTGAAGGCCTTCACGCCGGCCTCGAGATTGGCGTCGTTCGGATTGGGATCGACGTCGGCGAAGATCGCCCGGCCGAGGCCGGCGGCCTCCAGGATCGCGAGCGCGTTCTGCGTGATCGCCATCGGGGCGAGGCCACGATCGGTGACGAGCAGCGGCTTCTTCATGCCGACCGCCTTGCAGTGATCGGCGAGTTCCTTGATGCGCCCTGCCCCGAACTTGATGGCGGTCGGGTAGCTCCAGTTGGCGGTGATGGTCATGCGAGTGCTTTCCTGAGGTGGTAGGACTTCGGGCGGGTGAGGTTGTGGAAGCCGATGACGGAGAGCGAACCGCCGCGGCCGGTCTCCTTCACGCCCGTCCAGCAGAGCGCCGGATCGAGATAGTCGGCGCGGTTCATGAACACGGTGCCGGTCTCGAGCTCCCGGCCGATCGCGGCCGCCCGCTCGGCATCCTTCGTCCACAGCGAGACGGTCAGGCCGTATTTGCAGTCGTTCATCAGGGCGAGCGCTTCCTCGTCGCTCTTCACCTTCATGATGCCGACGGCCGGTCCGAAGGTCTCCTCCTTCATGAACTCCATCGAGTGGTCGACGTCGACGAGCAGCTGCGGCGCGAGATAGGCGCCGCCGTCATCGGCGGGAAACAGCTTCGGGTCGATCAGCGCCCTGGCGCCGCGGGAAACGGCGTCGGCCACCTGCGCGCGCACGGTCGCGGCGAAGCGCTTGTTGGCCATCGGCCCGAGCGTCGTCTCCTGGTCGAGCGGGTTGCCGAGCTTGTAGTTGGAAACCCAGGCCACCGATTTTTCGACGAAGGCGTCGTAGAGCTTCTCGTTGACGTAGATCCGCTCGATGCCGCAGCAGCACTGGCCGGAATTGTAGGTGGCGCCGTCCATCAGCGTGTCGACGGCGGCGTCGAGGTCGGCGTCCTCCATCACATAGCCCGGATCCTTGCCGCCGAGTTCGAGCCCGAGCGGCGTGAACGTGCCGGCGGCGGCGCGCTCGATCGCCCGCCCGCCCTCGACCGAGCCGGTGAAATTGATGAAATCGAAGCTCTTCAGCCCGATCAGCGCCGAGGTGGTGTCATGGTCGAGGAAGATGTTCTGGAACACGTCCTCCGGCACGCCCGCCTCGACGAAGGCGCGCACCATCCGCTCGCCGACCAGCAGCGTCTGCGCGGCATGCTTGATGATGACGGTGTTGCCCGCCATCAGCGCTGGTGCGACCGTGTTGATCGCGGTCATGTAGGGATAGTTCCACGGCGCGATGACGAAGACGACGCCATGCGGCTCGCGCTCGATGCGGCGCTCGAAGCGTTCGCTGTCCTCGATCACGAGCGGCGCCAGCGACGAGCCGGCGATTTCGGCGACGTAGTTGGAGCGCTCGTTGAACCCCTTGAACTCGCCGCCGTAGCGGACCGGCCGGCCCATCTGCCAGGCGAGCTCCGGCACCACCTCGTCGGCCATCTCGTTCAGCCGGGCGACGCCCTTCAGCACCAGCTGGACGCGATCCTCCAGCGGCCGCCGCGCCCACGCCTTCTGCGCCTTGCGCGCCCGTGCGACGACGTCCTTCGCCGCCTCCAGCGGCATCGCTGGCCGCTCGGCATAGACCGAGCCGTCGACGGGTGAAATGCATTTGATCACGTGTGTCATTGCCTTCTCCTTGGGCCTCCGGGCGCCTTCGCCTGGCAGGCCAGAACCTTTACATGTCCCGCCGCACCATAGGCCAGGATGGCGCGGTCGCGGGTGATGATCGTCAAATCGTGCTCGCGGGCCATCGCGACCAGGATGCGGTCCGCCGCATCACCGTGCAGCAGCCCCGGCAGGAAGGACGCGGCGAAGCGAAACCAGGGTAGAGGCGGCTTCGTCAGGCCGATGCACCCCGTTGCACCAGGCACTCTGATCTCACCATGTTGACACCGTATCAACAAACGTCACGCCCGCTCGAAGCCTCTTGCCACCTCCCAGTCCGTCACCCGGCGGTCGTATTCCTCCTGCTCCCACTCCGCAGCGCGCGTGTAGTGGTCGATGACGTCCTCGCCGAAGGCATCCCGCAGCATCTTCGAGTTGGTCATGAACGCGGTCGCCTCCCGCAGCGTCTTGGGTATCTCGCGGATACCCTGGCCGCCATAGGCGTCGCCGACGAACGGCGCCTCGAGCTCGAGATTGCCCTCGATCCCGGCGATGCCGGCGGCCAGCAGCGCCGCCATGGCGAGGTAGGGGTTGAGGTCGGAGCCGCCCACCCGGCATTCGATGCGGATCGCCTTGGTTCCCTCGCCGCACAGGCGGTAGCCGGCCGTTCGGTTGTCCTTGCTCCACACCGCCTTGGTCGGCGCGAAGGTGCCGGCCATGAAGCGCTTGTAGGAATTGATGTAGGGGGCGAGGAAATAGGTGATCTCGCTCGCATGGTTCAAAAGGCCGGCGACGTAGTTGCGCATCATCTCCGACATGCCGTACTTCGCCTCGGCATCGTGGAACATCGACGTCTTGCCGTCGAGGCTCCAGAGCGACTGGTGCAGGTGCGACGAGGAGCCTGCGGCCGAATAATGCCACTTGGCCAGGAAGGTGATCGCCTTGCCGCGCTGCCAGGCGATCTCCTTGCAGGCATTCTTGATGATCACGTGCCGGTCCGCCATGGAAAGCGCGTCGGCATAGCGCACGTTGATCTCCTCCTGGCCCGCAGACGCCTCGCCCTTGGAGTTCTCCACCGGAATGCCGGCGCCCTGCAGGCCGTTGCGGATCGCCCGCATCACGTCCTCTTCCTTGGACGTCTGGAAGATGTGGTAGTCCTGGTTGTAGCCGCTGACCAGTCTCAGGTCGCGATAGCCGCTCTCGCGTGCATCGTCATAGCTCTGGTCGAACAGGAAGAACTCCAGCTCGCTCGCCATGAAGGCCTTGAGCCCCATCGCCTCCAGCCGCTTGACCTGCTTCTTCAGGATCGCGCGCGGCGAGTGCGGCACTTCCTTGTGGGTGTGGTGGTCGAGCACGTCGCAGAGCACCAGCGCCGTCCCCTCCAGCCAGGGCACCCTGCGCAGCGTCGAAAGGTCCGGCTTCATCGTGTAGTCGCCGTAACCCGCCGCCCAGCTGGTCGAGCGGTAGCCGGAAACGGTTTCCATCTCCATGTCGGTCGCCAGCAGGTAGTTGCAGCTGTGGGTCTCCTCATAGGCGCCGTCGACGAAGTACCGGGCATGGAACCGCTTGCCCATGAGGCGGCCCTGCATGTCGACCTGGCAGGCCAGGACGGTGTCGATGCGGCCCTCGGCGACATCCTTCTTCAATTCTTCAAACGTGTAGCTCGCACTCATCCGCTAGATCCGATCCCGAAAACGAGGAAATGCGGCCCGGCAACAGGCCGGGCCGCGCACTCAAGTCGTCAGCCGCTGGCGGCCAGCGACGCGGCCGCCTTTTCCCGATGCTCCATCGCGAATTCCTCTTCGGGCGACAGGATCAGCCTGTGGCGACCGACGAAGGCGAAGTAGGCGATGGCCACGGCGAACCAGATCGCGACCCAGAGAACACCCTTGGTGAAGTTCGGGTCCTGGATCTGGTAGAGCAGCGTGACGACGGCGATGATCACCGTCAGCACCGCGCCGGGAATGCCGAAGGGCGAGCGGAAGGGACGCTCGATGTTCGGCAGCTTCTTGCGCAGCATGATGAACGAGATCGCCTGCATGATGTAGGAGAACATCGCACCGAACACGGCCATGTTCAAAAGCACGCTGCCGATGATGCTGCCGCCCTGTTCCGCGCCCAGGGCGAACCAGATGATCATCATCACCGCCAGGCCGACGACGGCGCCGGTGATCATGGCGATGTACGGCGTCTTGTAGGTCTGGTGGGTGATCGACAGCGCCGTCGGGAAGTAGCCCGCCCGCGAAAGCGAGTAGATCTGCCGGCCCTGGGCGTAGAGGATCGTATGGAAGCTGGCGATCAGGCCGGTCAGCGCGACGAGGCCGAGGATCACGACGCCGCTGTCGCCGTAGATCGCCTTGAAGCCGTCCAGCAGCGGTTCGAGCGACGAGCCGAGCTGGAACGCGCCCACGCCCGGCAGCGACGGGTTGAGCAGGACGATCATGAAGGCGGAGATCATCAGCGTGACCATGCCGAGGATGATGCCCTTGGGCATGTCGCGCTTGGGATCGACCGATTCCTCGGCCGCGAGCGGCAGCTGCTCGATGGCGAGGAACAGCCAGACGGCAAACGGCAGCGTCGCCAACACGCCCGAGAAGCCGAAGGGGAACCATTCGCCGTTGCCTTCCGGCAGTTCGACCGCGGCCCCGTCCGGACCGACGCCGATGTTCAGCGCCCAGCGCGAGAAATCCATGTTCGGGATGGCGCTGGCCCAGAAGAAGGCGAGAACGCCGAGCGAAATGATCGTGATGATCAGCGTCACCTTGAACGACAGCTCCAGCCCGAAGATGTTGAGGCCGAGGAAGATCAGGTAGAACACGATCCACACGAAGGGCGAATAGGCAGGATCCAGCCCGAGGATCGAGTTGACGTAGGCGGTGATGAAGGTCACCACCACCGCCGGCGTCAGCACGTATTCGACGTTTTCGCAAAGCCCGGTGATGAAGCCGCCCCAGGGGCCCATCGCCGTGCGCGCAAACGAGTAGGCGGCGCCGGTGTGCGGCAGCGCCGGGCTCATCTCCGCGATGGAGAAGGTCAGCCCCAGATACATGATGGCGATGATGATGCCGGCGACGAGCATGCCGCCCCAGCCGCCGGTGGCGAAGCCGAAGTTCCAGCCGGAAAAGTGCCCGGAGATGACCGCGCCGACGCCGAGCGCCCAGAGCGACCAGACGCCCGCATAGCGCGAAAGCCCGCGCTTCTCGAAATAGGAAGCGTCAGCTTTCTTGTAGCTGACGCCCGCTGAAGGATTTTCCATTTGCCTCTCTCCTGTCGAGTAGGTTCGCACCCGCAGCAGGCCTGATATCCTGCCGGGTGCGCCTGAGTGCCGTTCGTTCGCATCGGCCCGGATTTTTCCGTGTACCGAAGCGCATGCCGCGGGCGAGCCGCTCCCCTGGGTCTTTCAGTATGCTTGTGACGGCGGCACGCTCTCGAGCAGCAGCCCCGTCAGATAGTCAGCCATGACCCCTTGGCTGGTATCGTCCCTGATGAGGTCGTTCCTGACCTCGATCATCACGTTGAGCAGGCCGTTGGCCAACCCGTGCACCTGCAACGTATGCGTGACTCCGTCCTCCGGTCCATAGGGCTCGTTGCGGCGCGTGGCGTAAAGCGCACTGCGGCCGGCGGATTCGAGCACGAGGTCGGCCAGCCGGCTGTCCGCATCGTGCAGGATGCCGATTTCGACCGGGCGCTCCCGTCCGAAATAGACCGGCGTGAAGCTGTGGACCGTGACGAGGATCGGCGCCCGCCCCTCGGCGATTCGCTGCCGGACCAGGCTCGCGATCCGGTCGCGAAAGGGAAAGTAGAGGGCCTCGGCCCGCTCCAGCCGCGCCGCCTCGGACAGATCGGCATTGCCGGGAACGGGATAGATCTCGCTCGTCTCCGGCATCGCGCCGGGCGATTCGGGCGGACGGTTGCAATCATAGGCGAGCCGCGAGAAGCGCTGGTAGATCAGCGTCGCATCGAGGCTCTTGGCCATCATCCTCGAGACCGCCAAGGCGCCGGGGTCCCAGGCGATGTGGCTTTCCAGGGCCTCCGCCGAGAGCCCGAGCGTGCCCAGCCGCTCCGGCAGCACGCGCGAGGCGTGCTCGCACACCAGGAGGATGCGGCTGCGACCCGCTGCATTCTCGACGGCGACCGGATCGCCTTCCTGTTCGCTGAGAATACCCATGCAGCCGCTGCTCCCGGTCGGCCAGTTCTTGCTTAATGAAGAGAATTCTTCACCTCTCGTCATCTGTCAACAGGGCATGAAACGATCTCTTCAAAAAATCGTTTGACACGAAATGTGACGCCGATGTTTAATTTTCCGAAGGCCGACAGAGAGCGGCAGACAGGGGAATGAATTGACGTTGAATCAGGCGACCACGACGGTATCGGACGTGATCAACGCACATTTCGACGCATTGACGCGCGCCGAAAAGCAGCTGGCGACATCACTGCTCGACAACTATCCCGTATCCGGCCTCGGCAGCATCACGACGGTGGCCGAGAATGCCGGCGTGTCGACGCCGACCGTCGCGCGCATGGTCCAGAAGCTCGGCTATCGGGGCTTTCCCGATTTCCAGGCGCATCTGCATCACGAGCTGGAGGCGACGCTCTCCAACCCCATCGCCAAGCATGACCGCTGGGCCGCGAACGCCCCGGGCACGCATGTGCTCAACCGCTTCGCCGATGCCGTTACCGCCAACCTGCGCCAGACCCTCTCCCAGATCGAGATCGGCGACTTCGACGGCGCCGCCGCGCTGATCGCCAACCGCAAGCGCAACGTCTACATCGTCGGCGGCCGGATCACCAAGGCGCTCGCGGACTACCTGTTCACCCACCTGCAGGTCATCCGGCCGAACGTCACGCAGCTCGCCTCCAATCCCAGCTCCTGGCCGCAATACGTCCTCAACATGAAGGCGGGCGACGTCATCGTCGTCTTCGACATCCGGCGCTACGAGCAGGAGATGGAGACCTTCGCCCGCGTCGCCCGCGCCCGCGGCGTGGAGATCGTGCTGTTCACCGATCCCTGGGCGTCGCCGATCGCCAAGTTCGCCGCCCACACCTTCCGCATCCAGATCGAGGCGCCGTCCGCCTGGGACTCCTCCGTCGTCACGCTGTTCGTCGTCGAAGCGCTGATCGAGGCCGTCCAGAGCGCCAACTGGAGCGAGACGCGCGACCGGATGAAGTCGCTCGAGGAACTGTTCGAGGCAAGCCGGCTGTTCCGGAAGCCGCGCTAGACCTTAATCGATTCGACCAAAGCCCGAGGAATCGGGAAAAGCATTTAAAAACTGTCACATAAGCTTCATGCCGCACCAGTATCAGCTTCGCCGAAGCTGACTGACACACCAAAGGAGAAACCCGTGATGTCACGCACCCGCCGACTGCTTTCGCTCACCACGGCCATTTTCGTGGCCACCACGGCGGTCGCCGCCGCCGAGCCGAGTGCCGAACTCGTCGAAGCCGCCAAGAAGGAAGGCAAGCTGACCACGATCGCCCTGCCCCACAGCTGGTGCGGCTATGGCGACATCATTGCCGGCTTCAAGGCCAAGTATCCGGAAATCACGGTCAACGAACTGAACCCGGACGCCGGCTCGGGCGACGAGATCGAAGCCATCAAGGCCAACAAGGGCAACACCGGTGACCAGGCCCCCGACGTGATCGACGTCGGCCTGTCCTTCGGCCCGTCCTCCAAGGCCGAAGGCCTGATCCAGCCCTACAAGGTCGAGACCTGGGATTCCATTCCCGACAGCGCCAAGGATGCCGAAGGCTTCTGGTACGGCGACTACTACGGCGTTCTCTCCTTCATCGTGAACACCGACATCGTCAAGGAAGTGCCGAAGGACTGGGCCGACCTGACCAAGGCCGACTACGCCAACGCCGTCGCCCTCGCCGGCGACCCGCGCACCTCCAACCAGGCCGTCCAGGCAGCCTATGCCGCCGGCCTCGCCAAGGGTGAGAAGGACGCCGCCAAGGCCGGCGAAGCAGGCCTCGCGCACTTCGCCGAGATCAACAAGGCCGGCAACTTCGTTCCGGTCATCGGCAAGTCCGCCTCGCTGGCCCAGGGCTCGACCCCGATCGTGATCGCCTGGGACTACAACGGTCTCGCCTGGCGCGACACGCTCGCCGGCAACCCGCCGCTCGAAGTCGTCGTACCGGAAACCGGCGTCGTCGCCGGCGTCTACGTCCAGGCGATCTCCGCCTTCGCCCCGCACCCGAACGCCGCCAAGCTCTGGATGGAATACCTCTATTCCGACGAAGGCCAGATCGGCTACCTGAAGGGCTACTGCCACCCGATCCGCTTCAACGACCTCGTCAAGAACGGCAAGGTTCCGCAGGAGATGCTCGACAAGCTGCCGCCGGCTGCTGCCTATGAAAAGGCCGTCTTCCCGACGCTCGAGGAACAGGCCGCCGGCAAGGAAGTCATCACCGGCAAGTGGGACAGCGTCGTCGGCGCCAACGTCCAGTAATGTTTGCCCCATGCCCTCCCGCCGCCCTGGCGGGAGGGCTCTCTTTCAAGTGTCCGCACGCGGATTGCGTCCGCCGCATTTCCGTCTAAAGTCTTAGTTTCTCGCTATTTTCCGGACGATTGCCGCTCCATGAGCCATTCTGCCCTGATAGACCGACGCACCGTCATCGATTGGCTCGGCATCGCGCCGTTCATGATCTTCGCGCTGTTGTTCCTGATCCTGCCGACGCTCTATCTGGTGACCGGCGCCTTCGTCACGCCGGAGGGCGACTTCACCTTCAAGAACATCGCCGACCTGTTTTCCCCCAGCATCCTCAGCGCCTACTGGATCAGCATCAAGGTGTCGCTGGCCTCCTCCCTCGGCGGCGCGGTGATCGGCTTCTTCCTCGCCTGGGCGATCGTCATGGGCGGCCTTCCCCGGTCCATCCGCTCGGGCCTCCTGACCTTTTCCGGGGTCGCCTCGAACTTCGCCGGCGTTCCGCTCGCCTTCGCCTTCATCGCCACCCTCGGCCGCACCGGGCTCGTCACCGTGCTGCTGCGCGACATGATCGGCTTCAACCTCTATTCGACCGGCTTCAACCTGCTGTCGTTCTTCGGCCTGACGATCACCTACATGTTCTTCCAGATCCCGCTGATGGTGCTGATCCTGACGCCGGCGCTGGACGGCATGAAGCGGGAATGGCGGGAGGCCTCCGAAATCCTCGGCGCCACCACCTGGCAGTACTGGCGGATGATCGCCCTGCCGATCCTCTGGCCGAGCCTGCTCGGCACGACGCTGCTGCTCTTTGCCAACGCCTTCGGCGCGATCGCCACGGCCTACGCGCTGACCGGCTCCTCGCTCAACATCGTGCCGATCCTGCTCTATGCGCAGATCCGCGGCGACGTGCTGCACAATCCCAATCTCGGCTATGCGCTGGCGCTCGGCATGATCGTCATCACCGGGCTGTCCAACGTCCTCTACATCTGGCTGCGCTCGCGCGCCGAACGGTGGCAGAAATGAAGTCGACCCGCATCCTCGCCTGGCTCGCCATCCTCATCGGCGTCATCTATTTCATCGTGCCGCTGATCGGTACCTTCGAGTTCTCGCTGCGCATGCGCCGCGGCGAATACTCCTTCGACGCCTACCAGTCGGTCTTCTCCGACATCCAGTTCCGCACCACCTTCGGCTTCTCCATGCTGATGGCGCTGTTCACCATCGTCTTCGGCATGCTGCTGGTGGTCCCGACGGCCTATTGGGTGCGCCTGCGCCTGCCGCGGATGCGCCCGGTCGTCGAGTTCATCACGCTCCTGCCGCTCGTCATCCCGGCGATCGTCATCGTCTTCGGCTATCTCAGGCTCTACAACTCCTCCTCCTTCCTGCCGCTGACGAACTCGACCTCCGGCACCAACATGCTGCTGGTGTTCTCCTACATGACGCTGTCCCTGCCCTACATGTACCGGGCAGTCGACACGGCCATGCGGATGATCGACGTCGGCACGCTGACCGAGGCCGCCGAGAGCCTCGGCGCCAAATGGCCGACGATCCTCTTTCGCTGCATCTTCCCGAACGTGATGAGCGGCGTCCTGTCCGGTGCCTTCATCACCTTCGCGATCGTGATGGGCGAGTTCACCATGGCCTCGCTGCTCAACCGGCCGGCCTTCGGTCCCTATCTCCAGCTCGTCGGCGCCAACAAGGCCTACGAGCCCTCCGCGCTCGCGATCATCGCCTTTGCCATCACCTGGCTCAGCATGGGCCTCCTGCAACTCGTTTCCCGCTTCCAGAAGACCGCGCCGGTCAAGGCCTGAGGACTTTATTCATATGTCGTTTCTTTCACTCAGCCATATCCAGAAGTCCTTCGGCCCGGTGCAGGTCGTGAGCGATTTCAACATGGAGATCGAGAAGGGCGAGTTCGTCTCCTTCCTCGGCCCCTCGGGCTGCGGCAAGACCACCGTGCTGCGCATGATCGCCGGCTTCGAGACGCCGAGCGGCGGCACCATCACGGTCGCCGGCAAGAACCAGGCCGGATTGAAGCCGAACCAGCGCAACATCGGCATGGTGTTCCAGGCCTATGCGCTCTTTCCCAACATGAACGTCTTCGACAACGTCGCCTTCGGCCTGAAGGTCGCCGGTCGTCCGAAGGAGGAGATCGACGCCCGCGTCAGGGAAATGCTCGGTCTGATCAAGCTGGAACACCTCGCCGACCGCTTCCCCTACCAGATGTCCGGCGGCCAGCAGCAGCGCGTGGCGCTCGCCCGCGCGCTGGCGCCCAAGCCGCAGGTACTGCTGCTCGACGAGCCGCTGTCGGCGCTCGACGCCAAGATCCGCGTCTCGCTGCGCGAGGAAATCCGCATGATCCAGCAGCAGCTCGGCATCACCACCGTCTTCGTCACCCACGACCAAGAAGAGGCACTGTCGATTTCCGACCGCATCGTGGTGATGAACGCCGGCTGCGCCGACCAGATCGGCACGCCCGCGGAGATCTACAACCGTCCCGCCACCCGTTTCGTCGCCTCCTTCGTCGGCACCCTCAACCTGATCGAGGCGAAGGTGGTCGATCCCGCCGTCAACCGGATCTCGATCGGCGACCAGGGCGTGACGCTGCGCGAGCCGCTCGGCCCCGTGAAGGCCGGCGACACCATCTCGCTGGCGCTGCGCCCGGAGGCGGGCTCGATCGCCGAGGGCGCCAAGGGCGACACCGCGCTGACCGGCGAGGTCGTCAGCAGCAATTTCCTGGGCTCCGTGATCCGCACCCGCATGCGCGTCGGCCCGAGCATCATCTCCTTCGACATGTTCAACAGCCCCGGCCTGGTGCCGCCGTCGGCCGGCGAGACGGTGACGCTGCGGTTCGTCGCCTCCGACCTTCTGGTGATCCGCGACTGATGCATCGCTCCGGGGCGCATTACACCGGAAAAATGTTTCTCTCCCCGCCCGATTTCGTCGCGAACAGCATTTGCGCCGCCTGCTGCGTTGCAATATCGTTGTCATGTTCTCAGGGCGGGGCGGAATTCCCCACCGGCGGTATCGGGCAGGTTTCCGGGTGTCACTGACCCGGACGGCGCCCGGAGCCCGCGAGCGCCTTCGCCGCCCGGCGAAGGGTCAGCAGATCCGGTGCGATGCCGGAGCCGACGGTCGATAGTCCGGATGAAAGAGAGCAAGCAGGACTGAGCCCGGCGACGGGACGGCAGACCTGCGTGTTCGCCCAAGGGGATCATTGAAAAATGGCTCAACCCTTGAAAGGCCTAGACTGAAATGAACGCTACCACCCATCCCTCCGCTAGGATCGCCGTCATCAGGGCCCGCTGGCACGCCGGCATCGTCGATCGCTGCGTCGACAGCTTCGTGGCCGAATGGGCCGCGCTCGGCGGCCGCGCGCAGGACGTCGACGTCATCGACGTGCCGGGCGCACTCGAGATCCCGCTGCATGCCAAGACGCTGGCCCGCACCGGACGCTTCGCGGCGATCCTCGGCGTCGCCTTCGTCGTCGACGGCGGCATCTACCGGCACGACTTCGTCGCCGGCACCGTCGTCGACGCCCTGGTGAAGGTCGGGCTCGACACCGACGTGCCGGTGCTCTCGGCCGTGCTGACGCCGCACAATTTCCAGGAGAGCGAGGCGCACATCGCCTTCTTCCGCGACCATTTCGTCATCAAGGGGCAGGAGGCGGCGCATGCGGCCTCGCAGATCATCGCGGCCAGGGCGCAGGTCGCGCTGACGACTGCTGCTTGAATCTCCGCCTCAACGACCGGATTCAATCCGGCAACTTGACGCCATAAATCATTGAAACGACAGAGGAAGCCCGGCAGAGATGCCGGGCTTCCGTTCCTTTCTTCGCCCGCGTGCCGTCCGGCCGGACCAGGGCAATGACGCGGGCGAGGCAGGCGCGCCTCCATCCGGCGTCGCCGCCGCTACGGCTGGAGGTTCTTCATATAGACCGAAAGCAGCTGCATCTGCGAGGATATGCCGAGCTTGCGGTAGACGTTCCTGCGGTGAACCTTCACCGTCCCCGTCGAGATCTCCAGCGTCAGCCCGATCGATTCCGAGGAGTAGCCCTGCAGCACGAGCTCGACGATCGCCGCCTCCCGGTCGGTCAGGTTGAGCTTGCGCCAGACCCGGTCGGCGGCGTTGGCGGGTTCGTGCCTGCGCTTGCGCCCGCCGCGGGAAAGCGCGTCGAAGCGGCGCGGCAGATCCGGCCAGGCGCGCGCCGCAAAGCCGAGCACGAAGGGCGCCGCATCGCCGAGAAGCGCAAACTCGCCGGCGGTGAAGGCCCCGCTCTTCTCCCGCCGCATCAAGGACAGCACGATCGTCACCCCCTCCGGGCAGGCGACGAAGAAGCCGACCTCCTCGGCGAGCTTCGTCTGTGAGTAGTAGCTGCGGTAGTATTCGCTGGAGAAGAACCGGTCTGGCGCCAGTTCGCGCATGCGGAAGACGCCGGACCGGCCGGCGCGGGCTGCGTGGTAGAACGGATCGAGCAGGAAGGGTCCGGCCTGGTAGAGGCTGACGAAGATCTCGTGGTCCTCGGCCCCGAAGGTGCTGTAGAGGTCGATCGGCCGTTCCCCGCCGCGATAGGCGAAGATGACGACGTCGTCGAAAGGCACCAGCGCCCGCATCGCCTTCCGAAACAGCGTCCCCGCCTCGCCGTCCGGCAGGCCCTCGCGTCCGAGACAGGCGGCGATGGCCTGGAAAAGCGCTGCAAAGTCGACCCGCATGATCCCTCCGGCTCCTCCCCGCCTTCAGCTGGCCGCCCGCTTCCGCGGCGGCCGGATATACTCCTTCCACAGCGGCAAAATGGAAAAAATACCTCTTGCGGGGTATATACCTCCGCCCCGCTTCCTGACTAGCATTGGCTTCATACAGCGGCAAAGACGGCGCATGATCGCCGGCAGGTAAACAGACCGCGGGGAACAGACGTGACATCGGCTGCAAACGACATCGAGTTCCGTTCGGTGAGCAAGCGCTATGGCGCCGTCACCGCCGTTTCGGACATCAACCTCGCCGTGCCCAGGGGCGCCTTCGTGGCGCTGCTCGGCCCCTCCGGCTGCGGCAAGACCACCTGCCTCAGGATGATCGGCGGCTTCGAGCATCCGAGCGAGGGCGAGGTCTTCGTCGGCGGCAGCCCGATGAACGGTGTGCCGGCCTACCGCCGCCCGGTGAACATGGTGTTCCAGCAATATGCGCTGTTTCCGCATTTCGACGTCGAGAACAACGTCGCCTACGGGCTGAAGCAGCTCCGCCCGCGGCTGACCGCCGCCGAGATTTCCCGCCGTGTCAGAGAGGCGCTGGAGATGGTCCGCCTCGGCGGCTTTGCCAAGCGCCGCATCCACGAGATGTCCGGCGGTCAGCAGCAGCGCGTGGCACTCGCCCGTGCGCTTGTCAACAAGCCGCAGGTGCTGCTGCTCGACGAGCCGCTCGCCGCCCTCGACAAGAAGCTCCGCACCGCCATGCAGTTCGAGCTGCAGAGCCTGCAGCGCGAGCTCGGCATCACCTTCGTCCTCGTCACCCACGACCAGGAAGAGGCGCTGTCGATGAGCGACCTCGTCTGCGTCATGAATGCCGGACGGATCCGCCAGCTCGCCTCGCCGAAGGAGATCTACGACCATCCGGCCGATCTCTTCGTCGCCGATTTCGTCGGCAAGACCAACCGGCTGCCGGCGACCGTGGATCCGGCGACCGGCAGCGTGACGCTCGGAAACGGCCGGACGCTGGCCACGGCCAGGGCGCGCGCGATGAGCGCCGGCGCGGCGACGGTGGCGCTGCGGCCCGAGGTCATCCGCCTGGCGCGTCCCACCGCCGCCAACGGCGCCCTCCTCGAGGGCACGGTGACCCACCGCATCTTCCTCGGCTCCTCGGCCGAATATTCGATTTCCGTTCCCGGCCTCGGCGATCTCCTCGTCACCGCCGAGCGGCACGGCACTGCAGAGAGCGACCTCGTCGAGCCGGGCGAGACGGTCGCGATGAACTTCGATCCCGGCGAAGCGCACATCTTTCCGGCGTGAATGAACCAGCCTGAGGGGAACAGGCGCGTCATCAATTGAAGAAGGGAACAGCGTCATGACGAAATGGTACAGACAGAATGCCCCAATCACGGCCAGTCGCCTGATGGACGAACTGATGCGCGTCAAGCGCGGTTCGGTCAGCCGCAGGCACTTCCTGGGCGTCACCGGCCTCGGCCTCGCCGCAGCCGTCGTCGGCGGCCGCCAGCCCGGCGTCTTCGGTTCGCCCGCCTACGCCCAGGACCTCGGCTCGACCATGTCGCTCGCGACCTGGCCGAACTACCACGACCCGGCGACCTTCGAGGCCTTCACCGAAAAGACCGGCGTCGCCGTCGAGGTCAACGTCTTCGGCTCCAACGAGGAGATGCTGGCCAAGCTCCAGGCCGGCGGCACCGGCTGGGACCTGTTCGTGCCGACCAACTACACGATCTCCACCTATGCCAAGCTCGGCCTGATCGACCCGCTCGATCTCGCAAAGGTGCCGAACTTCGACCCGAAGACCCAGAACACCCGCTTCACCGCGGAGGGAACGGTCGACGGCACCGTCTATGCGCTGCCAAAGAACTGGGGCACGACCGGCATCGCCTTCAACGCCGACAAGATCAAGTCGCCGATCACCAGCTGGAAGGACTTCTTCGATGTCGCCATGGGTGAAGCCGACGGCCGCGCCATGGTGCACGACTACCAGCTGACCACCATCGGCAACGCACTGGTGGCGCTCGGCTATTCCTTCAATTCGATCAAGCCGGAGGAACTCGCCAAGGCCGAGGAACTGCTGATCAAGGTCAAGCCGCACCTCTACGCCATCAACAGCGACTACCAGCCCTCGATGCGCGCCACCGACGCCTGGATGACCATGTGCTGGACCAACGACGGCGCCCAGCTCAACCGCGACATGCCGGAGATCCATTTCGTGCTCGGCAAGGACGGCGGCGAGATCTGGTCGGACTTCTACGCGATCCCGAAGAGCGCGGCCAACAAGCCGGCCGGCTATGCGCTCCTGAACTTCCTGATGGATCCGGCGGTCGCGGTGAAGGAGCACATCGCCAACGGCGCGCCGACCACCGACAGCCGCGTCCTGGCGCTTCTGCCGCCGGAGATCACGTCGAACAAGATCGTCTATCCGGACGAGGCTTCGCTGACGCCGCTGGAGTTCGGCGCCGCCGTGACGCTCACCGACCCGGCGCGCGCGGAGCTGATGGCGCGGTTCAAGTCGGCGTAAGGGCGATGAGGCGGGGCTGAAAGGCAGCGGAGGAGCACAGGAGCCGCGAAAGATGGACCGCGGCCCTGCCCCTCATCCGCCTGCCGGCACCTTCTCCCCGCAAGCGGGGCGAAGGACGATCGCCGCACCCGCCCTGCTCTTGCCGCAGCCTCGCCCTGCTGCTCCGGCGAACGCTTGCAACGCTCCCGCACCCACACGGGCGGAGGAGCAGTCAGCAACGGCAGCAAGCGATGCCGCGCTCCCTGCGAGCGGATCGTTTGAAGCAAGGCAGGACGCCGCCGCACATCCCTTCTCCCCGCCTGCGGGGAGAAGGTGGCGGCAGCCGGATGAGGGGCAGTTCAGCCCCCTTCGATGCTGCCGGCGGTCGCTGCATGCGAACGCAGGCCACCGGTGCCGATCGCACCGGGCGCGGAAACCGCCGCCACGACAAGAACCGCACCGGCGGATGCCTCCCGCCCGTGTCATCTCCCCCGCCGCCCCCAACGGGCGGCACTATCGAACCCGGATATCCCTGATGCCCCTGGCACCGAAAACGAAACGCACCCTGGTCACGACCGCGCTCCTGGCGCCGTCGGGCCTGTGGCTGTTCGTCTTCCTCGTCCTGCCCTTCGTCGCCATGGTGGTGTTCTCCTTCGGCGAGCGGGCGCCGGCCGGCGGCTACCAGCCGGCCTTCACGCTCGCCCAGTACGCCAACCTGCCGGCCCGCGCCGCCGCCTACTGGAACACGCTCATCCTCGCCCCGGTCGGCGCCTTCGTGTGCCTGCTGGTCGCCTATCCGGCCGCCTACTATCTGGCGGTGAAGGCCGACCCGCGCTACCGGCTGATGCTGGTCTCGCTCGTGGTCGTCCCCTTCTGGACCAGCCTGCTCGTGCGCACCTACGCCTGGATGTACATCCTCGGCTCGCGCGGCATCCCCAACCTGCTCTCGATGATCGGCATCGAGGACGTGCGCATGCTGAACACGCCCGGCGCCGTCCTCCTCGGCATCGTCTACGGCTACCTGCCGCTGATGATCATGCCGATCTATGTCAGCCTGGAAAAGCTCGACCGCCGGCTGCTGGAGGCCTCCGCCGACCTCGGCGCGAAGCCGGTCTCGACCTTCTTCTCCGTCACCCTGCCGCTGTCGCTGCCGGGCGTGATGACCGGGGTGGCGCTCGTCACCATCCTGCTGCTCGGCGAATACCTGATCCCGCAGCTTCTCGGCGGCGGCAAGGTGTTCTTCATCGGCAATGCGCTGGTCGACCTGTTCCTGCAGTCGCGCAACTGGCCGTTCGGCTCGGCGATCGCCGTCACGCTGGTACTCGTCGTCGTCGTCGTGCTGATGGTGGCGATGCGGATCGCCTGGAAGATTTCCGGCTCCAGACAGGTGGATCTCGTCTGATGCGCGCCCTGATGACCGCCGTCTACCTCTTCCTCTACGCGCCGATCGCGCTGGTGGTGCTGTTCTCCTTCAACGCCGGCCGCAGCGCCAGCGAGTTCACCGGCTTCTCGCTGCAGTGGTACGGCCGTGCGCTCGGAAACACCTTCCTGGTCACCGCCCTGCAGAACAGCCTGATCATCGCGTTCACCAGCGCCGTCCTCGCCGCCGTCTTCGGCACCATGGCCGCACTCGGCATGCAGCGGCTCGGCCCGCGCGCCCGCGCGGTCTTCGACGGCCTGATGGCGGCGGCGATCGTCGTTCCCGGCGTCGTCATCGGCATTGCCACCCTCGTCGCCCTCGTCGCCGTCTTCGGGGCGATCAACCCGGCGATCGCGAGCCTCTGGCCGGGCGAGCGCCCGCCGCAGTTCGGCCTCGGCTACGGCTCGATCATCGCCGCCCACGGCCTCTTCACCATGGCGCTGGTGACGATGATCGTGAAGGCCAGGATCGCAAGCCTCGGCCGCGACATCGTCGAGGCCTCCGCCGATCTCTACGCCACGCCCTGGACCACCTTCCACCAGATCGTGCTGCCGCAGATCCTGCCGTCAGTGCTGGCCGGCTTCCTGCTCGCCTTCACCTTCTCCTTCGACGATTTCATCGTCGCCTTCTTCGTCGCCGGCTCGAAGACGACGCTGCCGATCTACGTCTTCGCCTCGATCCGGCGCGGCGTGACGCCGGAGATCAACGCGATCGCGACCATGGTGCTGGTCGCCTCGCTCATCCTCATTCTCGCCGCACGGGTGCTGATGCGCGAGAAGGAAACGAAAGGCACCGACTAGTGCATGTCTCCCGGAAGCGGTCACCGGTTTCGGGACGAAGACATGCATCATTTCAAAGTGCAGTCACTGGGGAGTGAAACAGATGATCCTGAAGGACCAGGTCGCCATCGTCACCGGTGGCGGCTCCGGCATCGGCCGCGCCGGCGCCGAGATCATGGCGCGCGAGGGGGCGATGGTCGTCGTCGTCGACCGCGATGCGGCGGGGGCTGCGGAAACCGTGGCCCGCATCGCCTCTGCCGGCGGCCGCGCCGAGACCGCCGTGCTCGACGTCACCGACGACGCGGCCGTCGCGGCGATGGTCGCGGGTGTCCTCGCCCGCCTCGGCCGCATCGACATCCTCCACAACCACGCCGGCGCGCAGGTGGAAGGCGACCTCGAGCAGGTCTCGATCGACGGCTTCGACCGCTCCTGGGGGCTGAACGTGCGCGCCCATTTCATCGCCGCCCGCCTCGTCGTGCCGGCGATGAAACGGCAGGGCAAGGGCGTGATCCTCAACACGTCCTCGTCGTCGGGCATCCTCTACGACCGCGAGATGATCGCCTACACGACCACCAAGCACGCCGTCATCGCGATGACGAAGCAGATGGCCGGCGACTACGCCCGCTTCGGCATCCGCGTCAATGCGCTCTGCCCCGGCTGGGTCGATACCCCCTTCAACGCCCCCTTCATCGCCCAGATGGGCGGCCGCGCGGCGATCGAGGCCTATGTGCGCGACAAGGTGCCGATGGGCCGCTGGGCCGACGTCTCCGAGATCGCCGAGCCGATACTCTTCCTCGTCTCCGACCGCTCCAGCTACATGACCGGGCAGGCGCTGGTGGTGGACGGCGGCGAGACGGTGGTCTGAGGGACAGCGCCTGCGCTCAGCACGCGAGACAGAAGACAAACCGCGAGCTGAGTTTGACGTCCGGAACGCCCCTACCCCGTCATGCCGGACTTGATCCGGCATCCAGCACGCGCAAGTCCTTGCGCGATAAAGCATTTTCCGCGTCGCGGACGCGACGCCGCTGGACCCCGGATCAAGTCCGGGGTGACGGAGACATTCGACAGCGGTATCCGCCGTCCATCTGACCGGCAGGTGCAGGGCCGGGCTATCTGCTGTTTGCCCTTCCCCATCCCGCGCAATGGATCCTACGCCACGATCAACATCACCCCCGTCCCCACCAGCACCAGCGTCCACACCAGATCGACATTCACCCAGCCGCTGCGCAGGATACCGAGCCCGACGAAGCGGTAGACGGCGAAGGCGGCGGTGGCCGTAGCCGCCAGCATCGCGGCCGTATGCACCCCGACGGCGGCGAGCGCGGTTGCCGCCGAGCCGCCGGCATCGACGCCGGCGAGCGGTCCGCTCGCAACGCAGAGCGGCATCAGCGCCGGCATCACCATCAGGCCAGCGCCATGCGCCGTCGCCATCAGGAACGACCAGACCGCCAGTCCGGCGAGCCCGGTCGTCATGCCGATGCGGACACGCCGCCTGTGCCCGTAGAGGAGGTGCAGGACCGCCCAGCCGATCAGCAACGTCCCCGTCGCCGTCCGCAGCCGGCCCTGATCGACCATCAGCCCGGCCGTCATCAGTACGCCGGCCACCGCCGCGACGGAGGCCGCATGCCCGATCGCAATCGCCGGCACCGCCTTGGCCACCGCCGCCCCGCTGCCGCGATGCACGCCAAGCGCGACGGCGAACAGCCAGCCCATCGCCGGGTTCAGCCCGTGGAAGGCGCCGAGCCCGGCAAGCATCAGCCATGGCCAGAACGTGTCCATGATCGCCTCGTCGGTTCATCAGCCGGTGCCGGATCTGCTTCCTTCGCCGGCACACCCTCGCCCTTCAGGGGCAGTGGCACCGGCGCGATGCGCCGCCGCCGGTCGCCGCAGCCCGCTCACGGATAGCAGTAGGAATCCGACGAGCAGTCGCCGCCCTGCAGGCGGACCTGGTGCGGCCGGTGCGACTTCGGCCATTCGACGAAGAATTTTTCGTCGAAGGCGATCCCGCCGTCCGGCTTGGCATCGAGCTTCACCATCCAGCCGTCGATGCCTTCCGGGTAGAACTGCTCGTCGATCACCCCGTAGAGCGAATTGGTGAAATAGACCCGCCTGCCGTCGCGGCTGATCTCCACCATCTGCGGCCCGCCGTTGAGCGTACCGTTCTTCGCCCCCGGATGGCTGGCGCGCGCGACGATCCCGCCGATCCGCACCTTCCCCGTCTGCTTCGGCTTGAACGGGTCGGAGACGTCGAACTGCAGGAGGTCGCCGGTCCCCCAGCAGGAGACATAGAGGAAGCGGTCGTCCATGGAGAGGTCGATGTCGGTGACGAGCGGCGGCACCGCCCCGAACCCCTTCAGCATCGGCGGCAACAGGTCCGGATCGGCGGGCTCGGCGGGGATGTCGATCACCTTCGTCACCGCCCATTTGTCGCCGTCGCGGTGCCAGACCCAGATCGCCGAGGACAGGTCCTCCAGGCAGAGCACCGTGTTGACGAAGCCGTAGGCCTTCGTCGGGTCGTGGGCGGGCCGGAGTTCGAAGACGAGCTGGTACTTGTCGCCGAAATCGATCGTCTGCAGGTGCTTGCGCTTGTGCAGGTCCCAGAAATGCAGGCGGCGGCCGTATTTCGCCCCCAGCAGGATCTCCGGCACGAGCCCGTTCTCGAAGGTATCGGGCGTGCCCCATTCGCTGGTCACCAGCGTGTCGTGGCCGAGATGCCACCAGACGTCGTAGGAGAGCTGCTGCGGCCCGCGGTCCATCTCCCAGCGGCCGCGGACGTCGAAGGTCTCGTGGTCCATCAGGAACACCCCGCCCGGCGCCTTGCCCTCGGCATTGCCGAGCGCTGCCACATAGATCCCCTCCGGCCCGCAATGGACGGTGTGCGGCCGGGTATAGCCCGCCCGCTCGGCAACCTCGGCCGGCTCCACCACCTTCGCGATCGTCGGCCGCCGGGCGTCCGGCTTCGTGTCGACGATGTGGATGCGCGAGGATTTCAGGCCGGGCACGACCAGATAGCGCCGCTCGGCATGGGGATGCGGCGCATTCGGGCACAGGCACGACGAGCAGGCGTTCCAGCCGAAATGATGCAGTTCGTCCCCGACGTTCGGCATCGAGAGCGTGTGCACGATATGCCCGTAGTTGGAGGATTTCGGATCGACGTCGACGACGGCGAGATGGTCCGGCACCTTGCGCGCCGGATCGAAGGCGGCGACATAAGCCAGCGTCTCCGGTTCGGCCTTCATCGCCATGCGCGGCGACGGATAGAAGCTCGGGTCGGGTTTCCAGGTTCCCATATGAGTTGCCATGTGAAGTGCTCCTGCGTTGCTGGACGACTTCAGATGCTCGCACGTTGCATGCCGGGGCCGTCTCGGCGCCGCGGGCGGGGCAGGATCGATCACTTGCAACGGGACTGCGAGACGGCGTTCAGCCGGCGGGCACGCGGGGCCGGCCGGGCTATCCTCCCCATGCGCGCAATTCTGTCAGATAAGACGCGCCTTGTGCAGCCCCCATCTGGCCACCTGGCCGCCGGCGGATGCAAGAGAGATCCGCCCCTCCCTGGGCGATGCCCGTAACGGCGCCTATTGCCCCTCGGGCTCCACCAGCACGCCCACGACCGCCTTGCCGTCGGTGAAGTACCGATCCCCGCCGCCGTTGCGGCCGTCCTCGGTCGCGCCGACGCCTTCGATCTCGTAGGTGGAGGTCAGCTGCCCCGCGGTCTGCAGGTCGCCGATCACGAGGTTGCGCTCGGCATCGACGTCAGGGCCGATGTGGTGGGTGATCTGGCCGGTGTCGTGGCTGAGCCCGACGCCACGATCGAAGCTCGCCGATCCGAGCCACAGCGGCCGCCCGTCCTCGCCGGTCTTCTCCGTCTGCCAGAAGCGGACGTGGTTGCGCTGGTCGGCGCTGTGCCCCACCGGCTTCTCGAAGGCGAGATCCTGCTTGCGGCCCTCGAACAGAAGCGTGCTCACCGGCGCGTCGAGATCCGGCCGGTCGAGCACGACGGAAAGGCCGATGTCGATCGAGGACCGCAGCGTGATCCTGTCGGCCGGGTCCCAATGGGCGGCGGCGAAGGCGCGGACCACCTCTTCCTTCGTGCCGACCAGCCCGACATTGATCGGATCGCCCGGAATGTCGTCGGGGGTGACGGTGACCATGCTGTCGAGACTGCCGACCTCCTTCGCATCGCGGAAGATCCAGATCTCCGGCAGCACGAAATAGGCGATGAACAGATAGAGCCCGAGCAGCACGGTGATGCTGCCGACCGCCAGATGCGATTTCCTCCGGGCCATCGTCCCCGCCCCCTCTCCCGCGCCGCGCACCGGAAGGGGCGGCAACCGCCGTGCGCCCTGCGGGCATGAGGCGGCCGTGGAGATTAGCACAGCGTTCACAGGATGGCAGCAGAGGGCGACCTTGAGGTATGCGGCTTGCCTGGCTTGACACTGAGACAGATGCGTAGGGCAGCCGGCGCCCGCGGGCGAGGCTTGCCTGGGCTCACTCAGAGGACGAAATCATACTTGTCGAGTGTCACGCGATCGTCGAGGTGGATAGAGAAATCCGCCTTCCTGTCACCATTGACGTCACCGTAAATGTAGGTGTCGGACGATTTCTTGCTGTACCGCAACTCGCCCGCCTTGCCATGAAAGCCATCGGCGCCGATGAATTTGAATGCCTGATTGCCGGATGCCGTCGTGTTGGCGTCCATCGCCCATAGGCTGATGCGGTCACCATTTCCGTAAAAATCAAAAATCGTGTCCCGTCCATCGCTGGACACCGTTGAATCCGACAATGCCTTGAAGACGAACACGTCCTTGCCGCTGCCGCCAAAGACGTCGTCGCCTCCCTTGGCACCGTAGAGCCAATCATTGCCCCCTTCTCCCTTCAAGCCATTGATCTCGCCGTCCCCGATGAGTCTGTCGGAATGGCTCGATCCGATCAGGTTCTCGATCGCAATAAAAATGTCACCCTTGGCGTCATTGGTGTTGATCGCAGCATTGGCGAGACTCGCCGTCACCCCTTTCAGCGCGCCGGCGTATGATGCCGAATCTCGTCCCCAGTCACCGTCGATCCGGTCAGATCCGGCCCCTCCAACGAGCGTATCGTTGCCATCCCCGCCAAGGAGCCTGTCATTCCCTTCGCGGCCATCGATGAAGTCGTCTCCTTCGCGCGCATCGACAATCTCGGATCTCGCGGTGAGTTTGATGCTGTCCCAGCTACTACTACCGATGATGGTATCGCCGTCTTCGACAAGCGCACCGAGCGTCTTGCCGAAAACGCTTTCATAGCTGACCGGGCTGGCGAAAGTGATCGAAAAGTCGTGGTAAATCGTTGGACCTATGTTGGTCTTAACTGTCTTAATCTCTGTTTTCGTAGTATCCACCGAGTACCAGTCATTCCACGAATCGCCTCTGACGAGAGCTATGGAGCCGGCATAAATATAGTCGACGCCATGGAGTTCCTCGATCGAAGTCTCATTCGAAGGAAATGCGTCCGGAGAGCTATAAATGTGCTCCAGGTCGTACGACGATCGCTCCAAGCCGAGCTGACTGCTGGCGAGATCGATGGACCAGCCCGTTCGCTCGACATAGGAATAGGTGAAATGGATCGTCTTCCTCACGCTTGCTGCCCCCTGCCCGCCGAGATTGATGCACCGCTGCACACCACCCTTGATTGTCACGAAATTGGATTGACTTCAAGGCTCGGCGGGACGCTTGCCTGACTGCCGGGCTCACCCCACCGGCACATGCCCGATCCCCTTTTCGGCGATCTCGTCCAGCGCCTCCTCATACCCCGCATCCGCATAGCGGATCACCCCCAGCGCCGTGTCGTTGGTGAGCGCGTGCTGTAGCCGTTCGGCGGCGGCGTTCGTGCCGTCGGCGACGAGGGTGACGCCGCAGCTCGTCATGTAGCCGGCATAGCCGCCGCCGCCGGAATGGACGACGACGAGGTCGGCCATCGACGAGGAGAGCAGCATGGCGTCGAGCAGCGGCCAGTCGGCGATCGCATCCGAGCCGTCCTTCATCCGCTCCGTCATGATGTTGGGATGGGCCATGGCGCCGGCGTCGAGATGGTCGCGGGAAAAGGCGACCGGTCCCTTGAGTTCGCCGTCTTCCACCAGCCGGTTGACCGCCAGCGCCAGCTCGGTCCGCTCGCCGTGGCCGAGCCAGGCGATCCGCGCCGGCAGGCCCTCGAAGGGGATGTTGTCGCGCGCCAGCCGGATCCAGTTGGTGACGATGCGGTTGTCGGGAAACATTGCGAGCACCAGCGCGTCGATGCGGGCGATGTCGCTCGCCTCGCCCGACAGCGCCATCCAGCGGAACGGCCCGATGGCGCGGGCAAACAGCGGCCTGAGATAGGCCTCGGTGAAGATCGGGATGTCGAAGGCGTTGGCAACCCCGCCCTCGCGCGCCTGGGTACGGATCAGGTTGCCGTTGTCGAACACCTCCGCGCCCCTCTTCTGGAATTCCAGCATCGCGCCGACATGCTCGACGATCGAGGCGCGGCTCGCCGCCATCAGCTGCCCCTGCCCGTCATCCCTGAGCGAGCGCACCTGATCGAGGCTCATCCCCTTCGGCACGTAGCCGTAGACGAGGTCGTGCGCGGAGGTCTGGTCGGTGACGATGTCGGGCACGATGCCGCGCCGGGCGATCTCCGGATAGATGTCGGCGGCATTGCCGACGAGGCCGATCGAGGTGGCGCGTTTCTCCTTCACCGCCGCGTCGATCATCGCGAGCGCGGTGTCGAGGTCGGGCGCCACCTGCTCCAGATAGCCGATCGCCCTGCGCTTTTCCGCCCGCTCCGGGTCGATGTCGACGCAGAGGATCGCTGCCCCTGCCATGCGGCCGGCGAGCGGCTGCGCCCCGCCCATGCCGCCGAGCCCCGCCGTCAGGATGAAGCGGCCGGCGAGCGAGCCGGAAAAGCGCTTCTCGGCGATCCGCATGAAGATCTCGTAGGTGCCCTGGATCACCCCCTGGCTGCCGATATACTGCCAGGCGCCAGCCGTCAGCCCGCCCCAGCAGATCAGCCCCTTGCGCTGCAGCTCGTAGAACACCTCCGCCTTTGCCCACTGGCCGACGATGTTGCAGTTGGCCATGATGACGAGCGGCGCCTTGGCATGGGTCGTCAGCAGCCCCACCGGCTTGCCCGACTGGATCAGGAGCGTCTGGTCCTCCTCCATCTCGCACAGGGCCTTGACGATCGCCCGGTGAGAAGCCCAGTTGCGCGCCGCCTTGCCGAGCGCCGCATAGACCACCAGGTTGTCGGGGTCCTCACCGACAGACAGCACGTTTTCCAGCAACCGCAGCAGCCCCTCCTGCCGCCAGCCCCTGGCGCGCAGCACCGGGCCACCGGGGATCGGAAAGTTCGGATGGCGGGGATTGGGTGTGGGCATGATGGTCTCCTGGAAATGGTGGCCTGCATCTTCATCGGCATTTGCAAGACGCCCCTCATCCGCCTGCCGGCACCNNGCGGGGAGAAGGACGAACGTTGCACCGCTCCGACGCAGAAAGCGAGCGCATGCCCGTCGTATGGGTCGCGGCGCGTCCCCTCTCCCCGCTTGCGGGGAGAGGGCCAGGGTGAGGGGCAATCGAGCTCTCCGTTGAGGCGATCGGCTGCAGCAAGGCTTCGGGCGACGGTGGCCGTCGCGCTACCCGCCCTGCGACGGCACGGCAGCCGCAATCGCCACATCACCCCACCCCGGCGCTTCGCGCCGACCCTCCCCCTCAAGGGGAGGGTGAAGGGCCGAGCGCATACCGCGCAATCTCGATCCCCATCGCCTTCTCCACCGGCGGATACACCGTCGGATCCAGCACACTCGACGCCAGCGGAATGACGGTCTTCGGCACATGCAGCACGAACAGCTTCATCCCGACCTCAAGTTGCCCGACGCTCAAGGGCTCGGCCTCCTGCGACAGCGTGGTGATCACGTCCGGGAAGGTGGCGAGCCGCACGCCGCCGGCGGTCTCCACCGCCATGTACTCGTTCATCACATGCAGGGTGACGGCGTTCTCTCCCGTCCCCAGCGTCACCGTGCCGATGTCGAAGGCCTCCTTCGTGTAGACGACCGCCTTCTCGGTGATCGTCCCTTCCGCCAGGATCGCGCCGCCGGTCGTCGCAACGATCGCGTCGATCACCGCGGACGGCCCCCGCGCCTCGGCGGCCAGGATCGCCTCGCCGAGGGCGAGCGCCAGCGAGATGCCGCCGAGGGCTGCGTTCGCCCGCACATAGGATGCCCTCAGCGGATTGCGGCAGGAGGCGATGAAGCCGCCGGACTGGTCGGCGGCGGTCCGCAGCACCGGCGAGACCTTCGCCGTCGCCCCGCGCACGACCAGCTCGATATAGCGGTTCTCGGCGCGATTGCCCCCGGCCGCCGTCTGGATCATCGGCTCGGGCGAGCCCGCCATGCCGATCGAGCCCATGTCGCCGGTCGGGTGCGCGCGCATGTCGCCGACGGCATCCAGAACCTTGGTGCCGAGGATCGCCGAGGGCAGCCAGCCGTTCAGCGTCGAGGACTTGCCGTTCTGGCCGACCATCAGCGCCGCCACCTTCTCGCCCAGCGCCTCCTGCAGCAGCTCGACGGCGCGCACATAGTCGACGCCGCGCATCTCCCAGGGCGTGGTCGAGGCCGGCGCGCCGATCGCCGCGGCCGTCGCCACCCAGTCGTCGTCGGCAAGCTCGTCGATCGAGACGAGCTCCGGCCGGCCGATCGACACGGCGGCATGGCCGAGCATGCGGCCATGGTCGGCCCAGCCGCCGCCGCCGGCGGCATAGACCGAACCGCCGCGCACGGCCGCCTCGACGTCTTTCTCCTTCAAAATCCGCCCCATCAAGCAGTCTCCTGAATCGCTTTCTGAAGATCGCCGTCCAGCTGAAGAACGGCGTGAAGGAGGACGGCCGCCCCCAGCGCGATGTCGTCGTTCTCGGCAAACTCCTCCGGCGCATGGCTGCGTCCGCCGCGGCAGGGCACGAAGATCATCGCCGAGCGCGTCGCCCGCGCCATCCAGGCCGTATCGTGGCCAGCGCCCGACACCATGCGGCGATGGCTGGCATCGACGGCGCTGCAGGCCGCATCCAGCACCGTGACCAGCATGGGATCCGCGGGCGTCGGCGGGTTGTCCGAGATGCGGCGCGGGGCGGAGATCGTCGTCCCCGTCTCCCGGGCGATCTGCTCGGCCATCTGGTCGAGCGAATTGGCGAAGAGGTCCATCATCGCCCGCTCCTCGGCCCGCGCATCGATCAGAAGCCGCGCCCGCGAGGGCACGACATTGGCCGCGTTCGGCTCGATCGAAAACTCGCCGACGGTCGCGGTGAAGTGGAACCGGCCGCCGGCGAAGGATTTCGCCAGCGCCTCGACGCCCGTCACCAGCCTTGCCGCGGCGGCGAGCGCATCGGCGCGGCCGCCCATCGGCGTCGTCCCCGCATGGTCCGCCCTGCCGTCCACCACGATCTCGATGCGCGTGATGCCGGCAATTGCGGTGACGACGCCGATGTCGAACTTCTCCTCCTCCAGCACCGGCCCCTGCTCGATGTGGAGCTCGAGGAAGGCGGCAATGTCGCCCCTCGCCTGGGCGGCAATGCGCGCCGGGTCGCCGCCGGCCTGGCGAATCCCCTCGGCGAGCGTCAGCCCGCCGCTCTGTCGCACGAGCCACTCCTGCGGCAGCACGCCCGCCATGCCGCGGCTGCCGATGCAGGAGACGCCGAAGACCGACACTTCCTCGGCGAGGAAATCGACGATCTCCAGGTCGTGGTCCAGTGCCGTGCCGCGATCGGCAAGCGAACGCGCCACCTCCAGCGCCGCAGCCACCCCGGCGATGCCGTCGAACCGCCCGCCGTCGGGCACGGTGTCCGAATGCGATCCGAGCATGATCGTGCCGCTCCCCGGCTTCAGCCCCGGCCGCCGGCCGATCAGGTTGCCGGCCGCGTCGATGCGGGTCTCCAGCCCCGCCTCGCGGAAGCGGTCCGCCAGAAAGGCGCGGCCTCGCGGAAAGAGCGCCGAAAACGCCCGCCGCGTATAGGGCCGGTCCGGCTCGGTGATCGCCGCAAGCCCGTCGATCAGCGCGGCGATCCGCGCCGGATCGACCGGCAGGTTGGTGCGCGGCGCGTTCATCGTTCTGCCCCGGCGATCGCAAGCGTCGGCAGCGGCCTGACGAAGGCGCCGGTGCCGGGCTCCGCCAGCACGCGCTTTCCGTCGAAGGCGAGCCGGCCGTGCAGGAAGGTGGCGGCCACCCGCCACGGCAGCCGGATGCCGTTGTAGGGCGACCAGCCGACGACGTTGTGGCCGCTCTCGGCGGCATCGTAGGTGTAGGGTTCGGGCGTCAGCACCGTGATGTCAGCATCCTTGCCGGGCTCCAGCGCCCCCTTCACATGATCGAGGCGGAAATGCCGGGCCGGGTTGAGGCTCATCAGTTCCGCCGCCCGGGTCAACGGGATGCCGCGTTCCAGCGCCCCCTTGACGAACAGCGGCACCATCGCCTCCAGCCCCGGCACGCCCGACGCATTGGAGAGCATGTCGGCATGGGTCTTGCGGTCCTCCGACCAGCTGACGTGGTCGGTCGAGACGAGCGTGACATTGCCGTCGGCCACGTGCCGCCAGAGCTTTTCCACCTCGGCCCGCGGGCGGATCGGCGGATTGATCTTCGCCTTGCCGCCGAGCCGGCGCACGTCGTTCTCCTCGTCGAGGGTGAGGTAGTGGATGCAGCACTCGATCGTGGCGCGATGGCCCTGCGCCCGGTAGGCGGCGGCGATCTCGTAGCCGCGGCCGAGCGAGCAGTGAACGACATGCGCCGGGCAGCCGGTGGCCGCCCCCGTCTCGTAGATCTGGTTCGAGGCGAGCAGTTCGGTCAGCGGCGGCCGCGACAGGCCGTGCGCCCGCCAGTCGGAGATGCCGAGCGCCCGGACCTTGTCGATCGCCGCCCGCACCGCCTCGTCGTCCTCGTTGTGCACGCCGGCCGTCAGTCCCGTCGGCGCGATCGCCCGGAAGCAGTCTTCGAGAAGAGCCGCCGGGATGCGCGGAAAGCGCTTCGGATCGGTGCCGAAGGTGGAGAACTTGAAGGCGGCGACGCCCGCCTCGACCATTTCGGCAATGCGCGCCGGCCCCTCCTCCGGGTCGATCGTGCCGTAGAGCGCGAAATCGACCCGCGCCTGCTTGCCCGCGTGCGCCACCTTGCGCGCGACCGCCTCGGCCGAGCAGACGAGATTGCCCTCGTCATAGGGCATGTCGACGATGGTGGTCACGCCGCCCGCCGCCGCCGACCGGGTCGACCAGACGAAATCCTCCTGGTCCTTCTGCGACAGCGAATGCACCTGCGCGTCGATCGCGCCGGGCAGGATCATCGCCCCCTTCAGGTCGTGCCGCACGCGTGCCGCCGGCATCGCCCCCTGCCCGATGTGGGCAACCTTGCCGTCGCGGACGGCGACATGGCCGCCCTCGACGATACGGTCGGGCAGCACCACCGTCCCCTTCACCACCAGATCGAAATCGGCCATCGGCGTTTTCCCTCCTGGCGCTAGTTCAGCGCGAAGAACGCATCGAAATCGTCCATCGGCGCTGCGGCCACGAAGGAGGCCAGCGCATCCGGGCAGGCAAGGTCGCGATCCAACGCCTCGATCTCGGCGGAAAGCAGGCGATCCTTGCGGTAGAACTCGGTGACCCCGCGCACGCGGGCATGGACGACGGCGGCGACGCCCTCGGGACGGTCGCCGGCGAGGTCGATCGCCTGCGCCGACAGCATCCCTTCCAGGGCCGCGAGCTGGCGCAGGTCGCGCACCTGGCTCTCCATCCGCTCGACGATCAGCGGCAGGAAGGTCGCCTCCTCCTCCAGCCCGCCGGCGACGACGATCGACTGCGCCGAGATCGGCACGGCCAGCGACTGGATGCGCATGTAGAGCTCGACGGCGAGCTTGACCAGCGGCCCGAAGCCCGTCGCCGCCTCACCGGGCGCGACGAGGTTGACCGGCAGGTTGCGGCGCACGCCGTTCGAGAGCAGCACGCAGCGGTTCAGGACGTTGCGGGCGAGATGGGCGAAACCGGTCTGCGCCGCCTCGACATAGAGCGCGGTCGACAGCGGCAGCGAGCCGCCCGAGGCCATCACGTGGTCGTCCAGCACGACCGGGTTGTCGTCGGTCTGCGCCGTCGCCTCGACGATGCGCTCGGCGGCGTTCATCAGCGTGTCGAGGCAGGCGCCGAACACCTGCGCCGTCATGCGCAGGCTCAGGGGATCGTGGATCGCCGACGGCTTCGGCCAGGCGCAGGAGGTGGCCTGCGCCGCAAACCAGCGCCCGGCCAGCGCTTCGCCATGGCTGGAGAGCCGTGCGGCCACCCGCCAGGGATCGGAGGAGGCGCCGAGCGCCAGCGACGACAACAGCCCGGTCACCATGAGATTGCGGATGGCCTTGGCCGCCTCGCGGGTGACGTCCGCCGCCGCCGCATGGGCGATGGCGTTGACGCTGAGCGCCGCCAGCGCATCGCGCGGCTGCATGCGGAACGGTTCCAGTCCGGCGCGGGCGAGCGCGACCGCCGCCGGCAGCCGCTCGCCCTCGAAATAGGCCTCGCCCTCGCCGGTCAGCACCGCCGCCACCTGCCCCATCAGGCCGATGTCGGCGCAGCCCATCGAGCCGTGCCGGCGCACGACGGGAACGACGTCGCGCTCCAGAAGGGCCAGGAAGGCGTCGACCAGTTCCGGGCTGCAGCCGGAATAGCCGCCGAGCGCGGTGTTGATGCGGATCGCCATCGCCTTGCGCACGATCGGCAGCGAGAACGGCTCGCCGGTGCCGAAATGATGCGCCTTGACCAGGTTCTGGTTGAACTCCATCAGGTCGTCGACCGTCCAGAGCTTGTCCTTCATCGAGCCGACGCCGGTGTTGGAGCCGTAGATCGGCAGGCCCGCGGCCAGCCGGTCGGCAATCACCTTGCGCGAGGCGCCGATGCGCCCCATCCCCATCTCGCAGGCGAGCGGCCGGGTCGCCGCCCGCCCGATCGCCTCGAGCGCGGCAAAGCCGAGCGGTTCTCCGGTCAGATAGAAGGTCTCGGCGCTCGCCAGCATGGTCGTTCCTCTGTTCGACCAACTCTATGCAACACGGAAAAATCGGATATATCCCAATATCCGTACAGTAGATGCCGCAAGCCGAACGAAGGCGGGCAGCATCGGGGATTGACCGCATGGATCTCGCCACCCTCTGCCTCGTCGAAGCCATCTTGCGCACCGGCAGTGTGCGCGCGGCGGCAAGGCTCGAGGGCCGGCCGGCCTCCAGCGCCAGTGCGGCGCTGCGGCGTCTGGAAGCGGCGATCTCCATCCCGCTCGTCCGCCGCGAAGGCGCGGTGCTGGTGCCGACGCTGGAAGCCCAGGCGCGGCTGGAACGCCTTTCCGAGATCGCCGAGGCGGCGAAGCAACTGCTTCTCGTCGCGCCGGGCGGGCACGCGGGCCTGCCGCCCTCGCCGCGCTTGCGGACATCCGGCCGCTCGGCCGATCCGCAGTCGCCGCGCGGCTCCGCCCCGCCCATGCCGCAGATCCCGCTGGAAGCGCTCGCCCGCTTCTGCGCAACGGTCCATGCCGGCAGCATCCGCAGCGCCGCACGCACGCTGAAGCTCGGCCAGCCGCAGTTGACCCGGCAGCTCGTCCGGCTGGAACAGGCCGTCGGCTTTGCCCTGCTCGACCGCTCGCCCGGCGGCGTCGCCTGCACGCCGGAGGGCGTCGCGGCCCTTGCGATCGCCGAACGCATCGGCAGCATCTGGGCCGGCCTGTCGCAGGCCTCCGACGAGCGCTTCCGCAAGACCACCCGCACCTGGCGGCTCGGCTCCGTCATCCCGTTCGGCCACGAAAGCGACATCGCCCGCATGCTGGCGGGCCTTGCCGCGGAATGGCAGCGGCGACGCCCGCGCCAGCCGCTCTTCATCGCCTCGACCACGGCCGATGAACTGATCTTTGGGCTGGAGGCCCGCCGGTTCGACCTCGCGCTGCTGGATGTCGACCGCTTTCCGGCGGAGTTCGAAGGCGCGCTCGTCGGTCGCCAGCCGCTGGCACTGGCCGTTCCGCGGTCCGTGGCATCGGGGCTCGCAAATACGGACGAGGCCGCAGTCGAGTTGCTGCAGAAGCACCCGATCGCCATGCCCAGCGTCCGGAGCGGCCTGCGCCAGATGACCGATCGCTATCTCGCGAGCACCCTGACCGCCGCCCAGAGGGCGAGACTGACGCTGGTGGAGGTGGATTCCATCCCGGTGATCATCAACCTGGTGCGCGAGCACGGCCATCTGTCGATCCTGCCCGAACAGTCGGTCTCGCGCATTGCCGATCCGCCGGCGCTGATCCGCCTCGACGCCCGCTTCCAGCAATCCCTCAGCCTCGTCTGGCCGAACAACGCGCTGTCGCGGCAGACGGCGGCGGCTATCCTGGAGATCATCGCCGCCATCGCGGACGAGAACGCCACGCCCTCGGCTGGCAAGGGCGTGGCGAGCTGAAGACGCGAGGCAACCCCGTCGATCAGGCGACCGAGACGGCCGGACGCGGCTTCAGGCCGATCAGGATGCCGATCGCGGCTGCCGCCAGGACGAGGCCGCTTGCGGTGAAGACGCCTGCTGCGCCGCTGGTATCGAAGATGAGGCCGCCGACGGCCGCACCCATGGCGATGGCGAACTGGATGGCGGCGACCAGCAGACCGCCGGCGCTCTCCGCTTCGTCGGGAACGGTGCGCGCCAGCCAGGTCGACCAGGCGACCGGAACCGCGCCGAACAGCAGGCCCCAGAGCGTGACGACGGCGGCGGCGAGCGGCAGCGACGGGGCGCTCGCCGTGAGCGCGAAGGCGATCGCCGCCATCAGCAGCGGCATCAGCGTCAGCGTCATCCGCAGGCTGCGACCGATCAGAAGTCCGGCCACGAGCGTGCCGAGGAAGTTGGCGATCCCGAAGCCGAGCAGGACGGAGGAGACGGTCTCGATGCCGGCGCCGACGTCGGTTTCCAGGAAGGGGCGCAGGTAGGTAAAGAAGGCGAAGTGCCCGCCGAACACCAGGGTGGCCGCGAGGATGCCGAGCCCGACGCCCGGCCGGACGAGAACCCGCAGCGACGCCTTGATGCTCGTCGCGCCGGCCGGCGCCAGCCGCGGCAGGGTGAGGAACTGCATCGCGAGCGACGCGACGCCGAGACCGGCCGCGAGCACGAATACCGTCCGCCAGCCGGCAAGCTCGCCGAGGTAGCTGCCGAGCGGGGCTGCGACGATCGTCGCGGCGGAGACGCCGCTGAAGATCATCGACAAGGCGCGCGGCACTGCCTGCGGCGGCACGAGGCGCATGGTCACGGCCGTCGCCATCGCCCAGAAGCCGCCGAGTGCGACGCCGAGCAGCACCCGGCCGGCCAGAAGCAACACCATGCCCGGCGCGAACGCCACCAGCAGGTTCGAGACGATCAAGAGCAGCGAGAAGAACAGCATGAGATGCCGCCGGTCGGTCCGGCGCGCCAGCGAGGTGATGAGCAGGCTCGCCGCCATGCCGACCACGGCGGTGGCCGTCACTGCCTGGCCGGCCGCGCCCTCGGTGATGTTCAATTCCGCCGCGATCGGGGTCAGCAGGCTCGCCGGCAGGAATTCCGCCGTCACGAGACCGAAGACGCCGAGCGCCATGGAGACGACGGCGCCCCAGGCCGGCGCGTCGGCGGAGGCGGCCGTTTCGGAGTGATCGAAGGTGGGATTCATGAGATTGTCCTTGTCTCGGATGATGCAGTGCACAAATGCTAGACTGGACCTTCCGGACGATCTATGGCACAAACGCCGTAATGATTGATCATCCGTCCGAAGTCCTTAGGCCCGCATCCAGAGGCGCCCTGGACCCCGACCTCGTCAGCGAATTGCTGATGGGCATGCGGCTCGTCGGTCTCGACTATCGCCGCATCGAGGTGTCGCCGCCGTTCGGCCTGGCCTTCGGCGAGGTCGAGGGCCGCGCCCAGTTTCACTTCGTCGCCCGCGGGCCGGTGCACCTGCGCACGCCGGCCGGCGCCTATCACAGGATGAATGCCGGCGATGCCGTGCTATTGCCGCGCGGCGGCGGCCATGCGCTGGTCTCCTGCCCGGACACGAAGTGCCAGGACGTCCGCTCGCTGTCAGCGGCGCCGCTCTGCGCCTCGGTCAGCGCCATCAGCGCCTGCAGCGATGGCAAGGAATGCCGGGACGACCGCGCGATCGTCTTCAGCGGCTGCATGGAGTTCGATCTCGGCGGCCTGCATCCGCTGGTGGCGCTGATGCCCGAGACCATGCTGGTCGGCACGCTCGTCGAGCGCTACCCGGAGATCCTGCCGATGCTGGAGGCGATGGAGCGCGAGGCGAAGGGCGCCCGGGCCGGCTTCGCCGGCATCCTCGCAAGGCTCGCCGACGTCGTCGCCGCCTTCATCGTGCGCGCCTGGGTCGAATGCGGCTGCGGCGACGCCACCGGCTGGGTCGCAGCCCTGCGCGACCCGCGCCTCGGCCGCGTCATCGTCGCGCTCCACAACGCCCCCGGCCACGACTGGACCGTCGCCGAACTCGCCGACCGGATGGGCGCCTCGCGCTCCGTCTTCGCCGAACGCTTCCTCGAGGTCACCGGCATGACGCCGGTGCGCTACCTGACGGAACTGCGCATGCGGCTCGCCTCGCAATGGATCGCCAAGGAGCGGATGCCGATCGAGGCGGTGGCGCTGAAGCTCGGCTACGGTTCGCAGGCCGCCTTCAGCCGCGCCTTCAAGCGCATCACCGGCCACCCGCCCGGCAGCCACGCGCAGGCCCGACAGCAGTCACATATTGACACTGACGGGGGAACAGGGCTGCCTTACACTTAGGATTGAACCTCTCGCGAGCAGGCACTTGTCCGAATTTGCATCATACCTACTATTTCTACTGACGTTTTTTGGATACGGGGCATCAACTGGAGCTACACTGTCTTTAGAGGCAGTCGAAAATATCCCGATTGGAACGGCTGCGAGACTCGCGGATATATCGTCCTTCAACGCCGAGGCTGTATGCATACTTGGCCCTTACCAGGAGCGGTTACATTCCAAAGATGTCTTCGCCGCCCGAGTGAATGAGCACCTGGCTGCGAACGGCTTCGCTGCGGACGAGGGGCATTTTACCTTGGTATTGATAGGAAGCGGGGCGATCGAGGTTGCAACTTTTTCTCGTCGCCGGCTTGATCTGTTGTCAACGTCCGCGATTTCTCCGGCAGTCGCGCAAATCCTTCCAAAGGGCTTTACACCTGAAAACTGCGCAAGTGGCGACGTTGCTGCGCTTGCGAGGATCAAGTTTTTGGATAGAAACTATATCGTTCTTGGCTCAGTTCATTGATGTTGAAGTGACGTGGCATTGGCTCAAGGCAGCCCTCCACGCCTCCGTCCCCCTCACCCCTTCCCCGCCGCCCTGAGCCTGCGCCGCGTCTCGGTCGGGCTCTCGTGGTAGTGGGCGCGGTAGGAACGGGAGAAGGCGGAGGACGAGTTGAAGCCGGTGGCGGCGGCGATGTCGGCGAACTCCAGCTTCGTCTCGATCACCTTGCGCCGCGCCGCGTTCAGCCGCAGCGCCAGATAGTGCTGGTGCGGCGCGACCCCCATCGTCTCCTGGAACAGGTCCTGCAGGTGGCGGGCGGAGATGCCGACCCGGCGGGCGAGCCGGGTTAGCGTCACCGGCGCCTCCACCGTCTCCTCCATCAGCCGCACCGCCTGGCTGACGCGCTGGTCGGCGACGCGCATGTTGCCGAGTGCGGGCACCTGCAGCAGGCCGCCGGTGCGCTCGTGCTCGTAGATGAAGATGCGCGACACCTCGAGCGCCAGCGAATAGCCCTGCCTTCTTCGGATGATCTCCAGCATCAGGTCGAGCGTCGGCAGCGAGCCGCCGCTGGTCATCCGCTTGCCGTCGATGACGTAGCGTTCCGTCAGCACCGTCACCTGCGGATAGGCGGCGGCGAAATCGGCGCGGTCCTCCCAGTGGATCGTCACCGAATGGCCGTCGAGCAGGCTCGCCTGCGCGAGCAGCCAGCTGCCTGATTCGATCCCCGCCATCATCCTGCGGTAGCGCGCCGTCTGCGACAGCTGCCGCCTCAGCGCCGGCGTGGCGCTCTGCTCCCACTGGTAGCTGGAGAGGATGAACAGCGGCGCCGTCTCCTGCTCCGGCCGGAACGGCCCGTCGACGGGCACGGGGATGCGGCTGCGCGTCTCGATCGCCGCCCCGTCCGGCGAGAAGATCCGCCAGCGGTAGAGGTCCTGCCCGGAGATCCGGTTGGCGGCGCGCAACGGCTCGATGACGGAGGCGACGAGGATCAGGTTCGTCTCCGGCAGCACCAGGATATCCAGGTCGAGCGTCTCAGAGGACGGGTCGAGCATGTCGGCAAACTCCCACGCGATCTTCCTGAAGTGTAAAGAATGCTGCCGAAATTGAAAAGCATGCCGCCTCCGCTTGGCTCGTAATGGCGGCAACGAAAAATTCCGGGAGAACAGAAATGCCCCTTTCCATGAACCGCGACGTCTTCATCACCTGCGCCGTCACCGGCTCGGGCGATACGGTGGCAAAGTCGAAGCACGTGCCGATCACGCCGAAGCAGATCGCCGAAGCCGCCGTCGAGGCCGCCAAGGCGGGTGCGGCGATCGTCCACTGCCACGTGCGCGATCCCGAGACCGGCGCGCCGTCGCGCCGCAACGATCTCTACAAGGAGGTCACCGACCGCATCCGCCAGGCCGAGGTCGACATCGTGCTCAACCTCACCGCCGGCATGGGTGGCGACATGATCTTCGGCGACGTCGAAAAGCCGCTGCCCCTGAAGGAACAGGGCACCGACATGGCGGGTGCCACCGAGCGCGTCTCCCACGTCGCCGAATGCCTGCCGGAGATCTGCACGCTCGATTGCGGCACGATGAACTTCTCGCTCGGCGACTACGTGATGACCAACACGCCGTCGATGCTGCGCGCCATGGCAAAGCAGATGACCGACCTCGGCGTCCGCCCGGAGATCGAGGCCTTCGACACCGGCCACTTGTGGTTCGCCAAGCAGCTCGTCGAGGAGGGCCTGATCGAGGATCCGGTGCTGATCCAGCTCTGCATGGGCATTCCGTGGGGCGCGCCCGACGATCTCAACACCTACATGGCCATGGTCAACAACGTGCCGTCGAACTGGACCTTCTCGGCCTTCTCGATCGGCCGCAACGCCATGGCCTACCCGGCCGCAGCCGTGCTTGCCGGCGGCAACGTCCGCGTCGGGCTCGAGGACAATCTCTACATCGGCAAGGGCCAGCTCGCCACGAACGCCCAGCTCGTCGAAAAGGCGGTCAACGTCGTCGAAAGCATGGGCGCCCGCATCATCGGCCCGGCCGAGGTGCGCGAGAAGCTGAAACTGAAGAAGCGGTAGGACACCAGTGCGAGCGGCGCGGCCGGGTAGTACCCCCCTCTGCCCTGCCGGGCATCTCCCCCTCAAGGGGGGAGATCGGATGGAGCGGCGCCTCGCCCCATCTTTTGCCCAATACACGGCAACATCGCTGGCTGAGCGGGGATAGCGCCTATGGCCGATCTCCCCCCTTGAGGGGGAGATGTCCGGCAGGACAGAGGGGGGTAACCCACAGATGAACGAGCAATATTCGGGGAACGACCACATGACCAAGATCAACAAGGCAGCCTGCATCGGCGGCGGCGTCATCGGCGGGGCCTGGGCGGCGCGCTTCGCACTCGCCGGCATCGACGTCAGCATCTACGACCCGCACCCCGAAGCCGAGCGGATCATCGGCGAGGTGATGGCGAACGCCGAGCGCGCCTATGGGATGCTGACCATGGCGCCGCTGCCGCCGAAGGGCAAATTCACCTTCGTCAAAAGCATCGAGGAAGCCGTGCAAGGCGCTGACTGGATTCAGGAAAGCGTGCCCGAGCGGGTCGACCTGAAGCGCGGCGTCATCACCCAGATCGACGCGGCCGCCGACCCCAAGGCGCTGATCGGCTCGTCGACCTCCGGCATCATGCCGACCGAGCTGCAGCGCGACATGAAGCATCCTGAGCGGATGTTCGTCGCCCACCCCTACAACCCCGTCTACCTGCTGCCGCTCGCCGAGCTCGTCGGCGGCCAGAAGACGGCGCGCGCGACGCTTGACGAAGCGAAGGCAAAGCTCGCCACCATCGGCATGAAGGGCGTGATCATCAACAAGGAGATCGAGGCCTTCGTCGGCGACCGCCTGCTGGAAGCCGTCTGGCGCGAGGGCCTCTGGCTGATCAAGGACGACATCTGCGACACCGAGACGCTCGACGACGTCATCCGCTATTCCTTCGGCATGCGCTGGGCGCAGATGGGCATGTTCGAGACCTACCGCATCGCCGGCGGCGAGGCCGGCATGCGCCACTTCATCGCCCAGTTCGGCCCCTGCCTGTCCTGGCCGTGGACGAAGCTGACCGACGTCGTCGATCTTACCGACGAACTGGTCGACAAGATTGCCAACCAGTCCGATGCCCAGTCCGGCGCCCGCGGCATCCGCGAGCTGGAGCGCATCCGCGACCAGAACCTCGTCGGCATCATGCACGCGCTGAAGGCCGGCGACGACGGCCGCGGCTGGGGTGCGGGCAAGCTTCTGACCGAGTTCGAGGACTATCTCTGGGCGAACGCGAAAAAGCCGGAGGTCGATCTCGGCGAGGTCAAGCCGCTGAAGGTGCTCGACACCAAGGTCAGCGCCGCCTGGGTCGACTACAACGGCCACATGACCGAGCACCGCTACCTGCAGGTGTTCGGCGACACCTCCGACGGCGTGCTGCGCCTGATCGGCGTCGACCTCGAATATGTCCGCGACGGCCACAGCTACTACACGGTCGAGACGCACATCCGCCATCTCGGCGAGGCCAAGCTCGGCGACGCGCTCTACACCACCTGCCAGATCCTGTCCTCCGACGACAAGCGCCTGCAGTTCTTCTCGACCATCTACGATGCCGCGACGAACGAGGCGGTCGCCACCGCCGAGCAGCTGATGCTGCATGTGGACTCGAAGGCCGGCAAGGCGGTGCCCGCCCCGGCGCATGTGCTGGCCAAGGTGAAGGCGCTGACCGAGGCCCACGCCCGCCTGCCCGTTCCCGAAGGCGCCGGCCGCCACGTGGGGCAGAAGCGGTAGAACTCAACCGCCGAAACAGGGGTCGAAGGGCACCGCCCCTCATCCGCCTGCCGGCACCTTCTCCCCGCAAGCGGGGAGAAGGGACATTCCGGAACCGTCCGCATCCCGCTTTGAGGAAGGCGAATGCGGCGTGCGCGAACCTTGTCCCCTCTCCCCGCCTGCGGGGAGACGGCTAGGGTGAGGGGCCATCGGCGCCTTCGCGCGCAAAAGAAAACGAGGGAGAACAACATGAACTTCGCACTGACGGACGAGCAGCAGATGATCGTCGACACGGTCCGCACCTTCGTCGAGACCGAGATCTATCCGCACGAGAACGAGGTGGAGCGCACCGGCGTGGTCCCGCCGGAGCTGGGCCAGGAGATCGCGCGCAAGTGCAAGGAGATCGGCTTCTTCGGCTGCAACTTCCCCGAGGAGGTCGGCGGCGCCGGGCTCGACCACACCTCCTTCACCCTGGTCGAGCGCGAGCTCGGCCGCGGCTCGATGGCGCTGACGGTGTTCTTCGGCCGCCCCTCCGGCATCCTGATGGGCTGCAACGCCGAGCAGCGCGAGAAATACCTGATCCCGGCGGTGCGCGGCGACAAGTTCGACGCGCTCGCCATGACCGAGCCCGACGCCGGCTCCGACGTGCGCGGCATGAAGTGCTTTGCCCGGAAGGATGGCGACGACTGGATCGTCAACGGCACCAAGCACTTCATCAGCCACGCCAACATCGCCGATTTCGTCATCGTCTTCATCGCCACCGGCGAGGAGCAGACGCCGCGCGGCCCGAAGAAGCTGATTACCTCCTTCCTCGTCGACCGCGGCACGCCCGGCTTCGAGATCCGCGAGGGCTACAATTCCGTCTCCCACCGCGGCTACAAGAACTGCATCCTCACCTTCGACGACTGCCGCCTGCCGTCGTCGCAGATCCTCGGCGAAGTCCACCGCGGCTTCGAGCTCGCCAACGACTGGCTCTACGCCACCCGCCTGACGGTCGCCGCCACCTCGGTCGGCCGGGCGCGGCGCGCCTTCGACTACGCGCTGAACTATGCCGCCGAGCGCAAGCAGTTCGGCAAGCCGATCGGCGCCAACCAGGGCGTCTCCTTCAAGCTCGCCGACATGATCACCGAGATCGACGCCGCCGACCTCTTGACGCTGTCGGCCGCCTGGCGCCTCGACCAGGGCCTGCCGTCCAACCGCGAGATCGCCTCGGCCAAGGTCTACGCCACCGAAATGCTGGCGCGCGTCACCGACGAGGCGATCCAGATCTACGGCGGCATGGGCCTGATGGACGACCTGCCGCTCGCCCGCTTCTGGCGCGACGCCCGCGTCGAGCGCATCTGGGACGGCACCTCCGAGATCCAGCGCCACATCATCAGCCGCGACCTCCTGCGGCCACTGGGGGCTTGAGAATGAGGATTGCGGCACTTACCCCCCTCTGCCCTGCCGGGCATCTCCCCCTCAAGGGGGGAGATCGGCCGGAAGCGGGCTCATCGCCCTCGCGTCTTCTGCTCTCGCCTGCTGCACACGCTGCGGTGTTGGTGAGAAACCGGGCCAATGGACCGAGGCCCCAAGTCTTCGCAGCGAATGCCTTCTCTACCTCGCGACAACCACCGGCATTCGCGATTGAGGCAGGCCATCGCCCCCATCGATCTCCCCCCTTGAGGGGGAGATGCCCGGCAGGGCAGAGGGGGGTATCGGCATGAGCACCGCCTCTCCCCGCTCCCTCGACCGCCTCACCCGGCCCCGCTCCATCGCCGTCTTCGGCGGCAAGGAGGCAGGCCGCGTCATCGAGCAGTGCGACAAGATGGGCTTTGCCGGCGAGATCTGGCCGGTCCATCCGACCAAGGACGAGATCCACGGCCGCCGCTGCTATCGCTCCGTCGCCGAACTCCCGGCCGCCCCCGACGCCTCCTTCGTCGGCGTCAACCGCAACCTGACGATCGAGATCATCCGCGATCTCGCCGCCCGCGGCGCCGGCGGTGCCGTCTGCTACGCCTCGGGCTTCCGCGAGGCGGTGACCGAGCTTGCCGACGGCGACGACCTGCAGAAGGCGCTCGTCGCCGCCGCCGGCGACATGCCGATCCTCGGCCCCAACTGCTATGGATTCATCAACATGCTGGACGGCGCCCTGCTCTGGCCCGACCAGCACGGCATGGTCAGGATCGACAAGGGGGTCGCCGTCCTCACCCAGTCCTCCAACATCGCCTGCAACATCTCCATGCAGCAGCGCGGCCTGCCGCTCGCCTACATCCTGACGGCCGGCAACCAGGCGCAGACGGGGCTGTGCGATCTCGCCTGCGCGGTGCTCGAGGATCCGCGCGTCACCGCCGTCGGCCTGCACATCGAGGGCTTCGACAGCATCGCCGCGCTGGAGCGGCTCGCCCGCCGCGCCCGCGAGCTGAAGAAGCCGGTGGTGACGCTGAAGGTGGGCAAGTCGGAACAGGCGCAGCTTGCGACCGTCTCCCACACCGCCTCGCTCGCCGGCAACGACGCCGTCTCCTCCGCGCTGCTCTCCCGCCTCGGCCTCGGCCGGGTGGAGACGCTGCCGGAACTCTTGGAGACGCTGAAGCTGCTCCACCTGCACGGCCCGCTCGAAAGCTTCGACATCTCCTCGATGAGCTGCTCCGGCGGCGAAGCCTCGCTAATGGCCGATGCCGGCGTGAAGCGGAAGACCGTCTACCGGGCGCTGCGCGAGGAGCAGCGAAAGCCGCTGCGCGAGGCGCTCGGCCAGATGGTGACGATCTCCAATCCGCTCGACTACCACACCTTCGTCTGGGGCAACCGCGACAAGCAGACCGAGGCCTTCACCGCGATGATGCGGGGCGGCTACGCGCTGAACCTGATCGTGCTCGACTTTCCCCGCCTCGACCGCTGCGACGCGGCCGACTGGGTGACGACCTGCCATGCGGTGATCGACGCCTCGCGGGCATCCGGCGCGCGCGCCGGCATCGTCGCCAGCATGGGCGAGAACATGCCCGAGGAGACGGCGCTGATGCTGATGGCAAACGGCGTCGTGCCCTTCTACGGCATCGAGGAGGCGCTGGCCGCAGCCGAGGCCGCAGCGACGATCGGCGCCCTCTGGGAACAGCCCCTGCCCGCGCCGCTGGTCAAGGTCGCCGCGGCAGACGGCGTGCCGGTGACGCTCACCGAGCACGAGGCCAAACAGGCGCTCGCAGCCTTCGGCCTGCCCGTGCCGGACGGCCGCGTGGCGGAGACTGCCGGCCACGCAGCCGACGCCGCCGCAGCGCTCGGCTTCCCGGTCGTGCTCAAGGGCCTCGGTGTCGCCCACAAGACCGAGGCCGGCGCGGTGAAGCTCAACCTGCAGACGAAGGAAGCGGTGCTGGAAGCAGCCGCCGCCATGGCCGGCGTCGCCTCCGGCTACCTCGTCGAGAAGATGGTGGCCCGCCCCATAGCCGAGGTCATCGTCGGCGCGATGCGCGATCCGGTCGCCGGTCCGGTGCTGACGGTGGGCGCGGGCGGAATCCTGGTTGAATTGCTCGAAGATTCGGCCATTCTGACGCTTCCGACTGACGAAACGGCGATCCGCGCGGCGATTTCCGGCCTGAAGGTCGCAAAACTGCTTCAAGGCTATCGCGGCGGCCCGCAAGGAGACGTCGACGCGCTGGTCAAAGCCGTCGCATCGGCGGCATCCTATGTCGTTTCAAACGCTTCAATTGTCGATGAACTCGATATCAATCCTATCATGGTGCTGGCCAACGGCGATGGTGTCGTCGCGGCCGACGCCCTGATCCGTCTGAGGAAGTAAGCCCATGACCGGACCGATCCGCCAACGCCGCGAGGGCGGCATTCTGGAAGTCACGATCGATCGCCCGAAAGCCAACGCGATCGATCTGGTGACGAGCCGCATCATGGGCGAAATCTTCCGCGACTTCCGCGACGACGGGACCCTGCGCGTCGCCATCGTCACCGGCGCGGGCGAGAAGTTCTTCTGCCCGGGCTGGGACCTGAAGGCGGCGGCCGCGGGTGACGCCGTCGACGGCGACTACGGCGTCGGCGGCTTCGGCGGCATGCAGGAACTGCGCGATCTCAACAAGCCGATCATCGCGGCCGTCAACGGCATCTGTTGCGGCGGCGGGCTCGAGATCGCGCTCTCGACCGACCTGATCCTCGCCGCCGAGCATGCCACCTTCGCCCTTCCCGAGATCCGCTCCGGCACCGTCGCCGACGCCGCCTCGATCAAGCTTCCGAAACGCATCCCCTACCACATCGCCATGGACATGCTGCTGACCGGCCGCTGGCTGGATGCCGCCGAGGCGCACCGTTGGGGCTTCGTCAACGAGATCCTGCCGGCCGACAAGCTGCTCGACCGCGCCTGGGAACTGGCACGGCTGCTGGAGAGCGGTCCGCCGCTCGTCTATGCCGCGATCAAGGAAGTGGTGCGCGCCGCCGAGGGCGAGACGTTCCAGACGACGATGAACAGGATCACCCGCCGGCAGTTTCCGACGGTGGACGTCCTCTATTCGAGCGAGGACCAGCTCGAGGGCGCACGCGCCTTCGCCGAGAAGCGGGATCCGGTGTGGAAGGGCCGCTGAGCGGCCTTCTTGATCCACATCGCCATGCCCTGAAAATGCGTGCTCGCGCTCGTCGCGGGCATTTCCGTAAGTGCCGTTTATACACAAGCGAGGAAATTTAACACGTTACATCCGCGCCATTTTCAGTAATCTTATCAATCAGCAAGCGGTCGCAGATAACCGCATACACGAAGGAGAGCCTTGACCACCGCATGAGGCGCGAGCGCGCCACCGCATAGCCGCCGATGCGACATGACAGGCGGCAGACCAGAAATTCTACCAGCACAAGAAGGCCAACCGGCCGAACGAAGGGAACAGGGGAATGACGGACTACACCAACTATCTCGCGCGCCAGGTCACGCTGGGCAAGATGAACCGCCGCGAATTCATGGGTCGCGCCGCCGCCTTCGGCGTCACGCTCGCTGCCGCCGGCACGATGTTCGACACCGCCGCCAGGGCGCAGGAGCCCAAGCGCGGCGGTCATCTGAAACTCGGCCTCGAAGGCGCTGCCGCCACCGACAGCAAGGATCCGGCCAAGGCACTGTCGCAGTTCATGTTCGTCGTCGGCCGCAACTGGGGCGACATGCTGGTCGAATCCGAGCCGCTGACCGGCAAGCCGGTTCCCGCGCTCGCCGAATCCTGGGAGCCCTCCGCCGACGCCGCCACCTGGACCTTCAAGATCCGCCAGGGCGTGAAGTTCCACGACGGCAAGGAGCTGACGGTCGACGACGTCGTCAAGACCCTGCAGCGCCACACCGACGAGAAGTCGGAATCCGGCGCGCTCGGCGTGATGAAGTCGATCAAGGAGATCAAAGCCGACGGCGGCAACCTCGTCCTCGTGCTCACCGAAGGCAATGCCGACCTGCCGTTGCTTCTGACCGACTACCACCTGGTCATCCAGCCGAACGGCGGCCTCGACAATCCGGACGCGATGATCGGCACCGGCCCCTACAAGGTCACGAGCTTCGAGCCCGGCGTGCGCGCCACCTTCGAGAAGAACGCCGACGACTGGCGCTCCGACCGCGGCTATGTCGACACGATCGAGATGATCGCGATGAACGACGCGACCGCCCGCATCGCCGCCCTCTCCTCCGGCCAGGTTCACTACATCAACCGCGTCGACCCGAAGACCGTCAGCCTGCTGAAGCGGGCGCCCACCGTCGACATCCTGAACACCTCCGGCCGCGGCCACTACGTGTTCATCATGCACTGCAACACCGCGCCTTTCGACAACAACGACCTGCGCCTGGCGCTGAAATACGCCATGGACCGCGAGACGATGGTGCAGAAGATCCTCGGCGGCTACGGCAAGGTCGGCAACGACTTCCCGATCAACGAGACCTATGCCCTCTTCCCCGAAGGCATCGAGCAGCGCGCCTATGATCCCGACAAGGCCGCCTTCCACTACAAGAAGTCCGGCCACAGCGGCCCGGTCCTGCTGCGCACCTCCGACGTCGCCTTCCCCGGTGCCGTCGACGCCGCGGTCCTCTACCAGGAGAGCGCCAAGAAGGCCGGCATCGAGATCGAGGTCAAGCGCGAGCCGGGCGACGGCTACTGGTCCAACGTCTGGAACGTCCAGCCGTTCTCGACCTCCTACTGGGGCGGCCGTCCGACCCAGGACCAGATGTACTCGACCGCCTATCTGTCGACCGCGGACTGGAACGACACCCGCTTCCTGCGCCCGGACTTCGACAAGATCCTGCTCGAGGCCCGCTCGGAACTCGACGAGGCCAAGCGCAAGGAGATGTACCGGACCATGGCGATGATGGTGCGCGACGAGGGCGGCCTGATCCTCCCCATGTTCAACGACTTCGTCAACGCCGCCTCCAAGCAGGTGAAGGGCTACGTCCACGACATCGGTAACGACATGTCCAACGGCTATGTCGCAACCCGCGTCTGGCTCGAATCCTGATGCCTGGCGGACCGGCACAAGATCCTGGCCTGATGGCGCCGAAGGCTGCGGGTGCAAACCCGCAGCCTTCGGGCCCGGCCGGAACCGACACGCTGGCGGCAACGCCGTCATTGTCCACCCTCTCCCCGGCCAACGACGGCATCCTGTCGCCCTGGGGGCGATTTGTCCGCAAGAGCCCGCTCGCCGCCCTCGTCCTCCAGCGGCTGGCGCTCAGCATCGCCCTGCTCTTTGCCGTCTCGCTGATGATCTTCGGCGGCGTCGAGGCGCTGCCCGGCGACTTCGCCACCACCTATCTCGGCCAGTCGGCGACGCCGCAGGCGGTCGAGAACATCCGCAAGGATCTCGGCCTCGACCAGCCCGCCACCACCCGCTATTTCCAGTGGCTGGGCGGCGCCCTGCAGGGCGATTTCGGCACGTCCTGGGCCTCGCGCAACTCCGTCAGCGAGCAGATCGGCAAGCGACTCGGTAACTCGCTCTTCCTCGCCTTCTTCGCCGCGATCATCTCGATCCCGCTGGCGATCGGGCTCGGCATGCTCGCCGTGCACTACCGCGACCGCCTCGCCGACAAGGTGATCAACGTCTTCTCGCTGGCGGCGATCTCGCTGCCCGAGTTCTTCGTCGGATACCTGCTGATCCTCTTCTTCGCCGTGCAGATGGGCATCGCCACCTTCCCGGCCACCGTCTATGACAGCATGAGCCTGACCGAGCGCCTGTCGGCCATCGCCCTTCCCACCGCGACGCTGGTGCTGGTGGTCCTCGCCCACATGATGCGCATGACGCGGGCTGCGATCCTCAACGTCATGTCGTCGGCCTATGTCGAGACGGCGGAACTGAAGGGGCTCAGCGGCCTTCGCATCATAGCCAGGCACGCCGCCCCGAACGCGGTCGCCCCCGTCATCAACGTGATCGCGCTCAACCTCGCCTACCTCGTCGTCGGCGTCGTCGTCGTCGAGGTCGTGTTCGTCTATCCCGGCATGGGCCAGTACATGGTCGATGCGGTGACGGTGCGCGACATGCCGGTGGTGCAGGCCTGCGGGCTGATCTTCGCCGCCTTCTACATCTTCCTGAACATGACGGCAGACATCCTCGCCATCATCGCCAATCCGAGACTGAGGCATCCGCGATGAGATTGCGCGCCATTCCCCTAAGCGCCTGGATCGGGATCGCCGGCATCGCGCTCGCCCTGTTCTGTGCCATCTTCGCCCCCTTCATCGCCCCGCACGGCGAGAGCGAGATCGTCGGCGAGATCTGGTCGCCGATGGGCGGCGAGTTCCTGCTCGGCACCGACAACCTCGGCCGCGATCTGCTGTCGCGCCTGATCTTCGGCGCCCGCACCACGATCTTCGTGGCGCTGGCGGCGACCATCCTGTCCTTCAGCCTCGGCATGCTGCTCTCCTTCATCGCCGCGGTGACCGGCGGCTTGATCGACCAGCTGTTCTCGCGCTTCAACGACCTGATGATGGCGATCCCCACCCTGATCTTCGCCCTCGTCGTCCTCGCCGTCCTGCCGCAGCACCTGTGGATCCTGATCCTCGTGATGGCGGTGCTCGACAGCACCCGCGTCTACCGCATCGGCCGGGCGGTAGCGCTCGACGTCGCGGTGATGGAGTTCGTCGAGGCCGCCCGCCTGCGCGGCGAAGGCACCGGCTGGATCATCTTCCGCGAGATCCTGCCGAACACGCTGTCGCCGCTTCTGGCCGAATTCGGCCTGCGCTTCGCCTTCTCCATCCTCTTCCTCTCCACCCTCTCCTTCCTCGGCCTCGGCATCCAGCCGCCGGCCGCCGACTGGGGCGGCATGGTCAAGGACAACAAGGACGGCATCATCTTCGGCATCTCCGCAGCCCTCGTCCCGGGTGCGGCGATCGCGCTTCTCACCATCTGCATCAACCTCGTCGTCGACTGGCTGATGAAACGCACCTCGAGCCTGAAGGGAGGACGCGGCGATGCCTGAACCGTCAAGGACCGAGCTGCTTTCCGTCCGCAATCTGAAGATCGAGGCGACGAGCTACCCGCCGGGCGAGCCGCCGAAGACCGTCACCCTGGTCGAGGGCGTCAACTTCGACGTCCAGAAGGGCAAGGTGCTGGGCCTGATCGGCGAATCCGGCGCCGGCAAGTCGACGATCGGCCTGACCGCGCTCGCCTATGGCCGCGGCGGCGTGCGCATCACCGGCGGCGAGGTCAGGCTGAACGGCCAGGACCTGCTCAAGCTCGACCACACCGGCATCCGCAAGGTGCGCGGCGCCAAGGTCTGCTACGTGGCGCAATCGGCCGCCGCCGCCTTCAACCCGGCCCACAGGCTCGGCGAACAGGTGATCGAGGCCTCGCTCAAGCACGGCATCATGAGCCGGGCGGAGGCGGAAAAGCGCGCGCTCTATCTCTTCCGGGTGCTGGGCCTGCCCAACCCCGAGACCTTCGGCGAGCGCTACCCGCACCAGGTCTCCGGCGGCCAGTTGCAGCGGGCCATGACCGCCATGGCGCTCTGCCCGAACCCGGAACTGATCGTCTTCGACGAGCCGACGACGGCGCTCGACGTCACCACCCAGATCGACGTGCTGGCCGCGATCAAGCACGCGATCGAGGAGACGCATACGGCGGCGATCTACATCACCCACGACCTCGCCGTCGTCGCCCAGATCACCGACGACATCCTCGTCCTGCGCCACGGCAAGATGGTGGAATACGGCTCGGTCAAGCAGATCATCGAGGCGCCGACGCAGGAGTACACGCGCGCGCTGGTCAACGTCCGCGGCACCGGCCGCGAGGAGGCGGCCGACCAGTCCGGCACCCTGCTCAAGGTCGACAACGTCACCGCCGGCTATTCCAATGGCTTCAAGGTGCTGCAGAACGTCTCGCTGCACCTGCCGAAGGGCCAGACCCTGGCCGTCGTCGGCGAGAGCGGCTCGGGCAAGTCGACGCTCGCCCGCGTCATCACCGGGCTGCTGCCGCCGCAGGAGGGCACCGTCAGCTTCGACGGCAAGCCGCTGCCGCGGGCACTGAAGGGCCGCGGAAACGAGGAACTGCGCCGGATCCAGATGATCTACCAGATGGCCGATACGGCGATGAACCCGCGCCAGACGGTGCGCAACATCATCGGCCGGCCGCTGACCTTCTATTTCGGAATGCACGGCCGGCAGAAGACCGAGCGCGTGAAGGAACTGCTCGACCAGATCGAGATGGGCGACCGTTTCCTCGACCGCTTCCCGGCCGAGCTCTCCGGCGGTCAGAAGCAGCGCGTGGCGATCGCCCGCGCGCTCGCCGCCCGTCCCGAGCTGATCCTCTGCGACGAACCGACCTCGGCGCTCGATCCGCTGGTGGCCGAAGGCATCCTCAAGCTGCTTTTGAAGCTGCAGGAGGAGACCCGCGTCTCCTACATGTTCATCACCCACGACATCGCCATCGTCCGCGCCATCGCCGACAGCGTCGCGGTGATGCACCGCGGCCGCCTCGTGCGCTTCGGCCCGAAATCGAAGGTGCTGTCGCCGCCCTTCGACGACTATACCGACCTCCTCCTCAAATCCGTCCCCGAGATGGAGATCGGCTGGCTGGAGAAGGTGCTGAAGACGCGGCGGATGGAGAGCGCGGGGAACTGAGCTTCCAAATCACTGGCGAGAACATCGCCCCGCATGCAGATCAATCCCGATCCGGAGAAGGTCGTGGCGCCGCCAGGAAGGCGAACCCCGTGAGAGGCCCCCACAAGGTCGAGGGGCTTGACCCGGCGCCGGCGCACGCCCATCCGTCATGCCGGACTTGATCCGGCATCCAGCGCGCGCAAGTCCTTGCGCGCAAAAGGTTTCTTTTGCGCCGCGGACGCGGCGCGGCTGGATCCCGGCTCGGGGGCCGGGATGACTGAGGGAGAGGGTCGCCACGGAACGTCCTTCCCCCTTGTGGGGAGATGGCCGGCAGGCCAGAGGGGGACTTGCCGCATGCGACCGCCTTGCCTTTTCGCCTCCGGCACTTGCCGCCGCGCTTGCGCCCCGGCACACTCCGCACCCGGGCTGCATGTGCCCTGAAACGGAGAGCCCGATGAACGACAGCGGCGGCCAGTCACAATCCCTGCGCATCCCCACCTTCGACGACGTGCTCGCCGCCCGGGCGCGCATCGCCGGCCAGGCGCACCGCACGCCGGTCCTCACCTCCCGGACGGCCGACGCCAGGGCCGGCGCCACGCTGTTCTTCAAGGCCGAGAACCTGCAGCGGGTCGGGGCCTTCAAATTTCGCGGCGCCTACAATGCGATTGCCGCCCTCGCCCCGGAAGCGAGCCGGAACGGCGTCGTCGCCTTTTCGTCCGGCAACCACGCCCAGGCGATCGCCTATGCCGCGCAGTTGCAGGGCGTGCCGGCCACCATCGTCATGCCGCAGGATGCACCGGCGATGAAGATGGCGGCGACCAGCGGCTACGGCGCCGAAATCATCCTCTACGACCGCTACACGGAAGACCGGCAGGCGATCAGCGACCGGATCGCCCGCGAGCGCGGCGCGGCCCTGATCCCGCCCTACGACCATCCCGACGTCATCGCCGGCCAGGGAACGGCCGCCCTCGAACTGATCGAGGAGACGGGCGCGCTCGACCTCCTGGTGGTGCCGCTCGGCGGCGGCGGCCTGCTCGCCGGCTCCGCGCTTGCCGCCAGGGCACTCTCTTCGGGCTGCACCGTCATCGGCGTCGAACCCGAGGCCGGCAACGACGGCCAGCAGTCGCTGCGCAAGGGCGAGATCGTGACGATCCCCGTGCCGCGTTCGATCGCCGACGGCGCGCTTCCGACCCATGTCGGCAACCACAATTTCCCGATCCTGCAGGACAAGGTGGCCGACATCGTCACCGTCACGGACGCGCAGTTGGTGGAGACGATGCGCTTCTTCGCCGAGCGGATGAAGATTATCGTCGAGCCGACCGGCTGCCTCGCCGCCGCCGCCGTCTTCAACGGCATCATCCCCTGCAACGGCAAGCGTGTCGGCATCGTGCTCAGCGGCGGCAATGTGGATATCGCGGCCTTTGCCGCGATGGTCACCGGAACGTAGCGCTGCTTCCCGGGGCGGCGACCGCTCGCACGCGAACCGTGCGCCCTGCTATCATCACTGCTGGCCATGCCACCGAGCGAAGGCGGGAGACGGATGAAAGCCATCACGCACAGCGATCAGCCGACGGAGGAATGGCGCCCCGGCGTGAGGACGCGCAGGATCGTTGCCGCCTGCGATGGCGCGACAGCACTCTGCATCTTCGAGCAGTGGGTGGATCCCGGTGAGGGCGCGCCGACACATGTCCATGACGTCGAGGAGGTCCTGACCGTGATCGCCGGCCGGGCGGAGATATGGATCGATCGGGAACGTCTGGAGTGTGGCGCGGGCGCGTCGGTCGTCATCCCCGCCGGGCAAGGCACGGTTTTCGAAATGGCGGCACCACGCGCCTTCATATCCACGCCGTCCTCGCCTCGCCCGTCTTCGCGGCGGAGTTCGACGAAGGTGTCGGCCAGGTCCGCCGTTGGGAAAACACGTAGTTCCGAGCCTCAGTAATCCGTCGGCACCGTCAGCACCTCCGCCTCCGGCGTGTCGAGGAAGCTGCGCACCGTGGCCGGCAGTTGCCGGGAGGAAAACGGCAGCACGCCGCAGCGCGACAGCATCTGCCTCAAGTCCGGCTCCTGGCCGATATGGCGCCAGATCATCCGCGAGGCATAGGGCAGGTTCTCCTTGCGCCAGGAGACGCCCATGGTCGTGCCCCGCAGGTAGACGCGTTGGTGCACCTCGAACGGCATCAGGATCGTCTGCGACAGCATCGGCTGCTGGCCGACGCTGCGCTCGGCGATGAAGATGCGGTTGCGCCAGAAGGTGACGAGCCCGACATATTTGGAGAACTGATGGATCTCGTTCTCGGCGTCGTGGATGCGCTCGATCGACTTCACCCGGACCGTGCCGCCCTCCTCGTGGATGCGCGCGCAGGAGCAGACGACCAGCCCCGGCCAGGACGGCGAGATGTGGTAGGTCTGGTAGTAGCCGGCATGGCGGCGGAGTGCTGCGATATCGCCGGGAAAGCCGTCGAGCAGCCCGCCGGCCGCCGAGCGGTCGCGGTCCGGCCGCGTCAGCCGCGCGGGAAACAGCTTCGGCGGCAGGTCGAAATCCTGCGGGGCCACCCCGAAGAAGGCGGCGATGCGGGCAACGTTGTGCGCCGAAGGCCGCGCCTCGCCGGCGATATAGCGATTGAACTGCTGCCGGTTGATGCCGATGTCCCGGCAGATCTGCGAGATCGAGCGCCGCGTCGCGCAGGCATGGCGCAGATTCTGGGTGAAGGCATCGTGATCGGTCAAGGCGCGCCTCTGTCTGGTGTCACGAGATAGCGTAAAGAAGCGTCAGTTCGCGTCAAGTCGCGAAATTGTGCGGCGCAGGCGAAGCGATAGGTTTCGCTGCAGACATTCCAGCGACGGAGCCCACCGCATGACCGACTTCACCACGCGCCCCGACGGCCTGATCGTGCCTTCCGCCATCAACCGCCGCAGCTTCCTCGCCGGCACCGCCGCGCTCGGCCTCGCAGCCGGCCTCGGCGGCACGATGGCGGCCGGCAGCGCCCGGGCCCAGGAACCCGTCCGCGGCGGCCACCTCAAGCTCGGCCTCAAGGGCGGAGCCGCCACCGACGTGCTCGATCCGGCCACCTACAGCGCCTCCGTCCTCTTCGTCATCGGTCGTCTCTGGGGCGACACGCTGGTCGAGACCGATCCGAAGACCGGCGCCGCCCTGCCCGCGATCGCCTCCTCGTGGGAGCCCTCCGCCGACGCCTCCGTCTGGACCTTCAAGATCCGCAACGACGTCTCCTTCCACGACGGCAGCAAGATGACGGTGGCCGACGTGGTCGCCACCCTGAAGCGGCATTCCGACGAGGGTGCGAAGTCCGGCGCGCTCGGCCTGATGAGCTCGATCAAGGGGATCGAGGACAAGGCCGGCGATCTCGTCATTACGCTCGCCGAAGGCAATGCCGACCTGCCGCTGCTTCTGACCGACTACCACCTGATCATCCAGCCGAACGGCGGCCTCGACAATCCGGCCGCCGCCATCGGCACCGGTCCCTACAAGCTGACGAACTTCGAGGCCGGCGTGCGCGCCACCTTCGAGAAGAACACTGCCGACTGGCGTTCCGACCGCGGCTTCGTGGACAGTGTCGAGATCATCGTCATGAACGACGCGACCGCCCGCATCGCCGCCCTCTCCTCCGGCCAGGTCCACTTCGTCAACAACATCGACCCGAAGACCGTGCCGCTTTTGAAGCGGGCGCCGCGCGTCGAGATCATCCGCAGCGCCGGCAAGGGCTTCTACTCGTTCCTGATGCATTGCGACACAGCCCCCTTCGACAACAACGACCTGCGGCTGGCGCTGAAATACGCGATCGACCGGCAGGCGATCCTCGACCGCGTGCTCGGCGGCTATGGCACGCTCGGCAACGACTACCCGGTCAATGCCAATTATGCGCTCGCCCCCGACGACATCGAGCAGCGCGCCTATGACCCCGACAAGGCCGCCTTCCATTTCAAGAAGTCCGGCCATGACCGACCGATCCTGCTGCGCACCTCCGATGCCGCCTTCGCCGGCGCGGTCGACGCGGCCGTGATCTTCCAGGAAAGCGCCAAGAAGGCCGGCATCGAGATCGAGGTCCGCCGCGAACCGGAGGACGGCTACTGGACCAATGTCTGGAACGTCCAGCCCTTCTGCGCCTCCTACTGGGGCGGCCGGCCGACGCAGGATTCGCGCTACTCGACCTCCTATCTCTCGACGGCGGAATGGAACGACACCCGCTTCAAGCGCGAGGATTTCGATAAGCTGTTGCTGCAGGCGCGTTCGGAACTGGACGAGGCGAAGCGAAAGGCGCTTTATCGCACCATGGCGCTAATGGTCCGCGACGAGGGCGGCCTGATCCTGCCGGTCTTCAACGACTACGTCATGGCCGCCTCGACCTCGGTCAAGGGCATCGTCGACGACATCGGCAACGACATGTCGAACGGCTATATCGGCAGCCGCGCCTGGATCGAAGCGTAAAGAGCGGCGGCGGATCGGACGATGACCATGACCGTACGAAGCTTCAAGGTGATCGAGAACGAGTGGATCACCCTTGCGGACGGCACGCGGCTCGCCGCGCGCATCTGGATGCCGGAGGGTGCGGAGAACGACCCCGTGCCCGCGGTGTTCGAATTCCTGCCCTACCGGAAACGGGACGGAACCTGCGCCCGCGACGAATCCACCTATCCGGTCTTCGCGGCCGCCGGCATCGCCGGCGTGCGCGTCGACATCCGCGGCTCGGGCGAATCCGACGGCGTCATCGACGGCGAGTACACGCCGCTCGAGCTCGCCAACGCCTGCGAACTGATCGCCTGGATCGCCGCCCAGCCCTGGTCCAATGGCTCCGTGGGCATGATGGGCATCTCCTGGGGCGGTTTCAACTGCCTGCAGGTGGCCGCGCTGAAGCCGCCGGCGCTGAAGGCGGTGATCTCGATCGCCTCCACCGTCGACCGCTACAACGACGACATCCACTACAAGAACGGCACGCATCTTTCCGCCCAGCTCTCGTGGGCTGCGACCATGCTCGCCTACCAGTCGCGGTCGCCGGACCCCGAGGTCGTCGGCGACCGCTGGAAGGACATGTGGCTGGAACGGCTTGAAAACGAACCCTTCTTCATGGAGGAGTGGCTGAAGCACCAGCGCCGCGATGCCTTCTGGGAACACGGCTCGATCTGCGAAGACTTCGACGGCTTCCCCGTCCCGGCGCTCGTCATCGCCGGCTGGGCCGACGGCTACCGCAACACGCCGCTGAAGGCCGTCGAGGGCCTGGGATCGAAGGCCAAGGCGCTGATCGGCCCGTGGATCCACAAGTACCCGCACTTCGCCTGGCCGAAGCCGCGCATGGATTTCCACGCCGAGGCCATTCAGTGGTGGAACCGCTGGCTGCGCGGCGAGGAGAACGGCGCGGAGAACTGGCCGCAGGTGCGCGCCTATATCCAGGACGGCCCGAAGCCGTCGATCCGGCGCGCGTTCGACCCCGGCACCTGGATCGCCAAGAGCAAGTGGAGCGCGCCAGAGATGGAGTGCTTCTATGTCGAGCAGTACGGCACGCTGGCGCCCGGCATGCCGATCGCCGGCGCCAAGGACCACGACCACTATCTGCGCTCGCCGCTCGATACCGGCACCATGTCCGGCGAGTGGTTCACGCTGAAACCGGATGCCGAGATGGCGCTCGACCAGCGCCTCGACGACGCCGGCTCGCTGGTGCTCGAGACGCCGCCGCTCACCGAGGCCCGCGACTATCTCGGCCAGCCGGTGCTGGACGTGCAGCTGTCCTGCGAGGCGGAGATCGCCAATCTCTGCGCCCGCATCGTCGACGTCCATCCGGACGGCACCGCCACCCGCGTCACCTTCGGCGTGCTCAACCTCGCCCATCGCGACGGCAATGCCGAGCCGAAGCCGATGAGGAAGGGCGAAAAGACCGAGGTCCGCCTCGTGCTCGATGCGATGGGCTATCGCTTCGGCCCCGGCCACCGCATCCGCCTGTCGCTGTCGACCGCCTATTGGCCGACCGTCCTGCCGCCGCCGACCGACCCCGGCCTCACGATCGACCTCGCCTCGCTCGGGCTGGCGCTGCCGAAGCTCGGGCGCCACGAGACCGTCGCCCTGCCGGAGCCGGCCAACAAGGATCCGCTGCCGAAGTACAAGGAGCAGGCACCGGCCGAAACGGCGCGCAGCGTCGAGCGCGACCTGACGAACGGCCTGACCGAGTACACGATCTACGAGGACACCGGCCTGTCGGAGCATCCCGGCACCGGGCTCGCCACCCGCCAGGTGCGCGACGAGCTCTGGTCGATCGCCGAGAACGACCCGCTGTCGGCCACCGGCACCGCCACCTGGACCTGCGACATGCAGCGCCCCGGCTGGTTCGTCCGGACCATCTCGACGGCGACGATCGCGTGTTCGGCGACCGACTGGCTGATCTCGGCGTCCGTCCGCGCCTTCGAGGGCGAGGACGAGATCTTCGAGAAGACCTTCGAGAAGAAGATCCCACGCGACTTCATGTAAGCCCCCACCGCCCGCCGCCATCCTCGGGCTGGTCCCGGATGGCGGCGGGCGGGGTGGCACGACCCTCGCCCTAGCGGGCCGGCGCCTTGCCGTCGCGGTAGAGGATCATGCCGCCGTGATACAGAACGCCGTCGATGAAGTCGCCGTCGGCGGTGAACCCGGTGTCGTCCCAGTATTCGATGTGGTCGCCGCTGACCGCGTAGCGGCCCTGGTATGCGCTCTCGCGACGGCCGCGCGCCTCGTCGTAGCGCCCGTTCGGCAGGAGATTGTGACGGACATATCCGTCGCCGGTGATCCACATCCCGACATAGGGGTGGCTCTGCTGTGCACTGTTGGTCTTCATCTGGGCAAACCCTTTCTGGACGGGTGCGATCATGACGCAAAGGACGATCGCGCCGATGCCGGGCAAGCTGAAACCGTTCATCGCCGCCCCATCACTGTTGCGCCTCGCGGCGTTGGGCAAAGAGCCCGCAGAACGTCTGAGAGCGCATCGTCGATCACCTCAGGTGCTGGCCGTCGGGCGAACGACGATCTCGCTGGTATCGACGTCGGCGGGCTGGTCGATCACGTGACGGATGGCGGTGGCAATCGCTTCCGGCTTCAGCGCGATGCTGCGATAGGACACCATCGCCTCGGCCGCGACCGGGTCGGTGATCGTGTCGGCGAGCTCGGATTCGACCACGCCCGGATAGACGCAGGTCACCCGGATCTGCCTGTTCTCCTGGCGCAGCCCGTCGGAGATCGCCCGCACCGCATATTTCGTCGCGCAATAGACGGCGGCGGTCGGAACCACGTAGAGGCCGCCGATCGACGAGACGTTGATGATCTGGCCGCCGCCCTGCGCGTTCATCACAGGCAGCACGGCGGCGATGCCGTGCAGCACGCCGCGGATGTTGACGTCGATCATCCGGTCCCATTCCTCGACCTTGAGCGCGTTCATCAGCGACAGCGGCATGACGCCGGCATTGTTAATGATCACGTCGACGCGGCCGTAGGCATCGAGCGCGGCGCGGACGAAATCCTCCATGTCCTGCCTGCGGGTCACGTCGAGCGCCCGCATCGCGATCGTACCGCTCACGGCCTCCACCTCCTGCTTCAGTGCGGCGAGGCGATCGGTCCTGCGGGCGCCGATCATCAGCCGGGCGCCCGCCTTGCCGAGCTCTCTCGCCAGCGCCGCGCCGATGCCGCTGCTGGCCCCCGTGATCAGGATCACCTTTTCCGAAATGCTGGTCATGTCTCATCCCTTCTGTTCGAAGCCCGCAGCATCCGCGCCACGGGTCAGCCAGAGGATGGCCGCGACGGGGTACCGCGCGGTAGAACGGAAGTCCGCATTTCTTGCACGATCCTCCGAAAGCACCGCCCGCCGCCTTGGCAGACCGGCACGGTTGGGCGAGGGTGTCTCCATGACGAACCGGACGAACACGAACCTCGCGAAGCTGGACCTGGCAAAGCCCGACCTGACGGATCTGAAGCGGCTGATCGCGCGGCATGCGTCGGCGGACGGCATCCACGACACCGCCATCCCGGCGCTGTCGCTGATCCGGTCGTCGGCCATATCCGATCCGGTCCACACGCTGTACGAGCCCTCCCTCTGCATCGTCGCCGCCGGCCGGAAGCGGGCGCGCATCGGCAGCCGCGAGATCGTCTACGAGGCCGGCGACTGCCTCGTCGTCGGCATCGATCTTCCGATCATCGGCGCGGTGATCGAGGCCAGTCCCGACGAACCCTACCTCTGCCTGAAGCTCGGCCTCGACCGCGGCATGCTCGCCGATCTCCTGCTGGAGACGTCTGCAGCAGGTCGAGCCCCGCCTGTCCCCGACGGCCTCGAAGCGGCCGGCATCCAGGCTGCGACGCCCGATCTGGTCGATGCCTCCGCCCGTCTCGTCGGGCTGCTCGATACGCCGCAACACATCGCCGTGCTCGGGCCGCTCGTCGTCCGCGAGATCCACTACCGGCTGATGACGGGGCCGCAGGGCGCGATCCTGCGCCAGATCGCAAGCGGCGAGAGCCGCCTGGCCCAGGTCGGCCGTGCCGTCGCCTACCTGTGCGAGAACTACGCCGCGCCGTTTCGGATCGAGGACCTCGCCCGCATCGCCGGCATGAGCCCCTCCTCGTTCCACGCGCATTTCCGCATGGCGACGGCCATGAGCCCGCTGCAGTTCCGCACCCGCCTGCGCATGCACGAGGCGCGGCGGCTGATGGTCGCCGAAGGCCTGACGGCGGCCGAGGCCGGTTTCCGCGTCGGCTACGACAGTCCCTCGCAGTTCAGCCGCGACCATGTCCGCATCTACAACCGCCCGCCCCGGCGCGACCTGTCGCGCATGCAGTCGGAGCAGGCCTACTGACGAGACGTTTCGCCCGTGTCCGATCACACGCCGCCCACGCGGCTCCCACGAATTCGTGTTCGGTTGCAGCCTGGAACGTGAGCGCACGCGCCGCCGGTTCGCCACTTTTGGGGATCAGTTTCCAGCATCGCCCGATTCGATCCGAGACGGGATCGCGGCGAAACCGGAGGATTGAGGACGAGGCCTGGACGCCTGACGGACCGCCGACCGGACACCTGCCCGCACATGGCTGCGGCGGGGTGTTGCGAGAAGCGACCGGAGGGCCGGGAGAAAGAATTTCCCGGGCGGGCTGGAAACAGGACGCAAAATCATTATCTGAAACTTCCGTGGGCCGGCCGGCTGCCGGGGCGATTCGATCGCCGCAGGCACGGCACCGCGGCCCAAATTTCTTTCCGATGCCGCGCGCCACGAGCGTCGCAGGCGAAAGCGACATATTTGATCTGCGCAGGTATCGCGGCGGGGACGGATCGTCCCGGCGACCCCGATGCTGCGCGAGGAGTGGACTATGACGATCCTGCAGCGCGCTGCGGCAAGGGTGGAAAACGCGCTCTACCTGGAGCGCCGTTTCGATGCCCCGCCGGCGGTGGTCTTCCAGCTCTGGACGACGCCCGAACGCCTGGCGCGCTGGTGGGGGCCGCGCGACTTCACCACGCACTCGATCGAGATGGATTTCCGCCCCGGCGGCACCTGGAGCGCCAGCATCCGCTCGCCCTACGGCGAGGACACGCCGATGCTGGCCGTCTACCGCGAGATCGTCGAGGACCAGCGCATCGCCTTCACGCTGATCCCGGACGACGGCCGCAAGGCGAACGTGGTCGCGACCTTCGAGGCTGTGAAGGCCACGACGCGGCTGACGATCCGCCAGTCGCCGCTGGCCGGCCCGGCCGAGGTCGAGGCCTATACGGAAGGCTGGCAGGAATATCTCGACCGGCTCGAATCCTATCTGCTCCGCCGGCACTGGGACAATCGCTGAAGGGAGCGTTGCCGCCTCAGGATCGCCGCCCTTTCGAGAGCCCTTGCAAGGCCGAAAGCGCATCCTGCGCCCGCTCCGCCGGCACGAACACATGGTCATGGTGGAAGGCCGCCACCACGTTGGCGCTGATGCCCGCTTCCGTCAGGACGACGGCGACCGCGGCCGTGAGCCCGACCGCCTCCAGCGAGGAATGGACCGAAAGCGTGATCATCCGCAGCGGCGCGCTCGCGGCCAGGCCGTGGGCTGCGGCCAGCTCGGCCGGCAGGATCAGCGTCACACCCTCCGCCTCGCGAAAGGTGGCAAGCGGCTGCAGCCGCCACCATCGGTCCGCCTCGGAAGACGGCACCGTGCAATAGACGAAGATCCCCGCCTGCAGCACGGGCTCCATCTCCGACAGAAGCCGGTCGAGATCGGTGATGCCGCTCATGCTCTTGCTCCGCGAAACCTCATCGCCTCGAGGAAAAATCCGACACCGCCCGGCAGAGCGCGGCAAAGCCGGCGGCGGCCCCCTCGCTCATGTGGCGCGCCCGCAGCCAGGCATGGATCATCTGCGGTTCCTCGCGGAACCAGACCTCGACGCCGGCCGCAGCCAGCCGGCCGGCATACTGCCGCGCATCGTCGCGCAGCGGATCGAAGAAGGCGCCGGTGATGAAGGCCGGCGGCAGGCCGGACAGATCGGCATGCGCGAGCGGAAAGGCATAGGGATTGCCATCGGGCGCCCTGTAGACCTCGCGATAGTAGCGCACATCGGCGGTGGTGAGCCCCGGCGCCTCGGCCATCTCGACATAGGAGCCGGCGGAGGTGTCGCCGCCGAGCGCCGGATAGACGAGCGCCTGGCCGGCGATCCCGGACAGCCCCTCGTCGCGCGCCTTGAGCACGAGACCCGCGGCGAGGTTCGCCCCGGCGCTGTCGCCGATGATCACCACCGGCCCCCTGCCGCGCAAAAGATAGGTCAAGACGTCGAAACAGTCCTCGAAGGCGGCCGGCCAGGCGTGCTCCGGCGAGAGCCTGTAGTCGACGGAAACGAGTTCCGCGCCCGCTGCCTCGGCGATCTCCGCACAGATCGCGTCATGGCTCTGCAGCGAGCCGACGACGAAGCCGCCGCCGTGAATGTAGTAGAGCCGCGTCTCGGTCGTCACGCTGGCCGGCCGGTAGCGCCGGGTCGGGATGCGGCCGAGCACCAGCGCTTCCTCGCGGATCATGCCGGCGAGCGTCGGCCGGTCGAACTCCGCACAGAGCGCGTCGTACCACTGCCGCTGCTGGGCGATCGGCGCATCGACCGCGTCGGCGGGATAGAACGCCTCGCAGCGCTGGTGGAAGGCGAGGATGCCGGCTTCGGTCGGGGCGGGCTTGGCGGAGGTGGTCATGGTCTCTCTTTTCATTTCACATGTTGTCCGGTCGGGAGAACCCGGCGCAGTGCGTGGCGAGTAGCGGAGGAGCGAGTAGCGAGTAGCGAGTAGCGAGTAGCGAGTAGCGAGTAGCGGAGGAGCGAGCCGCACCAAGTCCGTCAAGCCTGCGGACTCACCGGCTCCACACAGGCCCCTTCATTGGCGAGGACCTGAGCCTACTTGCCATTCCCGGCGGCCAATGGCCTGCCGCCCGACCTGCCGCCCCATCCCGCACAATCCACTATCCGCCATTCGCTATTCGCTATTCGCTATTCGCTATTCGCTATTCGCTACCCCGCAGATCCCCCTCTGAACCAATGCGGCGACCCCTTGCCTGCCGTCAAGGCCCTATATTAACTGCCGCTATGGCCTTCACGCTCCGTCAGCTGCAATATTTCGTCGCCGTCGCCGAACAGGGATCGGTCACCCGCGCCGCCCAGATCCTGTCGATCTCCCAGTCCTCGATCACCGAGGCCGTGAAGGAGCTGGAGAGCGACCTCGGCGTCGAACTGTTCGAACGCCATCCGCGCGGCCTGACGACGACCCACAACGGCCACCAGTTCCTGCGCCATGCGACGAAGATCCTCGCCAGCGTCTCCGACGCCCGCCGCTCCTTTGCCGACGACCGCACGACGGGAAAGGGCCAGCTCAATCTCGGCGTCACCTCGCTCGTCGCCGGCTACGTGCTCTCCGACCTGCTCGCGCGCTACCGCCGCGCCTTTCCCGGAGTCGAGGTCAGCGCGATCGAGGACAACGGCTCCTATCTCGAGCACCTCCTGATCGGCGGCGAGCTCGACGTCGCCGTCATGGTCATCTCCAACCTGCGCGACCGCATGGCGCTGCAGGCCGAGATCATCGAGACCTCGCCCTACCGCCTCTGGCTGCCGCTCGGCCATCCGCTGGTCGCAGCCGAGATCATCTCGGTGGGCGACATCGCGAAGGAACCCCTGATCATGCTGACGGTCGACGAGATCGAGGAGAACACCGGCAAGCTGCTCTCCGCGCTCGGCGCCCGCCCGCACGTCGCCTTCCGCACCCGCTCCGTCGAGGCCGTGCGCAGCCTGGTCGCCACCGGCGCCGGCATCGCGCTGCTCCCCGATCTCGTCTACCGCCCCTGGTCGCTGGAAGGCGACCGCATCGAAAGCCGCGACGTCTCCGGCGCCCTGCCCGTCGTCCAGGTCGGCATGGTCTGGCGCAAGGGCTCGTCCCTGCCGCAATCGGCGCGGGACTTCGTCGGCGTGGCGGAGGCGCTCAGGAGCGGGCGCGGAAGGTGACGGTGACGGTGACGCGGCGTCCCGGTTGCCGTCCGGCCGCCATGGCGACGCCCGGGCCCGCGGCAGGCCGCCAAGCGATTTTCAAGCAACGGCAGCATGTTCGAACGGATGGCATGACCATGTCTCGACAGGGGAACTGAAATGGATCGCTGGCAGGCCATGAAAGTGTTCGTCAAGGTGGCCGAGGCGGGCGGCTTTGCAGCGGCGGCGCGTCCGTTGAACATGAGCCCACCCGCGGTCACGCGGACGATATCGGCGCTGGAGGAGACGATCGGCGTCCGGCTCCTCACCAGAACGACGCGCGCGGTCAAGCTGACGGAGGCGGGCAGCCGCTACCTCGACGATTGCCGGCGGATCCTCACCGACATCGCCGACGCCGAGGCCTCGGCCGCCGGCCTTCACGCCGATCCCTCGGGAGACCTCAGGGTGACGGGCCCGGCCATGTTCGGCCAGATGCATGTCGTGCCGATCCTGCTCGCCTATCTCGACCAGTATCCCTCGGTCACCGTACACAGCGTGTTCGTGGACCGCATCGTCAACATCATCGACGAGGGCATGGACGTCGCGATCCGGATCGGGCACCTGCCGGCCTCGGGCCTGAGCGCCGTGAAGGTTGGCACGATCCGGCGCGTCGTCTGCGGCGCGCCCTCATACCTTGCAGCGCACGGCGTTCCGCAGAGCCCGTCCGATCTCGCCCGGCACCGGATCATCGCGCCGACCGCGGCCTGGGCATCGCACGAATGGCAGTTCGGACAGGACAAGAAGACCAGCGTCACGGTTCACCCGCGCCTGTTGTGCAACACCAATGACGCTGCGATCGCCGCCGCGGAGCAAGGCTTTGGCCTCACCCGCGTCCTCTCCTATCAGGTCGCGCCGGCCCTTCGCGACGGGCGCCTTCAGGCGGTTCTGTCCGAATACGAGGAGCACGCGATGCCGGTCCACGTCGTGCATGCCGAGGGCCGGCGTGCCTCGGCAAAGGTGCGAGCGTTCGTCGATCTCGCGGTCGACCACCTGCGCGCCAACCGGTCCCTCGACTGAGGCAGCGCAGCCACGCCGGCTCGACGAGGCCCGCGGCCGGACCTCGGGACCCGGCGATTGTTCCGCTGCACGCAATAGTCCCTTTCATCTTTCGCCGATTAACGAACACAGCCAAGCGAATTAGATTCCGTCCCGACGCCGGCACAGCTCATTCACGAACTTGAAAGAATGGAGATTGCGATGAAGGGACTGCTCATTTGCGCGCTGCTCGCAGGTCTGGCCGGAGCACCTGCCGGCGAAGCCTTTGCTGCCGCGACCGGGACAAGGACGGCCGTTCCGGCGGTTGCGACCGTTCACTACCGCTCCGCGGATATCGACGGCGTCGATCTCTTCTACCGCGAGGCCGGCCCCGCCGACGGCCCGGTGGTGCTTCTGCTGCACGGCTTCCCGACGTCGTCGCACATGTTCCGCAACCTGATCCCGCTGCTCGCCGACCGCTATCACGTGATTGCCCCGGACTATCCGGGGTTCGGGCAGAGCGGTTCCCCGGATCGCGCGACCTTCGCCTACACCTTCGCCCGCTATGCCGAGATGGTCGATACTCTCCTGAAACAGAAGGGCGTGGCGCGCTATGCCATGTATGTCATGGACTATGGCGCACCCGTCGGCTACCGCCTCGCGCTGAAGAACCCGGAACAGGTGAGCGGTCTGATCATCCAGAACGGCAACGCCTATGACGAGGGCCTTGGCGCGTTCTGGAATCCGATCAAGGCCTACTGGACCGAGGGCACGGCCGAACGACGGGAGGCGCTCGCCGGCCTCGTGACGCTCGACATCACGAAGTTCCAGTATACCGATGGCGTCAAGGACCTGACGCGCATCAGTCCCGACAACTGGATCCACGACCAGGCCCTGCTCGATCGCCCGGGCAACAAGGACATCCAGCTCGACCTCTTCTACGACTACCGCACGAATGTGCCGCTCTACCCCGAGTTCCAGGCGTTCTTCCGCAAGCAGCAGCCGCCAACGCTGATCGTCTGGGGCAAGAACGACAAGATCTTCCCCGAGGAAGGCGCGCATCCCTACCTGCGCGACCTACCGCAGGCCGAGCTTCACATTCTCGACACCGGCCATTTCGCCCTCGAAGACAAGCTCGACGAGATGGCGCCACTCATCCGCGACTTCCTCGATCGGAAGGTCGCGACCGTAAACTGATCGCATCGGTCGATGACCCGGCCGCCGCGCATCCGATCGGGGTGCGCGGCATCGTGCGCCGCGCCCGCGACCGATCGAGCCCCAGCAGGATGGAACTCATGTCCGGCTTTGAACTTCATGCTCCCGCCGCCCCGTTCTCCAGCGATGTCGCCTTCACGCCGTCGGTCAAGGCGATCCAGGAGCGCAAGGGCTCGAGACACGGCTACGCGCGGATGGAGACGGGCGGGTCCTGGCAGACGGAGATCTCCGCCGACCTCGCCGGCTTCATCGAGAGCCGCACGAGCGTGTTCCTGGCAACGGCAAACGCCGCAGGCCAGCCCTACATCCAGCATCGCGGCGGTCCCGCAGGGTTCCTCAAGGTCATCGACCGCAAGACGATCGGCTTCGCCGACTTTGCAGGCAACCGGCAGTACATCACCCAGGGCAACCTGTCGGAGAACCCGAAGGCCCATCTCTTCCTGATGGACTATGCCCACCGGCAACGCGTCAAGATCTGGGGCGAGGCGAAGGTCGTCGAAGACGACGCCGAACTGCTCGCGCGCCTTCACCCGGAAGGCTATCGCGCCCGCGTCGAGCAGGCGATCCTGTTCACCGTCTCGGCCTGGGACGCCAACTGCCCGCAGCACATCCCGCAGCTCTTCGAGGCATCGGCCGTCCAGGCCGCGCTGGCCGAGCGGGACCGGAAGATCGAAGAGCTGGAGCGGGAGATCGCGCGGCTGACGGGGAAGTGACGCATATTCAATGGGAACGCGAGGTCACCGGCGAGAGCCGGTGGCTCGGGACGGCGGCGCAAGGGAAACGCTCCATATTTCGGAATTTCCGATATCGACATTCTGATTAATGAATTTGCGAAAGCGGCGAAAAGGGGGCACGCTTTCTTCCGGGAACGAATACCGCGCTAAAGCGGACAAACCGGGAGATCATCATGAAGCGACTTCTGCATTCCTGCACCGCTCTCACCCTTTCCTTTGCGTTTACGGCCACCGCCCTCGCCCAGGAGCCGCTGAAGGCGCTCGGCGCCGGCGAAGGCGAGGTCTCGATCGTCGCCTGGGCCGGCTATATCGAGCGCGGCGAGACCGATAAGGCCTACGACTGGGTCACCGAATTCGAGAAAAAGACCGGCTGCAAGGTCTCGGTGAAGACGGCGGCGACCTCCGATGAAATGGTGGCGCTGATGAACGAGGGCGGCTTCGACCTCGTCACCGCCTCCGGTGACGCCTCGCGCCGCTTGATCGCCGGCAAGCGCGTCCAGCCGATCAACACCGACCTGATCCCGAGCTGGAAGACCGTCGACGAGCGCCTGCAGAACGCCGCCTGGAACACGGTCGACGGCGTCCATTACGGCACCCCCTATCTCTGGGGCCCGAACGTGCTGATGTACAACACCGACGCCTTCAAGGGCGAGGCGCCGAAGAGCTGGAACGTCGTCTTCGAGGAGATGACGCTGCCGGACGGCAAGTCCAACAAGGGCCGCGTGCAGGCCTATGACGGCCCGATCCACGTCGCCGACGCCGCCCTCTACCTGATGGCGCACAAGCCCGAGCTCGGCATCAAGGATCCCTACGAGCTGAACGAGGAGCAGTACAAGGCCGCCCTCGACCTCCTGCGCGTCCAGCGCACCCTCGTCGGCCGCTACTGGCACGACGCGATGATCCAGATCGACGACTTCAAGAACGAGGGCGTCGTCGCCTCCGGCTCCTGGCCCTTCCAGGTCAACCTGATGCAAGCCGAGAAGCAGCCGATCGCCTCGACCTTCCCCGAGGAAGGCGTCACCGGATGGTCGGACACCACCATGCTGCACGCCGACAGCGAGCATCCGAACTGCGCCTACATGTGGATGGAGCATTCGCTGTCGCCGAAGGTGCAGGGCGACGCCGCCGCCTGGTTCGGCGCCGTCCCGTCGGTGCCGGCCGCCTGCAAGGGCAATGAGCTGCTGACCGACGAAGGCTGCGCCACGAACGGCTTCGACCATTTCGACAAGATCCGCTTCTGGAAGACGCCGGTGTCGAAGTGCGAAAGCCAGGGCGAATGCGTGCCCTATCACCGTTGGGTCTCCGACTACATCGGCGTGATCGGCGGACGCTGAGGCGCGTTCCGGAGCGGGAGATACCCCCCTCTGCCCTGCCGGGCAGAGGGGGGCGACATGGCACGCCCTCACCTTCGCCTCCCCGTCCCACATGACAACTGGAGTACCCCATGACCACCGCCGTCCTGTTCGACAAGGTATCCCGCCATTTCGGCCAGGTCCGCGCCGTCGACCACGTCGACCTCGCCGTCGCCGAGGGCGAGTTCTTCGCGATGCTCGGCCCCTCCGGGTCCGGCAAGACCACCTGCCTGCGGCTGATGGCCGGCTTCGAACAGCCGACCGACGGCCATATCGAGATCTTCGGCGAGACGGCGGAAGGCGTGCCGCCCTACCGGCGCAACGTCAACACCGTGTTCCAGGACTATGCGCTGTTCCCGCATCTCTCGATCCTGGAAAACGTCGCCTACGGACTGATGGTCAAGGGCGTGAGCCGGGAGGAGCGGCTGAAGGCGGCGGAAAGTGCGCTCGCCATGGTCAAGCTTCCCGGCTACGGCAGCCGCCGCCCCGGCCAGCTCTCCGGCGGCCAGCGCCAGCGCGTGGCGCTCGCCCGCGCGCTCGTCAACCGGCCGCGTGTGCTGCTGCTCGACGAGCCGCTCGGCGCCCTCGACCTGAAGCTGCGCGAGCAGATGCAGGAGGAGCTGAAGGCCCTGCAGAAATCGCTCGGCATCACCTTCGTCTTCGTCACCCATGACCAGGGCGAGGCGCTGTCGATGGCCGACCGCGTCGCCGTGTTCAACGAGGGCCGCATCCAGCAGCTCGGCACGCCGGAGGAGGTCTACAAGCGGCCGCAGACCCGCTTCGTCGCCGATTTCGTCGGCTCCTCCAATGTGCTGGCGCCCGCCTTCGTCCAGAGCCTCGGCTACCCGGCCCGCTATGCGAGCCTGCGTCCCGAGGCGCTGTCGCTCGGCGACGGCACCGGCGAGCGCAAGCGCGTCACCGGCACCGTGGTCGCCACCAGCTTCCTCGGCGCAGCCAACCGCGTGACCATCGAGACCGGCAGCGCGACGCGCATCGCCGCCATGGTCCCCGCGTCGGAGCTGATCCCCGAACAGGGCAGCGGCGTCACTTTGTCCTTCGCGCCCGAGGACCTGCACCTGATGGACGAAGCGGCATGAGCGCGATCGCCGAAACCAGCATCCTCGCCGGCCGCAGCGGCACCTTCGGGAAGGTGTCGGATTTCTTCTGGCGCAATCCGAAGATCCTGTTGTTCCTGATGCTCGCCCCGCCGCTGCTCTGGCTCGGCATCATCTATCTCGGCTCGCTGTTTGCGCTTCTGCTGCAGAGCTTCTTCTCGATCGACGAATTCTCGGGCCTGGTGAACTACGAGTTCACGCTCGCCACCTACCGGCAACTGCTGATCCCGTCGAATTTCGACATCATTTTGCGCACTGTCGTCATGGCGGCGCTGGTGACGCTGGCGTCTGCCGTCATCGCCTTCCCGATCGCCTACTATGCCGCCCGCTATGCGAGGGGGAAATGGAAGGTGCTGTTCTACCTCGGCGTCATGCTGCCGCTCTGGTCCAGCTATCTCGTCAAGGTCTATGCCTGGAAGCTGATCCTGGCCAAGGAAGGCATCCTCACCTGGGTCTTTTCCAAGCTGCACCTGACCTGGCTGCTCGACGGCTGGCTGGCGCTGCCGGTCGTCGGCGGCAACTCGCTGTCGATCAGCTATACCGGCACCTTCATCGTCTTCGTCTATGTCTGGCTGCCCTTCATGATCCTGCCGATCCAGGCGGCCCTCGAGCGGGTGCCCGGCAACCTGGTCGAGGCGTCCGCCGATCTCGGCGCCCACCCGGCCCAGACCTTCCGCCACGTGCTCTTTCCCCTGGCGCTGCCCGGCATCATCGCCGGCTCGATCTTCACCTTCTCGCTGACGCTCGGCGACTACATCATCCCGCAGATCATCGGCTCGTCGCGACTGTTCATCGGCCAGGCGGTCTATGCCCAGCAGGGCACGGCCGGCAACATTCCGCTCGCCGCCGCCTTCACCGTCGTCCCGATCGTCATCATGGGCTTCTACCTGTGGATGGCGAAGAAGCAGGGGGCCTTCGATGCGCTCTGATAGTCGCGCAGCACTCCTAGATGAATTTCCGGAACTTGCGGCGGAAAACGTCATCCTGCCTAAGGAGGTCTACGCCCATTTCGGGTTGGTCTTTTTTAAGTTCGCTTTGATCGAGCACTCCCTAATTAACATCATGATCTTCTCTACCGTGGGAAAGATGCTGGCGGAACGCAAGATAAGAAGTAAATCCGAATGGGAAAACGCCTTTGATGCGGCAGAGGAGAAAGCAGTTTCGTGCACATTTGGCAACCTCGTGCGCCACACCGTAGCAGTTCAAGAATTTTCTCCGCTTAAAGACGAACTTAAGGAAGCAAAGGTCCTCAGAGACTACTTTGCCCATCACTTTATGAGGGAGGAATCTGGATTCTTTTCGAGCGACGATGGGTGCTGGCTCCTTCTTGAGAAAATCCGCGAAGTCAGGATCAAGGCAATGGCTCTGGAAGAGATCTTAAAGCAAAAGTTCGAGCAAATGTGCATTCGCTTCAACATTCCGCTTCCGTCAGAATCAGACACTTCGAAGATGATTGAGAGTTATCTGAAGGAGCACGAGGAAGCACTTGCTGCTGAAAACCCGAACGTAGGGTGGGAGAAAAATGCGCTCTGACCGCTCCACCTCCGCCCCGCTCGGCCTGAAGATCGCCGCCGCCGGCGGCCTGCTCTTCCTGCACCTGCCGATCCTCCTGATCTTCCTCTATGCGTTCACGACGGAGGAGAAGAGCTACCAGTTCCCGCCGCCGGGCTATACGCTGCAGTGGCTCGCCGTCGCCTGGAACCGGCCCGACGTATGGGCAGCACTCGGGCTGTCGGTCCGCGTCGCCGCGATCGCCACCGCAATCGCACTGGTGCTCGGCACGCTCTGCGCCGCCGCCGTCAGCCAGACGAAGTTCTTCGGCCGCGAGACGATCTCGCTGCTCGTCATCCTGCCGATCGCCCTGCCCGGCATCATCACCGGCATCGCGCTGCGCTCGGCGTTTTCCTTTGCCGATATCCCGTTCTCGTTCTGGACGATCGTGCTCGGCCACGCCACCTTCTGCGTCGTCGTCGTCTACAACAATGCGGTGGCCCGCTTCCGCCGCGTCTCGGGCTCCCTGATCGAGGCCTCGATGGACCTCGGCGCCGACGGCTTCCAGACCTTCCGCTATGTCGTCCTGCCCAATATCGGCACCGCGCTTCTCGCCGGCGGCATGCTCGCCTTCGCGCTCTCCTTCGACGAGGTGATCGTCACCACCTTCACCGCCGGCCAGCAGCAGACGCTGCCGATCTGGATGCTGGAGGAACTGGTGCGGCCACGCCAGCGCCCGGTCACCAACGTCGTCGCCATGCTGGTGGTGCTGGTGACGCTGCTGCCGATCCTTCTCGCCTACTACCTCACCCGCGACGGCGACCAGGTCGCCGGCGGCGGCAAATAGAACAACGACTTGAGACCAAGGGAGTTACCGATGGAAACCCAGATGCTGATCGGCGCACGCTTCGAGGCCGGCACGGAGAGCGAGGAGCACATCCTCAACCCGAAGACGGGCGAGACGGTGGCGGACCTGCCCGAAGCCTCGCACGCCCAGATCGACGCCGCCGTCGACGCCGCCGAGAAGGCTTTCTCCACCTGGGCGACGACGACGCCGGCCGAGCGCTCCGCCTACCTCCTGAAGATCGCCGACGCGATCGAGCGCGACGCCGACGGCTTTGCCGCACTGGAGGCGCTCAACTGCGGCAAGCCGATCAACGCCGTCCGCAACGACGAGATCCCGGCGATCGTCGACTGCTGGCGCTTCTTCGCCGGCGCCGTGCGCTCGATGACGGCGACGGTCGCGGGCGAATACCTGCCGGGCCACACCTCGATGATCCGCCGCGACGCGATCGGCATCGTCGGTTCCATCGCCCCCTGGAACTATCCGCTGATGATGATGGCCTGGAAGCTGGCGCCGGCGATCGCCGGCGGCAACACCGTCGTCTTCAAGCCGTCCGAGCAGACGCCGCTGACGGCGCTGAAGATGGCGAAGGTGCTGGCCGACATCCTGCCCGAGGGCGTCGTCAACGTCGTGCTCGGCCGCGGCGAGACCGTCGGCAACGCGCTGATCAACCATCCGAAGATCAACATGGTCTCGATCACCGGCGACGTCGCCACCGGCAAGAAGGTGCTGGCGGCGGCGGCGAAATCGGTCAAGCGCACCCATCTCGAACTCGGCGGCAAGGCGCCGGTGATCGTCTATGACGACGCCGACCTGGAAGCGGTGGTCAACGGCATCCGCGCCTTCGGCTATTACAATGCCGGTCAGGACTGCACCGCCGCCTGCCGGATCTATGCCGAGAAGGGCATCTACGACAAGTTCGTCGCCGAGCTCTCTTCGGCGGTCTCGACCATCCGCTACAACCTGGCCGACGATACGGAAAACGAGATCGGCCCGCTGATCTCCAAACGCCAGCGCGACCGCGTCGCAAGCTTCGTCGAGCGCGCGGCGGACGTGAAGCACATCGAGATCGTCACCGGCGGCGCGCCCGGCAGCGACAAGGGCTTCTTCTTCCAGCCGACCGTCGTCGCCGGCGCCACCCAGGACGACGAGATCGTCCGCCGCGAGGTGTTCGGCCCGGTCGTCTCCGTCACCCGCTTTACGGGCGAGGATCAGGCGATCGCCTGGGCCAACGACAGCGACTACGGCCTCGCCTCGTCGGTCTGGACGAAGGACATCTCCAAGGCGATGCGCGCGGCCGCCCGCCTGCAATACGGCTGCACCTGGATCAACACCCATTTCATGCTGACCAACGAGATGCCGCATGGCGGCGTCAAGCAGTCCGGCTACGGCAAGGACATGTCGGTCTATGCGCTGGAGGACTACACCGCCGTCCGCCACGTCATGATCAATCACGGCTGAGCGGGCCTTCTGCCTCGTCTTTGACCCGGCGGGGAAGGCTCCGCCGGGTCCCTTCCCGCCTCGGATCGGCCATGACGGGAACAAATTTCCGCCTCGCGCGTCTTCTCTCCGGTTCAGGAAAGGACGTAGCCGATGCTGAAATGGGCCCTGATATTTCTCGTGATCTCGCTTGTCGCCGGTTTTCTCGGCTTTCGCGGCGTGTCCTCGGCGGCTGCGACTATCGCCAAGGTCCTGTTCGGCATAGCCCTGATTCTGTTCCTGATTTTCCTCATCCTCGCCTTCATGGCCGGCAGCGCCGTCGTCTGACCGGGCACGCGCCATCGTAGAGCTTCGAGTATCGCCACCACCATGGCGGTCATTTCCGTTGCATGAGGGCAACAATGTCCGAAACATGACATAATTTATCATATATTTCTTGCGCATCGCAAAAACATGATGAGAACAGTCCGGTTATCGACCTAGTAACATCACGAGACCTTCGATGCCCCTGACCTCCTCCCCGCTCCGCCGTACGCTCGTCCTCGCCCTTGCCGGCACCTCGCTCCTGACCCTGTCCATCGCCGCCCGCGCCCAGGACCAGGCGGCGGCGACGTCCACGGAGGGCACGACGACGCTGGAGGAGATCATCGTCGACGGCGGCAGCGGCGGCGTCATCACCGCCGACGGCTATGTCGGCAAGAGCAGCGCCACCGGCGCCAAGGTCGACACGCCGTTCCTGCAGACGCCGCAATCGGTCTCCACGGTCACCGAGGCGCAGATGAAGGACCGCAACCCGCAGACGCTGCTGGAAGTGCTGGCCTATACCCCCAGCACCCGCACGACCGCCTACGGTTTCGACCCGCGCTTCGATTCCTTCACCGTGCGCGGCTTCGACGTTACCTATAACGGCGTGTTCCGCGACAACCTGCGCCAGCCGGGCGCCGGCTCCTCGCTCTACAAGACCGAGCCCTACGGCCTCGAGGGCGTCTCCATCCTGCGCGGCCCCTCCTCCGCCCTCTACGGCGCCTCCGGTGCCGGCGGTCTCTACAACCTCGTCACCAAGCGGCCGACCGAAGAGGCCCAGCACGAGGTCGAGGTCCAGTACGGCACCCACAACCGCTACCAGGGCCAGTTCGACCTGTCCGGCCCGATCAACGACACCGACCCGGTCTACTATCGCCTGACGGGTCTGGCCCGCACCGCCGACACCGAACAGCCGGGCGTGCCCGACGACCGCATCTACATCGCCCCGGCGCTGACCTGGAAGCCGGACGAGGACACCCGCCTGACCGTGCTCGGCGAATACGCGCGCATCAAGACCGGCGGCACCGCGGCCTACTACTACGACACCACCACCGGCGAGGTGACGGACTTCTTCGCCGGCAACCCGGCATTCAACGATTCGGTCCAGAACCAGGGCCGCATCGGCTACGAATTCGAGCACCGCTTCAACGAGACCTTCACCTTCCGCCAGAACGTGCGCGCCTCGACGCTCGACACCAATGCGGACTGGGCCTTCGCCTATGCCCCGAACGCCGATGACCCGACGCTGATCGACCGGAGCGCCGGCTCCTTCGAGGAGCGGCTTTCCGCCATCGTGATCGACAACCAGCTCGTCTCCGAGTTCGACACCGGCGCCTTCAGCCATACGCTGCTGACCGGCCTCGACCTGATGAAGCTGCGCTACAAGTCGCTCAACGGCTATGGCGTCTCGCCGCCGCTCGACACCAACGATCCCGACCGCGGCGAGCCGATGGATCGCATTCCCTATACCGAGCGCGTCGACCAGGACCAGTGGCAGGTCGGCACCTACATCCAGGACCAGATCCGCTACGACGCCTGGACCTTGACGCTCGGCGGCCGCTACGACTGGGTCTCCACCGACACCGACAGCACCGATCTCGTCGGCGGCACGGTCACCGAGCTCGACCAGAGCGACCGCGCCTTCTCCAAGCGCGTCGGCCTCACCTACGAGTTCGATTTCGGCCTCGCCCCCTATGCCAGCTATTCGACCGCGTTCTCGCCGAATGCCGGCTTCAACCAGGAGACCGACGCCCCCTTCAAGCCGACCGAGAGCGAGCAGGAGGAAATCGGCGTCAAGTATCTGCTGCCCAACAGCAACACCATGCTGACGGCCGCGATGTTCAACATCGACCAGGAGAACGGCCTCTACTACGAAGTCGTCGACCTGCCGACCGGCCCGGCCAACATCCAGGTCCAGCGCGGCAAGCTGCGCTCGCGCGGCTTCGAGTTCGAGGCCAACACCAGCCTCGATAACAGCCTGTCGCTCACCGCCTCCTACTCCTACACCCAGATGAAGATCATCGAGGGTCCGGCCGGCACGGTCGACAACGACGTTTCCTCGGTGCCGCGCCATCAGGCAGCCCTCTGGGCCTTCTACACGATGCCCGAGGACACCGCCCTGGACGGCCTCGGCCTCGGCGGCGGCGCGCGCTTCATCGGCGCCAGCTACGGCAATGACGAGAACACCATGGAGAACGGCTCGCGCGTCCTGTTCGACGCGGCCCTCCGCTACGACTTCGCCGCGATCGACAAGAAGATGGAAGGGCTGGCCCTGCAGGTGAACGCCACCAACATCTTCGATCGCCGCGACCCGGTCTGCTCGGCCGGCTTCTGCTACAAGGACCAGGGCCGGACGATCATCGGCTCGCTCAAATACACGTGGTGACACCGTTGGACGCAACCCCTCCCAGGGCTGACGAGACCGTCTTCGGGCCGCAAGGCCTGAGGGCGGTCTTTTCGGGCGAGCATGCCTGGTGCGGCGAGAAGATGATGCTCTCGTCGGACCTCGACAATGCCATGCCCATCCGCGACTTCTTCGAGAGCGGCACCTTTGCGACCGGCCTCGACACCTATGCCCAGACCCACGGCGTCGACCGCCGGGCGGTGGCGTCCTACTGGTCTCTCTACTATTTCTCCGCGCTTTCGATCCCCTACATCGTGGCGCGCCGGGCGGACCTCGCCCTTCCGATCGCCGTCGACGACATGACCATCGCGCTTGCCGACGACGGCCTGCCGCGGGCCTTCGGCCTGCCCCGCACCGGCGACTGGTGCGAGGACGATACGCCCCTCGAGCTGGTCAGGCCGCTGGTATCGGCGCACCTCGGCGAGGTCGTGGCCCACCTGAAGCGGTTCGGCGGCATGGCCCCCAAGCTCGGCTGGAACAACGCTGCGGTCTACATCGACTATGCGATCAACGCGACGGAGCCTGTGTCGCGCGCAGCTTCGCCGGCGACCGGCGAGGCCGGAGGCGACGCGCAGCGGGCGCCGGACGAGTGGACGGCGCGCGCGCTGTTCGAGGAAAAGACCTTCGCCGACGGTTCGCCCAATCCCTTCCACGGCTCGCTGCGCCATGAACTGGCGGAGGGGCAGGTCCAGTGCCGCCGGAAGGTCTGCTGCCTGCGCTACCTCCTGCCGGGCATTCCGAGCTGCGGCGAGCTGTGCGCCCTGCCCGACCAGAGGAAGCATTGACGTGTTGCGCATTCTCGTTCTTCTCACCGGCCTCCTGCTGTCCGCCGGCGCCAGCCTGGCCGACGGGCGTTTCCCCCTGACGGTCACCGACGCGCTCGGCCGCGAGGTCACGATCGAAAGGAAGCCGGAAGCGATCTTGCTCGGCAGCGGCTTCAATCTCGTGGCGCTGTCGCTCATCCATCCGGATCCCGTCAGCCTGCTGGCCGGCTGGGCCGGCGACATGAAGGGCGACAATCCGGCGATCTACGAGGCCTTCCGCGAAAAATTCCCGAAGATCGCCGACGTGCCGCTGATCGGCGACGGCACCGGCAACGGCTTTTCCTTCGAGACGATCCTGTCCCTGAAGGCCGATCTCGCCATCCTCGCCAACTGGCAGGCCGATACCGACCTCGGCAAGCAGGCGATCGCCTATCTCGAACAGATCGACGTGCCGGTCATCGTCGTCGATTTCAACAGCGATCCCCTGAAGAACACGCCGGACAACATGCGCCTGCTCGGCCGCGTGCTGGAGCGCGACGAGCAGGCGGAAGCCTTCGCGAGCTTCTACGAAGAGCACCTGAAGGTGATCCGCGAGCGCGTGGCGGCGACGCCGGAGCCCGGACCGACCGTGCTCATGGACGCCTTTCCGAACGACCAGGGCTGCTGCTACGCCTACGGGGTCGGCGGACTGGGCGAATTCATCGGGCTGACCGGCAGCCGCAACATCGCCTCCGACCTGCCCCGCCAGGGCGGCATCGTCAGCATCGAATACCTGATCGCCGCCAACCCGGAAGCCTATGTCGCCACCGCCTCGCCGGGCGGCACCTACAGCGCCTTCTCCATCGGCCCCGGCGTTCCGGCAGAGGAGGCACGGCAGACGCTGCAGAAGGCGACCGAGCGGCCGATCCTGGCCGATCTCGCCGCCATCAAGAACGGCCGCGTCTACGGCCTGTGGAACTTCTTCAACGCCGTGCCGCTGAACATCCTCGCCGCCGAGGCCTTCGCCCACTGGCTGCGGCCGGACGTCTTTGCCGACGTCGACCCGGAAAAGACGCTGGACGAGATCAACACCCGCTTCGCCGCCGTCCCCTTCGAAGGCGCCTACTGGATCAGCCTGAAGTAACGGCTGTCCCCTCTTCTCCGCCCCTCGAGAAGAAAGTGGCGCGAAGGACCGGATGAGGGGGCGGCTGACACCGACCACAGACGCCCACTCGCCGGGGTCGGGTCGGTGCGGACGGATCCTCGCCGCCGGTGCCGCGAGCCGATCACAGCTTTGCGAAAAGGCCGACGGCGGACCGGAACCCTCGGCAGGGCCCCACCCCACACCTACCCATCCCCAAGTGAATGGTTGCGCAGGCCTTTTGGCTTCGCGCCCGCCACGCTATATGGATGGCGAGGAGGATCTTGATGGTCTGGGCATTCGCTGTCGTCGCAGTCGCCACGCTCTATCTCGCCTTGCGCTACAAGCGCTTCCAGAGCTGGGTCGAGCCGGTGCTGACGATCACCGTCGCGATCGGCCTCGCCGCAGCGGCCGTGATCTGGCTCGCCGACAGCCGCACCGTCGTGCCGGAGCCGGTCGCCCCGCGCAACGTCATCGCGCCGGAAGAGATCGTGCTCTCGCAGATGCAGTTCACCGTCGGCCAGCCGGTGACGAGCTACCGCGTCACCGGCACGATCACCAACAACAGCGCCGCCACGTTGCAGTCGATGCGCCTCAGCATCACGCTTGCGAACTGCCCGGCGGGCGCCTGCAGACCGGTCGGCACCGATACCGCCCTGATCGTCGCCCGCGTGCTTCCCGGCGAAAGCCAGCCCTTCACCACCTTCGTCGTCTTCACCGGCAGCGACCTGCTGCAGATCACCGAACCGCAATGGACCTGGACGGTCAGCGACGTGCGCGCGCTCGCCCGATCGCTGCCGCCGCAATGAGATCGGCGCGAAGGCGCAATCGATCCCGGCGTCCCGCTCAGAAATAGATCCTGAACTTCTCCCGCACCGCCCGGTCGATCTCGGGGTCGAACAGCGGGCCGCCGGCATCGGCGAGAATGCGGTTCTTCCGCTCGATCGCCTTGGCGACGAGGTCCGGCCGGCCGATTTCCGCCCATTCCTTCGGGCTCGTGCGGTCGGCCACGGCCGGATAGACGTATTCGGTCTGCATCAGCGACAGCGTCTGCGGATCACCGAGATAATGCCCCGGCCCGTCGATGCACACCGATCGCATCGTCTCCAGCGAGACCGAATCCTCGGTGACGTCGATGCCGCGCACGCAGCGCTGCACCTGGCCGAGCAGGTCGTCGCCCAGCACCAGGCTCTCCAGGCAGAAGCCGAGCAGCGAGGCATGCATGCCGACCGCCTCGTAGACCATGTTGAGGCCGGACAGACCTGCCATCACATTCGAGATCGCCTGCTCCCAGCCGGCCTGCATGTCGGGCAGCTTGGAATCGGCGATCCCCGCCGCCGCCCCGCCCGGCAGGCGGTAGAACTGGTGCATCTGCGCGCAGCCGGCCGTCAACAGCGCCTGCTCTCCCGAGCCGCCGGACATCGCACCGGTGCGCAGGTCCGAGACGAACGGCCAGGTGCCGAAGATCGCCGGATGGCCGGGCGCCATGGCGTTGACGTAGACGACGCCCGCCAGGCACTCCGCCACGGCCTGCACGATCGCAGTCGCCAGCGGTGCCGGCGCTGTCGCACCGGCCTGCCCCGCCGATAGCAGCAGGATCGGCATGCCGGCACGGATGCAGGCCTCCATGGTGATGCAGCTCTCCTCGGCGAACTTCATCGGTGGCACGACGAAGCAGTTGGAGTTCGACACGAACGGCCGCGCCCGCCACCGGTCCTCACCGCCCGCCATCATGTGGATCAGGTCGAAGCAGCCGGCGACATGCGACGGATCGGAGAAACTCGTGCCGACATGCTTGGAGGTGCCGGCGCAGCAGCCGTAGAGCGTGTTGATGTCCATCAGGAAGTTGTCGGCCACGTCGCGGCAGACCATCGCCCGCTGGAAGAAGTGCACATTGTCGAGATGATGGACGAGCTGCGCCGCGTTGAAGAGGTCCTTCGCCGTGGATTCGCGGTACTCCCGCTTCTCCACGTCGACGATGTGCACCGCAGCACCCGCGGTGCCGTAGTAGACCCGTGTACCGGTCAGTTCGAGATCGTATTTCGGATCGCGGCCGTAGAGCGTGATGTCGCGCGCGGCGACCGCCAGCATGTCCTCGACCAGCGCGCGGGGGAAGCGGATGCGCCCGTCCTCGCCGAGGATCGCGCCGGCCCCCGTCATGATCTCGATGCCGGACTTCGGCGCATTCGCAAGGCCGATGTTCTCCAGCGCATCGAGTGCCGCCTCGTGGATGCGGCGCACGCCGGCCTCCGTCAGCGGCTTGTACTGCCCGCCCGAAAGCCCCGGGCGAACCGGACGGACGTTCTCCGCCAGCGGCGCTGCCCGCATGGCGACGCGGGCAGCCCGCCCGCCGGCGCGCCTCGACGTCTGGGTTGCTTCGGCTATGCTCATTGCGCCCTCCACATGCTGCGGCTTTGCGCGACCGACCGGTGCGAAAGCAGATTCGGAACTTCAATCTTTCTGCGTAGTCCGTTGATTCGATTCCATTCTCATCGGCCTTGGACACCCATCGACGACCACCGGCACGCAGGCCGGCCTTCCCAACGAGGACCACGTCACCATTTGGTGCCGCGCCCCTCAACCACCGTCATGCCGGACTTGATCCGGCATCCAGCGCGCGCAAGTCCTTGCGCGCGGAAGGTGCACTCCCTCACGCCGCCGACGCGGCGTGGCTGGACCCCGGATCAAGTCCGGGGTGACGGTGGCTGAGGAGGCTGCCCGCGGTCAAATCCAGGAGTTCCTCATCACCCACCCCCCCTCACGCCCGGCTGATCTCGTCCAGATACCAGTCGATGTAGCGCAGCTCGTTGTGCTCCATCGGCGCGATCGGGCCGGGCTCGAAATAGTGCGAGCGCACGCCGCGCGCGGTGTGTTCGATGATCGCCTTGTCCTCGTCGGTGGTGACCTTCCACAGCCAGGTCAGCCGGTCGAGATCGTAGTCGCGCCCCGCCTCGGCCTTGCCGTCCACCAGCCAGATCAGCTCCATCTCGCAGGTCTCGGCCGTCTTGGGGATGAAGCGGTAGATCATGCCGTGGTCGGGATAGCAGACGAGGAAGGTCGTGCCGCCGAGGTGGATCGAGGTGACGCCGCCGTCGAAATCGGTGAAACGGCCCATCAGCGGCGCCACCGCCGCCCCGTCCTCGCTGCCGCTCTTGACCCCGTCATAGAGCGCGTAGCGGAAGGCGTGGATCGCCTCCTTGCCACCCTCGGAGGTCTGCCAGTGATTGCCGGAGCCGACCTCGATGCCGAGCGCGCAGGTGCGCTCTTCCATCGCCTCGTTCATCGCCTCGATCATGTGCAGCGGCTGCTCCAGCGCATGCGTCTGCGAATATTCCGGATGCGCCGGGCCGCAGTGGTAGCACTCGACATAGTTCTCGACGGCGAGCTTCCAGTTGGCGCTGACCGCGTAGCTCTCCCGGTGCGCGACCTTCGCGTTTCCCCAGCCGTATTGGCCGCAGGTCGCATGCAGCAGGTGCTCGACCTCGGCAAAATCGAGCGGCACCTTCGCGAACGAGACGAACACCAGCCCCTCGACCACCCGCACGTGCAGCTTCTTCAGCCCGTGGTCCTCGCGCTTGAACTCCTTCGGCATCAGCCGGGCGGCGCGCAAGGCGCCGTCGTTGGAATAGGTCCAGGCATGGTAGGGGCAGACGAAGACCCGCGCATTGCCCTTGTCCTTCGTGCAGACCTCGGCGCCGCGATGGCGGCAGACGTTGAGCAGCGCATGGATCGAGCCGTCGGCATGCCGCGTCAGGATCACCTGCTCGTCGGCCATGCGGAACACCTCGAAATCGTTGGCGTTCGGAATGACGCTCTCATGGGCGATGCAGTGCCAGTGCCGGCGGAAGACCCGCTCCAGGTCGCGTTCGTAGATATCCTGGTCGTGGTAGAACGGACGCGAGAGGCCGTGACCCGGCCGGTGCGCCGCGACGAGGCGATCGATCCGGTCGCCGGAGGGCGTATTGAGGTCCTTGAGATCGGAAACGATCACCTGAAAGCTCCATGGAACAAGAAATAAGACGAGAGGGAGGAAGTCACAGTCATTTTTCGGCCTGCCGGAAATAGGGTCTCGCCTTCAGGTGCAGCATCACCACCGGATAGGCCATCAGCAGCGCCCCGCCGAGAAAGGCCGAGAGGCCCGTCACGACGTCGAGGCGCCCCTCCTCCGCCGCCTTCAGGAAGATCGCCGTCCCGAGCGGCAGGAACAGCACCACCGCGGTCGCGAGCCCCGGCGAGAAGCGCCCCTTCGTCCGGATCACCGGCAGGATGTGGAAGAACACCGCGTTGATCAGCATCAGTGCTGCGAAGATCAGCGGGATCAGGGGCACGGTCGGCGCCAGTTGCGCCTGAGCGATGCCGACCGCGATGACCACCGCGTTGGTGACGTAGAAATCCGTCCACTCGACCGGCAGCCCGATGACGCCCCGCGCCCAGTTGCGCCAGTCGAACGTATGCTCCTCCAGGATATGGACGGCATAGGCCGCCATCGCCAGCCATGCGAGATCCTGCAAGCTCATCGAAACCTCCAGCCAGGCCGCGTGCGGGCGGCAACCATCCTCGGGGAAAGTCTGTTCGCTGCTTTCGCCTTCCGTCCTGTCCTGCCTACATGCGCACCCGCGCCGCCTTCGGGTCGTACATCGGCACGAGCGAGGCTTCCGCCTTCACCCGCACGCCGGCGATCTCGATCTCGTAGCCGGACGCCAGCACCTGTTCCTCGCTCTCGCCCTCGCAGGGCACGTAGCCCATGCCGATCGCGCCGCCGAGGAAGTGGCCGTAATTGCCGGACGTGATCGTCGAGACGATCCTGCCGTCGCGCACCAGCGCCTCGTTGTGGAACAGCAGCGGCTCCGGATCGGTGAGCCTGAACTGCACCATCCGCCGCGTCAGCCCCTTGTCCTGCCGGCGCAGCACCGCCTCGCGGCCGATGAACTCGCCCTTGCCCGTGCGCACCGCAAAGCCGAGCCCGGCCTCCAGCACGTGGTCCTCGTCGGTGATGTCGTGGCCGAAGTGACGGAAGGCCTTCTCGATGCGGCAGCTGTCCAGCGTATGCAGGCCGCAGAGCTTCAGCCCGACATCGGCGCCGGCCGCCTCCAGCGCCTCGAACACATGCGCCGTCTGGTCGGTCGAGACATAGAGCTCCCAGCCGAGCTCGCCGACATAAGTGACCCGGTGGGCACGGGCGAGCCCCATGCCGATCTCGATCTCGCACGCGGTGGCGAAGGGATGCGCTTCGTTGGAAAAATCGTTCGGACTGACCTTCTGCATCAGCGCGCGCGCCTTCGGCCCCATCACGCAGAGCACGCTCTCGGAAGCCGTGACGTCGGTGATGACGACGAACTCGTCCTTGAGATGCTTGCGCAGCCAGGCGAGGTCGCGCTGCAGCGTCGCGCCGGGCACGACCAGCAGGAACGCGGTCTCCGAAAGCCGCGTCACCGTCAGGTCGCTCTCGATGCCGCCGCGGGCGTTCAGCATCTGGGTGTAGACGATCCTGCCCGCGGGCACATCCATCTGGTTGGCGCAGAGCCTCTGCAGGAAGGCGAGCGCGTCGCGCCCCTCCACCCGGATCTTGCCGAAGGAGGTCATGTCGAACAGGCCGACGCCCTCGCGCACGGCCATGTGTTCCTCGCGCTGGTTTTCGAACCAGTTCTGCCGCTTCCAGCTGTATCTGTATTCCCGCTCCTGGCCTTCTCTCGCAAACCAGTTGGCGCGCTCCCAGCCGGCGACCTCGCCGAACACCGCACCGCGGGCCTTGAGGTGCTCGTGGATCGGCGAACGGCGCACGCCGCGTGCGGTCGCCATCTGGCGATAGGGGAAGTGGTCGGCATAGAGCAGGCCGAGCGTTTCCGACACCCGGTCCTTCAGATAGGCGCGGTTCCGCTGGAACGGCTGGGCCCGGCGGATGTCGACCTCCCAGAGATCGAACGGCGGCTCGCCGTCGTTCATCCATTGCGCCAGCGCCATGCCGGCGCCGCCGGAAGAGACGATGCCGATCGAATTGTAGCCGGCGGCCACCCAGTAACCCTTCAGTTGCGGCGCCTCGCCGAGATAGTAGCGGTCGTCGGGCGTGAAGCTCTCCGGCCCGTTGAAGAAGGTATGGATGCCGGCCGTCTGCAGCATCGGCATGCGGTTGACCGCCATCTCCAGGATCGGCTGGAAATGGTCGAAATCCTCCGGCAGCTGGTCGAAGCAGAAGTCCTCGCGGATGCCGTCCATGCCCCAGGGCTTGGCCTTCAGCTCGAAGGCGCCGATCAGCATCTTGCCGGCATCCTCCTTGTAGTAGGTGCATTCGTCCGGCACGCGCAGGACGGGAAGCTGCTTCAGCCCCTCGATCGGCTCGGTGACGATGTAGAAGTGCTCGCAGGCATGCAGCGGCAGCGACACGCCCGACATGTCGGCGAGCGTCCGCCCCCACATGCCTGCCGCATTGACGACGTTCTCGGTCTCGATCGTGAAACTCTCGCCGTCGCGCTCGCAGGTGACGCCCGTCACCCGGCCGTCCTTCGTTACCACCGAGGTAACCTTCACGCCCTCGATCACGGTGGCGCCGTTCTGGCGCGCGCCCTTGGCCAGCGCCATCGCGATGTTGGCCGGATCGCACTGGCCGTCGAGGGGAAGGTGCACCGCGGCCTTGATGTCGGCGGTGTTCAGGTGCGGATACATCGCCTTGACCTCGTCGACCGAGATCTCGCGCACGTCGACGTCGAAGGCCCGCGCCAGCGAGGCCTGGCGATAGATCTCCTCCTTGCGCTCGTCGGTCAGCGCCACCGTCATCGAGCCGTTCTGGCGCATGCCGGTGCCGATGCCGGTCTCGGCCTCCAGCTTGACGTAGAGGTCGGCGGAATATTTCGCGAGCCGCGTCATGTTCTGCGAGGCGCGCAGCTGGCCGATCAGCCCCGCCGCATGCCAGGTGGTGCCGCAGGTCAGCTGCTTGCGCTCCAAAAGCACGACGTCGGTCCAGCCGAGCTTGGCGAGATGATAGGCGACCGAGCAGCCGGAGACGCCGCCGCCGATGATGACCGCGCGGGCCTTGGAAGGAATGGGCTTCGTCATGCGCGCAGTCTTTCGTTGTTGGGATCGAAGAGCGGCCCGTCCGGCTGGACGGTGGCCTTGAAGCGGTCGCCGTAGATCTCGACCTCGACCTCGGTGCCGGGTTCAGTGAGATCGGCGCGCAGCATGCCGAGCGCGATCGACCGGCCGGTGCGGTAGCCCCAGTTGCCCGACGTGGTCTCGCCGACCACCTGGCCGCCGTGCCAGAGCGTCGACATGTAGGGCGCGTCGCAGTCACCGGCCTCGACGGTCAAAAGCACGAAGCGCTTGGAAACACCCTGCTGCTTCTCCCGCTCCAGCGCCGCCTTGCCCTTGAAGTCCGGCTTGGACCAGTCGACGAAGCGTTCCAGCCCGCCTTGCAAGATGGTGTAGTCGGTCGAAAGGTCGCCCTTCCAGGCGCGATACCCCTTCTCGATGCGCAGGCTGTCCAGCGCCTCCATGCCGAACGGCTTCAGCCCGTGGCTCTGCCCCGCCGCCCAGACGGCGTCGAAGATCGCGGCCGTGTCCTCGACCTTGGTGTGGATCTCCCAGCCGAGCTCGCCGGCGAAGGACACGCGCACCAGCTGGCACCAGCGGCCGGCGATCTGGCAGCTCTGGTGCGTCAGCCAGCCCCTGGAAAGGTCGGCGTCCGTCACCGCCGCGAGGATCGCCCGCGAATTCGGGCCGGACAGGATCTGGCAGGTGAATTTCTCCGTCACGTCGTCGAGCGTGAACGCCGCATCCTTCGGCAGGTGCTTCTTCAGCCATTCGAGGTCGTGCCACTGGGCGGTGGCCGCCGTGATCAGGAAGAAGAAGTCCTCATCCAGCATCATCACCGACATCTCGGTGACGATCCGCCCCTTGTCGTCGGCGAAATAGGCAAGGCCGATGCGGCCGGGTTTCGGCACACGACCGGTGATGAGGGAGGAAAGCCATGCCGTTGCCCCCGCGCCCTTCACCCGGTAGCGCGAGAAGCCGGGCAGGTCGAGGATGCCGGCGGCCTCGGCAACGGCGCGGCATTCCGCCTCGATCCGCGGCCGCCACGGGCCTTCGCGGTTCCAGGTCTGCGTCGCTTCTTCCGAGGTGTCGTCGCCGGGTGCGGCATACCAGTTGGCCCGCTCCCAGCCGTTATAGGGCTTGAACTGGGCGCCAAGCGCCGCGATCCGGTCGTGGATCGGCGAGAGCTTGCGGTTGCGGCCGGCCGGCCAGGCGTGCTTCGGAAAATGCATCGCATATTCGTGGCCGTAGACCTCCATGCCTTTCGCGATGCAGTAGTCCTGGTCGGACGCGAAGCTCGTGTAGCGGCGCGGGTCGCAGGACCACATGTCCCATTCCGTCTCGCCCTCGGTGATCCATTCGGCGAGCACCTTGCCCGCCCCGCCCGCCTGGCAGATGCCGAAGGTGAAGACGCAGGCTTCGAACGCGTTCGGCACGCCCGGCATCGGCCCGATCAGCGGGTTGCCGTCCGGCGCATAGGGGATCGGCCCGTTGATCATCCGCGACAGGCCGGCGGTGCCGAGGATCGGCACGCGCTCGCAGGCATCGTTCAGATACCATTCCAGCCGGTCGAGATCGTCCGGGAACAGCTGGAACGAGAAGTCGTCCGGCATCGGATCGTCGGGCGTCGTCCAGTGCGCCTTGCAGTTCTTCTCGTACGGCCCGAGGTTCATGCCGTTCTTTTCCTGGCGCAGGTAGTAGGAGCTGTCGACGTCGCGCAGCAGCGGCAGCTTGTGCCCGACCTCCTTCGACCAGGCGGCGAGCTCCGGGATCTCCTCGAACAGGATGTACTGGTGGCTCATCACCATCATCGGCACGTCGCGGCCGAACCACTTGCCGACCTCACGGGCATAGTAGCCGGCGGCGTTGACGACGTATTCGCAGCGGATCTCGCCCTGCGCCGTCGAGATCACCCATTCGTCGTTCTCGCGCCGCGCGCCGGTCGCCGGACAGAAGCGGAAGATCTTCGCCCCCATGTCGCGTGCGCCCTTCGCGAGCGCCTGCGTCAGCTGCGCCGGGTCGATGTCGCCGTCATAGGGATCGTAGAGCGCGCCGGTCAGCTCGTGCGTCTCGAGGAAAGGATATTGGCCGCGCATCTCGTCGGGCGAGAGAATGTCGAGGTCCATGCCCTGATAGCGCCCCATGCCGACGACGCGCTTGAACTCCTGCAGCCGCTCCTTGGAATGGCCGAGGCGGATCGAACCGGTGACGTGGTAGTTCATCGGGTAGTCCACGAGCGCGCCGAGCTCGCGGTAGAGCGAGGCGGAATAGCGCTGCATGTTCATGATCGACCAGGAGGACGAAAACGTCGGCACGTTGCCGGCCGCATGCCAGGTCGAGCCGGCGGTCAGCTCGTTCTTTTCCAGAAGCACGCAGTCGGTCCACCCGGCCTTCGCCAGATGATAGAGCGCGGACGCGCCGACCGCCCCTCCCCCGATGATGACGACGCGTGCATGTGACGGCAGGTTCGACATTCTCTTCCCCTTGATTGCCCGGAATTTGTGGCAACCAAATTGACGGCCGGCAAGCGGCCAGATTCCGCTTTATTGATCGAAGATTTCGATTAGTTTCGCGGTGTCGGAATTCATTCTTGTCCGCAGAGGTCGCCCCTCATCCCGCTGCCGCGACCTTCTCCCCGTGAACGGGGAGAAGGAGACGCGCCGCACGGTCCTTGCCCGACGGTGCCGTCAGAGGTCGGACGAGAGGTCGCGGCAGGGTCCCTTCTCCCCGCCTGCGGGGAGAAGGTGCCGGCAGGCGGATGAGGGGCAATTTGGGGGATCAGGACGTAACCACATGCAGATCGAACTCATCGAGACCTATCTCGACCTGATGGAGACCCGCAGCTTCAACCGCACCGCCGAGCGGCTGAACCTGACGCAGTCGACCGTCTCGCACCGGATGAAGGCGCTGGAGGCGGTGCTGGGGCGGCCGCTGTTTTCCCGCAACAAGGGCGGCACCCAGCCGACGGCGGCCGGCCTGCGCTTCCACGACCACGCCAAGGCGATCCAGCACCAGTGGCACGAGGCGGCGCGTGCGGTCGAGACGGCCGGCGCCTACGAGCGCTCGATGCGCATCGGCCTGCAGCACGACCTCGCCGCCCACTATGCCGGCGACTGGCTGGCGGCGGTGCGCAAGGAGCTGCCCGGCACCTCGATCTATGTCGAGATCGACTATTCCAAGCAGATGAACGGCGACCTCGCCGCCGGCGACCTCGACCTCGCGATCCTCTATACCCCGCACCACCTGCCCGACCTGCACTACGAGCGCATCGGCGAAGTGACGTACGAGCTCGTCTCCAACAAGGTGACGACGCTCGCAGACGTCCGCCCGGAAGACTATATCCAGGCGGTCTATTCGCCGGCCTTCGACCGCCTGCACCGGCAGGCGCTGCCGCATCTCTCCACCGCCCCGATCGCCAGCGGTGAGACGACGGCGATCATCGCGCTCCTGACCAAGCTCGGCGGCTCGGCCTTCGTCATGGCGCCGGACGCCCGCCGGCTGACGCGCACCGGCGCCGTCAGCCGCGTCCAGGGTGCCGAGCCGATCCCGCAGACCGTCTATGCCGCCGTCAACGTCCGCACCCGCCACGCCCACCAGCATCGCCGCATCATCGCCCTGCTGCAGGCGCTGCTTGACGGTTGAGGCCGGCAGCCGGCAGGGGCGGCGGACCTGGCCACGGGCCACGGGCAATTGCAACGCCGCGCCCGCAGGCGCATGATCCCGGCGACCGGGCTCGTGGATCCCGGGGTTCGACGGGGCGCGTGCGATGAAATGCGCGGCTTGCGGTTTCACGGTCGAGGACGGCTTTGCCTTCTGCCCGAAATGCGGAGCGCCGCAGCAGAAGCAATGCCCTTCCTGCGGCCAGGTCTCCCCGCCGGACTACGCCTTCTGCCCGAAATGCGGGACGAGCCTCGCTCCAGCGGCGAGGCAGGCAGGCCGCTCCGCCGTTCGCCGATCGGGCGGCAAGCCCTCCCGTCGCCAGGCCGTGCCGGAACGGCCGCCGCCCCGGGCCGAGGAGGCGGAGGCCGACCGGCGCATCGTCACCGCCCTCTTCGCCGATCTCTGCGGCTACACGACACTGAGCGAGAAGATCGACCCGGAGGTGCTGCAGGCTCTCCAGAACGAGATTTTCGAGGAACTGAGCGCCGCCGTCACGGCGGAAGGCGGCTATGTCGACAAGTTCGTCGGCGACGCGTTGCTGGCCCTGTTCGGCGCACCCGTCGCCCATGAGCGCGACCCGGAACGGGCGCTCCGCGCCGCACTCGACATGCGCACCCGGATGGCGCGGATCGAGGATCGCTGGCGGGCACGCCTCGGCGAACCGCTCGCCCTGCACATCGGCGTCAACACCGGCCCGGTCGTCGCCGGCGCCGTGGGGGCGGGCGGCAGCAAGTCCTACTCCGTCACCGGCGACACGGTGAACACGGCCCAGCGCCTGCAGGCCATGGCGGGATTCGGCGAAATCCTCGTCGGCGCCGTCACCCGCCGGCTGACGGAGCACGCCTTCGCCTTTGCCACGCTCGGCACCACCACCCTGCGGGGCAAGGCCGGCGAGACGCCGGTGTTCCGGCTGGAGGCCGTGCTGGACGCGCCCCCGACGGCGCGCGGGCTTGCCAGTTTCGGCATCGACACCGCCATGATCGGCCGCGATCCCGAACTCGCAGCGCTGCTTCGCTGCCTCGAATTCGTCCGGGCCGGCGCGACCCAGCTCGTCCGCATCGTCGGCGACGCCGGCGTCGGCAAGACCCGCCTCGTCGAGACCTTCCTCGACCGCGTCCGCGCCGAGCAGCCCGACATCACCATCCGCCAGACCGCCTGCTCCTCGCTGGGCGAGGCGTCCTACGGCACGCTGGCGGCAGCGCTGCGCCGCGCCTACCAGATCGACCCGGCCGCCAGCCTCGATCATACCCGCCCGCTGCTCGTCGCCGGACTGAAGGACCTCGGCCTGCCGGCCGACGAGATCCGGAGGCTGGAACCGCTGTTCCTGTTCGTCCTCGGCTTCGGCGATCCCGACGACACATTGAGGCACCTGGAGCCGGACCAGCTGCGCCGGCAGATCTTCCATGCCATGCGCATCCTCTTCGAGCGGCGCATGGAGCAGGCGCCGATGCTGGTGGTGATCGAGGATCTTCATTGGGCCGACAGTGTCTCGATCGACGCGCTGCGCTTCATCATGGATCGCATGGTCGGCCGGCGGCTGATGCTGCTCGTCACCCACCGCCCCGGCTTCGAGACGGAGATGCTGAATTCCGCCCGCGCCAGCCAGACGACGCTCCGCCTCAGCCCGCTGGCGGTCCCCGAGGCCGAGGCGCTGCTCGAGCAGGCGCTAGGCGGCGACGTCCTGCCGCATGCCCTGCGCGACCGCATCGTCGAGCGGGCCGAAGGCAATCCCTTCTTCATCGAGGAGATCCTGCGCACGCTGATCGAGACCAGCGTGCTCCACCGCGAGGCGGCGGGCTGGGAGGTGGAGGCCACCGCCGCCGAGACCGGGACGCCGCTCGGCATCCAGGCGATGATGCTGGCCCGCATCGACCGCCTTCCCGGCGATGCGCGGCGCCTCGCCCAGGTCGCCGCCGTCATCGGCCACAGCTTCGACGTCGAGCTCCTGAAGGCGCTGCCCTGCGGCGTCGGCGACATCGCAGCCAGCCTGCAGCAGCTCGGCGAGGCGGATATCGTCGAGGAACTGGTAGACATCCCCTCCCACGCGGCCCCGCGCTACGCCTTCCGCCAGAAGCTGTTGCAGGAGGTCTTCTACGACAACCTCCTCCTGCGGCGCCGCACCGAGCTGCACGGGGCGATCGGCACCCTGCTCGAACGCCGCTTCGGCACGGCCCCGGAGCACATGAACCAGCTGATCGAGCTCGGCTACCACTTCGCCGCCTCCTCCGAGAAGGAAAAGGGCGTGCGCTACCTGACGGCCGCCGGCGACCTTGCCCGCATGGCCAACGCCAATGCCGATGCCCTGCGCCTCTATGCCCGGGCGCTTTCGGCCGCCGAGGCGGCCGGCGGCGACGCCAGGCGGGAGCCGGGCGAGCGCTATGCCGACCTGTGTCACCCGACCGGGCGCAGCGAGGAGGCCCGGCACCTCTATGACGACCTGCTGGCCGCGGCCAAGGCCAAGGCCGACGTGGCGGCGGAAGCGCGCATCCTGCGCAAGCTCGGCCAGCTCGCCTTCGACACCGGCGACCGCGAGCGCGCCACCGCCTGCTTCGCCGAGGCGGCGACCCTTCTCGAAGGCGTCGACGCGCCGATCGAGCTCGCCCACCTGATGCAGCGCCAGGGCCATCTCGCCTTTCGCGCCGGGGACTACAGGCGGGCCATGCTGTTCGCCGACCGGGCGCTGGAATGCGCCAATCACCTCACCTCGCACCCGGGCGCCGCGGAGAAGGCGGAGATCGCGCTCGCCATCGCCCGCGCCTTCAACACCAAGGGTGTGGCGCTCGCCCGCCTCGGCAAGACCCGCGATGCCGTGGAGATGGTGGAGCGCAGCGTCAAGATCGCGCTCGACGCGAACCACCTCAACACCGCCTGCCGCGGCTACACGAACCTCGGATCGCTCTACACGACGATCGATCCGGCGCGGGCGATCGACGTCTGCCAGCGCGGCTACGAGATGGCCCGGCAGATCGGCGACCTCGGCCATCAGGCCCGGCTGCTCACCAACCTCGCCGCCGCCTACTGCACGTTCACCGACCGCTGCCTGAGCGAGGGGCTGCCTGCCGTCGAGGAAGCGCTGTCGATCGACCGAGCGCTCGGGCTGCGCGACCACCTGCCGGTGCCGCTTCTGGTGCTCGGCCAGATCCGCCAGTGCCACGGGGCGATCGCCGCCGCCCGCGAACATTACCTCGAAGCGCTCGATCTCGTGCGCGACAGCGCTGAGGCGCAGCTTCTGTTTCCATGCTATGATGGGCTTGCGACGCTTTGCCTCGAAACGAACGAACTGAGCGAGGCCGAGCGGTATTTCGAGTTGGCGCAGCAGGTCTGCGCCCAGCACGGTCTCGACCCTGACGCGCTCATGGTCCTGCCGTTCCTCGACTAGCCGGAGGAGCATACCAATGGCAGAGCATGCAAACGAACGCCCCCTTCGCCCGGGCGACCGCGCCCCCAACATCGTCCTCGATGCGATCAACCACGGCGGCAAGGTGTCGCTCGAGGATTTCCGCGGCCATTCGGCGGTGCTGGTGGGCCTGTTTCGCGGCCTTCAGTGCCCCTTCTGTCGGCGCCACATCGCCGCCACTGCGGAGCTCGCCTCCTCATTGCACGAAAAGGGCATCGACAGCCTGACCGTCGTCAACACGCCGATCGACCGTGCGCGGCTCTATTTCCGCTACCATCCCCTGCCCGGCGTGATCGCCGCCTCCGATCCCGACAGCATCGCCCATCGCGCCTTCGGCCTGCCGAACATGCAGTTCACCCAGAACGAGGACGAATGGCCCTACCGGATTTCGATCCCGACGGTGCTGTCGATGCGCACGGAGATGCCCGGCGAGTTGCCCGAACCGATGAACCCGTTCGATGCCGCCGCCTTCCTCAACCGCAAGGACGGCTACGAGATGACGCCGGAGGACGAGCGCACCGACGAGCGGTCGGGCGGCCAGCTGGTCGGTGAATTCCTGCTGGACCGCGACGGCATCGTCCGCTGGTCGTTCACCGAAGTCGAAGGCGATGGGGCCAACATGTTCGCAATCCCGCCGGCCGAGGACCTCATGTCGGCCGCGTCGCGGCTGCCCCACTGATCTCACCGTCTTCCGGCAGGAACGCATCGGCAAGGCCCGGCGGACGCTGTCCGCCGGCGATCGAGAATCGCGTTCGATATTCGCTCGGCGAGATCCCGAGGATCTTGCGGAAGATCTTGCGGTAGGCGTTGCTGTCGTCGTAGCCGCTCTGCCAGGCCACCTGCTCGATCGAAAGATACGAGCGCTCCAGGAGTTCGCGCGATTTCGCGATCCGCAGCCGCTGCGAATATTCGGTCGGGTTGATCCCGGTCGCCTTGTGGAAGCGCCGCAGGAAGGTGCGCTCGCCGAGGCCGGCACGATCGGCCATCATCTGCAGCGTCACGCCCTTGGTGTTGGTGCCGTGCAGCCAGTGCTGGATCTTCAGGATCACCGCATCGCCATGGTCCATGCGCGGGGCGAAGACGCTGTAGTAGCTCTGCTCGCGCGCACCCGGATCGACCACCATGAAGCGCGCCGTCTCCAGCATCACCGTCGAGCCCATGAAACGGTCCACCAGCTTCAGCCCGAGATTGATCCAGGCCATCATGCCGCCGGTGGTGATGATGTCGCCCTCGTCGATCATCAGCTTGTCGGTATCGACGTTGACGTGCGGGAACTTGCGGGCGATCTGCTCGGCATGCGACCAGTGGGTGGTCAGCGCCCGCCCCTCGACGAGGCCCGATTCGGCGAGCAGGTAGGCCCCGCCGCAGACCGAGCTGACCACCGTGCCCTCGGCATGCCGCTGCCGCAGCCACTGCGACAGGTCCGTGAGGTCGCGCTTCATCTTCAGTTCGACATGCAGCGTCGGCGGCAGGATCAGCGCTGAAAGCGGGCCCGCCGGCAGCTCCGGGTGGCTGTCGAAGCCCCGCGTCACCGAGCCGTCCAGCCCGAATTTCCAATGGCTGGCGCGGATCTGCGGCGCATTCGTCTCGTGCTGCTCCCGGCTCTTCAGATTGGCGACGTTGAACATGTCGGTCAGGCCGTAGACGGCCGACATCAGCGCCTCCTCGTGCACGACGATGCCGATCTCGGCCGGCTCCATGGCCGTCACCTTTGTCAATTCTGCCTCCATCGTTGTCAGCTTTGCCGGTCGAGAGGTCCGGCGGGCGGTTGTATCTATTCAATCACAGCTTCGGAACGGAAGCCAAGAATTGAAGCAAAACAACGACCTGCACGAAAGGAAAGCAGTCATGTCAAAGGCAACCGAAACCACTGCAGCCGCCACGGTCTCCCGCCGCAACATTCTTGCCGGCGCTTTCGGGGCAGCCGCGACCGCCGCCGCCGTCAGCGCAGTCCAGTCCCCCGCCAGGGCGGCCGACGTTGCCGCGACCGGAGCCGGACCGGAGGGGGCACGGACCACGGGCAGCCGGATCACCACCCGCGACGGCGTCGAGATCTACTACAAGGACTGGGGTCCGAAGGACGGCCCCGTCGTCGTCCTCGCCCATGGCTGGCCGCTGTCGTCCGACAGCTGGGAGGCCCAGGCCTTCCATCTCGCCAGCAACGGCTTTCGCGTCATCACCCATGACCGCCGCGGCCATGGCCGCTCCAGCCAGCCGTGGGACGGCAACGACATGGACCACTATGCCGACGACCTCGCCGAGGTGATCGAACAGCTCGACCTGAACGACATCTTCCTGGCCGGCTTCTCTACCGGCGGCGGCGAGATCACCCGGTACATCGGCCGTCATGGCACTGGCCGGGTCAAGAAGGCCGGCCTGATCTCCGCGGTGCCGCCGCTGATGGTCAAGACCGACAAGAATCCCGGTGGCCTGCCGAAGGAGGTGTTCGACGGCCTGCAGGCGGCCAGCCTCAAGGACCGCTCGCAGCTCTACAAGGACATCGCCTCCGGCCCCTTCTTCGGCTTCAACCGGCCGGGCGCCGTGCCCTCGCAGGGCATGATCGACAGCTTCTGGCTGCAGGGCATGACCGCCGGCCACAAGAACACCTATGACAGCATCGTCGCCTTCTCGCAGACCGACTTCACCGAGGACCTGAAGAAGTTCGACGTGCCGACCATCATCATCCACGGCGAGGACGACCAGATCGTGCCGATCGACGCCGCCGGCCGCGCCTCGAAGAAGCTGGTGCCGAATGCGATCCTGAAGGTCTATCCGGGTGCCCCGCACGGCATCACCGATACCCACAAGGACCAGCTGAACGCCGACCTGCTGGAATTCGCAAGATCCTGACGGAGCGTCCCGACGGACATCGACCTCCAGAACCGACGCCGCCCCTCACCGGGCGGCGTCTCCATGTGGGCTGCACCGAGCCCGATCGCTTTTCGGGGTTTCCGTTTCGCCTTGCGCTTCTATGTCATGTCCGATGGACGAGACGAAAGAGAATGCCATGAGCGACCAGGCCCCCGCCGAAGCCGACACCATCCCCGCCGACACCATCCGCACCCTTGCGGTCGACCTGCCGGTCAATGCCACCTTCCACATCTGGCTCAAGGCGGCCGGGCACGCCGGCATGGGCTCGGTCTCCTTCTCCAACGCGCGCGGCAAGTTCGGCGAGGTCTCCAGCGCCAATGCCGAGGAATACGGCCTCAGGCTGTACCAGGTCTTCGGCGGCGGCCCCGTCGAACTGAGTTACGACACGGCGACCACGGCCGTCTCCGTGATCTACTGGTTCACCGCCGCCGACGTGCTGGATACCGGCATCACCGTCGTCCACACCAGCAAGGCCAATGCGCCGCCGGACCTGCCGGGCAGCTACCATTTCCGCCCCCCCTTCGGCTGGATGAACGATCCGAACGGCTTCGGCCGCTTCGACGGCCGGCCGCACCTGTTCTACCAGCACTATTCGCACGGGCTGCGGTGGAACACGATGCACTGGGGCCATGCCGTCTCCTCCGACTACCTGCGCTGGCGCCACCTGCCGATCTTCCTCTTTCCCTCCGAGGACCTGACGGCCAGGCCCGACAAGCGCGGCGGCGCCTATTCGGGAACCACCATCCCGCTCGTCGACGGCCACGGCATCCGCGTCTTCTTCACCGAGCAGGTCGCCGACCGCAAGCCCGAGCAGCAGATCCAGCTCACCGCCACCTCCTCCGACCTGATCACCGCCGGACAGGCCGAGGTGATCCTGGCGAGCCGGCCTTCCGGCGAGGGCCTGACGCTCGATTTCCGCGATCCCTACGTTTTCCGCGGCCCGGACGGGCTCTGGAAGATGCTGCTCGGCAGCCAGAGCGACGACGGCGGCGTAATCCTGCTCTACGAAACCCAGGACCATACGGCGGCCACCGGCTGGACCTATGTCGGCAAGCTCCTCGTGGAGACGCGCTACCGCACGACCGCGATCGAGTGCCCCTGCCTGCTGCCGCTGGACGGACCGGCGGCCAGTCCTTCCACGCACTGGGTGCTGATCTACGGGCTGATGAACAGCAAGGACGAGGCGACCGGCCGGCAGAACCTGACGATGGCCGACATCGGTTGGTTCGACGGCCGCAGCTTCGCCAAGGAATTCGGCCAGGTGCTCGACTTCGGCACCGACAACTACGCCTTCCAGGCCTTCCTCGACGGCGACCGCGTGGTGGGCATCGGCTGGCTCGCCAACTGGGCCGACGCCCACCCGGAGATCGATTTTCCGACCGCCATGACCCTGCCGCGGGCCCTGTACCTGTCCGACGGCATGCTGCTGACGCCGCCGATCGGAGCGGCCGAAAGCCTGCGCGCGCGCATCCTCGACCGGACGCGGCTGTCGGCCGGGGAAACGGTGGCCTTCGACGGCGGCGCCGTCGAGATCGTGTTCGACCTCGCCGAGCCGGGAACGGCCTTCGATCTGGAATTCGATCACCCGGAGGCCGCCATCGCCGTCTTCCGCGACCAGCACGGCCTCGGCATCCGCTACGAGCGGCCGGGGCAGACCGAGCAGCCGCACTACGTCGCCCCCGGCGCCAATCCGCGCCGCGTGCGCATCTTCCTGGACTACGGCTCGATCGAGGTTTTCGCCGACCGCGGCCGCTGGACCGGCACCAAGCGCATCGACGGCTTCGAGCCGGTCCGCTCGGCGCGGATGAAGGCGGCGGCCGGCGCTGTCACGCAGGCGACGGTCTGGGCGCTCAAGCTCTGATCGACGCCCGAGGGCTTTCGGCGAGCGGCACCTGTCCCTGCTGGCGACAATTGCCAGCCTCAGGCGCCGGCCATCCGTCCGTAGGCGAGCACGAACAGAACAAGGCTCGCAAAGGAAGTGACCGAGCGGACGTGGTTCCATGTCGTCCAGTTCGAAAGGTAGCCGCTCCAGAGCGTCGCGGCCTGCGGGTCGGTCGGGGCTACGGCCGCCAGCGCATTGTTCATCGGCACGTTGACGACGATCGTGACCCCGATCGTGCCGACGAGAAAGACAAGCGAAGCCGCAATGGCAAGGGCGCTGCCTGGCAAGGCATGCATGAAGGCGACCACGAGGACGGCGACCGCAACGACCGCGGTGCCGAGAAAGACGAGGAAGAACAGCGGGTTCTGGATCACGTCGTTGATCGCGTTCATCGCCGCGATCCCGCCCTGCGAAGGCAGGCGGCCGAGCGCGGCCATGATGCAGGCGGAAAAGATGAAGAAGAGGCCGGCGTTCAGCCCGGTGCCGACCGCGGCGATGAGGACGAGATAGACCTGTGTGGGCGCCATGCGCATCTCCTCGTTTCGGGCCGAAGGCTCCTTGAAGCGAACCGTCGGCAACGGCGAACAGAGATCGCATCACCGAGAGTTGAACGCAATTGCGTTTCTGCCGGAACGACGGGCTGTGCTAGAGTCTGGGGATATATGGCTGGCACGGAGCGCATCGTTCCGTGTGTTTCGCTTTCGCCCCGCCGGGCGTCTGCGAACCCGTCAGAAGGAGGGAATGCTGCATGCTGGTTGCCGCACTCGCCACGCTCCTGAGCCTCTCAGCCTATGGCGGCCCGACCAGCGCCGCTGCCGAGGCCGGTACCGACGTCGACCTCGAACTGGTGCTTGCCGTCGACATCTCCGGCTCGATGGACCTGGAGGAGGCGCAGGTCCAGCGCGCCGGCTACGTCGCCGCCCTCACCCATCCCGACTTTCTGTCCGCCATCCGCGAGGGCTTCCAGGGCCGCATCGCCATCAGCTATTTCGAATGGGGCGGGACGATCGGCAAGAACTCCCAGATGCCGTGGGCGCTGATCGAGACCTCGGACGACGCCGCCCGCTTTGCCAAGCTGATCAAGGAACGCCCCTTCGCCTCGCTGCGCGGCACCTCGCTCTCGGCGGCGATCGCCTATGGTTCGAAACTCTTCGACGGCAACGGCTATGCCGGCGTGCGCCGGGTGATCGACATCTCCGGCGACGGCCCCAACAACTACGGCGCCCCCGTGACGCCGGCCCGCGATGCGGCAACCTCGCTCGGCATCGTCGTCAATGGGCTCGCGATCATGATCCGCCCGTCGGCGGCCTACGGCCCGCTCGACCGCTACTATGCCGACTGCGTCATCGGCGGGCCCGGCGCCTTCGTCGTCTCGGTCCAGGAGCCGGAGGACTTCGCCATCGCGATCCGCCGCAAGCTGATCCTCGAGGTCAGCGGCACCCAGCCCCCCGCCACCATCATCCCGGTGGCCGGCGATTCCGATTGCATGATCGGCGAGAAGCTCCGGCCCGGTCTCGACCGCTACTATCCCGAGCTCGACCGCTAGCGCCCCTCCTCCGCTTTCGGCCATCGTCCGAGGCGACGAGCGACATGGTGCACGCCGGGCCGCCGCTGCGGATCGGCGGCAAGCGACTGCGCGAGTTGAAAATTCCGACCGATTGTTCCCAACCTATTCCTCTGTTTATGGAAATGTGCTTTAATTGAATGAACGTTCAGCAAAATAGAGGAACGAAAATGAACGAGATGATCCGTGACATCTCCATTCCGAACGACTGGGACCGCAGCGGATTGCCCGGATGGTGCTATCACAGCCCCGCCCTGCTGGAGCTCGAAAAGCAGCACATCTTCCGGGAGCACTGGCAGATCGCCTGCCACGTCTCCGACATTCCCGAGGCGGGCAACTACATCACCCTCGACATCGTCGGCGAGCGGGCGCTGATCCTGCGCGACCAAGGCGGGACGGTGAAGGCGTTCCACAATATCTGCCGCCACCGCGGCTCACGGCTGGTCGCCGACGAGAGCGGCACCTGCCGCAACGCGCTCGTCTGTCCCTTCCACGGCTGGGTCTACAATCTCGACGGAACGCTCAGGGGCGCCGCCCGCCCCCGCTCCTTCCCGCCGATGGACAAGAACGAGTTCGCGCTGAGGACGATCGAGTGCGAAGTCTGGATGGGCTTCGTCTTCATCCGCTTCGCGCCGGGGCCGCAACCCTCCGTCGCCGAGATGATGCGCCCGTTCGAGGCCGAGCTGTCCCATTACCGCCCGGCGGAAATGGTGCCGGTCGGGGAAATCCATACGCAGGAGACGCCGGTCAACTGGAAGTCGGTGCGCGACGTCGACAACGAAGGCTACCACGTGGCGATGGCCCATCCGGCGCTGCAGGATCTCTACGGCTCGACCTACTACGACGAGCCCTTCGTCGATGGACTGTGCCGCTCCTTTGCGACCTTCAACCCGCATGCCGGCCGCCGCTGGAGCGTCGGCCGCTACGTCAAGATCGCCCCCGAGAACACCGCCCTGCCCGAATATCTGCGCAAGGCGTGGATCTACTTCGGCATCTTCCCGAATGCGGTGATCGCGGTGACGCCGGAAAGCCTCCAGTTCTACCAGGAGTTCCCGATCACCGTCGGCCGGACGATGCTGCGCAGTGCCGTCTACCGCTACCGCGACGAGACGCGCGAACAGGCCGCCGCCCGCTACCTCGCCGCCCGCATCGACCGCGACACCCAGTCCGAGGACGTGCAACTGACGATTTGGTCGAACGAGGCGATGACGTCCGCCGCCTTCCCCGGCTTCTATCTCTCCGACCTCGAATATGGCGTGCGCACCCACCACGACCACCTGCGCAAAGTGCTGCCGGTGATGACGCTTGCAGCAGCGCCGGAGGAGCGCGACATGGCAGCGCTCAATGCGGGCATGCGCTGACCGCTTCGCCGCCGATCCACTACCGATCCGCTGCCGAAACAGGAACGGGGCCCGCTTTCGCGGGCCCCGTCGCGTCAGAGCCGGGAACGGCGCCTCCCCCTCGGCCTCACCCGTGCCACAGCCCTTCCCGCACCAGGTCGTCCATCGTCAGCTCGATGCCGCGGCGCAGGATGTCGGCCATCTCGTCGATCTGGGCGGCGGTGATCGTGAGCGGCGGCGACATCACGCACATGTTGATCAGCGGCCGCACCAGCAGCCCCAGTTCCTGGCAATGGCCGTCGATCCGCTTGCCCACCTCCAGGTCCAGCGTCAGCGGGTTGTTGCTGGTCCGGTCGGCCACGCATTCGATGCAGGCCATCAGCCCCATGCCGCGCACCTCGCCGACCAGCGGAAGCGCTTCCAGCGCTTTCAGGCGCGACTGGAAGTGCGAGGAGACGGCGCGGGCATGCTCCAGCAGGCCGTCCTCGAGAATGTCGAGGTTCTTCAGCGCCACCGCGCAGCCGACCGGATGGCTGGAATAGGTCAGCCCGTGCGCGAACATCGCCTCGGAATGGTTGGAACGACGCAGGTCCTCGAGCAGCCGGCCTGCGATCATCACGCCGCCGAGCGGGAAGTAGCCGGACGTCACGCCCTTGGCAAAGGTGATCATGTCCGGATCGAGCCCGAACACGTCCTGCGAGGCGAATACGTGGCCGAGCCGTCCGAAGGCGGTCACCACCTCGTCGGCGATGAACAGGATGTCGTTGTCCCGGCAGAGCGCGCGCATTCGGGACAGATAGCCGTCCGGCGGCACGATGACGCCGCCCGAGGCCATGATCGGCTCGGCAACGAAGGCGCCGATGCGCTCGGCGCCGACCGTCTCGATCACGTCGCGGAATTCCGAAACGAGATAGTCGCAGAACTCGGCGGGACCGACGCCATCCGGCCGGCGGAACGGGTTCGGGCAGGTGAGCTTGATCACCAGTTCGCTCGCGCTGTCCATCCAGTCCTGGTCGCGCGGGCGCCCGTTCAGCGAGGCCGACAGGTAGGTCGAGCCGTGATAGCCGCCCTGGCGGGAGACGATCAGCTTCTTCTCGCCCCGCCCCTTCACGTTGTTGGCAAACTGCATGAAGCGCAGCGCCGTCTCCACCGCCGAGGAGCCGCCGGTCGTGTAGAACACGTGGTCGAGCCCCTCCGGCGCATGGCCGGCGAGCCGCTTGGACAGGATCGCCGACGGCGCGTTCGTCGTGTACCAAGGCGAATTGTAGGAAAGCTCCATCGCCTGCGCCGCCATCACCTCGGCAAGCTCCCGGCGGCGGTGACCGGCATTGACGCACCACATTCCGGCGGGCCCGTCGATCAGCCGGCGGCCGGCGGCGTCGGTGACATAGATGCCCTCGCCCGCCGTCAGCCGCCCGCGCGCCTCCGCCCCGATCGAGCCCGACACCGGCCATGGCTGCACCAGGTGATCCTCGGCCATCAGGCTCAGTTCGTCCTGGACGCCATCGCCCGCGGATCCGGCCTCACGGGTCGTCTTCGGTATCGCAGCCATTCCCCACTCCCGTTCATTTGAAAATAGTCAATTCGCGATCCAACATGCTGAAAATACGGATATTCTCATTTCATATTGAATGGGCGTTCAATCAATATCTCAGAAATACCGCTTGATTTCAATGGCGGTTTGCGCTCATCTTCAATCCGGGAACAGCAACAAGCCGAAAAGGCGGTCGCGATGGCATCGGAAACTGAGGAGAGCGGGCTCTGTCCCGCAGGCATTCGCGTGCAGGGACGGCCCCGCGGCGCAAAGAGAAGGCCGCGATGAGCTCGGCGGCGATCACCTCCGCGCCCGACGCGCCGAAGCCCGCCACAGGCGGGCGCTGGCGGCACAGCGAGGAGGCCCGCGGCCTGGCGATGATCTCGCCGACGCTACTCTACGCGCTGGCCCTCCTCCTCGTCCCGGTCCTGCTCGTCGTCGCCTACAGTTTCTGGACCCAGAACTATCTCGAGATCGACCGCAGCTTCACCCTGGAGAACTATCGCCAGGCGCTGACCGAGCCGATCTACCGCGACCTGTTCGTCCGCTCGCTGTGGATATCGCTTCTCACCAGCGCGATCACCGTCGGATTCTCCTATCCGATCGCCTGGTTCATCTCCTTCCACGGCGGCGCTCACCGGAACCTCTGGCTGTTCCTCGTCACCATCCCCTGCTGGACCAGCTATCTCTTGCGGGTGATGTCCTGGAAGGTGATCCTCGGCTATGGCGGCGTGCTCAACACCGGCCTGATGTCGGTCGGCCTGATCGACCAGCCGATCACCTCGCTGCTCTACAATGCCAACGCCGTCGTCATCACCCTCGTGCACAGCTGGGCCGCCTTCGCCATCCTGCCGATCTACGTCTCGCTGCAGAAGATCGACCGCACGCTGATCGAGGCGGCGCGCGACCTCGGCGACGGCCCGCTGCGCGCCTTCCTGCGCGTCACCCTGCCGCTGTCGATGCCGGGCGTCATTTCCGCCTTCCTGATCGTGATGATCCCGACGGTCGGCGACTACGTCACCCCGAAGCTCGTCGGCGGCAAGGACGGGGTGATGATCGCCACCGCCATCCAGGCGCAGTTCGGCAAGGGCGCCAACTGGCCGCTCGGCGCCGCCCTGTCGGTCACGACCATGGTGCTCGTCTCGCTGGTCGCCGCAGCCGTCGTCTTGTCGCTGCGCGTCGCCGTCCGGAGGATCCGCTGATGCTGCAGAGGCTGCGCTACCTCCCCTTCCTGCCCGTCTATGTTGCGGTCTATTTCCTGTTCCTCTACCTGCCGATCCTGCTCCTGCCGGTCTTCTCCTTCAACGACGCGGCGACCACGACGCTGCCGCTCGCGGGCTTCACCACCAAGTGGTACGCCTCGCTCTGGGGCAACACGGTGCTCCTGCAGGCGGCGCGCAACAGCCTCGTCGTCGGCGTCTGCGTCTCGCTGCTCAGCACCATCCTCGGCATCTGCGCCGCCCGCGCCATCACCCGCTACCGCTTCCGCGGCCAGAAGCCGGCGACCGGCCTGATCATGGCGCCCTTGTTCCTGCCGGAGATCATCGTCGCCGTCTCGCTGCTGATGATCGTGCTGCAGATGGGGTTGGAACTGTCGCTGGTGACGGTCATCCTCGGCCAGGTCGTCTTCTGCATTCCCTACGCCATGTCGGTGCTCGTCTCCGGCTTCGAGGGCTTCGACCGCAGCCTGGAGGAGGCCTCCTACGATCTCGGCGAGACCGCCCTCGGCACCTTCCGGCGCGTCACCCTGCCGGTGGTGGCGCCGGCGATCGTCTCCAGCCTGCTCGTCACCTTCACCATCTCGCTCGACGAGTTCATCCTGGCCTTCTTCCTCTCCGGCACCGAGCCGACGCTGCCGGTCTATATCTGGGGGCAGCTGCGCTTCGCCGCCAAGCTGCCGGGCGTGCTGGCGCTCGGCAGCCTGATGATCCTCGCCTCCGTCGTCCTCCTCACCGTCGCCGAGGTCCTCCGGCGCCGGGCGGAGCGGCGCACGCGCGCCACGCTCGCACCTTGACAGGAGCCACCATGCCGGACCGTCCGATGATCGCGATCGAAAACGTCTCCAGGTTCTACGCCAGCTACCGGGCGCTCGACGACGTCTCGCTGGAGATCGGCGCCGGCGAGTTCTTCTCGCTGCTCGGCCCGTCCGGCTGCGGCAAGACCACGCTTCTGCGCCTGATCGCCGGCTTCGACGTGCCGACCAGCGGCGAGATCCGCATCGACGGGGTGACGAGCACGCTGCTGCCGGCCAACCGCCGCCCGACCAACATGGTCTTCCAGAACTACGCGATCTTCCCGCATCTCGACGTCGGCGAGAACGTCGCCTACGGGCTGAAGCGGCTGAAGCTGGACGCAGCCGAGGAGCGCCGACGGGTCTCCGACGCGCTCGACCAGGTGCGGCTCACCGGGCTGGACCGGCGCAAGGCCACCGAGCTCTCCGGCGGCCAGCGCCAGCGCGTGGCGCTCGCGCGTGCGCTGGTCATGCGGCCGAAGGTGCTGCTCCTCGACGAACCGCTGTCGGCGCTCGACAAGAAGCTGCGCGAGGAGATGCAGGTGGAACTGCGCAGCCTGCAGAAGGCCGTCGGCATCACCTTCGTCCTCGTCACCCACGACCAGTACGAGGCGCTGGCGCTCTCCGACCGCATCGCGGTGATGTTCGGCGGCCGGATCGCCCAGGTGGCGACCCCGAAGGAGATCTACCAGCACCCGCGCACCCGCAAGGTGGCGGACTTCCTCGGCGGCATGAACTTCCTCGGCGCCAGGCTCGTTGCGGAGCGCGGAAGCGACGTCGCCGTCGAAACCGCCCGCTTCGGCACGATCCGCCTGGAGCGCCCCAAGGGCTTTGCCGCCCCCGACGGCCGGGTCACCGTCGGCATCCGCCCGGAACGCCTGCGGCTTCTGTGGGACGACGAGCGCGCGCCGCACGAACTGGTCGGCCGCGTCGAGAACCGCGCCTATTTCGGCGAGGTCACCCATCTGACGATCGGCGTCGACGGGCTGGAGAAGCCGCTGTCGATGATCGAGACCAACGACTACGGCGCCGACGACCTGCCGCTCGGCGCCGAGATCCGCCTCGCCTATGATCCGGAGGCGTTCGTGCTACTGGCGGAGGATGGGGTGGGCCGATAGCGAGTAGCGAGTAGCGAGTAGCGTGTAGCGAGTAGCGTGTAGCCTTGCAGGTTCCCCTCATTCGCCGCAAGAGCCGATTTCGCGAGCCGTGCACATTCACCCTCAACTCGCTATTCGCTATTCGCCACGCCTATCGCCTCCGCGACCGCCCTCCCCGCCACGATCGCCCCTTCCACGTAACACGGAAACGACGGCGAGAGCTCGGCGCAGGCGAAGTGGATCGGGCCGGCGCCGGCGCGCAGGATGTCCTCGGCATCCCGTGCCTGCATGTCGAAGATCGTGTCGCCATAGCCGCCGCCGCACCAGCGGTCGTCGGTCCAGTCGCGCAGCACGATCGCCTCGGCCTCCCGGGCTGCCGCGCCGAGCGCGCCGGCGAGCCTGTCGAGGATCGCCTGCCGCAAGGCCGGCTCCCGCATCTGCCGCCAGGAGAGCGCCAGCGGTCCGGCGATGAAGACGACGAGGGTCGCGCCCGCGCCCTCGCGGCTGACGTCGCAGGAAAACAGCCCGAGCGGATCGCGCCACGCCACCAGCCCGCTGAGCCCGTCGTCACGCCAGAACGGCCGGCGGTAGCGGACCTGCACCTTGATCACTGCCCCGCTCCGCCAGGCGCCGAGCGCAGCCGCAAGCGGCGGCGGCAGGCCGGGCTCGAAGGCGATCCGGGAGGCCATCACCGGCGGCACGGCAACGATCGCCTGCCGGGCGAGGAACATCCGTCCCGCGGCAGTCACCCCCACCCCTTCCCCCGTAACCGTGATCTGCCGGACCGGATGGCCGGTCAGCAGGCGGTCGCCGAGGTCGGCGGCCATGTCGTCGGCCAGCGAATGGATGGTCTCTCCGACGAAATATTGGATCTCGGTCTGCTTGTTGGTGATGCGCCGGTCGTTGGAGACGAGATACCACATCGGCAGTTCGCCGATCGGCCGGCACCACAGCCCCTCCACGGTCGACCGGAAGGCGCGTGCCGCGCCGGTGCTGACCCGCTGCCGCGCCAGCCAGTCGGCGACCGTCAGCCCGGCGATCGCGGGATCGGCCGGGTCGAGCCGGCGCAACTGCAGCCGCAGGGCGCGCGACTGCAGATAGGCGTCGTCGTCATCCGGCCCGGGCGGCTGCACCAGCGACGTGCCGTCCATCGGCGTGTGCACCAGCGTCTTGCCATAGCGCCGGAGCAGCGCCATGACGTTTTCCATGTCGTCGCAGACGAACTGGGCGCCGGTGTCCACCCGCGTGCCGTCGCCGAAGCGGGCCGATTCGACCCGCCCGCCGACGCGGTCGGCCGCCTCCAGCACCAGCACGTCCCGCCCCGTAAGCGCAAGGGCGGCCGAGAGGCCGGTGAACCCGGCCCCGACGACGATCACGTCATGGATGTGCGGCATTGGGGACAGGCGCTAGTATCCCGATTTGATCTTCTCGAATTCGGCGATCATCTTCTGCCGCAGCTCGTTCGGCAAGGGGGACTGGAACAGCGTGCCCTCCGTGAAGGTCTCCACGTCGCCATAGCCCTTTTCCTTCAGCACGGCGGCATCGACGGCAGCCATGCCCTTGGCGTTGGAGTGGCCGTAGCCCCAGCTTTCCACCATGTATTTCGAGACGGCGGGATCGGTCACGGCGTTCAGATAATCGTAGAGCTGGTCGACGTTGCCTTCGCCGCCCTTCAGCCGGACATAGCCGCAGACCCAGGTGGACAGCCCCTCCGCCGTGTCCCGCTTCATCGCGACCGGCACGCCCTCGGCCGCAAGCGTCACCGCCGTCTCGTTCCAGGCCCAGGCCAGGTCGATCTCGCCGCTCCCCATCGCCTGGCTGAGCTCGGTATTGTCGGTCCAGTAGAGCCGGACGTTCTTGTGCACCTCACGCAGGAACTCCGACGCCTCCTTGAACTGCTCGTCGGTCATCTGCGTCCAGTCCTTCACCCCGATCGCCAGTGCCGCCAGCGCATAGACGTCGTCGACATTGTCGCCAATCGACACCCGGTCCTTGAACTTCGGATCGGCGAAGGCCTTCAGAGAGGCGACCTCCTCGGGCTGGACCGTGTCGGTCCGATAGGTCAGCACGGTGTTGCCCCACTCGTAGGGAATGAGCCAGGCGGTCCCGTCCGCCGAGGTCATCAGGTCCTTCATCGACTTCAGCCCGGGCAGCACGTCATTCCAGTGCGTGAGCTTGGTGGTGTCGAGCGGCTCGATCATCCCCGCGTCGCGCCACTTCGGCAGGCTCTGCGCACAAGGGTGGGCGACATCAGCCTTGAAGCCGGCCCTGAGCTTCTGGAAGGCCTCCTCCTCGTCGCCGAAGAAGGCGAAGTCCGGCGGGCCGCCATGCTTTTCGATGTAGATGGGGAAGAAGGCCGGGTCCTCGTAGCCCGACCAGTCGAACACCGTCAGCCCGTCGGCTCTGGCAGGCAGCGCGGTGGAGACGGACAGCGCGGCGGCCATGGCGACCGTGAGAAACGTTCCGGCCCTGTACGAGATGCTCATGCTCATTCCCCTTTTTTCTGGTTGGCTATTTCGGTCCGTTGCGGGCGATATGCTTCGGAAACATCGCGACGATCGCCTCGATCGCCGCCTCGTGCGCCTTCTCGCGGGTGAGGCCGTCGCCCATCATGAGCCGTAGCCACAGCCCCTCCAGCATGCTGGAGAGCGAGAGCGCCATCGTTTCGGCGGTATAGTCGTAACCGCCCTCCGCCTTGAGCGCGGCACAGAGCGCGATCACCATCTCCTGGTACTTGACGTCGCGCGCGCCGCAGAGCGCCTGGTAGGTCGGCCGCGACTTCGCCTCGCCCCAGAAGGCGCACCAGGCGGCGAGCTTGCGCTTGGTGCAGATCCGCCGGTCGAAATCGGCGGCGACCAGCGCCCAGAGCTGGTCGGCCGGGCGCGGCCCCGCCTTCTCCAGCGCCGTGTACCAGTGGTTGGCATATTCGTCCGCCATCGCCTGCAGCGTCGCGACGAGCAGCTTCTCCTTGCTTTCGAAATGGAAGTTGACGATGCCGCGCGACAGCCCCGCCCCGTCGGCGACGTCGGCCAGCGTCGTCTCGGCATAGCCGCGCTTCGCCAGCGAATCGATCGTCGCCTCGATCAGTTGCAGCCTTCGTGTTTCCTTGGAGGCCTTGCGCCCCTTCTTCTCGATGTCAGTCGCTTCCTTCTGCGCCGCGTTTGCCCGCATCTTCACCGCCATTCTCATTTTGGGATTTCGCAGCGCCTCGTTCACGGATGGCCTCCGGCCGGCTTGCTGCCGAAAAGATGAGTGGGGCAATGCTCGCCGGTGTCAAGCACCTTCTGCATGGCTTCCCAGGTGCGGATGTTCTTGGCGACATAGGCCTCGCCGACGGCGGCCACGGCCGTCGCCCACAGCGGGCCCTTCAGCCGCTCGAGCTCGGCGCGCGCCACCTCGCGGTACCAGCCGTTGCGATCGACGGCCGCGACCTCGATGAAGCCGGCGGCCCGCATCGCATCCAGATAGCGCGCCGGCGAGGCCATGCCGAACATCAGCCCCTCGGCGGCGACATAGTCCTTCATCGCCGTCGACGGCTCGCCGTCGTGCGAAATCAGCCAGTCGGAGGCGGCCAGCCGCCCGCCCGGCTTCAGCACCCGGTAAAGCTCGGCAAACAGCGCCTCCTTGTCGGGCACATGGACCATCGCATCCTTGGAGAAGACGACGTCGAACTCGCCGTCGTCGAAGGGTAGCCGGCCGGGCGGCGTGGCGATGAAGCGGACCTGCGCCGTCAGCCCCTCGCGCACCGCGGCCGCCCGCGCCCGGTCGACCACCGGCTGCTCGACGTCGTAGCCGACGATCTCCGCCGGCCCTTGCGCCTTGGCGATGTGCAGCGTCACGCCGCCCGCGCCGCAGCCGAAATCGAGCACCGACCGCCCCGCCAGATCGATGCCTTCGAGCACCCGGTCCACCTCCTGCGAACCGCCGGGCGAGAGATAGCCCTCGCCCCACACGACCGCGAGGAAGCGGATCGCATCGTCGTCGTATTCCGGCTCGTGCTCCTGCCCGGACGGCTCGGTCATAGCTACGCCCCCACTTTCGCATCCGCACCAATCTCAACACGAAATTCTAGCGCATTATCAGACGATTGCAACATACTTGCTGAATATTCATTCAAAATATCTGGACAAGTTTTTGCGTTTGATGCAGCCTTTTGGGCAATGAGGGAGAACGAGCATGCAGCGATATGACGTCCTCGTGGTGGGCGGCGGCCACAACGGCCTTGTGACCGCCTGCTACCTGCAGCGGGCCGGCCTGAAGGTGGCGGTGCTGGAGAAGAACGGCTGGGTCGGCGGTGCCGCCACCAGCCGCGAACTGACCCCCGGCTTTCTCTATTCCAACTGTTCCTACGTCTGCTCGCTGTTCCGCCCGGAGATCATGCGCGACCTCGAACTGCCGCGGCACGGGCTGCAGGTGGTCGCCTACGAGGGCGGCGCGGTTCTGACCCGCGACGGCGACTACCTCGCCTCCTACCGCGACCACGACAGCCACCGCCGCGAGTTCGCGCGCTATTCGAAGCGCGACGCCGAGGCCTACGAGCGCTACGCCCGCGACGTCACCCGCCAGTGCCGCTTCATCCAGCCGCTGCTGATGCGCACCGCCCCCGACCCCTTCGGCTTCCGCCCGCGCGACATCGCCGAGTTCGTCTACCTGGCGAAGAAGTTCGGCGAATTCAGCGCCAGCGAGATGGCCGAGACGCTGCGCTTCTGGACCATGTCGATCTCCGACTTCCTCGACGAATATTTCGAGACCGACGTCATCAAGGCCTATCTGGCGATCTCCGGCATCATCGGCACCGCGCTCGGGCCGATGTCGCCGGGCACGGCCTATGTGCTCCTGCACCACTACATGGGCGAGGTCGACGGCTCCGTCGGCGCCTGGGGCTATGCCCGCGGCGGCATGGGCGCGGTCACCCAGGCGCTCGCGAGTTCGTTCATCGCCTCCGGCGGCACGATCCGCACCGACGCGCCGGTCGCAAAGATCTTCTCCCGCGGCGGCCGCACCACCGGCGTCGTGCTGGAAAACGGCGAGGAGATCCGCGCCAACCTCGTCGTCTCCAACGCCGACGTGAAGCGCACCTTCCTGAAGCTCGTCGACGAGGCCGACCTGCCGGAAGACTTCGTCCACCGGGTGAAGCACTTCAAGATGCGCGGCTCGTCCGGCAAGGTGAACATCGCACTCGACAGCCTGCCGGAGTTCCCTGCCCTGCCGAAGGGCTCGTCCTGCATCCGCGGCGACCTGCACTTCACCGATACGATCGAACGCATGGAGCGCGCCTATGACGACTGGAAGGCCGGGCGCTGGTCGGCCGACCCGATGCTGGATGCGATGATCCCGACCACGCTCGACCCGACCATGACCTCGCCCGGCAAGCACTTCATGAGCTGCTTCGTGCAGTACTGTCCGCCAAAGGTCGAGGGCCGCGACTGGACGGACGCCGACCGCACAGCCTTCGCCGAGACCGTCGTCGGCCAGATTGCCGATTATTCGCCGGGCTTCCGCGACCGCATCGTCCACATGGAGGTGCGCACCCCGCGCGAACTGGAAGCCGAGGTCGGCCTGACCGAGGGCAACATCTTCCAGGGCGAACTGACCTTCGACCAGCTCCTGTTCAATCGCCCCGTGCCCGGCTACGCGCAATACCGCAGCCCGATCGCCGGCCTCTACATCTGCGGCTCCTCCACCCATCCCGGGGGCGGCGTCATGGGCGCGCCCGGACGCAACGCCGCCATGGAAATCCTCCGCGACCTGAAGCGCAGCCCCGAGAAGATGAGCAACGCCCATGACGTCATCTGAGCCCATGAAAGCTCCATCGGCAACCGCCCCGCACGCCTATGACGCCATCGTCATCGGCGCCGGCCACAACGGCCTTGCCGCCGCCGCCAAGCTCGGCCGCAGCGGCCGCAGGGTGCTGGTGCTGGAGGCGGCGAACGCGCCGGGCGGTGCGGCCCGCGGCCGCGAATTCGCGCCCGGCTTCCGCTCCGCCGGCCTCGCCCACCTCGTCAACCGGCTCGATCCGGAAGTCGCCCGCGACCTCGGCCTGTCGCTTGCGGCCAGGCCCGGGCCGGCCATGCCGACCGCCGTCCTCGACGGAGAACGAGAGCCGGCCGTGCTGCGCGGCGCCTATGGCGAGGCGATCGACGGCGTCACCGCCGAAGAAGCCGCCGCCTTTTCCCGCCTGCGCGACAAGCTCGTCTTCCAGGCCGGCATCCTCAAGCGCTTCCTCCGTCGCCCGCCGCCGCAGCTCGGCGCGATCGGCATCGGCGACATCTCGACGCTCGCCGCCGCCGGCTTCGGCCTGATCCGCAAGGGGCGCGCCGAGGGCCGCGACTTCCTGCGCATGCTCCTGATGAACGTCGCCGACGTCGCCGACGAATATCTGGAGGACGACCGGCTGAAGGCATTGCTCGCCTTCGACGCCACGCTCGGCATCCACCTAGGGCCCCGCTCGCCGACCTCGCTGCTCGGTCTCTACTATCGCCTGACCGGCGAGGTGGCCGGCAAGGCCGGCGGCCAGTTCATCCCCGAAGGCGGCATGGCGGCCGTGGCACCGGCCTTCGTCAGGGCCGCCGAGAGCGCCGGCGTCACCATCCGCTGCGGCGCCCGCGTCGGCCGCATCCTCGCCGACCGCGGCAGCACCCGCGGCGTCATCCTTTCGGACGGCACCGAACTCACCGCGCCCGTCGTGGTCTCGGCGATCCATCCGCAGGCGACCTTCCTGCATCTCGTCGACCCCGTCGAGACCGGCACCGGCTTCCTGCGTTCCATCCGCCACGTCCGCTCCGCCGGCAACGTCGCCAAGCTCGACCTCGCCCTGTCACGCATGCCGAACTTCGACGGCCTTTCGGGCCGCGACCATGCCGGCCGCATCGTCATCGCCCGCTCGATGAGCCATGTGGAGGACGCCTTCAACCCGGCCAAGTACGGTGAATTCTCGCCCGATCCGGTGATGGAGATCGTGCTGCCGAGCCTTGCCGACGCCACGCTCGCGCCGGACGGCGCCTGCACCCTGTCGGCGCTGATCCAATATGCGCCCTACCGGCTCAAGATGGGCTGGGAGAGTGGCAAGCCGGCCTTCCTGAGGATCGTCCTCGACATCCTCGAACGCCACGCGCCGGGAATCGGCGACACCATCGTCGCCGCCGACCTCGCCACGCCCGCCGACATCGAGACCGAATACAACCTGCCCGGCGGCCACTGGCATCACGGCGAGCTGCAGGCCGACCAGTTGCTGATCAACCGGCCGACGGGGGCGGCGTCCGGCTATACGACGCCGATCGAGGGGCTCTATCTCGCCAGCGCCGGCGCTCATCCCGGCGGCGGCATCTCCGGCCTCGCCGGCTGGAACGCCGCCCGCCACATCCTTGCCGGAGACCGCCGATGAACGCCCTGACCAAGCCCGCAAATGCCCAGGACGCCCGCCGCGCCGCCCGCGATCACATCCTCGCCCCCCGGCTGGAGACGCCGTTCCACCCGCGGCTCGCCGCCCTCGACCAGGTCAACGACTGGTACAACTGGGCCGGCTACAAGGCGCCGCATGCGGTCTTCGACGAGGAGCTCGAATATTTCGCCATCCGCTCGACGGCAGCGCTGTTCGACATCTCGCCGATGGTGAAATACCGGATCAGTGGCCCCGACGCCGAGCGCTATCTGAACCGACTGACGCTGCGCGACGTGCGCAAGCTCGGTATCGGCCGCGTCCACTATACCGCCTGGTGCGACGATCACGGCCACGTGCTCGACGACGGCACGCTGTTCCGGCTCGGCGAACAGGAATTCCGCCTCTGCTGCCAGGAGCGCCACCTGCCCTGGCTGCTCGACAGCGACTTCGGCCTCGCCGTCGACATCCGCGAGGAGACGGACGAGATCGCCGGCCTCGCTTTGCAGGGACCGACCAGCTTTGCGGTCCTCGCCGCGGCCGGCTTTGCCGGGGCGGATCGGCTGAAGCCCTTCGACATCGGAAACTTTCCCCATGACGGCGGCCCCGGCTGCAGCTCGGTGACGATCTCGCGCACCGGCTTCACCGGCGACCTCGGCTACGAGCTGTTCGTGCCGCGCGCCGCCGCGCTGTCGCTCTGGGACCGGCTGTGGGACGCCGGCGGCGAGCATGGCATCCGCGCCATCGGCTATTCGGCGCTGAACCGCACCCGCATCGAGGCCGGCTTCATCGTCGCCAATGCCGACTTCGTCACCGCCGAGGCAGCACTACGCGCCGATCGCGTCCGCCTGCCCGACGAGATCGGCCTCGACTGGCTGGTCGATCCGAACAAGCCGCATTTCAACGGCCGCCGCGCCATCCTCGACGCCCGCCGGAATCAAACTCTGAAGCACATCCTGGTAGGCCTTGAAATCGAAGGGAATATTCCAGCCGAGCATGCGATCGTCTATCATCGCGGCAAGCGCGAGGCCGGCCTCGTCACCGCCGCCACCTGGTCACCGACCGCCAAGCGCAACATCGCGATCGCCAGTCTCGAGCGTCCCTACGGCACGACGTTCACCGACGACCTCTGGGTGGAGATCTATGCGATGCGGGAGCTGAAATACCAGAAGATGATGAAGCGCGCGAAGATCGTCCCCCGCCCCTTCGTCAAGCTGGCGCGGCGGACGGCGACGCCGCCGGGGCTGCGGTAGGATTGGAAGACGGAAAGCGGAACGCCCCTCATCCGCCTGCCGGCACCCTCTCCCCGCCAGCGGGGAGAAGGACACTTCTCGCAGCGTCTCCGTCCCCTCTCCCCGCCTGGGGGAGAGGGTTAGGGTGAGGAGCGCCCTCGCAATCGAGCGTGAGGGGCCGCAACGAAACGTCAGAGGCCCCTAGGCAAAGCATGACGCCATGCCGGCGGCACACCGCCGCCCTCGAGCGAAGAAAAGGACAGAAACGACCGCGATGGACGAAGAGACGCGCCACCACTGGCAACTTATCCGCACCCCGACGGGCGTCGCGTGGTCGGGGCGCGCCCGCTATGCCGCGGCGATGTATTTCTACCAGAAGGGCGAGATGAGCGCCGAGGTGCTGGAGGTCTACCGCATCTGTTCCAGGCTTGATTCGGAAGATCCGCTTTCCGTGCTAAGGCGTTGGAATATCGGCGAGGAATGGATCGCAAGGGTGACCGGAGACAGCGCCTGACATCACCAAAACCAGTGCCGGCGCGCTAAAGGGCGCAGGCGGGCGCGACGGCGGATCAGGCGGCCCTCAGCCCGCGCATGAACCGGGCCAGGCCCTCGCGGCCTTCCACGGCGATATCGAAGCGGCGCCCGAACAGGAGCCACTCGACGCACAGTCCCTTCATCATCCAGCAGAAGGCGGTCGCGAGCGATCGCGGCGTCCAACAGCTGTGGAGCTGGCCCTTCTCGGCCGTCCGCGCAAAGGCCATCTCGAGGATGCGCACGTGCTCGTCGAACACCTGCTGCTGCTGCACCAGCACCGGCGCCAGTTCGCCGCCATAGTCGCAGCGGAGCAGGATCGACAGGATCCGCTGGCGCTGCTCGTCATGGGCCAGCACATCCAGCCACTCGGCGGCCATGCGCTCGACCACCGCAAAGACGTCGGCGCCCTCGACCTCGAGCTCGCGGGCGATCATGTCCTCCTGCGGCAGCGGCACGGACTTGTAGAGCTCCATGAAGAGGTCGGTCTTGTTGGCGAAATGCCAGTAGATGGCGCCGCGGGTGACGCCGGCGGCGATCGCCACCTCCTCCATCGAGGCGTTGGAGACGCCTTTTTCGAAGAAGACGCGCTCGGCCGCGCCGAGGATCTGCTGGCGCGTGGCTTCGGCGTCCGCCTTTGTCCTTCGCATGCTGCCTCCCGATAGAAGGGGAAATGCCCGCCGTGCGGCGGGCATTCTGGGATCACTCGCCGGGCGCCGGCGCCGGCTCCGCAGCCGGCTTTTCCTGCTTCGGGCTGCGGCCGAAGAGCTTCATAACGAACACGAAGAAGACCGGTACGAAGAAGATCGCGAGGATGGTGGCCGAGATCATGCCGCCCATCACGCCGGTGCCGATCGCATTCTGGCTGGCGGCGCTGGCGCCCGTGGCGATCGCCATCGGCAGCACGCCGAGGGTGAAGGCCAGCGAGGTCATCAGGATCGGCCGGAAGCGCAGCCGGCAGGCCTCGATGGTGGCCTCGAGCAGCGGCTTGCCCTCGGCGCGCAGGTCCTTGGCGAACTCGATGATCAGGATCGCGTTCTTCGCCGACAGGCCGATGATGGTGATCAGGCCGACGAGGAAGTAGACGTCGTTCGGCATGCCGCGCCAGGTCACCGCCAGCACCGAGCCGATGACGCCGAGCGGCACGACGAGCATGACCGACAGCGGGATCGACCAGCTCTCGTAGAGCGCCGAGAGCAGCAGGAAGACGAACAGGATCGACAGCGCGATCAGCGCCGGCGCCTGCGATCCGGACTGGATCTCCTGCAGCGACTGGCCCGTCCATTCGTAGCCGAAGCCGTTCGGCAGCTCGCCAGCCAGCCGCTCCATCTCGGCGATCGCCTCGCCGGAGGAGAAGCCGGGTGCGGCCTGGCCGGCGATGCGGATCGCCGGATAGCCGTTGTAGCCGACGATCTGCTGCGGCCCGCGGATCCACTCCACCGTCGCAAAGGACGACAGCGGAACCATGCCGCCGCTGGCATTGCGGACGTTGAGATTGAGGAGGTCGGCGGTCTGCATGCGCTTGTCCGCCCCCGCCTGCACCGTCACGCGCTGCATGCGCCCGGAGTTCGGGAAGTCGTTGACGTAGGACGAGCCGAGGTTCGCCGAAATCGTCGAGTTGATGTCGGCGAACGTCACGCCAAAGGTGTTGGCCTTCTCGCGGTCGATCACCAGATTGACCTGTGCGGCGTCCGGCATGCCCTCGATGCGCAGGCCGGTCACGACCGGGCTCTTCTGCGCCGCGGCCATCAGCTGGTCGCGGGCGGCCGAGAGTGCGGCTTGCCCCAGCCCGCCGCGATCCTGCAGGCGGAAGGTGAAGCCGGTCGAATTGCCGAGGCCCTGGATCGGCGGCGGCGACAGCGAGAACGTCATCGCGTCCTTGATGCCGAACAGCTGCATGTTGGCCCGGCCCGCGATCGCATCGGCCGAATCCTCCGGCCCGCGCTCGGACCAGTCCTTCAGGGGCACGAAGGCGAGGCCGGCATTCTGGCCGGTACCGGAGAAGCTGTAGCCGGAGATGGCCACGACGTCGGCGACGGCCTTCTCCCCGAGGAAGATCTTCTCCACCTGCTGGATGACTTCAGCCGTACGGGTTCCGCTCGCCTCGGACGGGGCCTGCATGTCGACGATCAGGTAGCCCTGGTCCTCGTTCGGCAGGAATGACGTCGGAAGCTGCAGATAGGCATAAGCAAGCCCTGCGAGCAGCGCGAGATAGACGACCATCAGCCGGCCGGAGCGCCGCACGACCTTGCCCACCACGCCGGAATAGCCGTGCGCCGTCCTGTCGAAGCCGCGGTTGAACCAGCCGAAGAAGCCGCGCTTCTCGTGATGGCCCTGCGGGATCGGCTTCAGGAACGTGGCGCAGAGCGCCGGCGTCAGCGACAGCGCCAGGAAGCCCGAAAACAGGATCGACACCACCATGGTCAGGCTGAACTGCTGATAGATGATGCCGACCGCGCCCGGGAAGAACGCCATCGGGATGAACACCGCCGAGAGCACCAGCGTGATGCCGATGACCGCGCCGGAAATCTGGCTCATCGCCTTCTTCGTGGCTTCCTTCGGCGACAGGCCCTCCTCGGCCATGATGCGCTCGACGTTCTCGACGACGACGATCGCGTCGTCGACGAGGATGCCGATCGCCAGCACCATCGCGAACATGGTCAGCACGTTGATCGAGAAGCCGGAGACGAACATCGCCGCACAGGTTCCGAGCAGCGCCACCGGCACCACCAGCGTCGGGATGATCGTGTAGCGGATGTTCTGCAGGAACAGGAACATCACGATGAAGACGAGCCCGATCGCCTCGATCAGCGTGTGGATCACCTTCTCGATCGACACCTCGACGAAGGGGGTCGTGTCGTAGGGAATGCTGTATTCGACGCCGGCCGGAAAGAACTTCGCCAGTTCCTCCATCTTGGTGCGCACGCCTTCCGCCGTCGACATGGCATTGCCGGTCGGCGACAGCTGGACGCCGATGGCGGCCGTGGGATTGCCGCTCAGGCGCGTCGAGAAGTTGTAGCTCTCGCCGCCGATCTCGATGGTGGCGACGTCGCGAAGCCGCACGGACGAGCCGTCCGGGTTGGCGCGCAGCACGATCGAGCCGAATTCCTCCGGCGAGGTCAGCTGGCCGCGCACGAGCACGGTCGCCGAGATCTGCTGGCCGATCGGATTGGGCTGCGCGCCGATCTGGCCCGCCGAGACCTGCGCATTCTGCGCCGAGATGGCGTTGGTGACGTCATCGACCGTCAGGTTGAGGCCGACCATCTTGTCGGGATCGACCCAGACGCGCATCGAGCGCTGCGTCGAAAACAGCGTCGCGCTGCCGACGCCGGGCACGCGCCGGATTTCGCCGAGCACGTTGCGGCTGAGATAGTCGCCGAGGCCGATGGCGTCCGTGTTGCCGTCGGTCGAAGACAGCGCCACCACCATCAGGAAGGAGGTGCTGGCCTGCTCGACGCGCATGCCCTGCTGGGTGACGGCCTGCGGCAGGCGCGGCTCGACGCGGGCGATGCGGTTCTGCACTTCCACCTGCGCCTCGCCGATATTGGTTCCGGGCGCGAAGGTGACGTCGATGGAGATGCTGCCGGAGGATTCGGAGGTGGATTCGAAGTAGAGCAGCCCGGGCACGCCGTTCAGCTCCTCCTCGATCGGCCGCGTCACCGACTGGTAGATGTCCTCGGGCGATGCGCCCGGGTAGTTGGTGGAGATCGAGATCTGCGGCGGCGCCACGTTCGGATACTGCGCGACCGGCAGCATCGGAATCGTGATCAGGCCCGCGAGCATGATGAAGATGGCGACGACCCAGGCGAAGATCGGCCTGTCGATGAAAAATCTTGGCATTGTTCAGGACCTCAGTTCGCCTTGGCGGCCGGCTCGGCCGTCCCCTCGCCCGCGGCCGGCTGCGCCTCGGCTGCCTCCTTCGCGGCGGCAGGGGTCGTAGCACCCGCCGGCTGCCAGTCGGAAGGCACCACGGCGGCGCCGGGGCCGATCTTCTGGAAGCCTTCGACGACGACCTTCTCGTTCGGCTGCAGGCCGCTCGTCACGATGTAGCGCTGGTCGACCGCGCGGCCGATGTTGATCCGCCGGACGTCCAGCTTGTTCTCGCCGTTGACGACATAGACCTGCGCCTGGCCGGCGGTGTCGCGCTGGACGGCCTGCTGCGGCACGAGGATCGCGTTCTTCTGGATGCCCTGCTGGATCTGCACGCGGACATACATTCCGGGCAGAAGGTCGTTGTCGGGGTTGGGGAATTCGCCGCGCAAGGTCACCTGGCCGGTCGTCTCGTCGACGGCGGCCTCCGAGAACAGCAGCTCGCCGGTGTGGCCGTAGGCGGTGCCGTCGTCGAACAGCAGCGTCACGTCCGCCGAGTTGTCGTTCATCAGGTCGCCGTCCTGCAGCGCCTTGCGCAGGCGGATCAGGTCGGTCGCCGACTGGGTGAAGTCGGCATAGACGGGATCGAGCTGCTGGATCGTCGCCAGCGCCTCGGTGCCGCTGGTGCTGACCAGCGCGCCCTCGGTGATCAGCGCCCGGCCGATGCGGCCGGTGATCGGCGCCTTCACTTCGGAATACTGGAGGTTGAGCTTTGCCGTCGCAAGCCCGGCCTCGGCGATCGCGACGTCGGCGTCCGCCGCCGCAAGCTGCGCCACCGCGTCGTCGAACTGCTGCTCGGAGGCGACGTTCGACTTCTTCAGCTGCTCCTGGCGGTCGGCCGCCTGCTTGGCCTGCAGCTGCACGGCCTTGGCGCGCCTGAGCGTGCCCTCGGCGCTTTCGACCTGCACGCGGAAGGGCTCCGGGTCGATCCGGTAGAGCACATCGCCTTCCTTGACGATGGAGCCCTGCTCGAACACGCGCTCGACGATGATGCCGGAGACGCGCGGACGAACCTCGGCGATGCGGGTTGCAGCGATGCGGCCCGGCAGCTCGTTCATGATCGGCGCTTCCTCGGACTTGGTGGTGATGACCGCGACCGGCATCGGCGGCATCGCCGGCGCCCCGGCCTGCTTGTCCTCCTCCTTCTGGCATCCGGCCAGAAGCAGCAGGCTGCCCATTGTTGCAATTGCAATCGGTCTGATGATGCGCATCGGTTGTTCCACGATCAAAGAGAGGCCGGCGGCCTCGAAAAAGGAGCGAATCTCGGCCGGAAGGCCTTGAAATGATTCGATGCGGAGAACGAAAGTCCCCCGCATCGCCGTTTTACAAACAGTTCTGTATGTTAAATCTTGCCGAAGCGCAATCGGCCACGGCCCTGCACAACGCCCCGATCACGCCTTCGTGATGAGGGACCTCATTGTATCACATTGCCGTCAACGCCGAACCGGTGGAGTTGAGAGGCGTTCGGCGTCGCGTGGACGATCTCGTCCGGCTCGTAGTGGTGCTCGCCGAACAGCCGCGCCGTCAGGAGCCCGGCCTTCTCGCTGTCGAGGTAGACGATCGTGTCGGCGCCGAGGTGCTCGACGTGGACGATCCGGCCCTTCCATTCGCCGCTCTCGCGCGACAGCGTCATGTGTTCCGGACGGATGCCGATCGTCGTCGCATCGCTTCGCCCGAGCCGCGCCGCCTCGATGAAGTTCATCGCCGGCGAGCCGATAAAGCCGGCGACGAACAGGTTGGCCGGCCTGTTGTAGAGCTCCATCGGCGAGCCGACCTGCTGGATCACGCCGCCGTCAAGCACGACGATCTTGTCGGCCAGCGTCATCGCCTCGACCTGGTCGTGGGTGACGTAGATCATCGTCGCCTTCAGCTCGCGATGCAGCCGCGCGATCTCCAGCCGCGTGTTGACGCGCAGCGCCGCGTCGAGGTTGGACAGCGGCTCGTCGAACAGAAACAGCTTCGGCTCGCGCACGATCGCCCGGCCGATCGCCACGCGCTGGCGCTGTCCGCCGGAAAGCTCCGCCGGCCGCCGCTCGAGATACTTCTCCAGCGACAACATGGAGGACGCCTTCTTCGTCCGCTCCTCGATCTGCGCCTTCGGCGCGCCGGCCTGCTTGAGTCCGAGGCCCATGTTGTCCTTCACGCTCAGGTGCGGATAGAGCGCATAGGACTGGAACACCATGGCGATGCCGCGCTTGGCCGGCGGCACGGCGCTGACCTCGCCGCCGTCGATCAGAATGTTGCCCGAGGTCGCATCCTCCAGCCCCGCGATGATGCGCAGCAGCGTCGATTTTCCGCAGCCCGACGGTCCGACGAATATGACGAACTCGCCGTCCTTCACGTCCAGGTCGATGCCCTTCAGCACGTCGACCGGCCCGAAGGACTTGCGCACGGATTTCAGTTGCAGGGAGCCCATCGATTATTCCTTCTCTAGAGTTTCACCGGCCGGCCGGTGCGCACGCTCTCGTCGGCGGCAAGGCAGATCCTGAGCGACTGGACGGCATCGTCCATGTGGCGCGAAAGGTCGAGATCCTCGCGGATCGCCTTCAGCACATAGGCCTGCTCGCGGTCGCAGAGCTCCTGGTGGCCCGGCTCGCCGGCCATCGTCAGGTCCTCGTCGGCCTTCAGGAAACGGCCGTCCGGCCCGGTTTCGGCGTTGTGCAGCCGGATTACGGCCGTCTTGGTGTGGGTGTCGATGTCGTCCGACTTCGCATTCGGGTCCATGACGATCGAGACGGAGCCGTTCGGCGACATCACGTCCTTCACGAAGAAGGCCGTCTCGGAGATCATCGGCCCCCAGCCGGCCTCGTACCAGCCGAGCGAGCCGTCGTCGTAGAGCACCTGCAGGTGGCCATAGTTGTACATGTCCGGCGCGATCTCATCGGACAGGCGAAGCCCCATGCCGCGCACCTCGACCGGCCTTGCGTCGGTGATCTGGCACATGACGTCGACATAGTGCACGCCGCAGTCGACGATCGGCGGCGTCGTCCGCATCAGCGCCTTGTGCGTCTCCCAGGTCGGCCCGCTCGACTGCTGGTTCAGGTTCATGCGGAACACGTAGGGACCGCCGAGCTTGCGGGCTTCGGCGATCAGCCGGATCCAGGAGGGATGGTGGCGCAGGATGTAGCCGACCACGAGCTTGCGGCCGTTGGCGCGCGCGCAGGCGACCACCCGCTCGGCATCGGCGACCGTCGTCGCCAGCGGCTTCTCCACGAACACATGCGCGCCCGCCTCCATCGCCATCACCGCATAGTCGGCATGGCTGTCGGAATAGGTGTTGATCGAGCAGAGCTCCGGCTTCAGCGCCCTCAGGGCCTCCGGAAACGACGGCAGGATCTCGTAGCCGGCAAGGGCTTCCGGCAGTTCCACCTTCGAGCGGTTGACGAGGCCGGCGATCTGAAAGCCCGGGTTCTCGTGATAGGCGAGCGCATGGCTGCGGCCCATGTTGCCGAGGCCCGCGGACAGGACGCGGATGGGGGCGGGTGAATGGGTCATTTCACGGCTCCCGAGGTGATCCCGCGGATCAGCTGCCGCGAGAAGGCCAGATAGAGGACGAGGACGGGCAGGATCGCCAGCGACAGGGCCGCGAGCACCGCGTTCCAGTTGGTGACGAACTGGCCGATGAAGATCTGCGAGCCGAGGGTGACGGTCTTGGTCGCCTCGCTCGGCGCCAGGATCAGCGGGAACCACAGGTCGTTCCAGATCGGGATCATGGTGAAGACGGCCACCGTCGCCATGGCCGGCCGCACCAGCGGCAGGACGAGGCGGAAGAAGATCGAATATTCCGACAGGCCGTCGATGCGCCCGGCGTTCTTCAGGTCGTCGGAGACGGTGCGCATGAACTCCGACAGGATGAAGACGGCGAGCGGCAGGCCCTGCGCGGTGTAGACGAGGATCAGCGCCGTCAGCGTGTTGACGAGCCCGGTCGCCACCATCCCCTGCAGGATCGCCACCGTGCCGAGCCGGATCGGGATCATGATGCCGAGCGCGAGATAGAGCCCCATCAGCGTGTTGCCGCGGAAGCGGTATTCCGACAGCGCGAACGCCGCCATCGCCCCGAACAGCAGCACCAGGAAGATCGACACGACGGTGACGATCAGGCTGTTCTGGAAGTAGAGCGCGAAATCCCCCTGCCCCAGCACCGTCTGGTAGCCCACGAGATCGAAGGTCGACGGCGTCGGCAGCTGCATCGGATTGCGGAAGATGGCGTTGCGGCTCTTGAACGAGTTGATGATCGTCAGGAACACCGGGAAGATCGCAATCAGCGTATAGGCGATCAGGGCAACATGGACGAGGGCCGTGCGCGAAAGCGAGGTGCGTGCCTTGGACATGGTCGGCCTCCCCTAGAACTGGTAGCGGCGGATGCGCCGCTGGATGACGAACAGGTAGAGCGAGACGCCGGCGAGGATGATCAGGAACATCACGGTCGCGATCGTCGCCCCCATCGAACGGTCGCCGAGCTGCAGCTGGAAACCGAAGAAGGTGCGGTAGAGCAGCGTGCCGAGAATGTCGGTCGAGCCGTCCGGCCCGGCGAGCGCCCCCTGCACCGTGTAGACCAGGTCGAAGGCGTTGAAGTTGCCGACGAAGGTGAGGATCGAGATGATGCCGATCGCCGGCAGGATCAGCGGCAGCCTGATCTTGAAGAACTGCGCCCAGCCGGTGACGCCGTCGCATTCGGCAGCCTCGATCACCTCCTCGGGGATGTTGAGCAGGGCCGCATAGATCAGCATCATCGGGATGCCGACATACTGCCAGACCGAGATCAGCGAGACGGCGATCAGCGCCGAGCCCGGCTTGCCGAGCCAGGGCGCGAACAGGGATTTCAGCCCGATGAGATCCATCAGATAGGGCGACACGCCCCAGATCGGCGACAGGATCAGCTTCCAGATGAAGCCGACGATGACGAAGGAGAGCAGCGTCGGCAGGAAGATGGCGGTGCGGTAGAAGGCGGCCCCGCGCAGCTTCGGGATCGACAGCAGCGCGGCAAGCGCGATCCCGATCGGGTTCTGCACCAGCATGTGGATGACGAAGAAGATGACGTTGTTGGAAAGCGCGTTCCAGAAATCGGCCGCCCAGCGGGCATCGCCGAACAGCGTCCTGAAATTGGCAAGCCCCACGAAGGTGGACTGGCCGTCGACGGTGTTGAAGAAGGAGAGCCTGAGCGTCTCGAACAGCGGCAGGATCATCACCGCGCTGTAGACGATCAGCGCCGGCAGCAGGAAGACCGCGATATGCCAGCGCCGCGGCCGCCGCACGACCTCGATCTCGGCTTCTGAAACTGTGGCGTCCGTCATGGTTCCTGCCCGCTGTCCCGACCGGTGGTTCGATGCATGTCCGCGATCATCGGACGGGCCTCACACGGCCGGTCCTGCCGCATGATGCCGTGCCGGGCCGCCCCGGCGGATGAAACTTCAGCTTACACGTTTTCGCGCGGATGGTGCGGCGTCGGCCGCAATCGTCAGGGAGCGACTTGCCCCTCATCCGCCTGCCGGCACCGTCTCCCCGCGCGCGAGGAGAAGGATGGTGCCGCACCGTCCTTCCGCGATCGTCACGCAGGGATCGGCAATCGCTGTGCAAGTCCCCTCTCCCCGCTTGCGGGGAGAGGGCCAAGGTGAGGGGCAATTGCCTCACCCGATGTCACAGGCTCACTTCGCCGGCTTGTACCAGCTGTCGAGACCCTTCTGCAGCTTCTCGGCGGCCACTTCCGGCGTGTCGGTGCCGTTGATGACGTTGGCCGATTCCGTCCAGGTCTCGTTTTCGAGGTTCGGCGTGCCGCGCGACAGGATCTGGTAGGTCGAGCGGATCGTCGGCTTGCACTTCTCGCGCCAGGAGACGAATTCCTGGGCCAGCGGATCGGCCATCTTCACCGCGGTCGAGTTCAGGCTGAAGAAGCCCGGCAGCGAGTTGGCGTAGATGTCGGCGAATTCAGGCGAGGCGACGAAGGAGAGGAACTTCTTCGCAGCTTCCGCATTGGCGCTCTTGGCGTTCAGGCCGATGCCGATGTCGTTGTGGTCGGAGATGTAGCAGGTGTCGCCGGCAGCCTTCACCGGCGGCGGGAACGCGCCCATCTTGAACTGCGCCTGGGTGTTGAACAGGCCGATCTCCCACGAGCCGGCCGGATAGATGGCGGCGCGGCCGAGCGTGAACAGGTTCTGGCTGTCCGGATAGGTCTGCGCCTCGAAGCCGTCGCCGAGATAGTCCTTCCACTTGGCGAGCACGCGATAGGGCTCGACCCACGGCTCGTCGGTCAGCTTCTGCTCGCCCTTGATCAGCGCCGCGCGGCCTTCCTCGCCCTTCCAGTAGGTCGGACCGATGTTCTGGTAGCCCATGGTGGCGGCTTCCCAGAGGTCCTTGGTGCCCATCGCCATCGGGATGTAGTTGCCGTCGGCCTTGATCTTGTCGAGGGCGGCGAAGAACTCGGCTTCCGTCGTCGGCACGGCGATGCCGAGCTGGTCGAAGGCGTCCTTGTTGTAGATGAAGCCGTGGATGACCGAGGCCATCGGCACGCAGAAGGTGGTGGCGCCGTCGTCGGTCGTCCAGGCGGACTTGGCGACGTCGGAGAAGTTCTCCATGCCCGACAGATCGTTCAGGCTGGCGAGATGGCCCTTGTTGAACAGCTCCAGCGAGGCGTCGAACGGCCGGCAGGTGATCAGGTCGCCGGCGGAGCCTGCATCCAGCTTGGCGTTCAGGGCGGCGTTGTATTCGGTCGGCGCGGTCGGCGAGAAGACGACCTTGATGCCCGGGTTCTTCGCTTCGAAGGCCGGGATGATCTTTTCCTGCCAGATCGACAGGTCGTCGTTGCGCCAGCTCTCGATCGTCAGCGTGGCGTCCTGGGCCTGTGCGAGCCCCGCGGTGCCGAGCACGGTCGTGGCGAGCAACAGTCCCTTGATAAGGTTGCGTGTCATGACATTCTCCCTTTTGTGCGCCCCGTTTGGCGCGGTTCCCGTTATCGGACGGTCTTCAGGGCACGCCGCAGGCTTTGCCCGGAATTTTCAAGCGCGGCATCGGCCGCGGCCTTGTCTTTTGCCCCGGCGGCGATCAGCACCGCCGCCTTGACGGATCCTTCGGACTGCTCGAGCAGCCGCCCCGCCATGTCCAGATCGACGCCGGCAATGCCGGCAACGATCCGGGCCGCGCGGTCCCTCAGTTTGATATTGTCGGCCTTCAGGTTGACCATATAGCCGTCGTGCACGTGGCCGAGATGGATGCCGACCAGCGTCGACAGCATGTTGAAGGCGATCTTCTGCGCCGTCCCCGCCCCCATGCGCGTCGAGCCGGAAACCACCTCCGGCGGCGTCTGCAGCAGGATCGAGATGTCGGCATAGGCAAAGAGCGGCGCGCCCGGATTGTTAGCGAGCGCGATCACCGTGGCGTCGTGTTCCCGGGCGTAGTCGGCCAGCGCGATGGCATAGGGGGTCGAACCGCTGGCGGTCACGCAGATCACGCAGTCGCCCTTGCCGATGCCGGCCTGCTCCGCATCCGAAACCGCAAGCGCCTCGTCATCCTCATAGCCGCCGGCGAGATCCTCCAGGCTGGCCGAACCGCCGGCGAGCAGGATGACGATCCGCTCGCGCGCAATCCCGTAGGTGCCCGGCAGTTCCAGCGCATCCGCCATCGCCATCAGCCCGGAGCTTCCCGCCCCGGCATAGACGAGCCGCCCGCCCGAGCGAAGCGCATCGGCCGCGAGTTTCGCCGCCTCGGCAATGTCCTCGATCGCCGCGTCGACCGCGGCTGCCGCCTGCTGCTGGGCCTGGGACAGGACCTTGAGCACGTCGGCGGGACTGCGTTCGTCGAGACCTTCCGCCTGTTCGTGCCTGGCTTCGGTTCTGGCTGATGCCATCTGTCGTTCTCCCTTGGCGGGAATTTAATGCCAAAAACATACCAATTGTCTACAGGAAATTAACTTCCGTCAGCGGAAAAATTCACATCGATATTTTTATCTTTATATTTCAATAATTTATTTTCATTGGCGCATGCGCCGACAGTTTTCCACTTGGTTAATGGTATTTTTTTGGTATTGTTTCTGTCGGAGGTTCCCATGGCAGATTTCATCATCGGCATAGATGGCGGCGGCACCAGCTGCCGCGCGGCGATCGCGGACCCGCGAGGGACGATTCTCGGCCGCGGCAAGAGCGGCGCCTCCAATATCCTGACCGATCCGAACGCCGCCATCCAGAACATCACCGAGGCCGCCGAAGCCGCCTTCCGCGACGCCCGGCTGCCCGTGGACGAGGTTCGCAACGCCACCGCCTTCCTCGGCCTCGCCGGCACCAATGTCGGCAACCTCACGCAATATGTGCGCGAGCGCCTGCCCTTCCGCCACACCGACATCGATTCCGACGGCCTGATCGCCCTGCAGGGCGCGATCGGCGATGCGGACGGCTCCGTCGCGATCCTCGGCACCGGCACCATCTTCATGGCCCGCAAGGCCGGCAAGGTCCACTATATCGGCGGCTGGGGCTTCACCATCGGCGACCTCGGCGGCGGCGCGCGCCTCGGCCATGCGCTGCTGCAGGAAGCGCTGCTTGCCCATGACGGCATCCATCCGGGCTCGGCCGTCACCGACGCCGTCCTCAACGAATTCCGCCACGATCCGACCGCCATGGTCGAGTTCGCCCGCCATTCCAAGCCCGGCGACTTCGGCCGCTATGCCCCCCTCGTCTTCCAGTATGCCGACAAGGAGGACCCCGGCGCGCTGGCGCTGCTGGGCGCGGCCGCCCGCGCGGTCAACGAAGCGCTCGACGCCATCACCCGCATCGGCGGCCACGAGCGGCTCTGCCTGCTCGGCGGCCTGGCGCCGCTCTATCCGGCCTGGCTGGAGCCCCGCCACCGCAAGATCCTGATCGAGCCGCAGGCCGATGCCCTGACGGGTGCGGTCGCCCTCGCCGCCAAGCGCTATCGGGAGAGAAGCGGAGGCGCTGCATGACCGAGCTGCTCGCCGCCATCCTGTCGCCCGAGCGCCTGCAGGCCGGCGGATCCGGTCCGCTGTACCTGAAGCTGCGCCAGACGCTGGAGGAGGCGATCCAGTCCGGCAAGCTCAACCACGGCGATGCGCTGCCGCCCGAGCGCGATCTCGCGGACTACGCCAACATCAGCCGGGTGACGGTGAGGAAGGCGGTCGACGACCTCGTCAAGGACGGGCTGTTGGTGCGCCGCCACGGCTCCGGCACCTTCGTCGTCAAGCCGGTCTCCAAGGTGGAGCAGTCGCTGTCGCGGCTGACCTCGTTCACCGAGGACATGGCCCGGCGCGGCCTGACGACGCGGGCGCAATGGCTGGACCGCGGCCTGTTCCACCCCTCGCCCGACGAGATGATGATCCTCGGCCTGCCGGCGGACGCGCTGGTGGCGAGACTCGGCCGCCTGCGCATCGCCGACGACATGCCGCTGGCAATCGAACGCGCCTGCATCTCGTCGGAGTTCCTGCCCGATCCCGCGCAGGTGACCGGCTCGCTCTATGCCGCGCTCGGCCAGCGCGGCTGCCGGCCGGTGCGCGCCGTCCAGCGCATCTCGGCCTATAATATCAAGGAGCCCGACGCGGCCCTGCTCGGCGTCACCGCCGGCGTCGCCGGGCTTTCGATCGAACGCGTCTCCTACCTTGCCTCCGGCAGGGTGGTGGAATTCACCCGCTCGCTCTACCGGGGCGATGCCTATGACTTCGTGGCGGAGCTGACGCTCTCGGATACGTGAGCGCGCCACATAGACCGAAAGACAAGATCATGCAGACCAATATGCGCCGCGAAGTCAACGAGATCCCGGAGGCCGCAGCCCGCCTGCTGTCCGAGCAGAAGGCGGCGATCGCCGCCGCCGGCCGCGCCCTGCAGGCCGCCGACCCGCGCTTCTTCGTCACCGTCGCCCGCGGCTCCTCCGACCATGCCGCCCTCTTCCTCAAATATGCGATCGAACTGACCGCCGGCCGGCCCGTCGCCTCGCTCGGCCCCTCGCTCGCCTCGATCTACGGCGCCAGGCTGAAGCTCGACGGTGCGGCGGCAATCGCCATTTCGCAGTCCGGCAAGAGCCCCGATATCGTCGCCATGGCCAAGGCTGCGACCGACGCCGGCGCGATCTCGATGGCGCTGACCAACACCATCCCCTCGCCGCTGGCGGACGCCTGCAGCCATCCGCTCGACATCTGCGCCGGCCCCGAGATCAGCGTCGCCGCCACCAAGTCCTACGTCAACTCGATCGTGGCGGGCCTCGCCATCCTCGCCGAATGGACCGGCGACGCAGCGCTCGGCAAGGCGGTCGCCGCCCTGCCCGACCAGTTCGCAAAGGCGATCGCGCTCGACTGGAGCGGCCTGATCGATGACCTTGCGGCCGCGCAGTCCCTCTATGTGCTCGGCCGCGGCCCAGGCCTTGCGATCGCCAGCGAAGCGGCGCTGAAGTTCAAGGAGACCTCCGGCCTGCATGCGGAGGCCTATTCCTCCGCCGAGGTGCTGCACGGCCCCGTCGCCCTCGTCGGCCCCTCCTTCCCGGTGATCGCGCTCGCCGCCCGCGACGCCGCCGAGCAGTCCGTCACCGGCATGGCCGACGGACTGGCGGAGAAAGGCGCCTATGCCTGCGTCACCTCCGAAGGCGCCAGGGCGGCAAAGACCCTGCCCTTCGTCGCGACCGGCCATCCGATCACCGATGCGCTGGCGCTGATCGTGCCCTTCTACGGCTTCGTCGAGGCCTGGTCGCGCGCCCGCGGCCTGGACCCCGACAAGCCCGTCAACCTCAAGAAAGTGACGGAGACGAGATGAGCGCGCTCACCGCATTCACCGGCGCCCGGATCTTCGACGGCGACCTCTGGCACCAGGGGGCAGCGCTGCTGGTCGAGGCCGGTCGGATCGCAGCGATCGTCGCCGACCGGGACATTCCGGCCGGCGCCGTCCGTGCCCCGCTCGACGGCGCCCGCATCGTCCCCGGCTTCGTCGACCTGCAGGTCAACGGCGGCGGCGGCGTGCTCCTGAACGAGCAGCCGGACGTCGACGGCATCCGCACCATCTGCGCCGCCCACGCCCGCTTCGGCACGACCGCGCTGCTGCCGACGCTGATCACCGACACGCCCGAGGTCACCGCCCGCACGATCGCCGCCGGCATCGCGGCGAAAGCTGCGAACGTGCCGGGCTTCCTCGGCCTCCACCTCGAAGGGCCGCACCTGTCGATCGCTCGCAAGGGCGCCCACGACCCGAAGCTGATCCGGCCGATGCAGGCGGACGACCTCCAGCGCATCGTCGAAGCGCGCGGAAAGCTCGACGCGCTGCTCACGACGGTAGCGCCGGAGAGCGTGTCCAACGAGCAGATCGCAGCCCTTGCCGGCGCCGGCGTCACCGTCAGCCTCGGCCACTCCGACAGCGGCTATGCGACGGTTGCCGCTGCGGTCGCAGCCGGCGCCAGCATGATGACCCATCTCTTCAACGCCATGAGCCCGCTCGGCCACCGCGAGCCGGGCATGGTCGGCGGCGCCCTCGACCTCGGCCATCTCAATGCCGGCCTGATCGCCGACGGCTTCCATGTCGATCCCGTCTCGATCGGCGTCGCCCTGCGCGCCAAGAAGGGCCCGGGCCGCATCTTCCTCGTCACCGACGCCATGTCGACGATCGGCACCGACATGACCGGCTTCACCCTGAACGGACGGGAGATCTTCCGCAAGGACGGCCGGCTGACGCTCGCCGACGGCACGCTCGCCGGCGCCGACATCGACATGATCGCCTGCGTCCGCTTCATGCACGATCAGGCCGGCCTCGAGCTCGAGGAGGCGCTGCGCATGGCCTCGCTCTACCCGGCCGAAGCCATCGGCATGACCGGCCGCAAGGGCCGCCTGACGCACGGCCACGACGCCGATTTCGTCGTCCTCGACGACACGCTCGCAGTCAGCGCGACCTTCATCGGCGGGGTGCAGGCCTATCGGGCATAGCCGCTTGACGCAGCAGCTTCGACGCATGCGGCCGAAAACAGGTCCGGCAGGCGCCTCAATGACTGCGGTCCGCTCCCGCATGAGGTGCATCCCCTGCCGGACCGTCCCAGGCCGGTCCTGCAGCCCGGCCGGATCGTATTTTAGAACTATCTGTTAATCTGATATAAATCGCTTCATCGTCCTTCCCTTGCAGCCCACTCTATCCGGCTTTAGGTTGCACGCTGGCAGTAGATGCCTCCGGGACCGCTGCCGCAGCCGCCACCTCAAAGACTTGCATTCGCTTCGCCGAGGGCGGCATCCAGGCGGGGCAGACAGGAACCCCGCATGGAACTGATCTTCGACGGACACAACGATGTGCTGCTGCGGCTGCTGGTCAACAAGCAGGGCGGCGGCGATCCGGTCGCGGAGTTCCGGGACGGCACCGACCAGGGGCACATCGACGGCCCGCGCGCCCGCGCCGGCGGCCTCGCAGGCGGCATGTGCGCCATCTATATCTCGTCCGGCCATTTCGAGCTGCGCCGTCCCGACGACAACGGCCACTACATCACCCCGATGGAGCCGCCGCTCGAACGCCAGTCGTCGCTCGATATCGCCCTGGCCATGACCGCCATCGCCTGCCAGCTCGACCGCGCCGGCGCCTGGCGCCTGTGCCGCTCGACCGCGGAGATCCGCGACGCCATCGAGGAGGGCATCTTCGCCGCCGTCCTGCACATGGAAGGCTGCGAGGCGATCGACCGCGACCTCGCCGCCCTCGAGGTGTTCCATGCCGCCGGCCTGCGTTCGCTGGGGCCGGTCTGGAGCCGCAACAACATCTTCGGCCACGGCGTCCCCTTCGCCTTCCCCTCGTCGCCCGACACCGGCCCCGGCCTCACCGAGGCCGGCTTCGACCTGGTGCGGGCCTGCAACCGGCTCGGCATCATGATCGACCTGTCGCACATCACGGAAAAAGGGTTCTGGGATGTCGCCAAAACCACCGACCAGCCGCTGGTCGCCACCCATTCGAACGTCCATGCCCTGACGCCGGTGGCCCGCAACCTGACCGACCGGCAGCTGGACGCGATCCGCGAGAGCCGCGGGGTCGTCGGACTGAACTATGCGACCACGATGCTGCGCCCCGACGGCCGCGAGAGCGCTGGTACGCCGCTTTTCGACATGGTCCGCCACATCGACTACATGGTCGAGCGCATGGGCATCGACTGCGTGGCGCTGGGGTCGGATTTCGACGGCGCGATGATCCCCGCCACGATTTCGGATGCGGCCGGCAACCAGAACCTCGTCACCGCGCTCTCAGCCGCCGGCTACGATGCCGACAGCCTCAGGAAGATCTGCCGCAGGAACTGGCTGCGCGTACTCGGCCAGGCCTGGCACGAGCGCTGATCCGTCCCTCGGCGGCGCCTGCCGGTCATTCCGGCAGCCGCGCATCCCCGAGTTCCACGCCGAGCAGCCGGGCGAGCCCGTCCGCGACGATCGCATGGTCGATGCGCTGCGGCACGCCGGAGACGGTGACCGCACCGACGCAACCGAGCCCGTCCACCAGGATCGGGAAGCCGCCGCCGTGGGTGGCGAAGTCGGACAGCGGCAGGTTGTGCGCCTCCTCCTGGCCGCGATGGGCGAGCGCCAGCCGGCGCCCGACGAGATAGGACGAACTCCAGAGCCTCAGCACCGTGTTGCGCTTGCGGCGGATCCACTCGGCATTGTCCGTCGAGGTCCCGTCGAGAACGGTGTGGAAGAGGATGCGGTCCCGCAGCGAGATGTCGATGGCGATGGGCGCGCGCCGGTCGATCGCGATTTCGCGGAGGATGCCGCCGAGCCGCCAGGCCATGTCCGGATCGAAACGGGAGAACCGCAGGATCTGCTCCTGCTGCTCGAGCCGGGCGATATCACCCTTCAGGTCTTCCGTCATCGTTTCCTCCTCGCATCGACATTGCTACCGCCTGACTAGCCCGCCCGCGGCGACGGCACAAGGGCGACGTCGCCCGCCACGAGGCGGCAGCGGTCATTGCCGGCGGATGCAGCGGAAGCCGATATGGGTCGTCGCCGCGTTCTCCTCCTGCGCATGCCGGGCGGCGGGCCGGTAGCGGCGGCAATAGTTGGGGGCGCACAGGTGCGATCCGCCCTTGACGACGCGGCGGGCGATCAGGATGTCGGGCATGCGCGGATCGCGACTGGCCTCGGCGCCGCCGCCGCGCGGATTGGCGGGCACGCAGCATGGGCTGGCCGCCGGATCCGGATGGCGCGCGGACCAGTAGTCGCTCGTCCATTCCCAGACATTGCCGATCATGTCGAACAGCCCGTAGCCGTTCGGCGGGAACGATCCGACCGGCGAGGTGCGCTCATAGCCATCGGGCTTGAGGTTCTCGGTCGGAAACTGCCCGTGCCAGGTATTCGCCATGAAGCGGCCGCCGGGGATCAGCTCGTCGCCCCAGGCGAACTCGGCCCCCTCCAGCCCGCCCTTGGCGGCGAATTCCCATTCCGCCTCGGTCGGCAGGTCGCGTCCGGCCCAGTCGGCATAGGCCTTGGCGTCCTCGAAGGCGACCTGCACGACCGGATGGTCGTACCGGCCGCGGATGTTGCTCTGCCCGCCATAGGGCCTTCGCCAATTGGCGCCGAACTTGTACGTCCACCATTGCGACGGGTCGGGCCCGGAAAGCCGCCGCGGCGGATCGAAGATGACCGAACCGGGGCGAAGCATGTGCGGATCGGCCCCGGGATAGTCCTCCGCCCGCGCCCGCCGCTCGGCGACGGTGACGTAGCCGGTGGCCTCCACGAAGGCCATGAACTGGCGGTTCGTCACCGGCGTCACATCGATCCAGAAGCCGTCGACCCGCACCGGATGCGCCGGCGCCTCCTCCGGATAGTGGACGTCGGAGCCCATAGTGAAGGTGCCGCCCTCGATCCAGACCTGGCGCGACGGCGCGGCCGGATCGCCGCCTGCCTCGGCCGCCTGTGGAATGTGCTCGTCCATGGCCCCGCCCTTCCTCCCCGCAGGCGAGACCACCCGTCCCGCCTCCAGGCGCCCGCCCGACGGCGAAAGGTTGAACCCATCCGCGGGGCAGATCAAGCCTCGGGTTGAACGATGGACGGTCGGGACCGGGTATTCGGGTGGCTGTTCAGGCCAGCGCGCTCGACAGCGCATAGAGGGAAAAGCCGCCGAGCACGACGGCGGCCCCCTTGTAGGAACGGCGGCGCACGCCGCCGGGGAGTGCCGCGCCGAGCGCGACCCAGCCGAGCCCGGCGATCGACGACAACAGGATGAAGACGGCAATCCGCAACGCGGTGTCGTCCGGGCTCCCTTGCGGGATCATCATCGTGCCGACGATCATCGCCTTCGGATTGACGAGCGTCGTCAGGAAGACGCGGGCGACCGCGCCCCGGCGCGCCGCACCCGTCATGTCCGGCGACATCGCCCAGAGCCGCACGGCCGCGTAGGCCAGCCAGCAGGCAGCGACGATCTTCAGCGCCGGCAGCGCCCACCAGAAGTCCTTCACCAGCGCTGCGAAGGCCACGAAGAAGGAGATCGCCAGCGCATAGCCGGCCGCCTCGGCGAGCGGCAGCAGGCGGGCCCGCGGCAGTCCGAACGTGGCGCCGGCGGCGGCCAGCACCGTGTTTGTCGGCCCGGGTGTCAGAAGGATGACCGAGGACGTCAGGACGAAAGCTGTGATCATGGCGGATGCTGTTCTGCCCGGGTTCCGGTCTGACGGCTGGCTGGCGGTCGGCTTGTCGAAGCTTTCGCCGATAAGGCGCAGCCGCGCAAGCCCCGCGCCCGGCCCGTGCGCATCCGCCGCAGCCGGACCCATCCTGCGCCCCAGATGCAAAAAGGGCGCTCGACCCTTTCGGGGAGCGCCCTTGTCCTGTCGGACACGGAACGGCTCGGCCAACGCCAACACCATTCCCGTCCGTTTTTCAGGCAGACCGGAGATATGTGGACGGGGCCTGCGGATTTCAAGGGCGCCAAATCCCCTGCCCCAGACGAGCCTTTACGTCGAAGGCGAATGCCCGCATGGTCCAGCTCGCTTGCAAGAGGGTAGATGCGATGACCGACCGCTTCCTGTTCGACGGCCCCGCCGATGCGCCGATCACGATCCTGCTGGCGCACGGCGCCGGCGCGCCGATGGATTCCGCCTCGATGACGGCCGCAGCCCAGGCGCTCGCCGCCGAAGGCTTTCGCGTGGCGCGCTTCGAGTTCGCCTACATGGCGGCAAGGCGCGACGGCCAGCGCAAGCCGCCGCCCCGCGCCGAGACCCTGAAGCCCGAATATGTCGACGCCGTGCGGGCCCTCGGTGCGCGCGGGCCGCTCGTCATCGGCGGAAAGTCGATGGGCGGCCGCGTCGCAAGCATGATCGCCGACGAACAGCACGCAGCCGGCGCGGTCGCGGGCCTGCTCTGCCTCGGCTATCCCTTCCACCCGCCCGACAAGCCGGAGAGCCTGCGCACCGCCCACCTCGCCGGCCTGCAGACGCCCGCTTTGATCTGCCAGGGCACCCGCGACGAATTCGGCACGCGCGCGGAGGTCGAGACCTATCCGCTGTCCGGGCGGATCAGGCTGCTCTGGCTGGAAGACGGCGATCACGACCTGAAGCCGCGCAAGAAACTGTCCGGCTTCTCCGCGGCCGACCACCTGCGCACGATGGCTGCGACGGTGAAGCAATGGGCGGAGCAGTTGGGCCGCTGAGCGAACGCCGGCTCAGTCGAACGCCGTCGGATGCAGCACTGGCCGGTAGCCGGCGGCAAGGGCGGCGAGCGTCGAGGGCGGCGTCAGCAGGCCGTCCATCGGTCCGGGCGGGTCCGCGCGCCGGTAGCCGTCCGGCTGCCAGAGCAGGGTCCGGCCGCCCCTGACGAGATAGGCCGCCGCGCCGGATGCGACCATGGTGCCGTCGGGCAGCGCGGCGAGCGGCCCTTTCAGTGGATGCAGCCGCTTGCCGCCGTGCTCCAGCCGCTCGGCGTGCAGGCGCAAGTCGATATCCTGCGCCTTCGGCAGCGCCCCCCCGTTGCCGGCGTTCCACTTTTCCCGGAACGCGCGCGCCTCCTCCCCCCGGCAGAGGAAGCATGGGCGGTGCCCGGCGGCGAGCGCCGTCGCCTCGTCGAGGAAGAACAGCTCCGTCCAGCTGCGCTGCGCCATCACCGGCCGCCGGATGCCCTTGTAGTCGCAGCGGCAGATGATCCACGCCCGCGTCGTCCACCGCCGCTTCGTCAGGCTACGGGTGGCAGGATCGTGGATGATGCCGCGGTTGCCGGTGAAGAGCCCGCGCGCGCTGACCGCAACGATGTCGCCGAAGGGCGTGACCCGGTTCTGCAGCGGCATGAATTTCCTCCCGACCCGTCCTTTTCGCCCGCAATGGCCTGCCACAGAAGGAACATCCGGTTCGCTGAACTGCAGGCTTGCAGCAGGACGGCGCGTCTCGGCACGGTCGCCGCCTGCAAAACGCCCTTCACCCTGCCCTCTCTCCCCGCAAGCGACAAAAGGGAGCCGGAACGCTGCGGCAACCGTCCTTCGCCCCGCCCGCGGGGAGAAGGTGCCGGCAGGCGGATGAGGGGCGCGGCACGCTCTGCATATCTGGCAAAGCCTCGACCGCACCGGCCCGGCGCGCCGTCTCTCAGCTCTGCCGGCGCCGCTTCAGCAACGACGGCTTCAGCCGCCGCAGGAAATTGTCGGCCGAGCGGATGATGTTCGTCAGCGAGATCAGCTTGTCGACCTCGGCGTCGGTATTGGACAGCCGCTCCGACAGGACCTCGGCCGCGGCAAGCGCGATCTCCGCCGGCGGGATCTCGGGAAAACGCTCGGAGAGCTTCTGGTAGGGGTTGCTGCCGGCGCCGCCATGGATCGCGATCTTGCCCAGGCGCGCAAACAGCCGCAGGAACACCTGCTCGTAGCTCCAGTCGTGGACGGAGACCACCCGCCACTTCTCGCTGCGCCGTGCCGAGAAGCCGGCGAGCGTGATCCTGCCCGGCAGCCGGAGTTCGCTCAGCCAGAGCGCCATGGCGAAGCCGCTGGTCGGCACCTTGCCCTCGGTGTAGAGCGGGTCGAAATGGCCGCGCAGGTCGAGATGCCCCGTCGCTGCATTGTGGAAGTCGGCGGACGTGTTCGGCTTCTCGTCGTCCGCCAGCCGGATGTTCATGATGCCGAGGAAATGCGCCCGGTCGAAAAAGGACAGCACCTCGTCCACCTCGCCGCGATAGACGATCCCCGCCCCCCGCGGCTGCCCGCGGGTGATCAGGATGGCGTGGCCCTCGAAGGGCTGGTCGAGCACCTTGAAGACCTTGTTGAAGAAGACGAACAGCGCATCCGCCGGATAGTGCGCCCGAAGCTCGGCGACGTTCGAGGCCGTCGAGTTGGCGACGAGGACGATCTCGGAATAGCGGGCAAACAGCGCCCGCCAGTCGTCGGTCGTCGCAAGGCCTGCCGCAGCCGCCCGCGCAGGCAGGCCGCCTTCGGCGGGCGTTTCCGGGCCGTGCGCCAAGGGGATCAGGCCTTCTGCTGCACCGACAGCACGCGCTCGCGCATGGCGAACCATTCGTCGGCGTAGTCGTCGTCCTTGTACTCGTCGAAATACGGGCCGCCATCGGTGAAGTGGACGAGCTTGGCGTCCTCGCGGCGGTCGTACTCGTTGACGAGATAGTTCCAGACGACCGGCACCTCGCCGATCTGGTCGTCGCTGTCCAGCCACTTGAACTGGTGCAGTTGCAGGCCGGTGGCGGTGTTGACGAATTCCTTGCTCAGCGCCGTGCACTTGGCGTTGTTGAACATGATCATGCTCGACCAGTTCTTCTTCTCGTACTTGGTCTGCGTCTGGCCGAGGAACTTCGTCTCGATCTTCGGCACGTAGTCGTGCTTGACGCACATGGCCGCATACTTGTCGTCACGCAGCGCCCACAACTCGGCGATGTCGGCGCGGGCCAGCATGTCGCAGTCCATGAAGATGCTCCAGCCCTCGTAGTTGCTCAGATAGGGCACCAGGAAGCGGGAGAACGAGAACTCCGTCGACTGCAACGGATTGCGCTCGCGATAGAACATCGGGCCGAGGTTGTTTAGAACGATTGGAGAAAACACCACCGGGATGGAGGAGCGCTCAATAATGCTCTGGCAAAGGACGTGATAGGCGACAACTTCCTTGGAATCGAAACCTACAAATATACGCGCAACATCATCTCTCATACCGATACCTTCCGCTTTTCATCCCGCGGGGCGGGCGATTCAGCTTGTCTTTTGGCAAATCTCGATTTGACGCCACGCCGCTCGATTGGGCGCGCCGGCGACCTCGGCTATCGTGTGCATGAGGACAGAAGCGATGTCAATGCGGCAGAGCCCCCGCCTGCCGGAGCCTTGCGGGGACGTCCGGGGCCACTGGAATGCATCACCGATGCTCCCTATAGTGCGGCCGGCCGGGCAGCACTGATCCGGCTGAGACGTGTCCGGAGTTGAAATGCGCTGGTTTGGCAACAAGAAGAGCGGAATAAAGGCCCTGTCGATCACCCCGCCGCAGCCGGCCACGGACCGCAGCGGCATCGCGATCGCCCTCTGCGTCCGCAACGAGGCGGACTATATCGAGGAATGGCTGCGCTTCCACCGGGCCGTCGGCGTCCGGCATTTCATCGTCTACGACAACGGCTCGACGGATGCGACCTGCGCGGTGATCCGCGACGTGCTCGATCCCGCCGAGCTGACGCTGATGCCCTGGGCCGGCAAGGTCGCCTCCAGCAAGACCGACCAGCTGATCGACGGCCAGGTGCTGGCCTTCGCCCATGCGATCCTCAATTTCGGCGGCCGCTTCCGCCGCATGGCCTTCATCGACGCCGACGAGTTCCTGCTGCCGAAAAGCGGCAAGACGATCGAGGAAGCGCTGGCGGCGACCGGCGATTTCCCCAACGTCTCGCTGCCCTGGCACATGTTCGGAACGAGCGGCCACCGGAAGAAGCCGGCCGGCCCAGTGACGCTGGCCTACACCCGGCGCGGCGCCGACCCGCTGGGCAAGCAGGAGCACTCCACCAACTTCAAGTGCATCGTCGACCCCTGCGAGGTGACGGAGGTGACGATCCACCAGTTCAGGACGAGGGCCCACGGCGACCTGACCGTCAACGATGCGGGCTACCGCACCACCCGCGACGGCCGCAAGCAGCGGCAATTCTATTCCAATGCCTTCCTGCAGCTGAACCACTACTACAGCAAGTCCGAGGAGGAGATGCTGGCGAAGATGGCGCGCGGCTCCAACTATGCCGTCTCCGCCGAGCGGCTGGAGGAGAAGATGCGCATCACGCTCTCCAACATCGAGAGCGCCGAGGTCGAGGATCGCGCCATGGTCGATTTCCTCACGGCGAACCGCATCCGCCTGGGCGGGGACGAAAGCGCCGGCCTTCGCGACGGCGCCGCCGCCGGCTGAGCCGCCTCAGACCTTGCCCGTCCACAACGGCAGGCCGCTGCTCTCGGCCACGCCGGGATCGGCGGTGAAGACCGGAAAGCCCTTGTCGCGCAGCGTCTGCAGCACCTTCTGGTCCATGTCGCGATGGAAGCGGGCGAGGTTTTCCTGGTTGTAGACGTGGCCGGTCGATTGCGGATTGATGCCGGACAGGATCACCGCCGGCGCACCGTTATAGAGGGCGAATAGCGCCGCGTTGATGCCGTTGGAGCACTTGCTTTCCGCGTCGAGCTCGTCGCTCTTGAAGCCGCAGACCCGGTCCAGCAGCGCCATGCGCTGGTAGCGGTCGACGATCTCGAGCCGGTCGTAGCGATAGTCGAACGCCTTCAGCCCCTCGACGAGCGAGGTCATGCCGTCGCGCCAGAGCAGCATGTAGAGCGCGCCGGTCCGCTGGCCGGAAAGCACGCGCCGGACCTCCACCGCATTGGTGTTGGTGCCGCGGATCTGGTTGAACATCATGAAGGTGATGTCGGGCGCCTCGATCCCCCAGCGCTGCGTCACCGTCTGCGCGCCGTTGATGGTGATCACCCGATAGCTGCCGTCGAAGCCGGAAGGCAGGTGCGAGACCGGTGCGGAGCCGACGACCAGCACCGGCCCGTCCAGCGGCACGACCGAGGCGGGCGGCCGCGGCCGGGTCAGATTGTACTTGATGCGCCGGTAGAGGCGCGTCTTTGCTTCGGAAAGGGACACTGGGGACTGCCTGTCACTCGTTGCGATTCGCCGCGGATGAAATCCGCAGCCCCGCCGGCTGTCAATGCACGGCGCCGCCGTAGCCGGTCCGCCGGGCCTGGATGTCGGCGGGTGCAGCCGCCTTCGCCGATGCCGACCCGCCCCGCATCTTCACGAGCCGCGCCGGCGCGCCGACATAGACGCCGTAGGGCACCGTCTGTCCCTTGACCACGCTGTTCGCCCCGATCACGCAGCCCTTGGCGATGTGCGCGCCGCCGAGGATCTTCGCCCCCGCGCCGATCCACACGTCATCCTCGACGACGATCGGCTTCTTGACGTTGGCCTGCCGGCGGATCGGCACCTCGACGTCGTCATAGCCGTGCTCGAACGAGGCCATCACCACATGCGCGGCGATCCGGACGTCGTTGCCGATGCGAATGCCGCCATGGCCGAGAAGCACCGTGTAGTCGTTGAGCGAGACATTGTCGCCGATCTGGATGGCGCCGCTCTGCGCGTTGATGACGACCCCGCTGCGGGTCGAGATCCGGTCACCGATCGTGATCGTGCCCTTCCCATAGCGAAAGCGCGGCAGATAGGGCATCTTCGGGCGCTTTCCGATCTTCAGCGAGCCGCCCGAGAAGAAAGCCCTCAGTTTTGCCAGGGGGCCGAAATTCCACATTCCACGTCGTCCTTGGTTCTCTGCGCCCGGTTCTCTGCGCCCGGTCCTGGCCGTCCCGCAACGGCACGGCGCTCCGCATCGGCGCCGGCAATGGCCTCCAGATAAGCAACATCCCCGCAAGCGCAAGGCCCCGGCAGCGAAACAGAGCCGCCGACCACGGCTATTTCACGTCCGTCCGCTCACAATTCGAGCGCATTGCACGCAGGACGGGAGGAGCCTGGCGCGACAAGCGTGATTTCTCCGCCAGGCGTGGTAGGCTTCTCAACGAGACGCCCGTCGCGAACACGCCTCAACACGGTGCACGCGGCGAAGGGATGTGCCTTCGGCAAGGTGCCGGCGGGCGCATCCGGTCAGTCGAGGAGAACGTCAGATGCGCAGATTGATCTCCGGTATTGCGGCCGGCGCCGTTCTTGCAGCCGTGTTCGCAGCAGCGCCTGTACAGGCGGAAGACATGATGAAATCCGACATCCTGGAGGCCTACACCACGCCTTCCGAAGCGACGCCCGAGGCCGCGACGAAGGCCGACTGCCTGCAGAAGGCCGAGATGGAAACGGACAGCGCGAAGAAGGACGAGATGCTGAAGGCCTGCGACGCGATGAAGTGAAACGATGCGCCGCTGTGTCGGCCATCCGGAGGCCCCGGAAGCGACCGGGCAGTCACGATCGCCCGGCCGGCGGCCTGTTCACCCCGGCAAGAGCTTGACGCGCTCTGCGAGTGCCTACAGTTTCGGCACCCCTTCCGGGCGCAGGTGTTTCTTGAGCGCGGCAATGCGGAAGATCGCATTCGCCGCCCCGTAGCCGCCGTAGTCGCGGCGCTCCACGATCTCGAAGAAGAAGCCCTCGCCATACGTCGGGCTGTAGAGTTGGAAATATTCCCCGCGCTCGTCGCGGTCGTAGAGGATGTTCTCGGCCCGCAGACGTTCGGTCAGTTCCGGCTGGAGGCCGAAGCGGGCCTCGACGTCGTCATAGTAGTTGGGCGAGATCGACAGCGGCCGGAAGCCGTTCTTGCGCAGGGCGGCGGCGGTCGAGAAGATGTCGTCGGTGTGGAAGGCGAGGTGCTGGACGCCGGAACCGAAGGTCTCGGCGATGAAATGGCCCGCCAGCGTGCGGCGGTTTTCCGCCCCGTTCAGGGTGATGCGCAGCGAGCCTGCGGCGTTCTGCACGACCTGGCTGCGCACGACGCCGGCCGGATCGATGATGTCGACCACCGGCGTCTTTTCCGCCGCGAAGATCGAGGTGTAGAACAGCACCCAGGTCAGCATCTCCTCGTAGCCGACCGTCTGGGCGATGTGGTCCACGAAGCGCAGGCCGGCAGGCGCGATCGTCTCGCCGTCGTCGCAGGGCTCGAAATCGATCTCCCAGATGCGCCCCAGCTCGCTCGTCTCGTCGAGCAGGTAGACGAGCCCGCCGCCGACACCGCGGATCGCCGGCACCTCGACTTCGCCGGCGGCGACCGGCTGGCTGAAGGGCTCGGCATCGAGCGCAAGCGCACGCTCCATCGCCTTGGCGGCATCATCGACCACGAGCGCGATCGCATAGGCCGAGCTTCCATGCACAGCATAGGAGGCGCCGGCAAAGCCGCCCTCGTCCCTGTTGACCAGGATGCGGATATCGCCCTGCCGGTAGAGATCGACCTTCTTCGAGCGATGACGGCCGGTCCTTTCAAATCCCAGCGTCTTCAGGATCGCAACCAGTTCGCCTGCATCGTCCTCGGCCGCGGTGAATTCGACGAAGCCGATCCCCTTGACCTCGGCGCGCTCCGGCATCGGCGTCACGGTCAGCGAGGCGGCATTCGGATGGCGGCGCACCTGGTCGCCGAGATAGATCAGCGAGCGATGGCCGTCGGCCGCGATCGGCTTGGCCGCGCCGCCGCGGAACTGGTCGTTGAAGATCTCCAGCGAGAAGTATCCGTCATAGCCCGTCTCCGCGATCGCCCGCGTGAATTCGGTGACCGGCAGGTCCCCCTCGCCCGGCATGTTGCGGAAATGGCGGCTCCAGTAGAGCAGGTCCATGTCGATCAGCGGCGCATCCGCCAGCTGGACGATGAAGATCTTCTCCTTGGGGATCGAGCGGATGGAGTTGATGTCGATCTTGCGCGACAGCGTGTGGAAACTGTCGAGGATCAGCCCGATATTGTCGTGGTCGGCCCGGCGCACGATCTCCCAGGCGTCGCGGTGGTCCCAGATGTGCCGACCCCAGGCCAGCGCCTCGTAGCCGACCTTCAGCCCCCGCTTCTTCGCGCGCTCGCCGAGTTCGTGGAAGTCCGCCGCCGCCCGGTCGATGCCGCCGAGCGAGATCGGCGAGACGTTGGAGCAGACGAGTACCAGGTCGGTCCCGAGCTGCTGCATCACGTCGAACTTGCGCTCCGCCCGGTCGAACGTCCGGCTGCGATGCGGCTCCGGCATGCCCTCGAAGTCGCGAAACGGCTGGAACAGCGTGATCTCCAGGCCGAAATCGCGCACCATCCTGCCGACGTCGGCGGGGCTGCCGTCGAAGGCGAGGAAATCGTTCTCGAAGATCTCGACGCCGTCGAAGCCGGCGGCCGCGATCGCCGCAAGCTTGTCCGGCAATTCGCCGCTGATCGAGACCGTTGCGATCGAAGTCTTCATCCGCGTTCTCCTCCTTCTCTCCCTCAGCCGCGTCGCCGCATCGGACCGGTCGGGCTGCCTCTGCCGCTGCGACCGGCTCCCGCCCGGCCGTTCGCCACGACGGCAGGCCCGCAGAAGCCCGCGTGACCGCGCCCTCCGGCAGCCGCCCGTCCCGTTCGCAGGAGGCATGACGGCCATCGATCGCCGTGCCCCGCTCGCCGATGCCGGGGATCTGGCCCCGAACCGGTCCCGTTCTGGCTCCGGTCCGATGCCGATCCGGCGCATCCACTGGCCGCGCGGCCCCCCTCTCGGGATCCGGGCCTGGCGCGGGCGCCCGCCTGCGCCCCGCCGGCCTCTCCGGGCGGCTTCAGCAATAATGTACTAACCAGTACGTAACTGCAAATGGCATTTTTGATGCGACCCATAACCGGAACAGACCGCCGGGATTGCCCTGCCGGCCGGAAGCCGGTGACGGTGGATCACAGAAAGAGAGAGAGAGAGAGAGAGCGTGTGTGGCCCGCGCGTCGTGGAAGACGGCGGCGCACAAGGACGCGCCCCGCGAGGCAAAAGCGACCGGCGGAAACCGGGACAGGGGTGCGCTCGCCGGCGACACCCGGGGCGTTGCGGCACGCGCCGGGCAGCGGGGCCGATGCGCCTGGTGGCGCATGGCGCACGGTCGAATGCCGGCTGGAGCGAGGCCAGCAGCGCACGGGCCGTGTGTCACACGCCGCCGGCAAGCCACGCCGGCACGGCGGGAGGCGATGGGGCTCGCGCCGCGGTGGATCGAACCGCAGCCTCGGGCGGCTGCGGTTCGTGGTCTCGAGAATTCGGCGCGGTCGTCACCCGCGCCTTTCCATCACAGAAGGAAGTCTCC